>JAGKWU010000003.1 GCA_021151695.1 Cellvibrionaceae bacterium | reverse complement strand
AAACGTTGGTTAGGCATTCGTCCTACTGTTCGCGGTGTTGCGATGAACCCGGTCGATCACCCAATGGGTGGTGGTGAAGGTCGTACTTCTGGTGGTCGTCATCCAGTATCACCATGGGGTGTTCCAACCAAGGGTTACAAAACGCGCAGTAACAAGCGCACCGATAACATGATTGTTCGTCGTCGCGACAAGAAATAAGCGCCGACTTAACAGCTGAATAGAGGAAGAGACAGTGCCACGTTCACTGAAAAAAGGTCCTTTCATCGACCTTCACCTGATTAAGAAGGTCGAAGCCGCGATCGCGAGCAATGATCGTCGTCCAATCAAGACTTGGTCTCGCCGCTGATAAGAAAGCGAAAAAACGCTAATCGAGGTATACGATGGAAGTAGCAGCAAAATTAAGCGGTGCTCGTCTGTCGGCGCAAAAAGCGCGTTTGGTGGCTGATCAAATTCGCGGTAAAGGCGTTGAAGATGCTCTTGATATTCTCGCATTCAGCACTAAAAAGGGTGCCGAGATTGTTAAGAAAGTACTGGAGTCTGCGATTGCTAACGCAGAACACAACGAAGGTGCTGATGTTGATGCTCTTAAAGTATCAACCATTTTTGTTGATGAAGGTGTGAGCCTGAAGCGCATTAGTCCACGCGCTAAAGGTCGCGCAGACCGCATCACCAAGCGCACTTGTCACATCACCGTCAAAGTAGCCGACAAGTAATAGAGAGCAGGCGTTATGGGTCAGAAAGTACATCCGAACGGAATCCGTCTCGGTATTATCAAGAAGCACACCTCTGTATGGTATGCCGATGGTACTGATTACGCAGATAAGCTGATTGTTGACTTGAAAGTACGTAAGTACATTCAGGAAAAACTGGCCAGTGCATCTGTAAGCCGTGTTGATATCGAGCGTCCAGCTAACACTGCACGCATCACTATCCACACTGCACGTCCTGGTATCGTAATCGGTAAAAAAGGTGAAGATGTTGATAAGTTGCGTGCTGAGCTCAGCAAGCAAATGGGTGTGCCAGTGCACATCAACATCGAAGAAATTCGTAAACCAGACTTGGATGGTGCACTGGTTGCTCAGGGCGTAGCCCAGCAATTGGAGCGTCGCGTTATGTTCCGTCGCGCTATGAAGCGCGCTGTTCAAAACGCCATGCGTCAAGGTGCCGAAGGCATCAAGATCCAGGTAGGTGGACGTTTGGGTGGTGCCGAAATCGCCCGTAGTGAATGGTATCGTGAAGGGCGTGTTCCTCTGCACACACTGCGTGCAGATATCGACTACGCAACCGCCGAAGCTAGCACTACCTACGGCATCATTGGTGTAAAAGTGTGGATCTTCAAAGGCGAAGTTATCGGTGATGTTTCTGAAACCGAAGCTGCAGCCAAGAAGAAAACTGCCAAGTCCAAGTAAGGGGTACGCAACATGTTACAACCTAAGCGTACAAAGTTTCGCAAGCAGATGAAGGGCCGCAACCGCGGTCTGTCTCAGCGCGGCTCCAAAGTGAGCTTCGGTGACTTCGGCTTGAAGGCAACTGGTCGCGGTCGTTTAACTGCTCGCCAAATTGAGGCAGCACGTAGAGCGATGACTCGTCACGTTAAGCGTGGCGGTAAAATCTGGATTCGTGTATTTCCGGACAAGCCAATTACTGAAAAACCTCTTGAAGTTCGTCAAGGTAAAGGTAAGGGTAATGTGGAGTACTGGGTAGCACAAATCCGTCCTGGCAAGGTTCTGTACGAGATGGACGGTGTGGGCGAACAGCTGGCTCGTGAAGCCTTCGCTCTTGCTGCGGCAAAATTGCCAATTACAACAACATTTGTTAAACGTTCGGTGATGTGATGAAAGCTTCTGAATTACGCGAAAAGTCCGTCGAAGAGCTGAATGGCGTGTTGCTGGAACAATTGAAAGAACAGTTTAAGCTGCGTATGCAAGCTTCTACTGGTCAATTGGCTCAAACTCACTTGTTAGGTCAAGTTCGTAAAGACATTGCACGCATCAAGACAGCGCTTAGACAAAAGGCAGGTAACTAACGATGACTCAGGAAACCAAGCTGGCTCGTACTTTGACTGGTAAAGTCGTTAGCGACAAGATGGATAAAACCATCACTGTACTGATCGAGCGTCGTGTTAAGCACGAGCTTTACGGTAAATACTCTACCAAGTCTTCGAAGTTGCACGCTCATGATGAAAAGAATGAGTGCAAAATCGGTGATATCGTGACTGTTGCTGAGTCACGTCCACTGTCCAAAACCAAGACCTGGTCTTTGGTTAAAATTGAAGAACGCGCTGCTGAAGTGTAATCACTTCACAGCATTTGAAAGTCTCGGAGACGGACGATGATTCAAACAGAAAGCTACTTAGATGTTGCTGACAACAGCGGTGCTCGCCGTGTCATGTGCATCAAGGTTCTTGGCGGTTCTCACCGTCGCTACGCGGCCGTGGGTGACATCATCAAGGTTACCGTTAAGGAAGCAATTCCACGCGGTAAAGTGAAGAAAGGCCAAGTAATGAAGGCAGTTGTTGTACGCACCAAAAAAGGTGTGCGTCGCCAAGACGGTTCATTAATCAAGTTTGACGATAATGCTGCCGTACTGCTGAACAACCAAGATGCTCCGATTGGTACTCGTATTTTTGGCCCAGTGACTCGTGAGTTGCGCGGCGAAAAATTCATGAAAATCATTTCTTTGGCTCCAGAAGTGCTTTAAGCACTTCGGATAACCGAGAGTCGAGGGCAGGAAAATGCTTAAAATTAAACGTGATGACGAAGTGATTGTTATCGCCGGACGTGACAAGGGCAAGCGCGGTAAAGTTGTGCGCGTAATTGCTCCGGATCGCGTAGTAGTATCTGGCATTAACATGATCAAAAAGCACCAAAAACCCAATCCACAAGCTGGCGTTGCTGGTGGGATTGTTGAAAAAGAAGCTTCGATCCACGCTTCTAATGTTGCTGTTTACAATCCAGCAACCAAGAAGGCTGATCGTATTGGCTTCAAAGTACTTGAGAACGGCAGCAAAGTGCGTGTTTTCAAATCCAATGGCGAAGCCGTAGGGGCGTAATTGAACATGGCTAGGCTTAGAGAACTATACACCAAAGAAATCGCTCCCAAGCTGAAAACAGAATTGGGTCTGGCGAACGTTATGGAAGTGCCGCGCATTACCAAAATCACCCTGAACATGGGTGTTGGTGAAGCTGTAGGCGATAAGAAAGTGCTTGAGAACGCGGTAGGCGATCTGACTAAAATTGCTGGTCAGAAAGTAGTTGTCACGAAAGCTCGCAAATCTATTGCTGGCTTTAAAATTCGTGAAGAATGGCCAATCGGTTGCAAAGTAACTCTGCGTCAAGATCGTATGTATGAGTTCCTGGATCGTCTGGTATCTATTGCCATTCCACGTATTCGTGACTTCCGTGGTATTAGCCCCAAGCAATTTGATGGCCGTGGTAATTTCTCAATGGGTGTGACTGAACAAATCATATTCCCTGAGATTGACTACGATAAAGTTGATAAAGTTCGCGGTCTGGACATTTGTATCACTACAACTGCCCGCACTGACGACGAAGGCCGCGCTCTGCTGAAAGCCTTCAACTTCCCATTCAAAGGCTAAGGGTAGAATCATGGCTAAGAAATCTATGATTGCACGTGAAACCAAGCGTGCAAATACCGTAAAAAAATTCGCTGCTAAACGCGCTGAATTGAAAGCTATCATCGTTAGCCCTTCTTCTTCAGAAGAGCAAGTATGGGAAGCGCAAATCAAGCTGCAACAACAGCCGCGTGATGCCAGTGCCAGCCGCAAGCGTAACCGCTGCCGCGTAACTGGTCGTCCACACGGCGTTTATCGCAAGTTTGGTCTGTGCCGTCACAAGTTGCGTGAAGCTGCAATGCGTGGTGATGTCCCAGGTCTTGTTAAGGCAAGCTGGTAAGCCTCGGCTAAATTTTAGGAGCAGAATCAGATGAGCATGCAAGATCCTTTGGCAGATATGCTGACCCGCGTGCGCAATGCGCAATCCGTAGGTAAAGCATCCGTCACTATGCCTTCTTCAAAACTGAAGGTAAGTGTTGCACAAGTACTCTCTAGCGAGGGTTACATTAATGGTTATTCAGTAAGTGAAGGCGCCAAGCCAGAACTGACTGTTGACCTGAAATATTTTGAAGGTAAGCCAGTTATTGCTGAGCTTGACCGCGTAAGCCGTCCAGGCCTGCGTAATTATGCCGGTAAAGAAGCGCTGCCAACCGTTCGCGGTGGTTTGGGTATCGCTATCGTCTCTACCAGTAAAGGTGTAATGACTGATCGTGCTGCTCGCGCCGCTGGCGTAGGTGGCGAAGTTCTTTGCACAGTATTCTAATTGGGAAATCGTCATGTCACGAGTTGCAAAAAGTCCGGTTGAAGTACCTGCCGCAGTGACTGTGACCTTAAGTGGTCAATCACTCACTATCAAAGGTGGAAAAGGTACATTGGCGCTCGACATTCACGCGAACGTAGAAGTTAAGCACGAAAACAACGTGCTTACCTTTGCGCCGCGCGATGGTGCCAAGCAGTCTGATGCATTAGCAGGCACCACCCGTGCCCTGGTAAAAAACATGGTTGTCGGCGTGAGCCAGGGTTTCGAAAAGAAACTGACTCTGGTTGGCGTGGGCTACCGTGTTAAAGCTGAAGGCAACACTGTAAACCTGTCTTTGGGTTTGTCTCACCCTGTTAACTACGCTCTGCCTGCAGGCGTAACAGTTGAGACCCCAAGCCAGACCGAAATAGTACTGAGAGGCGCTGACAAGCAATTGCTGGGTCAAGTTGCCGCTGAAATCCGTGCGTATCGTGAACCAGAGCCTTATAAAGGTAAAGGTGTACGCTATTCGGATGAAGTAGTACTGCGTAAAGAAGCCAAGAAAAAGTAAGGGCCTAAGGTTATGAGCGATAAGAAGCTTACTCGTCTTCGCCGTGCGCGTAGTGCCCGTGCAAAGATTCGCGAATTGGGTGCAACTCGTTTGACCATCCATCGCACACCGCGCCACATATACGCGCAAGTAATTGCCGGTAATGGTGCAACAGTATTGGCTAGCGCCTCTACTCTTGATAAAGATTTACGCAGTGGCAAGACTGGCAATTCGGATGCTGCAAAAGCAGTAGGCCTGTTGATTGCTGAGCGCGCTAAGGCTGCGGGTATCACGCAAGTGGCTTTTGACCGCAGTGGTTTCAAATACCACGGTCGTGTTAAGGCCCTGGCTGATGCTGCCCGTGAAGGTGGTCTGGAATTCTAAAGGTTAAGATATGGCTTACTCTAAGAAAGAAGATGATAGCAACAACGAAGGCTTGCAAGAGAAGTTAGTACAAGTCAACCGTGTTGCTAAAACTGTAAAAGGTGGTCGTATCTTCCAATTTACCGCGCTGACTGTTGTTGGTGACGGTAATGGCAAGGTAGGTTTCGGCCGCGGTAAAGCGCGTGAAGTGCCCATCGCAATTCAAAAAGCTATGGAAGCAGCACGTCGTAACATGATTAACGTTGACCTGAACGGCGACACTCTGCAGTACGCTATTAAAGGTGCTCACGGTGCTTCCAAGGTATACATGCAGCCCGCTTCGCAAGGTACCGGTGTTATCGCCGGTGGTGCAATGCGTTCTGTACTGGAGATCGCAGGTGTTCAGAACGTATTGGCCAAGTGCTACGGCTCTACCAATCCGGTAAACGTTGTTCGCGCAACCTTTAATGCCCTGAAAGCAATGTCTTCTCCGGAAGCTGTTGCTGCCAAGCGTGGCAAAAGCGTTGAAGACATTCTGAACTAATCGAATTTTCGATTTACGACGGTGGATTACCATGTCTAAGAAAATGATCAAAGTGACTCAAGTGAAGAGCATTGCTCACCGCTTGAAGAATCACAAGGCGTGCGTTGCAGGTTTGGGCCTGCGTCGCATCGGCCATACTGTGGAAGTGGAGGATACTCCTTCCGTTCGCGGTATGATTAACAAAGTTAACTATCTGGTGAAGGTAGAGGGAGAATAAGATGCGTCTTAACACACTTAGCCCAGCACCAGGCAGAATCAAGGCTGCAAAGCGCGTTGGTCGCGGTATCGGTAGTGGTTTGGGTAAAACTGCTGGCCGTGGTCACAAAGGTTTGAAGTCTCGTTCTGGTGGTTCTGTAAGACCAGGTTTCGAAGGCGGTCAGATGCCTTTGCAGATCCGTCTTCCAAAATATGGTTTCTCTTCTCGCATCGGCCGTGTTACTGCCGAGATTCGCTTGTCAGAGTTGAATCTGGTAGAGGGCTCTATAGTAGATTTGGAAACTCTGAAGCAAGCAGACCTGATTAGCTCCGTTATCAAACGCGCTAAGATTTTCGCTTCTGGTGAGTTGAAAAAGGCTGTGACTGTTAAAGGTCTGGCTGTAACCAAAGGTGCTAAGGCCGCTATTGAAGCAGCTGGCGGTACTGTAGAAGAGTAAGAGACGCATGGCTATCACCAACAATATGCCGTTAGCGAATCAAAAAGGTTTAGGCGAGCTTTGGGCTCGCCTTCGTTTTCTCTTTTTGGCTATTTTGGTCTACCGAATTGGTACTCATATACCAATTCCCGGTTTGGACCCAGAGCGCATCGCGAATTTGTTTAATCAAAATCAGGGCACCATTCTTGGCATGTTCAACATGTTCTCAGGTGGTGCTTTGTCGCGTATGGCGATTTTGGCATTGGGGATTACTCCTTACATCTCATCATCGATCATTATGCAGCTGTTAAGCTCTGTGACTCCTTCACTTGAGCAGTTAAAAAAGGAAGGTGACGCAGGTCGTCGCAAGATCAATCAATACACTCGCTACTTCACGGTGGTGCTGGCAACCGTTCAGGCATTTGCCATGGCGGTGAGCTTCTCCTCATATGCCTATGGCGGCGAAGCTACCTTTGCATACTACTTTACATCTGTAGTTTCTCTGGTAACCGGCGCAGTGTTCATGATGTGGTTGGGTGAACAAGTTACTGAGCGCGGTATTGGCAATGGTATTTCCATGCTGATTTTCGCGGGTATCGTTGCAGGTTTGCCTGGTGCTATTGGTCAGTCCCTTGAGAGTGCTCGTCAAGGCGATCTTAATGTTCTTGCGTTGTTATTCGTAACTATATTGGCTTTGGGTGTGATCTGGTTGGTTGTTCGCATTGAACGAGGCCAGCGTCGTATCACCGTGAATTATGCAAAGAGACAGCCTGGTCGTCAGGGCTTTGGTGCGCAAGCAAGCCACCTGCCATTGAAGATCAATATGTCAGGTGTAATTCCAGCCATTTTCGCTAGCAGTATTTTGTTGTTCCCTGCCTCCATTGCCCAATGGTTTGGTCAGGGTGGTGAAGGTCCGGTTAATGAGTTTCTGCAGGATTTCGCGTTAGCTATTGGCCCAGGTCAACCGCTTAATATCCTGTTATTTAGTGGTTTGATTACCTTCTTCTGCTTCTTCTATACGGCGTTGATGTTTAATCCGAAAGAAGTAGCAGATAACTTGAAAAAGTCCGGAGCCTATATTCCTGGTATTCGTCCAGGTGAACATTCGGCAAAATATATTGATAGCGTGTTAACTCGTTTGACTGTGGTAGGCGCTATTTATATGTCAGCAGTTTGTCTGTTACCAAACTTCCTGGTCGTGGCCACTAAGGTGCCATTCCAGCTCGGCGGTACTTCACTGCTGATCGTGGTGGTGGTGGTTATGGACTTCATGGCGCAGGTGCAGGCTCACTTGATGTCTCATCAGTATGAATCACTGATGAAGAAGTCAAACTTAAAAGGTTATGGCAGCGGCAACGCTCGTTAACCCTGTATTTTGAGGTTGAATAATGAAAGTTCGTGCTTCTGTTAAAAAGATTTGCCGCAATTGCAAAATGGTGCGTCGTAACGGTGTTCTGCGCGTAATCTGCGCTGTTGAGCCGCGCCACAAGCAGCGTCAGGGCTAATATTTGACGTTAAGTCTTGCTTCAACGCTGAGGCAGGTGTTCATAACTGAGCTCCTGCCTCTTGCTTTCTGGAGAAGATTAATACGTCAGGCCCAATTGGGGGCGTTGACTGTCGTCGGATGAGCGATCGTCTGGCTATTGCTTTGTGCTGTATTTCCCGCTATCCTGCGCGCCTTTTTGGCTGGCGATGGTGGTGGATAATACTGTCAACGCTACATTTATAGTGTTACTGGAGTAATTTGAATGGCTCGTATTGCTGGTGTAAACATACCAGATAACAAACACGCCGTTATCTCATTGACTTATGTGTATGGGATTGGCCGTACTACCGCCAAGCAGATCTGTGCTGCCACTGGTATTTCTGAAGAGGCTAAAATCAGCTCTCTGTCAGAAGAACAGTTGGAGTCGATCCGTACTGAGGTTGCCAAGCGCACCGTTGAGGGTGACTTGCGTCGTGTTGTATCGATGAATATCAAACGCTTGATGGATTTGGGTTGCTACCGTGGTCTGCGCCACCGTCGTAGCTTGCCACTTCGCGGTCAGCGTACCAAAACGAACGCTCGTACCCGTAAAGGTCCACGTAAGCCAATCAAGAAGTAATTTTTGAGTTCTTGCGTTTCATTCATACGGTAACAAATTAGTAGGAAGAGATTGCTATGGCTAAGCCAAGTAATAAAACTGCAACCAAAAAGAAAGTTAAAAAGACAGTGGTCGATGGCGTTGCGCACATCCACGCTTCTTTTAACAATACCATTGTTACGATCACTGATCGTCAAGGTAACGCATTGGCTTGGGCTACCTCTGGTGGTTCAGGTTTCCGCGGCTCACGTAAGTCCACTCCATTTGCTGCTCAGGTTGCTGCCGAGCGTGCAGGTGAAGCTGCGAAAGAATATGGTTTGAAAAACCTCGACGTCGAAGTAAAAGGCCCAGGCCCAGGCCGCGAATCAGCAGTTCGCGCACTGAACAATGTTGGCTACAAAATTACCAACATCACTGACGTCACGCCGATTCCTCACAACGGCTGCCGTCCGCCGAAGAAACGTCGCGTATAAGGGGGATATAGACCATGGCTCGTTATATTGGACCTACTTGTAAACTGTCTCGTCGCGAAGGTACCGACCTTTTCCTGAAAAGTGGTGCTCGCGCTCTTGATTCAAAATGTAAATTGGAAACTGCACCTGGCCAGCATGGTCAGCGTCGCGGTCGTCTGTCTGACTACGGTGTACAGCTGCGTGAAAAGCAAAAAGTGCGTCGTATCTACGGCATCCTGGAAAAGCAATTCCGCGGTTACTACAAAGAAGCTGCTCGTCGTAAAGGCGCCAGCGGTGAAAACCTGTTGAAGCTGCTTGAGTCTCGTTTGGATAACGTTGTTTATCGCATGGGCTTTGGCTCAACGCGCGCTGAATCACGTCAATTGGTTTCTCACAAGGCAATCAGCGTAAACGGCAAAACCGTTAACATCGCTTCTTACCAAGTGGCTGCCGGTGATGTTGTTGCTGTTCGCGAAAAAGCGAAGAAACAATTGCGTATCCAGAACGCCATCAACCTTGCTGGTCAACGCAGCAACGTTGAGTGGGTAGATGTAAACGCTGAGAAGAAAGAAGGCGTATTCAAGCGCGTTCCTGATCGCAGCGATTTGCCAGCTGATATCAACGAAAACCTGATTGTAGAGCTTTACTCCAAGTAATTCTTTTTAATCCGGTCCTAAAGAACCGCTAACAGGTGTTGCTATGCAGACAGCAGTAAACGAATTTTTAACTCCACGTCACATTGACGTAACCGAAAGCAGCCCAACTCACGCTCGCGTGGTTTTGGAGCCGCTGGAGCGTGGTTTTGGACATACGCTTGGCAATGCATTGCGTCGTATTCTGCTTTCTTCAATGGCCGGCTGTGCCATTGTTGAAGCTGAAATCGAAGGCGTTTTGCACGAGTACAGTGACATTGAAGGCGTTCGCGAAGACGTTATTGAGATTCTGTTGAATCTTAAAGGTGTTGCGATTGTTATGCATGGTAAGGACCAAACAGTCCTGACCCTGAATAAGAAAGGTCCAGGCGTTGTTACTGCTGCTGATATTCAATTGGATCACGATGTGGAAATTAAAAATCCAGATCACGTGATTGCGAATATCACTGGTAATACCGAACTGAAAATGCGCCTGACTGTTGCTCGTGGTCGTGGCTATCAACCAGCTGACAGCCGTCGTAAAGATGACGACGAAAGCCGTGCTATCGGCCGCCTGCAGTTGGATGCTTCATTCAGCCCTGTAAGACGTTTGGCTTACAGCGTTGAGAACGCCCGTGTTGAGCAGCGTACTGACCTGGATAAGCTTGTTTTGGATTTGGAGACCAACGGTACCATTGATCCGGAAGAGGCTATCCGTCGCGCTGCTACTATCCTGCAACAGCAACTGGCTGTGTTTGTGGATCTGGAAGGTGAGAAGCAATCAGCTCCTGAGCAAAAAGAAGAGGCTATTGATCCTGTTCTGTTGCGCCCAGTAGATGATCTGGAACTTACTGTTCGCTCTGCAAACTGCTTGAAAGCCGAGAATATTTACTACATTGGTGATTTGATTCAGCGCACTGAAGTTGAGCTGTTGAAGACGCCAAACCTGGGTAAAAAATCTCTTACCGAGATCAAAGATGTACTGGCTTCACGCGGTCTGTCACTCGGTATGCGTTTGGAAAACTGGCCACCAGCCAGCTTGAGAAACGACTAAGTCATTTGAAAAACCGCTAGCTGGTGAAAAATCAGCTAGCGGTTTTTCATTATTAGTTCGCCTGTAACTCACTTCGGTGCAGGTGATTAACGAGACTGTTAATAGCAGTCCTTTTTGAAGGAAATTTATCATGCGTCATCGTCTTTCTGGTCGCCAATTAGGCCGTAATTCTTCTCACCGTAAAGCTATGTTTCGTAACATGGTTACTTCTCTGGTTGAGCATGAACTGATTAAAACCACTCTGCCAAAAGCAAAAGAGCTGCGTCGTTTCGCTGAGCCTCTGATTACTTTGGCTAAAGTGGATAGCGTTGCTAACCGTCGTTTGGCTTTTGCTCGTTTGAACAGCAAAGAAGCTGTAGGCAAGTTGTTCAGCCAACTTGGCCCACGTTACCAAACTCGTCCAGGTGGCTACGTGCGCATTCTGAAGTGCGGTTTCCGCGCCGGTGATAAAGCGCCAATGGCTTATGTTGAACTGGTAGATCGTCCAGTAAATGCTGTAGCTGTTGAAGATACCTCTGCTGAATAATATCAGCGTGAGTTAAAAACCAGGCAAATGCCTGGTTTTTTTATGCCCTCATCTTGTGTTACCTATCCAGGTGTGGCTTGAGTCTTGATAGGCGTTACGCTGTGATTGGCGCTTGCCAGGGTTCGATTTCGCCAGTTAGCGCACTTTTTCCGTCCGCAAACTTTGCGGTAGGTTGGTAATTATTGTGAGCTGCAATCAAGGCGCTCTGATGAATATATTGATCGGCTTGGATGACTCGAATTTGCTGTGCGAGCTGGCGCTTCTCAACCCACTTCCCAATTGGGCTCTTGTCCCAAAACTCTGTGTAGGACGCGCGAATTTCTCCCAGCGGATTTTCCTCTAGCCAGCCGGTGATTTTCTCCAGATCCAGTGTAAGGCCCTGATCTTTTGCCTGCGCCAATATCCAAAAAAGTGCGATGTCTGACAGATTTGGATCGACGTAGCCGCCACCTACATTGGTGTGCGCACCGGCAAACCAGGCTTCGCGATAATCGCAGTTATTTTTTTGTGCCCAATATTCCGGTAAAAATTGTTTGCGGATTTCATCCAACGCTAAGGCCTGGCGACAACAGCGAACATTTGTGGGGCTAAGTTGATGGAAGTGATTGAGGCTATCGCCGAATGCTAATGCGCCAACCGTGTCCCATACGCCAAGAAAATGCACGGGAACATCCTTGCGTGTCCAGTTAGGCTGTGTGCCTTTGGTGCGATAACAATCAAATAATTGTTTGAGGTCGTCTTCGGTTAGGAGCGCTCGCCGTGCTGGCAGCCCCACGTAATTGAGAAAACCAAGCGCGCTGCGTACTGCGAAGGCTCCTCGACTGAAACCGAAGGCGTAAATATTATCGCCTTCCTCCCAGCGCTCGGCGATAAAGCGATAGGCATCGCGAATGCGCATGGCGGTACCTTCGCCTGTAGAGCCATCGAAGTTTTGCTCAAATTTGCTGCCGCTACTGCCAACACCATTCAGGTAAATTGCTTCGCCAGATTGCAGTGCTAAATCAGCGATAACGCCATAGGAGTGTGTTATCGGAAGTGATTGCCCGGTAAGCGCCTCCCAAGTGCGGGCGACATTGGTTTTGGTAACCATCTCTTCATGAGAGATGGGGTCCTGATCCGTTTGGCCTGGGGCATTCCAGGTTCCATCAATACAAATAACGAGGCTTTTGGGCATGGCTGATTCCTGGCTGTAAAAAGAATGCTGCTAATAGTAATTTCATCTGCCTAAACTACAAGATCAAATTAGAGGGCTCCCTGGCGAAGCTGAAGCGCTTGAAGCCTGTTAGTCCAAATACAAACTAAATGCCATGGATGCAGAGGGGCGCAGACTGCATTAGAATGCCGCCTATCGGCGTAGAATCTTGCCCCCATTCCAGTTGTCAGGACGGTATTTGTGAATAATAAAAGTGAGCTTTTGTCCCAGTTGCGTATAGATCGTGACCAAGCCTCGTCGCGCGGCCCACTGTGGCCCTGGTTTGCAGGTGCGGTTTTGGTGGTGGTGTTGATTGTTGTGGCCGTGCGTTTATTTTCAGAGGCGGCGCCGGTTCCGGTAAAAGTCCAAATGGCTCGCATAGCCACGGCGGATCCTTCTTCTGCCAGCGTATTGGATTCAACAGGTTATGTGGTGGCACGTCGCCAGGCCACTGTGTCCTCCAAGGTGACGGGTAAGGTGTCTGAGGTTCTCATCGAAGAGGGGATGGTGGTACAGAAGAACCAAATAGTCGCCAAGCTTGAAGATATCAATGCGCGTCGCGCGCTGGATGTAACCAAAGCCGAACTGGATGCCGCCAAGGCACAGGTTAGCGAAGCGCGAGCTCGCCTCGTAGAGGCAAAGTTAAATCATGAGCGCAGTACTGCGCTGAATCAAAAACAATTAATTAGCCAATCCGCCTTCGACAATACCAAAGCTGTTTATGATTCAGCGCGCGCCCAATTGGTAAATCGTGAAGAGCTGGTGAATGTGCAGGATCGTCTGTTGGCACAACAAAAGCAAACACTGGAGGATCACATTTTGCGTGCGCCCTTTGCCGGTGTTGTGATTACCAAATCGTCCCAGCCGGGCGAAATGATTTCTCCGATTTCTGCCGGTAGTGGGTTTACTCGTACAGGTATTTGTACGATTGTAGACATGACCTCATTGGAAATTGAAGTCGACGTTAATGAGTCCTATATCCAACGCGTGCACGCAGGACAAATGGCGGAGGCTGTATTGGAAGCATATCCAGAATGGAAAATTCCTGCGAAAGTTGCTGCAATAATTCCCACTGCTGATCGTCAAAAAGCCACAGTTAAGGTGCGCGTGGCTTTCCAAAACCTGGATCCACGAATTCTCCCAGACATGGGTGTTAAGGTATCTTTCCTCAATCCCGAGCCAGTTGAAAAACAAAAACCAAAAGAGCCACTTGGTATTCGCGTACCTACCACTGCCGTGCGCTCCGACGGCGAAGCTAAATATGTTTATGTGGTTAAAGATGGGGTTGTACATGAACGGAAAGTTAAGCTCAACGCAAGCTACGGTAGCGATGTATATATTGCTGAGGGGTTAAGTGCAGGTGAGGATTTTGTAGTAGAAATTACTCCCGCACTGAAAAATGGTGTGAAGGTTATCCAGGAATAACAAAACAAAAAAAGCGCAGCAAACACTGCGCTTTTTTTTCGTCTGCGCGTTTCTAATAATTTTTATGTGATAACTCAATAGCGAAGGAGAATTTATGTCGGACCTGGCAAATGCACAAATCGCCACTAACGATGCTCTGGTCAGTATGACGGGTATTGCCAAAACCTATAAAAAGGGCAAAGAGTTGGTTCCCGTTTTGTCGGATATTAACTTGCAAATCAATCGCGGAGATTTTGTGGCGTTGATGGGGCCTTCAGGCTCGGGAAAAACAACCCTGCTAAATTTGCTCGGTGGACTGGATAGTCCGTCGTCTGGTGAGTTGCTGATTGCGGGTCAACGCATCGATAAAATGTCAGCGGGTCAGCTTACAAAATGGCGTGCGCGCAACGTAGGTTTTATTTTCCAATTTTATAATTTAATGCCAGTGCTTACCGCTGAGCGCAATGTTGAATTACCACTGCTACTCACCAATCTTTCCAGCAAAGAGCGTAAGGCGCACGTTGCTGCGGCGTTGGACTTGGTGGGGCTGAGCGAGCGAGCGAAACACTATCCGCGCGAGTTGTCCGGCGGTCAGGAGCAACGGGTGGCTATTGCACGCGCATTGGTGAGTGATCCCAATCTGCTTCTCTGTGACGAGCCTACGGGCGATCTTGATCGCCATACTGCAGACGAAATCCTTGCGCTGATGCAAGAGCTGAATCGCAGCCAGCAAAAAACCATCATCATGGTGACCCACGATCCACGCGCCGCTGATCACGCGCGTAGGACACTGCACCTGGATAAGGGCGAATTGATTCGCGAGGCATAACCAATGAAATATTTTTATTTCGTGTTTAAAAACCTGACCCGCAAAAAAGTACGCACCTCGCTGACAATCCTGTCGATCATGATTGCCTTTTTGCTCTTTGGTTTGCTCCGCACACTCGGCCAGGCATTTGATGGTGGTGCGCGTATCGCTGGCGAAGATCGATTGGTGACAATCAACAAGGTTACCTTGATATTACCTTTACCCTATAGCTATCTGAATAAGGTGAAAGCGCTGGATGGTGTAGACAAGGTGACTATGGCTAATTGGTTCGGTGGCTATTATCAGGATAAGCGCAATCAGTTTCCGACATTTCCCGTGGATGCCGAAGAATATTTTGATATTTATAAAGACAGCCTGATGCTTCCTCCCGAGCAAATGCAAGCGTGGAAGGCCGATAGAATTGGTGCTGTGGTAGGTAAAGGATTGGCGAAGAAGTTCAATTGGAAAATTGGTGACCGCATTCCATTGATTGGTATGTTCCCGCAAAAAAATGGCGGCACTAATTGGGAGTTTGTTATTGAGGGGATTTTCTCGGAAAAAACTGCAGGCAATCGCGACAATGCCATGTTTTTCCACTACGACTATTTTGATAAGGCACGCCAGTTTGGTGAAGGCTCTATAGGGTGGATGGTAATCAAGGTTAAAAATCCAAAGGACTCAGCACGTGTTGCTTCAGCGGTTGATGCGCTTTTTGCTAACTCCGCCGCAGAAACCAAAACGGATAGCGAGAAAGAATTTGCCAAATCCTTTGCCAAACAATTTGGCGATATAGGATTGATTACTACGCTGATTTTATCCGCCGTATTTTTTACGATGCTGTTGGTGGCGGGCAACTCTATGGCGCAATCTTTCCGTGAGCGGATTCCCGAGTTTGCAATTTTAAAAACCTTGGGTTTTTCTGATATTTCCGTCATGTTGATGGTGTTGAGTGAAGCTGTGCTTGTCTGCTGTATCGGCGGATTTTTAGGGCTGGGTTTGGCCAAGCTTGTTCTTTTGGCGAATGCAGACAAAATCGCCGGCACATTGCCGGGTCTGGATATGTCCTGGCCAATAGTTGTTGCTGGTATAGTCTGGGTGTTGTTGCTCGGCGTAATTACTGGCGCAGTACCAGCCTTGCAAGGGTTGCGTCTCAATATCATTGCTGCACTGCGGAGAAACTGATTATGTTTAACTGGTTTGCACAATTATTTATTGTGACAGTAATGAACTTGCGCAATATTCCCCAGCGTCTGGGTACGTCGTCCGTTGCTGTTTTTGGTGTGGCTTGTGTGGTGGGTGTGTTTATCGGCGTGCTCTCCATGGCGACCGGTTTTCAGCGCACCATGACCAGCTCTGGATCGCCAGATTCTGTGATTATCATGCGGGCGGGAGCCACTTCCGAAATGAGTAGCGGTATGGGTTACGATCAAACCCAGCTGATCGCCACCATGCCGGGGATAAAAAAAGATGGCGACACCCCTTTGTCATCTGCCGAATTATTTGTGGTGGTTGATATCACCAAAAAAACCAACAGCGCTTCCGCCAATGTTTCTCTACGGGGTGTGCAACCTTCAGCATTTAAAGTGCGCGATCATTTTAAAATTGTTGCGGGACGTAATTTTGTGCCGGGTAAAAATGAATTGATTGTGGGGCGTGCGGCGCAAAAGCAGTTTAGTAATCTGGCGCTGGGTTCAAGTATCAAATTTGGCCAGACGCAATGGGAAGTTGTCGGCGTGTTTGAAGATAAAGGCGGTCTTTCGGAATCTGAACTTTGGTGCGATGCCAAAATTTTGCAGGCGATTTATCGCCGCGGTAACAGCTATCAAACCATTCACGCCAAACTGGAATCACCTCAGGCTTTGCAGCAACTTAAAGATGCTGTGGCCGCTGATCCAAAACTTACAATGGATGTGCGACTGGAAACGGAATATCTGGCTGATCAATCCATGGCGCTGACGGGGTTTATCAAAGTCATTGGCTATCCGTTGTCGATTATTATGGCGCTAGGTGCTGTGTTTGGTGCAATCAATACTATGTACACTTCGGTGGCGTCGCGCACACGTGAAATTGCTACCTTGCGCGCTCTGGGTTTTAGTACTTTTCCCGTGGCCTTTTCGACATTGTTTGAATCATTGGTATTGGCTGTCATAGGCGGCGCAATAGGCGCACTCGTTGTCTATGTGCTGTTTAATGGTTACACCGTGTCTACGCTTAATTTTGCAAGTTTCAGTCAGGTGGTGTTTGATTTTGCAGTGACGCCGGATCTGTTGAAACAAGGCGTTGTATTTGCGCTTGCAATAGGTTTTATTGGCGGATTGTTTCCGGCCATTCGCGCTGCGCGCTTACCGGTGGCGACCGCGTTGCGCGATACTCATTAAGCTCTCAGCAATACATTAAAAGCCGCAGTCTCATCTGCGGCTTTTTTTTGTCTGCATTTAGGCTGTTGGTATAACTGCAATGGTGATTTACGGAGAAAATTACCGCTATAAATACGGTCAGTTGGCGCTCTAACGAGTATTTTTTTGTAACTGGTTTTTATACTATGGACTGGCGCTTCGTGTAGATATTTGCAAAGCGAGGCCGATGGAAAAAACGGATACTTACATGAACTTTTACCAGGAGTAGAGGAATGAAATTACTGACAGGAATACTCTTGTCCAGCCTTGTTGTACCTGCAATGGCAGGTACTATTCGTCACGATACCCCCGATGCAGAATATCGAGCTTTTGGCGGTTGGGAAAACCTCGCGCCGGTGGGGGCCATTATTGGTGGCAGCAATGAGGGCTATTATGGTTGTAGCGGTACCGCGATCGGCGCTCATTGGATGTTGACTGCAGCTCACTGTGTAGATAACGCGACCAGCATAGATTTTTATCTGCGCAATCAACTGGGCGGATATACGGCCTACCAGGGCGATAATTGGCGCGCCCATGAATTATTTGATGAGACAAATTTATTTGCAGGCTGGGATATAGGTTTGGTGCATTTTGACCAGGCCCTCGATGTAACACCGGCCAAGTTGTATCAAAGCAATAATGAATTGGGCAATTTGGGTGTTATCGCCGGTTTTGGAACCTCTGGTGATGGGTTGGGCGGAGTGACCTCTCCATTTGGTGTGAAGCGTGCGGGGCTCAATCTTGTCAGCTATGCATTTTCTACTGAGGGCGATGGTCAACAATTACTCTTCGGTGATTTTGATCCGCCAGAGAATGACAACCCAAACGGTGCCTGGGATTTCTTTGAAGATGGTTATGCTTTGCCCTATGAATATTCGCCCGCCTTTGGCGATTCTGGCGGCGGCATGTTTGTCTGGGAAAATAACGAGCTTTACCTGGCGGGCGTAGCCTCGTTTATTCTCGATCTTAACCAGAACGATATAAGCGCGGATTATGGTGATGGTTTTGCCGAGACTCGTGTTAGCAGCCTTTGGGGATGGATCAACAAAAATACAGCAAGTGTGCCCGAGCCAAGTGGAGGTCTCCTGGCTGGCATGGCGTTTGGATTATTGGCGTGGCGCCGCCGCTTCGCTCGCAACTGATGTTCGTATCGCTCGTAGATAGATGAAAAAAGGAGGCAGATTGCCTCCTTTTTTCGTGGCTGAGCGTATAAACCGGACGCTGATATACAGCTAGCTGCGCGGCGCATTTTTCTGTATCTTGGCTAAACTGCTAAATACCAATTTAAACGCA
This sequence comes from Cellvibrionaceae bacterium, assembly GCA_021151695.1. Classification (GTDB taxonomy): domain Bacteria; phylum Pseudomonadota; class Gammaproteobacteria; order Pseudomonadales; family Cellvibrionaceae; genus Cellvibrio. The sequence continues at coordinate 342,791 of JAGKWU010000003.1, read as the reverse complement.
GTATCAATTGCAGTGACAATTGACCTCATTATTAGAAAAGTCATAACAGCGAGGGGCCCTGGAACATGAAAGATGAAAAACCTACGTCCTTTGATATAGCCTATCGAGCGGGCGTATCTCAATCCACTGTGTCGCGCGCCTTGCGCAACAGCCCGTTAGTCAATGAAGAGACTCGCCTGAAGGTCCAGGCAATTGCTAAAGAGCTCAATTACAAAGTCGATAAAAATGCGCGTAATTTGCGTTCGCAAGAAACCAAAACCATTGCGCTCTTGCTCTGTGAAGATCATGGCACTGGCGACTCACTGATCAATCCATTTTTTCTGTCCATGTTAGGTAGCATCACGCGTGCTACTGCCAACCGCGGTTATGACTTGTTGATTTCTTTTCAGCAGTTTTCTGAAGACTGGCATGCGGATTACGAAGATGCGAACCGCGCCGATGGCATTATCTTTTTGGGTTATGGTGATTACGAAAGTTTTGTAAAAAAACTGACTTACCTCACTGAAGTTGGTGCGCACTTTATTACCTGGGGTCCGGTACTGGAAGGTCAGCCAGGTGTGTCCATTGGATGTGAAAACTTTAATAGCGCATTGATCGCTGCCGAACATTTGATTGCGCAGGGGCGAAAAAATATCGCGTTCCTCGGCGATGTGTCAGAGCACAGTCCCGAATTTGAATTGCGCTACAAAGGCTATATGCGCGCCTTAGAGAAAGCCAATATTCCGCTGGACTCCCGCCTGCAGATCAATGCTGAAACTGCAGAGGAAGAGGGCTACAAGGCGACTCTAACGCTGCTGCAAAAACGCATTCCTTTCGATGCTATTTTTGGTGCGAGCGATCTCATCGCTATAGGCGCGATTAAAGCGCTGGAGGAAGCTGGCATGCGTGTGCCTGAGGATGTTGCGGTGATGGGCTTTGATGATATTCCTATGGCTTCATACACCCATCCACCCTTGTCGACGGTACAACAAAATACACAATTGGCCGGTGAGCTGTTGGTGGAGAATTTGCTTAAGCTGGTTGACGGTGAGCAGGTGGAGTCCATGTTGCTGCCCGCCAAATTGATTGTGCGTGGTTCTTGCGGCGCGGTAAAAGCCAAAAAATAAACTTTAAATTATCAAGCGCTAATGCAATAAAAAAGCCCTGCCAGGAAGATCCCGGCAGGGCTTTTTTATTGGCGATGTAACGCTATCGATTAATGGCCTTGTGCACTCAATTCGCCAGCGTGACCCGCGTCCTTCACAAAGTACACAGAGGCAGCGCCCAGCAACATAGATACACCTGCCAGTACAATAATGTAGATGGCCTGGTTATCGAATACGTACTTCAGCACTTGCCCGGCGACCAAGCCGGAGACTATTTGCGGCGCCGCAATGGTGAAGTTGAATATCCCCATGTACACACCGGTTTTATCCGCAGGCAGAGAGCCTGAAAGGATGGCGTAGGGCATGGCGAGAATCGCCGCCCAGGCGATGCCTATGCCGATCATCGGGAAAATCAGGTTGAGCGCGCCGCGCGGAACATCCACCTGGGTCACCAGTAAGTTGACGTGGGCTATCTCGGCGTTCTGGAAGCAGAGAAAGCTGATGTAACCCAGGCCGCCTGCGAGCAGCGACAGTGAGTAGGTCAGCTTGCGACCAAAGCGGTTGGCGATGCGAGTCAGCACCAATGAGAAAAGGGCGGCAAACAGGGAGTAGGCCGCGAAGATAATCCCTACCCAGTCACCGGCGGCGCCTTTGGCGGCGGCAATCTCAGCAGGAATGGTATCGACTGTGTGCAGGAAATGGGGGTCGAACCATTTCGCATCCACTCCCCAGATGTATTGGGTGATAGCGGGCGTTGAGTAAACCCACATGATAAACAGTGAAAACCAGGAGAAGAACTGCACCACAGCCAGTTGGCGCATGGTTTTGGGCATATGGGTCAGCAGTTTGAAAAAGTTGCCCAGGCGTTCACCGAGGGGGGCTTTGGGAACTGCTGCAACAGGGCTCAGGCCTTTGTAGCGATTGTAATCGGCAGGTGCGTATTCTTTGGTGCGCAATACCGTCCACAGCACAGCACCCAGCAAGGCCGTTGCGCCTATATAGAAGGCCCACATCACCGTTTCGGCTACTTGACCCTTGGGAGCGCTATTTTCGAGCCCTATGACGTTGGTAAGCAGGAAGGGAAGGATTGATCCTATCACCGCGCCTATGTTGATCAGCAGGGATTGAATGGAGTAACCCAGAGTGCGTTGCTCATCCGGCACCATATCGGCCACCAGTGCGCGGAATGGCTGCATGGTCACGTTGAAGGCTCCGTCCATAAGGGCGAGCATGATGCCTCCAAAGAGCATAGGTGCCATCAAGGATACAAAGACGGGGGCATTGGGCATTAGCAGCATGCCTATGGCGGCAGCCAGGGCGCCACCAAGAATAAATGGGCGACGGCGGCCCAGACGGTTCCAGGTGCGATCCGAGGCGGCGCCTACGATGGGTTGAACCAGCAGGCCCATGATGGGGGCAGCGAGCCAGAAGAGTGACAGTGAGTGCAAATCTGCGCCCAGATCTGACAGTACGCGGCTGACGTTGGCGTTTTGCAGGGCGAAACCAAATTGCACGCCGAGGAAGCCAAAGCTGACGTTCCAGACCTGCCAAAAGGGGAGTGTAGGTTGTTTCATGTTTGCTGCCTTAGTTGGCTTTATTAACGTTATAAATGCTCGTCCCTGAAATAGGAAACGGCGGACAGGCTGTTAACCTGTCCGCCGCATCCGAGCATTAGTGCTTGGATTTGACGTAACGCGCTTCGGTGCTGGCGTTTTTATCCCAGACTTTCTGATCGGCAAAGGTGCGTAGCAGTTTGACATACTCCGCGTGAGACCAGGCAAGCGGCGTCGCCGAGTTGGTGCCTTCACCTAACACATAATGGGAGCCTTCGTTGCTTCCCACACCATCCCATACTTGCTCAGGAATCATATAGCCGTCGTTGGCGAACAATTCCATGGCTTTGACATAGGTGCTGCGCAGCGCCTGAAGATCGCTGTCTTTAAGCTTGCCCTGCGACACCAGTTTGGCCAGCTCATATTGGCCGCGCTCACCGGTAAAGATCGGCCATACGCGACCACGACCATCGGGTGAGTTTGAGCCTTTGGCGTTGTAGCCCAAGCCCTCGGCCGTGTCTTCACCATAGCCATCGCGACCATAGCGGCGCCAGCCGGGGAATTTGCCTTCAACGCCCGGGAAGCTGAAGTCGTAGCGCACGCGCAGTGGAGCGGGCAGGCTGGTGTCATCCATTTCTGGCAAGGTGTTCACCACTTCTTTGCTATTGGGCGAGCGCACACCGTAACGCACCAGTTCGAGGAAACCGCCGTCCACCACTTCTGCTTCGTTCACATCTTTCTGGGCATTGCTCACACCCAACATGCCGTGATCGTTGGGATCGGTGTTTTCGGTAATGCGCAGGAAATAGTTGCCATCCGAAGGTGCTTTGTTGAGCAGGCCTTTGGTGGTGTACATAGTTTTTTCCACGCTGGCAGAGTACTTGTCAGCAGCGGCCAGATAGCGCTTGGCGTTAACGTCATCTTTCGCCAGTTTGGCGATATCAGCAGCGGCAACCAGGCCCGTAATAATCGCAGCCGTCGTGGAAGGTGAATAACCGGTTTGTTCCTCCCAGCGCTCCTGAATCGTTTTTGGTGGAGTGATAACTTTGTTCTTCAGCCAATCGATATTGACGGTTCCTCCATCGGTGAGGAAGCTGGCAGCAGGCTTGAGCATTTTGTTGTACCAGCTAACCATCTCTGCATCGCTGATAATGCCATCTTTCCATAGGCGCCAGCCGAGCATAATCGGCATAGCGGTTTGGTCGAGCTGCACGCCCACCCACTCAATCTCGCCGTCGACATGGGTTTTTTGCAGGAACCAGCCAGGTGCTCCGCTATAGCCTGGAGTCTTGTCACTGGTCTGCACTTGTTGCAAATATTCGAAGGCAACTTTGGGGGTGACTTTGTCGCCCAGCGCCAACATTGCCATGGTCACCTGATAGAAATCGCGTGGCCAAACCGCTTTGTAGCCGGTCTGGGCTTTATCCGCGGAGGCGGTATCGCCCCATGGATTGGAGAGTGAGGCGATCACAGCGCCCGCGTGGGTTTTATCTTCTTGTGCTTTGAGCACCATGGCGCTGGCGTAGAGCAACTTGCCATTGTCGGTGGACGCGGCGGCGAGCTTGCCCAGTTCTGGCAGCGACGCTATGTAGTCTTCCCAGCCGATGGCGTCGCCGGTGCCGTTAAAATTGGCCAGAACTTTTGTATAGCCGGTATCGAGTGTTCTGCTGGCGGCTGCAAGGCTCTCGTCTTTGGAGTTGCCAAAGCCCATCACAAACACCCACTCGCCGGTCTTGCCTTTTTCAACCGTTGGCAATTGCAGGGTCATGGCGACATTGCCAGTGGTCTCGCCGGTGCTGGTGTAGGTGTGTTCCAGTTTGCCACTCTTTTTCAGGTCATTCAGACCGTCGGATACACCTTCAAAACCTACCGTGCTCTGAGTGATAAGTGCATCGGTTTTGAGGGCGAGATGCGTATTGCCATCGGCCGCGTACCAGACACCTTTCTCACTCCAGGCTTTATCGCCCGGGCCGGTGTTGGCCATGTGGGGATTCACATACAAATAGGGAGTCACTTTTTCGCCTGTCGCGCGGACAGTAACCTTCATCATGAGGCTGTTGGTGTCCGGGTCGGTGAAAATATGCTTTTCGATTTCGTAGCGGTTTTGCTTGTCGCGGTTGATCAGCTTGTAAGCCAGCGATACGGGGCGGCCTTGTGGATCTTTATCGAGATATTCAACGGTGGAGATGGTGTCGGTCTTTTCTTCGTGTAAAAAGCTATCACCTTTAATGTAGAGCTGCGCTTCCTGGATCTGCGCCTCGTGAATCAGGCCGAACATGGTTTCTGTCAGTATGCCCTGTGCGATCGAAAACCAGACCTTGGATATTTTCCCGGTCGCGCCATTATCATCGTAGTGACCATTGGTGTACTGCTCGTAAGAGGTGCCTATGCCGGTTTTACCCGCGTAAGACCAGTGCGATGCAACACCTGGCGCGCCTGGTGCCACACTGGCGGACGGGTTGGGCTTGGTGCCGTGTTCATTGCAGGCGAAGAGTGCAATGGCGGACGATATAAGCAGGCAGCTCAAACGTTTTTTCATGTGAATACCCTTTTTAATTTTGAGAAATTATTGGTGTAGATGTTGGCGGGATGGTTTTACGGGCCTAAGGTTAGAAGCACTCTTGCACCGAAACAATTCACTACATACGTATTCAGATGCCAGCTGCGTTGCATACGTATGCAGTAAGCCTAGTCCATATTTTGTCGCGGGCGTTTTAATTAGGCGGGGGATTTTTATGAATACGTATTCTATGCGGTTTTTGACGTCGCCCTCTGTGCATACGTATGTAAGCGCTTGGCTTGGTTCTGGGGCTCGCGTATGTTGTCATTTATGCACCTTCCGGTAATTATCCGGATAGTTTGCAAATCAATGTCCAGAACAATAATGAGTGATAATAGAATTCGTCGAGTTGGAAAAATCTATGCGCTTTAGTCTGAATATTCACAGTCGTGCCAGCTTGCTGGCGACGGCTATTGGCCACGCCTGTTGGAAGAGGAAGTAGTTATGCAGCAAGCTCCATGGTGGCGCGGTGCAGTTATTTATCAAGTTTATCCCCGCAGTTTGATGGACAGTAATAATGATGGAATCGGCGATTTGCCAGGCATCATTAGCAAACTGGATTACATCGCAAGTTTGGGGGTGGATGCAATTTGGATCTCGCCATTTTTCAAATCGCCTATGAAAGATTTTGGCTACGATATCAGTGACTATCGCGAGATAGATTCTATTTTCGGAAGCCTCGCTGATTTTGATGAGCTGATTGCCCAGGCGCACTCGCGCAATATCAAAATTATTATTGATCAAGTGTTGAGTCACACCTCCGATCAGCACCAATGGTTTAAAGAAAGTCGTGAATCAAAAGATAACGACAAAGCTGATTGGTATGTATGGGCGGATGCGAATCCTGATGGCACGCCACCGAATAATTGGCTGTCCATTTTTGGTGGATCTGCCTGGGAGTGGGAAGCGCGTCGTTGCCAATATTACCTGCACAACTTTTTGCGCTCGCAACCTGATTTGAATTACCACTGTCCCGCTGTCCGCGAACAAATTTTGCAAGAAGTTGAATTCTGGCTGAAGCGCGGTGTGGATGGCTTGCGTCTCGATGCCATTAATTTCTGCTTCCACGATAAAGAGCTGCGTAGCAATCCGGTGAAACCGGTGGAAGAACGCAAAGGTCGTGGCTTCCGCGAAGATAATCCTTACGCCTTCCAGCGTCATGTGTATGACAACACTCGCCCGGAAAATATTGCCTTTTTGGAATCATTGCGCGCGCTGATGGATAAATATCCTGGCTCGGTAACGCTCGGCGAAATTTCAGCTGACGATTCTCTGAAAACTATGGCCGAATACACCGCTGGCAATTCGCGTTTGCACATGGCTTATAGCTTTGAGTTGCTGGTCGATAAATTGTCGGCAAGTTACATTCGCGAGACGGTGGAAACCCTGGAGCGAAACCTGAGTGAGGGCTGGCCTTGCTGGTCCATCGGTAATCACGATGTGGTTCGTGTCATGTCGCGTTGGGGTGGTGAACATAAGCCACAACTTGCGAAGACATTGAATGAAATGCTTTTCTCTTTGCGTGGTAGCGTTTGCTCCTATCAAGGTGAGGAGTTGGGGTTAACGGAAGCTGATATTGCATTTGAACAGCTGCAGGACCCCTATGGCATTACCTTCTGGCCACAATTTAAAGGCCGCGATGGATGCCGTACGCCAATGCCCTGGTTTGCTGCGCAAAAAAATGCCGGTTTTTCCGATGGTGCCACTTGGCTACCTGTATCTCTTGATCACTTGCCGCTCGCAATAGATGTGCAAGATGCCGATAAAAACTCAGTGCTTAATGGCTATCGCCAATTCATGGCCTGGCGCAAAAGACAGCCAGCGCTGTTGTGGGGCGATATAGAGTTTTTGCCTGCGCCAGAACAGGTGCTCCTGTTTGTGAGAAAGCATGAGCAACAAGTGGTTATTGCGGCATTTAATTTGGCGGATGCTCCGGTGGACGTTAATTTGAGTGATTATCCTGCCGCCATTGCCATGGAGCGCGACGGCCAGGCATTAGCGGCCGTGTCCGCAGGTAAATTAAAACTGGATGCGTTTGGCAGTGCATTTTTGAAACTCGATATCCCGTAGCGCTTGCCTGTTTCGTTTACATTTTCGGAAATGGCTGTTGTGTTTCTTGTAGGGCGTCCCATTGGACGCCCTTATTTTTTGTACCTTGGTTTACATGATTGAGTTTCTGGGCTTAACTTGAGATGGTTTAAAAAAATTAAGCGCTTTTCTGTCGTGTAAAAAAACTTTTGCATACGTATGCGGGATATTTGAATACGTATGCACGCACTGGTGGCAACAACGACTTGCCTTTACTATCGTCCGTAAGACAAAAGCTGTTTTTGTTGTTATTAACGCCATGGCTTTTGTCCCTCCATAACAAGAATTAACGTCGCTCAAAATACGCTAATAAATAATTGCAATAACTCCGTGGAGAGAGTCCAACATGAAAAAACAAAAATTCAACCCGGTTCTGGCATTGATGTCCACAGTGGCATTAATTGCTGGTTCGCAAACGGTTTATGCTCAAAAGGATGATGCGGCAGTAGAAGAAATTGTAGTATCCGGTTTCCGTCAAGCCGTTCTGAACTCGGTAGAAGCCAAGCGTCAAGCTGACGTTGTAGCTGACGTTGTGGATGCGAGCGCTGTGGGCTCTCTGCCAGCACAATCTATCGCTGACGCACTGGGTCGTATTCCTGGTGTAACTACTGTTCGCAGTTCTGGCCACACCTCTGAGCTCAATATTCGCGGTATGAACGGCGACTTCATTGAGACTACTCTGAATGGCAACGAGCAAGCATCCACCAGCTCGTACACAGCCAGCAGCCGTTGGATGGCATTCGATCAATATCCAGCAGAATTGATTACTCAGGCAGCGGTGTACAAATCACCTAAAGCATCATTGATCGAAGGTGGTGTTGCCGGTACCGTTGAAATGAAAACGGTTGATCCGCTCACTGCAAAAAATGATCAAAACTTTAACGTGGGTTATAAGCGCTCTTATAACGATGCGGCAAAAAGTGTTGGTGCAGATGAAAGTGGCGATCGCTATAACTTCTCATACCAAGGTAAATTTTTTGATGAAACCGTAGGTGTTGCTTTGGGTGCTGCGCACCTGGAGCAACCAAACAACTTTGAAGGCTCTCGCGCCGGTGCGGATGGCAAAAACGGCTATTCCATGTACGACGTTGATGGCGACGGAAAAACAGAAGCGCTGCCGCAGTCTTTCCAATATCAAGCTGGTAAAGGCAATGACACCCGCGATGGTTACCTAGCGACTGTGGTATTCAAGCCAAGCGATTCATTCAAAGCGAGCGTTGACTACTTCAAATCAACCTATGAATCACAAGACCTTCGTCACGGCGTAACCGTGAGCGGTCTTGATAACACTCTGAATAAATTCAGCATCAGCAACCCTACTGTTGAAAACGGTGTAGTAACTGCAGGCACAATTAACTTCACCCAGCCTTCTGTTTCTGGCCAAGGCGCTCCCTGGTATGAAGCGCGTACTGAAGACCAATCAACAAAAGCGGATTCAGAAGCTTACGGTTTGAACCTGGATTGGTCCATCACTGAAGAAGCCAATCTTAAAGTTAACCTGTCGCACAGCGAAGGTACCAAAACCCGTAAAGACCGTCTTGCCAGTATGACTCCTTACGAGTTCGGTACGGCGACTGGTCTGGATGCGAACGGCAATACCGTAACAGGTCAAACCTGGAAAGAGCTTTCAGGCACATCCATGACATTCAAAATGCATGGTGATAGAACTCCGACCATTTCATTCAACGGTGCTGATTTGACTGGCGCCAACATGTATTTGTCTCGTTACGAAGAATACCCACACGTTTACACTGACGAAATCGACAGTGCAAAAGTGGATTTCAAATACAACGTAGAACTGGGCCCAATTTCTGCCATTGAAACTGGCTTCCGCGTTTCTGACCGCGTATTCGATTCACATCGTGGTGCGTTCCTGTACGGTAGCCGCGATGGCCAATTCAACTATGTTGATGGTACTGGTCACTGGACTTCATACTGCAACGACAACCTTTCTGACATTGCTTGTAAGCCACAACCCTTGGGTTCATTTGTAAACGTAGGTCAGATTGCTGGTGCACCTGATCACTTCATTGTGAACATGGCTGGTTTGGCTGATTCAATTTTTGGTGCTGGTAACTACTACGGCAAACAAGTGTTCAGCCAGGATTGGACCTTTGTTGAGTCAGGTAAACTGGAAGAAAAAGTACAAGCTTTCTATTTGATGGCTGATATCGAGTCAGAAATTGGTAGCGTGCCTGTTACAGGTAACATTGGTGTTCGCGTAGTGAAAACTGACGAGAAATCCAGTGGTGTACAAAATGTTGGTGAAGGCAAGGGTATTTCAATTACTGACGATGTTGGTGTAACTCGCACTAATTACGCTCCGGTAAAATATGGTCCTGAATACACTGATGTGTTGCCATCGTTGAACCTGAATTTTGCTATCACTGAAGAGGACAATGTTCGCTTCGCATTGGCAGAAGTAATGGGGCGTCCACCAGCTGGCCAATTGAAAGGTGGCGCCGGTTCTTGGAATGACACTCAAAACTATGACGATGGCACCAGTAAGCCACGTTACAACGTATGGACCAAAGGTTCTCCCTACCTCGATCCATTCCGTGCAAATCAATTGGATCTGTCCTACGAACATTATTTCTCGGACGGTGGTGCTGTATCGATTGCCGGTTTCTGGAAAGACATCAAGAGCTTGACCGAAAACATTTCTTACCAACCTGGCGAGATCAAGTTTTCAGATTTGGGTATTAAAACTCCTGACGGTATGGTTGACGGCGTATTCCAAACTGTTGCCAACACCAAAAAAGGTGGCTATATCCGCGGCTTGGAATTTGCGACTACCCAAACCTTTACTAAGCTTCCAGGTATCTTCTCCGGTTTAGGTGCAACGGCAAGTTACTCCTTCACCCAAAGTGAAGCAGAAGTTGGTGGCGGTGGATTGTTCGCTGGCAAAAAACTTCCTTTGCCTGGTTTGTCTAAAAATGTGTGGAGCCTTACTGGTTTCTGGGATATCGGTCATTTCAGTACGCACTTGAACGTTCGTTACCGCGATGACTACATCATGAACATGCCTGTTCCAGGTAGCTCTACACCAGTACGTGCTAAAGAGTACACCACGGTAGACTATCAAGCGTCTTACTCATTCGATAACGGCATCGATATCGTATTTGAAGGCAATAACTTGACTGATGCTCCAGCTCTGGTTTCCTACGGCGTGGATAACGCATGGGGCGAAGACAAAACCTATGGTCGCAACTACTCAGTAGGTGTTAACTATAAGTTCTAATCGTCTGAGCCCTCAGCGTCTGAGGGTTAGGTATTAGAAGACCGCCCGCCGAGCCATGCTTGTCGGGCGGTTTTTTTATTTACATTCAGGTTGATTCACAACAGAGAAATAAAATGAGTACCAATAATAAAACTATCATGATCGTTGGTGGTGGGACGGCCGGCTGGATTGCCGCAAATCTCATGGCAACCCATTTGGGCGATAAGGGTTTTACGATAACTCTTGTTGAATCGCCGGACATCGGCATTATCGGTGTGGGTGAAGGTTCAACGCCACCGCTAAAGGGTTTTATGGATACCATTGGTGTGGAAGAATCTGAATGGATGCCGGAGTGTAATGCAACCTATAAGGTAGGCATTACTTTTAAGGATTGGTCGACCAAGCCAGGCTTTACTCAATATGTTCATCCGTTTTTGTGTCAACCTGATCAATTTAGCGCCCCCGCATTTTTTTATAACTCTCAATTGCGCCGCAATGGTGTTGATCTTGATGGGCATCCCGACAACTTCTTTTTGGCCGCGGAGCTTATTCGACAAAATCTAGCGCCTATAGCATCCGAAAACTTCCCGTTCGAAATTAATTATGGCTACCACTTTGATTCAGGTTTGCTTGGGGTATTTTTGGCGAAAGTTGCCGCGCGCAAAGGCGTGAAATATTTGCAAGCAAAAGTCGTCGATGTGGAGCTTGATGGTTATGGCAATATAAGTGCGCTGCGCACGGAAGATGGACAAAAGTTGCATGCTGATTTTTATGTGGATGCGACAGGCTTCCGCAGCCAGCTTTTTCAGCAGGCGCTAAAGGTCCCTTTTATTAGCGCTGCAGAAAGTTTGTTTAATGATTCCGCTGTTGTATTCCCCACCGAACAGAGCGGCGAGATTATGCCCCAGACCATGGCAACGGCGTTGAAATATGGTTGGGCCTGGAAAATTCCACTGACCAATCGCCATGGTAATGGCTATGTGTATAGCTCGCGTTTTTGTGATGCAGATAAAGCCGAAACTGAAATGCGCCAGCATTTGGGGCTATTGGATTCTGATGTTCAAGCGCGTCACTTATCGTTCAAAGTAGGGCGTACCGCTGTTCACTGGGCAAAGAATTGCCTGGCAGTTGGTTTGTCGCAAGGATTTATCGAGCCCCTGGAAGCCACTGCACTGGATATGGTGCAAGAAACCGTCGTGCGCTTTATCGAAGCCTACATCAAAGGGCAATATACCAATCAATATCAGGATGAATTTAATGCGCGGATTAATGCGCGATTTGATGCCGTACGCGATTACATCGTGTGTCACTATCGTATTACTTCGCGTACAGATACTGATTATTGGGTTGAATGTGGCCGCAACGAAAAGATCTCGCCATCTCTGCACTCAATCCTGACAACCTGGATGGCAGGAAAAAATATCACGGATGAATTGGAGCGACAAAAGCTGGATGTTTATTTTCCGAATGTGTCCTGGAATTGTCTCTTGGCGGGCAAAGGAATTTATCCTGCTCAAGCGCAATTGCGTCCGGGTAACGAGCTTGCGCACAAATATAGTATGAGTCACATGCAAAAATATTTGCGTGGCTGCGCACTTAATTTCAAGCCACACAATCAGCAATTGCAAATGTTGATTAAATAATGTTGTTGCGCCCCGCGTATTTTATGCGGGGCACAATAATGTATATGGCGACAAAAAAGTAATATTTACTTTCCTTCAGATTTTCTGCGTTAAATAAAAAACTATTGATAGTTTATATTCGATGAGCGATTCACTTGTTCGCTGCCTTCCAGGCATTTGTAACTATCGATGGAAAATGAGCTTAGCTTAATTGTTACGCATGCTGAATACGTATGCAGTCTATTGTTAGCACCTAACCCCACACTTACCATCACTGCGGCGCCATAGGCTGATGCCAATTCAATTTCCTGACGAAATGATTTGGTGTTTATGTCGCAAAAAATAATATTAATTTCCGATGGAAAGGGTTGGATTATGACAAAGACTAAATTTAATCGCATGCTTGCTGTCATCTCGACTATGACGCTCGCGGCGGGATCGCAATTGGTATATGCGCAACAAAAAGCGGAGAAAAAGGCCGCCACGGAAGAAGAGGTTAGTGAAGTTATTATCACTGGTTTCCGTCAGAGCGTGCTCAATGCGATTGATGCGAAGCGCAACTCTGATACTGTAATTGAAGCTATTTCATCTGATGATATTAGCGGTTTGCCCGATGTTTCTATTGCGGACTCACTTTCACGTCTTCCTGGTGTAACCTCGGTGCGTACTGGTGGCCAAGCGAGCGAATTAAATATCCGCGGTATGAGTGGAGACTTCGTGTTCGCCACCATGAACGGTCGCGAGCAAGTCAGTACCAGCACCGGACCCATTGCAGGTCGCCGCATAGAATTTGATGTTTACCCCTCGGAATTAATTTCCCAGGCGGCTGTTTACAAATCGCCGAAGGCGTCTCTCATTGAGGGTGGTGTGGCTGGCTCTATTGAACTGACGACTGTAAACCCGTTAAAAAATACCCAAGAGCATTCTTTTAATGTTGGTCTGCGTGGCAGCTCAAATAGTCGTACCTCCGAAGTAGAGGACGCCATTGATCTCGGTCACCGCTTTAATATTTCCTATCAGGGTAAATACCTTGAGGATACGCTTGGTGTTGCCCTGGGTTATGCGAAGCTGGATGCGCCAAGTGTTGCCAACCAATATATCGGCTTGAACTATAGCGGCAACCGCAATGTGGATGCTGATGCGGGTACCGAATATATCAGTGAAGGTATGGAGGTTCAGCAGCGCGGTGGTGAAGAGAAGCGCGATAGTTATCTCGGTACTTTCGTATGGGCGCCCACCGAAGATTTCACGCTTAAAGGTGATGTTTTTAACAGCAAGGCAGATTCCGAAGCTTTCGCTCGCGGTTTCCGTGTAAAAACCTTGCAATCAGCCAACACGATTACCGATGCGGTAGTGGTGGATAACAATATGGTTGGCGGTACAGTGTCTGGTGATGGAACCACCAATTTTGCAGTGTTTACCGTTAACGACAATGACTCACGCGAAGCCGAGGTCACTTCTTATGGTTTGAATGCGGAGTGGAAATTGGGTAAGTGGACTCTTTCCGCGGACATTTCCTATTCTGATTCCGATGGCGATTTCCAAAACGGCGGTACCCGCGCCTTGTTGTACAACGACACCTCTGTGGCCAATCCAGTGCGCTCAGCAGAAACCATTGTCTATCTCAACAAAGGTTTAAACCCTGCGCAATTTTCCTCTAACCAAAGCTACACCAATTTAAATCGCATTGCGCTCACCGAAGTTGGCCAATGGCCATTCATTACTCACAATGAAATCAATGCGCAAAAAATCGATATCAAATACGATTTTGATGCCGGGTTTGTAACGTCGGTTGAAGCAGGTATTCGCAATTCATCGCGCGAATATACCGGCAAACGCGGCCAGGATGGTTACGGTTCGGAGTTTGGCAATCATCCCACTGAATTTCCTATCAAGTTAACCAGCGATATGGTCAAAACCGTGAAATTCCGCGGTGAATTGAAAGGCATGCCTGACTTCTTTGCGATAGATTTTGATGATGCAATTGCGGCAGTAGAAAAGACTCGTGGCCGCGACTGGAATCCGGTGGCTAACTGGGCCAATAACTGGACTATGATCCAATCCGGTACCGTAACAGAGGATGTATTGGCCGGTTACGTGATGGCCAATTTCGCAGCTGATCTTGGCTCTGTCCCGCTGAGCGGTAATTTTGGTGTGCGCGTCGTTGAGTCAGACCAATCCAGTGACGGCATTTTGCAGATTGGTAGCGGCGCTGGCGTGGCTATGACGGATGGTCGCGGTGTTGTTAGCAATGACTATGTTAAAAATAACCTAGGTCAAAAATACACAGATTATTTGCCATCGTTAAACTTGAATTTCAAAGTAACCGAGCAGGACACGGTTCGCTTTGCGGCGGCTAAAGTCATGGCTCGTCCACCCGTGAGTCAATTGAAATCGGGCGCGGGTTCGTGGATTGATGGTGAAGATAAATTCAACGCTTGGGGTAACACCAGCCCGCTGTTGGATCCTTTCTACGCGAAACAATATGACCTGTCTTACGAGCATTATTTTGAAGACACCAAAGGCGCTATTGTAGTTGCTGGTTTCCGTAAGGATATTGAATCATTTATCGAGCAAATAACCTTGCTCAATGTTGATTTCAAAGCGCTTGGCTTTAACGTGCCTGATACCAATCCAAATACAGGCAATCCACTCAAGCCTGGCGGTCAATATCAAACTGCTTACAACAATACCAAGGGCGGTTATATCCAGGGTATTGAATTGGGTTATACCCAAACCTTCGATTTCCTCCCGGGTAAATGGGCCGGCCTCGGTGTAAGCAGTAGTTATTCCTACGCGGATAGCGACGTTGAGCGCGTCAATAATTTGGGCGGGGCATCCAAGGATATAGGTATGCCGGGTTTGTCTCCATCCAACTTTAGTGCGACCTTGTTTTACGATCTGGATGGCTTCTCGACACGCTTGAACTACAGATACCGTCAGGCATTTGTGGCAAACCAGGTGGCGGTAGAAACCCAGGAGGTTTTCTATGCTGACGAGTCGGTGCTGGATTACCAGGCCTCATATAAGTTTGAGAATGGTCTAGAATTAATTTTTCAGGTCAACAACCTGACTGATGAACCATCCAAGACTTATTTTGGTACAGAGGCGCAGACTGGCAGTATTCAGTATTTTGGCCGCCAGTACTTTTTTGGTTTCAACTACAAACTTTAATCTAGCTAAGGAGAGCTAATGGAGAATCACCCACGGGGATATGCCTGTGGGTGATTTTTTATTATGGGATGAACTGGCGGTATTAATTTTTTAGTTTTTTGAATATACAAATAGTGGCTGAAAACCAGGATGAATAACGAAGGGGTACTTATGAAAAGGCTGTGGGTTTTCTGTGTAGGTTTACTCTTGGTCTGCCGTGTTTCTGCGGCGGAGTTTTCCATACAACATCTTGAGCCAGCCAATTGGTGGGTGGGCATGAAGTATCACCAGGTTGAACTCCTGGTGTATGGCGAAAATATTGGCAGTACTACACCTTTGGTTGATTATCCTGGTGTGCGCCTCATTGAGACCAAAAAAGTGGAGAGCGCCAACTATCTATTTGTGACTATAGATATTGCGGCGGATGCCAAACCAGGGAAATTTCCTATCCGCTTTATGCGCGATAACCAGCTAAAAAGCAGTTTCACTTATCAATTGCTGGCGCGCGAACCTGGTTCGGCTTCACGCAAAGGTTTTTTACCTTCTGATGCTATTTATTTGATTAACCCTGATCGTTTTGCCAATGGCAAATCCTCCAACGACAAAGCCCCTGGCATGCTTGAGCTCCCTGACAGAAAATTTAGTGGTGGTCGTCACGGTGGTGATATAGCGGGTATGAGTGCGCATCTGGATTATATTGCGGCTATGGGGTTTACGCAGATATGGCCCACCCCTCTCACCGAAAACAATCAGCCGAAATATTCGTATCACGGCTACGCCGCAACTAATTTGTACAAAATCGATAGTCGCTATGGTTCCAATGCAGACTTCAAGCAATTTGTCGGTGACGCGCGCAAACGCGGACTGGGTGTTATACAAGACATAGTGCTTAATCACATAGGCTCAAGCCATTGGTGGATGGCTGATTTGCCGACCAAAGATTGGGTTAACTTTCCCGATCACTACACAGAGACATCTCATAGGCGCACAACAATTCAAGACCCTCATGCCGCACCGGAAGATAGGGAAATATTTGTGGGCGGCTGGTTTGTGAAGACGATGCCAGATCTCAATCAGCGCAATCCTTTACTCGCACGCTATTTAATCCAGAACTCTATCTGGTGGGTGGAATACGCTGGCTTGAGTGGCATACGCGAAGATACCTATGGTTACTCGGATGAAAAATTTCTTTCGCAGTGGGGTAAAGCGCTGCTGGATGAGTATCCCGACTTCTCCATGGTCGGTGAGGAGTGGAGTAACAACCCTGCCATAGTGGCACACTGGCAGCGAGGCAAAATTAATCCTGACGGCCACGTGCCCTATATGCCCAGCATGATGGATTTTCCGATTCATGAAGCGCTGCGTACTGCGTTGAGCGAACCTGAGGCCTGGGGAACTGGCACTGTTCGTCTTTATGAAGCACTGGCGAATGATTTTGTTTATCCCGATGCGGGCAACTTGGTGATTTTTGCCGAAAACCATGACACCTCGCGCATTTATTCCCTGCTCGACGAAGACGTGGATTTATTCAAAATGGCTATGGTGTATATGGCTAGCATGCGCGGTATTCCGCAGTTTTATTATGGCTCTGAAATTTTAATGACCAGCCCCAAAGAACGCGATGACGGTGCTGTACGTGCCGATATGCCGGGTGGTTGGAATGGGGATGCCAAAAATGCATTTACCGGCAAGGGACTCACCGCCAAAGAGCGCGACATGCAGGCTTTTATGAAGAAACTGCTGAACTGGCGTAAATCCTCCGAGGTGGTTCACAGTGGCAAGTTGCAGCACTTTGCACCGACCGATGGTATTTACGTCTATTTCCGTTATCTGGACAAGCGAGCGGTGATGGTTGTGCTTAATAAAAATGCCGAGCCAAAAACGCTGGAGCTAAAACGCTTCCATCAATTCCTCAGCGATAAAAAAGCGGGGGTGGATGTTATGAGCGGAAAATCAGTGAGCTTGGGTGAAAGCTTGTCATTGCCCGCTAAGTCCGCGCAATTAATTGAACTGAATTAATTATTGTTGCGCCCTGCTTGCAGGGCGCAAGTCTGTGGCGAGATGCCTATGTATAAAAAAATAATTATTGTCGGCGGCGGAACTGCCGGGTGGATGGCGGCAAATATCCTTGCTAGGCGCTGGCGTGATCGCAGCGTGGATATTTTGTTGGTGGAATCCAGTGAAATCGGCACCATCGGGGTTGGTGAAGGATCAACGCCCCAGCTGAAAAGTTTTTTTGATTATATGGGTATCTCGGAACTGGATTGGATGCCCGAGTGTGCAGCTACTTATAAAACAGGCATTAAATTCAAAGGGTGGTCGACGAAAGTTGGTTTTACAGATTACTTTCATCCTTTCCCGTCGCAGCCAGATGACTATACGGCACCTGCGTTTTTTTATAACAGCTTTTTGCGGCGCAAAGGAATTGATCTCGCCGCTCATCCCGACGAATTCTTCCTGGCCAGCTATCTGGCCGAACACCAATTGGCTCCCATAGCGGCTTACGAATTCCCCTTTAAAGTTGGTTATGGTTATCACTTTGATTCCGGGCTGCTGGGAAAATTTTTGCGCAAACACGCACTACAGCTTGGCGTTCGCCATTTGGATGCGCGAGTGCAGGAAGTGAAAGTGGGAGAGAACGGATATATCAAACAATTGGTTATGCAGGATCAGCAAACCTGTGAAGCTGATTTATTTATTGATTGTACGGGCTTTTCGGGGCTGCTGATCCAGCAAACCTTGAAGGTGCCTTTTATCAGTTTTGCTAAAAATTTATTTAATGATTCAGCCGTGGTGATGCCAAGCCCACAAGGAAAATCACTCCATCCGCAAACTGTGTCCACTGCGTTGAGTCATGGCTGGATGTGGAATATTCCGCTCACCAGCCGTATTGGTAACGGCTATGTTTACAGTTCCGATTTTTGTTCGCCGGACGCTGCTGAATCTGAATTGCGCCGGCAATTACATTTGCAGGATGCTGATGTGGAGGCGCGCCACTTGAAGATGAAGGTGGGGCGTGTGGAGCAGCATTGGTCGAAAAATTGTTTGGCGGTAGGGTTGTCGCAGGGCTTTATCGAACCGCTGGAGGCAACCGCGTTGCACCTGGTACAAGAGACGATTCTGGCATTTGCCGAAGCCTATGAGCAGGGCGGTAATAGCGAGCAGCAGCAAGGAAATTTCAATGCGGTAATTAATCGCCGTTTTGAAGCGGTGCGTGATTATATTGTCTGTCACTACCGCGTGAATTCACGCAACGACTCTGATTATTGGCGAGCTAATAGCACTAACAATTATTTGTCGGAATCCCTGCGCGCATTATTAGAGACCTGGATGGCAGGCGAGAACCTTACCCAGGAAATAGAGCGACAAGCTATTGGTGGTTATTATCCTTCTGCGTCCTGGCATTGCCTGCTCGCGGGTTATGGCATTTTTCCCGAGCAGGCACAGTTGAGGCCAGGTAACCAGCAAGCTCACAAATATAATTTGAGAGATATCGCCGATTTTATTCGTCGTTGTGCACTCAACTTTCCTATTCATTCACAGGCGCTGAAGCAACTGCATGGCAGCATGCAAGCCGCTTCAGCACTATTTCCAGCGCGCGAAAAAGCGCTTTAACGGAGACGTTTATGTTAAAGGCAACCAGATATTATCTGCTCGCTGCGGCACTCGGTGTTGCAGGTTCTGCATCGGCAGCACCTGATGCAGAGGTTAAGCAAGAGGCGGTAAAGCCGGTGATCTACCAAATGTTCACACGCTTGTTTAGCAATACCAACACAACCAATAAGCCCTGGGGAACCATCGAGCAAAACGGCGTTGGAAAATTTAATGACATCAACGATGCGGCGCTTGAGGGCATCAAAGCGTTAGGCGCTACCCATGTGTGGTATACCGGCGTACTACACCATGCGGTAATTCGCGATTACACCGCCTATGGCATAGCGAATGATGACCCGGATGTGGTGAAGGGACGCGCTGGTTCACCCTACGCAGTGAAGGACTATTACAGTGTTGATCCAGATATGGCGACAGATCCGGCCAAGCGTATGCAAGAGTTTCAGGCGCTTATTGCGCGCACTCACCAGCATGGTTTGAAGGTGGTGATAGATATAGTGCCTAATCACATAGCACGTCAGTACCATTCACTGAATAATCCGGTTGGCCAGGAAGATTTTGGTGCGCGCGATGATAAAACGCATGAGTATCAACGCAACAACAATTTTTATTATGTAGTGGGCGAAGATTTTAAAGTGCCGCTGGCCACTGATGGCTACCGGCCTTTGGGTGGTGAAGCTAATCCATTGTCCGATGGGAAATTTATTGAGAGCCCCGCGAAATGGACCGGAAATGGCTCGCGGAAGGCCCAGCCAGCGGCAGATGATTGGTATGAAACGGTCAAATTAAATTACGGTATTCGTCCCGATGGCAGTAAAGATTTTGCGGAGCTGCCTGCGGATTATGCCAAGCGCGATTTGCAAGCTCACGCGCAATTCTGGCGCGACAAAGATGTGCCTGATACCTGGAAAAAATTTCGTGCTATTGCGGAGTTCTGGTTGGCGCAGGGCGTAGATGGCTTCCGTTTTGATATGGCGGAAATGGTGCCAGTGGAATTCTGGAGCTATCTCAATTCAGCGATAAAAAGTAAAAACCCCAATGCAATTCTGGTGGCAGAGGTGTACACACCCTCGCAATACCGCAGCTACATTCAACTCGGCAAAATGGATTATCTCTACGATAAAGTGGAAATGTACGATAGTTTGAAAGCCATCATGCAAGATAAGGGCAGCACCAATGCCATTGCTACTATTCAGGATTCTATGGCCGATATTGAAGAGCATATGTTGCACTTTTTGGAAAACCACGATGAGCAGCGCATTGCCAGCCCGGAATTCGCAGGCGATCCACTTAAGGCCAAGCCTGCCATGGTGGTTTCTGCCACTATCAGCCGTTCGCCTACCATGTTGTATTTCGGTCAGGAAGTCGGTGAACCGGGCGCGGGTAATGCCGGTTTCGGCCATGCCAGTCGTACCACTATTTTTGATTATTGGGGTGTGCCTGAACATCAGCGCTGGGTGAACGGTGGTAAATACGATGGTGGCAGTCTTAGTAAATCGCAGCGCGAATTGCGTGAGTTTTACGCGCGACTTTTAACGCTTTCCGCCAACAGCCCGGCGATGGGCGGTGCCTATCAACAGTTGCACAGTGTAAATCTCAGTACTAAAACAGCTAACACCGGCTCTGGACAGACTGATAAAACCTATGGCGAAAAAGCCTTTGCCTTCGCTCGCTGGCAACCAGGTGCTGCGGGACAAAAATTAATAATTGTCAGCAATTTTTCTGCATCCCGGGCAAACGAATTTGTATTGAAAGTGCCGACAGATTTATTGCAAAAATGGGGAATTCAGGACGGTAAATATAAAATGCTCGATAAGCTCGCCGCTTCGCCCAAGTCCAATGCAACAAAACCCTACGCGCTGAAAGTCGCTGAAGGGCAAGGCAAGGTATCTCTCAAGCTCGCGCCTTTGCAGTCGGTCGTTCTGGAGCTGGTTCCATAGCCATAGCAGATGTATAGAAGTATTGGTTAGAAGAGTAAAGTTTTAATAATTTTGGAAAATAAAAGGCAGTCAGGAATGGCTGCCTTTTTGTTTGGTGGGTTGAGTAGGGCAAAGTGCATACGTATGTAAGCAGAGTGGCGCCTATGAATACGTATGTAGATCGTTGCCAGTGTAAAGTTCGGCGCCTAGTATAAACACCACTGGAAGTTATTTTGTGTGTCCGTTTTGTGTTGTTCGAATTGTAAGTTCGCTGTTAGTTGTTAGGCGCTTTTAGCTTGCTAAAAGCGCCATTTTTTTACCCAAAATAACGGCATTCACCTAAACCTTCCTGCCTGGAGATAATCGATAATGAGTCCGGCAAAAGCTATATCCTCCGTTAACTATATTCATTCCCTGACACCCATGCGCGGCGTGGCGGCTATTTGGGTAATGTTGTTCCACATAGATGTCAGTATGTTTTATCGCGATTACGGCGCACTCTTGCCGCGCGATGGAACCGGCATAGTGTCTCACGGTTATTTGTGGGTGGATTTTTTCTTTCTGCTGAGCGGGTTTGTTATGGCTCACGTCTACGCGCAGCAACTTTTGCAAACGCCGAGAACCCAGGCGATTAAGCAATATCTCTGGGCGCGTTTTGCGCGGGTATATCCACTGCACCTGTTTACTCTGCTTGTCTTAATGGTTACTGCGCCGCTAGTCGCGAGCTTTTATCCCGCTGTTGTGGATGGTAGCTGGACAACCTATTTTGCCTGGTCTGCCGTACCGAGTAATTTGTTATTGACGCAGTCGATGAACCAGCACGTTTATCTCTCCTGGAATATGGTGTCCTGGTCGATCGCGGCAGAGTGGTGGACCTATGTGTTGGCAATTCCCTGCATAATTTTAATGGCCAGTTTGCGGTTATGGTTTGCAATAGTAGTTGCCGCGCTAAGTGCGGTGCTGCTGGTCTGTCTTGTCTATTGGTTACCTGCGCATAATTTGGATATCACTTTCAATTATGGCTTTTTTCGCTGCCTGTTTGAATTCAATATAGGCTTGATGCTTTATCAATTATTCAAACGCGATTTTCTGCGCGGCTTACTGGCTAGCGATTGGCTTGCGCTTGGTCTGCTCGCCGCTATAGTGCTGGTGTTTCACACGGGTTGGCAGGATTTGTTGGTGGTCCCACTGTTTTCCGGTTTGATTCTCGCACTTGCCTATAACCGCGGACGGGTAGAGGCCATTTTAAATAAACCTGCGTTGCAATATCTCGGCGATATTTCTTACGCAATTTATATGGTGCACTGCCTCTGGTTTATGGTGTTCTGGTTTTCCTTTCCGTTGATGAAAAATCAGTTGGGGATCGCCAGCTTTTCTCCTGTAGCAAAAATGGCTTATGTCGGCATTTTTGTAGCGCTAACTCTTATCTCGTCCCATTTTATTCACCGTTACGTTGAGCGCCCAGCGCAGCGTAAACTGCTATCCCTGTTCAGGCGTGAGCCGGCGAAAGCTATGGCAATAGAATCCTGATCTCCCATAAAAAAACGGCAACCCTGATTTTAAAAACAATAGTGATAACTCATTCAAAGGAAACATTAATGAAATTACCTTATTCGCTGCTATTCGCTGCACTGGGCATGGTCGGCGCATTTACTGCGCAGGCCAAAGATTATGAAATAAAACACCTGGAGCCACTCAACTGGTGGGTGGGGATGAAGCATCCTGAACTGCAGTTGATGGTGCACGGCGACAACATCGCAGAGCTGGAACCGGCGGTGGCCTATGAGGGAGTACAGTTACTCAGTACTGAGCGCACTGACAATAAAAATTACGTGTTTATTAATCTGCGTATTGATGCGCAAGCCAAGCCTGGGAAAATGACCATCGCGTTTAAAAAGGGTGTCAAGGCCGTTACCAAAGTCGATTACCGTCTTGAAGCGCGCCGCGCTGATTCCGCCAATCGCAGTAGCTTTACTTCCGCCGATGCCATTTATTTAATTACCCCTGATCGTTTTGCCAACGGCAATACACACAATGACTCCATGCCGGATGTTAGTGAAAAAGTAAATCGCACGGACAAAGATGGCCGTCATGGTGGCGATATCCAGGGTATGCGCGATCATCTCGACTACATTGCCAGTATGGGCTTTACCATGGTGTGGCCAACACCGCTGATCCAAAATGATCAGCCGGAGTATTCCTATCACGGCTATTCGCCAACGAATCATTATCAGATTGATAGCCGTTTCGGTACCAATGAAGATTTCAAAAAATACGTAGCCGCTGCCAACAGCAAAGGTATGGGTGTTATCCAGGATATAGTGCTCAACCACATAGGCTCCGGCCATTGGTGGATGAAGGATTTGCCTGCTTCAGATTGGTTGAATTTTCAAACCGGATTTGTGCCTACCAATCATCAGCACACCACGGTGATAGATATGCACGCCTCTGCTACGGATAGAAAAGGGTTTGCCGATGGCTGGTTTGTAGACACCATGCCAGATATGAACCAGCGCAATCCCTTCATGGCAAAATATCTGACACAAAATACGGTGTGGTGGATTGAATACGCCAATCTCTCCGGTGTGCGCGAAGATACATGGTCTTACAGCGATAAAAATTTCCTCTCCTCCTGGAGCCGATATGTATTAGAGGAATATCCCAATTTCAACATTGTGGGCGAAGAGATGAACTCCAATCCACAAATCCTCGCTTACTGGCAAAAGGGCAGCAAAAACCAGGATGGCTATCAATCCTATCTGCCGAGTCTGATGGATTTCCCAGTGGTATTTTTATTGCCTTCGGTGATGAATGCACCTGAAGCGCGCGATAGCGGTTTTATGAAGCTGTATGAAATGATCGCTAATGATTTTGTGTATGCGAACCCAATGAACCTGGTGGTCTTTCCCGATAACCATGATACGTCGCGTTTGCTTTCGCTGCTTCACGATGATGTTAATGCGATGAAAACTGCATTGATGTTTTACGCAACCACGCGCGGAATCCCGCAAATTTTCTACGGTACTGAAATTCTCGCGAAAAGCCCCATTGAGCGCGTCGATGGTGTGGTGCGCTCGGATATGCCAGGTGGCTGGGCGGGAGATAAAGCCAATGCTTTTACCGGCAAGGGATTGAGTGCCGAACAGGCCGATATGCAGCAGATGGTAAAAACCCTGATGAACTGGCGTAAAACCAGCGATGCCGTAACCCATGGCAAGCTTTTGCATTTCGTTCCCGAGGCGGGAACCTATGTGTACTTCCGCTATACCGATAAACAAAAAGTGATGGTAGTGCTCAACAAAAATGCAAAAGACAGCAAGCTAGAGTTAGCGCGCTTCAGTGAAATACTCGGGCATGCGAGCAAAGCAAAAAATATCCTGTCAGGCGCGACTGTGGATTTGCCGGCATCCTTGAATTTGCACGCGATGGAATCGCTGGTGCTGGAGATTCAATAATCCCGGTGATGTGACGGAAGCTTTGCCAGTGACAAGGCTTCCGTATTAGTTATGCATACTGATGCGCACCAGTCCACGCAAATTAGGCTGTTGTGTTATCAGCTTGAACTCTACTTTCAGATAGCGCATTTGATGGTGGGGTGGAAACTCCAGCCACATGTCATTGGGCGGCTGGTCAAACTGCTCTACCTGCATGACCGCCCCCTCGGGGACCACCCCAAAGGTTGACTCCGCCGACGTCAGGTGGTCGCCAAAACCAAATTGATAGCGCCAGTTGTCGCTGCTCAGTTTAAAGCGAGCGCCGCCGCTATCTATGATGGGTCTGTCCAGGGGAATATAGTCGCGCACATAGACATTGTGCTGGCGATCGAATGTAGTGTCGGTTAATTCGGTCAATTCCCAGGCAACCATCGAACTGGGAGCATATAATTTATAAGGCAGCTCCAATCCCTGTGCTTGTTCAAAATCGGCATTGGTCACCACGCTGACCGGCTCCAGTTTAAGGTTGAGTACCTTGTCGCAGGCAGGCAAGAATAACAAGCATAAGAGCACCAGGCTTTTGGCCAGTGCAGCAGTTGCAACACGCTTAGTATTATTACGCATAAATTTCCGGGCTCATTGTTATGGCTATCTGCAGGATACTCCTGATCGAAGATGACCTTCGTCTGGCTTCCAGTATTGTCCAATATCTGGAGTTGCAGGATATTGTATGCGACCACTGCAGTGATGGTCATCAGGCCTTAATACTGGTGGCGCGCAACGCCTATGATGTGCTGGTCAGCGATATTAATATGCCGCGGATGTCAGGCCTTGATCTGTGCCAGCAGTTGCGTCAATTGGGCTGCAGCTCGCCGATTATTATGATTACCTCGCGCGCCGACCTGGATGACAAAGAGCTGGGCTTTGAAGCCGGCGCTGACGACTATCTGGTTAAACCCTTTGCGCTGAAAGAATTGTTTCTGCGCGTTAAAGCTCTCTCGCGCCGGCGCAGCAACCAGGCCAATATTATCCAGATTCCCGATCTGCAATTGGAAATTGATTGCTCACAATTTAAAGTAAAACGTTGTGATTGCGAAGTTGTGTTGCCTAAATCCAGTTGGACATTGCTCGCCACCTTGGCGCGCGCCTGGCCTGAGCCGGTAAGCAAACGCGATTTGGAGTTTGCACTCTGGGGCGATGAAGTGCCTGATAGTAATGCACTCAAGGTACATATTCACCATCTGCGCCAACGTTTGGATCAACCCTTTAACTTCCCCATAGTCCATGCAGTGCGTGGTTTGGGATTTGTATTGGCCGAACGCTATGAATAAGTTGCAAACCAGCCAATTTAAATTGGTGCTTATTTTTGCTGTTGCCTTGGTGTTGGCCGTTACTGGCTATGTGTTGCTGGTAGTCGTGGAATTTCATAGCAGTGGCGTTTTGGGTGAAAGCCGTTATTTGAGTCAGTACACAGCGCGCGCTTTGTCCCGCTATCAGGTCAATCCCGACATTCTCTCGCTCGCGGAGCAATCGCGTGCGATTCCCTTGGGTAACGATTCGATTAATCTGGTTGCAAATTA
This sequence comes from Cellvibrionaceae bacterium, assembly GCA_021151695.1. Classification (GTDB taxonomy): domain Bacteria; phylum Pseudomonadota; class Gammaproteobacteria; order Pseudomonadales; family Cellvibrionaceae; genus Cellvibrio. The sequence goes on along the minus strand of JAGKWU010000003.1, from coordinate 316,965 downwards.
CGACCAACTCAAACAGCGTTTTCCTTTTGTGCCGACGGCCGAAAATTTTAGCAATTATCAACCTAAAGCCGTGTTGATGGATTTTCGTGGGTTATTGCAAACACCGTTGTATTTGTTAGTGCTGCCTGTCGAGGTGGCCCATGGTAAATTCTTTTACAGTTATAAACTGGTTGGTAATACCCAAAGTGATTCCAGCCTCAGCGTGCATATATTGGAAAAAATTCAGCCCGCTATTTTTATGGCGTTGACCAGTATCCTCTTGTTGATAGTGGTGGAGTTGTTCCATATCGCCAGGATGAATACCAACATCAGCGAATTTGCGACCTGGGCCAGCAAGCTCAGTGCGGCGGAAGCCAGTTCGTCACTGCCGCAGTTCTCTTCTGAAAAATTCAACTATATGGCCTATGCCATTAATAAAAACCTGTCGGGCATCAACGATGTTTTAAAGCAGGAGCAGTCCTTCGCCAAATTTACCAGCCATGAATTGCGCACACCTATCGCTGTGCTCTCTGCCAATATGGAGCTGTTGGAATTGATGATGAAGGATTTATCGCCGCAAGAGCGCAAGGTGCTCGAAAATATGGAATCCGCCGTATCGGATATGAAGTACCAGATGGAGGCGCTGCTCTGGTTAAGTCGCGAAGCCGATGCAGAGATGGAGTACCGCAGCTGTCTGTTGCGCGACTATATTGATAAGGCCATCGCTGATAACGCCTATTTGATTGAGAATAAATCCATCGCGGTGGCGGTTCGCGGCGAGGGCGGCAGCGTTAACACCAATCCCGTTTTTTTGCAGATCATTTTGAATAACCTGCTGCGTAATGCCTATCAAAACACTGACGAAGGCCTGGTGAATATCCTGATGGCTCCGGGGCGTATCCATATCGAAAACACCGGAAAACTTGCCGTGGCTGGTGGCAATAAACCCGTAGGTTTCGGTATAGGGTTAGTGCTGGTGGAAAAGCTGGTAGCTCGCCTTGCCATGGGATATCGCATGCAGACCCTGGACAACGGCCGCCGTGTTGAACTGGATTTTCCTGTCTGACAATTTGCTTCGCAAGAACCCGCTTTTTTTAACCATTTTTTAACTCATTCGCTGACACTATGAATCCGCTTGGGTAAAACAGCTTGCGGCTCACAGCCAGTAGTCGCGTTGTTGTATCCGGTAGTGTTCAGGATTTCCTGCGCATTTTGAGTTATCCACCCTTTCCCTTTGGAACAGGATTTTACCGCCGGTTTTACCGGCGGTTTTTTTATCTGTTCTCCCTAAAAAGTTAATTCCTCTGTCGTCGTTTTAACCATTTTTTAACTCGCGTTATTAGATGCTGTCACAGTCGCGAAACCTGTTTGTATCCACTCAATAAAAATGCTGATGGGTTGATGTACCGCGACACCAAAACATTATCCTGATAATAAAGATAAAGAGGCTAACCCATGCAATTAAAATCATTGCTGCTGGTTTTATCCAGTCCAGTATTACTGGCCGCCAATTTTGCTCACGCAGATTGGTATTTTCGCGGTACTCCCAATAGTTGGGGCTCAACAGCCATGACGGCGACCAGCTCAACTACCTTTGAGACTTGTCAGGCATTTGGCGCGGCCAGTACCAGCCCGCGCTTTAAAATCGACAAGTTGGGCACCTGGTCTGAGGCATACCCTGCATCGGATTATGTGGTGAGTGCGAACACCAGTTATAAAATCATTTTCAACAGCAGTACCAAAGCTATTACCACGCAAGCCGTTACCAGCTGTGGTTCCCCCGTAGTGATCAACACATTAGGTGCTGTTTATTCCAGCAAGGCTACGACTTTCTCGCTCTGGTCTCCCGACTCCAGTAGTGTGCAGGTGAAAGTGAAGGGCGTTATGTACTCCACGCAAAAAGCCATGGATTTTAATGGCTACACCAATGTGTACCAGGCTACGGTTCCAGGCGATTTGCTGTTGGCTGAATACAGCTTTTATGTAAATGGTGTAGAGGTGCGTGATCCCTACGCTAAAATGGCCAAGCCGCAAACCAATTCCAATATCGTCATGGATATGTCGCGTACAGCGCTCTCGGGTGGCTGGGCTGCTCGCCCTGCATTGGCGGCGCGCGAAGATGCGATTGTCTATGAAACTCATGTGCGCGATTTCACCATAGATTCCACCTCAGGTGTCTCCTCCGCCAATCGCGGAAAATTTTTAGGTATGGTGCAAGCGGGTACAACCTATAGTGGTGTAAAAACCGGTATAGATCATTTGAAAGAACTGGGTGTAACTCACGTGCAGTTGCTTCCCGTATTTGATTTCAACAGTTGCGAAGGTTTGCCATCCAGCGACAACTGCTACAACTGGGGTTACGACCCGCGTAACTACAACGTGCCGGAAGATCGTTACTCACTCACACCTACTGACTATGAAAATCGCGCGCGCGAATTCAAAACCATGGTCAATGAATTTCACAAAGCGGGTATTCGCGTGATTATGGATGTGGTTTACAACCACACCTATTCCAAAGATGTATTTAGTCCAATCACCGGAAAATATTACACAGCGGCAGATTTGTCCGGTTGTGGTAACTCCATCGATGCAGCACAACCTATGGTGAGCCGCATGATTCAGGATTCACTGCAATACTGGGCTGAAGAATATAACGTCGATGGTTTCCGTTTTGATTTGATGGGCGTATTCCCCACAGCAGAAGTGGAAAAATGGGGTGCTGCCATCAACAGCAAATTCTCCGACCGCAATATCCTTATGTACGGTGAGCCTTGGACGGGCGCGACAGATGCGAATGAATCCAGTCATGTACGCTATGGCTCTACGCGCAATCTGGTAGAGGAGCATGTAGGTGTATTTAACGGCGCCTATCGCGATGCCATCAAAGGTGATAACGACGGTGTAGCCAAAGGTTATATGTTTAACAACCCGGCAGCGGCGGACACTGGTTGGGCTATTTACGATGGCATGCGCGGTTCACCTTACAGCGCGAGCGATAGTCGTAATGGTACCTGGTTTCGCAACTTTGCAGCTGATCCTGAGCAAACACTCAACTACATTTCTGTGCACGATAATTTTGGTTTGTGGGACAAAATTTATTTAACCCTGTCCAGCAATGTGGTGTTGAATAACGGTCAGGTTCAGAGTCTGACGCCGCCCACTGATTTGGGTTATCCAAAACGCGTAGTTAATTTCGGCTCCGGTATTGTATTAACCAGTCAGGGTTTTCCGCTGATTCAGGCGGGTGACGAATTCCTGCGCTCCAAAACCAACAATCAACAAATGAGTACCGCTTCTGCCTGGAATTACAGCACCGATGGTGGTGCGCGCAATGCTTACAACGCCCCTGACAGTTACAACAGTATCAAGTGGTCCAACAAGGTAAATAATCCGGCGACCTTTAAGTACTTTAAAGACTTGATCAGTTTGCGTCGCAACAATGTGGGTTTGCGCATGAATACCAATGCAGAAGTTGCCCAGTATTTGGCGTTGGGTGTTCCCGCTGAATTTTATGGTGAAGTTGTAACGGGCACTATTACCAATCCGCGTTCCAGTACTGATCTGTTTGTGGTTTACAACAGCGGTTCGAATCGCTATGTCAATTTACCTGGCGGCACCTGGACACAAATTGCCGACGCCACAGGCTCCACCAATGTTAGTGGTTTAAGTGGTACGGCGTTAGTGGAAGGTACCGCGGTAACTGTGTTCAGCAAACCTCATTAATTGTTTTTTGGCGGCGCTCATCCTGCGGGGCGCCGCTTATTTTTTATTGCATAAAAATTTTATAAAAGAGGCTCCAACATGAATCGCTTGATTGCACAGCTGGCGTTATTGCTTGCTGCATTGCCTGTTGTTTTGTCTGGTAAAGCATTTGCAGACCCAACGTCAGTTTCACTGGCGGGAACTTTTCAAACTGCGTTGGGTTGTAGTGGAAACTGGTCAACCAACTGCGCTAACTCTTCGCTGGTAAAAACGGGCAGCGATTGGTCAGCTAGTTTTTTGATTCCGGCGGGCAATTGGGAATACAAAGTGACATTGAATGGTTCATGGGATGAGAGCTACGGTTACAATCAGGGTTCTTCCAATGCGACATTTAGTTTGGCATCGGAAAAGTGGGTGACCTTTACCTACAACCAGGATACCCATCTGCTTACAGATACCGCATTGAGCGATACTCCTGTAATTGATCCGCAACCTGTTTCTGTCGGCATAGCGGGCAATTTACAGCATGTTATTGGTTGTGCTGGCGATTGGGATCCTGCATGCAGTGCCAGTCAATTAATTCTGGGTAGCGATAAAGTCTGGCGGCAAACATTTAATGTTCCCGCAGGCGATTGGCTATTTAAAGCAGCGCTTAATGGCGGCTGGGATGAAAACTACGGCGCTAACACTCGCGCTGGTGGCGATAATATTTCGCTGGTGTTGGCGAGCCCGCGCGCTGTTACTTTTTATTACAGCCACAAAACCCATTGGGTTACCAGCAATGTTAATTCAGTCATCGCCAGTGCTGTAGGTAATTTCCAAACTGCCTTGGGCTGTCCTGGCGACTGGCAGCCAGAGTGCTTGCGCGGATGGCTGCAAGATACCAATGGCAGCGGCCTTTACACATTTTCAACCACGGCGATTCCCGTTGGTAATTACGAGGCGAAAGTTGCGCTGAATGAAACCTGGGCTGAAAGCTACGGCGATGACGGCAATAATATTGCGTTTAGCGTTACCCATGAAAAGCAAAATGTAGTCTTCACTTATGATGCCGCTCATCACAAGGTTTACATCGGCGATTCAGTGGTGACTGGCAATCTCAGGGCCGCTAAGGCTTATTGGTTAAATCGCGATACGGTTGCGTTAAATATAACGGCGGAGCAGGCGGCAAGTGGCAATATTAAATTGCATTATTCCTCTAGCGCCGCATTAAGCTCTGGCCCTTCTGGCATTGATAGTGGCGAATCTATTAACCTCACCTATATGCCTGCTGGTTTGTCTGATGCGCTGAAAGCGAAGTTTCCTCATCTAAAAAATCTCGCTGCTTTTAAAATTGCGGCGGGAGATGTTAGCAAAGTTGCACAGATTCTGCGGCAGCAAACGGCGATATCTATCAGCGCCAGTAACGGCAATTTGATTGATGCTACAGGTCTGCAAATTGCTGGCGTGCTCGATGATTTATTTAGCTATAAAGGCGATCTTGGTGTTATTTATGCTGATGGAAAGCCATCGTTAAAACTCTGGGCACCTACGGCTGCTTCCATCAAGTTGCACTTATACGATCAACCCAGCGGCGGTAGTGAAACTTCATCAGTTGCGATGCAATTTGATGCAGCCACTGGCGTGTGGACAGCCACCGGCGATGCCAGCTGGAATCGCAAATATTATCTGTATGAAGTAGAGGTTTATTCTCGCCCCACCGGGCATATTGAACACTACTGGGTAACGGATCCTTACAGCCTTGGTTTATCCACAAATGGACAGCGCAGTTTAATTGTTAATCTCAGCGATGCAGATTTGAAGCCCGAAGGCTGGGATTCGCTCGCCAAGCCTGTGTTGAATGCTCCAGAAGATATTGCTATCTACGAATTGCACATTCGCGATTTCAGTATTATTGATAGCAGTGTGCCGGAAGCCGAGCGTGGTACTTTTATGGCGTTCGCGCACAGCGATACTAATGGCATGAAGCATTTAAAAAATCTTACAGACGCGGGTTTGACGCACATTCATCTGTTGCCTGCGTTCGATTGTGCGAGTGTTAATGAAATTAAAGCGCAGCAAAAAGTAGTTGTTGGTGATCTGGCGAGTCTTGCGGCTGACAGCGAATCGCAACAAGCGGCGATTAATAGTATTCGCGGCGAGGATGGCTTCAACTGGTGCTACGATCCATTCCACTACACAGTGCCGGATGGCAGCTATGCAACAGATCCTGAAGGTGTAGTGCGCATTAAAGAGTTCCGCAGTATGGTGTCTGGTTTAAGCAAGGCTGGCCTGCGCGTGGTGATGGATGTTGTCTATAACCACACCAGCGGCGCGCTGCAAAGTGAAACGGCCGTGCTTGATAAAGTAGTGCCAGGCTATTACCACCGTTTAAATGCAAACGGCGATATTGAAAACAGCACCTGCTGCGCCAACACTGCCAGCGAAAACGCCATGATGGAAAAATTAATGCTGGACTCAATGAAAACCTGGGCCACCCAATACAAAGTTGACGGATTCCGTTACGACCTGATGGGTCATCACAGCAAAGCGAATATCACCAACATTAAAACCGAATTACAAAAACTCACTGTTGCACAGGACGGTGTGAAAGGCAGTGATCTGTATTTTTACGGAGAAGGTTGGAATTTTGGTGAAGTGCAAGACAATAGCCGTTTCGTACAAGCAACCATCGGCAATATGGGCGGCACTGGTGTGGGTACCTTTAATGATCGCATTCGCGATGCAGTGCGCGGTGGCTACTGCTGTGATTCAGGTCTCGATCTGGTGCAGCGCCAGGGATTTATCACTGGCTTATACACAGCGCCCAACGCGGAAAATAGTGCGAGTGAATCGGCGCGCAGCGATTTGTTGCGCGCGCAGGATAGATTGAAAGTGGCATTGGCCGGTTCGCTTGCTGATTACAGTTTTACCGATCGCACAGGCACAACAATCACAGCGGCGCAATTGGATAATGCCGGATACACGCAAGATCCTTCAGAAACGATTAATTACGCCGAAGCTCACGACAACGAAACCCTGTTCGATATCATCCAATACAAAGCACCGCTCGATACCAGCATGGCGGACCGCGTGCGCATGCAAACCATGGGCAACGCGTTTGTATTGCTGGCACAAGGTGTTCCTTTCCTGCATGCAGGGCAGGATATGCTGCGCTCCAAATCCTTTGATCGCAATTCCTATGATTCCGGTGATTGGTTCAACGCATTGGACTTTACTTACCAGCACAACAACTGGGGTAAAGGCTTGCCGTTAGCACAGGATAATCAGGGCAGCTGGGATTATATGAAGGCGCGTTTGGCCAATCCGGCACTTGCTCCTGCATCTGAAGATATTGTTCGTGCCAATGCGCAAACCAGAGAGCTGTTAAAAGTTCGCAAAAGCTCAAAACTTTTCCGTCTGGAAACCGCTGAGCAAATTAAATCTGTGGTGAGCTTCTACAATAATGGCGCGAACCAGGTTCCCGGGGTGGTGGCGATGAATCTGAAAGATACAGTCGCAAATCTCGATCCCAATGTGGAAGATATTCTGGTTGTCTTCAACGCAAATACCACCAACAAAACACTGGCAGTCAGCGAGCTGAAAGGTTGGGAGTTTGCGCTGCATGCTGTGCAAGCAGCAAGTGACGATGATCGCCTTAAACAAGCCAGCGTTGATAATGCTAAAGCGGAGTTCACCGTCCCGGCTCGCACTGTGGCTGTATTCGTCACTAATAAAAAATTGACGGATACCAGCATCCCGGTAACGCCTGACCCTAAACCAACCAAATCAAAAGCGGGTGGATCAATTGTCTTTGCACAATTGATGGATGCGTGGCTGTGTTTGATGTTGGTTGTCATAGGGGTATGGCGAACCAGATCAAGCTAGGCAAGAAGTGATTGATAAAAGAGGGCGCTGATGCGCCCTCTTTTAATTTAGAACAAGGTGTAAATAAATGTTGCCAATGCAGATTGTTGGCTGGCAACGACGAGCGCACCCAGCAATACCAAAATCAGGATAATGGGAAGTAACCAGAATTTTTTGCGCACTTTTAAAAATTGCCAAAGGTCTTGTAGAAATTCGAGCATCAGAATGGGTTCTCCAAATCATGTGCAGACAGGGTTTTGTGTCGGAAAATTTATAAGTATTGCGGTTAAGTTGATGCCCCGTTCTTATCCAAAAATAACCGTCAAGAAGTGAGAGCGGTTAGTGAATCTGGTGTTGCAGCGTAAACTTAATAGCCAAACTGTCAGGCAAGTTAAGCGTCAGTTAGAGGGATGGCGGGGTTCGAAGTAATGTGTCATTACTAAAATTGAATTAACACATATTGAGTGCGTTTTTTGCAAAAAGGCCAAGCATCACATAAGTATGCATGGCCTTTTTTACGACGGTCTAGCTATTATTTAAAGCACTTAACGCTGGTAATCTTTGTAAACGGATAAGCGTTAGCGGTGTAAAAGTAAGTTCCTCTTGCGGCAAAAGTGTGCGCTCCATAACCTGTGCCTGTTGTATAGGAGGCCGCATCTAAATAGCCGCTCGTTGAGCAAAATGCGCTAGCGGTCGAGGCCAATATAAATGCAACAGAATCGCCAGTGAAATAGGTGGTTCCCGAAACTGGTGTTGGGCCAGCACCTAATGGAATCCCATTTTTTGTTGGATCATTAAAGTCAGTTGTATTGTTGGTTGGTAAGGTTACAGTGTTGGTAAATGCCTGGTCTGCCGCACAGTTTGAACCTATGCAAGCTTTCACGCTGTAGGAATATCCTGTTCCTGCTATTGCGGTAGTGTCATTAAACTCAATCGCATAGACATCTGCACGGAAAACGCCATTTCTATACAACTTATAATAGGTTGCACTAGTCGGAGCCACAGCAGTCCAGCTTACTTTTACAGTGCCGCTAACAATACTTGCCGTAGCGCTGGATGGTGCTGCAAGCAGGGTTCTGTAAAGAATGAACGAAGAACAACTGGGGGTAGATGTAGAGTAAAAAAATCCGGAGGACGGTTGATCCAAATAGCATGAGCCCGAAGATTCCGTTTTAGAGGCTACTGAAATCCCACTCACCCCATTAATTGTACAAGACAGTTTGGATACATTGGGCCCCGATGCACCCACATAGGTAACATAGCTCCAGGCGCAGGCTCCCAAATTGGATGCAGTTGCAAGTGTCGTGTAACTGTAGCTGAATGGATTATAGCTATCAGGATTGCTGATTGGCTTTTTAGGCACGGTAAAATTGAGTGTAGTTTCTACAGTGCTTTTAAGGCTCGGGTCAATGACACTATAGCTAAATGAAACAGAAAGCTTGGCCGAAGCTACGCAGGATTTTTGAAGGTTACATCCTGATGGCATAGTTTGCGGGATAAAAATTTTAACGTCGCTGGAGCTCGTAAATGTAACGCCTGGATTGGTCTCCCAAACGTTACCAAGATCATCTATAAGCGTTGCTGTCATATTTGGGGTGAAGTTACTACCCAGCAGACGGAGATACCAATTAGAGCTAGAACTATCAAGTTGGTTTGAGGTAACTACAGGCTTGTTTTGATTTGCCAGAGACGGCAAAGCCATGGTTTTTTCGGTAAAAATTCCTATTGCAGCGCCTTCAGGATTGGTAAATCTGATATTGAGGTTGCAGCTTGACTGAACATTACAGCGAGATGGCGGTGAGATGTCCGGGAGGTTAAAGGAAATATTGGTTTTGCTAGAGAAAGAAATAGGTACTCTTTTCCATAAGGTGGTGCCCTCATACAGATCTACCGTTGTATTGGATTTGAAGTTCAGGCCAGCTACCGAAACTGTCTGATTGTTAGTGCCCAGACTGATATTGTCCGCCAGTGGTCTTAATGCGCAGGGCACCAAATAAGTCGAAGAGTTAACTAGATAAGTGCTGCTAGATGGCGTGATGTCTTTTATTCCCGCCCAAAGTTGATCACCGCAATATTCCGCTTGCTGCCGTTCAGATAATTGCAAGTTAAATCCAGAAGCGCCGCCGCATTGACCGACGAGAGGTGACGATGGATTTGCAATTTCGGCTTTTGTTGAGCCCAGGCTTTTTAGTGTCGCAACACTTTGACCTGCATATATATCAACACTCGCTCCATCCATGATTCGATTGGTTATCGCGCCTTTAATACAAGCCGCGCCAACAATTTGTCCCCCTTGGGTTAAAGAGGTCACAGGCGTTGGAGGTTCCAGTTGCCCCATGGCATTTGTTTTTTCAACGGTATACTGGAATTCATCCCAACAGTTTGATGCTCCAGAGAATGTTGATCTTATTTTATGTATGCCTGGACTTTGGTTGTTACTAATAGAAATTGTTCGATAGTCGGCCATTTTAAAGGCTTGGGCATCAAATGAGCCTGTATAAGGCGTGGAATCGAACAGTGTGTCGAATGTGCCTCCAATTGCAGGATGGTTAGTTGTATTTACCCACGCCCATCTGGCTTGGTAGGTGCCCGACGATCGTCTATCAAAAAAAGTTTTCCCTTGGGGGGAGGCTCCGCCGTCAGCATAGCTACCGACAAACAAGGAGGACTCAATTACAGCATCATCTCTCTGAGCTAGATCTACGTCAGCAGACGAGGAGTTATTCGGAGCAACTGTTCCGTTATCGCAATATGTCGTTGCTGAAGCATGCAACGAAAGGAATGAAGCTATTATCAAAAGTGTTTTACGGCCTGTTTTCATACACTGTTTCCTGTGTTCCTTAAGTTAAAACTATTAAATAGGATTTAACATCCTTCCCCCTGATTTGGGGTGGCTATTATTCCAGTATTTTTATAATTCGAGCAAAGACTGTGATGAGGTAAATGACTGTATTTATCAATATTGCGTATCTGGCAATGGACATATATTTAATGAATACTTCATGCAGCTATGGAGGGGTGAATGTGTTGGGGTGTAAAGCTCTATAAGTGACCGTGTGCAATCTAATAAAGCATGAGGCGTGCTAGTTGAGGCGGTTTCTTTTGCAAGTTTTTGCATACGTATTCATTTGGATTTGATGCCTATTGGGTTATCTTTTTTTGCTATTCCCAGCATTTTCTTTATCGATATCGGCTCTGTAAACTGGATTGCTTGAAGATAATTAAGCCAAAAAGTGAAAGTTTTTATTTTGTGACCCGTAGGAAACCAGCTTCTGGATCGCTTATTTTTGACGTAATCCATCCCTGTACTAAGCTTTTTAAGGACGAGTGACGAAGGATTGCTTTAGGTAGAGTAGCTGGTGGCTGCTTTTTCATTTTTTTGGCGTTTGGATGCATACGTATGTAGCAAAATCTGAATACGTATGCATGTTGTTGTTAGCGCCACTCGCACCTTCTAATATCTCCATGTAATGCTAGATTTCCCTTTTGCTAAAACTTTTTTAGCCAGTTATAAAAAATCCGACACAGAGTAAAGGTTCTTGCAAGTGTAAGTGCCGGAAAAAAGCTGTCGAAACAATAAATTATTTTTCAAATTGAGAGCAGATTGGAGTACGTGGCTGCGTGCCCTGTCTGTTTCAGGTCGCTCTTCTCAGGCTTTGCATTAAGGAAGGTTTTGCTAGCTTTTCGTTTTACCGCTTTACCAGTTTTACAAAAAGAAAATAACACGTGGAGTAACTCAAATGTTCAATTACCGTAAAGTCCTTGGCCTTGTTGCCATGGTCTGCTTTATTGCAGGCGTGGCGGGGTGCGGCGGTGGCGCTGGCACTGACAAGAAAAAAGTCGATCTCGTTGTCTGTACAGGCACGGATGTTATCCTGGCGGATGGCACCTGTGGACCAAAACCCCCGCTTCCTGCTTGTCCTGAAGGGCAAGAGCGCGAAACGCCAACCTCAGCATGCGAAACTGTAACAACTCCCATGCCTACCAAGCCTGCCGTGCTTGCGGATGATGAGGTTGTTATCTACCTAAATCGCGCAAATGCTAAAAAGGAGTTTGGTGGTTTTAGTCTCTATACCTGGCAGGCATGTAGTGGGCCATTCTGGCTTAACGCTAGTAATCCTGACGCTTCAGGCGCGGATAACTGGAATAGTGAAACCATAAATCCTATTAGCAGCACACCTGAGACTGCCGATCCCATTTACGGGGGGTATTTCATTGTAAAAATTCGTCCAGATGCGCCGGCATGTGGTCGTTTTATTGTGAGGTCGCCCGGTCGCGCGACACAGTCGTCCGACCTTGAGATTCGTTTGAATCCCGCCAGCAAATTTAATCGCCGTTATTTTATTATCGAAAACCCGGTAACCGGCTTGCAGAACGCCCGTACCTCCGGTGTTCCCATTTGTGTTAATGACAAATGTGAAGCCTATAAAGCTCCGGCATTGGCCATTTCAGATGTTTCGGCTCACTGGATTGATCCGACTACTATTTTGTGGAGCAGACCTGTAAATAACGCCCAGCTTTATGCCGCAAAAGATGGTGAAAAAATTACCGCCGCTGATGATGGCTCTGTTGCAGGCGGCACTTTGGTTGCCGATCTAACGGCCAGCAGCATTACTGACGAGCAGCGTGCAAAAGTGCCTAACCTTGGTAGCTTCCACGCCTATTCTCTCAACCTCTCCAATGACGTCATTAAAGGTTTACTCAAGAAAGAATTGGTTGTTGTTGGTGTGACTGATGCGGGTGAAAAAATTGGTACTCGTATCCAAAATTACGCGCTGCTTGATGCGCTTTATACATCTGGCGAGCACGATGCTAACGAAGCGAACCTTGGCGTTAATTATTCCGGTGACAATGTAACTCTTTCTGTTTGGGCGCCCACTGCACAACTGGTAGAGCTGCGTTTGTTTAGTGATACTCCAACACCGACTGTAGATGGTGTTCCAGGTAACTTCCCGTCACTCAGCACCAAGAATATGACCTTTGATAGTGCCACTGGCATTTGGAGCTACACAGGTACTAAAACTGAACTGGATCGCAAGTTCTATCGCTATCGTGTGACTGGCTATAACTCGATCACAAACAAAACACACGTGCTGGAAGTTCCTGATCCTCACGCGGTGAGCTTGTCTGCAAACGGCTTCCATTCTCAAATCGTCAATCTGAATGATGCAGATTTGAAACCGGCTGGCTGGGATGCACAAGAAGTACCTACCGTGACTTCTCCTGAATCCATGGCCATTTACGAATTGCATGTGCGCGATTTTAGTGCTCTGGATCAAAGTACGCCTGCTGCCCATCGTGGCAAATATCTGGCATTTACCGATATGGATTCTGCACCGGTCAAGCATCTGAAAGAATTGCAAACGGCTGGTCTTACCCATGTTCATTTGTTGCCAACCAATGATGGCTCCAGCATCAGAGAGGGCGCTCAAAAACAATATAACCTGGATAGCCTGGTGCGTGAGTTCTGCGTGGCATCACCCCGTGCTTCTGTTTGCGCTGATCCAGGCAATCCGGTCAATACCAACGCCAATAACAATGCAACTTTGCGCTCAGTATTGCAAAGCTATGCAGGTGATAGTGATAAAGCTCGCAAGTTGATGGACTCGCTGAGTTCCTTCGACGGCTTTAACTGGAACTATGACCCACAATTCTTTAACGCTCCCGAAGGTAGCTACGCCACTAAAGCTGATGGTGTAACTCGCGTTCTTGAGATGCGTGCTATGAATATGGCGTTGCATCAAATGGGGCTGCGTGTGGTGATGGATGTTGTTTATCCACACATGTCATCTTCCGGCGTTGAAGCGGCTAACTCGACTTTCGATAAAATTGTTCCCGGCTATTATTTCCGTCAAAACGCTATTAGCGGAGCAGTAATTAATGAGACGGGTGCTGGTCCAGATACTGCAACAGAACACGTGATGATGGGTAAATTCATGGCGGATTCTGTTACCCAATGGTCTGCACAATACAAGGTGGATGCTTTCCGTTTTGACCAGGCCGGCTTCTTACCAAAAGCTGCACTCACCGCGGCTTACGATGCGGTTAAAGCTGTAGACCCTGATACATATTTCTATGCAGAAGCCTGGGCCGCAGGTGGTGATTCAGCTGCACGTATCGCGCAGCGCGCTTCACAAATTCCATTGGCTGGAACAGGTATTGGTACTTTCAACGACCGTATGCGCAATCCTCTGCGTCAACTGGCGCTGGTTAATGGTGGTGATCTGGATATCGTGCGCGCCGGCCTGGCTGGTAACTTGAGTGAGTTTAAGTTGAAGGCGAAATCCGGTAAAACCATCAAAGCCAGTTTGGTGGGTGCCTACAACCTGGATCCTCAGGAAGCGATTAACTATGTCGATGTACACGACGATGCCGCATTGTGGGATTGGATGCATAACCCAGGTGCATTGCCTGCGAATACCAGTATTGAAAACCGCGTGCGTATTCAGGATTTGACGCTGTCAGTACCTGCGCTGAGCCAAGGCGTTCCTTTCTTCCTGGCGGGCAGCGAAATGCTGCGCTCGAAATCAATGACCTTCAACAGCTACAACGCGGGTGATTGGTTTAACTTTATTGATTTCACCATGCAAACCAATAACTGGCGTGTTGGCTTACCAGCGGAATCAAATGCAGCTCGCGATGCTGATGCGTTGGCTGCCTTTGCCGATGCGCAATCAACACCAACACCTTCGCTCATCAAGAAATCCTCTGATGTATTTGAAGAGTTCTTGAAAATAGCCAAGGGTAGCCCGCTATTTAGTTTGACTACAGCCGATCAGGTATTTGATCGCGTTGGTTTCCACGATGGTGACACCACTCAAAAACCAAACCTCATTGTAATGAGTATTGATGACGGTGCCGGTAAGGTGGTTGGCGGTACAGAAAATCGCGCGGATCTGGATCCAAACGTTGATGCCATTGTGGTTATTTTTAATGGTTCAGCGACCAGCATTACGCAAAAAATTCTGACATCTACAGGTTTTGAGTTGCATAGCGTTCAGAAAAATTCTGTTGATGACGTGGTTCGTACTGCAAGTTTTGCTGAAGGTGCGGGTGGCGGTTCCTTCACAGTTCCCGCCTACACTACCGCGGTCTTTGTGAAGCCGCAATCCGGTGCGCAGGGTGCTGGTTTGTCATCGACAGCAACCTCCGGCTATGAGCCTCCTGTTCCCTACGGTGATACTGATCTTTACGTTCGAGGCCAAGTATCCTCCGCAGGTTGGGATGCAACTTCCGTTAATAAGATGAAGTATGAAGGCAAAGGTATTTACTCCGCCTATTTGACTATTCCTGGTGGCGCTGCGATTTTCAAAATTGCGGAGGCCAATTGGAGCCAGCCAAACTTAGGTGGTGGTCAAGCAGTTGTGCTGAATACGCCTGTTACTTTGACGCAAGGCAGCAATGACAACTTGTCAACGAATTTACCGGCGGGTGAATACAAGTTCGTTCTCAATGCATTACAAAGCACCACAGCACCTGTGCTAACTGTCACGAAAGCAGATGTTTATGGTGATTCACCTTTGTATGCCCGCGGTGGAATAACATCATTGGGTTGGGATACTGCTAGCAACACTGTTAACTTGATGGCTTATGTTGGCATGAGCCAATACGATTTGGTTGCGCCGACAGCTCTTGCAGCAGGTAGTTATGAATTTAAGTTTGGTGCTGCAAACTGGAGTCATGAGGCTGGAGCAGGTTCTGATGGGCAAGCGATTGTTATTGATACGCCGAAAGCATTAGTGCGTACTGGCGGTAGCAATATTAGTCTCACTGTTGCGGATGCAGGTGCTTACAGTATTCGTATGAATTCCGCAGATCCATCTGCGCCAATTGCAACTGTGTACAAGGACGATGTGTATAGTGCGACTCCACTTTATCTTAGAGGTACCGTGGCTTTAGGCTGGGGTTTTGGTGATGAGAATAAACTGACCTATGCTGGTCATGGCCTTTACACCAAGACTTTTACAATCACGGCAAGTGCAACACCTTATGAATTTAAGGTGGCCGATAAAGACTGGACTGGTCCGACTATTTTCGGTCCTGGCAATACGACGCTTGGAAGCGGATTGAGCGATGTACATACCAATATAGGTATAACCATAAGTGTCACAGGTGATTACAAGTTCACCTTTGATACGGCGACTACGCCGCGCACAATTACCGTTACTAAAGTGAATTAAGTGGCTAAAGAGGCTTGTGTAAAACGCACAAGCCTCCTGGAAACTTGCCAGACAAAAATCAAACGACTAGTCGAGATACAGAGATGAAAAATTTTAATGTTAAGCCTTTGGGAGTCGTAATCTCCGGCTTGGTGATGGCGGCGGCCACCCAATCAGCTTTGGCTCAAGAAGCCAATAAAAAATCTACAGATGCCGATCAGGTGGAAGAGGTTGTAGTAACTGGTTTTGCTGCATCTATCGCAACTGCAATTGATATTAAACGTAATGCAGATACGGTTGTTGAAGCAATTTCCGCAGAAGATATAGGTGGCTTGCCTGATAAATCCATCGCGGATTCATTGAGCCGCTTGCCTGGTATAACCGTGACCCGCAAAGGCGGACAAGCGGGCACTATCCAGATTCGCGGTATGGGTGAAGGCTATGTGTTCTCTACCATGAATGGTCGCGAGCAGGTATCTCCATCTGGTGCTCGTGCCATGGAATTCAGCCAATTTCCATCGGAATTGATTAACTCGGTAGAAGTTTACAAATCACCTAAGGCTTCACTGATTGAAGGCGGTGTAGCGGGTACGGTTGAATTGAAAACGGTAAACCCGTTGGATATCAAAGAAGACCATAAATTCACCGTTGGCTTGCGTGGAACTTACAATGACCAAGCCAGTGATCTTTATGATGCCGAGCCAGTTGGTCACCGTATTTCCTTTTCTTACCAACAAAAATTGCTGGATGACACATTGGGTTTCAGCTTGGGTTATGCCCAATTAAAAGAACCCAAATCGCAGTTGCAGTTTGAAATGTTTAACTACGATTTCCCCATTCCCGGCACTGATACCTGGACAAGCCGTGGCTTTAAGGCTGTGCAGGATAGTGGTGAATCAAAACGCGATGGCTATATTGCCGCCATTCAATTTAATCCTACGGATGAGTTGAAGTTTGAAGCTGATGCGTTTTACTCAAAATTCCGCACGCAAAGTAATGGTCGCGGTATTTGGGCTGACTCTATTCAAAGTGCCGAGCGCTCAGCGGTTACTTACTACAATAATTTTGTTGAGACTGGAGCCAATATCAGCAATGCCACTGCTAATGGTACCTTCGGTGTAAGGACAATTATTGATAACCGCGATAACACCAGCAAATTACTTTCTGGTGGTGCCAAAGTTGAATGGGTGCATGATGATTTGAGCGTGTCACTGGACGTCTCTCATTCGGACGCGTCCGGCTTCGAGCTTAATGGTAACGGTATTGCCAACCAATTCAAGTCAGTTCCCGTTAGTGCTTCTGCACCGAGCGGTTTGTTGATTGATAGCAATCAACAAATTCACTATCAGTTAGATGGTTTGAATGTTCCCAGCATCACTACTACGTCAGATTTGACCAATACATCCAAGATGTATCTCAATCAGCAATCAATTTATCCTTATGAAAACGAGGATAAAATTAATGCGGTGCGTCTGGATGTGAAATATCAGTTGGATCTGCCAGTAATCAACTCTGTTGAGCTGGGCGCTCGTACTTCAAAACGCAATCATGTCGAGACTCGCGCATTGCTGCGTTACGGTAACTCAGGTATTGCATCTGACTATCCTCTGGCCATTACTGGAGACACTTCTGATGTAGTGCATTGGAAGGGCGCGTTTGCGGATATGCCGGATTTCCTGGCGGTAGATGCCAAGAAAATTCTTGCTGATGCCTACGCTGCTGGCAAAGTGTTAATGCACCCCGCTGCTGCAGGTGCTTATGATGCTAATGGAAATTTGCGTCCTCGCTCGCAGGTGCTGGATTGGCGTTGGGGTACGGGTGCAGTTGATGAAAACGGTACGCCCAGTACAGATTCTAACTGGTCAATTTTGCAAAACGCGGATATCGATGAAAACGTAGATTCATTTTATTTGCAGGCGAATATTGCCACTACACTTTTTGATCGCGACCTCACCGGTAATATAGGTTTGCGTTATGTAAGAAGCGACCAGTCTAACCACACGTTGGCGGATTATAACGGCGATGCGAGCCGCGGCGCGGTGCAAATCTGCGATGTGGATGGTGTATGTATTTCACGTTATGGCTATACCACGGTAGGTACCAAGTACAGCAACACTCTGCCATCATTGAATTTGCGCTATCAATTGACCGATGTGGATCAAGTTCGTCTGGCATTGGCTCGTGTTATGTCGCGCGCACCTATTCGCCAATTGGCGAGCTTTGATTTCGGGCGTATTTCTGTCGTGTCGGGCGTTCCTTATTATGACTACGGTGATACTAACTCTCCCTTGTTGAAGCCATTCCTGGCGGATCAAATAGATCTGTCCTATGAGCATTATCTGGAAGAGACAAACGGTTCTATTACTGTAGCGGCTTACTATCGCAAGATTAAATCCTTTATCCAATCGCTGCGCGAGCAGGATTTTGATTTTGCGGCAAACGGTATTGGCGAAAAACCTGCTACCTACGTGGTGACCTCTGCGGAGACGGGTTACATCCCAACTGAGTTGCCTGTGTTAAACGGTACTTACAGTTATGCGATTAATAATGACCAGGGCGGTTTCATTAAGGGCTTGGAAATAGCCTATACCCAAACCTTTAATTTCCTGCCAGGTTATTGGTCTGGTCTTGGCTTTAGCGGTAGCGCGTCGTTTACGAATAGTGCAATTACCGTTGCGCGCCCAACAGGAACATCTTTCGATTCGAATCAGATTCCGTTCCCGGGCTTGGTAGAGAAATCATTTAATTTCACTGTTTTCTATACCTATGCAAACTTTGAAACTCGTTTGTCTACCACTTATCAGGATTCGTTCGTAGGCGAGTCACGCACCATTGGCCCAACTGTTGTACCTGTAACCTATGCACCAGAAACTGTGTTGGATTACCAGGCCAAATACAAAACCGACTCAGGTGTGGATTTTGTCTTCTCGGTAGGTAACCTGACTAACGAGCCAAACAGAAGCTACATGTATGATGAAGCTCTGCCTTTGCGCTTGAACTGGTTTGGCCGCACTTATGCGTTGGGTGTGAACTACAGCTTCTAATCTCCATTCATCCTTTGGGTAGGTTCCCAAAAAAAGCCGCGCACTCGTTGCGCGGTTTTTTTTTGCCGTGACAAAATGCTCTCCTGAATATAAGTGAGGAGGCGAGTATGGCAATTGAAATAGAACGCAAATTTTTGGTAGTCGATGACAGTTGGCGCAGTGCGCCGGCAGTGTATTTCTGCCAGGGTTATTTAAACCGCGCCAAAGAGCGTACGGTGCGTGTGAGGGTGGCGGGTGAGATTGGGTATCTCACCATCAAAGGTGTTTCCCAGGGCGCAAGCAGGGCGGAATTTGAATATGAAATCCCGCTGGCGGATGCAAAACAATTGTTGGCGCTGTGCGATGGACCGGTGATTGAGAAATATCGCCGTAAAATCGAATTTGAGGGCATGATTTGGGAGGTTGATGAATTCCTTGGCGCCAATCAGGGATTGGTTGTTGCGGAGATTGAGCTGGAGACGGAAGACCAGGTGTTTGCACTGCCCGCCTGGGTGGGCGCGGAGGTTACCGGCGACGAACGCTATTACAACTCCAATTTGGCCAGGCACCCCTTTAGTCAGTGGTAATCATTTAAAATAACAATCAGGCTGATTTGATTAATTGTTTTTGGCTTTGGTGGGGTTCTGGCTATGATGATTTCAACGGGGCAAGCTTCAGTAGCTGAGCTGCCCTCAATGATTTCTTACTGGTCCGAGGGCTCGCATTATGGCTAAGACATCAACCTTCGCGGTTTTGCATTTCAGCGTGGCATTCTCTGTAGGTTATGCGTTGACCGGAAGTGCGCTGGTGGGAGGCACTATTGCGCTGGTGGAGCCAGCGATTAACACGGTGGTGTTCTTCTTCCACGAAAAAGCCTGGCAGAAATGGGGCGAGCACAAGGAGATGTTGCAGCAGGTGTTTGCCAGCAGGGCGGTTTAGCCCTGCCAACTTCATTAGTTGATGGCAATTGAGCCGTATTTGATTTGCGCGGGCAATGTGTAGGGAAGGGCAAGGGTATCAATTACCGTAGATGCACACATATCAACACCCACCAGCAGAATCATCTGCGGAAGGTAATAGGTTATATCCGGGTGTGCGTTGAGCGTACAAAAATCGTAGCCAAGACCGCTATAAGCGCGGCTTAGGGAATGGCAGTAAGTGTTTCTGCTGGTAAGGTCCTGGGCGATTTTGTCGTCGCTGCGCGGCAGTGTAGATAAGCTGCCGCAAGCGTTGAGAAGGGGAATAACGAGAGCAATCGTCAAGATCTGTTTCATGGTGACGTCCTTATTGGTCGATGAGGGACTACACCTTAATGAACAGCGACTGAATCTCGAATGAATAGCGTTAATGGGCTTCTGTATAGGTCTTAGCTGGCTTCCGCCAAGGAGCGCGCGCGGCGCTTCTCGATGATCAAGCCCACGTAGACACCTATTTCAAACAGTATCCACATTGGAATCGCCAAGAGCAGCTGCGAAGTTACATCCGGCGGCGTCAGTATCATTCCCACCACAAAACAGCCTACGATTACGTAAGGGCGCTTTTTGATAAGCCCCTGGGCAGAGATGACCTGGGCGGAGATCAATAGCACTGTGGCCACAGGTATCTCAAAGATAAACCCGAAAGCAAAGAACATGTGCAGCACGAAATCCAGGTACTTGGTGATATCCGTCATAGCGGTCACACCCACCAGGCCGGATTGGGTGGTGATTTTGAATATCAGCGGGAAAATCAGGAAATAGGCGAAGGCCATACCTGTGTAAAACAGCAGGACACTGGATACCAGGATAGGCAGCGCAATGCGCTTTTCGTGACGATAAAGTCCCGGTGCTACAAACGCCCATATTTGATAGAGGATATAGGGAATCGCCGCCACCAGCGCTACAAAGAAGGTGAGCTTCATAGGGGTTAACAGGGGCGAGGTGATATCTGTTGCGATCATGCTGCTGTTTGCCGGCAGCAATTCCATCAGTGGTGCGGAGACAATTTCGTAGATCTTATTGGCGCAGGTGGCATAGAGGGCAAAAAACAGCACCATCACCACGCCCACTATCCGCAGCAGGCGGGTACGCAATTCAATAAGGTGTTGGACCAGGGGGAGCTCCTGGTCATTTTCGGCGGAGGTCATGAGGGTGTTTTAGGTCCTTGGACAGGCGCTGTGCCTGTGTTCTCTATGGAGGCGCTGCTATTTGATGGCTGCTCGCCCGTATGGCTGTGGTAGGGCAAATCCGGCTCGCTGGTATAGACCTTCTCGCCGGTAGTTTCAGCGGGCGCCTCGGAGGTTTTATTGCTGTGAATCAGATTCTGGTTTTGCGCTACGGCCTCATCCAGTTCGCGACGGGCCTCTTCCAGGCTGCGCAGGATTTCTTCGTTGTGCAGCTGGCGGCGTATATCGTCCACACCAATCTGGCGCTCAATTTCGGCCCGTGTTTCGCGCAGGCTGCGTTTGAGCCGGCCGACCCACAGGCCGATAGTGCGCACAGCCTCGGGCATACGCTCGGGGCCTATGACAATCAGCGCTACTAATGCGCAGACGATTAATTCGGAAAAACCAATATCAAACACAGCAATACCTGTCAGTTAGCGCTGTTTGTCGGCAGGCGACAAATCAGTGGCCGCTTTTGTCTTTTTCAGACTCAACTTTTCTGGCTTCGCCTTCAATAACTTTGTGCGAATCGCTGTTGAGTTTTTCCGGATCTTTATCAGCGTCTTTTTGTTGATCGCCGTCACTCATGGCTTTTTTGAAGCCTTTGATTGCGCCTCCAATATCGCCGCCGAGATTGCGCAGACGGTTGCCGCCGAACAGCAAAAGTACAATGATCAATAAAATCAGCAGTTGCATGGGGCTGCCAAAGTTGCCTGCAAATGCGGCCATAGCGGTTTCCTCGTTAATCGTCAGTAAGAATCAGAGTGACTTAATGGTTATTGTTGGCGCGCGATGCTTTTTCATCGTGGCCGGAAATATTGAAACGGCGGGCCAACTCTTTGAGCACGGCATCGGCGTTTTCGCCCAGGTGGGACAGCATCACCAGGCTGTGAAACCAGAGATCGGCGGTTTCGTAAATCACTTCACTGTTGTCGCCGCTGGCCTGCGCATCTTTGGCGGCGATAATGGTCTCCGTGCATTCCTCGCCAACTTTTTCCAGGATTTTATTGAGGCCCTTTTTATGCAGGCTGGCGACATAAGAGGAGTCGGCGTCGGCCAGTTGTTTGCGCTCTTCGAGAATCCTGGTCAGTTGCGTGAGTATATCGTTGTTCATAAGTGGCTCTTGTTTTGGCGGCTCTTGTTGGTCATGCATAAATGTCGTTGGGGTCTTTGAGGACTGGTTCAACCACTTGCCATTCGCCGTCGTTCAGCACCCGGTAAAAACAGGATTCTCGCCCGGTGTGACAGGCAATTCCACCGATTTGTTCCACCTGCAGCACTATCACATCCTCGTCACAATCCAGGCGGATTTCACGCACTTTTTGCGTGTGACCAGAGCTTTCGCCCTTGTGCCATAGCTTATTGCGCGAGCGCGAAAAATACACGGCTTCGCCGCGCGCCGAGGTTTCGGCCAGGGCTTCGCGATTCATCCAGGCCATCATTAATATGCGGCCAGTCGCAGCGTCTTGCGCGATGGCGGGTACCAGTCCATCGCTATTCCAGTTGACGGCATCCAGCCAATTATCGGTTGCATTCATGAACTTATATCGCTTGTTTATTTATCCGGGGCGGATCAGCCTAAAAGGCCATTTTCCGCCAGGCCGAGGAGCGCGCACTGGATATTGTTGTGCAGGTGCTCGCGGTTGAGGGTGCCGATTATGGCACTATTGACGGCCTTCTGGGCAAAAATAACCTTCATTTGCTGTTCGATAATGGCATTACTCAAATGACTACCGGCTTTGAGCAAATGACCGCTGTTAAAAATCTTTTTGAGCAGCACACCGGTATTTTTCTGGATACAGGTCTGCAACAACTCCTGGTCTTCTGCTGAGTCCTGATCAAAGGTTGTCATTATCAGGTCGGCTTCGGCGGCGCAGAGTAAACCTCCCTCAAGCGTTTTTGTCGACATGCCAAAGGCGCGAATCCATCCCTCGCGTTTCATCTGCGCCAGCGTGTGCAGTACCTGGTGATCGTGAATCAGCTGGCTATCGTTGCCGTCGGAGTGAATCAGCACTATATCCAGGTAATCGGTGCGCAGGCGGCGCAGGCTACGCTCTATGCTCAGCCGCAAGGCGTTGGGGGTGAAATCAAAATTGGACTTACCCTGGTTGCCGTAGTCGGGGCTGAATTCTTCACCGGCTTTGGTGCAGATCACCCAATGTGAGCGTTCGCCGCGCAATAACTTTCCGAGGCGCTCTTCGCTTGCGCCATAAGCCGGCGCTGTATCCAATAAGTTAATGCCTCCATCGCGAGCGATGTTAAGCAGCTGGCGCGCGTCCTGGTCACTGGGTAACTCAAAGGCCTGCGGATATTTCACGCTTTGGTTGCGACCGAATTTCACTGTGCCGAGGCCCAGGCGACTGATGCGCAAATCTGTATTGCCGAGTTGTATGTGGGGGAGCATCACTCATCTTCTTCCTTGGGCTCGGGAAAGCGTTGGGCCATGGCTTCTTCCGGGCTTAGTTCGGGTGGAAAGGCGAGGTCCCAGGGCGTCTGGGCGATGGGCGGGAAATCCAGGTGATCGTGCAATGGGTGAAAGAAATCCTGTTCGGGTTGTGGTGTGATGCCAGTTTTGGCCAGCAGATCAAGTGTTTGATTGGCCAGGTTGGGCGCCAGGGTGAGTTTGGTGGGCCAGGCCACTAGCAGGTTGTCCAGGCCAGGTGCCGGCGCCACAAAGGCGTTGTCCGGCCGCATAAAGTTAGGCTGTAAAGGTTCGGCGCGGGAGACGGGCAGAGTTGCCCAGCGGGCGCCGCGAAATCCCACCCAGGGTATCAGCTCGGCAAGCTCGGCACGTGCACTGGCGATAAGTTCTTCAGTATCCATATGGGCACCGCGCTCTGCCAGGGCGCCGCCCAGATACCAGACCTGTTCGGTCGGGTTGATTCTATGGCTGGAAATGGTCAGGCGTGGCGTGGTCTGTGTGCCCAGGCAGTGGCCGAAAAAACTGTAGGGATACAAATGACGCACCATCACTTGCTGCAATGGGCGCAGCTGCATCGCCGGTTGCGCCAGGCCCAATTGTGCCAGCAGTTCGCCATTGCCCTGGCCGGCACAAAAAATAAAGCGCTTGGCCTTGATCAGAAAACTCGCGGAAGTCGTCGTCAACTCCATGTTTAGCTGACCATCCGATTGCAACCAGTTGACCTGAGCCCCGGCGGTGGAGAAGCAGTGGCGCTCCACATGGCGGACGAGGTTGGTCACCAGGCTGTGAACATCCAGCACTATGTCTTCGAGTTTATAGAGGCTGCCGCCGAAGTCGGCGTGACGCAGCAGGGGGGGATAGTGGATTTCGTCTACCGGTTCCGCTCGCCCCTGCACGGCTTTGCTTGCCAGGAACGTGCTTAGCTTCGATGCGACGCTATCGCCTGACCAGAGAAAGAAGTGATCGCTCAACAGGCGGGTATTGCGCAGGTCTACATCGCCATCGCCGCACAGGCAGTCGCGCCAGTGACGCGGCATATCGGCGATGGTTTCGGACGCGCCAGTGAGTGCGCCGGCGAGGGTATATTTCATGCCGCCGTGAATCATGCCCTGGGAGGCCATGGTCTGGCCGCCGCCCAAGGCATCCCGCTCAAAGAGCGCGAATTGGAAGCCCTGTTGTTGCAACCGGTTCGCCAGCCATAGGCCAGCGATACCGCCACCTATGATGGCGATATCCAGTTCGATAGTCGTTGCGGTCAATGGCATCGATGGAAGCTCAGTGATGAGGCTTAAATTTCTACCTGGGTGCCCAGTTCAATTACGCGGTTGGTAGGGATGTTGAAGTGATCCACCGCCGTACCTGCGTTGCGCGCCATGGCAGCGAACAGGTGCTCGCGCCACATAGGCATGCCGCTGGCAATGGTTGCCACAGGCACGATTTTTTCGCGCGACAGGAAGAAGGAGGTCTCCATGATATTGAAGCTCAAGCCCTTCTCCGCGCAGGCGGCTAGGGCAAGGCGTATATCGGGCGGGTTCATAAAGCCGAAGGTGATAATGACCCGGAAGCAGTTATTGCCCATATCCTCGATTTCACAGGCCTCTTTGATATCCACCCAAGGCACGTTGGAGACTTCCACCGTTAAAAACACGACCCGGTCGTGAAGCACCTTGTTATGGTTGAGGTTGTGCAGCAGGGCGTGGGGTGTAGCCTCTGGGGTGGCGGTCAGGAAGATAGCGGTGCCGGGCACACGCGTCGGTGGGCTGATAAACAGGGACGGCAGCAGCGCATCCAGCGGAACTGACGAGGAACGCAGGCGCTGGAACAGCAAATCGCGACCGTGGCGCCAGGTGGTCATCAGCAGGAACATGGTCATGGCGATGAGGATTGGCAGCCAGCCGCCTTCGAAAATTTTGGTAATACAGGATGCGAACAAGGCCATGTCAATACACAGGAATAGACCGGTGGACAGCAGACACAGTGGTAGAGGGATTTTCCAGCCGAAATAGATCACAAAGAATGTCAGGCAACTGGTAACCAGCATATCGCCAGTCACCGCCACGCCGTAGGCCGATGCAAGGGCGGAGGAGGATTGGAAGGTGACGACTATCAGCACTACCGCAATCATCAGCACAAAGGTCAGGCCGGGCAGGTAGATTTGGCCGATTTCGTTGGCAGAGGTTTGTACCACCTTCAGGCGCGGCAAAAAGCCCAGTTGCACGGCCTGTTTGGTGAGCGAATAAGCTCCGGCGATAGTGGCTTGGGAGGCGATCACCGCCGCGAAGGTAGCCAGTATCACTACCGGGTAAAGCGCCCAATCGGGAAACATGTGGAAGAAGGGGTTAACGATAGTCGTGGGGTCTTTGAGTATGAGTGCGCCCTGGCCAAAGTAGTTGAGTAGCAAGGCGGGAAATACCAGGGTGAACCAAGCGGTGCGGATCGGGCCTTTGCCGAAATGGCCCATATCGCCGTAGAGCGCTTCTACCCCCGTCACTGCCAGTACTACCGACCCCAGGATCAAGAATGATGCGAAACCGTGATCGGTCAGAAAGTGGAAGGCGTAAATCGGGTTGAGAGCCATTAATACGTGTGGGTTATGCACTATGCCACCAATACCCGAGGCACAGAGCACCAGGAACCAGACAATGGTGATGGGCCCGAACACAGCGCCGATGCGCGAGGTGCCGCCGCGTTGAAGCGCAAACAGACCGATGATGACGCCCAGCGCAATCGGTACCACATAGGGTTTGAATGCACTGGTGGCGACTTCCAGCCCTTCGATCGCAGAGAGCACGGTTACCGCGGGCGTCAACACTGAGTCGCCATAGAACAATGAGGCACCCAGCACGCCCAACATCATGAGATAGGGCTTCCAGTTGGGATGATCCTTGGTGGAGGCAAACACCAAGGCAAGCAGCGCCATAGTGCCGCCTTCGCCATGGTTATCCGCGCGCATTACCAAGGTGACATACTTCAGTGTTACCACGAACATTAATACCCAGAATACGGTGGAGAGTCCGCCTAGCACGCTGGCTTCGGTCAGAGCTATACCGTGATGGGGACTGAAAGTCTCTTTGAGCGCGTAGAGCGGGCTGGTACCTATATCGCCGAAGACTACGCCAAGGGCGGCAACAGTGAGGGCAAGGTGCGAGGATTTTTGCGCGGTGGCTTGAGAGCTCATCAATTGATCTCGGGCAGCAAAGAAGGTTGGGCATTGTGCCAGAGTATAGCCAGTTGGCAACACCTGTGCGGAGGCCGCTTTGCAGTGGCAATAAAGTTGATATTTATCAAGCTCTTTGACAGACTCCAGACACAGGCCAGCAAGGCCGAAAACAACAAAGCAAGAGAGTAAAACGCGCGTATGTCCCTCAAAATATTGGTCACTGATACCCGCAGCGCCTTGGGACGCACCCTGGAGCACGATCTGGAGCGCGAGCACTGCCAACTGCTCTCTCCTGCACTGGATTGGGCTGACCCGACAGCGGTGGCCGATACCCTAAAGCGGCTCAAGCCCGATATAGCTATCAATACCCTGGGTTGGGAAGATAATCCCGACGCTACCCAGCAGCATCTTCTGCCCATTGCAGCGGCCAATCTGGCCCGTGCCTGTGCGGCTGGCAATGTTCCCTTGCTGCAATTTTCCAGCTACAAAGTCTTTGGCGCGGACAACAAAAGCAGTCATAGCGAAAAAGATACACCGGCTCCTACAAGCGCGATTGGCAAGGCGTTTTTCGAGGCCGAGCAGGCTGTAGAGGCAAGCGGTGCGCGCGCCATCATTCTGCGGTTGGGCTGGGTAATTGGCAGCTATGGTGACAATCGCCTTACGCGCATACTCGCCGCTATCCAAAACCAGCAAGCCATTACTCTCAACAGTCGCCTTCGTGGCGCACCTACGCTCTTGTCGGATGCCGTGCGTGTGGCGGTGGCGTTGGTAAAACAGATCAGTGTCGGTGCGGATAACTGGGGGGTGATGCACTACTGCAGCGGGGATGTGGTGGACGAGGCGGAGTTTGGCGAGCAGCTTGTCCAACTGCTCGCGCAACAGCAGTTGCTGGCAAAGGATGCCAATTTCACGCTGGTCGACCAATCGCCCGTCGACGAACCCATGAGCGCCGTACTCGGCTGCCGCCGTATTCGCGATGCCTTCGGCGTACAAGCGCGCCCCTGGCGACCGAGTTTGCTGCCATTGGTAAAACAGTGGTTTCACAATCAGCCACCGGGCTAGTCGATAACCAATTAGCTAAAAACTTCCAATACAAAAAAGCCGCGCAAGTGCGCGGCTTTTTTGTATTGCTAGTGCTATTAAACGCGCTGGAAAACCAGGGTGGCGTTTGTGCCGCCAAAGCCAAAGCTGTTAGACATAACGCGGTCGAGTTTCACGTTGTCCTGGCGCTGCAGCACAATCGGAATGCCGTCGGCCTCGGGGTCGACAGTTTCAATGTTGGCAGAGGCACAGATGAAGTCGTTTTCCATCATCAGCAAGCTGTAGATGGCTTCTTGCACGCCGGTTGCACCCAGGCTGTGACCTGTCAGTGACTTGGTAGAGCTGATAGGAGGGATTGCATCGCCAAAGGTTTCTTTGATTGCACGCAATTCAGCCAGGTCGCCCACTGGCGTGGAAGTGCCGTGGGAGTTGATGTAGTCGATCTTGCCTTGGGTGGTGGCCAGTGCTTGCTTCATGCAGCGCACAGCGCCTTCGCCGGAGGGGGCAACCATGTCGTAGCCATCGGACGTTGCGCCGTAGCCAACTACTTCAGCATAAATTTTCGCACCGCGCGCTTTCGCGTGTTCGTATTCTTCCAATACCAGGCAACCGCCACCGCCAGCGATCACAAAACCATCGCGGTTCGCGTCGTAAGCGCGCGAGGCTTTCTCGGGGGTTTCGTTGTATTTGGTGGACAGGGCGCCCATGGCATCGAACAGGGCAGTCAGTGTCCAGTGTTCTTCTTCGCCGCCGCCGGCAAATACCACGTCTTGTTTGCCGAGCTGGATCAGCTCCATAGCGTTACCCACGCAGTGGGCGCTGGTGGCGCAGGCGGAGGAGATGGAATAGTTAACGCCTTTGATTTTGAACGGCGTTGCCAAACAGGCGGAGGTGGTGCTGCCCATGGTTTGGGTTACACGGTAAGGGCCAACACGCTTGAGGCCTTTTTCGCGCAATATGTCTGCTGCTTCTACCAGGTTCATGGAGGAGGCGCCGCCTGAGCCCATGATGATGCCGGTTCGCTCGTTGGACACTTGCTCTTCGCTCAGGCCGGAATCGGCAATCGCCTGCTGCATGGACAGATAGGCATAGGCCGCGGCATCGCCCATAAAGCGCAGAATTTTGCGGTCGATGACTTCGGAAAGGTTGATGTCGATGGAGCCAGCTACATGGCTGCGGAAACCCTTCTCTTGGTAGGCTTCCTGGAATTTGATACCTGAGCGGCCGTTGCGCAGTGCGTCTAATACGGCGGTTTTATCATTGCCCAGGCAGGAGATGATTCCCATACCGGTAACAACAACACGTTTCATAGGCTACCTCTTACTTATTTGTCACAGCGCCTGCCGTTGAGATCCGGGCGGGGCTGAGAGCTTGGAGCGGAGTCTGGATCTAGTGAAGGCGGCAATTATGCCACAGTTATGCGTGGCTATAACTGCCGCCCGGGCGATTAGAAGCTATCGGTATTTTGGAACAAGCCAACGCGCAAGTCGTGGGCAAAGTAGATGTCTTTGCCGTCAACAGAGACGCGACCATCGGCGATACCCATGATCAGCTTGCGCTCAATGACACGTTTCAGATTGATGTGATAAGTAATTTTCTTGGCGGTAGGCAGAATTTGACCGGTGAATTTCACCTCGCCACAGCCGAG
The DNA here is from genome assembly GCA_021151695.1 of Cellvibrionaceae bacterium. Taxonomy (GTDB): domain Bacteria; phylum Pseudomonadota; class Gammaproteobacteria; order Pseudomonadales; family Cellvibrionaceae; genus Cellvibrio. The sequence continues at coordinate 287,842 of JAGKWU010000003.1, read as the reverse complement.
GGCGCGACCGCGACCCGGGTTGCCTTTCCACGCCAGGAAGAAGCCAACCAGTTGCCACATGGCATCCAGACCCAAACAGCCTGGCATAACCGGATCGCCGGGGAAGTGGCAATCGAAGAACCACAAATCAGGGCTTATATCCAGCTCCGCCACTATCTCGCCTTTGCCGAATTCGCCGCCAGTCAGGCTGATATGGGGGATGCGATCCAGCATCAGCATGTTGGGAACAGGCAGTTGGGCGTTGCCTGGGCCAAACAAACGGCCATTGCCGCATTCGATCAATTCGTCGCGGCTGTATGAGCTTTTAGGTTCAAAAGTGGTCATGGGATTCACTCAGTGATTGAGGGCGGGCGCGGCGGCTTGGCCGCGCAAAGGGCGCCATTCTACCCGCTGTGGGCAGCTTGTCCAGCGGCGAGACTGGTCGCCGCTGGCTCATGCGCCCTTTACCCCTGAGTTATTCGTTAATTAGGCAGGCTTTGTGGATCAAACCAAAGCTCTTTACGATCCAGCGGGGTCTCTTTGGATAGGGTAGGGTTATCCAGGTAGAAGGCGCGACGGCTTTTCATATTTGCCTTGGCCAACACGTCTTTTACGGAGGGATCGTTGAAGAATGTCTGGTCGAAGCTGCCATCGGCGATAGCGCGGTTGAGGCCGGTTTCCAGATCGTCTGCCAGGGTTTTGTTATCTTTATTCACGAACAGATAGAAAGGCATGCGATACACCAGCATCAGGCCTTTTTCGACGGTGAGGTTGGGCAGGTTAGGGTGGCTGGCCAATTCGCCGAAAGGCTCGTGCACACCGCGTGAGAAGGCGTCAAAGCGTCCGCCCTCCACCATGTAGAACAGGCTTTCATATTTGTTGGCCTTCACGACATTGAGACCATTGGCTTCCAGAATCTTGGTGTCGGCCCAGGTTTTGCCTTGGCCTATGGTAAGGCGTTTGAGGTCATCCAGGGTTTTGACATTGTCAAACTTGGCTTGGTTGTCTTTATTGATGATAAAAATACGGTTGCCGAGCAAGCCTTTATAAAGGCAGATGCGCACAGGGCGGAACAGGGCTTCTTTTTCGGCGTTGGAGGAGTTCCAGAACAGGTCCAAACCACCGGTGGACACCTCTTCCATAATCTTGGTTTGTGAGTAAGGCTCTTTGCCGACGATGAGTTTGTATTTGCGATCTACGTGTTTGAGGGCCAGCTCAATCATCTTTACCGCATAGGGACCATTGGGATCACTGGAATCATTGACCTTGAGTGTTTTCTCTTGCGCACACACTGGCAGGCTGGCTAGCCCAAGTACACAAGCCAACCATAACTTTCTGGTAAACATAAAACTCCCCGCTGTCTTACTTTATTTTGTTATTGAGCCATACCCGATAAGCCGGGAGGCTTTCGGGCTCCTAAAGTGTAGCGACCGACGGCGACATTTATTGAATATTTATTAGATTTTTGCTGTGCTCTGGCGGCGTAAATCAGATTTTTTTAGCTATTTGGCCCGTTGGAAACCGCGCTTTCCTTAGTCTTTTACTGACTATAAGCCTAGCAGCTAAATTCCAAATTGCATGATCAACCCTCCCATCTTCCCCGCGCTGACGTGCTGATAACGGTTTCATGCTACCGGGACTGTAACCTTGGGTTACAAATAGTCATATTGAATATATTTGTGTTTACATTGTGTTTATATGTAAATAATATTTTATTGGTGATTTGTGGTGTCAGTTCGGGCTGTCATCACATCTCCAACCAAACAGAAGGTGGGGCGGATTTCGCAGTACTGTCTCGGGTGGACTCCTTCTCCACCTTTACCAATCCAACCTTTGAGGATAATAAAAATGATCTCAGCAATTCGTTCATCAACCCTGAAGTTCGCCAAACGTGCAATTTTGGTCGGCTGCGGCCTGGTATTAAGCAGTCTCGCCCTTGCCGGTCCCTATCAAAACTACGGCTCCCACTTCGCCTGGGTGAATAATTTCGACAACAGCACCTTTGGCAACACTTTTGGCACTGGCAGTACGGCCAATATGACCTTCTGGTGGAACTATCCCAACGCTTACTCGCTATACGGCTACCCGGCCATAGTGCGCGGCTGGCACTACGGCTGGAACCCCACCGGCGATACGCTCTTCCCTAAGCAAATTTCCAAAACTACCAAAGTACCTTGCTACTTCAGCTACTCGTCTGGCGGCACCAATATGGCGGGTGACTTTGCCTATGACTTATTCCTGCGCAAAGACAGCGCCAAATCCACTCCGCAAACGGAAATCATGATTTGGGCTGGTCACAACTCCTGGCCAATTGGCACCAAAACGGGCACCAGTGTGTTGACAGTGAACGGCGTGAAATACGATTTGTGGGAGGGCATGAATACTGCCGCTGGCTACTACGTATTTTCGTTTGTGCCCACTGGAACTGTGGGGGTGTCAGCGGCATTGCCAACCAGTGGCAGCCTGAATATCGATATCAAAACCTTCTTCAACTACTTGAACAGCAACCGCAACGGCAGCTACTTCAATAACAACTATTACCTGGATGTGATTGAAGCTGGCCTGGAAGTTACCCGTGGCAATGGTTGGGCCTGGATTCAAGGTTCTTTCACCGCGAGTTAATTAACATCCGCAGCCCGGCTGGTAACCATTGGCCGGGCTTGTGTGGCTACTCAAGGGAAGTCCGGTTGATGTCATTCACCAAAAGCTATTTTGCCGCCCTGGCAATATTTTTCATTCTGGCCGCAACCTGTTGGTTGACAGGGCAGGGCTCATTGCAAGCCGAATCTCCCCATGTTGTATCGACGGTCTTCACGCCCGGCGCGCAAGTCGCCGAAAAAAAACTGCTCCAAACTGTCCCGACAGATGATAAAAAATCGCCTGCAATATTTGATGTGAGCCAACCAGATAATCTGGTGCAACGAAAATACGCGATTTTATTTTCGGCCTTGCAACTCTCTTCGCAAACGCGCGAACAGCTGCAGCTTTTTTTGCAGGAGCGCGAGGCAATTGCTGCACGTAGTTTTTACGATACCAACAGTAATTCAGCAGAAATAGCGGAAAATTTGCGTCAGCGCGAATTGGCCGTCGCCGCTGTCGATAACAAAATTGGGAAATTACTCACCGAAGAGGATGCAAGAAAATATGAGCTGCTGAAAGATTCCACTTATGAGCAAGCATTGCTCGCCGGCTTTTATCAAGTGGCGGGAATGGATAGGGTGCCTGAACAACAAAAGCTGAATATGTTGCTTGGCAAGTTGGAGCAAAAGCAAAAAATTGCCGAATTGACTGCAAGCACTGGTGAGCAAATTGCCAATGCGACGCCCGCCACCAAACTTTTTTTAATCGAAAAAACCCGCAAAGCTTTTATTGCTAGCGAAGAGGATTATTTGCGTACCGCCAGGGCTGGTTTGAGCGATGAACAATATGAATTGCTGCAGCACTATGAGCAGCAACTATCTGATGAGCGCTGGCAGGATTTGCTGTCAAGTTGGCAGTAGCCCGGTAGGCTGGAGATCGCTATTCTATCCTCCATTTAAGCTCTCTTTTTGATCAATTTGGTGCCCGGATCTGCCAGTGTGGCGTTTTATTGCTGCAATAATAAAAAGGTGAGCTGCAGCTTCTATCTTCGCGCGGAAATAGTTCAAATTGAACCTGTGAAGTCAATATCACCCGCTTCTTGAATATCTTCAATAAATCAACAATATCATTAGCATTGATCCGAATATCTGTTCTAATCTTGCGTCCATAAATACTTGTATACGATTATTAATGCGCGTCTCCTTATTCGCAAATGGGACGTGCAGAGCATCGACAAATACATAACTATACCTACAGCCTTTACTTTTAATAAGGACATCTCCATGAACATCCGCCCGGCTACCAACGCTGATGCTGAAGCTATAAAAACAGTCGTGTTTTCTGTGCTGAGGGAGTACGGTTTGAGCCCCGATTCAGGTTCAACCGATAAAGACCTGGACGCGATTGAAGAAACTTATTTTCAGCGCGGCGGCTATCTGGGTGTGGTGTTGGAAAACGATCGCATCGTGGCCTGTGTGGGTTTACATCGCGAAACGGCGGATACTTGCGAGCTGCGTAAGATGTATTGCCTGCCCAGTAGTAGGGGAAAAGGATTAGGGAAAAAATTGTTGGAATTTGCACTGGATAAAGCGCGCGAACTGGGTTTTTCTCGCGTCACGCTGGAGACAGCTTCTGCGTTGAAGGAAGCCATAAGCCTTTATCAACAATACGGCTTTGTCGCTTTTAGCCCCGATCACTTATCGGCACGGTGTGATCAGGCATTTGAATTGTATTTATAAAATTTTCACAAAAAACAAAAAAAGCGGCACTATGGCCGCTTTTCTTCACATCAAACTAACGACTCAATAAGTTCGTGCCAACGAAAACTCCGCCACCTGCTTCATCGCTTCTGTAAATTCATTTGCGGGTAGCTGTTGTAAGACTTCTATTGCCTGGCGCACTTGGTCGCGCGCGCATTCCAACGTGTAATCCATGCCGCCAGTCGCCTGGACGATTTCCAATACTTGAGGCAGTAAGCTCGCATCGCCATTGCGGATGGCGGTGGCGATCACTTCAGCTTGTTCGGGCGTGCCCTGGCGCATGGCGTGGATCAGGGGCAGGGTGGGTTTGCCTTCGGCCAGGTCGTCGCCGACGTTTTTGCCGAGGGTGGCGGCGTCGCCGGTGTAATCGAGGGCGTCGTCCACTAATTGGAAAGCTACGCCGACTTTCAGGCCGTAGGTGCTTAAGGCTTTGCGTTGCTCAGGGGTTGCGCCACAGAGCACAGCGGCAGATTCGCAGGCGGCGGCAAAAAGAATGGCTGTTTTTTTGTCGATCACATTGAAGTAGTTAGCTTCGCTGACATTGGGGTCTTTGGCGTTGACCAGCTGCTGCACTTCGCCTTCGGCGATCACGTTGGTGGTGTCAGACAGGATCGCCATGATATCCATACTGCCAATGGCAACCATCATCTGGAAGGCGCGCGAGTAAAGGAAATCACCCACCAGTACGCTGGGCGCATTGCCCCATTGGGCGTTGGCGGTAGGGCGACCGCGGCGCAGGCTGGATACGTCTACAACATCATCGTGCAGCAGGGTTGCGGTATGGATAAATTCGATAATCGCAGCCAGTGACAAGTGCTCTTTTCCACCGGCTTTGGCGTAGCCCAGGGCATTGGCGGTGAGCAGCACCATTAAGGGGCGCAGACGCTTGCCGCCAGCTTCGACCAAATAGTGCCCAATGTTTTCCACCAGTCCTACATCAGAATGCAGCTTTTCGATAATAAGCTGGTTAACTGCGGCAAAATCGTCTTTAACTATCTGATGGAATGGCAACATGGAAGGCTTCTTGGCTGATTATGGATGTCAAAAATTATAGGCGGCCATGCTAACAGTGACCGCGTGAGAGTCAAGGGCGGACGGGGCCATGTATAATCCCGACTCCGCATAAGTTGTTTAACGAGAGCCTGTTGTCTGTGCGCCTGACCTATAAACTCATGATCCTGCCCCTGCTGCTGATTGCCGCATCCTGTGCGTCGGCGGCAACTATATCCCAGCCTGCCGAGGCCCTGGTTGCGGCAGCTTCGTCCCATTCGGCGAGTGTTGAGCCACAGGTTTATATGGTCCCGCCCTGGGGGGTGGGGGCCGATCAGCAAAATACCTATTTCATCAAATTGCTGCGTTTGGCTTTTGATAAAACCTCGGCTGAAAGCGGGCCGGCTGTTGTCAAAATTTACCCTGAACCTTTATCCAGTGCGCGCTTTATGGCGGAGATCAAAAGCAAGCGCACTATCGATATTATCTGGAATGGAACTAGCCAACAGCGTGAGCGCGAACTCCTGCCGATTCGTTTTTCTTTGTTGAAGGATTTAAATGAAAACCGTGTGCTGCTGATTCGCAAAGAGGATCAGTGGAAATTTGATCAAGTGCACAGCCTGTCGGACTTGCGCCGTTTTACCGCAGGCGCCGGTGCCGATTGGCCTTCGGCGGACATATTGCGCCACAACGATATGCCGGTGATGACAGTCACTGGTACCAACCTTCTGTTCCCTATGCTGAGGGCCAAACGGTTTGACTATATCTCGCGCAACTTATCGGAGGCCTGGGCCGAAGCCCAGGCGTTTGAGAGAGAGGGGTTGGTAATAGAGCGCAGCTTGTTGTTGCGCGGCGGCGTGCCTTTTTATTTTTTTGTACACAAAGATAATCGCGAATTGGCGGCGCGTCTTGAACGCGGTTTGCAGCGCGCCCAGGCCGATGGCAGTTTCGATGCGCTGTTTACGGGTGAGCCCGGTTTTACACAGGGTATGGAAATATTAGCTGACCCGAACCGGCACATCCTGCAATTAAATACTCACTAAATCCCTGAGCAATTCACCGCCATCAAACCAATGCACCTGCGCTTCAGCGGCGCGGTAGGCGAGGGCGATGTGAGTAGGCTGCGGTAGTTGGGCAATCTGTTGGTGAAATTGCCATTCTTTTTCGATCTCACCCAAATCCTCGGCAAACTGATGCTGCAATTTTTTTTCTCTCCATGAAAAATGTGCGCGATGCAACCCTGTCGCTATGCCGCTACCCAGTGCTTTAAAAAATGCTTCTTTTAATGTCCAGAGCTTAAAAAACTCCTCTGCCAATTGCGCCTCGGGTAACGCCTGCAAATAAGCGAGTTCTTCAGGGTGAAAGTACTCGGCGGCTATACCGAGATAATTGCGTTTGCGCGGTTGCTCTATATCCACACCTATACTCGCACCTTGCAGGATGGCAAGCGCTGCGCCCTGATTAGTGTGGCTCAGGTTAAACTGCCAGTGCGCATGTGTGTCTGTGAGATAAGGTTTACCTGCGATACTTTTTTCGAAGCGCAACGCGCGCGGATCTTCACCTGTGTAGCGTGCCAGGCATAAGCGAATAAATGCACGACAGACGATAAATTCGCGCTGGCCGCGGAGATAGCGCCGTGCGCGATCTTGTTCATCATCACTGAGCAGGGGCTGACAGTAATCAATGGAATGCTGATCAAGTTGTGAAAAGTCCAGATACCAGAGATGAAGCCCCGATAATTGTGGGGCGAGTGTCGCCGGTGAATAGTGAATGCTGTGGGAAGAAGTCATGGCGGCGAGGCTAAACCAGTGACGGAAAAAATGAAACGTTTTTCTGCCGGATAAAAACGCGGCTATTAATTTGACTGCTCTGCTTACTCAAGCTTTGCCCTGGTACTCTCGTCCAGATTGAACTGGTATTTTTCGTAGCGGGTATCTATGGATTTCAGCAGCGGATTTTTCAGTTTAATAACGTGGCGTTTATGCAATTGCGTAAAGGCTACAGCGTTGGCGTATTCGCGCGTCCAGACTTTGTGTAGCGAACCGTCGGCATAGGCGCGCTCTATGCCTTTGTTGATACGCTCAATGGCCAGGCTATTGGCTTTGTTGGTGTAAAAGAAAATCGGCAAAGGGTATTGAATTAGCAGGTGGTGGTCGTAATCGAAACCGGGCAAATCTTTCCAGTGTTTATATTCATCTTCTATCTCGCTGGCGCCGCGGCAGAACAGATCGACGCGATGTGCGGCGGTCATTTTAAACATGGTGTCATAGCGGTCTATCTCGGTTACGTTCAGTCCGCTGTTGCGCAGTATCTCCACATCCACCCAGCCGCGGCCCTGCACAAAACTGAATTGGCGCAGGTCTTCCAGTGAATTAACGGCAGCAACTTTATCTTTGATGGCGGCGGGAATAAAGCAGGTGCGAAAACCCAGCAGGCCCAAATCCACTGGAAAGCGCACATAGGTCATCTCGGGGTAGTGGTTGTACTTTTCCTCGTAACCCAGGGTGTAAAAAAAATTGGGGAAGGCGTTGGTGCGTATGCTGTGCAGGCTGCGGGTGACGTTGATACGCGGTGCCGGTTGCAGTTTATAGGGGCCGTATTCAGGGGTTTTTTCCAGCGCCAGGCGCAGCACCGAGACCTCGTAATTGGGGCGGGTGTCGCCTTCTATTTCGGGCGCGCGGTGGGTGATCACCATTTCCTGTGCGCTGGCCAATCCGCAAAAGGCGAGGCACAGCAGCAGTTGGAGGTGAAGCAAGAATTTTTGACGCTGTCCCATGTCTGGCCCGCAGTTACATACTGTGTTTAAGCATAGAAGAAATCGTTAAAAATGCGTTATTGCTGTTTTTTGGCTTCCTTGTGTGATTGGAAACCAGAGTTAATCAGTATTGGCGGCGGAGCCAGCGCCCCACCTTTTTAATTCTCCACTGCAAACGCATCCATCCCGCCGTTGGCTCTTCATCCACTATCACCGTCATTTGGCCGTTTAAGTGTGCTGTACAGGCGAACTGATATTCGGAGGCGAGATCAAAAGGCAAGCTAAAGCTTTGCCCGGGCATGATAAGTGTGGGGCCAAACATTTGTGGGACTGTATCCAGATTGCGCAGCACCAGCAAGTTGCGCACGCCAAGGGTAAGGTAGACGGCGCTGGGCAGTATTTCAATTTTTTCGCCGCCCATTCTTCGCTGCCAGGTGCCAGCGGGAATTTCAAAAATCTCTTCGCGCGAATCGTATTGCACGGGCATAAACGCGGCGAGTGCCAGCCCATCGAGCAACAGGAAGAAGACTAACACCAGCAACCAGTGGCGACGGATAACGCTCAGGTTCACTTGGCCGCCCTATCGCTCAGCAGGATTTTCATATCGTGGGCTATGTCTTCCGGTTTTTTACCGAAGGGCACCAGCGCACGCAAATAGCCGGCGGGGTCAATCAAATACACATAGGATGAGTGATGCACTTGTGTTTCGCCTTGTTTAGCGGTGGCTTTGGCGGCGAGTATGCCGTAATCAAGACGCACTTTTTCCAATTGTTTTTCGCTGCCGGTAAGGCCGATAAAGCTGGGATCAAAATTGGCGAGGTATTCTTTCATGCGCTGGGGATTGTCGTTGTCCGGGTCCACCGTCACATAGAGGATTTGCACTTGCTCGCCCAACTCTCCCAGTTGTTTGCGCGCGCGCGCCAGGTTTGCCAGGGTGACGGGGCAGACTTCTGTGCAATGGGTAAAACCAAAGCCCAGCACCACCAGTTTGCCGCGGGTTTGGGTGAGCTTGAGATCGCCACCCTGGGAACTTTGCAAGTTGAAATCCGGTGCAATGCGCGGTGGATTAAACACCCCGGATTTCAGCTCCTCTGCACCGGCAATGGCTGATGCACCGGCAAAGGCCGACAAACACAGGAGTAGCGGTAGTAAGCGTTTCACAATAAAGGTCGTCATAAAGTGATAGTGGTTGGCTTGGCGTTGTGGGCGAAGCGCTCATCGATATAGGTTTCGTAAGCCACCGGCTTTTTGAGCGTGCCCGCATCCATGGATAATTGCATCAACTCTTCAAACTCGCCGCGAATCATCCGCAAGTCGCCATAAGTAACGCGGTCAGTGGGGTTTTCCATCACGAACTTGAGGATGTTCGGATCCTGGTTGAAGAACTCGCGTTTGGAGGCAATGGCTACCGCTTTGTCGCGATTGGCCTGCTGCTGGTCCAGCCAGAAGCCGGCACCCTGCACATAGTTCACCAGGTCTTGCACCATTTCTGGTTTTTCGTTGATTAACTCTTCGCGCACCGTGAGTACGCAGCAAATGTAATTGCGCCATTCGTCGCGCGTCATGCGCAAGGGGCGCGCATAGCCGGCGCGCTGGGCGGCGGCGCCAAAGGGTTCTCCGGTACAGTAGGCGTCCACGGCGTTAGCGTAGAGTGCGGCGGGCATATCTGGTGGCGGCATCTCTACGATTTCGATATCTTTCGGCGTCATATTTTCCTGCGCCAGCATTTTGCGCAGGAACAAAAAGTCCACTGCAAAGCGGCTGGGAATGGCAATGCGCTTGCCTTTGAGTTCGGCGAAATGCTGGTAGGGGGAATCCTGGCGCACCATGATCACCGCACCCGAGCGGTGGCCGAGGGAGACAATCTTGATAGGGACTTTTTTATCGCTCAAATCCATCACCAGTGGCGCCAGCATATAGGCGGCCTGGATACGCCCGGACATCAAGGACTCCTTGATTTCCGGCCAACCGCTGTACTTGCTGTACTGATAGGCGAAGCGCCCATCACCTATGCCGGCCTGGTTATTGGCGACTTTGGCGGTACAGGCTACCGGCAGAGTGAGGTTGCAGGTTACTGGCAGACCGCCAACTTGCAGTAAATCCTGTTGTTTGCCAGCTTCTTCTGCTTTTTTGGCGCAGCCGACAAGGCCGCTAAATGGAAGCAGGGCAGCAGCGCCGGCGGCCCCCATCAGCAATCTGCGACGCAGAATATCGGGATAGTCGTTCACGGTGGGCCTCGGGCGGGATCGCAGAATGGGTAAGGGTTAAATTGTCGCCAAAAGCAAAAGCACTGTCCAGTGCGGGCTTATTGGAAATCCCTATGGTGAGATGGCTGTTAATGAGCGATTTGCTGCAGAAGTTTGAGCAGTTCTTCGGTGTCCACAGGTTTAACCATATAGTGATCAATGCCGGCCGCATTGGCGGCTTCGCGATCTTTATCCTGGCCGTAACCAGAAATGGCGATTAACAACGGACTGGCTATACCTTTGCTCTGGCGAATCTGGCGCGCCAGCTCATAGCCATTCATGCCTGGCAGGCCTATGTCGAGTAATACGGCGTCATAGCTATCCCTGTCTACCACCTGCAGGGCCTCGGCGGAGGAATTGCAGTTATGTACCTGGTGGCCGACCAGTTGCAGGAACATGACCAGCATATCGGCGGCGTCCTGGTTGTCGTCTACCACCAGTAGCCTGAGTGCTTTATCGTGGTTTTCGAAAGGTCTTTGTTGTTGCTCGATTGTCACGGCAGGATTACCAGGCGTTGTTTTATCGCCAAGTGTTTATCGATAAAAGTGCACGCGTGCTCCAGATGGTTGCTGTGCTCCCGCATGTCGCATTATGCATATCGATCAGGCTCCAGGGAAAAACTGCACATTGAGATTCATACCAATACAAAATGATTAGCACAATCTCCCACAGATAACCGCCTGGCTCCGTTCGTTGCTCCACATAGATGGCGCGACTAAAAAATGAAAAATAAAAATCCCTGGTTTTAGATACCGGCCTGCTTAAGCCATTGGCTGAATTGCGGCAAGGGCAAGGCGCCGGATAAACGCTGAATCTCTTTACCACTTTTAAACACCAGCAAGGTGGGAATACTGCGAATCGCCCACTGCTGCGCTATCGCTTGATTGGCTTCCGTATCCAATTTGGCAAAGCGGGCGCGCGGTTCAAATTGCGCTGCCGCCTGGCTAAAAATAGGGCCAAAGGTTTGGCAGGGACCACACCAGGGGGCCCAGCAATCCACAACAATGGGAATGTCATTTTTCTCCAGCGTTGCTGCAATGTTATTGGGGGTGAGCGTTAAAGGTTTGCCATCAAATAATGCTTGCTTGCACCTGCCACAAGTAGGTTTGTCACCCAGGCGTTCATCAGGCAAACGGTTAGTGGCGAAACAGTGTGGGCAATTGATTTGTAGCATGGTAAACCTCGGCAATAAAATTCTGACGAGTAAACCAGATTTGGGTAGGAAAAGCTTGCCAGATTTTAGCTGTAAAAATAAAAGAGCCAGCATCAAGCTGGCTCTTTTATTTTACTGAGATACGTTTTTCTTGCGTAACCAAAGTAAACTTGCCAAACCAAACAGTAATAAAAATGTACTGCTGCTTTCCCCAACAATGACTGCAGGCAGTGTGATACTCGCAAAACCAATACGCCAGGCTTCGTCCTTTAAGCCTTGGTCTTTGCCGCTGTATTTAAAATAAATATTATTGGCGCCTTGCAGCAGGCTGATGGGCAAACTGATTTGGGTTTGGCCGCCGCTCCAGGTGACTTGTTGTGAGTTGTGTGGATCGTCGGTGGCATTGTTGGTTGTAGTCACCGCTGTGGCGCCGTTAGGGTTGTACAAAATTTCGTTGTGACCGCCGCCGCCCAAATTAAACGAGGCGGTAAAAATTTCCACATCATTGAGCCACAAATGAAAAATGTCCGTGTAATTACGGTTTTGGTAACCGTCCAGGCTGGCGTTGCCAATTAATTCGAAATTCAGCCAGGCGTTGGTGTATCCATAACTCGTAAAGTCCCAGTTGGTAACGTCCTGTTTGCCCATTTCTCCCAAGTGGGCAAAGTCCCCGTAAATCATAATTGCCTGCGCACTGCTGGCGATAAACGCAGACGCTAGCAGGGCAAAGCTGGACAGCAACTTCGATAATCTGTTCATCAGTATCCTCCTTAAGTCGAAACATGTTGAGACAGGTTTGCCAATGACACCGGAAAATCCGGCACCAGAGCGCGCAGAAAAATTCAAAGGGAAACTTCGACTAGAATCGCACAGCGAGAAGTTGCACTCCGTTCGCCAAATCACATAGAGACGCCAGCTTGTTGTTATAAAAGCGTTTGGGTTTAGCGTGGGAAAAAAGAAAAACAATTGGCGGGAGAGAAGAGGGCTCGTCTGAGCCCTCTACGAGAGACCATTAAAATACGGCAGTTACAGCACTGGCTGCCGGTATCTCGAACGCTATTTTACGATTACCCGACACCAGATTAATGCGGCGCGCCGTTTGGCCCTGGTTGAGCAACACGATTGCCGCTTTACCATCCGGCCGCAAAAACGCAACGCTGGGAATTCCCTCAAGCTCGCTACTTCCGATGCGAACCGAACCTGCAGGAATAAATTTGGAGGCTTGTGCAATGATGTAATACGCAGGATTGCGCGTGACTTTATTGCCGTCGATGCTGATAGCGCCAAGGCATTTATCGCAGCCGCCGTCGGTGTGCGGCAAATATTGCGAGTCGGCGGCGAGATTCCATTCCAATACGGTTTTACACCAATTTTTGCTGGCACCAATGATCAGGTTTTCAATGTGCCAGAAAAAAGTGCCGGCAAATTCCGAGCCTGCACCCACCCATTGCTCGGTAAAATACAAGGCTTTATCAGGATGGGCATTATGTACATCGCTTATCTCATCCACTGTGCCGCCATACAAATGGAAGGCTGTGCCGTGGATATATTTTTTCGCCCCCGGATCGTTGAGCACAATAATCGGATATTCGGAATTATTGGCGTTGTGATCGTAAATAATAATTTTGGTGGTGATCTTTTCTGCGTCGAAAATTGGCCCAAGATGTTTCTTAATAAAATCTGTCTGATCCCAGGGGTACATCAGCAAGCTCGGGTTGTTGCCGGGATGCAAGGGCTCGTTTTGAATGGTAAGCGCATCAACAAGGATGCCTTCTTGCGCCATTGCCTGAATATATTTCGCCAGATAAATGGCGTAGCTGTGATAGTACTTTGGCAGTAGCTCGCCGCCTTTTGTGGCATTGTTGTTTTTCATCCAGGCGGGTGGCGACCAGGGGCTGGCGAGGATTTTTATGTTGGGATTTATTGCGAGAATTTCTTTCAATACCGGAATTAAAAATTCGCGATCTCTGGCAATCGAAAATTGTTTAAGGTCAGGATCAGATTCGCCTTTCGGTAAATCGTCGTAGCTGAAGGTTGTCGGGTCAAGATCTGAGGCGCCGACGCTAATGCGTAAATAGCTCACGGCAATGTCTTGTTTGCCGCTGCCAAACAATTCCTTTAACAGTGCGGCACGCTTACTCTTTTCCATGTTGCGCAGGAGCATGGCGCTGCCACCTGTGAGGGTGTAACCAAAGCCTTCCATTTCCTGGTAGCGTGTTTTTGCATCCAGCGTGAGCGTGGCATAGGCGGGGTTGTAGGTTTTACCCAATTGCTTTGTCTGGTTGCTAAGCAGTTGGCTTTGATCGCCGCGGGTTAGCCAGAATTGGGCTTTATCAGCGTTGCTCGTTTTGTCGGCATAGCTGAAGGGCGTACACACCACTAGTGCGCATAGACTTATGCGGGCGAATAATTGGAGGATGTTCACGGATCACCTTGTATCTCATCATATTGCAAGCCATTGGGTTGATCTCTCTTGAAAATTATTTTTTGTATAAATGTATTTTATTGTTGTAGAAATTAGTGTGTTGCGCGCAACAGTTGTTTGGCACTGGCGGCAACCAGAAGTAGCAAACCGGCGATAATACCAAAGGCTACTGCGATACTCGATTCGTGGGCAACAAAGCCAATCAATGCTGGCCCGGTGAGAATACCTGCGTAACCTATGGTGGTCATAGCGGATATCGCCATGTTAACAGGCATAGTTTTCTGGTTACCGGCAGCGCTGAATAAAATCGGTACCACATTGGAGGCACCTATGCCCACGAGTAAAAATCCGAGCAGGGCACTGGCCGAGCTATGAGTGCATATCGCCAGGATTAAACCCACCGCGGCACAGAGGCTGCCCGATAAAAAAATAAAAAAGCGGCCAAAATAATTGACGAGTTTATCGCCGGTTAAGCGCCCCAATGTCATGGCGACAGAGAATATGGCGTAGCCCCAACCTGCATGTGATTGCTCGACACCGCGTTCCAAGGTTAAAAATAATGCGCTCCAGTCGAGCAGGGCACCTTCGGCCAAAAATAAAATAAAACTCATCACGCCCAAGTAGGCCACCCAGCCGCGCGGCACCACAAAAGGCGATGAGCCGGGCTGATGAAATTTGTTGCTCAACCAATTTCTCTGGCCGCCAAGTAATAACAACATAATCAGGAGGCTGACAATTAATGTGGATTGCACCGGGCTCGCACCCAGCCACAGGGCAGCGCTCACCAGACCTGCCCCGAAAATACCGCCCACGCTAAAAAAGCCATGAAAGCCCGACATCATCGCGCGACCCGAGGCCTTTTCAACTTCCACGGCCTGGATATTCATCGCTACATCAAGGCAACCAATGCTGGCACCAAACGCCATTAACACCAATGCCAGACAGAAGCTATTGGGCACCAGCGCCAGCAGCGGCACTATGATCATTAGCGCGAGGCTTGCCAGCTGCATAACACGTTTACAACCAAACTTGCCGGAGAGCCAACCGGTAATCGGCATAGTCACAAACGATCCAACGCCCAAAAATAGCAGCAGGCTACCGAGGGATGCATCGTTAAGGCCAATGCGCTCTTTGGCGTAGGGCACCAACGGCGCCCAGGCGGCCATGGCTATGCCGACAATTAAAAACGCGGCGCGAGTGGACATCTGCTGGGCGATTTGCAAGGCATGTTGTGAATGGTTGGCGATCGTATTCATGGGGAAAATCCAGGGGAAACTCGGGCCTCTCATCGAGGATTGTCCAAGACTATTTGAGGGTAGCTACCTTAACGCAAATATGTGTAAAGGCAGAATAAGTCCCGTTAAGGAGGGTTAAGCGCGCGCCCGATCCATCCTGGAGCTGGTGGCGTAAATGGGCAGGTTTGCAGTAAATAGACAGATTTGCAGTAAACAGGCGGTTTTCGCGAATAAACTGCTTTTTGCCCGTAATCATATCAAGCCCCCGTTGTGTAAATTTACGCAATCCTGGCAGGCATCATATAGTCTGTTGGACTACAATTCTGTGGCTGTAATCCCCGGCGGTATTGTCGGGTACAGATACGAGCGTTGATCACACCATAAAAATCATTCACGGGAGCAGGAAATCATGCATCACTCCATGTCATGGGGGCGCGCTTTAATTGCGCTTGCCCTGGGATTGGCAGCGGCCAATTTGCAGGCGCAAACGCCGCCAGTCTGCCAAAAAAGCAGTTGTAAATACCTCGACCCTGCACTTTCACCGGAAGCGCGTGCCGCTGATCTGATTGCACGTATGACGTTGGAAGAAAAAGCCGCGCAGCTCGGCCATACAGCGCCGGCGATTCCGCGCTTGGGTGTGCCCGAATACAACTGGTGGAACGAAGGTTTACACGGTGTGGCGCGCGCCGGTATAGCGACGGTATTTCCTCAGGCCATAGGCATGGCGGCATCCTGGGACGATCACCTGATGCAGGATGTGGGCAATGTCATCAGCACCGAATTCCGTGCGAAATATGCCGAGCAAGTGCACCCCAATGGTGGCACTGACTGGTATCGCGGGCTAACCGTATGGTCACCCAATATTAATATTTTCCGCGATCCACGCTGGGGACGCGGACAGGAAACCTACGGTGAAGATCCGCATCTCACCGGGCGCATGGGCATAGGTTTTATCAAAGGCTTGCAAGGCGATGATCCGAAGTTTTTCAAAACCATTGCCACCTCAAAACATTTTGCGGTGCACAGCGGGCCTGAATCCAATCGCCACCGCGAAGATGTATACCCAACGCCTCACGATTTGGAAGACACTTATTTACCCGCGTTCCGCGCGACAGTGACCGAAGCGAAAGTGCAATCGGTGATGTGCGTGTATAACGCCGTTAATGGTGTGCCCGGCTGTGCCAACGATGAGCTGATGGATAAATACTTGCGCAAGAGCTGGGGCTTTAGTGGTTATGTTGTTTCCGACTGCGGCGCGGCGGCCAATATTTATCGCGAAGACAGTTTGCACTACGCCAAAACACCAGAGCAGGGTGTCGCGCTCGGCTTTAAAGCCGGTATGGATTTAATTTGCGGCGACTACCGCAACAATATGACGACCGATGTTCAACCTATTATCAACGCGGTTAAACAGGGGTTGTTGCCACAAACGGTAGTGGATCGTTCGCTCACGCGGCTCTTTGTTGGTCGTATACGTTTAGGTATGTTTGACGATCCAAAATCCTTGCCGTTTACAGCGATTAAAGCTGCTGACTACGACACGCCCCAGCATCATGAAATGGCATTGGAGATGGCAAAAAAATCGCTGGTGCTGTTAAAAAATGATGGCTTGTTGCCGCTCAAGCAAGCACCCAAATCTATTGCCGTTATAGGCCCCAATGCAGATAGCTATGATGCGCTGGTGGGTAACTATTACGGCAAGCCTTCCAAAACCGCCACGGTGCTCGATGGTATTCGCGCGCGTTTTCCCAACGCGAAAATTGAATACGCTGAAGGCTCTGGTCTCGTTGGTCCCGCAGAACCTGCGGTACCGGATTCAGCGGTGTGCCTGGATGCGGCCTGCAAAAATTCGGGTCTCAAATTCGAACAATTTGCTGGCGTGAAATTGGAAGGCGATGCAAAAAATTCTCGCACCGACAAGAATGCACGTTTTGATTGGCAGGGCGAAGAACTTTCAACCTCTACGCGCTGGACCGGCTATATCAAAGCGCCCAAATCCGGCGACTATCAATTCCGTTTTTCCAGTGAAGGCGGTTATCGCGTTTGGGTGGGCGACAAACTTGTTGTGGATGAGTGGGGTGTGGGCGATGCGCCATCCATCTTGTCCGGCACAACAACCTTAACCGCTGGAAAAATTTATCCATTGAAAGTGGAAGCCTTCCAGGTAGGCCCACGTGGCAATCAAAAATTATTGTGGAGTTTGCCGGGCGACACTGGCCAAGATGCCATTGCCGCTGCCAAACATGCCGAGCTGGTGGTGTTTGTGGGCGGTTTATCTGCCCGTGTTGAAGGCGAGGAAATGAAGGTGCAGGCCGCCGGTTTTGCAGGTGGTGATCGAACCAGCCTCGATTTACCGGCACCGCAACAAGCCCTGTTAGAAAAACTGCAAGCCACTGGCAAACCTGTGGTGTTGGTATTGATGAACGGCAGCGCTTTGTCCATCAATTGGGCCGCGAAAAAAATTCCCGCCATTGTTGAAGCCTGGTATCCCGGTGGCGAAGGCGGCAACGCTGTGGCCGGTTTACTGGCGGGTGATTTCAGCCCGGCTGGTCGTCTGCCGGTTACGTTTTACAAATCTGCCGAACAATTGCCAGCCTTTGGTGATTACAACATGAAAGGCCGTACCTATCGCTACTTTAAGGGGGAAGCGCTTTATCCGTTTGGTTATGGCCTCAGCTATACCAGCTTTAAATATGCTGAGCCGAGCTTGTCTGCCAACAATATTAAAGCGGGCGACAGCGTGATGGCGACTGTGGAGGTTACCAATGCCGGCCAGCGCGACAGTGATGAAGTGGTGCAGCTATACCTCGCCAAACCGGGGGACTCCGCAAATCCGGTATTGGCAGGTTTTACCCGCGTACATATCAAAGCAGGGCAGACCAAATCGGTCAGCCTCAGCCTGGATGCGCGCGCGCTCTCATTGGTAGATGAAAAGGGTAGTCGCAAAGTGATGCCGGGCGATTATGTTGTTCATCTTGGCGGTGGCCAACCTGCCTACGCCAAAACCCAATCCACGACATTGGCTGTGACAGGAAGCTTCGAATTACCCAAATAACATAGGTATACTCGGAACGCGTAGAAAGGCCGCCGCCCATGCTGCGGCCTTTTTTGTTTTACAATTCTTTACTTTTTTAACCTTGCCGACCAGTCCCGCTCAATAGGGATACTGGCACTCTGTTTTTGTCTATAAAAAATATAGGTGTAAATCATGTTAAGGATGCTAGGTGCCCTGGTGGCTGGCATAGCGATCGGCGCTATGGGCGTATTTTTTTTTCAAGCGACATCAAGTGTCGAGCCAACAGTTGTAAACACAACACTACCCTCCACAAAAAATTCCGTTATTGCGTCCAATGAATTGGAATTATTGCGCGAAGAAAATGCGCAGTTGAAGCAACAAATGATGCCGCAAAAACCTGTCGCGCAAACGGTGGCTGGCAATCAAACCGCGCCGCAGACGACCGCTGTGTCAACTGCCAATTGCGATGCGCAAATAAAAGGCCTAATGAACTTTTATGCCGAGAAAGACCGCACTTTGGCTGAGTTAAGCTCGATCAAAGACCCTGCCCAATATGATGCAAAACTTAATGCGGAATTTATGGCTGAACCGCGCGATGAAAAGTGGTCGGGTGCAACAGAAACGAAAATAGAACGCGCGTTATCCACACGCGACGAGATGCGCGATTTTGTGTTGTCGAGTATTCAATGTCGGAGTGCTACCTGTGAGTTAAAAATTCCGGCGGCAAATTTGGACACGAAAAATAAAATAATGACGGCATTGTCATCACCCGGTGCGCTTTCCAGCATGGGATTCGGCGAGCAGTATTCGATGAAATCGGCCCTGGAGTCAGCGGCGGGTGAAATGATTGTTTACATTAGTAAAAAATAGCATCTAAGGTTTGTTGCTTGAGTCTTCGTTGAAAATTTGACCGTTGATTTCTAGTATACAGCGGCCATTAATGTTGATGGCGATGACTCAAAAGGATCTAGCATATGAAAATGCTAATCAAAAATGTGTTGAAGGTTTCCGCGGGAATTTTGTGTGCATCAGTATTTGCCTCCCAAGCTTTGCAGAAAATATAGCGCTGGCAGGCACTTATGGAAATTATATGCAAGCGGGTTGTCAGAGTGACACAAAGCAATATCAGCTTTATTTATCCCAACATCTCTGGCGGCTGGGTTACCAGCCAATCCTGTTCGATGAACTCTGGCCAGGCAACGGCCCAGGGTGACTGTGTGAACTATCGCGTGTACAAGTAATTACATTTTTTATTAAGACAGATTGTATCGACCTTAAGGGCCTGGCACTGGCAATGTGTCGGGTCCTTTTCATTTCCGCTGCTTGAAAACTAACAAATAAACAAAAAAAACTGCAAATTTTTGCATCCTGATAGCTTTTTTTAGAAAAGCTTTACTGCCTGCCGCACCTGTTGTCTATGCTGCCTGGCGAATACATCCCCTGATGTATTGACAGCCCCGATTACTATTTTAATAACCATAGAGACAAACCTATGATTTCTCGATCACTTGCCGGCCTGTTGCTTGGCGGCCTCCTGTTGTTCCCGGCGTGCAGCTTTGCCCAAAATCGCACTATCGATGTCGACCTGAAAAATGTTCAGGGGCCATTGAATACCACCTTTAAAACCATGGTGGGTGCCGGCCGCGCCAATGAAGGCTTGCGTGCTGATTGGCAGCAGCAGCTCGCGGAAATCAAACGCGATGCCGATTTCAAATATATTCGTATGCACGGCCTGCTAACCGATGACATGGCGGTATACCGCGTGAATGGGCAAGGCAAAGAACAGTATAACTTTCAGTATGTAGATGCATTATTTGATTTCCTGCTGAGTATTAATGTGAAGCCCTTTGTCGAATTGGGCTTTATGCCATCGGCCATGGCCAGCGGCAATAAAACTATCTTCTGGTGGCGGGGCAATGTCACACCGCCTGCCAGCTACGATAGGTGGGAAACATTAATCAAAACCCTCACCGAGCATTTTACGGAGCGCTATGGTGCCGCTGAAGTCTCTACCTGGTATTTCGAAGTCTGGAATGAGCCAAATCTCGATGGCTTTTGGGCTGGCTCCCAGCAAGATTATTTCAAGCTTTACACCTACGCTGCTCGCGCTATTAAAAGTGTAAATCCCAAATACAAAGTGGGTGGCCCAGCTACCGCAGGTGCCGCCTGGATTCCGGAAACTATTGCTTATTGTGCACAAAATAAAGTGCCACTGGATTTTGTCAGCACCCATGCCTATGGTGTGAACCAGGGCTTTTTAGATGAGTTTGGCAATACAGGTACTGTGCTGGCGAAAGATGAGTCGGCGGTGAGCGGAGATGTGTTGCGCAATCGCAAAGAAATATCTGATTCCGCTATGCCTAAACTGGAGCTGCATTACACCGAGTGGAGTTCATCTTATACACCGGCAGACCCCACACACGACAGCTACCACCAAGCTGCCTATATTCTGCAAAAATTAAAGCAAGTGGGTAATGCGGCCCAATCCATGTCTTACTGGGTGTTCACCGATATTTTTGAAGAGCCAGGCCCGCGCTTTGAGGCTTTCCATGGCGGCTTTGGTTTGATGAACACCCAGGGCATAAAAAAGTCAGCCTACTTTGCGTATCAATATCTAAATCGTTTGGGTGCAAATGAGCTAAAGAATAGCGATAAGCAGTCCTTCGCGACCGTTGATAAAAACGGCAATGCACAGCTATTGCTTTGGGATTACACCTACACATTGCCTGACGGTGTGAACAACCAACAGTATTTTATCAAGGATCTTCCCGCAAAAAATAAAGGTGATGTCAGCGTTCAATTGCAGGGGCTGAAAAAAGGTAATTACACCCTGGCGATTTCACAAGTGGGTTACAAACGCAACGATCCCTATACCGCCTATATAGGCATGGGATCTCCGGCGCAGTTGAGCAAGCAGCAAGTTGCCACGCTCAAATCCCTGGCAACGGGTAAACCCGTGGAAGAAAAAACGATCAAGGTTGGCGAAGATGGCCGCTTTGCAACCACATTGCCGCTGCGCGAAAACGATGTCTATTTGCTTGAGCTGACAGCAGCCAAATAAATGGCGAATACGCGGAGAAAATTATGCTGGATTTAACTCGTCGAAATATTTTTAAAGCTTGCCTGGCGGGCGCTGCTGTGTCGCCACTCGCACCTCTGGTTGCGGCAGCCGCACCCCTTAACGCCGCGTCTGCCAATTGCAAAAAACAAAAACTACAATGGAAGCCGGGGATTGAAGGCCAGCGCAAAGCGGATTTGGGCGATGGGACTTATCTCAATCCCATTATCGCCGGCGATCATCCGGATCCCACCATCCTCAAAGATGGTGCGGATTATTACATGACCTTTTCGTCATTTAATTCCTATCCCGGCATTGTGATTTGGCACTCCACCGATCTGGTGAATTGGACGCCTGTAGGCCCGGCGCTGCAAAAAAATATCGGCACTGTCTGGGCGCTGGATTTATGCAAGCACGGCGATCGCTATTACATTTATATTCCAGCCGCACCCGACGATAAACCCTGGTCGATTTTTGTCATCTGGGCGGACGATATTAAGGGCCCCTGGAGCGATCCAATAGATTTAAAAATTTCCGGTTGTATCGATCCTGGCCATATACTGGGTGAAGACGGAAAACGTTATTTATTTGTAAATGGTATTCGCAAAATTCGTTTAACAGATGACGGCCTGGCGACTGATGGTCAGATGGAGTCTGCCTATACACCCTGGCGCTATCCGGATGATTGGATTGTGGAAAACTTTGCACCGGAAGGGCCGAAACTGTTACGCAAAGGCGATTGGTTTTATCTCGTCACTGCAGTGGGCGGCACTGCTGGCCCTGTCACTGGTCATATGGTGATTGCTGCGCGCTCGCGCTCCATTCATGGCCCCTGGGAACACTGCCCGCATAACCCATTGGTGCGCACGCAATCCGATGCCGAGCCATGGTGGTCGCGCGGCCACGCGTCTTTGGTTGAGGGCCCGGCGGGCGATTGGTGGATGGTGTATCACGCTTACGAAAATGGCTTTAGGACTCTTGGCCGACAAACTTTATTAGAGCCAATAGAGTGGACTGCCGATGGTTGGTTTCGTGCAAAAGGTGGCGATCTTTCATTGCCCATTGCAAAGCCCGCTAAAGGAAAAGCCGGCCCCGCTGGTGTAGCCCTGTCAGATGATTTTTCGGCAAATAAATTTGGTAGCCAGTGGTGCTTTCACAGCCCTGGTCCCAACGAAATGGCGCGTATAAATTACGGCGATAAACTGCTGGAGTTAACCTGCGCCGGTAAATCACCTATCGATAGTTCGCCTATTACCTGCGGTGTGGGTGATCGCGCTTATCAAGCAGAAGTAACACTCACATTGGTGGGAGATGCGGAAGCGGGCCTTTTACTTTTTTACAATCACAAAGCATTTATCGGTATGGGATTTACTGCTGAACACATTAAATCCTTTCAATATGCTGATGAACAAAGTTGGGCGCGTATGCCCAATAAAAATCGCAACTTGCGCTTGCGTGTGACCAATGACAATCAGGTTATTACGTTTGCTTATTCGCAAGATGATGGACGCAGCTGGCAAAATCATCCCACGCGTATGGAAGTGTCGGGGTTAAACCACAATGTGTTTGGTGGTTTCCTCAGTTTAAAAGTGGGGATTTACAGTGCAGGAAAAGGCAAGGTTCAGTTACGGAATTTTCAATATCGCGCTTTAGCGGCAAATTAAAGATGGGGCGATTATCGCCCCATCTTTCTTGCTTCAATCAGTACACTGAAATTAATTACACACAACACCGCCGCCGCCAGTTGATTGGCTGTTGCAGGTGCTGGTGGTAATACAACTTTTCGAATTTTCCCAACCCCAACCGCTCGCTGTTGTCTGGCAAACAGGGTAGAGAGTGCCGTACCAGTTGCACTGGCAATTGCCGCCAGTGTTGCCACTGGAGCTGCTGCTTGCGCTGCTACTGTTATTGTTGCCACCCGTTGGCGCTACTGCACGGCCGGTATTTGGATCTATACGGCCCGGACACATGCCTCTCGCTCTCAGGTTTGATGCAATTTGGGCAATGGCGCTATTAGTGTTGGTATAGCTGCCGTCGTGCATCAAAATAATTTGACCGTTTTGCAATTGGTTGTTTGCATTCACAATCGCAGATGCGCTGGCACCATTCCAATCTTGCGAATCCACATCCCAGGTCACTACGCGCAGGCCTGCAGCTGTTGCAGCTTGCTGAATAGTGGAGTTGGTTTCACCATAAGGCGGACGGAACAGTGTTGGCTTGGGCGCGCCGCCGTTTTGGATGGCCTGGTTAGTGCGCGTCAATTCATCCAGTACTTGCGCGTAAGTCCAGCTAGTCATATGCGAGTGAGTGTAGCTGTGGTTTTGCACTTCACCTACAGTGCGCTCCTGTGCAATTAATGCAGAATTGCTGGTTGCATTATTACCTTGGTTAAACCAGGTTACCGGTGTGAGATTATTTTGCTTCAGCAGATTAATCAGCGTAGTGGTATTACTGGTTGGACCATCGTCAAAGGTAATGCCGACATAGCCGCTGCAGTTAGTGTTGTTGCCAGAACTGCTATTGCTCGCACTGGTCGTTACACTGCTTGCCGCACTGCTATTTGTTCCACCGCCACTGCAATTACCGCTAAAGCAGTCATAGGTATAACCAAAGCCAATGACACCATTGCAGTTCATGGTTTCGGAGTGCGAACCGCCACCGCAGGAGCCGTTGCCATAAACAGACGTGTTGTAATCCATATCTTCCGCCTGGCGGGTTTCACCATTGACTTGCAGATAGTCCACAACTACATCGCGGCCGCTGGCATCATTATCAAACTGCACTTGTATATCGCCGGTTGCACCGCCGGTGTAGGTGTAATTCTGGAAGCTGGTAGTCAGCGTCCAATTCGCTACCGTATTGCCGCCTACGCGCAAATTGATATGTTCACTCCCCGCAACACCACGGGCACGTAACACAATCCCGCCGCTGCCACCGCCGCTGTTTGAGCTCACGCTTGAATTGCTGCGCGAGCTGCTGGTAACGGCAACACTACTGCTGGTGGTTGGCGCCGGTCCTTCGCTCACAGTGATGTCGGAGCTGCCTCTGCTTTGATAGCCTTCGGTCGCCATGATTTGATAATCATGGGTGCCCAGGTTCAAACCTTTACTTGCCCAAAAATTAAAGTGATTGGCAACCGTAATGGTGCCCGAAATACTACCAAAACCTTTTTTCGGATTACGCACGCTGAAGTATTGGTAGAACGTTTGTGTTCCATCAATGGAAGGTTGGTTAACGCGTTGGCAGCGACGAACGTTATAGGTTGCCCCATCGCTCTGGAAACTCCCCATGTCTGTGCCGCCGCTGCAGTTGGCCGGGTTGTAAGACCCGTAACTTTCAATCACGTAATATTCGATTAGCGGGCTGCGTGTCCAACCATAGAGTGCGAGGTAAGCATTTTGCGAACTATCGACATTAAAACTGCCCGAATAATTTACGACACGCACGCCACCTGGGTTCCAACCTTTACCGCCCACCCAGTTGTTGGTGGCATTGGTCCAACTTGATGTATAGCGACCGCCGGCTTGTAAACCAAACGAAGCGTCGCCGGAATCCTTCCAAAACGAATAGTAAAATCCGTTGTTGGTGCCTGTCGCGTTGGAGGTGAGTGTTTGTGCGTTGACACTTGTTGCGCTCGCTGCAAAAAATGCGGCGGCACAGGTGATAGCTTTTATGCTGTTGTTGTTTAAAAAGGATAATTTCATTATTAATCTCCTTATGTTCCTCTCATCCAATACTGCCAATAGAGGCGAGGGGTTGTTGGCTAATCCTGCCCGTTGCGGGCAGGTGTTTATCAAAAGCCTTACTGCGTTGCTGTTATTGTTAAAACCGCGAAGCTTTTGACTATGTCCGTATATAGTTATGGGAATGATGTTGTCAATCAAACTATATGTATATTGTCAATTAAACTATATGTTGCGAGTGCTTATAAAAATATGTTGCATCAAAGCGGAATTACTTAATGGATTTTTTTGAAAATTTAAAATAGTGTTCTAGTGTACAAGATAATAATATTAATGAGATTTTTTGGTTGACAAGTTGATGGGTAAAATCATTTTCAAATAAAAACGGGCGGCCCACATGGACCGCCCGTTTTGTTTTTCCGTGGCGAAGTCAGTAAAGATTGATTTCTATTACATGGTTTCGATAGGAATTAATTCCGACGCAATATCTGTATTTGAAAGGCTGGTCCGCGCCACTTCGCTCAGGTTTCTCAAGTTGCTCACCACATCGCTGGCGAGCGAGCTAACTGCTGGATCAGGATCGTTAAGCAGTTTTTCAACCAGGTGGACGTGGGTTTGGTTGCCGGTTGCGCGAATCGCTAAAAGCGCATCGAGTTTTACATTGATATCTGTATCTTGCAGCAGTGGCGCAATGCTATTGGCTGCGTTCACATAATGGGTTTTGGCAAGGGTGGTGAGCGCTTGCTGGCGATCAACAGGATTTTCACTGTGCAAGTGTGTTTGCGCTTCAATGATTTGATTGTCGATCAAGGCGTTATTGCCTCTCATCGATAACACCTGCGCAATAACACGTTTTAAATCCGGATCAGTTTGATTGTTGTAAATTGTTTGCAGTGCGTAATCCGACAGATTTTCCCGGTCGTGGGCCATATCAAAAAGGCTTTTGCTAACCACGGCAATCTTGGCTTTGCTTGGACTGTTTGCCAGATAATCGTTTACTTTATCGGAATAGGAGCGCGGGTCATTAACCGATTGCGTGCCCAGATCTTTCAAGGTTTGCGAGCTGTTAATTTCCACTGCCACAGCTTGGCCATCTATTTGTGCTGATGGGTGATTGTCAGCCTTGAGCCTGGCCCCTTGCGGTGTGGTGGATGCTGCATTGTATTGGTTGTATGACGGATAGGATGCAAAGCGCGCCCTGCGCAAGTCGTCTTCTTTTTGCGCTAACAGAGATTCCAGGCTTTGAATCCTGGTTTCCAGCGCGAGGACTTTTTCTTGTTGATCTGATTTATCCTGGGTGAGCAGGCAAAACACGTAGGTGATGGTTGCCCCCAAGAGAACAGCTAACGCCAAACTCGTTTTGGCTGTTCGGGCTTTAGCGTGGTTGGTTTTGGAGTTTGTAATCATATTCTTCACTTTATTATTTTGTATCGGTTGATATTCGTAGGTAGTCGAGACGAAATTAACAACGAGAAATCTGATTTATGGTTTTGCCATCAAAGGTATTCTTATTCAAAAAAAAACAGGTACATCAAGCCATGGTTAATAAAAAACAGGGGCGAAAAAATCCGCCCCTAAAATCGTGGAGAAAGGTAAAACGATTAAATGTTACCGTAGCCAATAGCGCCGTTGCAGTTCAGCCACTCGCTCAAACCATTGCCGCCGCCGCAAGCACCGTTTTGATAAACACCGGTGTTGTAGGTTTGCGCTTCTGATTGACGAACGGAACCATTTACGCTGATGTAATCCACTTGCACATCACGATTGGACGCGTCGTTGGTGTATTCAACGGTGGTGCCGCCAGACAGGCTGGTAGTGGCTGTGTAGTTAGTCATAGTGGTGCTGAGTGTCCAGGTTTGTACTGCGGTGCCATTTACTTTCAGGGTAATGCTCTCTTGGCCAGAGGTACCTTTTGCACGTACTACGATAGTTTTGCTACCGCCTGATGCAGAAGAACTTGAACTTGAGCTGCCGCCACCGCTGCTGGTGCCTTCGCTAACAGTAATGTTGGATGAGCCGGTGCTTTGATAGCCTTCGGTTTCCATAATCATGTAGTCCCAGGTGGTACCCATGTTCAGGCCCTTGGCTTTCCAGGCATCAAAGTGGTTGCCAGTGGTTACAGTACCGCTTGAGCGCTTGGAAGTACGCACACTCCAGTACTGGTCAAACGTTGCAGTACCGATAATGGATGGTTGGTTGGTGCGAGTGGTTTTGTAAATATTGTAGGTGCCGCCGTCAGTGGTAAAAGTACCCAGAGACGTACCGCCTGGTGGAGTCCAGCTGCCGTAGTTTTCTACGATGTAGTATTCGATCAGCGGGTTTTTGGTCCAGCCATATACAGCCAGGTAACCATTGCTGCCGCCGTTAAAGCTGCCAGAAAAGTTTACGCTTTTGCGGCCACCGGTTGCCCAACCTTTACCCGCGGTAAAGTTGCCAGTGTTGCTCCAGCTAGTGCTGTAGTTGCCGCCAGAGCCCAACGTCATAGACGCAGTGCCGGGTGTATCGGTCCAGAATGAATAATAAAAGCCGTTGTTGGTGCCGGTAGAGTTTGAGGAAATGGTTTGTGCGTTAACAGCGCTTGCGCAAAAAGCGGCGGCGCCAATCAGTGCTGTAACAAAGGTTTTGCATGTTGTGGTTAATTTCATTTTTATATCTCTTTTTATCGCCACTCAACCAATACCACCCATAGAGGCGGAGGGGACAGTTGAAGGTAAATCCTGCTCCTTGCGAACAGGCGTTTATCGAGCGCCATACTGCTTTGCTGTTATTTTTTAAACCGCGTGGCTGGCTCAATAGTTACTTGTATACATTTGGATTTAATTATTGTCAAACAAACCATAAGCATATGGTCAAAAAAACTATAATTAGATTTTTTATAGCGAATTTTTGTTCAATAGTGATTTTTTTTTAATTTGTAAAATCATATCGTGCGGAAAAGTAACACTGCATTTCTGGGGGTATTTTTTTCAAAAACAGGCTCGCAACCATAAAAAAAGGAGCGGCTGTGCGCTCCTTTGGTTGGGCAAAACTCTCTGCCGTAACTTAAGGCGCTACTGCTCTGCCAGTGTTTGGGTCGATCTTACCTGGGCACAAACCCTTGGCTTTAAGGTTGGCCGCAATCTGCGCTATGGCATTGTTGGTGGTGGTATAGCCATCGTGCATCAGGATAATTTGGCCGTTAGTAAGTTTGTTATTCGCAGCAACAATTGACGCTGTACTGGCCCCATTCCAATCTTGCGAATCCACATCCCAGGTCACCAGCTTCATACCTAATGCGGTGGATGCCTGCTGCACGTTCGCGTTGCTCTCGCCATAAGGTGGACGGAAAACCGTTGGCTTGGGGGCGCCTGTGGCCACAATAGCCTGGCTGGTTTTATTCAGCTCGTCGTAGATCTGCTGATAAGTCAGCGTCGTTAGATGAGGATGTGTGTAGCTATGGTTCTGCACGACGCCCACAGTACGTTCCTGTGCGAGCATAGAGCCGTTGCTCGCAACATTCTGGCCCTTATTAAACCAGGTCACTGGCGTAAGGCCATTTTGTTTGAGCTGCGCGATAAGCGTTGCCGTGTTGGACGTTGGGCCATCATCAAAGGTAATGCCTACATAGCCGTTACAGTTGCCGCTGGGTGCACTGCTGGAGCTGCCGCCACCGCTGCTGCCGCAATTTCCGCTAAAGCAATCGTAGGTGTAGCCAAAGCCAATATAGCCATTGCAGTTCATCGTTTCTGAATAAGAGCCGCCGCCGCAAGCGCCATTGGCATAAAGGCCGGTGTTGGTCTTCATGTTTTCCGCCTGGCGGGTTTCATTGTTTACCTTGATGTAATCCACTACTACATCGCGGCCAGTTGCATCGTTATCGTATTGCACCTGGATATCACCCGAGGCTGTACCGCTGTAAACATAGCTCTTAAGGCTGGTTGTCAATGTCCAGTTGGCCACGACAACTCCGCCGACCTTAAGGTTGATATGCTCATCTCCCTTAACACCGCGCGCTTGCACGGTAATACCAGAAGATTGCGCGTGAACATCCGCCGCACACAGAAATGCCAGACAAAAGCATGCCGCCACGGCTTTTTTGCCGATAGAAAATATTTTCATTATTAGTCTCTGAATAAAAATCCACCCAACCAATACCGCTCAAAGAGGGAGAGGGGATAGTTGAAGGTAATCCCGTCCATTGCGAACAGGCATTTATCAAAAACCATGCTGCTTTGCTGTTATTGTTACTGTTGTTGCTTAAGTAGCGTGGTGTTTTGATGCTTCTTGTATACTACCATTCATTAATATTGTCAAATTAACCATAAGGCGGTAGGGCGGGGGTTTTATGAGGGAGCACTCCATGTATATGAAGGCAACAAAAATAAAAACTAATGTATTTGATGGATAAGTATCTATAAGTACGGCGAATTTTATTTAAAAAGGGCTGATGTAATAGGCGCCAGTTTTTTTACCTTTGCAATAAACGCCTGGCTTTTTTTAACACCTGAAGATTACCATGGCGCATTTTTGTGATCAGTAAAATGTAATTTTTCTTGGGTATTTGTACAAATAAAAGCCAAGTTGAATTCTGTGTCGTTAAAAATATCAGCAGAACTCACAAAACTAAAAAATAGTTATAGATAGGTCAATATTGTAACGCGTCTTGTATGAGAATTGGGCCGCCTGAAAAGACCAGAGTCGTAAGGCTGTTTAAGTAATGAGGTTCAAATAAGAAATTTAATTCTTGTTAGAGGGAGCCTTGCATTTTTCAAAAAGCGAAAGCAAAAGGATTAGATAATGTTTTACGCAAGTATTAGTGAGTTTTTGATCGGGTTATCTAACGCTACCTCTTTTGATGAAATAAAAATAATATGCGGGTTGTTTTGTGAGCTAATCGGGTGTGAATATTATTTGTTTGGGATTTGTCGGGCTACCTCCCTTAGTCAACCGCAAATAACGACAATCAGCAACTATCCCGAGGAGTGGTTTAAATTATACTTTGATGAGAACATGCAAAAGCATGATCCCGTAGTGAAGTATTGTTTTGAAAATACAGCGCCAGTGCGTTGGGATAAGCTGGTGCAGATGGAGGAATATATCTCGCCGGTTGGTGTGCAGATTATGGCGCGAGCTGCCGAATGCGGCTTGGTAAATGGTATTTCAATTCCGTTAAAGGCACCTAATGGCGAGGTCGCCATCTTTAGTGTTTCAACCTGCAATTCCGCTAATATAGACGAACGTTTGCTATTTGCATTGACCCATGCGCAAGCGTTTAGCGTTATGTTGTTCGAGCATTGCTCCAGATTAATTGCCGAGTCGTCCACTGAAAAAGGTCAGCGACTTACGGCGAGAGAAATTGAGTGTATGTTTTGGGCCTGTGAAGGAAAAACCACGTGGGAAATATCGAAAATCATTAACGTCACTGAGCGTACCATCATATTCCATCTCAGTAGTGCTACCAAAAAGCTTGGGGCTGCCAATCGCCAACACGCCGTTGCAAAAGCAATTATCATGGGGCTAGTTAAGCCCATGCCATAAACGTTGTTCTTTATCGGGTGTACATTTTTGTAGTATGACTCTGCTGCAGTTTCCTGCGATAGCACTGGATTGCAGCTTCCAGTCATTTAAACGAAGCGAGTTTTGTGTGGTGCAGGCTTGTTCATCAGCTGGGCCGTTATAAATGTTGCTGGTATGCAGAACTATTTCGTCAATCAAATCTTCTGCGGCTAAATAACCCAATAGCGGCATGTCGCATAGCACAATGACGCTACAGCGGTTTTCGTTTGCGCAGTGCTGCAGAATGCTTTTAATGTTGCTTTTATTCAGTATCTCGAAGGTTTCGAGCGGTTCATCCATATGATTCGTGTCGGGAATGCTGGTTAAGAAATTTTTCTGCGAGCTGCTGTATAGTAGCCCGCGATTTTCTTGAATCAGGCTGGATATATAGTTTAAAAATCCAAACTCATTAATAAAATTATTTAACGGTAATGTTAATCCGGTAAATGTCGCAGCGGTCACTGCGGTTACCCAGGGACGTTGATATTTTTTTACATTGGTAATGCCATAACCAAGACGAGTTACCAGCGGGTTTTCCGATAAGTAATCTATCCTTCCTTTCCAACTGCTCTCCCATTTTCTCCAGGATTTATCGCAAATTTCATTGGGGTGTCTATATCCAATGGTAATGTGATTGCAATTGGATGCGTTGATCATAGCGATTAGATAGGCAATATCGAAAATTCCAGAAACCGGCTCCATGCTGATATAGAGGTGGTCGAGGGCGTTTTGGTGCTCACCAATAGCGTCTATTAGCTTGCCTTTATCAAGGCCTGCTATAACGGCGTCGCATGCCAAAACTTCACTTTGACTTCCCATCAATGCCCAGCTAATACCTGTTCGTTTTGATATGTTCTTCGCGCGCATTAATGCCAGATTAAATATGTCTGATGCGATATATCCCGCTTTTTTTGAAGAGGCCAGTTTCAATTATTAATCCTGTATCGTGTTGTGGCAGATTTTGGGGGCGTTATTTTTAATGTAAGCCTGCCGTGGTCGTGGTATGTCTTTGGGCGTTTATGAATGTCTATACATTGTATTTATCCACTGCAATATTATGGATTAAGTTTTGGTCTCATCTATATGTAATATCTTACAGCTATGCAGCTAAGCTACTGGGTAAAGTGCTCCACTGGAAGTGATGAGCTCATCAAACACCAAAGGAATTGGCGGGAATGAATATCTGCAGGTTAGATATAGATTTTGGAAATACAAATAAGCTGTAAGTTATTACAGGGCATTCGTTGGGTGTTGCTAACTGATTGTTTTTTCTATAAAAATATTTTTGTTTGGCGCCTTGTCGAATGTAACAGCTAATCCAATAAATATTTTTAACGTAATTTTTCTCTCGTCAATTAACTTAGCGAGAGAGAGAAAATGAAAGGAGTGGTTTTTACTCAAGGGCAAAAAAATAACGTTCCGGCTAAAGAGATCGTTAACGAAATTTTTAGATTGCGTTATGAAACGTTTGTTGATCGGTTGGAGTGGGATATTAGCGCTAATGATGGATTGGAGCGCGATCAATTTGACGAGATGGCTCCCTTCCATATTGCCGTTAAAAATTCCAATGGTGGGGTTGATGGATGTTGGCGCGCATTGCCTACGACAGGTGACTACATGTTGCGCTCGGTGTTTCCAGAATTGTTGCAAGGTGAGCAGGTGCCCGAGGCCAGTGATATCTGGGAGATTAGCCGTTTTGCTGTCCGCAAGGGTAGTTCAAAAGTGGCAAGTGGTTATATGGCGGAGACTACCGTTGATATGGTTCGCTCATTTTACGATTTCGCAATGGCAATGAACATAAGTTCATATGTCACGGTTACTACGGTTGCATGTGAACGCCTGTTGCGCCAATTGGGAGTAGATATTGAGCGCCTGGGAGAAAGAAAGGCCATGAGAATCGGTAAAGAGCTGTCGGTGGCGCTGCGAATCAATGTGAATGCCAAGTTAGCTGTGGTAAAACACTAAATTACTATCTCTTTATTGCGCAGGCACATCGACGATGTGCTTTATACGTGTGCTGTAGATTTATAGGAGAGTATCTTGGCTATTAGAAAGGTATGCTTCGTATCGCATTCATTGCTCAATGGCTTATAGAGAGGGGACTGTCATTTCTTACAGTGTCCAAGGGCAGCAAAAATTTATATAGTCTATATTGCGTGAATGCGCCGTTGCGGCGCACATCTACGCTCAACCCTCAGACTGTCACCTTTATCGGGTGGCGCTGCCAGGTGGGCGCCTAAAAAATATCGAGTACATGTAATGACAGAGCCAAAAATCCCATACCCCTCGGCTTATGAGGCTATATATAAGGCGACACAAGCCGCCGGATTTAACCAATCATCGGATGCCAGTGTTGGATTGTTATTGAAAACCCTGTGTGCAAGTAAATTAAAGGCGAAATTTCTTGAGTTAGGTACGGGGAGTGGATTGTCAACCAGCTGGATATTGGCGGGCATGTGTGAGGAGTCAACTCTGGTAACTGTTGATAGCGATGATTCTTTGGTGGAAATTGCCAAAGAGCATCTTGGTTTTGATGCGCGCGTTCAATTTGTAGTGGGCAAAGGAGAGGATTTAATCGATAGCGTGGAAAAGAGTTCGATTGATTTTATTTTTGCGGATACTTGGCCGGGAAAATACCATCACTTGGATGAGACTCTTGAGCTATTGCGTACGGGAGGAATTTATATTGTTGACGATATGCTGCCGCAGGAGAATTGGCCCGACGGACATCAGGAAAAGGCAAGCGCGTTAATGGGCTACCTCTCAAATCGGGATGATTTACATTGCGCCCGGCTTGATTGGGCAACCGGTATTATTCTGTGCACCAAAAAATAATTATCTGTCTTGTAGGTCGCTGTTAAAACGCCATAGCGACAATTGATTAATTTTCCCTTTCTTACCTAAATTCTGCCTGCCAACAAAATCTTATGGCGGGCTATTTCCCTATTGAAAATTAATTTTTACCTGTCGTCTTTTTTTAAATGGCGTAATTTTCCTTTCTATTTCCTTTCGCTTTCTTTCAATCGATTTTATTTGTGTAAATATCGTTGAGTTTTTCTAGCATATTGCACGCATATTCATGCGTAAAAAAAACTCTTAAATGCATCTGATCAATCTCCCCTTCTCCCTGTATCTGCACAGCGGTCTGTCATTTTCCACGATTGTAAGATGTGACAGTTACATTCAGCTCCCTTAGAAACTAGCATGCGCTGCACTATTTAGCGGTTGGTGTTCAAAAAAATGCTAATCGAAAATATTCCCATAGGTAGAAGGAGTTGAAATGAAAAAAATAGAATTATTGTTGAAGTCATCGTTGGAAAAAAAATTAAGCCCCATTTTTGATTTGCCTTGGGATGAAGTTCCGTCCAAAGATCAGTTCTGGATGACGGAAAAATTGATTTCCATTTATGGAACTCCAGAATACGAAGCCCTTTCGCTTGAGAACAAGAAAAAGTTGTCACAGCTGGAATTTTGCCTGGTGTGTTCAGTTTCCTCTTCTGGTGAGAAAGAGGTTATTGCGAACATGGTTACCAGGATGTTGAAGGCTAATTACAAAGATTACCGGAAATATTTCTATCACTTTGTCGAAGAAGAAAACAATCATATTTATATGTTTGCTGAGTTTTGCGAGAAGTATGGGACTTTCTTTCCGATTCTGTATTCCTATGCACAAGGCGAGATATGGGAAAGGGCTGAAACTGGCGATCTTCTCACTTTTTGCCATGTGTTGATATTTGAGGAGTTGGGCCAAGGTTTAAACGAAGTGATGGCTGAAGATGAATCGCTGCCTACGCTGGTAAGAGCAATAAACCACTATCACGTTGAAGATGAAGGTCGACACATCAGCTTTGGTCGTACCCTGGTTAAAGCATTCGCTGAAAAATACAAAACGGTCATTTCTAGTGAAGAGTGGCTGAAGCTTCAACATCACATTGAAAAATATCTGTCCACTCGTCATCTCGATTACCACAACGTTAGGATTTATAAAGAGGTCGGTATAGAAAACGCACTCGACTTAAGAAATCGAATGATAGAAAGCAAGGATGAACAGCACTTTGTAAAAAGCAAGCTTGCTGAAGTTCGCATTAATTCTCTGCGCAAGTTTTTGATAGAAGAAGACCTGTTGCCAGACACCTATGAATACACTTATCGAAAGGCGGGATAATCACATGAAAAATACACAATTTCTTAACGCAGTAAAAGAATTTTTGGTTAGCAAGGAATCCCCGGAAGCGAGTCAGCTCGTTGGTGATACATTGCTGGTTGAATCAGGAATAGTTGACTCAATTTTATTAACGGAGCTGATTATTTTTGTAGAAGATTATTTCGGCATTGTTATTGACGTAGATGGTTTCAATATTAAATCTTTTGCAACTGTCAATGCCATTGAAGAGCATTACGCCAGTTAAAAGGGAGCGGCGACTATGGATATGCGCAATAGTCTTTTTGCAGAGGCATCAAAGCTTAGTAGTTCCGTGGTTCATGATAAAGCCAAGGATGTTGCTGTAATAATTAAAGGGCTTACCAATCACACGGCATCTATTCCACTTGTTGGTAAAGCGTACCCTGTGTTGACCAACGGTAGCATTTTACCTGTATTGCAAGCCCTGGAATATATGGACGAGCACTCGATTCTGGTGATTGAGGATACTGTAAAAAATCAGGCCTTATTGGGTGATATTGTCATGTTGGCCCTTAAAAAATTGGGCGTAAAAGGTGTGGTTTGTGATGGGCTTGTGAGGGATATAGACCACGCTGAAAAAATTGGCATATCCGTATGGTCAAGATCAGTGACGCCGGAGGCTGCCAGTTTGGGTAAGCCAGCGGCAGCGGTTGATGTTGTCACTGTTGGCGGTCATTCAATCCGTAAAGATGATTGGCTATTTGGTGATGGCGATGGCTTGGTGGCTATTCCTCGGGAGCAGTCGCGATACATCATTAAATCGGCAGCGATAAAAAACAAGCGCGAACACATCTATAAAAATCGCATTCTTAATGGTGAGGTGCTCTTCAATATGATGAATATCGATGGGCATCTCCGAAAAAATGAAAATGTAGTCGTGGAGTTTTAACGATGAAATATCTACATGACGTGTGGTTACAGAAGGTTAAGGAATCACCTGGCAAGATCGCCGTAGAGGATAAAACAGGTTCTTATACCTATGCCGATCTTGAAGGGCGCGTGGATCAGTGGGTTAACGCCATTGCGCAAAATAAAATTATCCCCGGTGGAAATATATTGCTGATAGCTGACGCCAGCTTTGAAGCGGTTTCATTGTTAGTGGCTTGTTCAAAATCACAATTGGTGTTTACGGTACTTTCACCCGAAACGCCCGCGGAGCGTGTTCATACAATTATGGATGACCTTGCTCCTGAGTTGGTGATTCGCGAGTTACAAAAAAATGAAGATCATCCCCCGGTGGTCGGAAATTTCAAGTTGCCTTTCCAAAGTGTATTTAGCATCTCCCAATATACAGTGGCGAACCGGGCTCATTGGACCAATATCAATACCACAACGCCGGCTTATATAGTCTTCACCTCCGGCTCTACAGGTAAGCCAAAAGGTATTGTCATGAGCCATGGCTCTTGTGCTTCCTTTTGGGATGGCTTGATTGATCACGCCCGGCTGGATGTAACCGCGCGCTACGCGAGCTTGTCGCCGTTGCAATTTGATTTTTCTTTATTGGATATCGGATTGTGTCTTGGTTCCGGTGTAACCATTATTTTTCCAAATAGAGCGAACCTGAAAAAGCCTCGTTTAATGGTGACAGAGCTTATTCAAAAGCAAATCACTCATTTCAGTGGTGTGCCTACATTATGGAAAATGTTTTTGCTTGTTGCCCGAAACGAATTAAAAGGTTTAACCACGCTTAAGAGTATCAGTTTCGCGGGAGAGCATTTCCCAAAGGAAAATATGTGCGAAATCGCCAATATTCTGGGCGATATTCAGTTCTACAACATCTACGGCCAATCTGAAAGTATTGCCTGTACCTTCAAAGTTATTGATGAAAATGACTATCGCAGCAGTCGTCCGCATCTGCCAGTTGGGAAGTGTCACCGCGATATGGATTTGCTGCTGGTAGATGACAATGGGCAACCTATTCACCAAAGCGACACTATCGGCGAGTTATACATTTCCGGTTCCACATTATTTAGTGGGTATTGGAACAACCTGGAGCTTACCAATCGGTGCCTGATTCAAAATCCCCTTCATAATCGCTTTAAAGATCTGGTTTTTAAAACGGGCGATCTGTGTTATTTCGATGAGTCTGGCGATTTTTATTTTATTGGTCGTAAAGATAATCAAATAAAGATCAATGGCAACCGAGTGGAAATTGAAGAGTTGGAAAATACCATTGCCGACTTCCCCGGTGTTAGTAATGTTTGCGTATTTTATCAGGATCAACTGTTGCAAGCTGCTATTTCCCCTGCGTCGCAAGATATTGACGAGCGGAAATTCAAAGCGGATATAGCGACATATCTTTGTGAAAAGTTGCCTACTTATATGCTTATCAATGTTTACCATTTTGTGCCCAGTATTCCCCAATCAGCTAACGGGAAAAATGATCGCAAAAAAGTGGCGATGCAAGTTTTGGAGGCAGCGTAATTATGAAACCCTTGTTCGAAGGTTGGTGTCCGGTTTTAGTGAAAGCGGAGTATGCGGATGGTGCCTGGGGCGATGTTGAGACGATAGCAGAACAGAATCTGCGAGTTCACCCGGGATCTATGGCCATTCAATTTGGAGCCAGCGCATTTGAAGGCTATAAAGTCTTTAAAACACAGAATGGTTATAACTCCTTTCGTCTGGATGAAAACTTCAGGCGTTTTGAGAGTACTTGCGCACGTATGTGTATTCCATGTCCATCTTTTCAAATTTATACCAGAGCACTGGAGTTAATTTGTCAGCAGGATGATGTTCTGGATGAGCCATTTATTAGCGATTGGCTGTATTTACGCCCCGTTGTTTTCGCCACTGATTCGCACATTATGCCGGTAATTTCCACGCGTTATGTTTTTGCAGTCATGGCGGCGCCCATTCGGGAATATAGCGGGAGTGGCTTTAATCTATGGGTTGAAAACCGGTTTGGCCGAGCCTGTGAAGGTGGGTTGGGGTTTGCAAAAACCGGCGCAAATTACGCCCACCAGCTTTTGCCATCAAAAATAGCAAAGGAGCATGGTTGTGATTCGGTGCTATGGCTGGACGCCAAGGAACATAAATACATTGAGGAAGGAAACACCATGAATGTATTTTTTAAAATTGGCGATGAAATTCATACTCCGGAGTTAACTGACACTATTTTGCCGGGAATTACTCGAAAATCGGTTATCTCTTTGTTAACACAGGGCGGCTACAAAGTCGTTGAGCGCAGGATAAGTGTTGATGAAATTCCTCCGCTGGTGGCGTCCGGGCAATTAAAAGAAATGTTTATCACTGCCACAGCGCTTGGTGTGGGTAAGGTCAGCTCACTGTTACACAACGGGCAATCCTATTTTGTTTCACCTGAAGAGCATACGGTAAACGCTATTAAAGAGCAGCTTAAAAATATTTATGTGCATGGCACACCTGACTCTCTTAATTGGCACACAGCAACCTATGGTAATGGACGGACAATATGCCTGGCATCGTAAGTTCTGCGTACACTCTTGGGGATTATATAAAGACCCAGTCACTCGCTGATGAAGGTGAGTCGCGACGGACTATTTTGTCGCTGTTAACACGTGGTGCCAGTGGCTTTTATAAATTAAATCAGCCGTTGATTGATGTTGCGGTTAATACGGCGAGAACTGCTCTGCAACAGTCTGGCATAGCGGCGAATGAAGTAGATGTGCTGCTTATTGGAAGCAACTCGTTGCGATCTGATCATTTTTCCAAAGACTTTGGGCAGGATCTTTTATCGCAATTAGCACTTAAGGACGCTTACGTACAGTTGGTGGGTTTTCAAAATTGTGGAGATAGTATTCCGCTTTTGAAGACCGCCAGCTCGCTTATTAACAGCGGTGATGCGCGCAACGTTCTTATTGTCATTGCCGATGATGTGGATGCTTCAAAAATCCCGCGGGTGTTAAAGGATTCCTACGTTCACAGCGATGGAGCCTCTGCTGTGGTGGTTTCTTGTCAATCGCGCGGATTATCACTGATCAACAGCGCTATTCGTCACCTGGAGTTAAAGCCAGATGAGAACTTTGACCCCAATGATCTTGGGGCGAAGCTCAATAGCTTGCTAACTATAGCCAAGGATTTGACTGCCCAGCTATTTGTGGATGGTGGTTCGCCGCAGTTTGTGATTTCCCACAATATGAATCAACTTTATGGCCATGAAATAGCGAAAGCTTTTGGCATAAATGCGGATTCAATATTCTGTGATTATGAGCTGGGCCACTGCTTGGCGTCCGATATTTTTATCAATATCAATAAAACGTTGAGTGATAGTGCAAGCCATCTTGTTGGCGATGGAATTTTACTGGCACCCAACAGTAGAAGCGTTGGCGTTTACCGTGTGTCCCTGACACCGACACTTAATTAAAACCAGGGAGGAATCCATGAGTCATGTTTACAGAAAAGGGATTCGCGAATCCTTGAAGCGATTTCCGCCAGTGTTCCAACCCTTGATCACCTTGTTTACAGGAAAGCCCCTGCCAGAAGAAAAGCCGTTGATGTCTATGCGGCCGATTTTAAGTTTCTTTATTGGCACGTCCCTGGTGATTTCCCTGGTTATTTTTAATATCCATTTATTGGCCGAGTCACCCTATTGGGGTTGGGCAATATTGCCGGTTATCTGGGTGCTGTGTGTGGGCCAGTTGCGAAAAATACAAGTGGTTTTTGCGCATCATTGTGTTCACAGAACTTATTTTCACAAAAATGCTCGCTACAACGATTTTATGTTGGAGTTCCTCACCATTTTAGCCTTTGTGCAGAATGGCAAGGAATATCGCCGTGATCATTTGGGGCACCATAATCGCGATAACTTTACGACGCTTGAAGATTCTGATGCAAATACCTTGTATTCGTTTGGCTTCAAGCCGGGGTTGTCACGACCTGCACTTTGGCGAAATCTTTTCCTGATTATTTTTTCACCCAAGTTGCATTTCACCTTTTTGAAGATGCGCGTTACTTCCAATGTGATCAACCGTACCGGTTCCTGGCGATGGGCCAGCATATTGTGGTTGGGGTTGTTGTTGTCATTGCCACTCATGGTTTCAGTTTGGTGGACTGTGATTGTCGTGCTGTGGGTGCCGATGTTTCTGATTTATAACATCAGCGCGCTGCTGCAATTTATCACCGAGCATGCGTGGATGCTCAGTGAGGAGTCTCCTGATAATGATCACGATTATGCCGATCGTTGTTGGGGGCGTTTTCTTGGGGACCCTGCACCGGAACAGGGGACTTTCTTTAATTGGTTAATTTGGGGATTGCGCGCGCTTTTCATTCACGCCCCGATACGTTTTGGTTGCCTGGTCGGCGATTTGCCTGCGCATGACTGGCATCACCTTTGTACCCTGAGAAATAAAGATCCATCGACCTGGCCAACGGCCATTTATTCCCGGCAGGAAATGATTGATGGTGGTTGTCAATTCAAGATGGAGGATCGGGAGATCTGGGGGCTTTACGATATGCTCGATCACGTCTTCGCTCTCCTGTCAGATGTGCCAGCTAACGAAATTTCCGTAGATGACGCAGACTTAACTCAGGGTGCACTTTCCTAATAAAAGAACATTCAATTTATTAATTATTTTCCAAGAGGCAAACAACGTGAAACCTATACATTGGCTTACCCTGGTGATTCTGGCGACCATTTCAGGCTCATCATTTTTATTTACCAAATCCTTATCT
Organism: Cellvibrionaceae bacterium; assembly: GCA_021151695.1. Taxonomy (GTDB): domain Bacteria; phylum Pseudomonadota; class Gammaproteobacteria; order Pseudomonadales; family Cellvibrionaceae; genus Cellvibrio. Next base: position 247,595 of record JAGKWU010000003.1, on the reverse strand, counting down.
GCAGAAATTGGACCTATATTTACCACGGTTCTGCGTATATTCCTGGCGGGCTTAGCCCTGGTTATTTATGCCGGCATCGTTCACTCCGATATGGAGTGGAAGAAAAATTGGAAGCGCTATGGCCTTATCGGCCTGATGAATTCAGGTGCGCCCTTTTTATTGTATTCCTATGCGTCATTGGCAATGCCGGCGTCTTATATGGCTATAGTCAACTCAACAGCACCTATTTTTGGCGCTATTTTTTCGTTCATCTGGTTGGCTGAAAAAGTTAACGTTGCGAAAGTTATCGGATTGCTTGGCGGTGTATTGGGTGTCGGCACCATTACCTATTCGGGGTTTCATGGCAACCTGCCTGAGAGCTTTCTATATGGTGTGATGGCCTGTGTAGTTGCAGCGGCAAGTTATGCCATCTCTGGCATTTATATCAAAAAATTTGCAAAGGACATCAAACCACTTGCGCTTGCAGGCGGTAGTCAGCTTGCGGCAGGCATCATCATGGCTCCCTTCTGCTATATGGATTACTCAATATTCAGTGAGGCGACTTTATCTCTGGCTGTTGTGGCCAAAACCCTGGCGCTTTCGCTGGTGTGTAGTGCCATCGCTTTTATTCTCTACTTCCGATTAATTATTGCAGTCGGTCCAACCAAAACTCTCACAGTAACTTTTTTGAGCCCCTTTGTTGCCATGGTACTTGGTGCCATTGTGTTTGGTGAGCAGATTACAACTTATATGCTGGCAGGTAGTGTTGTGATTATTGTTTCAACCATGCTGATTAATGGTTTGATCAAGCCCGGAGCAACAAGCTTGGCGCAACCTTCAACCGGAAAATGATTGAGTCGTAACGGGCTGGCCTTCTTATGTATTTTTCGATTGAGAAGGCTAGGCCGGTACCAGTAATACTATTCAATGCTCTTTCTAAAGAATCTGCAAGGCCGGCGATTTTTTGTATCTACGGCATTAACACTTAATTTTTTGAAAAAGGAACGGTTATGTTCAAAAAGTATTTCTGCGTGCTCTGCGGTTACATTTACGACGAGGAAAAAGGATGGCCGGATGAAGGTATTCAGCCCAAAACAAAATGGAGCGATATTCCTTCTGACTGGCTGTGTCCCGAATGTGGTGTAGGTAAAGAAGATTTTTTTGTTATTGAAGTGTAAAGCTCTTTTTGGATTTTTTCCTGCAGATACCTGGTGGTAAGAGCGCATTTTAATAATCATAGGTTGTCAACCCGTATCTGCTGTGCAGAAACCCGCGGGATGAAATGTAATTTTATTCGCGAATAACAAGGGCGGATGCTCAAATGAAAACGGAAAATATTGTCATTGTCGGATCAGGTGTTGCAGGTTGCGAGATTGCATCCAGCCTTATGAAGTCCGGTAGGCACTACGCAATTACTATGGTTAGTCATGAAAACGCGGGGCTTTACGATAAGCCATCCTTGTCGAAACTCTTTTTAAGTGGCGAAAAAAGCATCCTTGATATAACACAAAAATCTCCTGGCGATCTGCAAGCGAGCGGAATAAAGACAATTTTTTCGGAGCCTGTAATCAACATTGATACCAGTTCGAGCACTGCGCTGCTCGGCGATGGCCGCCAGCTGATTTACGACAAGCTTATATTGGCAACAGGTGGTCGTTCAAAAACGCTTGGCATCGAGGGTGAAGGCTTCCGGAATGTTGCCTACTTGCGGACGTTGCAGGATGCACTGGATATTCAGGCGCAGCTAAACAATGTGCAGCGTATTGTCATAGTCGGTGGTGGTTTTGTTGGGCTTGAAGTTGCTACATCGCTGCGAAAACTGGGTAAGGACGTTATGGTGCTGGAGCGATCAGAGCGGTTACTAAACAGGTTAAACAGTAATATTTTATCGCAACGTCTGGAAGAGGTGTTGGTTGCAAGTGGAGTCAAGCTTGCGTACTACAAATCTGCCGCTCGCTTTGTTCGCCAACAAGAAGCCCTTAATAGCGAACAACGAAAAAATGCCAAAATCGTAGAGTGTGATGATGGGACTCAGTACGCCGCTGATTTTTTTATCGTGGGCGTTGGGATGACACCCAATGTCGACCTTGCGCAGCGCGCGGGCTTGGCAATAAATGGCGGAATTGCCGTTAATGAGCGCGGTGAAACCTCAGCCCCCAATATTTACGCTGTGGGCGATTGCGCGTCAATTTTTGATGCTGCCACTGGCAGCTATTTTTGTGCAGAGTCTATCCAGTCATCAATAAGCCAGGCAAAAAATACCGCTGCCTGCATTGCGGGTGGTAACCCTGTTTCACCGGGTGTTCCTACTTTCTGGACAGAAATTGGCGGGATGCGCATACAAATGTTTGGCTTTAGTCATCGATATGATGAAGTGATTATTCAGGGTGACTTGGAGCAGCATAGGTTCACCATTTTTTATAGCCTGAACAATAAAGTAGTGGCTGCACATGTTTTTAATCATCCTGCAAATCTTATTGTTGCACGCAATGCGGTGGCCAATCATGTGCCGATAGCGGCGCTTGCCAATAATCAGGATATCAACCCAATGACAATTGCTGCTTAGGTTAGGCGCCATGTTGAATACTGCAATGATACAAAAAAATGAACTAGTTGATAGCAAATTATCCGGCGGAGAAATGCTGATCCAGGCACTGGTTGACGAGGGAGTGGATATTATTTTTGGTTATCCCGGTGGCTCTGCCCTGCATATTTATGACGCGCTGTTTAAGAATCCCGACATTCAACACATATTGGTCCGTCATGAACAGGCAGCCACACACGCGGCGGATGGCTACGCTCGCGCCACTGGCAAAGTTGGCACTGTGCTGGTTACCTCTGGCCCAGGTGCTACCAACGCCATTACGGGTATAGCAACGGCCTATATGGACTCCATACCCATGGTAGTTATTTCTGGCCAGGTGATGTCCGATAAAATTGGTGAGGATGCTTTTCAGGAGACAGACATGATGGGCATTTCGCGGCCTATCGTAAAACATAGTTTTCTCGTGAAGGATCAGCGCGATATTCCTACGATTGTTAAAAAGGCATTCTATATTGCTCGCTCCGGTCGGCCGGGACCTGTTGTTATTGATGTGCCCAAGGATCTAACTAATCCCACTCAGAAATTTGATTATCAGTATCCGGAGAATGTGGTTATTCGCTCCTATGCTCCAGCATTAAGAGGGCATCGCGGACAAATTAAAAAGGCGGTTGATTTATTGCTCAGTGCCCGTCGCCCTATTATTTATTATGGTGGTGGTGTTGTATTAGGTGATGCATCAGAGCAACTTATAGCGCTTGCGAAAACGTTTGACTATCCAGTTACAAGTACACTGATGGGATTGGGTGCATATCCTGGCACCGATGATCAATTTCTTGGCATGTTGGGTATGCACGGGACTGTTGAGGCCAATCAGGCAATGCATCATGCGGATGTTATTCTCGCGTTGGGCGCTCGCTTTGATGATCGTGTAACCAACATCGCCAGCAACTTTTGTCCTCATGCAAAAATAATTCATGTGGATATTGATCCTGCATCCATTTCAAAAACAGTGAAATGCGATGTTCCCATTGTCGGTAGTGTTGGTAGCGTCATCACTGACATGCTCGCACTTTTGAAGGAAGAGACTGCCGCATTAGCGGCGCAAGATATCACTTTCTGGTGGCGTCAGATTAACGAATGGCGTGAGCGTTACGGCATTTATGTAAAAAATAATTATGATGAAACATCGCAGGTCTTAAATCCGCAAGAGGTTATTAAGGCGTTGTTTAAAAGTACGGCAGGCAATGCTTTTGTCACATCAGATGTTGGTCAGCATCAAATGTTTGCAGCGCAATATTACCGCTTCAATAAGCCGCGTCGCTGGATCAATTCTGGTGGCCTTGGCACTATGGGATTTGGCTTGCCAGCGGCTATGGGCGTTAAGTTATTTCACCGTGACGAAGACGTGGTTTGCGTAACGGGCGAGGGAAGCATCCAGATGTGTATCCAGGAATTATCCACCTGTTTGCAATATGACTTACCAATAAAAATTATCTGCATCAATAACCAATCTTTGGGGATGGTCAAGCAATGGCAGGATATGCAATACAACGGCCGCTATTCGCAGAGCCTCTATGAAAATTCGTTGCCCGATTTTGTCGCTCTGGCGGAAGCCTATGGTCATGTAGGCATGCGTGTGACAGAACGATCTGAATTGCAAGAAAAAATGGATGAATGTTTGTCACTGAAGAATAAGTTGGTCTTTATGGATATTCGTGTCACACATAATTCTCACGTTTACCCCATGCAAATTGCATCACCCGAGTCTTCTATGCGTGATATGTGGGTGCGAAAAGGAGTTAGAACATGATCAGAAAACGCATACTCTCGCTTTTAATGGAAAACGAAACGGGCGCATTGTCCAAGGTCGTCGGGTTATTTTCACAGCGAGGATACAACATTGAATCACTGGTAGTGGCTCCTACGGAAGATGCGTCCTTGTCGCGACTCACACTGACGACTGTTGGCGATGATCACAAACTCGAGCAGATTACCAAGCATCTACATAAACTGATTGATGTTGTGAAATTATGTGATCTTACTGACGATAATCATATTGCGCGTGAACTTATGCTAATTAAGGTACGTGCTATAGGGCAACAGCGAGCTGAAGTTAAACGTAGCATTGATATTTTCAGGGGAACCGTTATTGATGTTACAAACAGTACTTATACGATTCAGCTGACTGGCAGTAGCGACAAGCTCGATGCATTTATTGCCGCGGTTGGATACGACATGATTTTGGAAGTTGTACGTACCGGTGTTGCGGGAATCTCGCGCGGTGAAAATTACTTATCGCTTCAACGGGTGGTAAATGGATAGGTCTCTAAGCATAGAGACCGGCCCTTGGTTGATATAGAGCGTCATATGATTTTCGTGAAAAAGCAGTGCGAATAAATGTATTTGGATTGAATTAAAAGCGCAGCTTCGCAGTGACGGGATAGTGATCAGATGAGAAGTTTTTCGTTTCCTTGATAATACCGGCCGCCGATATTTTTATATTGCCAAGCGTATAAATGTAATCAATTTTGCAGCTTTGGGTTGTGCCAAATCCATGGAAGGTACCTGTTTGATCTGCGGGGTAGAGCGCGCGGAAAGTATCGTGCATAGCAAGCGGAGAGCCATCATTGCCAAGCAGGTATTTCATGGAGGCCTCAACTTCGCAAGCGTTAAAGTCGCCGGTCAATATAACCGGATCGGATGGGTGTTTGCGGGTAGCTATGGCCTTGGCAAGTACGCGTACGGATAAATCACGCTCTGCTGGAGCTAACGGAAAATGCGTATTAAATACATAAATAAATTTACCGGTATTCTTCTCATGCAAATGCACCCAGGTAAATATGCGCGGCCAGCTCATATTCCAATCATTGGAGCCGGGAATCTCGGGTGTTGAGGACAGTTGCAGTGTGCCCTGGTCCTGCTTATCCAATACCCAGCGATTTTGTAAAAACAAAATTTGCGTTCCTTCTCCGCCACTATCCGCGTCGCGGCCACGCCCTACAATGCCGTAACTGGGCAGTTCAGTGTGCAGATCTTTAAGCATATCGGGCGTCACTTCCTGTACGCCTAAAAAATCTGGCCGTTGTGTGTGGATAGTCTTGATGATTAACGGCAGTCTCGACGGCCAATCATGGGGAGGAGGATCAATCGGCACACGCAAATTAAATGTCATTACTGTGATGTCGCTGGCGTTGGCATTAATGCCCTCCACACTGAGGAGACATATACCTATGAGCAATATGTATTTGAGAGCCATGTTATTCCCGCCAATGACCTGAAGGATTGCACTCATAACCATAGCTGCTCGTTATGAATAATCGCATCTCTGTGAAAATATTTTTTAATTTTCTGACGTAAATCCAACCGTGCGTTAATAGCTATTCATCTGCTTCGCAGTTTTCGGTCTACATGATTGAGTCGAACGATTTGGTTGACTATAGGCAAGCTGCGTTCGGATGGAAGCTGTGAGCTTCAAATCGGGCCTGGCGGTGGAGGAGGGATTCTTCAGTGCAACAGGTTGCTGCACTATTGCCTCTCGCGCTTTCTCAACCACCATCTGCGCAAACTGCGCCATGCCTTCCGCGCAGTTGGTATCCAGCTCAACCGTGCTGGTGGATTTATAGTAAAGGTGCAGCGGTTAAACAGCAGCTTCGATTCCCATATCGATGGCGTACTCCGATAGCGCAAAAAAATAATGGGGAATGTGTATACCAACAACTGGTTTTTATTTACCATTATATGGTTTATATTGGTTATATGTTGGTATGGAGGTGATCATGTTCATCCTAAAAGGCATCATGCGGGCAGAAACCCAGGAAAAAGCACTTATTTACTTGCTGTTGCGGGGCACTGGCTACGGCAAAAGCATTGCTGAGTTTTATGGTGTTCCTACAAACCCCATGCAAAAGCAATTGGCCCGGCTGGAGGCAGACGGTGTGGTTATCAGCCAGCTAATTGGAAAGGTACGCAACTACGAATTAAATCCACGTTATCTGTTTATAGAGCCTCTAAAAGAGCTGCTAAAAGCTGCGCTAGCGGCTTATCCGGCTGAAATCAGAAATCAATTACTAGTGCAACGCACACGTCCCCGGCAAGCCGGTAAACCGCTGGAAACTATGCGTTAGACTTCTAATAGGGAAGGAGATAAATAATGGATTACAGCAAAACACCTATAGTCGAACTCGCGGCGATACTGGCGGAGCATTTGCAGCAGCATGGAGTTGAGGTGGTTCTGGTGGGTGGCCTTGCGGTAGAAATCTATACCGAAAATCTTTATCTAACCAAAGATATAGATATGGTTAATACCAATTATAAAAAACCGAGCTATTTGCATAAGGTAATGGGAGAGCTGGGCTTTCAAAAGGATGGGCGAATTTACACAAATACAACGACAAGTATCACCGTGGAGTTCCCACCAGGCCCCTTGGCGGTCGGTAATAATTTCATCACAAGTACAACCGTCGCCAAAACAAAGCAGGGTGATATTCCTATCCTTCATGTAAAAGATGTTGTCATTGATCGGCTAGCTGCATTTATTCATTGGCAAGATAGGCAATCCCTAATTCAAGCGGTAGGAGTTATGTTGAAACATAATTTACAGCCGAAAGATTTTGATTCGTTCTTAACGAAAGAGGGCGACGAACCTCATAATGAGTTATTCGACGCGTTGTTTCAAAGGGCGCAACAAGAGGGCATTACCGCTATGGTGCAGCTTGAATCTCTTCTATCGGAAATCATTTTAAACAGGCTTTGACTAGAGCGGAGCCAATAGCTTTTTTGCTCTAACTTGAGGTGAGGGGCTATTTCTATCATGCAACACAGCCCCTTTGCCAGATAAGCTATGCCTTACGCACTAACCTCTGCAGCTGCTCATCAATCGCCCGCGATTTCTCAACCACCATCTGCGCAAGCCGCGCCACGCCTTCGGCGCAGCTGATATCCAGCTCAACCGTGCTGCGCTGCATAAGCGCGCTGGTGGATTTACAGTAAAAGGTGCAGTAGTGGTTGAATTCGGTATAGCTATCGCACAGGTTGATTAACTCCTGTTTGATGGAGGTTGGAGGATTTTCGGAATCGTCCGATGTATTTGAATTGATCATGATGAGGCTCTTTACGGATTTAAGTTAACGGCTTCCAGTTAGTAGCTGGAAGCCGGGTGTCAACTAGAGCTCCGTAAAGTGCTCCGGGCATATTCCCCTTGCGGGTATTCTATTACGCCTCTCCACCCGGCCAAATGGCGGGCGCCACTTTCCCTACGAAAATCGAAATCGCAAAAAAAGCTAACGGTTGCGGAGACCGTTTACGGATTCTAGTGGGGTGAACCTTAATGGGTTGGGGGAGGGTTGTCAAAGGGGAATAGGTGGCGGTAGCGCAGCATATTCCACGGCTTTTAAGAGATACATAACTAGGGGCGAGTGGGGGGGTTAAATTCTCTGCCCTTTGCTGGTTAAGCGATATTTCTGCAACCGGCTGTTGGGTTTTTCTGGGATTGTCATTTCGATTAATCCTGCGGTAAGTGCAGGTTTTAAATAGCGTTCGCTAAATGATTTGCGATCCTGCAAGCCCAAAGCGGTTTGTAATTCATCGCGGCTCATCTCTCCTTTTATAGCCAAAAGCAATTCCTTGACTTGGGGGGTGACTTGAGGGGTGACTTGGGGGGTGGCTAAAGAGTTAGATGATTCAATGGTGTTCAAAATCATCTGGAGCATAAACTCGATGAACGGCGCCGAGTCGGTCTTTTTGGTACTGAGATTTATTGCTTGGTAATACTCACTTTGGTGCTCATGAATCATGCTTTCAACCGGCAAGTTTGCAAATAATGGGTTCCATTGGTTGAGTATTAACGTCTGCCAAAGCCGGCCCATACGGCCGTTGCCATCACTGAATGGATGGATAAATTCAAACTCGTAATGAAAAATGGAGCTGGCAATTAATGGGTGCTCTTCAGCACCATCAAGCCAACTCAATAAATCGCCCATCAGTTGCTTAACTCTATTCGCAGGCGGCGCCATATGCACAACTTGATCACCATTCATCACGCCTACATTGCCTTTACGATAGCTGCCCGCATCATCGACAAGGCCAACCATCAAAACGCTATGTGCTTTTAGCAAATCCCTTTCGCTAGCTGTTTGCCAAGTTTCAAATTGATCATAGGCTTTAATCGCATTGCGAACCTCCAGGATTTCTTTGGGGGGAGCAATAATGCGTTTACCTTCCAGAATCGCGGTAATTTGTTCTTCGCTTAGTGTATTCCCTTCAATTGCTAATGAGCCTTGGATGGTGCGGATGCGGTTTGCACGGCGTAACCGTAGATTTTTTTCTTCCTCCAAAACCGACAGGCGGCCTACAGCTTCGCTAATAGTTGCGATTAGGCGAACAATGGCTGGGGTGATGCTGTAAGGTGGTTGATTGGCTTTTGGCATGTTGTTCTTAGAAGTTAGATACCTCCCCCCACACCTTTAAACTTCTCCACAAACGCAGCGATTTTTTGAAACACACTCTGTTTCTTCGTGAGGTATTGAGGGTTTAACGGGCTCATCTTGGGTAGGATGGTGTTAAGCTCTGTTCCTGCGTCGCTGACATACTCTCGCTTAAGAGAGGTCGTTATATAACGCCTCGCAGCGTCTTGATTCAAATTCTCGCTATTAATCAGTTCTTCTGCTTCACGTTGCTGCTCTGCTTGAGCAAAAGCGAAGAAGGCTTCTATCACGCTGGCTTTATCACCAATTCGGTCGAGGTCAGTTTGGTTGATAAAGTCTACCACCAAGCTTTCTTTGGCGCGGTTGCCAATACTGGCGCGAATTACGCGGCGCACTTCGTCAACTAGGTCAGCTTTATTTTTGGTCTTTTTGTTATGTTCGAAAATTATCTCTAGGATGTAATCCAGATTGATCTCTTGCGATTTCAACAGATCCACTTCAAACACTACATCATCCCAGTCGATGGTGGATTTCCCTTTTTCCTCGGCTGACTTTTGTCGGCGCTGCCAATCGCGGATATCGTTATAGGTAGAGCGGTAATCCTGAATTTTACGGTCGGCAGGCAGGCGTATGGTTTGTAGCTCAGCAAGCTTTGCATCATCCAGATAGTGTTCAGCTTTAAATGCCTCGACTGCTTCTTGATCATTCATATCCAGTTTTTGCAGCGCCTTCAAACTGGCAAATTCATCGTAGTTTTGCAGCACGTTTTCTACGCGCAGGTATTCGCCAAAGAGCTTCGCGAAAGCTTTTTTATCAGACTCTTTTTCGATATTGGCAGGATCGGGAAAGCGCTGTTCCAGTTCGCTTACTACATCCATAAAACCGCGCCGCGCCTCACCAGTTACCACATCGGTAAAGCCTTCCATATATTCTTTGTAGCTCTTTTCCAGAACGACGTTTTTGGTGTTCTTGTCACCAAATAGCGTGATTGCATCAACAGTGGCTTTTTCCAAATCGCGGAAGGTAACTATATTACCGAAGGTTTTTGTAGCATCGTAAATGCGATTGGTGCGTGAATAGGCTTGCATCAAACCGTGGAATCGCAGGTTTTTGTCTACAAATAATGTATTGAGTGTCGGTGCATCAAAACCGGTAAGGAACATTCCGACAACTATCAACAGATCAATTTCCTTAGACTTAACCCGCATAGCTAAATCGCGGTAGTAGTTCTGGAAGCCATTACTATCGACACTGAAATTGGTTTTAAAAAAGGTGTTGTAGTCAGAAATTGCTGCGTTTAAAAATTCTTTAGCGCTTGATTTCATGGCAGAAACATCAAATGTTTCATCAACAATATCACCCACTGCATCCTGCTCTTCATTTGCGGCGAAAGAGAAGATAGTGGCAATTTTCAGTTTTTTATCGCTCTGTGATTGTAGTTGATTCAACGACTCATAATAGAGCTTGGCGGCTTCCACGCTGCTTACTGCAAACATGGCATTAAAGCCTTTTGCTTGACCATTTGAAGAGCCTTGCAAGCGATGAGTTTTCTGACGGTAGTTATTCAGAATGTACTGAGAAATCTCTTTAATACGTTCAGGGTGTAACAAGGCTTCTTTGTTTTCAGCGGCAGAGAGCTTTTTCTCGTCCTGCTCGGTTTCGATGGCCTTAAATTTTGGGCGAACATCGTTGTAGTCCACTTTGAACTTAAGTACTTTTTCATCGCGAATCGCATCAGTAATTACGTAAGAATGCAGTTCGCGACCAAATACGCTGGCTGTGGTTTCGGCGCCCAGAGCATTTTGCGGGAATATAGGTGTTCCGGTAAAACCAAACTGGTAGAAGCGTTTAAATTTCTTATTAAGATTTTTCTGTGCCTCACCAAATTGACTGCGGTGACACTCATCAAAAATAAACACGACCTGCTTATTATAAATGGGCAGGTCGCTTTCCGTTTTCATTAGGTTGTTAAGCTTTTGGATAGTGGTGACGATGATTTTGTTATCGTCTTTTTCCAAATTGCGCTTAAGGCCAGCGGTACTATCAGAACCATTTACGCTATCGGGTGAGAAGCGTTGGTATTCCTTCATGGTCTGGTAGTCCAGATCTTTCCTGTCCACCACAAAAAATACTTTATCGATAAATTCCAGCTCGGTAGCTAATCGTGCAGCTTTAAAACTGGTGAGGGTTTTGCCTGATCCGGTGGTATGCCAGATAAATCCGCCACTTTCTGGATTGCTCCAATTTTTTCCCTCGAATGAGCTTTTGATTTTCCACATAATGCGCTCGGTGGCGGCGATTTGATAGGGGCGCATAACTAATAGAGTATCGCTTACGTCAAATACCGAGTAATGCAGCAAAACGTTAAGCAGAGTGTTTTTCTGAAAGAAGGTAGTGGTAAAGTCTTTTAAATCTTTAATTAGGCTGTTGTCTTTGGTTGCCCAATTCATGGTGAAGTCGAAGCTGTTTTTGTTGCGCTTGGTGGTATTGGCAAAATAGCGGCTATCAGTGCCGTTAGAGATTACAAACAATTGCAAATACTTATACAGCGACTGCTCGCTGTTAAAGCTCTCTTTGCTGTAGCGGTGTACTTGGTTGAAGGCTTCACGAATCGCTACGCCACGTTTTTTCAGCTCTACTTGAACCAAAGGTAGCCCATTCACCAAAATGGTTACGTCGTAACGGTTAGCATGGCTACCCATTTGTTCAAACTGCTTGATAACCTGTACTTTGTTGCGAGCTATGTTTTTCTTATCTAGCAGGTAGATATTTTTGATGCGGCCATCGTCAAACACGAAATCGTGAATATAATCATCGTGAATCTTGCGGGTTTTATCGACAATGCTGTCGCTAGGCTTATCTAGATAGGTTTCTAAAAAGCGAGACCACTCACCATCGGTAAGCTCCACGTTATTCAATGCTTGCAGTTGTGTGCGTACATTTTCCAGCAGGGCTTTATGGGTGTTTAAGCCGGGTACGTATTCATAGCCTTGATTCTGCAAGTCCTGAATAAACTCGCGTTCCAAGTCACCTTCACTCTGGTAGCTTTCTTTTACTTCCCATTCTCTTTTGTATTTATCGAGAACGATAAAGTTATTCAATTCTGCAATAGGTTTTGTGTAATCAACCATTTTGAGTTTCCATCTTCCAATAGCCATAGTTGTTTTTTAAGTGATCGAGCAGCAATTTTACTGTTGCCCTCTCTTGCGGTGTTGGCTCAGCAGCGGCTTCATTGGATAACGCACTATGGCTTGTAAAGTTAACGATTCGGCTTAAATATAGCTGCTTATCATCGGGTAAAAGCTCTGACCACTTCGGGTAACCCAAAAAGCTGGCAGTTTTTTCGTATAGATTACGCAGCAGTGTAAAGTGATATCTTTGTATTTGATCGTCAGCAATTGCCTGTTCTAGTGTTTGCTTTAAATACAGGTGGTAGGAAAAACTTTTATTAGAATCACCTTGCTTTTCAGTGAGTGCAAAAGAACCATCTTCAAAGCGTTCTAACAGATAACAGACTTTGCTGTTCAGCTCATTGTAAAGGACGTTATAAAACAAAGGGCTATGAGTTGTGACTATAAACTTCAAGTCTGACGGACTAGATTTAATAAGCCCTGCTAAATTGACTGCCAATTCAATTAAATGATTTTCATCAAGTGAGCTTACTGGATCGTCAATAAATACATATTCTAAATCATCAAACACTCTAGACTCACGATTTTCAGGTTCGGCAATGTTACGAATATTGATAACCTGATCCAGCAGAGTGTAAAACACACTCCAAATGAAATTACTTTCTTCGCCTTTGGAAATTTTTATGTGACCTGAACGCTCATCGTCACCGCGTTCCAATGAAAAAGTCACTTCAGTAAAATCCTCGCTGAAATGCGGCGTCAATTTGTCATTGGCATAGTGTTGAAAGTATTTAATGATATTTCCATCTTGCCCGAGATCTTTAAGTAAAGTAAGCAGCCAATTGGTATATGAATTAGGTTGTATTTTAAGCTTCGGCTCCGTATCACCATGTAAATCATTGTCCCAGTAAAAGAGATCCTCGGTAAAGGCGTTGTAATACAAAAATTTTTCGCGTGGCGATGGTGTCTCTTCTCCATTACCTTTAGGCGCGACGACTTGCTTGAACTCGCGAGATAGGCGCGTTTTTCCTGTGCCATTAAAAGCATAGATGAGCTGTACTTTTGGAACAGGCTTAATTTCTTCTACTTGCTTAGGGGCAACTCTTCTTTTTTCTTCAGTGACAGTCTTTAATAAACGTTGCGGCGTACTTAGCTGCTCGGCTATTTCCGTTAGCGTTTTGCTCATTTTATGCAGCCACCTCTTCTAACTTAGGAAAACTCAACAGCAAATCGCGGTAATGCTCGTATTGCTTTTGGCGAAGTTCGATTTCGCGGGGTAAACCCTCGGTAATGGAACTTATTAGCGTGTCGAATTGATCAAGGATGGCAACGATGCGAGCTTGCTCTGCGATCGAAGGAAAGGGAAGTTTTAACTGCTCAAAAGTAGCAAGATTGATATTGCTCTGTGCACTGCTTTTTTCTTTTCCTTTCTCTTCCAACTTGTTTTTAATTGATTGAAGGAGATATTCAACATAACCAGCGCTGGTTTTTTTAGGATCAGCAACAAAGCCAATCACACTATCAGGAAAACAAGCATCGAAACCTAATATTGAAGTCTCCGCTATATTGGCTGCGATTGTGATACACAGCGCTCCCTTAGGCCACAACTTGCTTTGCCTTAATCCCAGCTCGCTGTATGTTTGACTATATTGCATGATGATGTGCGATGCGTTTCTAATATCGCCTGTTTGTATGAAGGGTATATCACCACCATACAACTTCTCGTCATTTCTCGGACGATGCTTAGATTTCCCGCGCCCAAAATCAAGCGCCATCTCCGGCAACGTCTTCCACTCCACATCCCCCTCTTCAAAACTCAATAACTTATCGCGATAGTAGTTGTATTGTTTTTTGCGGGCTGTAAGCTCGGCTGTAAGCTCGGCGGTATGCGCGGTAAATGCGTCCAAAATTCGGACTATTTCAGCTTGGATTCCCAGAGATTTTTTTGGGTTTTCTGGGCAGGGGATGGGGATGACTATCTTGCCAATTTCACCCAAGTTAATTTTCATTGGAACAGCATGTATAAGCGTTCGCTTATAGAGCTCTACTTTGCCAAATCCGCTTTCAATAAAATATTTTATGAATTTAGGCAATACAGTCTCTTGGCTTACACGAATCAGGGCAAGCGTAACGTAATATGCAAGTGGTTCATCATTTTCAACGACTGCGCAAGTGCCAACATCACCAATTCTTGTCATAAACAAATCATTTTTACGGGGCTTATATTTGTACTTTTCAAAATCTTCCGCCGAAATAAATTTTTCCGTTCCGTAAAGATTTTTAATGTTCTGAACGCTAACAAAAGGAATGCCAGTATCTGTATATTTAGGAGTCTGATGAGTCCCGTCGTATATTTCGGAAACTGCCCCTAAGTCTGTCCATTTCACCTCAACTCCTTCCAGCAGCTTTTCCATAAAGCTTAAATTGCTCATGCATCCAACCCCTCAATCTCCGCAACAATCGAATCAATCTCTTTGCGAAGTTGGTCGATTTTAGAAACGGTGATTTTAAGTTCGACATTGAGTTTGGTAATATCCACCACTTCACGAGTGTCTTTGGCTTCCACATAGCCGCTGACGGATAGGTTGTACTCTTTAGCAACTTCTTCGTAAGGTGCTGATCTTGCAAAGTGATCTATATTCGCTTTGCTATCAAACGCCTTCATAATTTCTTCAATATGCGCATCGGTCAGAATATTGTTATTGGTTTCCTTTTTAAATAAACCGCTGGCATCAATAAATTGTGTAGTCGTGTCGGTTTTGTGTTTAGAGAGTACCAAAATATTTACTGCTATGGTGGTACCAAAAAACAAATTGGGTGCAAGCGAAATCACTGTTTCCACGTAATTGTTATCCACCAAGTATTGGCGAATTTTTTGTTCTGCACCGCCACGGTAAAAAATACCGGGGAAGCACACAATCGCCGCGCGGCCTTTGCTGGATAAATAACTTAACGCATGTAACACAAAGGCAAAGTCTGCTTTGGATTTTGGCGCAAGTACACCCGCTGGCGCAAAGCGGTCATCGTTAATCAGGGTTGGGTCGTCGCTACCAATCCATTTCACCGAGTAAGGCGGGTTGGAGACAATCGCATCAAAGGGCTTGTCATCGCCAAAATGCGGGCTGCGTAAGGTGTCGCCTAATTGGATATTAAACTTGTCGTAGTTAATGTTATGCAAAAACATATTCATACGCGCAAGATTGTAGGTGGTGTGGTTTAACTCCTGCCCGTAAAAACCTTCGTCAATAATATGCGCATCAAAATGTTTTTTGGCTTGCAACAAGAGCGAGCCAGAACCACAAGCGGGGTCATAAATTTTATTCACGCTGGTTTGGCCATGCATGGCGAGCTGCGCAATTAATTTGGACACATGCTGCGGTGTAAAAAATTCGCCGCCTGATTTACCTGCATTAGCAGCGTAGTTGGAGATAAGAAATTCGTAGGCATCGCCGAATAAATCTATATGAGCCGCATCGAAAGTGCCAAATTCAAGTTTGGCTACACCTTTAAGCACGTCAGCCAGACGCTTGTTTTTATCTTTTACCGTATTGCCCAAGCGGTTGCTGGTGGTATCAAAATCAGCAAACAAGCCTTTGATATCGTGTTCGGAGGGGTAACCATGAGCTGAACCTTCAATCTCGGAGAAAATCGCTTTCAACTCTGTATTCAAATTTTCATTCGTATCAGGATTGGCCGCAACATTGGCGAATAGCTGACTGGGGTAGATAAAATAGCCTTTGGTTTTAATGGCATCATCTTTGATTTCAGGCGTGATTATGTTGTCGGGTAATTTCGCATAAACAATACTGTCGTCATCGGCCTCAATGTAGCTGGCAAAGTTTTCGCTGATAAAGCGGTAAAACAGTGTGCCGAGTACGTATTGTTTAAAATCCCAGCCGTCAACGGCTCCACGTACATCGTTAGCAATCGCCCAGATTTGGCTTTGCAGGGCCTTGCGTTGTTGAGTACTTGTCATTCTGTTGTTCCTGATTCTTTAGCTTTTCATCGTCATTAAGTTGGTGGATGAAAATATAGGCTTTCGCTGGTAATTTCTGGGATTTGGTAGGTTCCAATTTGGAACCTACCACTTTCTTACCCTAATCAAATTTACGGACAAATCTTTATATCGGTATGAGTGTGTACATATTTTGCACCTGCTGAGTTTTAACCCAGCTCGTTTTATTAAGGGTTTCAAATGCCGTCCCTTAACTATTCAGAATTTCCGGATAGTTCTTCTTTTCGGAAGCTGGTTGCAACGCTTTCATTAGGTGTTTTCTGACCAACTTCAATAGTTGAACTTGATGCCCTATGTGAACCACTAAATAATTCTTAGGAGTTGCCGTGTCTTTTTCGAACTGCCGATAATTTCTCGGTAGTTGCTCCCTAAATGATTTTGATTGCTGTTTTGTTATTTGGGCTTATTGGCAAGCAAAACTCGCGCTGCAATATAGCATTTGCTTGGAAAACTCGGAATTAAATAGGCAGCCTAACTGGAGTTAATCAAAACAAACTAAGGTTTGTTTTGACCCTTCGGGCTTCGGGGCGTTTGTGAACCAGGCACTTCGAAGAACAACACCAGCGCTTACGCGTTAAATAAAAAAGCCCTGTAGGTTTTGCCTACAGGGCTTTTTTATTAAGTGGTGGGCCCAACTGGACTTGAACCAGTGACCTGCCGATTATGAGTCGGATGCTCTAACCAACTGAGCTATAGGCCCCAAAAGCTTTTGTGCATTGCACATTGAGGGCCGCATTATAGGGGCTTGTTTTGGATGTGGCTATAGTCTTTGTGTGTTGGGGTAAAAAGTTTGTAACTTATTGATTGCACTAAAAACAAAACCCGCACTGGGCGGGTTTTGGGTTGCCGGTTAATTGTGCAATTAATCGGCTTCGCTGGCTGCTTAGAACAACTATTAGTCGTCCAGGAAGCTGCGCAGGTGATCGGAGCGGGAAGGGTGGCGCAGTTTGCGCAGGGCCTTGGCTTCGATCTGGCGGATACGTTCGCGGGTTACGTCGAACTGTTTGCCTACTTCTTCCAGCGTGTGGTCGGTGTTCATGTCGATACCGAAGCGCATGCGCAGTACTTTGGCTTCGCGGGCTGTGAGGCCGGCGAGGACTTCGCGGGTGGCTTCCATCAGGCCTTCCATGGTGGCTGATTCAACCGGAGATACGATGGTGGTGTCTTCGATGAAATCCCCCAGATGCGAATCCTCATCGTCGCCGATGGGCGTTTCCATGGAGATTGGCTCTTTGGCGATTTTCAGCACTTTACGCACTTTGTCTTCTGGCATGTCCATGCGTTCGCCGAGTTCTTCCGGCGTTGGCTCGCGACCCATCTCTTGCAGCATCTGGCGCGATACGCGGTTGAGCTTGTTGATGGTCTCAATCATGTGTACCGGGATACGGATGGTGCGCGCCTGGTCGGCGATGGAGCGAGTGATTGCCTGGCGAATCCACCATGTTGCATAAGTGGAGAATTTGTAGCCGCGACGATATTCGAACTTATCCACCGCTTTCATCAAACCGATGTTGCCTTCCTGAATCAGATCGAGGAATTGCAAACCGCGGTTGGTGTACTTCTTGGCGATAGAAATTACGAGACGCAGGTTGGCCTCGACCATTTCTTTTTTGGCGCGACGGGCGCGCGCTTCGCCGATAGACATGCGGCGGTTGATATCTTTAATGCTGGCGAGGCTCAGGCCGCTTTCGGTTTCAACCTGGATCAAGGATTGCTGGCCGGCAACAACGTCAGGCAGTACGGCTTGCAGTTTCTCGGCGTTTTCGACTTTGCCTTTCAGCAATTCGGGCAGCCAATCTTCATTGGTTTCGTTGCCGGGGAATTCTTTGATAAAGGTTTTGCGTTGCATCTGTGCGCGAATAGTGCAGAGGCCCATGATCT
Organism: Cellvibrionaceae bacterium; assembly: GCA_021151695.1. GTDB lineage: Bacteria > Pseudomonadota > Gammaproteobacteria > Pseudomonadales > Cellvibrionaceae > Cellvibrio. Next base: position 229,622 of record JAGKWU010000003.1, on the reverse strand, counting down.
GGCGCTCTTGCTTGCGGATGTGCTCCAGGGTCTCGCGCGCTTTGTTGTAGATAGGGTCGAACTGGCGCGCCGGGATTTTGAAGAACTTGAACAGGTCGCCCAAGTCGCTCAGCTCTTTTTGCGCTTGCTTGCTGTTGTAGCCGTGTTTGCTCAGGGCTTTGGTGGCTTTGTCGAACTGAGCTTGCAGGGCTTCGAAGCGTACGCGGGCCTCTTCTGGATCTACACCCGATACGGCTTCTTCTTCCTCGCTATCGCCGCTGCCTTCTTCCTCTTCGTCGTCTGCAGGTGCTTTGGCGCCAGCAACAGGAGCAACTTCGATTTCGGCATCGTCATCAACCAATACGGCGGGGATTTCTTCGACCGGATCCAGCCAGCCGATGATTACATCAGCCAGGCGGCGCTCTTCTTTGGCTACCAGGGCATATTCGTCCAGCACGTGCTGCACGGCGCCGGGCCAGTAGGCGAGGGCGTGCATCAGCTCGCGCACACCTTCTTCGATGCGCTTGGCGATAACGATTTCGCCTTCGCGAGTGAGCAGTTCTACGGTGCCCATTTCGCGCATGTACATACGCACCGGGTCGGTGGTGCGGCCGGCTTCGGTTTCTACGGCGGCCAGGGCGGCAGCGGCTTCAGCGGCAGCTATCTCGTCGGCGGCGGCATCTCCGTCGGTCATCAATAAGGTGTCGGCATCGGGTGCGGTTTCGTATACGCGAATCCCCATGTCGTTGATCATTTGAATAATGTCTTCAACCTGATCCGGATCGGAAATGTCCTCCGGCAGGTGGTCATTAACTTCCGCGTAGGTGAGGTAGCCCTGTTCTTTACCGCGGGCGATCAGCTCTTTAATACGAGACTGTTGCTGTTGTGCGTCATCAGACATTAATTGACCCTGTCAAACTTGGTGAGTGAAATGCAAAGCGCGCGATTATAGCGCAAGTGTCAGGATGGATTCTAGGCGAAATCCGGGCGGATGCTTGCTATAGGCGGCAGTAAGTGAGGCGCCATCCGCCCTGCTTGCCCGCATGATGGGGGCGGCGAGGCATATATAAAGGGGGATAGGGTGATTTATTCTGGTTTTGTCGATTGTTGCTTTTTACGCGCCAGTATTTCCAACGCCCGGCGTTTGGCTTCTTCGTTGAAATCGGTGGATTTCAGGCTGGCGAGTGAGTCGTTATGGGCTTTTTCGTGCTGTTGGCGGCGCAGGGTGGCTATGCAGCCGGCAAAAGCGGCCTGGGCGTCGTAGTCTGCCTTGGCGGGTTTGTCCTGACGGGGTTGGGTCAGAAGGTTGGTAGCTTGTAGTAAGTCGCTGCCGGCGATGGCGGCCAGGCGCTCGGTATCCTCCGCGCCATAGATGCCGCGCCAGTAGCCAATCAGGTGTGACAAATTGTAATGCGGGCGCTCATGCAGCACTTTGAGCAGGCGGCCGAGCATCTGCAGGTCAGATTCTGCCGCGGCCAGCCAGCTATCGTGATCCGGCTCGTCAGCGGCCAGGGTTGGATTGGCTATGAGTAGGGCCAAGGCCTTTTGTGCTGGCGGCATCAGATAGCGGTTGTAGCCAGATGTCGGGCGCGCTTGCAGGGTTTGCTGTTGCGGGCGATTGTCTCGCGGCTCGCGGTAATACTCTTCGTAGTCGGCGGGCGGGGCATCATAGGCGGCTTCGTTAACGTCGGCGGGTGCAGGCGAATAGTAAGGTTCGTAATGATGATGTGGGATTGGCTCACTGGGTAGTGACGGCCGGTTTTGTGCGCTGCCCGCTCGGACTGCAGTTTTTGGAGTTGGTGCAGTGATCTGCGTGGCGGGTTCAGTGGGGGCGGGTTCGCTCACCAGTTCCTGCAAAATGGTGCGATTCAGGCCGGTGCGGGTCGCCAGGTTTTCAAACATCAGTTCGCGAAAAATGCCTTTGGGCAGTTTTTCCAGCATGGGGGCGGCGCGTTTGGCGAAGGCGGCGCGGCCTTCCATGGTGCGGATATTCAGGCCTTCGGCCACGGCGTCGAACAGATGATCTTCAAACGGTACCGCCAACTCGACCATGTTTTCGAATTTGTCTGGACCTATCTGGCGGACCAGTGTGTCCGGATCTTCGCCCTCGGGCAGGAACAAAAACTTCACAGTGCGACCATCGGTCATCACGCCTAATGACGCTTCCAGCGCGCGATGGGCGGCGCTGCGGCCGGCTTTATCACCGTCAAAGCAGAAGACAACTTCGTTGGTGTATTTGAAGGCTTTGTCGAGGTGGTCTTCGCCGCAGGCGGTGCCGAGGGTGGCCACGCCGTAGCGGATGCCAAATTGCGCCAGGCTCACTACGTCCATATAGCCTTCCACCACCAGCAGGCGCGGCAGGTCGCGATAGGCCTGGCGAGCTTCATAAAGACCATAGAGTTCCTGACCTTTGTGGAAAATGGGGGTTTCCGGCGAGTTGAGGTATTTGGGTTTGTCGTCACCCAGTACGCGACCGCCAAAGCCGATCACCCTGCCGCGAATATCGCGGATGGGGAACATAATGCGGTGACGGAAGCGGTCGTAGAGTTTGTTGTCGTTTTCGTGGTGGATCAGCATGCCGCCTTCAATCAGCAAGTGCTTGTCTTCATCGTTTTGTGCCAGGGCTTTGAGTAGATTGTCCCAGCCGGGCGGCGCGAAACCTACACCGTATTCTTTAGCAGTTTTGCCGTCCAGGCCGCGGCCTTTCAAATAATTCACGGCCATGTGTTTGCTGGGGTGCTGGCGCAGTTGCTGTTGGTAAAACTCGTCGGCTTTTTCCAGCAGGTTGTAGATGCTTTTGCGCTCTTGTTCGCGCTTGACCTGGGCTTCGGTCTGGACTTCACGGGGTACCGTCAGGCCGGCAACGCGGGCGAGGGACTCAATCGCTTCGGGAAAGCTCAGGCGCTCGTAATCCATGACGAAACCCAAGGCATTGCCACTGGCGCCGCAGCCGAAGCAATAATAGAACTGCTTGTCGGGGCTGACTGTAAAAGAGGGAGTTTTCTCGTCGTGGAAGGGGCAGCAGGCGCTGTAGTTCTTGCCGGTCTTTTTCAGCTTAACGCGGCTGTCCACCGTATCGACTATATCGATGCGGTCGAGCAGATCGTCGATGAAGCTTTGGGGGATTAGGCCGGCCATAAAGGAGGTGGAGTTAGTGTTTTTGGGTGGATAGTATGGGTTCTTTTTGTCTTGTGTGAAAGCTCTGGGGAGGCCCCTTCCCGGCGGATTGACCCCCTCCCGGCCTCCCCCTCATTGAGGGGGAGGGGTTGCTCGCGGCATCGTCCTCTCATTTGAGAGGGCTGCCCTTTATTAAGCTGGGAGTAGGCTCCTCCCCCTTAATGAGGGGGAGGTTGGGAGGGGGTGCAAATCGCAGGCAGCAAAAAACCGCGAATCACCGAGTGAATCGCGGTTTTCAGGTCAAGGCATCATTTTAGGTGGATTGGCGCTAGCTGCGGGAGCAGGGCGAACCCATCAAAAATTAATACAGACGAGTAAACTTTTTAGATTCGCGTTGAACCTTTTTAGCGTGACGCTTAACAGCGGCAGCAGCATCGCGTTTGCGAATGGTGGTGGGCTTTTCGTAGCACTCACGAGCGCGTACGTCAGCCAGGATGCCGGCTTTTTCACAGGCGCGCTTGAAGCGACGCAGGGCTACATCAAAGGGTTCGTTTTCTTTAAGTTTTACTGAAGGCATGTTATGACCTGTGTGTTCTGAAAAATGATGTCTTGGTGGATATTTCCCAAGCCTTGCGGCAGGCGACGCGGACGTCTGCTGGTGAAGTATCCGAGGGGTGCGGATTCTATACACTTCTGTTTGCAGCTGCAACCTCCAGCCTGTTTTTGTACCGCTATCTTCTATATTATGGCCGCCCTGCAATTCGGGAGACGACAATGCGCATCCTCGGCCTGGAAACTTCCTGCGATGAGACCGGCGTAGCCGTGTACGACAGCGAGCGCGGCCTGCTCGCCCATACTCTTTATAGTCAGATCGCCCTACACGCCGAATACGGCGGCGTAGTGCCGGAACTGGCCTCGCGCGACCATGTGCGCAAAACCCTGCCGCTGATCAACGAGGTGCTGGCCAAAAGCGGCTCCACGGCGGCGGATATAGACGGTATCGCCTATACCTCCGGTCCCGGCCTGATTGGCGCTCTTATGGTGGGCGCGTCCCTTGGTCGCTCGCTCGCTTATGCCTGGGGTGTGCCGGCGATTGGAGTTCATCACATGGAAGGTCATCTGCTGGCGCCCATGCTGGAGGCTAATCCTCCGCAATTCCCGTTTGTGGCGCTGCTGGTGTCCGGCGGCCACACCCAGCTGGTTAAAGTTGATGCGATTGGTGTTTACGAACTGCTGGGCGAATCCCTGGATGACGCTGCTGGTGAAGCTTTCGACAAGGCTGCCAAGATGCTCGACCTGGATTATCCTGGTGGCCCGCAAATCGCCGCCCTCGCCGACAAAGGCGTTGAGGGACGTTTTGTATTCCCTCGCCCCATGGTGGATCGCCCCGGCCTGGATTTCAGTTTTAGCGGTTTGAAAACCTATACGCTCACGACAGTCGCCCAACACAAGCAAGCCAATGGTTTGCCGGATGATCAAACCTGTGCCGATATCGCCTGCGCGTTCCAAACCGCTGTGGTGGAAACGCTGACAATCAAATGCAAGCGCGCGCTTGAGCAAACCGGATTGAAAACGCTGGTAATTGCTGGCGGTGTGTCGGCCAATAAAAAGCTGCGCAAAGATCTCGAAGTGGCGCTTGCCAAAATTAATGCAAAAGTGTTTTACGCTCGCCACGAATTTTGCACCGACAACGGCGCCATGATTGCCTACGCCGGTTGCCAGCGGTTGCTTGCAACCCAGCATGAACCGCTTGCGGTAAACGTAAAAGCGCGCTGGCCGCTCAACAGCTTGCCTCCTCTTTGAGAGAATTTATGGACATAGTTTTTATTCGCGAGCTGCGCATAGATACCATTATTGGCGTCTACGATTGGGAGCGCCAAGTAAAGCAAACCCTGGTGTTTGATATTGAGATGGCCAGCGATATTCGCGCGGCAGCCGCCAGCGATGATTTGCAATATGCGCTCAACTACCACGCTGTCTCACTGCGTGTGATCGATTATGTGCAAACGCGCGCAGCTCTTTTGGTTGAGACGCTTGCTGAAGAAGTTGCGGAGTTGATTCGCCGTGAATTTCACGTGCCCTGGTTGCGTTTGCAATTGAGCAAACCCAACGCTGTGTTGGGCGCGCGCGCTGTGGGTTTAATTATCGAGCGTGGCCGCAAGCCAGAGCAGCCCGCATGACACAAGTCTATTTGAGTTTGGGTAGCAATCTCAGCCGCGAAAAAAATATTATCGCCGGTTTGGATGCGCTGGCGCAGCAGTTTGGTGAGCTGCAAATTTCGCGCGTGTATGAAAGCGAATCTGTCGGTTTTAAAGGTAGTCGTTTTTTTAATCTGGTCGTCGGAATTACAACGGATAAAACTATCGCCACTTTGTCCGAGACGCTGAAAAAAATCGAAGATGATAATGGCCGCCTACGCACCGGCCCCAAATACAGCCCGCGCACACTGGATATAGATATACTCACTTACGATAATTTTATCGGCGTAGAGGCAGGTGTTGAGTTGCCGCGCGGTGAAATCCTTGAAAATGCATTCGTGTTGTTACCGCTTTCTGAATTGGCTCCCAATGCGGTTCATCCAATTTGTCAAAAATCCTACGCCAACCTTTGGCAGGTCTACGATAAAAACGCCCAGTCGCTTTGGCCCATTTTTTTTGAATGGCATGGGCGCGTTATTTCTTCTCCCGAATAATATCTTCCATAAAAAAGCCCCGATATTGAGTCGGGGCTTGTAGTCATTTCCATGCGTCCTGCACTAAGGGTTTTACTTAAATAATTAAGGCAGGGTGAACAGCATGTCGTGGAAACGCTGGTCAGCTGTTGGCAATGATTTGTTTTCTGTGCCGTTAATCAACACTGCACCTTCGTCCACAAAAATGCGCAGTGATTTGGTGCCTTCGTGCAACAAGAGAGCTTCCAGTGAACCGCCGCTGCTGTGTTGCACTGCGCCTAAATATTCTGCAGGTGACGTGGGTTGGCCATTCCAACGGTACAAAAAGAATTGCGCTTCCGGATCGGAATTAATATGGCCGGCAGAAATGTACATCATGTTGTCAGTGGCAGACCAATACATGGCGCGTACACCATAGCCGCCCAAATCCAAACGAATCGCCTGGCCGAAAATGGGCGTGCTACCAGTGGCAGCTTGCAATGGGTTTTCCAGCGTAATGATAATGGCTTGATTGTTAATTAAAGGATTGCGCAAACCTATAGCAATGCGTGGGGTTGCACCGGGCAATTGCGCAAGGCCCTCAATATTAAAACCGTCAACTTTGGGGGCGAGGTTGGGCGCTGTGGCAGTTTGCAATTGGGTGCGTTGCTGAATGAGTGTAATCACTTCGGTATCGGGTTGTTGCCAATTGCTGCTATTGAGCAGGCTTTGCACCAGTGTTTTGGTGTAGCCAGTAACGCTCAGGCCAGTGGTGGCGCCAGTGCCAGTTACGGCCAGGCGGGCGAAGCGGTAGCGATCTTCTTTGTATTCACCATCTTTGTTGCGACCGTGAGAGGTGATCAGCAATACGTCATTGCCGATGCGCGCGGCATCTTCAAAATCAGCTTCTTTACTTAAGCCCAGGGCGCTGGTGAGATTCCAGGTTTTTACCGGTGCGCTGCTTGTGCCCACTTTATACAAACGAGCTATGTTGGTTTCATCATCGAAATTAATAAAGTGATCGCCGGCCCAAACTGCAGCGGAGCCATCAGCGGCTTGTTGGTAAGTAGCGGTAGGCGGTACTGATGGCGCGCTGCTACTGGAGCTGGATGAGCTGCTGCTAGAGCTTGAGCTGCTAGTGCCAGATGTGCTCACAGTAAAACTGCTCGGCCATGTGGGGAAGTTGCTGTCATCGCAAGTCCAGTTGGTTTTGTTGGCAATGGCAGCGCGCAGTTGTGCTGCTGTGCCGGTGGTTGAGCCAGTATAAGCGCAATTATCTTTTTCACTCAGCGCTATGGCGGTACTGCCGTTAACAAGCCCGGTGGGCAGTGCAGAATTATTATCGCTGGTGGCATCGCTGGCCCAGCTGCTACCGTCATCGTTCAATGCAAATAATAAATTGGGGCTGCTGGCAGAGCCTGTGTAAGCAATAACTTGATCGCCACTGTTGGACAGGTTTGACATGTCCAGTGCAACAACGCTCCCGGCTGTTACGCCACCGGCCGGTGCTGTCCAGGTTACTGTATTTTCACCAGTGTGAAAGCTGCCAGAAGATTTCCAGCCGTTGTCCGTAAAATTAATGCTGGTGCCGCCGGGGATAGTGGCGAGTGTTACAAATGCTGTTTTGTCCGGCGCATCTGTATAAATACCTATGAGGGCAATATCGCCGGCGGTAAGTGCGTGGCTGGTAAGTGGAGCGCAAACAAATGCTGCTGTGGTTAGCAAGCGGGTTAAATGACGCATGGAGGTACCTTATTGTGTTTGTATTCTGTTATGGGACTGCGTTGCTGTTGCAATGCAGTCGCGCACAATAAGACCCGTTTATTAATATTTCGTGATGCTTTGGTTACAGCGCCTGGCTTTTTTACTCTGTGAATTATAGCCAGCGTTTATAGGCAACAATGGTGGCCGCACTTGCTACAAGCAACATAATCCCCCATACATAGTAGTATCCAAAATGCCAGTGCAGTTCCGGCATGTTGTCAAAGTTCATACCATAGACACCCACGATAAATGTGAGCGGAACAAAAATTGCCGTGATTACGGTGAGCACTTTCATGGTGTTGTTAAGTTGGTGAGAGCTGATGGACAAGTAGCCATCGATCAAGTCGCCACAAATTTCGTAGTACATGGTGCACAGGCTGTTGAGGCGTTCGCAGCGTTCGAATAAATCTTGTAGGCCGTGCTCAATATCACCATCTTCATCAATTAGGCGTTGGGGAATATCTTTTAATAAATTGGTGACCAGTCGCTCGTGATAGCTGAAGATTCTTTTCAATTTTCGCAGGCGTGATTTGTAAGCGATAAGTTCGCGCAGTACGTCATCGCTAGGTTTTTCTTGCATGGAATCTTCCAGTTCATTGAGCGATGGCTCAAATTCCAGAATGGATTCCAGATAACAGCCCACGGAAAATTTCATGATGCGTGCCGCCAACAGGCCGGGGCTGACCAGCAAGTTTTCTTTATGGGCGTGTTGCCAAAAATAAGTGACGCCACGAGAGGGGCGCTGGTGGCAACTGATCAGACAGCGATCGCCAGCGAAGAGGGCGATGGTCATCTGCTTGAAGGTAAGATCTTTTTTAAATTCACTCAGGCCGCGATACAAAATCAACGTGTAGTTATCGAAAGTTTCAGTTTTTGGCGGATGGCGATAGCGCTGCACATCCTCAATAGCAAGCTTATGGCAGCCGAGTTCATGTAGCATTTCTTGCTCTTGCTGGGGACGCTCGCCTTCGAGGTCTATCCAGATAAAACTCTGGTTGTCGCTGCGCCATTGTTCAATTAATTCTTCGCCGCCGATAAGGCATTCGCCGGTGCTGGTCAGTAGTTGCGTATGTATCATTGGGCGTTGCTCGCATCTTGATTGGCTTTGTGTTCACTCAATAGGGATAAGCGTTGACGATCAACTTCATCGCCGAAGGCTTTACCGGTAAAGCCGCCCGCACTTATCGCCTTCATATCGATTTGCTGGCAATGCGTGAGTGCATCGCGCAAATATTTGGCTTGCGGATAATCCCGTTCCTCAAAACCTGTGCGGCCGCGTGCATCCGCTTCGCAACATAGTAAGAATTGGTTGAAGCGTTCCGGCCGGCGAAAAGCATCTGTGCCCTGTAGTAGTGATAGGACTGTGCCGGGGCGAAGCTCAAGTGCGCGGTGGCAGTGAGTGTGCCACTGGGCCACGATTAAGGCCAGGTCGCGATAATCGCGCGGAGCGGCAATGCGTTCACAGAGTTGCTTCACCAGCGGAATGCTTCGTCCTTCATGAGCTATATGGCGCGGCCACTCTTCCTGCGGTGTGGTGCCCTTGCCAAGATCGTGCACCAAAGTGGCAAAGCGCACACAGGTATCTTCGCTTAATTTTGCTGCCTGCTGCAGGCTCATGAGTGTATGGACGCCTGTATCCACTTCAGGGTGGTGAATTGCAGTTTGTGGGACGCCGAAGAGTTGCTCTATCTCCGGCAGTAAACGAGCCAGTGCACCGCAATCGCGCAAGGATTGAATAAAAATCTCCGGATTAGCCTCGCTCAGCGCGCGCTGCATTTCTTTCCATACTCGCTCGGCAACCAGATGATCCACCTCGCCGTTGTCCACCATGCCGCGCATGAGTGCCTGTGTTTCGTCGGCGATGGTAAAACCCAAATGGTGATAGCGTGCGGCGAAGCGGGCGATGCGCAACACTCGCACAGGGTCTTCCAAAAATGCATCGGAGACATGACGTAATTTTTTATCGTGTAGATCTTGTTGTCCGCCATAAGGGTCAATGATGTTGCCCTGGTCATCTTCGGCGATGGCATTGATGGTGAGATCGCGACGCATCAAATCATCTTCAATACTGACATCTTCGCCGCAATAAAAACTGAAGCCAGCATAACCTCGACCGGTTTTGCGCTCGGTGCGAGCGAGGGCGTATTCCTCTTTGGTGTGCGGATGTAAAAAAACTGGAAAGTCTTTACCTACGGCAACAAAACCTTGTTGTTCCATTTCTTCGGGTGTTGCACCTACGACAACCCAATCTTTTTCATGGAAAGGATAGCCAAGCAATTTATCGCGGACCGCGCCGCCGACGAGATAGGTTTTCATAGGAGGTAGTTTTTCATATATGTGTTTTTCGAAATATGCAGGCGAGTATAGGGGAAATATTCTTATAAAAAAATATTCACAAAACGGTTGAGAAAGTTATAAGGATCATTTAGAGTCCTGTCCATCCCAATTAGTTCTTTTTTCAACACATTTCAAAATTTATGAAAACTCTACATCAACATTTTGCGAATCGAATTTGCGCCAAACGACCCGTCTGTTCCTGGACCGGGTATATGCGTTCATTCGCGGATTTTGATGGGAGTGTTAGTAGAAGCTAGTAACTAATCCCGATTTCTCAAAGGCCGCAGCATAAAACCTGCGGCCTTTTTTGTTTTTACCTCGACAAATACCGCACGTTTTCTCCTGCAGCCATACACCTAAGGGCAGCGTTTTGCTGCCTGAAAAAAAGGAGCTGGCGCATGGTAGTGTTAATTGCTTATTTAATGGTGGTGCTTATATGGGCAACCACGCCGCTGACCATTCAGTGGAGTAGTGACAGCCTGAGTTTTATCGCAGCGGTATTGCTGCGCATGTCTTTCGCCCTGTCTCTGGGGCTGGTTATTAACGCATTGCTTGGCCGCAAATTATTTGCGCATCCGCAGGTGTGGCGTGTTTATGCTGCGGGCGCTATCGGCATTTTCCCCAATATGCCAGTGGTCTATTGGTCTGCGCAGTTTATTCCGTCTGGAATGGTAGCAGTTGTATTTGCCATGTCGCCTTTCGTCACTGGCTTAATGACGCTGATACTGCTTAAGCAAAATCCTTTTACGATTAAGCGGGTATTTGCATTGGCGCTCGCACTGGTTGGGTTACAAGTTATTTTTTATCACCAGTTTCAATTTGATGTGCGCGCCGTTTACGGTATCGCAGGGATTTTGTTGTCCTGCTTTTTATTCAGCTTTAGCAGTGTGCTGGTAAAAAAAATGGATACAGGTGTCGGCGTTGATGCATTTAATCAGGCTCTGGGCACTGTGTTATTTGCCTTGCCGGGATTGTTGTTGAGTTGGTGGTATCTGGATGGCCACATTCCTTCAAATATCTCGACAAAATCCCTGGCTTCCGTTGGTTACTTGTCAGTGTTTGGTTCGCTGATAGGCGCTGCATTATTTTTCTATGTGTTAGCGCGTATGTCGGCTTCTGCTGTTTCGCTCATTACGTTTATGACTCCCATACTCGCGTTGATTCTGGGAGCTTGGGCAGGTAAGGAAACCTTGAGTTGGCAGTTGTGGCTGGGTGCTGCGCTGGTGATTTTGGCGCTCTTGCTGTATCTCGAATTATCAAGTGAAGGCTGGGCAATATCGGGTTTAAGGCGCCATGCCTGGCAGGGAAATGAATTGGAGGAGCTAAAAAGTGAGCATTACAAATATCGCTGAACCAAAATGGTGCCTGCCAGTAACCTTAAGTGCGCTCATGTGTGTTGTTTTGGTGCAATGCTGGAGTGTTTTGCTGTATGCAAGTTGGTATATGGATTTTAAGTCTATGAAATACAAAGAAAATATAAAGTTGGCGTGCTATCTGCAAAATCCTGCTCAGTCGTATCGCGAAGGATTCGACTCCAAAATTACACTTAAAAGCATATCTAGAGGAAATACTCATGAAGAAGACTTTAGTATTGACTGGCTTAGCTTCTGCTCTGTTGGCGTCTGCCGTAGTCCATGCGGAAGACACACCTGACAATCAGCTTAGCTTTAACGCGGCAGTGACCTCTGACTACCGCTACCGTGGCATTTCACAAACCCGCCTGAAGCCAGCAGTGCAGGGTGGTATTGATTACACCAATAACCCAAGCGGTTTCTATGTAGGTGCTTGGGCATCGACCATTAAGTGGATTAAAGATATTGGCGGTGACGCCAATGTAGAGTTGGACCTTTACGGTGGTTTCCGCGGCAAGTTCACCGATGATTTCAGCTGGGATTTGGGTGTGCTGCGCTACCAATACCAAAGCAATGAGCTTGAAAAAGTAGAAGGTTGGGCAAATGCCAACACCACCGAAGTTTATGGTCAATTGGGTTATGGCCCTGCTTACGTTAAGTATTCCTATTCAACCAGCAACCTGTTCGGCACTATCGATTCCAAAAAGAGTGGATACCTTGATGTAGGTGCTAATTTTGAGTTGGTCGATAAACTGACCTTGAATCTGCATGCTGGTCACCAGGAAGTTAAAAACTTTGATGATGGCACTTATGACGATTGGAAAGTTGGCGTCACTTATGATTTCGGCGTAGTTGTTGGCTCTTTGTCCGTGGTGGGCACCAATGCCGATGAGGATGTTTACTACTCTCCTGACAATGGCAAATTCCTGGGTAAAACCGGCGTAGTGGCTACTGTGAGCAAAACTTTCTAAGTTTCGAACGCTTAACTGTCACACCCCAAAAGGCAAGCTTCGGCTTGCCTTTTTATTAAATGAATTTTTAAATATTACTAATATGATTTATTTTCTGGGCGATTAATAGTAGGTATACTGCCGGCCTCACCCAATGATGTTCCCGCACTCCAAGGATTTATCAATGACTCAAGCAAGCAACTCGTCTCGCCCCCAGGTACTGGTTACTGGCGGTGCCGGTTTTATTGGCAGCCACGTCTGCGTTGAACTGATCAACAGCGGCTATTTCCCGGTGGTGGTCGATAACCTGTGCAACAGCAAAAAGGAATCGCTCAAGCGTGTAGCGCAAATTACGGGTATGGAACCTGCGTTTTATCAAGTGGATATCAATGATAAAGACGCCATGCGCGATGTGTTTGGCAAGCATCAAATCCAGGCCGTAATGCACTTTGCCGGTTTGAAGGCGGTGGGCGAATCCAACCAGTTGCCCATGAAATACTATCGTTACAATGTAGCTGGCACCCTGTCGCTTACCGAGGTGATGGAGGAATTTAAGGTTTGGAAATTGATTTTCAGCTCGTCTGCGACTGTCTATGGGGATCCCGTAAGTGTGCCCATCGATGAGACGTTTGCAACATCAGCAACCAATCCATATGGTCGTAGCAAACTGATAGTGGAAGAGATTCTGCGGGATATCGCCAAGGCGCCAGGCAGCCGGTGGAATTTCAGCCTGCTGCGCTATTTTAATCCCGTTGGCGCTCATGAAAGTGGTCTGATCGGCGAAGATCCGGCGGGTATCCCTAACAATCTGCTGCCTTACGTTGCGCAGGTGGCCATCGGCAAGCTCGCTCAGCTGAGTGTGTTTGGTGATGATTACGATACGGTGGATGGCACTGGTGTGCGCGATTATATCCACGTAGTGGACTTGGCGCTGGGCCATGTAGCGGCATTGAAAAAGCTGGAAAAAGTGGAGCCGGGCTGCCGTGAGTACAACCTGGGCACTGGCACAGGTTACTCGGTATTGCAGATGGTTAAGGCTTTTGAAGCAGCCAGTGGTCGTCCCGTGCCTTACAAGATTTCCCCGCGTCGTCCAGGTGATATCGCTAGCTGTTATGCCAAGGCTGATAAAGCCAGGGATGAATTGGGTTGGGAGGCTAAATTTGGCCTTGAGCGCATGATGCAGGATGCCTGGCGTTGGCAGTCGCAAAACCCGAATGGTTACGATCAGTGATGTAAATCGTCCAGCCGTTAAAAATGCCGATCACCTGATCGGTATTTTTTTACCCAAAAATGACAGGGTTCAGATTGGTTGGTGTGATGATTGTTTTTTTTGATGAGGGGGATAACGCGGGATTAGAAATGCCACATCCTTGCGGCTCGGCATCCATGCCGATGATTCCTGGCCTGATTCAGTTACACAAGATCCTTTTCGGTGGCAAAGGATAGAGCGAAGGATTTTGGGCCTACATTGATAGCGCCAGTCATGCTCATCATGGATAACATGGTTTTAATGTTGTGGTCTTTACAGAACTCGCGGAAGGCCAACATGATCGGCTCGTCTTTAATTTCTTCCAGCAAGCCGCCGTAGCTCATGGTGATCACATCGCTGCTCAAGCCTTGTTTGATTTGCTTGCGAACATGATCAAACAGTTTTTCCACAGCACCTAAAAAGCCTTTGCCGGTATCGATTTTGTCGGTATTGCCGCGGTGCAATTGCACTATGGGGCGCAGGTTAAGCGCGCTTGCCAATTTGAAATTGATCCAGGAAATATTGTTGTCACCTTTGCGCAGGTGACGGCGGTCGCGCATATAAGACAGATCATTGGGGATTAGATAGCCGTACACTTGGTCGCGCATATTGTCGATGGCGCGCACGGATTTGTTCAGCGGTAGTTTTTCCACATGGATTTTTTTCACCAGCTCGTACACCAGCAGCGCGTGGCCGGTGAACATGGACATGCTGTCATACAGGCGAATGCGGAAAGGTGCACGACCTTCACTTTGTTCAAGCTCGCGGAATTTGGGTTCATTGACCAGCGCTGCTTCAGATACGCGTTTGTATACATCACTTTTTTTGCTGTTGATTGTGACTACTTGTACCAAATCGTACTTGGGCAACAGGCGCTCTTTAAGGATGTGAGTCATATCGCTTACAGACAGCGGGTCAGACTGAGCCAGGCCAAATTGTTGTTTGGAGTGGTTCTTGTAGAAATCCAGCATGGTTTGTGGATCGCGGTAATCCATCGCCTGGCCACCCTCATAATTGATATAGATGGGCAGTACTTCGATATTGTGCTGTTGAATAAATTTTGCGGGCAAGTCACAGGTGGAATCTACCGCAATGCATGTTCTTGCTGACATATTCTTCGTCTCCATGATGAGATCCTCTATGTGGCGACCTTTAAAACCTTAAGTTGGTGTGTGCAAATCGCTACTGCGTTGATGACTTGCTATGGATGCCATTATTGATATTTCAGATGACAAACCCTAGTCAGCATTATTGGAGAATGCTGTGAGTCTGGGAGGTAGTCGCTGTGAGATATGTCCTACAAAGCGGCGGACTTTGGGAAAATTGGTTATAAGAAGTTGGAGAAGATTGAGGGGGGGATGCTTTAGCTGCCAAGGGGCAATAAAATCTGGAATTCTGCTCCACCCAAGGTGGAGCTTGTGACTCTAATACTGCCGTCATAGCTATGGATAATATCGGCGGCTACTGCCAGGCCTATACCTTGGCCGGGAATCGTGGTGTCCAGACGTTGGCCTCGTTCCAGTATGCGGCGCTGTTGATCGGCAGGTACGCCAGGGCCATCATCGGCAATAGTAATCAGCAGTTGTTTACCCTCCGGCTGACTGCTGATATGTACTTGGGATTTGCCATATTTAAAGGCGTTTTCGGTAATATTTCCCAGCATTTCCATCAAATCCTGTTCATCGCCTGCAAAGACTGCATTGCTATCCAGTGCCAGTTTTACGTCGATGTTTTTATCGGCGTAGACCTTCAGAAGCACCTTGGTAAGCCGCTGCAATACGGGTTCGACGGGTGTGCGTTGGTGGCTGCCCTGTTGTTGGCTGGAAACGGCGCGCTGTAATTGGTAAGTCACTACCTGGTTCATGCGTGCCACTTGTTCATCTACAAGCTGCTGCAGTTCCGCATCCCGGGATTGCTGACCAAGCCTTGCCTGTAATACGGCGAGCGGTGTCTTTAGGCTGTGTGCGAGATCACTCAGACTGTTGCGATAGCGCTGGCGCAGGGCGCTTTCACGCGCGAGTACCTGGTTGAGGCTGTCCACTACGTCCTGCAGCTCTTCCGGGTGATTGCCCTGGATATCACTGGTATTTCCGCTCTGCATGGCGTTGAGCGCTACCGCAAGTTTTTTGAGGGGCTTGAGACCCCAGCGCAAAATGATGGTTTGCGCCATCAGCAGCAACAAGCCAAGTGCGCCCAGCCACTGCCAGAGTTGGTTGCGATAAGCGGTTTTCTCGGCAATAAAATCTTCACTGTCATGCACTACTACAAAGCGAAAAGGTACCTCGCGATTTTTGGCTACCTCCCAATAGATATCTGTATAAGCGATGAAGTAATCCTCATTGTCCATTTCAAACAGGATTTCGGCGGATTCTTTGTTGCGGACGGGAGAAATGGTGTCGTAAGCCGGCGAGGTTTGAACTGATGTGGAGTTGGATTTCCATACCAATTGTTTCTGGTCGTTAAACAGATAGCCGTATAAGCCGGAGTTGATGCGTTCAAAATCCTTGTCTTTAAGCTCGCGCGGTAGCAACAGGCGCGGCTGTTCATTTTTTTTCAGTGGTTTTACCGGCAGGCTGGCGGCGCTAAACAGCAAATAAATATTGTGGCGCAGGCGAATTTTTTCGGCGGTAACCAGGCTGGTTTGAAAGGCTTGATCGAGAAAAAAGCCGCTCAATCCCAGAAATATCGGCAACAGCAGTGCAGATGCAAAAAACAGCCGGGCGCTGATAGAAGAAAATTTTTTGCTCAGCACTGCAGATAACCCAATCAGGATTTTACAGTATTAAAGCGATAGCCCAGTCCCCGCTGGGTGCTGATTAAATTCAGGCTGCCATCCGGGTCGAGTTTTTTGCGCAGACGACCGACAAACACCTCAATAACATTGCTATCGCGATCATAATCCTGCGCGTAAAGATGTTCGGTCAATTCGGTCTTGGAGACGTTTTTGCCAGCGTGCAATGCCAGGTATGTGAGCGTGTTGTATTCGAAACTGGTGAGTTCCACTTCTTCATTGTCGCGGTGCACGCGGCGTGCACTCAGGTCAATTGTCACCGGGCCACACTGCAGCAATTGTGCGGCGTGGCCCGTGGAGCGGCGCAACAGCGCATGCAGGCGTGCGCGCAGTTCTTCGGGGTGAAAGGGTTTAGTGAGATAGTCGTCGGCACCAGCTTCCAATCCCTGGACCTTATCTTGCCAGTTGCCGCGCGCGGTTAAAATCAATACCGGAAAATTACGGTTTTTGCTGCGCAATTGTTTGATCAGCTGTATGCCGTCAAGTAACGGCAAGCCTAAGTCGATAATCGCCAAATCGTAATCATATTCACTGCCCAAATAGAGCCCTTCGCGGCCGTCGGCGGCAGTATCGCAGGCGTATTTCTCACTCACGACTAGTTGTTCAATTTGCTCGCGCAGTGATTTCTCATCTTCAACGATCAGTACACGCATGGAATGCTCCTTTTGGCTTGCTTATTTTTGACGGCCCGCTATTTACTGCGCAGATTCTTCAACTACTTCGCCGCTGTATGCATCTATATTGACCGTTTTCATGCGGCCGTTTTTTTGCAGCAGGTTGACGTTATACAGTGTTCTGTCGTCATCGCGAACCTTGCGCACATTCATAACTTGGCCTTCCGTTGTGCGTTGCGCGCGTTGGGCTGCTTCAGTGGCGGAAATTTGTGGGCGGTTGTCCTGGCTGGAGCTGGACGACGATGCCCCGCTGCTGTTGGGCTCCTGAATCAGCGCCGGTGCCGGATGTACAGGTTTGCTGGTCGCAGGTTCATTGCCAAATAAATCTTTTTTGGCTTTGTTCAGATTTTTTTTCAAACGATTCCACTGCTTCTCCAGTCCTGAGGGTTCGGTGCTTTTTTCCGGCACTGGAACGGCGGGTGTTTCGTATGCTGTTGATTCCTGTTGGCTGGCGAGATCATCCGTACTCTGCTCGTTGAGCGTTTGAGGCGCGGCAGCAGCTTTTTGGCTGGTGGGTTCGTTGCCAAATAAATCTTTTTTGGTCGCGTGAGCGGCGGGCGCCACGCACAGCGCAGCCGTCAACAAGAGTGACAACAGCGCTGTGGGAATTAATTTTGCGGAAGCTGGCATAGCCTATCCTCAACTGCACTTTCAAGCTCGGCCCTTCAGGGCCAAGGTCAGGACACTATCGCTCCCTCGGCGAAAAAATTCAATCGGCGTTCAGTTCCTTAATCGCGTGGGCGGACAGCTACGTCCAATGCAATGCGGTCGCCTGGGTGGCGATCGGTGCGAGTTTGGTAGATGCGACCTTGGTAACTGTAGCTCACATCGTAGCCAACAATTCGTTGTTCGTATTCGGTGCGATAAGACTGATGACACACCTCTTCATCGCGGTAGCTCACGCTGCGTGAACCGCGCGCAGCGTCGTTGCCAATAGATGCTCCTATGAGTCCACCCACAGCGGTGGCTGCACCGCGACCATTGCCAATTTCATGTCCTATGGCCGCACCTACCAGGCCGCCAACCACTGTGCCACCAAAGGAGTCGCCACTGCGGCGGCGCTCTTCACGGGCAATGGTTTCCACGTGGCAGGATTCGCGCGGTACTTCTATGGCTACCTGGCGATAGACAGGGCGGGCGTCCAGTACACGGCCGTAATCGCCGCGATAATCGTCATCGTAACGACTGTCCACATAGTCGTAGCGTGCATAGCTGTAGTCGTGTTGGTATCTATGGCCGTGATCGGCTGAGGCGCAGCCACTCATGAGCAAGCCTATGCCTGCAGTCAAAAAGGCGCGAGTAAAAGGGCTTTTGTTCATGGTGACATCTCCTTGCGGTGATTGGTCGTCGGGTTGCGGCGTCGGTATTTGCCAAAAGGCCAAATACTTTGCTTAGGGGCAGGATATGACGCTCAAGCTGAATCCTTGCTGAAACCGGATTTTTGTCATCAGTTGCAATAAATAGGCAGTAAACGGCCCCCAAAAGGGGCATGGAATCAGGCTATAATTGCCGCCTTATTTTGCGTCAGCTTTTTATAGTGATTTTTGGTCGTTTTTTTGAGAGTGAAGTGGCGGTATGGCGGAACAATTGAGCGTTAAAGAGTACATGGCAGAACTGGGCCGCAATGCGCGTGCGGCCGCTCGTGTGATTGCCGCTGCGCCTACTGGCGTAAAGAACAAAGCGCTCTTGGCGATTGCGGAGGCGTTAGATAGTTCGCGCATCACTTTAGTGGCCGAAAACCAGAAAGATCTGGCGGCTGCCCGTGCCAATGGCCTCGAACCCGCCATGGTTGACCGTCTCGCTGTTAAACCCGCCACTATCGATTCTATGATTGAAGGCCTGCGCCAGGTTGCTGCGTTGCCTGATCCATGTGGTGCTATCACCGATATGAACTACCGTCCCACCGGTATCCAGGTTGGTCGTATGCGCGTACCACTGGGCGTCGTGGGCATTATTTATGAGTCGCGTCCTAACGTGACTATCGATGCCGCCAGCCTCTGTCTTAAATCCGGTAATGCTGCCATTTTGCGTGGCGGCAGCGAATCCATTAACTCCAACCGCGCTATCGCTGCTTGCTTGCAACAGGGTTTGAAAGCGGCTGGGTTGCCAGCGACTGTAGTACAAGTAGTTGAAACTACAGATCGCGAAGCTGTAGGCGAACTGATCGCTATGCCGCAATTTGTGGACGTTATTGTGCCTCGTGGTGGCAAGGGCCTGATCGAGCGCATCAGTAATAATGCGAAGGTTCCCGTGATCAAGCATCTCGATGGTATTTGCCATGTGTATATCGATGGCAAGGCTGATCTGGATAAGGCTTACGACATAGCCCTCAACGCCAAAACCCATCGCTATGGCGTGTGCAATGCCATGGAAACACTGTTAGTGGACGAAGCGGTTGCGGCGGACATACTGCCTCGTTTAGCAGCTGCTTTTGTCGAGAAAGGGGTAGAGCTGCGCGGCGATGAAAAAACCCGGGCAATTATTTCGGCCACACCTGCTACTGATGAAGATTGGGCGACGGAATATCTGGCGGCGGTGCTGTCCATCAAAGTGGTGTCTGGCCTGGATGAGGCTATGGATCACATTGCCCAATACAGCTCGCAACATACTGAGGCAATCGTGACCGAGGATTACACCCGCGCACGCCGCTTTATCACTGAAGTGGATTCCAGTTCGGTAATGGTGAATGCCTCTACCCGGTTTGCCGATGGTTTTGAATATGGCCTGGGTGCCGAGATAGGTATTTCCACCGACAAAATCCACGCTCGCGGTCCGGTTGGCCTTGAAGGGTTAACCTCGCAGAAGTGGGTTGTGTTTGGCGATGGTCACGTGCGCGTTTGATTAAGGTAACGCTCAACCATTAAGGGAGTAAACGCAGCTTATGCGCAAAATAGTCGGTATTTTCGGCGGTACTTTTGACCCGATCCATATCGGCCACCTGCGTGTGGCATTGGAGTTGAAGCTGCAATTGGGGTTGGACGAACTGAGGCTTATTCCCAGTCACCGTCCTCCTCATCGTGGCAGTCAGGCGACCAGCGCCCAGCGTGTCGAAATGCTGCGGCTTGCACTGCGTGCCTGCCCACACCTCCTGCTCGATGAGCGTGAGGTACACCGCGATCGCCCGTCTTATACCTTTGACACTTTGCAGGAATTGCGTGCCGAGCTAGGGGCAGATACGAGCCTTGTGCTCTGCCTGGGCACAGATGCTTTTGCCGGGCTCACCAGCTGGCATCGCTGGCGGGAATTGATCGATCTGGCCCATATAGTGGTTATTGCCCGGCCGGGATGGGAATTGCCGCAAACCGGCGAACTGGCGGATTTGCTATTGAAAAACCGCGCAAGTACGGCGGATTTATTCAAGGTGCCGGCGGGTTTGCTTGTGCCGTTGGAGCTGCGCTTGTTGCCGATTTCGGCTACTGAGATTCGCACCCATATAGCCGCCGGAGAATCTGCGCAATTTTTACTGCCGGACGTAGTCTGGCAATACATAGAGGCCCAAGGGCTCTATCGCGCACCGACCAATCTGGCCTGAGCCAGTGGGTTGGGGGCGACTCAAATTTATTGTTTTTTGCGAATTATTTAATAGGTAACTGAATGTCTGATTTGAACCAAGCCATCATCGAAGCCCTCGAGAACCTCAAGGGTAAAAACATAGTGACACTCGACGTACGTGAGCTGACGGATGTGATGGATACACTGGTAATTGCCAGCGGTACTTCCAGCCGCCATGCGCGTTCTCTGGCTGAAAATCTGGTCGAGGAAACTAAAAAGAAAGGTTTCCGTGCTCTTGGAATTGAAGGTCTGGAGTCGGGCGATTGGGTGTTGGTGGACTTTGGTGATACCGTCGTACACGTGATGCAAGAAGATACTCGTGCTTATTACGAGCTGGAAAAACTCTGGTCTATGAAGCCGGCCAACCGCGCCGAATAATCAGGGTGAGGCGACGTTTGTGCGTATCAGGATTATCGCCGTGGGTACCAAAATGCCTGATTGGGTGGAAGCTGGCTACGCCGAGTATGCCAAGCGCATGCCGCGTGATGTGACCGTCGAGATGGTGGAATTGCCCCTGGCCCAGCGCGGTAAAAATACTGATATCGCCAAAGCCATGGAGAAAGAAGGCGAAGCCATTGCAGCCAACATTGGCAAAGGCGAACAGGTGATTGCGCTCGAGGTAAAGGGTAAACCCTGGAGTACCGAGCAACTTGCGGAACAATTGGCGGGTTGGAAGATGAGCGGCAGTAACTACTGTTTGCTGATTGGAGGACCCGATGGCCTTGCACCTGAGGTTTCTGCGATGGCGTCGATTAAGTGGTCGCTGTCGCCGCTCACGCTACCCCATCCATTGGTACGCATTCTGGTGATTGAGCAGTTGTATCGCGCCTGCACCATTTTGCAAAACCATCCTTACCATAAATGACTACTCCCCAGAGTTTTTGTCCGCATGTTTGAAAGCGAGCATTTTAAAGATCACCAGAAGGAAGCGCGGCTGTTTAAAGTCCGGCTGGGGGTGATGGCGGCACTGATGCTTTGCCTGTTCTGCGTGCTGGGTTGGCGCTACTACAACCTGCAAATCGTTAATTACCTTAAATACGCCACCCAATCCGAGCACAACCGCGTTCATGTGGAGCCTATCCCGCCCACACGTGGCGTTATTTACGATCGCAATGGCGAAGTTGTTGCCGATAACCGCGCGAGTTTTACCTTGTCGCTGGTACTGAATAAAGGTATGGATGTGGATGCCACCATCAACATCCTGCGTACCCTGGTGGATATTACGCCCGCCGACCTGGACAAGTTTTACAAACTCAAAAAGCAACAGATACACCCGCTGGAACCTATCCCCCTGCGCTACCACCTGACGGAAGAGGAGATAGCGCGGCTGGCGGTGAATGAATATCGTCTGGAAGGTGTGCAGGTGGATGCCGAGCTGGTGCGCTATTACCCCTATGGCGATATGTTCGCGCACACTATCGGTTATGTGAGTCGTATCAGTGAAAGTGATCTGGAGAAGTTCACCGAGGATCAGGTGCGTCGCTACAGCGGCTCTCACTCCATCGGTAAATCGGGTATTGAGGCTAGTTACGAAGACGTTTTACTGGGCGAGGTAGGCAGCCAGAACGTTGAAACCAACGCACGAGGCCGGGTGCAGCGTGTACTTGACCGCATAGATCCCCAGGCAGGCAAAAACCTCACGCTCAACCTCGACCTGCGTATGCAGCAGCAGGCGGAAACTACACTCGCCGGTCGTCGCGGTTCGGTGGTGGCGATCGATGTCAAAACGGGGGCTGTTCTTACGGCAGTGAGCAACCCTGGTTTTGACCCTAACCTGTTTGTGACGGGCATCAGTTTTGCCGACTACAAGGCGCTCAATGAGTCGCCGGAAACGCCGTTGATCAACCGTTTCATCCAGGGGCAATTTCCTTCTGGCTCCACCATCAAACCTATGATGGGTTTGGCAGGTTTACATCTGGGATTTACCGATGTTAACCGCGCTATCAGTGATCCTGGTTATTTCACGCTGGCGGGCAGTTCCCATAGATACCGCGACTGGACTCTGAATACGCCCGGTTTGGGCGGTGGGCATGGCAGCGTGGCCTTGAAAAAAGCCATTGCTGAATCTTGCGATACCTACTTTTACGATCTGGCCTGGCGTATGGGCGTGGATAATATTTATCCCTTCGGTCGCCATTTTGGCCTGGGGGCTCGCACCGGCATTGATATTCCCAACGAGCGTCCCGGTGTTTGGCCGTCGCGTGAATGGAAGCGCGCTAAATTCAAACAGCCTTGGTACCCGGGTGACAACGTGAGTATTGGTATCGGCCAGGGTTATGTGTCGGTGACCCCACTGCAGTTGGCCGTGATGGTGTCGACCATTGCCAGTCGCGGTGATCGCTTTCGCCCACGTTTGGTTAAGGCGGTCGATGGCGTTGATACCCAGCCAATTCTGGAAGATCACATAGACATCAAAAAAGAATACTGGGATGCGGTATTCGAAGGCATGGAAGACGCTGTTTACGGCGGTGGCCTGTCAACCTTCCGCCAGTATCATTTAGGTATGGGGGCGGACTACCGTATCGCCGCCAAGTCGGGTACTGCCCAAGTAGTGAATATTGCCCAGGATGCCAAATACAAAAAGGGTACCCTGAAGGAAGCCCAGCGCGACCACGTACTTTTTGTGGGCTTTGCACCGGCGGACGACCCCAAATTGGCCATCGCCATCATTCTGGAAAACGACGAGCACGCCAAATCCTCCGAGAACCCCAGTTTGCTGGCCCGCCGCTTGTTTGATGGTTACTTGCGCGGGATTTTTGTGGGTACTGGTCAGCCTCTGGGGTTCCCCGAAGCCAAGCCATTAGAAGCACCCAAGCCACCTGAGCCGAGTGAAGTGGAATCGCACGCCGATGATCAGCAGGAAGACCAACCAGACGGCGCCAATGCCAGCTCGGCGAGTGGGGATACGCAACGATGAGTAGCAACCATGGGTAATCAGGATTTTCTACGGCGCATGCCCAAGACCGGCTATGGTTTTAGCCGCAGTGGGCGCATCGCCCAGCGTTTGCATATAGATTTTGTGCTGCTGTTTTTGCTGGTGGGTATTTGCAGCTTCGGATTAGTGGTGCTCTACAGCGCCAGCAGTAGCAGTATGTTGGCCATCCAGAAACAGGGTACTTTTTTCGCCTTGGGCTTTGGTGCCATGTTTGCTATTGCCCAGGTGCCGGTGGATTTTATGCGGCGAGTTGCACCCTGGCTCTATGCGCTGGGTGTGGTTTTGCTGCTGTTGGTGCTGGTCGTTGGCATTGGTGCCAAGGGCGCCCAGCGCTGGTTGGGTGTAGGCGGTGTGCGATTCCAGCCGTCGGAAATTATGAAACTGGCGATGCCGCTGGCGGTGGCCGCCTTCTTAAGCCGTCAGTATTTGCCGCCGCGCTTTTTGCACATAGTTATCACTCTGGCCTTGATCGCCGTACCCACCGCGCTTATCCAAAAGCAGCCAGATTTGGGCACGGCATTGCTGGTGCTGGCGTCTGGTATGGTGGTGCTCTTCTACGCCGGCTTGCAGTGGTGGTATATAGCGGCGGCATTTGGTGCAGTGGGGGCTAGCCTTTGGCCGGTTTGGCACTATGTATTGCACGACTATCAGCAGAAACGTATTTTGATGTTGCTCGACCCTGAGAGCGATCCATTGGGTGCCGGTTGGAATATTATCCAATCGACCACCGCCATAGGCTCGGGTGGTTTGCAGGGCAAAGGCTGGCTTGAGGGAACCCAATCTCGCCTCGACTTTTTGCCTGAAGGCCACACGGATTTTATTATTGCGGTGATGTCGGAAGAGTTCGGCCTCATAGGTGTAATACTGTTGATATTGGCTTATATCCTGGTGATTTCGCGCGGTATGTACATAGCCATCAACGCCCAGGACACCTTCGGACGTCTATTGGCGGCCAGTATTTCCACCACGTTTTTCGTGTACGTGTTTGTAAACATGGGTATGGTGGCAGGGATAGTGCCAGTGGTGGGGGTGCCCCTGCCATTTATCAGCCAGGGGGGAACTGCCGTAGTGGCGTTACTGTCCGGGTTTGGCATACTCATGGCGATAGCCACTGAGCAAAAGCGGGTGATGAGTCCGCAACGATGAAAAATGTAAGAGCAATGAGAGCTAAAAGCGTGTCCATATCTGCGTTAGCAGCCACAGTAAAAGCGGGCGGCTTGAGCCTTTCCCGTCAATGGCCCAAACTCCTGGGCAGTTGCGCCCTGTTGGCGCTGGCCGGTTCTTCCTCCTGTCTGGCGGATTACAGTCAGCATCCCGAGGCCAAAAAGTTTGTCGATGAGATGGTGAGTAAAAATGGTTTCAGTCGCGCCGAGGTAATGGGCTGGCTGGCCAAGGCGGAGAAGAAGCAAGCTATCCTCGATGCTATATCTCGCCCCGCCGAGCAATCCAAAACCT
Source organism: Cellvibrionaceae bacterium (assembly GCA_021151695.1). Taxonomy (GTDB): domain Bacteria; phylum Pseudomonadota; class Gammaproteobacteria; order Pseudomonadales; family Cellvibrionaceae; genus Cellvibrio. Next base: position 204,817 of record JAGKWU010000003.1, on the reverse strand, counting down.
GGAAAGAATATCGCCCGATTTTTATGGTGCCTGCGCGTATCGAAAATGGTGTGAAATTCTGGCGCGATAACAAGTCTGAACTTGCCCGCGCCGAGCGCGAATACGGCGTGCCCGCCGAAATTGTGGTGGCCATTATTGGTGTAGAAACCAGCTACGGACGCAATACCGGCAATTACAACGTGATAGACGCGCTCACCACACTGGCATTTGATTATCCGCCGCGCGCGCCTTTCTTTCGCTCGGAGTTGGAAAACTATCTGCTGCTGACGCGCGAGCAAAAACATAATCCCCTGGAGTTCAAAGGTTCATACGCTGGTGCTATGGGTTACGGCCAGTTTATGCCGTCCAGCTATCGCAAATGGGCGGTGGATTTTAGTGGCGACGGTTTTACGGATATCTGGAAAAACACCACAGATGCTATAGGCAGCGTCGCCAATTATTTTAAAGAGCACGGCTGGAAAACCGGTGAACCTGTGACAGTCCAGGCTCACGCGTCCGACGATAGTCAAATTGAACAGCTCAACAATGTAGTATCGCCTGAAATATCGGTAGAGCAGTGGCGCTCGCGCGGCCTCAATCCTGTGTCATGGCTGCCGCCGACAACACGTGTAATCGCTATACAATTCGATGGCGTTAATGGTCTTGAATACTGGTTTGGTCTGCAGAACTTCTACGTAATTACTCGCTACAATCGCAGTCCCATGTACGCCATGGCGGTGTATCAGTTGAGCCAGGCTATTAAATTGGAAATGGAGAAAAACTAGTGTTGCGACTGCGCCATAGAATCCGGTTTGCCCTGATGCTGCTGGCACTCATCGCTCTGGTAACGGGTTGCTCCCATTCGTCCAAACGTGAATCTGGCAGCGACAGTTCATCCTCTTCATCTGGTCGCTACAAAGGTAAGGACAAAGACTGGGGCCCGGATCAGGAAATTGATATGTCCCATGTGCCCGATGCGGTGCCGCGCTACGAGCTGCGCACTATCGCGGGCAATAAAAATCCCTATACGGTGCTGGGTAAAACCTATGTGCTGATGGATGACGAACGAGCCTACAAAGAGCGTGGTACCGCCTCCTGGTATGGGTATAAGTTCAACGGCGAGCGTACCTCCAATGGTGAGCTCTACGATATGTTTGCCATGACCGGCGCGCACAAGACCTTGCCGATTCCCTCTTATGTCAGGGTCACTAACATCGACAACAAAAAAAGTGTGATAGTGCGGATTAATGATCGCGGGCCATTCCATGATGATCGCGTTATCGACTTGAGCTACGCCGCCGCCCAGCGTTTGGGCATTACCCGCATGGGTACTGGCCGTGTGGAGCTGGAAATCATAGTGCCGGATGATGATCCGCGTCCGCCACTGCTGGCCAAAAAATCCCGTAGCTCCGGCAAGGTGGTTGCTGCCAAAGAGGCAAGTGCACGAGAGGCGGGTATAGTGCCCAAAGCGGAAGTGGCTGCTGCAGCACCTGCACCAGCGCTGGCTGTTTCCCCATCGACTAACGCGTTGCCGGCGAGCAGCTTGCCGGCGGGCACCTATTTACAGATTGGTGCATTCGGGCAGGAAAAATCGGCTAAACAATTTGCCGCCGAAGTGGGTGCCAAGCTGAATTATCCGGTAGTGATCAGCGCTGTCCAGGCGCCGCAACGTTTGTACCGTGTGCGCGTTGGTCCCTTGGGGGATGCGCAAACGTTGCAAACCGCGCGCGAACAGCTGCAAAAAATCGATATTTCACAAACTCACGTTGTCTATCAATAAGTCGGGTAATCAATAGGGTTTATTCCGCTCTAGGCAGTGTTACAATTCGACCCAAATTTGCATTCCAGATTCTGCATCCCATTTAAAGTGACTTTTATGCCTAATTCATTTCGCGTTATTTCCAGGCCTCGCACGCTTTTCAAGCCACTTGGTTTGGCATTGTTTGCGCTCAGCCTGAGTGCCCAGGCTCAAACTCCCACGCCTGTTCCCGGCCAAACACCGGCTGCCGCACCTGCGGTTCAGGCTGCCTCCGCCATTCCCGCAGCACCGCAATTGGCGGCTACCGGTTATATCCTGATGGATTCCGTAACAGGCGAAGTGCTGGCCGAGAGCAATTCCGACCAGCGTCTGCCCCCCGCCAGCCTGACCAAAATGATGTCGTCTTACCTGGTGGTGGATGAAATCGAGCGCGGTCGTATTGCCGAAACCAATATGGTGACCGTCAGCGTTAAAGCCTGGAAAATGGAAGGCTCGCGCATGTATGTGAAAGAAGGCACTCAGGTGCCGGTGATCGATCTATTGCGCGGTGAGATTATCCAGTCGGGCAACGACGCCACTGTAGCCCTGGCCGAATATGTCGGCGGCAATGAAGAAGCCTTTGTCGATATGATGAATAAAAAGGCCAAAGAGCTGGGGATGAACGGTACTCATTTCCAGAATGCGTCCGGCTTGCCATCGCCCGAGCATTACACCACAGCGCGCGATTTGGCCAAGCTGGCGCGTGCGGTGATTGAAGATCACCCAAGCCACTACCCGATTTACGCCGAAAAATCCTTTGTGTACAACAATATTCGCCAGCCCAACCGCAACTTGTTGTTGTTCCGCGATCCCACTGTTGATGGCTTGAAAACCGGCCACACCGAAGAGGCTGGTTTCTGCCTGGTGGCGTCTTCCAAGCGCGAAAATACACGTCTGGTGACTGTGGTATTGGGTACCAAGAGCGAGGAAGCCCGCGCAACAGAAACCCAGAAACTGCTGGCTTACGGTTTCCGCTACTACGAGACCGCGGACCTCTACAAGGCGGCAACTGAAGTAACTAAAGCTCGCGTATGGTCGGGCAAAGCACCTGAAGTCATTCTCGGTCTGGCGAACAATGTACGTATGACCTTGCCGCGCGGCCGCGCCGGCGATCTCAAAGCGAATGTGCATGTGAATGAAACTATCACTGCACCAATCGCTGCTGGCCAGCAGCTGGGCAGCCTCACTATCGAGTTGGATGGCAAAGTGCTTAACACTCAACCTTTGGTGGCGTTGCAACCTGTGGAAGAGGCCAGTTTCTTTGCCCGTATGTGGGATAAGATCAAACTCTTCTTCCGCGGACTTTTCAGTTAATCAGCTAGATTTTTTCTGCGGGGCGCGCTGTGCCCCGCCGTTTCTGGAGCCAGTAGTGTCCGAACAACAGCCCCCCAAAATTGAGTTTCCCTGCGAAAACTACCCTATCAAAGTGCTGGGTAATGCCGGCGCTGAATTGCACTCCCATGTGATTGAAGTGATGGAGCTGCATGCGCCGGGTTTTGACCAGACACGTATTACCATCAACGACAGTAGCAAGGGTCGTTTCCAGTCAGTGACTGTGTGGATCACCGCATTGAGCGTTGATCAACTGAGCAATATTCACTACGCCTTGCGCGCCAGTGAAAACGTGAAGATGGTGCTCTAATTGCGCGAGCCTTTGAAGCTGCGCGAGCCTTTGGCATTGGAAGTGGTGGATCTTGGCCTGCAGTCCTATGAGCAGGTCTGGGCTGCTATGAGCGACTTCACCAACCAGCGCACTGCCGACACCATCGACCAGCTCTGGTTGGTACAGCACCCCGCCGTTTTTACCCAAGGCCAGGCTGGCAAGGCTGAGCATCTGTTGGTGCCGGGCGATATTCCTGTCGTACAGAGTGATCGCGGCGGCCAGGTTACTTACCATGGGCCCGGCCAGTTGGTGGCCTATCCCTTATTGGATTTACGCCGTCTTAAAATCGGTGTGCGCGATCTGGTCACGGTGATTGAGCAGACCATTGTGGCCACCCTGGCACACTATGGTATCGAAGCTTATCCCAAGCCTGACGCCCCCGGCGTCTATGTTGATGGCAATAAAATCGCCTCCCTGGGCCTGCGCGTGCGTCGCGGCTGCAGCTTTCATGGGCTGGCGTTGAATGTGGATATGGATTTAGCGCCTTTCTTACGCATCAACCCCTGTGGTTATCAGGGATTGGCCATGGCGCAGGTTCGCGATCTGCTGCCCAACCCTCCGGCCATTGCCGAGGTGCAAAAGCAGCTAGTCAGTGAATTTACGCGGAAATTGGGTTACGAAACCTGTACAATGCGCGCCAATTCTGGACCAGTTGAAATTACATCATAGTGAGTCGGGAATCGGGTTTTGCCTTTGTAAGACTGTCGGAGACAGGAAGTCGACGACAAGCCCCCATGGATGGGTTCACGGTGGGTCTTACAAAGGCAAAGCGCGAGGCCCGACGTGCTAGTGGCACCAATACCCGGTGAGCGAACACCAAAGAGATTTTTATGTCAGATCTTCCGCCTGTATCTACCTTTACCCCCGAGTTGCAACCCGTTAAGCGCACCGAGCGCCACAAGCAGGGCGAAAAATTGCGCGATGCCGACAAGGTAGAGCGTATCCCGGTAAAAGTAATCGCGAGTGATCGCGACGATATGTTGCGTAAGCCCGACTGGATTCGCGTGCGCATTCCCGCCTCGCCGGAAGTGGATCGCATCAAAAGTATCCTGCGTAAAAATAAACTGTCGTCCGTGTGCGAAGAAGCCAACTGCCCGAACCTGGGTGAGTGCTTTAGCGGTGGTACGGCGACCTTTATGATCATGGGTGATATCTGCACCCGTCGCTGTCCTTTCTGCGATGTAGGCCACGGTAAACCTAATCCGCTGGATGTAAACGAGCCTCGCCAATTGGCGGAAGCCATCGCCGAAATGCGTTTGAAATATGTCGTCATTACTTCAGTGGATCGCGACGATTTGCGCGATGGCGGTGCCCAGCATTTTGCCGATTGCATTCGCGAAGGTCGCGCGCTTAGCCCCAATTTGCAAGTGGAAGTATTGGTGCCGGATTTCCGCGGTCGTATGGAAATCGCGTTGGATATTCTCGAAAAAGAAGCACCCGATGTATTCAATCACAATATGGAAACCGTAAAACGTTTGTATCGCCAGGCGCGCCCTGGTGCTAACTACGAATGGTCACTGGAATTGCTCAAGCAATACAAAGCACGTCGCCCCGATGTGTTGACCAAATCCGGTTTGATGGTGGGCTTGGGTGAAACTAAAGATGAAATTATCGAAACCATGAAGCACATGCGCGAGCACGATATTGACATGCTCACCATTGGCCAATATCTGCAACCCTCTAAAGATCACTTGCCGGTTGAGCGTTATGTGCATCCGGATGAGTTTGCCGAATACACGCGTCTTGCGGAAGAAATGGGCTTTAAACACGCTGCGTGTGGCCCGCTGGTTCGCTCGAGCTATCATGCAGACAAACAAGCGCACGGCGAAGATGTGAAATGGTTTGGTGAAGCCAAGGCTTAATCAACTGCACTGATTAATGCAGCGCAATTAACAAGGACGTTTATCGCCACCCAGGTGGCGCTTTAGCCGAGGCAGGCCCTATGAATAAATCTCGTGTCATTTCCTCTTTAAATTTTTGTGCGGCCAAGTGCGGCACTATCGACAAGCGTACAGTGTTAACCAAATCGTCTCCCGCTACTATTTCCCCTGTTCAATTAGTGCTACTCCAACAAAAGCCCGAGCATTTTGCGCAGGTTGCCGCCTGGCATCACCAGGAGTGCGAGCGCCAGGGCTTGCAGTCCAGTCTCGCGGTTCGTCAGCAGCGTTTACTCGCTCATGTTCAACATCATCGTTTGCCCAAAACAATAGTTGCCGTGCGAGCAGGCCAGTTGCTGGGTTGCATAAGCCTGGTTCATTACGCTTATCGGGGGCGCGAACAGCAATTTAAATTTACTGGCGATCATCCAGTTTGGCTAAGCAACCTTTTTGTGCCAGAGCGAAACCGCCAGCGCGGTTTAGGCAATTTGCTGATTGAGGCGGTAAAAAAATACGCGCTCGAATTGGGTTTGAATGAGCTGTGGCTCTCGGCAGCGGAATACACGGATTATTATCGCAAACGCGGTTGGCAAGTAGTGCGCCGCACACGTTTGGGTGGCCGCTCTGTCAACGTTATGCGTATTGCGCTCTTGTAATGGGGTGTGGATTTTTTAACTTTTTTCAAATAAAAAAATAATGTGTTATGCCAGATTTTTATTTTTTTAGAAAAGTAAAAATTATCGGACTCTCCTTTTAAAAATTATCGTGAATTTTTCCTCTTATCGATTCCAAAATTGATTGCGGCGCATTTTTTATCATTTGTGCTTTTTTTGATGCCAAAAGGTTAACTATGTCCCGTTATCTCGCAAGGTTTTTATTGGAACAGGCTTAAATTTGTCTATATTAGACTGGCTTGGAATAAATAAGTCTTACACCTTCTGTCTCTTCAATTTTGTAAAGCAAATGCGCATAACAAATCCAAAGCGCACTGCAAACGTGCAGCTAAGTTCTGATGTGCGAATAAAACTTTGAAAATCGCTGGCAGGTTTTTTGCGTGTAAGTCGCTCGATTGAAGTGCGCGCGGGGTTAACCGCGCAGAGCCGTAGCTACATGAGCAGTTTGCTGTTGCGTTTTGCTCATGCCAACCAATCCAGTGAGGGAATATATGAGCCATAGAAAATCCATCGTTCGCTCCCACCATCCACTTAGTTTGCAAATTGCCTTGTTGATAGGTGCCAGCTTCTCTGCACTCGCGTTTGCTGCGCCGGACAATACTCCGGTTTCACCAGCTGCTTCCAAAGCTAATTCAGCAGCGAGTGATGAGGATTCAGAGGTTAAAGAAGTGGTTGTGGTGGGCTCCCGGATTCGTCGTACCAACTTTGATACACCGTCGCCAATCAAAGTCGTTACACGTGAAGAGGCAACAGCTGCGGGCTTTACCTCCACAACTGATCTGTTGCAGGGAGCTGGTGTAACTGGTGGGAGCAGCCAGATTAACAATGCCTTTGGAAACTTTGTCACCGACGGTGGTCCGGGTGCCAACACCATTTCCTTACGCGGTTTGGGCGCTACGCGCACATTGGTAATGATCAACGGCCGCCGCGTTGCGCCTGCTGGCACCCGCGGTGCGGTGGGATCGGCGGATCTCAATGTGCTGCCAACGGCGATGATCGAGCGTGTGGAAGTGCTGCGCGATGGTGCCTCCTCTATTTATGGTTCTGATGCTATTGGTGGCGTTATTAATGTCATCACTATGGACAAAGTAGAAGGTATCAATATTGAGGGCGAGAGCAACCTTCCTACTGAGGGAGGTGGCGAACAAAACCGGCTTTCCATTACCGGTGGTGCTTCGGATGATCGTTGGTCAATTTCCGGGTCGTTTGATATTTATGATCGCGCCAATTTAACGGTAGGGGAGCGGGATTGGGCCAAGTGTGCACCTAACCGATTGCGCGATCCGGAAACGGGGGAGAGTGCCGATTATGTTGATCCCACTACCGGTAAAGCTAAATGTTTCAATATCAGCCTCCGCGGAACGCACGGCGTAACCATCAATACCATAGGCACCCAAACAATCAAGTCAAGTGACTGGGAGGATTTGGGATTTGTAGGCCCTGTCGTTGGGGCTCCAGGTTCTACTGGCACCACCTTTAACCGCTTTCGCCCTAACGCCGCCGTGACGACAGGTCTGGTTGGGTACGAAGGGGTTGGCGGAGGCACAAATGATCTCAATGTGCGTGATACGTTTGATCCGCGTATGTTGGATGAAAATATTATTTCCCCCGCAAGAATCTATACCACCTTTTGGCAGGGTAGCTACGATTTGCAGGCGATGGGTAACGCAAAAGTGTATTTTGAACTGCTGGGAACACGTCGAGAGTCCGAGCAAAGCAGCTTCCGCCAAGCCATTTTGGATTACCGCCTGGGAAGTCCGTTAATTCCGGATGCATTATCTTTTAGCGATATTTTGCCGCCTACCGATACTACGGGTGATGATGATGTAGGCGTTCGTGCCTTTATCGGATTCGGGCCGGACAAAAGTAAACAGACAGTTGATTTTTATAAGCCAACAATAGGCATCAAAGGGGATTTGGAATTTCTTCCTGAGTGGAAATACGATGCCTATATAAGCTATTCCACATCCGATGCAACTTATAGCCAGCAGTCCTTCCTGACCGACAAATTAACCTATGCCAGCGATGCTATTGCGTCAGGGGGTGGTTACGATTGCGCTATTAACGCAACCAATCCCAATGAACACTGCGTGCCATTCCCACTTCTCAATGCTGCTACTGTTGGTGGAAATCTTCCACAAAACTTTAAGGATTATATTTTCCGAACCGTGGGAGGAAAAACCAAATATGACGAGACAGTTTTTAGTGTAGTTTTTGATGGGCCTTTGTATCAATTACCTGCAGGTAAGCTCCAAGGTGTTTTGGGGTTGGAGCATCGCCAGGAAAAAATTAATGACCAGCCTGATCCAGATAGTGTTGCGGGCAACCTCTATAACTTAACCAGTGCGGCGCCTACCAAAGGTGACGATAGTGTGTCTGAAATTTACACCGAAATCGAAATTCCGGTGTTGGCAAATGTATCAATGGCAAAAGAACTCACCATTAACGGTTCATACAGATATACCGATTACGACTCTTACGGTTCTGATGATACTTATAAAATAGGATTCGTTTACGCACCGGTAAAGTGGTTATCTTTCCGTGCAACCAAAGGTACTTCCTTCCGTGCGCCTGCATTATTTGAGCAATTTCAAGGTGCAACAACAGGATTTTTAAGTTCCTCGGATGATCCTTGCAATGGATATGACGAAGGCGGAGTGGACGCAAACATTGCTGCTAACTGCGCACTGGATCTTAATAATGAACCTGAATTTCAAAATAAAAACGGCGTTAAAGTAATTAATGCTGGCGGTGCAGCAGCAGGTTTATTTGCGGAAACTTCAGAAAATACAACCTATGGTGTTATCTTCGAGCCAGTCATTAGTGATACCACCGAGTTGTCTTTCGCCGTCGATTATTTTGATATCCAAATTGACAACGGTGTGCAGCAGGCGGGTGATACAGAAATTCTCGGAAGATGTTATGCAAGTGCTAATGACTTCAAAGATCATACAGGGCTGTGCCGATTGGTTTCTCGCGATCCCGCTGATAAAAGCCTGACGGTGTTGGATAGTTATACCAATCTTTCAACAGAAATTTCAAAAGGCTGGGATTTTGATGCACGTGTGCAACAGGAGATTGGCGCAGGTAAATTGCTGGTAAATTTATCGGCAACTCACTATACATCCCAGAAATCGAAAATTTTCAAAGAGGACCCGTTGCTTGAGCAAAATGGATGGTTTGAGATGCCCAAATGGAGTGGCACTGGCGACATTTCTTACTCCATTAACAGCTGGCGTTTTACCTATGGTGTTGAATGGATTGGCGAGATGGAGGGGTATACTTATGTTGAGGAAGATCCCAAAGACAGCCCACACGATTATGCCGTTGGTGATTATTTTGAGCACCGCATTTCCGTTCAATATTCAACGGATGCCTGGGAAGCAACTGTGGGTGTACGCAATTTAACGAACAAAACTCCAGAGGCTATTTCGGCGGGTAATTATGACCGCATGGGGAGCTCCTTGTTATATAGCGGTTATGATTATGTTGGGCGGGAGGTGTTCTTGAATATGCAATATCATTTTAAATAACTCACCGAAACACAAATCACTGATAACCAAATGAAAAAGGCCCCTCATTCCATGTGGAATGCGGGGCCTTTGCGTTGTGTAGATGTTTAGGGCTTGTTTGGTCTGCGCAAATAAATCCTCGCCCACACCAACAGGGCAAAAGCCACAAACGCAAAGTAGGGAATTTGCCACCAGAGTGCATTGCGCAGTGAGGCACCGGTAGGTTCGTCCGGAAGGCTTGATAGCAATTGCGAGAAGGCGAGACTAAACAATCCGTAACCCAAATTGAACATCAAGCCTTTTACCGACAATACGGTAGCGCGGCGCTCAGATTCCGCTTCGGCGTTGAGCGTGCGGCTCAGGGTAAAATCCAGCAGTCCCATCATGATGAATAAAAAGGATGCGGGCAGCAGGCCGTAATAGGGCCAGCAGGGCCATACCAATATTAATCCGGCAAAGGTTCCCGCCATGATGATCGCCATATTGGCGTACATGCTGTAGCGCGCGTTAAGGCGCTGGGCGATAGCCGGGACAAACCACCAGATGCCTCCCAGTGCGGCACCAATTAATCCAAAGCTCCAATCTGGCAGTGCAATAAGACGAAAATAGCTTGAGTCGATTGTGGCAAAGTTACGCACGATAGAGTCGACTGATAAACCCAACAAAATTGCCACCAGTGTGACTTTGTGGGTCATCACCCAGTAAGCCGTTGAAAGCGTAAGCTTGACGACTTCTCCCATACTGGCCGCATTATTTCTATGACCAGGTTCAACCATGCGCAGGCAAATAAACAAGCACACCAGCGCTTGGACGAGTACCAGCGCAACAGGTAAACGGTGTGCGCCTTCGGTTGTTATGTGCAGAGCAGAAGGTAAAATCTTGTTGAGAATATTGGCATCGTAAAGCAAGCCGCCGACAATCATCGACACCACAAAACCAATAGAGCGCCAACGCATGGCACGTCCGAGCAAATTATCCCAACCACTGGTGCGATCCTGCTCGGGTAGTGAGTCGTAAGCCAGCGCCTGATCTGCACCGCTGGCGCAAGCTTCCGATAATCCCGAACAAACGCGATTGATTACGCACAGGCCAAATAAAAGGCTGCCGCCATTGAGTGGCGCAAATAGTAGGCAGAGCATTTCTATCGTCATTAATGCAGACGCCGCGACCAACAATCGTTTGCGCCCGATAGTGTCCGCTAGCGCACCCGAGGGGACTTCAAATAAAAAAATAGTCGCCGCCCAAATCAGGTTGAGAAATACAAACTGATCCAGCGTTAAGCCCAAATCGATAAACAATACCGCCAGTACCGGGTAATAGGCGCGGGCGGTGAAAAATACCGTAAAGATAATAAAGCGGTTGGTATTGCGGGAGAGATCTTGCGTCATGGCGACTGTCCTCGCGTGACGAGTAAGAGAATGCTATTACCAAGCATAGCAGTGGCAGGTAAGCAAATCGTTAAGAATCGGGCAACCCTGCGGTCGCCCGTAGAATTGAAATCAATAACCCTGCGCCGTTTCAATAACTCAGTGCAATTTCAACCGTGGACGCAACCAGCGATTGATGCGGCCTGCGAGCATCACCAAACCGGTTTTAATAAAGCCGTAAATCGCCACTTGGTGCATGCGGTAGAGAGACACATACACCAGGCGCGCCACGCGGCCCTCGATAAACATAGTGCCTTTGCCCAAGTTACCCATAAGGCTGCCGACAGTGGAATAGCTGGCGAGGTTTACCAGCGAGCCGTGGTCGGTATAGCGATAGGCTTTGAGCGGTTTGTTGTTGAGTAGTGCGCGCAAATTATGGAAGCAGGTGCTCGCCATTTGGTGCGCGGATTGTGCGCGCGGTGGTACGCGTGAACCATCGGGTGAAATAAATTGCGCACAGTCGCCAATGGCAAAAATAGTGTCATCGCGAGTTGTTTGCAAAAAATCATTCACGTGTAGTTGGTTGATACGATTGGTTTCGAGGCCGGCAATATTGGCCATAAAATCCGGCACTTTGATACCCGCTGCCCAGACCATCAGATCCGCGCCGATCAATTCACCTTCTTTGGTGTGTAATCCCTCTACCGAAGCGGCCGTGATCATAGTGGCGAGCTTTACATCCACACCGAGTTTTACCAATTCAGCATGGGCAGAGGCTGAAATTCGCTCTGGAAGCGCCGGCAAAATACGCGGGCCGGCCTCAATCAGCGTCACTTTTAATTGCGAGCTGGATACTTCGGTAAAACCGTAGTTATGGATTTCGGCTACCGCGTGATGCAACTCTGCCGACAGTTCAACACCGGTCGCGCCGCCACCGACAATCGCGATGCGCACCTGGCTGTCTTTGCTGGGCAAGCGCTGTATGCGCAGCAACTGGTTTAATAATTTATTGCGGAATCTGTGGGCCTGGCTGGCGCTGTCGAGAAAAATACAATTCTCTTTGATACCAGGTGTATTGAAATCGTTTGAGGTGGAACCCAGTGCGATTACGAGATAATCGTAGTCGATACGGGTCGAAGGTAAAAACTCAATGCCGTCTTCGTCTTGCATAGGCGCGAGCACGACTTGTTTGGCGGTGCGATCTATATCCACCATAGTGCCTACACGGAAATAGAAATCGTTGTTGATAGCGTGTCCGCGATAGCTCACTGCATCCACACCTTCATCCATAGTGCCCACGGCAATTTCATGCAGCAGGGGTTTCCACAGATGGCTGGTGTTGCGATCAATCAGGGTGATGTGCGCGCGCTTGCGTCTGCCCAGTTTTTGTCCGAGCTTGGTGGCCAGTTCAAGGCCGCCGGCGCCACCGCCAACTACAACGATTTTTTTCATGCTTTGCTTCCTGTAAAAGTACTAAAAATCTGTTGGTGCTTCTTGCGCCTTTCTTCTTCGCCATTTGCTTTTCGTTATTGTTGATGGTGCGGCGTTATTTTTGCTGTAAAAATAAACGCGCGAGCGGGCGCTCTATAAACCTATAGGTGTTTTGGTTGAGCGCAGCGGTAAATTTGGATTTTGCCAATGCACTCTGGCCCTCGCTTAAGTCGCGATAGCCGGTATAAAAATAATATTCGGTTTTTTCGCAGGTATTATGCGCTTGCTTTTTTAAATCCTCACTGCTGATTTTGGCAGACCAGAAATTAAATAACGCCTCTTCCCAATCGGTACCGAGGGAAATTTTCTGGTTGACGATCAGCGGTCGCTGTTGGGTTTCGCGGGCGATGATGTCGCTTTTAATCAAATCATAAACCGTGTAACTGTTGCGGCTTTTTAGATAACTATCAAAACTTTTTGCCGCATTTTGCCAGTCACCCTGATTCATATAAATTTCGTGCACGCCCGCCTCTGCGGTACTGTAGCCTTGGCTCAGCGCCATGTTCAGCAAACTGTTGGCTTTGCTGTGCATGCCCAGCATGGAATAGTGCTGGGCGTTCACGGCGAGGTCTTCGAGTTGTTTGCCTAGTTCCAGTGCCAAGCCGGTTTCATTGAGGCCAAGTTGGCGGAGGTTCTGATCAAAAAAAGCATAGGCGAGGTTGTAGTGCAGTTGCGCATCATCCGGTTTGAGGGGGACTGCAAGCTTGTAATACTTTGCGCTGTTGGCTATATCGCTGCGGTGTTCGTAATTGCAGTTATTGGCTTCTGCACGCAGTTCATAAGTCATGCCGATGGTTTTGTATAAGTCAGCGGAGTTGGTGATGTTTTCTGCACCCAGTTTGAGTGTAGCCAGGGCGAGCGCGAAATAGTGGTCTTCGTTATAAAGTTTTGCCAGTTGTATGTAGGCTTTGTCGTTTTGCGGATTTTCCTGGGTGGCTCGCAATAAAATATTGCGCAACTGCTGGCGGTCCGGCTGGCGATTTTTTTCTTGCCAAATCAGCGTAGCCGCATAATGTGCAAGTGATGGCGGATTCATCGTAAGGCGAGTTGAATCCGTCAGCTGTGACCAGGTGTCGCGCGCGTTGTCATAAGCAGTCAGGTAGCGATTATTAAACGTATCGTCATAGTAAATATTGTAGAGCGCATTCAGCACCGACTGGTTACCGGGAACCATGGCCAATATGCGTGTTAAATATTGAGTGGCCAGTTTTAGCTCGCGGGCATCGTGATTGTTAATACCCACTTGCATGTGGTTGTAACCCAAATTATACAAACGCTCAGGGTTATCTGGTTCGGCGGTCGCCTCCGCAATAAATTTAATCATCACTGGCGATTGGGTAATCGCGCGGGATTCATCAAACAGTGCAGCTAATCCCTTGTCTATAACCGCTGCGTGGGCGAGGCCGCTGGTTTTTTGCGGTTCGCCTTTTTTAGCGGAAGGTGCGGCGCAGGCCTGCAACATGGCGGCACACAAGAATGGAATAATAAATTTCTGCATTGCCATCATTTAAATTTGAAAACCCAGTTCTTCCGCTTTCGCAAAGGATTTTTCCGAATCGTACAATAAGTTGCTGTAACCCTGTGCAAGCCCGAGCATATACCAGGCTTCACCGTTTTTAGGCTCACCTTTTACGGCTTGATTGGCCGCTTCCAAGGCTTTGTCATAAGCGCCATTTTTAATTTGCAATTTAGCTAGCGCAATAAAACTTTCCGCTTTGCCGGTAGTGGCCGCGCTTTGCTTGAGCGCGCTTATATCGGCGGCGCTCTTGTCAAAACGGTAGATCAGCGACCACTCATTGGTGTCGATCAGCTTGCGAATCTGTTCGTAATAGCGTGGGTATTCCTGCAGTGAAATACGCGCTGGTTTCACTACCAGGGTTTGCTCCACTACGTAGTTGCCGTTTTCTTCATGACCTTTTTGCGTGAGGGTAAAATAGGCATTGTCGAAATTTTGGCCCTGATTGGTGAGTGTATAAACGTGGTTGGGGCTGGGACGGGTAAACACCAGGCGAGTAGACAAGGTGAAGCCTGGATCATTTTCGTATTCCTGCTTGCGATCTTGCGGCTTGTGCAAATCGCGGTAGTCAGAAAATAAATTCACCATCTGCAATACATTAAAACTGTAGGAGAGCGGCTCCTTGTTGCCGTTCCAGGCATTGTCGAAACGGAAGCGGCCATTCAATTCAAAGGTCTGCCAAAGGCTGTCGGCGTTTTGCGCGTTAAGCGCGGTGACTTCGGCCGTAGAATAGATGCGGCCAACCATTTCGCGAAAACTTTTGTCGCGCTCGCGCGAATATTGCCAGAGGCTGCGCAAGCGCTGTTCGAACTCTCCACCAAGGGTAAGTTTGAAATTGGCCTCGGCATTTTTGCCTTCGAACTTATCAAACACAAAATCCAGATGCGCAAAATGTTTGTCGCTCCCCAGCGTTGGGATGGTGACTATATCCTGTGTTTGCGGGTTTACTATGAGTGACGGCTGCCCTTCAATGCCGACCGAAAAGCCGGGAAACAGGGATTTGTCGCCGCTGGTGTCCATCCAGGTTTCGGCGAAACCTGTTTGCGCGGGAATATGCACAATCATATGGTCGAAGCTAACACTGGTAACGCTCATATCCGGAATGCCGCGAGAGCGTGTAATCACCAGTGCAGGTTCAGCTTTCACACCTAATTTACGCAGCATAGTTACCGCGAGAATCGTTTGATCCTTGCAATCGCCATAGCCGTTGGTGAGTACTTCAAATGCATTGTGCGGCTCGTAACCGCCGCGGCCTACGTGGGCAAAGACATAGCGCACTTTTTCTTGTATCGCCTGGTACACGGCTTTGACTTTTTCTTCCGGCGTTGCTGCTTTTTTGCTGATCTCGTTAATTAGTTTGTCGAGGTTGGCATCGGTCACTATATGAGGTGTGGCCAGTTTGTCGGCCCAGTTAGCGATTTGCTGCCAGGAGCCGGCACTACTTGCGCGCAATTGCGCAGTGCGCCGTTCGTCGCGCGGCATGCTCTCCTGCAATTCGGTTTTGGGCAGATTTTTGCCTTTCCAGGTAAGTAGCTGACGACCATTTTTTTCTTGCGCTGTTTTGACAATACCTAACGAACTCAGGTCATTGCTGTACAGCTTAAGATCTTTGGGGGCAACAATACTCAATTCGGTGTTGCTCACCGCATCTGAGCGGCTGCCCTGGCCGGCAGCGCGGCCTTCCCACCAGTTCATGCTAAAACTGTCGAACCACTGACCGTCGATAATTTTTTTGGTATCTGTGTAGCGATACTGGAATTCAATCACCGAACCTTTGCGCACATTAGGAAGCGAGAATAAGAGCTCCTTGCGGTCGTGGTAAAAATTTTCATCGGTGGGGCTTTGTATTTGCGTGGCATCGGGTTTGATGCTGTCCATCGCACCTTCAGGTGTGCGCACATTGGCGAATTCCAGCTCAATGTTTTCGTAAAAGCTGTTAAAGCTGATGCTGATCTGGCTATAGTCGCGCACGGCTTCGTCGCTGTTGATATAGACAGCGACATAGGATTCCGAATGGCTGAAAAGATTATCTTCGATAGTAATACGCGTATTGCGCTGGATAATTTCTGCTTCGGCGTTGGGGTCAGGTTTAAATTGTTTGAGCAGTGTTGTTAGGGGCGCACTCAGGCGCTCAACCGGCACGTCGTTTTTTGTTTGCTCCGATGTTTCGGCATGGCCCGCCAACGGCAGGGCGATGGCCGATAACATACAAACCAGAAAAGCAGACTTGGTTACAACAGATTTATAAAAGCTGGGCATGGTGTTCAATCGCTAGTCCATCGAGAGCAAATTAATCAATAGCAACCCATTGGCTGCTGGCAGCACTGGCAAAGATTGCGTCGATAATTTTCATATTGGCCCGGGCGTCGGCCAATGGTGTAGGTACAGAGGTTTTATCTTGCACGCTTTGCGCGAAAGCATCGGCCATAGTGCGATAGTGATCGCTGGGCTGCTGCACAATTTCTTCGCGTTGGCCATCGCGCTTTAACACAATGTGGGTGATGGTATCGGCGATGGGATTAAAGGGCAGGGGGATCAAAATACTGCCCTGCTCGCCGTGGACTTCGACGAATTGTTCCGCTTCACTTTTGGTCGATGCCGTGAAAGTCGCATTGCCGTCGGCAAATTCCATGATGCCAGATACAAAACAATCCACTTCATAGCCGGCGTAAGGTGTTATCTGGCCCATGACGCGCAGCGGTTCTTCACCGTATAAAAAACGCGAGAGTGAAATGCAGTAGCAGCCAATATCCATCAGCGCACCGCCGCCCCACTCGAGGACGTTGCGAATATTGCTTTCATCGCGGTTATTGTAAGCAAAGTGCGAGTGAATGCTGCGCACCTGGCCAATAGCACCGCTTTGCACTAATTGCAGGGCGGTTTGCCATTGCGGATGGAAGCGATACATAAAGGCTTCCATGACTTTTAACTGCGGATGTTGTTTGGCGGCATCCAGCAGCGGTTGAATATCGGCCAGGTTGAGGCCCAGGGGCTTTTCGCAGAGCACATGCTTGCCGGCTTTGATGGCGGCGATTGACCAGGGCACATGCAAGTGGTTGGGCAGGGGATTATAGATGGCATCAATCTCGGAGTCGGCCAGTAGCGCTTCGTAACTACCGTAGGCTTTTTTAATGCCGAGCTCTTTGGCAACAGCTGCCGCGCTTTGCGCATCGCGCGAGGCTATGGCGACGACTTCGCCAGTGAGTGAGGTTTGTATGGCTGGAATAACTTTGGTACGGGCAATCCTGGCGCTGCTGAGCACGCCCCAACGTAATTTTGTCATCGGGAAATCTCTTGGATGGGTAACCGCCTGGCCACCTGCAGGCCAGATCGAAGTGGCCCTAGTGTAGATGATTTTAAGGCCTTTGGGCGGGTTATGACGCGTGGGATTTAATGCCTTTAGCCGCTTTGGGGTGTGGCTCTGCCGGGCAGTGAACAATAGGGTTCTTTTGGGGTGTAACAGCCCTGATTAGCAGATGATGGCACATCAAAAAATCGGTACCCTACACTTCGATTGCTGTGTTAATCAGTGTTTTTTGGCGGATGAAACAACGCAAAAGGTTTTATCAGTGATGGGCTTTTTCGAGCAATATTTCATCCACTACTTGGCGAGCTTGCGTCAATACTTGTGCGAAATCGGTGCTCACATCCAGGGTTACAACATCTGCCTCGTTGAGCGGTGTTTCCAACGCATCAAACTGGCTGGCGAGCAACGCTGGCGCCATAAAGTGACCCTTGCGCTGGCTGATGCGGTCGGCGATGGTGTCTATGTTACCGGTGAGATGAATCACCAGGGTGCGCAATCCCGCGCTGCGCAAAATATCGCGATGTTTGTGTTTAAGGCCGGAAAATGCGAGTACAGCATGCTTTTCCTGGCTCGCATTGGCTTGTAGATACTTTTTGATGGTCGCCACCCAAGGTGCGCGGTGGTCGTCTGTCAGGGGGACACCTTCTGCCATGAGTGCGCGTGCCTCGGCACTGTGAAAGTCGTCGCCATCCAGAAATTCATAGCCATACGCATCTGCGAGGGCCTTGGCCAGGGTTGTTTTGCCACTGCCTGATACCCCCATGACGATAATCAGGTTGGTGGTCGCTTTTGGGTTGGATACTGCTGTGTTAAACGTCATCTGGGTGGGGCTCATTGTTGATGCATAAAGATTAGCATGATAGCAAATGATAGCGCAATCATTTGATCTGTGTTAGGGTAATAAAAGACTATAAAAAGCCCGCCAAAAAAACGGGTGACATGAGTGGCATTGGGGCCTGTTCTGGCTGGCGAGTGCCCTCTCAAGAGAGAGCAATAAGAGGCAGGAACGCGCAACAAGAAAGCAGGAGCGCAACAAGAGGGCGGTGCACGCCATGTGCATTGCGAGAGGCCGACGACTTAAGAACACTTCAAACGATGAAAACACCCAAAAAAAGCGCCGATAAAAAAATAACGCTCGTCGATGTCGGGGTAGCGGCGGGCGTAAGTGCAATTACCGTATCCAGGGTTATCAACCAGCCTGAAAAGGTATCTGAAGCGCTGCGCCGCCAGGTGCAAAAGGCAATCGACTCGCTGGGATACATCCCCAACCAACATGCCAGTTCGCTGGCTTCATCCAGGTCCAGAGTGGTTGGCGTTGCCATTCCCTCGCTGTCCAATATCGTGTTTACCGATGTATTGCGAGGCATCTACGAGGTGATGGGGACCGCCGGTTACAAAGTGTTATTGGTAGATACCCATTATTCGCCATTGGAAGAAGAGAAGATGATTCGCACCCTTCTCAGCCAGTCGCCTGAGGCGCTAATCATTACCGGCGGCGACCAGACTCGCACTTGCCACAATCTGCTCGCCAAATCGCGCGTCCCCGTAGTGCAGATCATGGAGTTGTTATCGCAACCATTAGACATGAACATTGGCTTTTCTCACTGGCAGGCAGGGTATGACGTAGTGACCCATTTGCTGGAGGAGGGCTATTCCCGAATCGGTTTTATGGGCGCGCGTATGGACCCACGGGTGCAGCAGCGTATGCAGGGTTTTAAAAAGGCGCTGGAAGACGCCGGCAAGGATTGGAAGCACTTTATCGCCACCACCCCCGAGCCATCCTCTATCGCTGTGGGCGGCGAGCTGTTCAAAAGTTTGCTGGCATCCACCAATGGTGTAGTTGATGCGATTTTTTGC
Organism: Cellvibrionaceae bacterium; assembly: GCA_021151695.1. Classification (GTDB taxonomy): domain Bacteria; phylum Pseudomonadota; class Gammaproteobacteria; order Pseudomonadales; family Cellvibrionaceae; genus Cellvibrio. Next base: position 185,776 of record JAGKWU010000003.1, on the reverse strand, counting down.
GCGAACGATGACCTGGCCTTGGGTGCGCTTTTTGAAAGCCAACGCATGAATATCAAAGTGCCTGAAAATCTTGCCCTCTGCGGCTTTAACGACATAGAAGCATCGCAATTTGTAAATCCATCGCTTACCAGTGTGCAGGTCGGCCGTTATGAAATGGGCGTGAAAGCGGCCGAGATGGTTATCCAGCGATTAAACGGTGAAGTTGTCGAGCCGAAGATTATCGACATGGGTTATCAAATTAAAAAACGTCAGTCCACCAGCCACTAATTAATATTTATCACAACCTATTGCGGAGAAGCCCTGTGAACCAACAAGCGCAAGATGATCGTTCCGCCAAGCTCAGCTGGCGCGAGCGTATTGGTTATGGTGTGGGCGACACAGGGTTTAATTTTTATTGGACAAATCTCTCGGCATTTTTATTATTTTTTTACACCGAAGTTTTTGGAATTACTGCTGCTATCGCAGGCACCATGATGATGATCGTCAAATGCATCAACGCATTTACCGATGCCGGGTTGGGAGCAATTGCTGATAGAACGCAAACCCGTTACGGAAAATATCGCCCCTTTTTACTATGGGGTGCTGTGCCTTTGTGTTTATCGGCCGTGTTGCTTTATACCACGCCGAACCTGGGTGATCATGGCAAAGCTGTGTGGGCGTTTGCGACTTATTTATTGATGATCACGTGCTACACGGTTGTCAGCATTCCCTATTCGGCACTATCGGGTGTGATCACAGCCAACCCCGGCGAACGCGACAAAATTAATAGCGCGCGTTTTGTCGGCGGCTATTTGGGCGCTGCCCTGGTGACCTGGGGCACCCAGAAGCTGGTGAGAATCCTGGGGCAGGGCGATGACATTCTGGGCTGGCAATTAACCATGTTATTTTGGGGTGTTGCTGCATCCATTTTATTTGCGATTACTTTTTTCAATACGCGCGAACGGGTCGCAGCGGTGGCAAGCACCCAGCCGCGAATTTTGGATGATGTAAAAGACCTGATTTCCAATGTGCCTTGGATCACCGTATTTATATTGAATTTGATGGTGATGGTACTGCTTACACTACGCACCAGTACCACGCTTTATTATTTTAAATATTATGTCGGCAAGCCGGATTTCTCCGCGCAATTCCTGCCGATTTTTATGTTATCTGCCGTCGCCGGCGCATTTGCTACTCCTTTCTTTTTGCGTTTTTTCGAAAAGAAAACGCTTTTGTTATTGTTAATGCTCGCCACAGGTTTTTGTTCGCTTGCTTTTTATTTTGTGCCGCCAGATGGCATTGCCTATATGGTCATTTTGCAGGTATGTATTGGTTTTGCCTTGGGTGTGAAGCCTCCCTTAACCTTTTCGATGCTTGCCGATACCGCTGATTACAATGAGTGGAAGCGCGGCCGGCGTGCAACCGCTATGACATTTGCGGCAGGTGTCTTTTCGCAAAAGCTCGGCTCAGTGCTGGCGACGTTGGTGATCACCGCCATTTTCACGGCGCTGGGTTACCAAGCTAACCAAACCCAAACACCTGAGTCGTTAAAGGGCATCGTTTTCTTGATGTCGGTTATCCCGGCGGCGCTGGCTTTCGTTTCTATGATCGTATTGGTGTTTTATAAATTGGATAAAGCTGCCATGACTCAAATCCAGGCAGATTTGGCAACGCGAACCCCCCAGGCTTAAATTTTTTGTACTTCAGGTAATACTATGCTGCATCCTTCTCACAACGGCGAACGTTTTGAATTAACTTCTCCCACAGCCATGCCGCGCGCTGCCGGCTTTTTGTGGAACCGAAAAATGATGATGCAAATTACCTGTCGCGGTTATGCCGTCGCGCAGTTTATGCAGCCCGAGCCCGCCAAATACGCTTACGCTCCCAACCTGGAAGCCAAGACTTTTATGCAGCCGGAGCAGCCTTATTATACGCATCACCCCGGTCGTTTTTTTTACATAAAAGATGAAGAGACCGGCGAGATTTTTTCTGCACCCTATGAGCCAGTGCGCGCCTCGTTGGAAAAATTTGTGTTCTCTGTTGGCAAGGGCGACCTGTCCTGGACTATTGAGCATCTGGGCATTCGCGTTGAGCTGAATGTCAGCTTGCCTGTCGATGATGTGGTGGAGCTGTGGTCGCTGAAAGTGAGCGATATTTCCGGCAGTGCACGCAAACTGGGTGTCTATCCTTATTTTCCGATTGGCTATATGTCCTGGATGAATCAATCGGCGGAATACCGCGCGGATTTGGGGGGAATTGTCGCCAGCTGTGTCACCCCTTACCAAAAAGTGGCTGATCACTTTAAAAATAAATATTTTAAAGACAAAACTTTTTTCTTGCACGAGCAGGCACCTGTTGCTTGGGAAGCACGCCAGGAGGTGTTTGAGGGCGAGGGTGGCTTGCATAATCCGTCTGCGTTACAACATCTGCAACTGGGTAATAGCGATGCGCGCTACGAAACGCCGGCAGCGGTGTTGCAGTATCGTTTGTATCTCGCTGCCGATGAGTCGCGCGAGCTGCGTTTTATTTTTGGTCCCGCTTTTGACGATACAGAAATTTCGCAATTGCGAAAAAAATATTTAAGCGCACAGGGCTTTGCGCAAGCGCGTGCGGACTTTGCAGATTATCTGGCCGGTGGCCAGGGCTGTTTGAAAATTTCCACACCGGATAAAGAGCTGGATAATTTTGTAAATCACTGGCTACCGCGCCAGATGTTTTATCACGGTGACGTTAATCGTCTTACGACAGATCCGCAGACCCGCAATTATTTGCAAGACAATATGGGAATGGTGTTTATCAAACCCCGGATTGCACGCGCGGCGTTTTTACATGCGCTCGCCCAACAGGAGTCCAGTGGCGCTATGCCAGATGGTATTTTGTTGGTGGAGGGCGCGGAGCTGAAATATATCAATCAGATTCCGCATACGGATCACTGCGTGTGGTTACCTGTGTGCCTCAAGGTTTATCTCGACGAAACGAATGATTACGCTATTTTGCATGAACCTGTTGAGGGTCATGATGGACAGACTCGAACCCTGTTCGAGCGTATTACTGCTGCTATGGATTGGCTCCTGCAGGCGCGCGATTATCGCGGCCTGAGTTTTATTGCCCAGGGTGATTGGTGTGACCCTATGAATATGGTGGGCTATAAAGGCAAAGGCGTTTCCGGGTGGTTGTCTGTCGCTACGGCTTATGCGTTGAATCTCTGGGCTGATATTTGTGTGCAGGAAAAACAATTCGATGTCGCCCGACGTCTGCGCGGAGGAGCGGATGAAGTTAACGCAGCGGTGAATAAACACCTGTGGGACGGCAATTGGTTTGCACGCGGTATTACCGATGATGATGTGGTCTTCGGCATCAGTGCCGATAACGAGGGGCGCATCTATTTAAACCCGCAAAGTTGGGCAATCCTGGGCGGTGCTGCAAGTGCGGTTCAACGCGAAAAAATGCTCGCGGCTATCGATGAACAATTGGCCACTCCCTATGGTGTCTGTATGTTTGCGCCGGCCTACACCGCAATGCGCGATGATGTTGGCCGCGTTACCCAAAAGCATCCCGGCTCGGCGGAAAATGGGTCTGTCTACAATCATGCGGCGGTGTTTTATATCTACAGTCTCTACACCATTTCGGAAAAAGATCGCGCCTACCAGTTACTGCGTCAGATGATTCCAGGCCCGGATGAGGCGGATTACCTGCAGCGCGGCCAATTGCCTATATTTATCCCCAATTATTATCGCGGCGCCTGGCATCAGCATCCGCGTACGGCGGGCCGCTCCAGTCAATTATTTAATACTGGCACTGTGTCCTGGGTATACCGTTGTTTGGTAGAGGGCTTGTTTGGTGTTAAAGGTGATGTGGATGGTTTGCGTATTCAGCCGCAGCTCCCCGCTGATTGGATGGGGGCAGAAATCCAGCGCGAGTTTCGCGGTGCACGGCTGGATATCGCTATCAAGCGCACAGCCGTAACGCAACAGCAAGTCTGGTTAGATGGGCGTTTACTCGATGGAAATTATCTCGTCGATCTTGTGGCGGGACAGCACTATAACGTTGAAGTGCATTTACCAGAATGATTTTTTTTGAAAACAATAATGGCGCCTTCGGGCGCCATTATTGTTAGTGATATGAGCGGTTAAAACTACAAGCCTATCGTGTTTTTGCCTTGGTCTTTTTGGCATCAACTTTTGCTGCTGGTTTGGCGACTGCTTTCGTTGCGGGTGATTTTGCGGCAGGTGCCTTCGTCACTGCTTTTGCAGGTGCAGCCTTCGCTTTGGTCGCAGTAGTTTTGGCGGGTGTTGCCGGCTTGGCTTTAGCGGGAATGGCTTTGCTCGCGGCGACTTTAGGGGCTGGAGCGACCTTTCCTTTCGCAGGTTTGGCTTCTGCGGCGGCTTTAGGTTTGGCGGCAGTCTTGGTGTCTTTGGTAGTTGCTTTGGTAGAGGTTGCTTTGGTAGAAGATGCTTTGGTCGCGACCTTAGTCGGTTCGGCGGCCTTGCTGGCCGTTTTGGATTTTTCGCCAGCTTTGGCTTTTGTGGTTGCGGCTGGTTTTTCTGCCTTAACCTTTTCTGCTGTTTTAGTTTTCTCAGTGGCTTTTACAGCTGGCTTGGCTGTAGCGGCTTTTTCCGTTTTTACTTCCACAGCTTTTGTGTTTTTGTCTTTTGTCGCTTTTTCGTCGGCGATTGGCTTTTCTGCTTTGGGGGCTTTTACGGTTTTGGCGGAGGCTTTACCTTCAGTTGCCGCTTTAACAGCAGTCTTCACTGGTGTACTTGCCTCCTCAACTGACTTTTTTGCGGTGGGTTTCTCCTTCTCGGCTGCACCCTCCTTGTCAGTAACTTTTTCTTTGGCGCCTGCTTTGGTTGTTTTGGTTTCGGCCTTGGCGGGTGCGACTTTCTCTACCTCGGATGTTTCTGCAGACTTTTTCGCTTTGCTGCCTTTACCTTTGGTGGGTGAGTTGGCTTCCTGGGCTTTAACGATACTTAGATATTTGATCCAGGCTTGTTCTACCGGGCTCTTGGGGGCGCTTTGGTTGGCGATTACCTTGAGAATATGGAGGTCATCGCTGGTGGGATCGGAGACTTCGTCGTTACAGAGGGCGCTAATGAGGGTGCCGTTTTTACGCACCAGGCGCGCTTGAATGTCGGAGAGGCCGCCTTTTTCAAAACCGGCGGGAAAGTGTACGAGATCTTGGAACGCCTGCTTCAAGTAGTGTTCACGTGGCAGCATAGAGATATCTCCGTTCTTAGTATGTGCACTCTTTGTTATTGGCGGCCGCTAAAGGCGCGCGACCAAATTTGTATCGCGAATGTAATCTGTTTTCATGACACTGTATAGATGATTTTTTGCGCTTTGCGAGTCCGGACTTGGCGCTTTGTGATGCAGACTGGTTAAAGGCAGCTGTTACAGAGGGGAAAAGGTGCAGTTGCTCGAGTTGCGGGCGAAAAAAAACCGGCAAAAGCCGGTTTTTGCGCGTTACCGGAAGGTCCGGTATGCCTGTCAGATTAAGCCAGGGCTTTGATCTTGGCGTTCAGGCGGCTCTTGTGACGGGCAGCCTTGTTCTTGTGAATCAGGCCTTTGTCAGCGATGCGGTCGATAACAGCAACAGCAGCAACGTAAGCGGCAGTAGCAGCTGCCTTGTCACCTGTTTCAATGGCAGCAACCACTTTCTTCAGGTAGGTACGCCCCATAGAGCGCATGCTTGCGTTGTGCTTGCGAGCTTTTTCGTTTTGACGCGCGCGTTTTTTAGCTTGGGGTGAGTTTGCCACCGTGGTGCTCCTATAAAAAATCGAAAGATATTCGAAAGCGAGAAATGGGAATTCGGTAAATAAGATCCCACCGCTTTACGGTCTGGAATCAAGGACGCGGTATTATCCCGTTTTTCGTTCGGGTGTCAACTCAAAAAAGCAGCAAAATGGCTGTGGCGACTGATTCCCGCTGTTGGGTTTCGTCGGAACTTGGCGACCAACCCGGGATTAATGACGTGTAAATGGTGATCTATATCCCTTAATTGCGGTAGCGGCCAGCACCATATCCACTTTTGCTGCCAGTGAATGGTAAGATTTCCTGCATTTGCCAGGGTTTATTCAAGCTTGGCCATCCCAAGGGGCTCCCGCGTGACCGACTCGAAAGATATTACCGAAGTAACCGCGCCCTCGGCCATCAGTGACGATGATCCGACGCGCGTGGCTGCTGCGCGCGAGTCTGGCCAGACATTCATCAATCCCGCCCCAAACTCTGCCCAGCTGACCCGTTTTAGCCTGCCAGGCCAGACTTCATCCGGCTTTGCCCAGGCGCAAGCCCTGGCTGCCAAAGCCCAGGCGGGCAGCGATGTTGGCGGCCTGTTGAAAAAGCGTTTTTATCTGGAAGCTGTGCTCGGGCAGGGCGGTATGGGGACCGTGTACCTGACCAAAGACCTGCGCAAGATAGAGGCGGAGGACCCAAATCCCTATATAGCCACCAAGGTCCTGAATTCTGCCTTTAAGGAACATCCGGACGCCTTTGTGACGCTGCAACAGGAAACCGCCAAGTCCCATGCCCTGGCTCACCCGAATATAGTGACAGTGCATGATTTTGATCGCGACGGCGATACCTTATTTATGACCATGGAGTTGCTGGAAGGCGAGCCGCTTGATCGTTTACTCAAGACGTTGCGGACTGCCTCCGGTTCCGGGGCCAAACCGCAAGGCGTGCCCAAAGTGCGGGCCCTGACAATGGTGCGCGACCTTTGCGCCGCGCTGGCTTACGCTCACCAGCGCCAAATTATTCACGCCGATTTCAAGCCGGGCAACGTATTTGTCTGTAACGATGGCACCACCAAAGTGCTCGATTTTGGCATTGCCCGCGCCGCGTCCAAAGAGAGCCAAAAGCATAAGTTTGATGCGGCGCAATTGGGCGCCCTCACGCCGGCTTATGCCACGGCGGAGATGGTGCGTGACCAGCCGCTGACATTTACCGACGACGTCTATGCTCTCGCCTGTGTTGCCTACGAAATATTTACCGGCCAGCATCCCTATCAGCAACGCTCGGCGCTGGAGGCCAAAGAGCGCGGCCTGAAACTCAAGCCGGCGGCAGGCCTTAATCACCGCGAGTGGCGTGCGCTCAGCCGCGCATTGGCGCTGGACAAACAACAGCGCACCGCCAGTGTGAAAGAGTTTATGGCGGAGATGTTCCCGCGCCGCAATACCCTGGCTTTCACAGCGGCTATGACGCTGGCGGTAGTGGCGTTGGGCGGTGCTGCCTGGTTTGGCTACAGCCAGCACCGCACCAAAGTGCAAATCCAGAACACTATCGCTGACAATATTAATCAGGCGCAGCTGTGTTTCGCCCAGTCGGATTTTGCCTGCGCCCAGGAGCGTGCGCTGGTGGCGGCTAATCTGGATGCCGATAATAAAGTGGCTAGCCAGTTGGTAAGTGCGGCGCAGTTAGCGCTGCAGAAACAAAATGAAGCGCAGAAAATCCTGACCTTGCTCAACGAGGGTGAAGCCTGCCTCGCCGCCAAAGATGATGCTTGCGCGCAAGTAAAATCGCGTGAAGCCCTGGCACTGGACGGCAATAATCTGCGCGCCCAGCAATTGTCGGTCGCGGCCAATAACCTGGAGCAAAGCCGCGACATTGCCGAAAATGTTGAGCAGGCTGAATCCTGTCTCGAACACAAAGACATGGCTTGCGCCGAAATGTTTGCGCGCCGCGCCAGCGACCTCAATGCCAATCATCCGTCGGTGCGTGTGCTGCTGGCCAAGTTGCAATTGGTGCAACAGCAATCGCGTTTGGCGGCGCAAGCTCAGCAGCAAAAAATAGCCAGCCAATTGCAATTGGCTCAGGATTGTTTTGCGCAGAAGAAATACGATTGCGCCATTCAACAGGCAAGCGGAGTTCTGGCAATGGATGCCGCTAATGGCCAGGCGATGGAGATCAAGCAGTCCTCTGCGGTTATGCAACAGCAGGGGCGCGATGCCGATGGTCGCATCGCCAAAATTTTGCAACAGGCGCGCGACTGTTTGGAAAAACAGAAAAATTACAGTTGTGCTATTGCCAAGGCGGAGGCGGCGCTGGATCTTTCGCCTAATAACAGTGAGGCTTTCGCGATTAAAAATCGCGCCCAGGAAACCCAGCGTAAAATTAAAGAAACCGGCTTTACGATTAAATAACAATTCCGACCAATAAATTTTATAAAAATAAACGGCGTCATCGCTTAAATAATGGAGATGGATAGTGGCAAAGTACACCAAACCCCTGCTGGGGATTACCATGATGGCGCTGGTGGCAAACCAGTCATTGGCATTTGGTTTAAAAGATGTAGGGCGTGCGTTTGATAAATCCTACAAGTGCAAAAATAACGACCAAGGTTGTAAAAACCGCGAGCATTTGCTGGCAGTCGCCAAGGTCGCCGCGGTAGCGGTTGCCGTGAAATATATTGCCGATATGGTGATTGAGCATCATGCCAGCAAAGTGGCTGACGAAGATGGCGTTGTCGCCGACTATAAAAAACAAAATGATGCGCTGCCAGAAAAGCCGATTGCGTCAGTGTATAAAACCAGCACGCTGCCAGGCAGTGTGGTGCAGCCAGGCAAAAAGGTGTTGATCCAATCTGACATAGTGGTGGTGCCCGGTCGACGTGAGCCGCAGACGTTGATTCAGGAAAAGCTCGCTATCTATGACAATGAAGACAACACCAAAGAGCTGAAATCGCTCACCAAGGATGTCAATGAGGGCACCAAGCGCGCCGGTCACTATACCAACGAGTTTTCATTTACCTTGCCGGAGGGATTACCGCAGGGGATTTACCCGATTAAAACTACGCTGCTGTTAAATGGCGAAGCGACCCAGACATCCAATGCCGATATTCAATTGGTGCTGAATGTGGATGCGCGCGGCCAAATGCAGATACTTGCCGCGCGTTAACCTGTGTAGATGTTTGAGTGCATCAATGTGATGCGCTCAAATGAGTTTCTTGAGAATCAATTCCTGTTTGATGTAGGCGTAGAATACCGGTGCTGCGACTACTCCCGCCAAACCAAAAATCGACTCCATTACCAACATGGCGATCAACAGCTCCCAGGCGTGAGCTTTGATCTCGGTGCCTATGATTTTGGCATTAAGAAAATATTCCAACTTATGCAACACAATCAAAAACACCAGCGAGCCAGCTGCCACCGAAAGCCCGAAGGGCAGGGTGACTATCACCAGGATGGTGTTGGAGATGAGGTTGCCCACAATGGGCAGCAAACCGGCGATAAAGGTGATCACAATCAGACTTTTTGACAGAGGTAATTCAACGCCGGCCAAGGGCAGGATGATCAAAATATAAATGCCGGTAAACAAGGTATTAACGGCGGAGATGCGGGCTTGGGCGAAGACAATTTTTTTAAAGGATTTGCTGAGATTGCTAACGCGCGCAATCAAGGCGGCTGCCAGTGGTTGGCGCGGCCCGCTGTTGTTTGATTCGTGCAGTGAGATCATGGCGCCAATGATCATGCCGAGCAGTATGCGCACAAATGTGTGGCCCGCATTTTCGCTCAGGGCCTTCGCCTCGCGTGCGTGCTCGCGTATCCAGGCTGTCATCATCTCGCGCATTTCTTCCGCGTTATCGGGAATATGCGAACACACCCACACCGGACATTGCGCGCGCGATGCCTCAACTATATCGGCCATTTTTTGCAGCAGGGCTTCAGCGCTGCCGGCATCGCTCTGGAAAAAGGTGATTGTGCCCCACACGGCGAGGGTAAGCGCGCTTATCACGAAAATACCAAAGGCACTGACTGCAATAATCTTGGCGCGTCCGCGTCCGATACGTGTACCCAGTAGCGGCGATAGCATCATCACCAGCGCATGCACCAGCAGGCCTGCAAAAAGCGCTGCCAGTAAACCGTTCATCAGTACGGCCAGCAGGAACGCGGCAATGAGTGCGTAGGAGGTAATTTCGATGGGTGTGCTGGAGGGCTTGGCGTACATGGAATCTACCGGGTTGCTATGGCCAGGGCGCCAAGTGTACCAGTGCGCTATGACAGGCGACAGCCGTGGAGCCTATGGCAAATCATCGTTTTTTTGATGGGGTGACGGATTTTTAGACGGCCAGATTTTATACGCGATTTGCTGTGCCACTGTTTAAAAGGCCTGTGGGCAGTTACTACTAATTCATGCACAGACTTATTCACAGCTTCTGTGGATAAGCGGCGGGTCAGTGGCTAAACAATGGGTTTAATTCGCAGGCAAACTGTTGTTTAGCTGATCTGGCATGGATGCTGCTGATATTGTTTGTTGTTTATGGCGTCAATCCGCTCGGTTTGTTCCGGTAAAGAGGCTGTTTATTACTCCAATTGACTCTTAGGGATTAAATTTGTCACTTTTACGATAAGGCCAGGGGTATTTTCTACCCAAGTTGGGGCTGATGACGTAGAATGCCGCCCTATTTTGACGCTTCATTTTCATTCCTTTTTTGGCCGTTTCTTTTTTGGCCACCTGTTTTGTGGAGATACCGATGTTAAAGCTGCCTGAAACCCTGCGCGAGAACGTACGCCTGCTAGGGGAGCTCTTAGGTGAAACGATTCATGCCCACGAGGGTGAAGATCTGTTTGCTAAGGTAGAAGGCATTCGTAAACTCGGTAAATCTATTACTCGCGCGGAAAATGGCGACTCTGCACCCCTGGTAAAAATGCTGGGTGAATTGGGTGATGAAGACATTCTGCCCATCGTGCGTGCTTTCAACCAATTCCTTAACCTGGCCAACATTGCTGACCAGGAGTATTTCTCCAGCGCTGAATCCGAGCGCGATGATGTACTGCAAGCCATGTTGCTGGAGTTTGCTTCCAAGTACGGTAAAGAAGAGCTGGCCGCGAAAATCAGTGAGCTGCGTATTGAGCTGGTGCTTACCGCCCACCCAACCGAAGTTACCCGTCGCACCCTGATCCGCAAATACGACCAAATCGTAGATACCCTGGCCGACCGCCAAAACGGCAGCCTGCTCACCTTCGAGCAAGACAAACTGCGCGGTCGTCTGCACCGTTTGGTGGAAGAGATCTGGGCCACCGACGAAATCCGCACTACTCGCCCAACGGCGATAGATGAAGCCAAATGGGGCTTTGCGGTTATCGAAAACAGCCTCTGGGAAGCAGTGCCCGACTTTATCCGTCACCTGGACCGTTTGAGCAATCGCCACCTCGGCCTTTCATTGCCAACCGACGTGCAGCCCTTCAAGTTTTATTCCTGGATGGGCGGTGACCGCGACGGCAACCCCAACGTGACTCACAAAATCACCCGCGAAGTACTGTTGCTGGGCCGCTGGATGGCCGCCGAGCTTTACTCTCGCGACGTATACGGTTTGGGGGGCGACCTGAGCATGAGCGAGGCCAATGCCGAGCTGAGCAAACTCTACCCAAGCAAAACCCCCTACCGCGATGCCATGTACACTCTGCGCAAGCGCATCCAGGCTACCCTGGAGTGGGCTGAAGCGCGTCTGCAAGGCCGCATCGTTGAAACTCCGGAAGATTTGATCACCTCGCGCGAGCAACTGCTTGAGCCTTTGATGCTCTGCTACAACTCCCTGCGCGACGTAGGCTTGCCACACATTGCCAATGGTCCGTTGCTGGATACCATTCGCCGCATCCACTGCTTCGGCATCAATCTGGTTCCGCTGGATATTCGTCAGGATGGCGAGCGCCATGTGAAAGCAATCGACGAGCTGGTGGCTTATCTGGAGCTGGGCGATTACGCCAAGTGGTCCGAGGAAGAGCGCCAGGCATTTTTGCTGGAGCAGCTTGATAGCAAGCGCCCATTGCTGCCGACCGATTGGCCGGTGAGCGACGACACCGCTGAAGTGTTGGCTACCTGCCGCGTAGTGGCGAGCGAGCCGCGCGAGATTCTGTCGCACTACATTATTTCCATGGCCCAGCAGCCCTCTGACGTGCTGGCCGTTGCCCTGCTTCTGAAAGAGTGCGGCATGACCTGGGATATGCCCATTGTTCCGCTGTTTGAAACCCTGGATGACCTCGACCGTGCGCCTATCGTAATGGATCGCCTCTGGAGCCTGGACTGGTACAAAAAGTACAGCGCGCAAGAGCAAACCGTCATGATTGGTTACTCTGACTCTGCGAAAGATGCCGGTAAATTCTCCGCGACCTGGGCCCAATACAAAGCACAGGAAAAGCTGGTTGCCCTGGCCGACAAATACGAAGTATCGCTGGTGCTCTTCCACGGTCGTGGCGGTACTGTTGGCCGCGGCGGCGGTCCGGTTGAGAAAGCTATGGCCTCCCAGCCACCCGGTTCTGTGCAAGGCCGTATCCGCGTGACCGAGCAGGGCGAGATGATTCGCTACAAGTTTGGTTTGCCGCGCGTAGCCTTCAGCAGTCTTTCTTCTTATGTAGTGGCGACGCTGCGCGCGACCCTGTCTCCGCACGATGCCCCTAAAGCCGAGTGGCGCGACCTGATCGAGCGCATGGGTGCTCACAGTCTTGAGGCTTACCGCAGTGTAGTGCGCGGCCACGAGCACTTTGTTCCTTACTTCCGCAGCCTGACTCCTGAGCAGGAGCTGAGTCTGCTGGCCTTGGGCAGCCGTCCAGCCAAGCGTAAATCCACCGGCGGCGTAGAAAGCCTGCGCGCTATCCCTTGGGTATTCGCCTGGACGCAAGTGCGCCTGAACCTGCCTGCCTGGTTGGGTGCGCGCCAGGCGCTGGAATATGCGCTGGAACATGAATCAAAAACGCTTGAGGATATGGTTACCAACTGGCCATTCTTCTCCAGTTTCCTCGATCTGCTGGAAATGGTTATCGGTAAAGCTGATGGCCCTATCTGCACCTACTACGAAGAGCAGCTGGTGCCGGCTGAGTATCACGGTTTGGGCAAGCAACTGCGCGACGACTTGAAGGCGCTGGAGCACCTGATCAATCAATTGAAGAAGCAAAGTATTCTGTTGAATGATGAGCCACTGCTGCGTCAATCACTGGAAGTGCGCAAGCCCTATGTTGATCCGCTCAACTATCTGCAGGCGGAACTGCTCAAGCGCTATCGCAGCAGCAAATCTATCAGCCCTGACCTGGAGCGTGCGCTCAAGGTAACTATGGCTGGTATTGCAGCCGGTATGCGCAATACGGGCTAGTCGTTAAAGAGTTCCCCAAAAAAAACCGCGCCTGGAGCGCGGTTTTTTTATGTCTGCTGGGTTTGCCTTGCGGGGATTTAGTGGCCACCGGATAACTTGAAGTACTCCATCATCTCCTGCAGTTGCAGGGCCTGGTGAGCCAGCTCTTCGGCGGTGGAGTACAGTTCTTCCGCCGCTGTCGAGTTTTGCTGGGTCGCTGTACTGATTTGGGATATGGCCGTAGTGATCTGGCTGGCTCCCATACTCTGCTCCTGGCTCGCCGCTGAGATTTCCTGGACCAGGTCGGCGGTTTTGCGGATGGAGGGTACCATTGCATTCAGCAGGGCACCGGCGCTCTCAGCTTGTTTTACCGAGCTGCCTGCTAATTCCCCGATCTCTTTCGCGGCGGCCTGACTGCGACCTGCCAGCTTGCGCACCTCGCTCGCTACCACCGCAAATCCTCTGCCGTGTTCGCCAGCGCGTCCGGCCTCAATAGCGGCGTTGAGGGCGAGCAGGTTGGTTTGATAGGCGATATCGTCAATCACGCTGATTTTCTCAGCGATCTTCTGCATGGCGGTCACTGTGTGTTTCACCGCCTCACCACCTTCACTGGCCTCTTTGGCGCTCTGGCTGGCAATGCTGTCAGTGACGCGCGCATTGTCGTTGTTTTGGCTAATGGATGCGGAAATCTCCTCCATGGATGCACTGGTCTCTTCTACGCTTGCGGCTTGTTCTGTTGCTGACTGGCTGAGGGATTGGGCTGTTGCGCTCACCTCCTCCGATGCAGATGACAGTGAGGTTGCGGTGGTGCGTACATCATTAATGATGGAAGAGAGTTTGATGATCATCTGGTTGACGGCGTGGAGAATGCTGCTGTTGTCACTTGCTTTGAGCTGGGCGCGCACCGCCAGGTTGCCGCTGGCGACTTGGGAGATGATCTCGGCGGTATAGTTTGGTTCGCCACCGAGTTGGCCAAGCAAGCTGCGCGCAATCAGCACGCCGAGTATTAGCGATATAACTATGCTGGCGGAGATCAACAGAATATTGCTCAGGCGCGTGTTTTCGTAGCGTTTGGTCGAGTTGGCGTACTCCTGGGCAGCTACATCCAATTGGATTTGATACAGCTTGTCGTAATTTGTACGCAGCGGGTTGTACAGGGGATAGATGTCGGTTTTGACAAACTCACCCAGTGCGGGCAAATCTTTTGCTGCATAGAGCTTTTGCAAATTGGCAAACACCCCGTCGGCATTTTTCAGCAAGGGTTTGAGTTGGTCAATCTGACGTTGCTCATCGTCATTAAGGTAGGTGGAGAGATAGTCCTGCCAGACTTTGGTGAGAGTGGCGAGTTCTTCGTCATTACTTTTTTGCGCATCCTGGGGGCTGAGTATGCCGCGCAGCACTTGCTGGGTGTTGATTACCATCACCTTGGTGTAGCCATCCTGCACTTGTTTGAGTTGCTGCATGGGAATGACGCGATCGTTGTATACCGTTTGCATACCTTTGTTGGCAGCGTGCATACCTGTGATGCCCATGATCCCGATAATCAACATAAGTGCAATCAGGGTGCCGGCGAGAATCGCCAAGCGAAAGGCAACTTTCATATTGTTAAACATAGGTATCTCCGTGTGGATGCGGCCTTGTTGGAGTAGGCCCGCAATAGCACAAGCATTTTTTATGGAATCTCCATGCCCTGGCCATTTTGGCAATGAGCATTGATTGCCATCGCTAAGAGCGGCTGGCGCGCTTGTCCTCTAACCCTAGTTAAGGCCCTGAGGCTTGTCAAAAATAGCCTTAAGTAGTTTTACCGGGAGAGTAAAACTACTCAGGTTTCTCCACTTGCGACAGTTCGCCGCGTCAACAAGACTCATGGTGCTAAAGGCTGCTCCGCTTATTCCGTCGCAATAATCTGCAGCGATCTGATTGCGGATATGTTACAGCCCGGTTTTCGGCGCCTTATGCCTAAAGAGTATTTTTACTCACGACACTGGCGCCAAATTGGCGCATGCTGTTTTGACACCTAATTAACCGGGGGCTATACCTAAATGGTTTCCTGCAGGACTTTTGCCATCACACGATTGTCGTGCGCCAGTATCCGCACAGGCCTGATCGGGTACTGCTTACTTTTAATAACTATGGACTGAGTGGTCGCCATGAATTCGCAACAATATTCCTCGTCGCGCACAGCGTTTAACGATTCCCGCCGTTTGGCTGCAGACGTGCCGGCCTCCTCGTTACCGCTGTTGTCAGCGTTTGGTGTCGTCCTTTTGGTAGGGCTTGTGCTCCTGCTGATGGCTCCCCTGGCATTCATTATTAAAGCGCTGGGCTTTTGTATTTTGCTGGGCGCCGGCGGGTTCGCTTTTATGCAGCTGCAGCAATATGTCCGTGTCGCAGAACAACTTGCGCAGCAGGCCAAATCGAATAGTGGCCAGGAAAGTGAGTTGGAGCGGGTGAACGGATTGCTGCGAAGCTACCAGCAATTTATTCAGGAATTATTGCCGCTATGGCAGCGCCAGACAGAACTCGCCAAATTCCAGATGGAGCAAAGTATTACCGAATTGGTGAATCGTTTTTCCGATATTCACCAGCGTTTGCAGTTGTCCGTTTCCAATGCGCAAGCCACCGCTAGCGGCATGAGTGGGCAGCAGGGCTTAAGCGGTGTGATGGAATTTGCCAATATTGAGCTGGGCCAGCTTGTACAAACGCTTCGCAATGCTATTTCGCAACGCGACGAATTGTTGACTGAAATTGCAAACCTCTCCGAGATTACCAACGAACTGAGCACCATGGGCGCCGATGTTGCCGGTATCGCATCGCAAACCAACTTGCTTGCACTTAACGCTGCGATTGAAGCGGCGCGCGCTGGCGAACACGGACGCGGTTTCGCGGTGGTTGCCGACGAAGTTCGCACACTCTCCAGTCGCTCCGGTGAAACAGGCTCACGCATCGGCAAGCGCATTCAGCAAGCTAACGCCGCGCTGCAAAAAACCCTTGATCGCACTACTGAATATGCCGCGCAGGACGATGAGCGTCTGACCACTTCTGAAGCATCTATTGTCGAAGTGCTTAACCAATTCCAGCAATCGAGCCAGCGCATTATGCAATCCGCCGGCGCGCTTGAAAGCGATAGTGCGCAAGTGCAGCACAGCGTTGAAGAAGTATTGGTGAATTTGCAATTCCAGGATCGCGTCGGCCAGATTCTCAGCCACGTCACCCAGGATATTGAAAAATTTGTAGCCGTCATCCAACAGCAACAGCAGCAATTGCAATCGGGCGGAAATCCGGAGCCGATAGATGTGCAGCAGTGGTTGGAGAAAGTGCGCAGAACTTATACCACCCTCGAACAGGTGGATGTGCACCACGGCCGTACGGCTTCTCATAAACCCAGTCAATCAGACGTTACCCTTTTTTAGGTAACTATTTTTAGGAGCAAGGCATGTCCAAAGTAATTTTGGTGGTGGACGATTCCGCCAGCGTACGACAAGTAGTTGGCATCTCCCTGCGCGGAGCCGGCTATACAGTAGTTGAGGCATCAGACGGCAAAGATGCCTTATCCAAACTTGAAGGCCAGCAAAAAGTAAATTTGGTGATTTCCGATGTAAATATGCCCGTGATGGATGGCATCAGCTTTGTAAAAGAGATGAAGCAAAAAGCGAATTTTAAATTCACACCGGTCATCATGCTGACAACTGAAGGTGCTGAGGACAAAAAGCAGGAAGGTAAAGCAGCAGGCGCTAAAGCCTGGATTGTTAAACCTTTCCGCCCCGAACAATTGTTGCAAACCGTTTCCATGTTAATTTGATCCACAGCTAACGCAGATCCTGGCGATGAACATAACACGAAAAACTACCAAATCCGGCACCAGTCTCAGTATTGAAGGTGAGTTGACCATTTATTCGGTCCATCAAGCCAAACAAGACCTATTGCAGGACTACAACAATTTTGCTGATCAGGTGGCGCTGGATTTACACAAAGTCAGCGAGCTGGATACCGCCGGCATTCAGCTGCTCTTGTTCCTGCAACATTTTTTGCAGGGGCTCAATAAAAAATTGCATTTGGTTAAGAGTAACGAACAGGTAGATGAAACTCTGGCGGCGCTGGATATAGCAGGCCATTTTACTCTGGAAAATTGATATGAATATCGACAGTGCCCTGCAGACTTTTTTTGCCGAAGCCGAAGAGCTGCTTACTTCCATGGAGTCAGCTCTGCTGCGTATGGATGATGGTGAAACTTCCAATGACATTATCAACGAAGTGTTTCGTGCTGCGCATACCATTAAAGGTTCTGCAGGTTTATTTGGGTTAGAGCACATAGTGTCTTTTACCCATAAAGTAGAGAACGTGCTGGATTTGGCGCGCGACGAGAAAATTGCTATCAGCAGCGATTTACTCAGCATCTTACTGCCCTGTCGTGATCATATTGCACAGCTGGTTGATTTTGCGATGCATCAGGCCGAACCCGATGCTGAATGCATGGCAAAAGGCGAAACGCTTTTGCAATCACTGGCGCCCTGGCTGGGTACAACGGCTGCCCCCGCAGTGGCTCCCACCGCCGCGTCAGCGGGGTTGCAAAAAGCGGTCGCCAGTGAAAAAGATCTCTGGCATATCTCCGTACGATTGGGCGCCGATTTATTGCGCAATGGGATGGACCCTCTGTCCATTATCCGTTTCCTCAATACCATGGGGACGATTACCCACATCACCACCATTACCGAACACTTGCCTGAGTTGAGCGAGTTTGACCCTGAGCAATTGTATCTGGGTTTCGAAATCACTTTCCAAAGTAACGCCAGCCAAATTGAAATCGAAAACGCGTTTATGTTTGTGCGCGATGAGTCTGACATTCGCATCATTCCTCCGCGCAGCGATATTCAGGCCTACATCAGTTTGATTAAAGCACTGCCGGAAAATACCCAGCGTCTGGGTGAAATCCTGGTGCGCAGCCACGTCATCACTCAACAAGATCTCGACCAGGCATTATCAACCCAGAAGCAACAGGCAAAAGCCCAGGCTCATGTAGCGCTGCTTGGCAATATACTCATTGAAGAGCAGTCGGTTGCTCCCGAGTTGGTAAACGCCGCGCTCGATAAGCAAAAGAAAATCCAGGAGCGTCGCACAACGCCGGAAAACCGTTTTATTCGTGTGGACGCAGAACGCCTGGATAAATTAATTAATTTGATTGGCGAACTTGTCGTCAATCGTCAGCGTGTTGATTTGCTGGCTTCAGCGTTTGGCAATGCGAACCTGATGGAAGCGGTTACTTCCATGGGTAATTTTACCGAGCAAATTCGCGACGCCGCGCTTACGTTGCGTATGGTACCCATGGCGGATACCTTCCAGAAATTCAAACGCGTAGTGCGCGATACCGCCAAAGAGCTGGGCAAAGAAATTGAATTGGATATTGAAGGCGCTGAGACAGAGCTGGATAGATCCATGGTGGAAAAACTCAACGATCCGCTGATGCACATTGTGCGCAATGCGATGGACCACGGTATTGAACCTGTAGCGGTGCGTCGTGAGCGCGGAAAACCCAACATGGGCACCATCTCCCTGCGTGCACGCCATGACGCTGGCAATATTGTAATTGATATCAGCGACGATGGCGGCGGTCTGGATCTCGAACGCATTCGTAAAAAAGCCATTGCCAATGGTGTATTGGAAGAGAGCGTGCATCTGACTCGCAACGAGCTTTTCCAATTGATTTTCCATCCTGGTTTATCCACCGCCGAGCGTGTGACAAATTTGTCTGGCCGTGGTGTGGGCATGGATGTGGTTAAACGCAACATCACTGAACTTCAAGGTTCAATCGAGATTGATAGTGAGCTTGGGGTGGGGACGCAATTTACCATTCGTTTGCCGCTTACGCTCGCCATTATCGATGGCTTCCATGTCGGTGCAGGCAATATAGATTTTATTGTGCCGCAAAATACCATCCTCGAATGTGTGGACTTGGGTTCACTCAATCATGTGCAGGGCCAAAGCTGCGTCAATTTGCGCGGCGAACAAATTCCCTATATCCGCTTGCAGGAATTATTCGCCCTTGCGCCACTGCCGGAATCGCGCGAAAAAATGGTTGTCGTGCAATTTGGTGATAAACGCGCTGGCATAGTGGTAGATGTACTGCACGGCGAAATACAGACCGTAGTAAAACCCATGGGGCCCATCTTCCAGGCGTTGAAGGGAATTGGGGGCTCAAGCTTGCTGGGTACCGGCGCTGTGGCGCTGATTCTTGATGTGCAGCAGCTGATAGGTTTTGCGATTAACAAAGAGAATTCGCGCAACGGCTCGTTGCTGGCGAGCACACAGGAGTAAGCATGAACAATTTACAGAAACAAAAGAAATCTGCCGGCAAAGCGCCCAGTAAGCAGTTTCTCACCTTTCGTATAGGTCAGGAGCACTACGGGCTTGAACTTTCGCAAACCCGAGAGATTATTGAATACGGTGGCATTACCGAAGTGCCGCTCATGCCCAGCTTTTTACGCGGGGTTATCAATCTGCGCGGCGAAGTAGTGCCGGTGATAGATCTGGCTATTCGTTTGGGCCGCAAGCCTATAGAAACACAACGTCGCACCTGCATCATTGTGGTTGAGCTAACCACCAATGAACAGCATCACGTGTTGGGTTTACTCGCTGACTCGGTGAGCGAAGTAATCGAAATGGACGATGAAAATATTGAGGATGCGCCATCCTTTGGGGCAAACATCCGCGCTGAATTTATTCAGGGTATCGCCAAGCAAGGCGATGAGTTTGTTGTGTTGCTGGATGCAAATAATGCGCTGTCGGTACGCGAGCTGGCTCATTTGGTAGAGGCCGAGCTGCAGTAAGCAAAAAAGAGTCTGCCAATTCACTTCTTTCACAGGGATATTCACATGTTAGCCAGCATGAGTTTGAAAAAGAAAGTGCTCATTCTAAGCGCGCTTATCACGCTGGGATTATTTTTTCTGGGCTTTATCGCCTATGTGCAAATCCAGGCCTACAACGCCATAGTGAATGAAGATGCACGCCTGATCCAGCAGCGCTCGGACACTCTGGCAGAAGTTGAAAAAGCCTCCGTGAGTTTCAAATCGCAGGTGCAGGAATGGAAGAATATTTTGCTGCGCGGTAACGATCAGGAAAAATTTGATCGCTACGTCAAAGGTTTTGGTGAGCAAGAGGCAATAGTGCAAGAACGTTTGCGCAAAGCTATTGGATTGCTCAAGACCTCCGGGCTTCCCACCGCCGCCACTGAAGCCTTCCAGAAAGAACATCTTGGCTTGGGTAAAAATTATCGCGAAGCGCTCACCAGTTTTAAAGTGGCTGATCCTGAGGCGGGTAAAAAAGTCGACAAGCTGGTGACCGGTATGGATCGCGAAGCGACCCGTCAAATCGCCGAATTGGCCGATACTATGGCGGCCAGTTTTGAACAATACTTGCGCGACTCCAACGCAAAAACCAATCAGCTTTATGTCGAAACCCTACGCAAATTAATTGTTATCAGCTTACTTTCATCGCTGATTATCATTGCCATTATGGCTTGGGTATTTCGCGATCTCTTTAAAACCCTCGGTGGTGAACCAGCCTACACCGCAGAGGTTGTTACCCAGGTAGCCAATGGCAATCTCGCCATTGCGATAGATATAAAACCCGGTGATCAAACTTCATTGCTCGCCGCCGTGGCGCGTATGCGGGAGCAACTGGCCGGTATTATTTCCGAAGTGAGCAGCTCGGCAGACGCGCTTTCCTCCGCCGCGGAAGAGGTAAATTCCACCGCGCAATCACTTGCACAGGGTGCGTCCGAACAAGCAGCCAGCGTGGAAGAGACAAGTGCATCCATGGAGGAAATGTCGGCGTCTATTTCACAAAATAATCAGAACGCAACCATCACTGACGGTATGGCCCAAAAAGCCGCGCAGGATGCAACCAGTGGCGGTGCGGCGGTTGCAAGCACTGTGGATGCCATGCAAAAAATTGCCGAGCGCATCAGTGTTATCGACGATATTGCCTATCAAACCAATTTGCTTGCCCTGAATGCCGCTATTGAAGCGGGTCGCGCTGGGGAGCACGGTCGCGGTTTTGCAGTAGTTGCCAGTGAAGTGCGTAAGTTGGCGGAGCGCAGCCAGGTGGCCGCGCAAGAAATAGGCGCGCTGGCCAAAGATACTGTAGTGCGCGCCGAATCGGCTGGAAAAGTGTTGGAGGCTATGGTGCCTTCTATTCGTAAAACTGCTGATCTGGTACAGGAAATTTCTGCAGCATCCAGTGAACAGGCAACTGGTGTAACCCAGATTAACGCAGCGATAGGGCAGGTGAGTAACACCATGCAACACAACGCAGCGGCCTCGGAAGAATTGAGCTCCACTGCAGAAGAAATGACTGGCCAGGCGATCAAACTGCAAGAGTCTATGGCCTATTTCAAGTTGGCTTGATTCTATTTCAGGATTGCTATGCATCTTGCAGGAAAAAATACAGCCGGCGTCTACACTGGATGGCGAGGCAAAAATGAAAAAAGGAGCAGCTCATGCTAAGCAATCTCTCGCTTAAATTTAAAATTACGTTGCTCAGTATCGCCATACTCCTTGGGCTTGGCATACTGGGGTTGTCTGCTTATATACAGCTGCAAAAATATAACCAACGTGTGGATCAAAGCCTGAAACTAATCCAGGCACAGTCAGATTTGCTTTCAGATATAGATCGCGCGTCTCTGCAATTGCGTATCCAGGTACAAGCCTGGAAAAACATCATGATCCAGGGCAACGATAAGGCCCTCTACGACAAACACTTCAAAACCTTCAGCGAAGCAGAAAAAAGTGTCCAGGAGAGTTTGCTCTCCGGCATCGCGCGCAAAAAGAAACTGGGATTGGATTCCACCGACTTTGAAGGCTTTCGCCAGGAGCACTTGGGCATGATGGAAAAATATGCCAGTGCACTCAAAGCATTCGATCCCAAAGATCCCGAGACCGGGAAAAAGGTAGATGCCTTGGCCGCCGGTGTGGTGGCAGCATTGGGCGCGAAAACCTTGGCCTCGTCCCAGGCATTGTCCAAAGAATTTAGCGAGTTGATCGGACAAACTGATAAAGAAATCGGTGTGCTCTATGTATCCTCCATGCGCACTTTTTCGATAATCCTGGTGGTGGCTTTCCTCATTATTCTCGGTTTGCTGGTATTTATTTTCTGGGATTTATTCCGTGTATTGGGCGCTGAACCTGCCTATACCTCCGAGGTGGTTGCTCAATTGGCCAAAGGACATCTCGACCAAACCATACACTTAAAACCCAATGATAAAACGTCACTGCTTGCGGCAGTGGCCTCCATGAGCGATCAACTTTCACAAATTATTACCGAGGTACGCAGTTCTGCTGATGCCTTGTCATCCGCATCAGAGCAAGTTAACTCCACCGCACAATCGCTGGCAAAAGGTGCCTCAGTGCAGGCGGCGAGTGTGGAGCAAACATCGGCCTCCATGGAGCAGATGTCTGCCTCTATTGCGCAAAATAATCAGAACGCCAGTATCACGGACGGCATAGCGCAAAAGTCAGCGCGCGATGCCGCTAATGGTGGCGAAGCGGTTTCCGCCACCGTGGAAGCCATGCAAAAGATTGCCGAGCGTATCAGCGTTATCGATGAAATTGCCTATCAAACCAATTTACTTGCGCTCAACGCGGCAATCGAAGCCGGGCGTGCTGGTGAACATGGTCGCGGTTTTGCGGTAGTGGCGAGCGAAGTGCGCAAATTGGCCGAGCGCAGCCAGGTAGCCGCGCAGGAAATTGGCGAGTTGGCCACTGCCAGCGTTAAACGCGCCGAGCTGGCCGGCGGTCTGCTCGAAGAGATGGTGCCTTCCATTCGCAAAACGGCAGATCTGGTACAGGAGATCGCCGCTGCGTCGGCCGAACAAACTACCGGCGTAACACAAATCAACGGCGCAATTGGGCAAGTGAGCCAAACGCTGCAACAAAATGCAGCTGCATCCGAAGAGTTGAGTTCTACAGCGGAAGAGCTAAGTGGCCAGGCCGTCAAACTGCAGGAGTCCATGACTTGGTTCAAGCTGGCCAGTGATCGTACGCGGGTGAAATCCTTTGCGAGCCATAGGGCGATTCCAGAGTCCCAGCCCGCGAAAAAAACCGCGGCTAAAAAACCAGTGATCTCCCATCGCTCGCCGGCGGCTGCAAATCCGTCAAGCACCAAACCCTCAAGTGCTAAGTCGCCAAACACCAAGCCGGCCAGCGACGACGATAAAGACAAATATTTTGTGCGCTTTGATTAATTTACACAGGTAAGCGATGTTGCCAGAACAAGCCAATACCATGCCCAGTGATAAGGAGTTCTATTCTTTTCAGCAGCTGATTTTGGAGCGGCTGGGCATATTTTTACCTCTGCAAAAAAAGGCCTTGCTGACTAACCGTTTATGGAAACGTCTGCGCGATTGCAATTTGCATCGCTATGAAGATTATTATCGCTACATTCTCAGTCGCGAGGGTGAAGCTGAGTTGCATCGCGCATTGGAACTTGTCACAACCAATGAAACTTATTTTTTTCGCGAGCAAAAACATTTTGATTACCTGGCGCAGGAAATATTGCCAGGTTTTTCCAGCGGCCGGCCATTGCGTGTCTGGAGTGCTGCTTCGTCGACGGGTGAAGAGCCCTACAGCATAGCCATGATGCTGGATGATAAATGCAGCGGACCCTGGGAACTGCAGTGCTCAGACGTCAACCACTCGGTAATAGAGCAGGCGCGAATTGGTATTTATCCGGACGCACGTGTGCGCAATATTTCCCAGGAATATTTACGCCGCTATTGCCGTAAAGGTATTGGTCCACAAGATGGCTTTGTGCGTGTGGTTAAGCCCCTGCGCGATCGTGTAAATTTTTTTGCGCTCAATCTCCACCAGGACTTTCCCGATTTAGGAAAGTTTGACCTGGTATTTTTACGTAATGTTTTAATTTATTTTGAAAATGACACCAAGGCCAAGGTACTGGAACGCATCGCCAATGTATTGAATCCCAAAGGTGTGTTATTTGTTGGCCATTCAGAAAGTTTACACGGCGTGACCTCAAGATTTACGCCCATCAAGCCGGCAATTTACCGGCTGGTGTAATAGCGCCTTGTGCGCAAAGGTACATGCATGATGAAGGATTTACCCATTCAGGGGACAAGGCTGAGCATTCATCCGGGTGAGTGGTATTTTGGCAATGAGTACGACAGCTTCTATACCGTTTTGGGTTCCTGCGTGGCATTAACCGCATGGCATCCTACACTCAGGATAGGCGGGCTCTGCCACTATCTTTTACCTGTGCCACCCGGTCATCAGGGGGCGTCAGATTTAATACGCAGCGAAGGCGAGGGTCGTTATGCCAAGACAGCGTTGGCTGTTATGCAAGCGGCCATGTTGCGATATGCACCACTTACCGATTATCAATTGGGGCTATTTGGTGGTAGCGATACCTTATCGAATTACGGAATTGGCCGACAAAATATTGTGTATGCGCAACATTGGTTGGCCGATCGAAAACTAACTGTCACAGAGAGTGACCTGGGCGGTACCAGTTCGCGCTCACTTGTTATGGATATGAATAGCGGCTCCATAAACATCAAACACTATGCTATGCCACTAAGCGGTACGCTTCCGAAAACGTGAGCGAAAAGATCGCGAGAGATAACTGCAGCCGGTAAACATCCGGTCACTATTATGTGAGAATTTTTTACCATGGCTATTCAGGTTTTAGTTGTCGACGACTCAGCAGTAGTGCGTCAGGTGTTGCGTGAGGTGCTGGACGAGGCCCCCGATATCGAAGTCTATGCCACTGTGTCAGATCCCATATTTGCGATGCAAAAAATGCAACAGAAATGGCCTGATGTCATAGTGTTGGATATAGAGATGCCACGTATGGATGGCTTGACGTTTTTGCGTCAATTGATGAGTGAGCATCCAACGCCAGTGATCATTTGCTCGTCACTGGCGGAGAAGGGTGCTGAGTTAACCTTGCAAGCTTTGGGCGCCGGCGCCATTGATATTTTTACCAAGCCGCAATTAGGTGTTAAGGATTTTTTGCTCGACACCAAACAATCCTTGTGGGCGGCGGTACGTGCCGCCGCCAGTGCACGACTTCGTCGATTACCTGTGGGCGAGCAACAGGCCACTAAAAAAGAATCACATAACAAACCTCAAGTGGATCTGGTTGCCATGACCAGCACCACAGATCGCATTACTGTTATTGGCACCTCTACCGGCGGAACCCAGGCGCTGGAAGCCATTCTGGTAAATCTGTCGCGTACCTGCCCCGGTATAGCAGTGGTGCAACATATGCCCGAAAAATTTACGGCCGCTTTTGCAAAACGCCTTGATGGCTTATGCGAGGTGGAAGTTAAAGAGGCTGAAACGGGCGACCGTTTAATTCCCGGTCGCGTATTAATTGCGCCCGGCGGTCATCATATGGAGGTGCA
The DNA here is from genome assembly GCA_021151695.1 of Cellvibrionaceae bacterium. Classification (GTDB taxonomy): domain Bacteria; phylum Pseudomonadota; class Gammaproteobacteria; order Pseudomonadales; family Cellvibrionaceae; genus Cellvibrio. Next base: position 160,325 of record JAGKWU010000003.1, on the reverse strand, counting down.
GCGCTCCGGTGCACAGTATGTTGCCAAAGTTTTTCGCGGGCCAGCGGTTAATCGCCACTGTCCATCGGTAGATGTTTTATTCCGCTCAGCGGCGCGCTCTGCCGGGCGCAATGCCGTGGGTATTATTATGACGGGCATGGGCGATGACGGTGCCCGTGGCCTGCTGGAAATGCGCCAGGCCGGCGCGCGAACTATTGCGCAGGACGAAGCCTCCTGCATTGTATTTGGCATGCCCAAAGAGGCGATTAATATGGGTGCGGCAAAAGAAATCTTATCGCTGACGCAGATTCCTGCGGTGCTGGAGGGCTAGATGAAAACAGCGGTAACTGAATTAAGTGTGCTGGTAGCGGACGATAGCGTCACGCAGCGCATGCATGCCCAGGCTCTTTGTACGGATTTGGGGTTAACCGACGTGCAGGGTGCGACTGATGGTCGCGATGCTTTGAAAATTTTACTTGCTCACAAAGTGGATGTTGCCTTAATTGATCTTGAAATGCCGATTATGGATGGCATTGAATTATTACGTAGCATCGCGCAAGAAAAATGCGTGAAAAGCGTGATTATCCTTAGTGCAAAAGATCCTATTCTCATCGCCAGCGTGGGCACTATGGCGGAAGCTGATGGCCTGCATGTACTGGGGACTTTTCAAAAACCTTTGCAGCGCGATTTGTTAGAGACGAGTTTGCTGCGCTTTGTGCGCGATTTAAAAAGCTGTGAGCCAAGCGAGCCACTCCCCAACAGTGATGTCACAGTGATAGACCTCTGCGCGGCTCTCGATGCTGATGAGATTACCCTGGCCTATCAACCAAAGCTTACCGTGCAGGGTTTGATTTTGCGCGGTGTGGAAGCATTGGCGCGCTGGAAACATCCTGTTAAAGGCAATATTTCTCCCGGCGTATTTATTCCATTGGCCGAGCGTCATGGATTAATCGATACGCTGACGCGCGAATTATTGATCAAGGCTTTCCAGCAGAAAAGAGCCTGGCAGCAGATGGGCCTGCGCTTTCATCTCGCGTTTAATTTATCACCGCTATCGCTCGCTGATCCCGGCTTGTCAGATTGGCTATCGGATCTTGCACAAGAACACGGCATACCGCCTGATGAAGTCACTCTGGAAGTGACTGAAAATGCCCTGTTGGGTGAGTTGGCCTGTGCCATTCGAACTCTCGCACGCTTGCGTTTGCGCGGATTTAATATTGCGATTGACGACTATGGCACCGGCTTTGCCAATGCCCAGCAGTTATCGCGAGTGCCTGCAACCGAATTAAAAGTGGATCGCTCGCTAGTGCACAATGTTGCGACTAAACCGCAACAGCGGACTATATTAGCCAGCACTGTAGATCTCGCTAAAAACCTCTCGTTAATTACAGTGGCAGAGGGAGTAGAAACACTGGAAGATTACAAAATCCTGATGGAGTTAGGTGTGGATCAAGTGCAGGGATTTTACTTTTCCAAACCCCTCTATCCCGATGATTTGGTTGAGTGGCTAAAAACAGGATTGTCGCGTGTGCGCCGACAGGCGTTAGGTAGATAATATTACCGGTTCGATTTTATGGGGCTCAATAAAAAAGCGCGCAGGACAATTCGGCGCGCTTTTTTTATGGCTGATGTGAAATAGATAAAGCGGAATCACTGGTAAGTGTAAACCCGCAATTTCTGAATACTGTAATCGCCGGTGTTTATGCGCAAGTGGCGACCCTGGTGATTTTCATCCCCATTTAAATTGCGTCCGCTACGCCATTTCCCGTCGACAAAATCTCCTTCAAAAATACTGGCCAGGCCCACCAGCTTTTGTGGGTTTTTGTGAGCGAGGGTAATGACTACGCCAGTACCCGCCACGTAAAAATCTTCTGGTCCAGTCTGGATAATAGTGGCACCACCTTCGGGCCAGTAATCATCCTGGGCATTGGGTGACCAGCCCATGGTGTAGTCATGTTTTACTGTCAACACAAAATCACCCAGGGTAATTTTTTGCTCGGGGTTGGTCTTATCTACCAGCGCGCCTGCCAATTGCTTTTTAACGTTTGCCTGGCTGATGAGTGGCAGCAGGGGGCGCAACACCTTATAGGCTTTGCCAACAGTTTCTTGCTCGGGGCGTGAGGTGCCATCAATAGAAAAGGGCGAGAATCCCAAAGCCCCATAATGCCCGATTGAATAAAAGGCCTTAGCGCCGTTGTTTTGATCCAGGCGAATCTCCGGGATAAGCAAGGCGTCGCCCTGGCGTGTGTATAAATCGTTCCAGTAGGTGAAATCCGGATTATAAAAATCCGGCACGCGCAGATCTATTGCCGGTGCGGCAGCTTTCCATATATCGAGCAAATGGGGCAGGGGGCCACCGCTGGGATATTGCCCAGGTTGTAAATTGGGGCGGTTAAGTGCGGCATTTACAAACGTCGGCAATGGATAAATAGATTTACCAGCTTCGGCGACTTGCTGTGCATAGCGCGCCAAATACCAGGCAATAAAAATCTCATCGGTCGCCAGGCCTGGGCCAAAAATCTCTTGCCAATTACCTTTGGTTTTTGTGCCTTGCTGCTCCCAGCGCTGCTTCAGCGGCGGCATCAAGGTTTCTTTATGGGCTTGCAGGTAATTTAATAGTTGTGCTGGTACTGGCTGTGCGAAAGCCGCCTCGGCGAGGGGGTGGTGGTCGCGGGCGCTGGGCAGCATACCTATTTCATTTTCCACCTGAATCATAATTACTGTGTGATGCTGGTTATCCGTCGCCTTAATATGCTGGAGTAAAGCGCTATAAGCTTTAATATCTGCCTTCAAGTTATCGTCATCAAAAGGCGTGAGAATCTGCTGACTGATATCTTTGTCATCGCGAGCTAGACTAAAGCGTGACTGGTTGCGTTTTATCCACTCGGGTGTATAGCAGGACATGCTGTTCTTCCAGCTGCCAAACCAGAGGAACACCAGCTTCATTTGATGATCGCGCGCCTGCTGAATCAAGCTGTCAACCAGCGTAAAATCAAACTTGCCCTCTTCTGGTTCAAGCAAATCCCAGTAGATGGGAGCCAGCAGTGTATTAAGCTGCATGGTTTGCAGTTTTGACCACAGGGGTTGCATATAATCAGCATTGGACGCGCTGGAATTGCCCAATTCGCCGCCCAGCATAATGAACGGCTGGTCATCGACAAACAATTGGGTTTGCCCGGCTTGCTCAACGAGGCGGGGCAAGTTACTCGCATGGCTGTTAGTTGCTACTAATGTGCCGCCAAGCAGAGCCAACAGCGGGGCTTGCAATAGTGGAGCTTGCAACAGTGGAGCGTGCAATAGCGAAGTTTGTAATAGAAAAGCTGTCAGGATTTTTTTCATGGTATGAAATCTCGTCGCAAGATTGCTTCATATTTTGTTGTAATAATTTTTAAAATATTTCAGAAGGATAAAACCCATTGCGCCAACAATTTCCACATCCAGGGCTAATCAAAAATCCAAAACAATGGCTGGCCAGCGCATTATGTGTTTTGGGATTATTCGTTGGCAGTCAGGTACAGGCGCAGCAGGTTGTACTGGCGTTCGATGATACGCTGGCCCCTAAAAGTAGCCTGGATGGTCTGGCGCGCACGCGCATGCTTATCCGCAATATGGCCACTGGCGATGTTAAACAGGCGATGTTTTTAATTCGCGGAAACCAGATTACCGAGGCCAACACCGAGCGACTTAACGCCTACGAGCAATCGGGGCAGTTGCTGGTTAACGCTGGCTTTAATACTACGCCCTATCACAGGCGCAAGAGTTTTTCCTGGCCTATTGATATCACGAAAGCCGATGGCAGGCTCGAATCTTACACAACTTATCATAAACATATCTATCTGCCGTTCATGCAGCAACCGGGTGATAGTATTCTTGTGCACCAGTTGCAGGAATTTTTAAAAGAGCGCAATTATTTTCCTGTTTATATCACGCATCGCATAGCGGATGACTATATGGACAAGCTTTACCAGCAGCGTGTAGCGAATAACCGGCAGGTAGATATTCGCGCACTGGAGGCCGCCTATGTTGCGATGGTTATGGAGCAGGTGGAGCCCTACGATGCCAGGGCACGCATGATGCTCGGCTACAGCCCAACCCAGGTACTACTGCTTCACGAAAACGATATAACCGCCTACTGCATACTTGGGCTTATAGATGCACTCAATGCACGCGGCTACAAAGTGGTCGCGCCCGAAAAAGTGCTCAATGATCCCGCCAGTAATCCCTATTTCTGGAATGGTTACAGCGATGGCGGCTACATGCCAATGGTGACTTTAACGCCAGAGCCGGACCTTTCCCCGGCCTTTTCGCGCAATCAGCAAGATGAGCAGCGGGTAAAGAATCACTTGCGCGCCCAAGGGCTGGACATGTTGCTTCTCTAATTGCAGGATGGGCCCTTGCGCAGCTGGATTGTCAAATGTACAGCCGGGTTGTCAAAAAAGGCGCTGCGGGCTACCCTCAAGAAAAGCCAGGTTTTAAAAAGTAGTGGTTAAAAGCGAGTAGATTTCTTAAGCGATAGATCAGTCACAATAAACAACGCAATAAACAGGACGGAGCTATGAAAACAGTAAAAGATATTCTCAACTCCAAGGCCAATGCAGATACGCACAGCGTAAGCCCGGATGCGCTCGTGTGGGACGCCATCAAATTGATGACGGAAAAAGGTGTTGGTGCTTTGCTTGTTACCCAGGGCGGAAAGCTGGTAGGTATAGTGAGTGAGCGCGATTACCTGCGTAAGGTCGCCCTTATGGGCCGCTCATCCCAATCTACTCCCGTCAAAGAAATCATGACCCCCAATCCATTCACGGTAAGCCCTGATACGGCGATGGATGTGTGCCGCGAAATGATGACTGAAAAACGCATTCGTCACCTGCCAGTGACCTTCGGCGAAAACTTGCTCGGTATGCTTTCCATTCGCGACGTACTCGAAAGCACAATGGAAGAACAAAAGCATTTAATCCAGCAATTAGAGCAATATATTCGCGGCGAAACCTATTAGCGTTTAACGTGCGAAGCCTGAACCTACTAATCAGAAATCCATTAAGCCTGATAATGAATGAATTGATGGTAGTTGATATACTCTGCCACCAAACATTCCTTTGTCAGGTCTTTACATGGGCTCAAAAAAAGTTGCCATTGTGGGTGCCGGTTTTTCCGGCGCAGTTATCGCCCGTCAGCTCGCTGAAGCAGGCCACCACATTACCGTCTTTGAAAGCCGCGATCACGTAGGCGGAAATTGCCATACCCAGCGCGATGAGCAAACCAACGTGATGGTGCACGTCTACGGCCCCCATATATTTCATACCAACAACGAAACCGTGTGGAACTATGTCAATCGCTTTGGTGAATTCAAGCCCTATATCAATCGCGTAAAGGCAAGGGTAAAAGATGCAATCTATTCCTTGCCGATTAATCTGCACACGCTAAATCAATTTTTTAACAAAACCCTTAATCCAAAAGAAGCCGAAGCTTTTCTTGAAACCCTTGCCCAAAAAAATATTCAAGATCCCAAAAATTTTGAAGAGCAAGCCATGTTTCTGGTTGGAAAGGAGCTCTACGAGGCGTTTTTTAAAGGTTATACACTCAAGCAATGGGGACGTCACCCTGCCAGCTTGCCTGCATCAATTCTCAAACGATTACCGCTGCGTTTTAATTACGATGATAATTATTTCAACCATCAATATCAGGGAATGCCGGCCCAGGGTTATACCGCGATTATTGAAAATATCCTGGCCCATCCAAACATCAGTGTTCAATTAAATACTCGCTACCATAAATCGCAAAATGCAGGCTTTGATCATTTGTTTTATTCCGGGCCCATAGATACCTATTTCGATAAATGTTTTGGTCCATTAGCCTATAGAACGCTGCGCTTTGAAAAGCACTATGATGAGGGCGATTATCAAGGTTGCGCTGTATTGAATTATTGTGACCAGGAAGTTCCCTTCACGCGCATAGCGGAGCACAAGCATTTCTCCCCTTGGGAGGCGCATACAAGAACAGTTTATTTCAAAGAGTTCAGCAGCGAAGCTGGTCCTGAAGATATTCCCTTTTATCCCATTGGCCTCACCGAAGAAAATTCGCTACTGGAAAAATACCAGCAACTCGCGCGACAGGAAAAAAATATTACCTTTGTGGGTCGGTTGGGCACCTATCGCTATCTGGATATGGATGTAACCATTGCCGAAGCATTAACCGCGTCCCGGCAATTTCTCGACGCCAACCCTTAAACACTTCCAGAATAAGACTCTCCCTCCATTAGATATTCGTGATAGCAAGTCATATTTGCCCCCCATTCGGGGGGTGAGTTGATCCCTTCGTGTTTGTATCCTCATAAAAAATCATCCCATTGTTCGGTTGCTATTGATGGCTGTCTGTAAGCCAGGAAATTAGCCCAACGCTGTCGTTATTTGATTGGGCATTTAGTAATCCTTAAAGCCAAGGAGCTAAAAATGAAATATCAAGATCTTCGTTCGCAATTAAAAACAGGAGATGTTTTGCTCTTTTCCGGTAAGAGTGGAATATCCGAGGGGATTAAGTTCTTTACGCTGAGCAAATGGTCGCACCTAGGCATAGTGTATAAATTTGAATCAGATCTCGACCCCAAGGGCTCCATTTTCTCTTGGGAATCCACAACGCTTTGTGATGTAGCTGACGCGGACACAGGGAAGTTAACGCAGGGAGTGCAACGGGTTGAATTGTCAGAACGATTGGAGCGCTGCTTTGCCATAGGCTATGAAATAAGTGTTCGGCAGCTCTCTGAGCCGCTTTCCAATGAGATGGTCAGAAAGCTAAATGATTTTCGGCACGAAGTAAGTGGCCGCCCTTATGAAAAAAACAGAATAGATTTAATCAAAGCTGCCTGGGATGGCCCTTTCGGAAAAAACAAAGAAGATCTAAGTTCACTGTTTTGCAGCGAATTAGTAGCAGAAGCTTTCCAGAGGATGGGGTTGCTGGGCCAAACAAAACCATCAGATGAATATAGCCCCAAGGATTTCTCCGCAGAAAAGCGATTGCAGCTAGAACTGGGTTATTCGCTGGGCAACGAAATATCAATTCAGGCTTTGTAAGTCATTTACAGGTCCTTACGTTTAGCAGTGCTACACCAACCTTACTGGCAAGGAGAAATCGAAATGAAAGATCCAATCGCATGGCGGTTACTGCGCTGCCTATACGCCGCTTTTTATCTACTGACTGGTTTACAAATGGCCTTGGTGCTTGCCGGTGTATTGCCTCCTCCCGATTTTCAGTTGAGCCCGGAATCTGGCGCTTTTCAGGGGGCGTTGGCTAAAACAGGATTTGTTTTACCGATTCTCGCTGCCACCTTTATTTCATCGGGTGTTTCGTTGCTTTTTCATCGCACGGCACCTTTAGGCATCGTATTACTAGCACCCGCCATGGTTGTTATTTTTTTCACAGATACTCTCCTCGATAAGGCCTGGATTTGGGGCAGCCTGCATGCGGCGATACTGCTGGTTCTTGCATGGCATTTCCGTTCGGCTTTTGGGGTTCTTTGGTCTTATGGAATTAAATCGCGTGAGGCGGCGAGCATTTAAATAATGCGCGTGAAAGGATGGGGAAAATAATATGTCTGACGCCGTGCGAACAGCGCTTATTGCGGGACTATTTGGGCTTCTAGGTGCTATTGGTGGCGCCGCTGTTACGGGGCGCTCCCAGGTAGAACTGGCGCAGCAAAAATTCAGTTCGGATCTGGTGCTAAAGGCGTTGGAATCAAATTCTGCAGATCAACGTCTTGAGGCGCTTAAGCTGCTGGTAGAAACAAATCTTTTAAAAGATCCAGATGTTCAAAAAGGTGTGCGGTCTTACGCCGACGCTAGAAAAAGCAACCCCGCGTCGATTCCGCAAGTTATCTCGGGAGCAAAGCTAGAGGCTCCCATTATTTCCAACCCCCGCATTTTTCTTCTGGCTGGTAATAAACAAAAAGAACCATTGTTTCCTTCATATAAATCCCAGCTTGAAGGTGCGGGCTATAAAGTCCTTGGTCAAAAATCCATTGTTGATCCGGGGCGACCAACCGAACAGGAAATCCGTTATTTTTTTTCACAGGATAAAAGCCAGGCTGAAAAAATCGCTGAATTTGTAAAATTCAATCTCAATGTACAACAGCTCGAAGCTAAACAATATTCCGATAGCTCGGTAAATCCGGGCTATATCGAAATATGGTTTGGCAAATAACCTGGATTTACATGGAATTCTTTAAACGCTGTGTCCCCTGATCTATCAAAACAAGGAGATTGTCATGTCACTTCAAAGTAATTTAAATAAAGGCTCTAACGATCCTTATGTCGTTATTGTTCAGAGGCAGCTGGTTGAATTGGGTTACCGTTTACCGCGCTTTGGAGTGGATGGTGATTTAGGGGATGAAACCCTTACTGCCTACGGCACGTTTTTAATATCGCAGGGCTTACGTGAGCCTGCCGATGAGCGGCCGGATTCCATTACTCCGCTTGGCGCTGATGCGCTCGAAAAGGCCTATGCTGCGTTAACGAAAAATGGACTCAATCTAAACATTATTGATGAGCGGGCGAATCATCCACATGCAGGGCGTTCCGTATCTATGCCATACCGGCCCTGGGCGAATATTACTGCAGTGGTTTTACATCAAACAGCCGCAAAGATGGGCGAGAACCCTTCGTCATGGCATAGCGTACCTATTCATTTTGGAGTGACTCGGGAGGGCAAAATTATTCAGCTCTACGATCTGACCGAAGTTTGCAACCATGCCAATGGGTTCAACCGCAGAAGTGTGGGTATTGAAATTGATGGATGGTACGCAGGCGTTGAAGGCCAGCCCAATACTTTATGGCAACCCAATGCCCAGGCAAAACGACAACCCATGGATTTGCCAAGCGTGCAGGCAAATGCCGTCAAAGAAACAGTGCAGTGGATTTTGAATACAGTAGCGGCCAACGGCGGCAAAGTGACTCATATCCATCCCCATCGGCAATCCAGCAGAGATCGCCAATCTGATCCCGGCTCGCTGATTTGGCAAACCATAGGTTTGTGGGCGCAACAGCATTTGAATTTATCCGACGGTGGGGCGGCTTTCACTGTGGGCGATGGGCTAACTATTCCCCAGGCTTGGGATGCCCGCTATGTAGGCAATCAATATTAATTTGAACGGGTTAATCTGATTTCTACTGTCAAAGCACAGGGATACATAAGGAAAGCGAGTGGAAATCAGATCGCCTGGGCCCGGAAGGTTTAACCAATATTTTCTTGCGTGACCATGGGCACTATCCTTGAATAAGTTGAATTCAATAACTATGATTTGTTCGGCTTTTTAAAAGCAACGCAAGTGTCAGGAGATTGTAAGCGTTAGTAAGGGTAACAGTGGATGCCTCTGTGGTTTTCTCGTCTCTTCATTCCTTTCCGTTTTCTGCCCCTCCTCGGATGCTATAGCCACCTGGTAATGTTCAAGGTTCGGGCTGATAAAGCCTTTCCTCAGTGCATTCAATCTCCAATTAATAAATACAAAGGAAACGACAATGGCATTAGTCATAAAGAAGTGGTACGCAAGTGAAACTCCAAACCATGATGGTAACTACGTACACATAGTCGGGCGCGAAGCCGGGCTTTTTTCCTGGTTGTTATCGGTATTCAAAATCGACCCTATCACCGAAATAGAAGTTAAAGAAGACATCATAAAATTCACCGCCTCATCCCTGGCCGGCAAAGAAAAACGCATCATTCCCTTACGCTCCATCACCTCCGCCTTCTATGGTTACAAAAAGCCCTGGCAAATGGCAGTTGCCTTAACCTTATTGCTATTTCCGGTTTTCTTCATCGGCCTAATCGTAGGCCCAGTCTATTACATGCTCAACAAAAGCCTCACTGTCGCCGTAGTGGAATCCTCCAGCTGGAGCGGAGCAATTTCCTTTAAACGCTCAGTCATCGAAGGCCAAAATATCAATGAAGAACAGGCTTATCAGGTTATAGAAATTGTGCGGAAGGTTGTTGAGAAGAAATCAACTTGATATTGAGTTGACATTCCTGAGTTGGTTGTTGGCTTGGGAGTGTCTGTTTTGTGCGCAAAAGCGGTCGTTTGGGCAATAAGTGTTCTGCGTATGTAAATAGTGGAATGACTCAAATTAAAAGGGTCGGTGATCTATTGGCGAACAGTTTTTTAAAGAAATGCCTTACATGCAAAATTAGCAACTGTTGAACAAATAAATTCGTTGTAGTGTTACAAAACTTTTATATTGGTCGTTTTTAAATCACTCAGAACCTTTTAGTCCGTTCAATTCACTAAGCCAAAAGGCATTCTCAGAAAAGCTGTAAGGAACTAAATATGCAAGTAGCAGGCAAGCAGATTGATCAAATTTTGTGGAACTCATTACGATTTTGTCAGCAGCAAGGAGTAAAAACTGCACTTTCATATATAAATTCGGAAAATTTTAAAAAATCCTGTTTGATAAGCCTACCAACTGGTGCAGGGAAAAGCGGTGTTATTTGTGTGTTGGCTCATGTTGTTAGCAAAAAGCGAACGCTTGTTTTATGCCATCGTCGATCTGTCTGCGACCAATTGATATCTGAATTGAAAGGGAATTTTTTTTCCAAAATTGGATCAGACATAAAAATTAATTTAAAGGAAATATATTCATCGATTGATGATTTAGAAAATGAGGGAGTGTATGTAACTACGTTTCAAAAACTACAAACCCTTAGTGCAGATAAGCTTACAGAATTAAAAGAAAAAATTGATCTACTTTTGGTTGATGAAGGGCACTCCGAACCATCACCGGTGTGGAGTAAGTTGGCAAGAGATTTAGAGTCTCAAAAAATAATAATTACCGCCACTCCTTATCGAAATGATCTATTTCAATTTGATATAGACCCTAATAATAGTTATGTCTATACATTTGAAAAAGCGTTAAATGATAAGATTTTACAAAATCCGATCTTTAGTTCAGTTCAATCGACGGATTTAATTGCTGAGGTGGAGCGGTTGCTCAAAAGCCAGCCTGGAATTAAGTGCATTATTAAATGTAAAGAGTTTCAAGATGTTCAAAGATATCACGATGAATTCGTAGATAAATATAAAACCTTGGCTATTCATGATCAATATTCGGGCGATGCTAGAAGTAGTGTTACGGCGCATGTCCCAAAAAAACTAAAGGGTTCCGATTGGGAGATTCTTGTTCACCAAAAAAAGCTTGATGAAGGTGTAGATATTCCGGAAGCTAAAATATTGGTATTAACGTACCCAGTTACAAGTGGACGAGAGCTTGTGCAAACAGTTGGGCGCGTTGTGCGAAAATATAATGAGATTTCCGCGCACGTTATTGAATTGGTCAAAGTATCGAATCGAAAAATGTGGGAAAACTACAGAGAATTTGATTCGTATCTGTCAAAACAAGGGGCTGCCAAAAAATTCCTGTCATCCTTGGACACAGCTCAACTCATTGACACCTACTTAGATTCATTTCCTGATATGAGCTATTTCGATAGCGGCTTTAAAAGAAAGTTTAATTTCTCGGAATTTGATCCAAAACGTTCACTAACTATCCCACTAGCATCAGTATGCTTCATTAAGAAGTCTGCTCTTTTTACGATTGAATTGCTAATGGATAAGATATTTTGGCAATTTACAAAAGATGGAGAATTGGTAAGGCCATTTCATGACCAGTTTGGTTGTGAGGTTATTGCATCAATAACGTTCAATAATTCAAAGTTTTTGAAAGACCAACTATTTTTTCAGCCTTCGTTAGAGATTTTTTTAGCAAAAAATATTGGTGATTATGTGGCGATTTACGATAGCCGAAGCAGAAATTTTACAAGTGAGCCGGATTTGGGGTTAGGCGTAGCTGTAAAGGTGGATGATTTACTTAAGCTGGCATGCCGAGAAGAAAAAACTAGAACTAAAGAAGCGCATACTTCTGCAATAAGCACAGCTGAAAAAAGGCCAGAGTCAGTATCCATACGTGGTCATGATCTTGATCGAATGGCAACTCCTCAAAGTAATTCATCATACGCATTAACTACATTAAAAGTTGATAATTTGAGCCGAGATTATAAAAAGGTCTCTAGTTATTATTTGGGTGTTGGTTCTGGCAGGGTTTCAGATCAGAAAAAAAGAAATTTTTTATTGGAGGCTTTATCAGAATGGATTGACGATATTGGTGATGTATTAAATTCTAATACATTTAATACAAGTGAACTTGTGAACTCATATGCCAAACCGATCAACGAGATACCTGATATGGATCCGGTTAGTTTAGTTATAGATTTGTCTGGTTTTGACTCGGATATTACTGTTGATTCAAATGGCCGTAATGAAATTCTGGAAAATAATTTCCTATACCTGAGCTATAAAAACGGATTTTCTTTATTTCCTGATTGTAAATGTAGTATTAGATACGATAAAAAATTAGAGCTTCTTCAATTTGAGCTGGATGCGGAGTACGAATCACTAACTGCCTCGTTCACCTTAAACGGAGATTATTATTCTACAAATTTATTGAAATTGTTGAACGAAGTCCCTTTAAAAGTTCTATATCCCGATGGGGTTTCATATTTTTCTGGGCACTTTTATAAAGTTACTTTGCCAAGCGAAATTGGAATCAAGCTGAAGGATTCGAAACTTAATGGCGATATTATTGGACTTTCATGTTTGCTCGGTGAGGAACTTGATGAAAAAGATGAGAGGAGTACAACTGTAGATAGTTTTGGAATTAATTCAATATTTCATTTGATTGATATGCTCCGCAATGTTGGGAAAACAGCGGTTCGAATGGATGAGCTGGGTGAGTTCCATAAATATATACCGGATGTCGATTTAATTCTTTGTACTGACATGGGAACTGAACCAGCGGACTTTATACTTTCCTCAAGTCAAAAACTTGTATTTGTACATGTTAAATGCGGTAAGTCTTCTAAACAACCGGAGTCTTCTGCCGGGGCGCTTGCTGAAGTCGGCGGGCAAGCTATAAAAAATTTGGAAATGCTTATCTCTAACTCAAGGATCAAGCCAGAAAATTGGACTCGATTGCAACAGGCGTGGCCCACTAAAGATGCAATCTACAAACTTGACGAGAGATTGAGACTATTTAAAGGAACTTTTTTTGTTAATAATCAATTTGATATCCAACATCGTAAAGACACTTTGAATGCAGCCTGGGCTGTTATTGAAGAGCGTAGGAGATTGCCGTCAATACAGAAAGAAATTTGGATTGTGGTTGGAAATGGATTTTCAAGAAGTCACTTTGAAGTTCAAATTGATAAAGGGCACGATGCATTTGGTGAAAGCTTACAGGCATTTCAATTAATTGATAGTTGGATGTCTGCATGCTCTAACTCTGATGTTTCATTAAAGTTTTTTGTTTCACCTTAGTTTTTTGTAATTAATGGAAAAATGAGGGGCCGCGTCTTTTAATTGTAACAGAGGATTGATAGCTGGGGTCAGAGTAGCGTTAAAAAATGTCCGCTTTTGGCCGAAGGTGTAGAAACTAAATATTTCAGCCGAACTTTTGTTAATATTTGTGCGAGTGGGCACTCTGCGCCCAAAGTAGACCAGTCTCTCACGCGGCGGGTAAACACTGCATATTAATTGAAGTTTAGTTTTGTAAGTACGTATCTAAAAGACAAATGTTTTTTAATTGCTCTGAAAAAAATAAGAAACAGAGATAAATAATAGGTACTTGTTAATAAATAGCTAGATTGTTAATTGGTTGAGGAATATTGGTGAAGAATAAGCTGTCGAAAAGATTTGATGAGTTGATTCAGCAGGCGGATGACGTTGCATCAACAGTAAAAACTACCCACTACCAACAATTCGGATCTGATACGTCGGTTGCACAAGATGCACTTCTTGGCTGGGTTGTAAAAGTAAAAAATCTGCTAATTAAAGTTGGCGGAGAAGATTGTGTTCATTTCAAAGAATTTGTGAAGTCGGAAGATCAAAGCTCTTGGTCAGGCAATTTGTCTAGATTTAATGCTCAGAAGGCCATATTAGTTGCTGCTAAGGAGGATTTTGATGGCGGTTATTTGTCTAGTTATAAAGCTATCGTCCAAGCTGATGTTTTTGATACGGAATTAGAACAAGCAAATGAGCTACTGCACAGCGGTTACTATTCTGCCGCTGCGGTGATTGCTGGCGTTGTCTTGGAAACGGCATTGCGAGAGCTTTGTGACCGAGAAGGGATTCCTATTGGGAAGATTGATAAAATGAATGCTGATTTGGCAAAGGCGGCTGTATATAGCAAAGTAACCCAGAAACAAATTACTGCTCATGCCGGCATTAGAAATAGTGCGGCGCATGGCAATCCAAGTGAGTTTACCAAGAGCGATGTTGAACAAATGATACTGGCGATTGAACAGTTTTTATCGGCAGTTCTTTAAGTCTAATAGCTCGTGCCAATTTGGTAGTTTTCCATGGTTTTTGTGTAAGTGAGCTATTTATAAGCACAAGAAGGATTGCCGAGATTGATTATTTGAAGTAGCTTAACGAATGGGGAGCACGCTGGTTAAATCCAGGACCTTTCGGGGTGACTCTATTCAATCGCGGCAATGCCGTCGGCTTCGGCAGTCCCTAAAACAGGGAGATATACCTTGCATATCACTCGTGCTCCCCAACTTTTAACAAGGAGTTATTTTGTCCGTTCAAAATACAACTAACGCAGCTGATATTCTCGTAAGCAGAATTTGGTTTACGCGAAAAGCATGGATTCATGCTGAAAAGCGCTTATTGGAAAATGAGTACCATACACAATTGTTAATGGTAGTCTATGCCGCGTATACAACATGCTTATCTGTAATAATGCTGGTTTTTGAGCCCGCGCCATCTGACAAAAAGTTAATTGATACTAGTTTGGCGGTATTATCAATAATCCTACTAGCTTTATCTTTGTACTTAAATAGTAAGTCTTTTAAAGACAGAGCTGCTCGGTTTAAAATTGGTTATCACGACTTACAAAGTATTGAAAGCAAGCTGAATTCTCTGGTTGCAAACCCAAATGCTAACAACTTTATAGATCAGTATGACAAGTTGGCAGAGCTATACACAAAGTCCCTCCGAGATGTTGAAAATCATGATGAGCTTGACGATATTCGCAGTCGAATTGCTGCGGGTTCAGGCCTTACCTCTAGGCATCCATCGAAGTTTGAAATTTTTCGCTACTATTGGTGGTTGTGTTGGCGAACTATTACGTTATTTTTTTTCTATCTAGCCCCAGCAATAGCTGTTATTTGGTTTTTACTTAAATGACAGCTGGCGCTCACTTTACACATGAATTTTCTCAAGAGTCATTGGCTGAGCTTTACAATGATCATATATCTCTCACAAGCGCAGTAGGAATTGACCGCCTAAACAGAAATTCCTTTGAAAAGAAACTTGAAGATGAAATTACTTTAATTTCTAGAAAAGTTTTAAATGGAACATATCGATTCTCCCAATATAAAGAAAAGTTAATTTCTAAAGGTGCCGACAGGTATCCTCGAGTAATTTCTATTCCGACTTTTCGTGACAGGATTGCGTTACGGGCACTTTGCAATGTTTTGAGAAAAACATATGCGGCGCATTTAAATATCAAGCTGCCTCAACATATTGTGTCTGAAATACGCGTATTATTGGCGAAAGAGAAATATACATATTTCTTAAAGTTGGATGTGAGCAACTTTTATCCTAACATCGATCATGCTGTGCTTTTTAAAATATTAAGTAGCAAGATCCGAAAAACTCAAATTCGTAAATTGATTGTAGATGCCATTGAAAACCAGACTGTTTCGTACCCTGATAGATCCAAACCAAATTCAAATAAAGGTGTACCTCAAGGTCTGGCGGTTTCCAATATTTTAGCAGAAATCTACCTATGCAAATTTGATAAGCTCATTCACGAAATTGAAGAGATAGTTTATTTTCGCTATGTGGATGACATTTTTATTTTATCTATTGCTGAGCCCTCAAAGTTGTATAGCAGGATCAAAGAAGAGCTTTCAGATAAGTATAGTTTAAGCGTGCATGAACTTCGGACGGAAGGAAAGTCCATGAGTGGCTCAGCATTAGGATTATTTCATTTCTTGGGTTATGAGTTTTTTGGCGGTATAACGAGGATCAAAATTGATTCTATTCACAGAATTGAATCTTCATTGGCACAAATTTTTACCGCATATAAGTATCGACTAGAATCTATACTCAAAAACGGTCCGTCTCTACAAACGGATTATTTGAAGAACAAAGCAAAAAGAATTTGTAATTGGCGGCTTAATCTTCGAATTTCCGGTTGCTTATTCGAAAGTGTTCGTCGCGGCTGGGTGTTTTACTTCTCTCAGATTGATGAAGAAGCATTAGAGCAATTACATCATTTAGATAAAACGGTGCAGTCCCTTGCTAGGCGATTCGCATTTGATCCAAATGGGCTAAAATCATTTGTTAGAACATTTCATGAATCAAAACGGAGTGTGCTACAAAATCGATATATTCCAAATTTCGATACATCCTCTGTTGAAGAACAGCGTGACACATTGACAATGTATGGAATGGACTTTGTCGATAAAATGAGTGACATTCAAGTTGCGGCGGCATTTAAACGACGCATCAGAAAAGAAACAGCGGAGCTTGATCAAGATATTGAAGGTGTATCAGGTAAATAAATTACGATTTTCTGCTCAATTTGATTTGTCATTGCAAAAAAGTCGGTACCAACACTGAGCATTACCATAGAGTTTAAAATCTCATAAGATAAGAATTAGAATATCCAAAATCCTCAATGTCCGCTTTTTTTAGTTTTTCTCAAAAATGACCACTTACAATGTGATTACACATTATTACCAAGTAACTAGGATTATTTGCAAATATGGAACCTATAGATTAGACATGCATTCTTAAGTCGAATGTATGCTCTTGGCCGAAATAGTAAATTAAAAACTGCCGCTAAGCTCGGCGTCACCGATTCAATGAGGTTGATCACGCTGGAATGAATGTTGAAAATGCAATCGAAGCTCATTATAGAAAGCTGTCTGATAGCCTGAGTAATGAATATGAGGGCTTATACGGGGCGATAGGCAACGAAAAGCTTAAACTTTTATTCTCCACTCTTCATACGATGGTGATTAATGCGTTTGATTCTATGAATCAGAGGTTGCCAACCTCAGATCAGTCCGCTCATTTCTGGGCCGACCCAAGTCGAGCATTGATTCAAGCCATTGAAATCATCGAAGCGTTGGAACGGTCTCTAAAAAAATCTGAATTTGCTTTTGTTTTAGATGGATACTACAGAGAAAAGTTGTCTTTCTGCAAAACTTTCCTAAGCAAAGCTGGCGGTAGCGCAATACCGCCCAATACTGAAAAAATGGAACTTTACTACACACTTCCTATATTTTCGCCGCAAAACACGATTGTCATTGAGAGCCAAAAAAGTGCAGTTGATTTAATCCTGATCGGCGAAGGATCATATGCCAAAGTTTTTAAGTATTTTGATAATTTTTATCTTAAGACGTTTGCGCTGAAGCGCGCAAAGAAGGATCTTACTACAAAAGAACTTGAAAGATTCAGGCGTGAATATGATCAAATGAGAGCGTTTAGCTCTCCATACATTCTTGAGGTATTTGGTTATAATGATGCGAATAAGGAATATGTAATGGAATTCATGGATACATCCTTACATGACCACATTTTAACAAATAATACAAAACTTTCCTTTCAAGAAAGAACAAAGCTGGGCCTCCAAATTATCAAGGCGTTCTCATACATACACTCAAAAAAAATTTTGCATCGAGATATAAGCCCAAAAAATATTCTGCTTAAGAAGTATGACGATGTAGTGGTTGTGAAAATTGCGGATTTCGGTTTAGTGAAGGTGGCCGATAGCGATTTAACATCAGTGAACACCAATTTTAAGGGTTATTTTAATGATCCTGGGTTGGTAGTTGAAGGATTTGAAAAGTACGATGTTCTGCATGAGACCTACGCTCTTACTCGCATTTTATACTACGTGTTAACTGGCAGAACTAATACCGACAAAGTCCCTAAAAGCATGAAGGGCTTCATTGAAAGCGGGCTCAGCAGCGATAAACGTCTGAGATTTAAAAGTATTGATGAGCTGGGTCAGGCCTTTCAAAATATTAAATCCCTTTAATGAAGTTTATTTAACTATAAATGTACCGAGAGGCGAAGCTATTCTCGATCAATTATAACTCGCTACGCTCGTTTGTATGTGCTGTTTGAAATGGATGTAGTCTTACATTAAGCCAGATTGAATGACCGCTTCTGGCCGAACCCCGCAACTTTTCTTCATATGCCAGACCTTCTGTTACACACAACCTTCTGTCCTTGGCCAGATGCTTTGCCCTTGAAAGAGCGAATAGGCTTTATTGCACAAATATCCAGGCACACCCGGGCTCGCCCAATTGTATAATTCCTGAATGTTTATCCATTTCGTTCTCCTGTTTTTTTGTCCACCGGGGATGCTTGTAAGGTGTTTTAGCGTCGACTTCTGCTAATGTATATTCATTAAGCAACACCTTACTTTGCCGAGAATTAATTTGTCCCCGACTAATCTGGATAAGTCTGACGATGCTGCTGCGCTAGCGATTTGGCGGCAGCGTCTGCTTGAGCGCTTTTTGGGCGTGGTGCTTGTTGCTGCCTGGCTAGTCGGTTTGCCCAGTATTGCGTTGGCGATTTACGAGAAGTTGTGGATTCTGGTTGGTGCTGACGTCATTGCGATTAGCTGGTTACATATATTGTACGCAAAGCGTGACTGGTCTTATCGCAGCCGTGCCGCGCAACTGCTGGCACTGATTTACATGATTAGTGTTTGCGTGCTTATCACGATTGGTTATGCCAGCCAAATTTATCTGATGGCTATGCCGGTGCTGGCGGTGTTGCTGTTCTCCCTGCGTACCGCAATTATGTGCCTGATTCTCAATGGTACAACCCTGATGATCGTCGGCAGCTTTTTTCAGGCTGAGGGCAGTGGGCTTAATCTGATGGTACCTCCGTTTTTGCGCTGGGCCGGGATTACCATCAACTTCATGCTTATAGATACGGCGCTGACCGCCGCGTGTGCCTTTCTGCTTAATGGATTGAAATCATCGCTTGCCGAACAGCAGGTCAATGCGCAATTACTGATTAAGCAGGCCATGCATGATCCGCTTACCGGTTTGGCAAATCGACGTTTGTTGGAGGATCGTGCTACGCAGTCCATCGCGCAGGTTCAGCGGCGCGGTGGAATAATCGCAGTTGCCTTGTTCGATCTGGATCGCTTTAAGGCGGTCAATGATGGCCACGGTCACGCGTTGGGTGATGCGCTCATCGTCAGCTGTGCAGAGCGGCTTGCGTCTATCTCCCGGCGCGAGGATACGGTCGCACGTTTTGGTGGCGATGAATTTGTTGTAGTGCTCACTCAGTTGCAAGATGAAAACGAGCTGCTGGCTGCGATCAAGCGCCTACATCACATGATGGTCGGGAAGTATCTATTGCAAGGTCACAATCTGCATGTCAATACCAGCATGGGTGTGGCCGTGTTTCCGAGGGATGGCGAGGATATAGAGGCTCTGATCAAGCATGCGGACATTGCCATGTATCATGCCAAGGAAATGGGCCGTGGCCGTTTCCAGTTTTTCCAATCCTCCATGAACGAACGCTTGACCCTGCGGCTACAGATGGAAAACGCCCTGCGTACGGCGCTGGCGAATGGGGAATTGCAGTTACATTTCCAGCCGCGCGTCAGGGCAGATGGTCAGCCTTGTGGTGGCGAGGTGCTATTGCGCTGGTACCACCCGGAGTTGGGTGCAGTTAGTCCCGCGCAATTTATTCCAGTTGCAGAGGACACCGGGTTGATAGTGCCGATTGGTAGTTGGGTGCTGCGCACGGCGGCAGAGCATCTTGCGCGTTGGCAAAAGTTGTTTCCGGCGATGCATTTGAGCGTGAATATTTCTCCGCGACAATTTTATGATGAATCATTATTGCCCGATATTCAGGCCGCCTGCGTCCTGGTGGCGGAAGGCACCCTTGAGGTTGAAATTACCGAATCGCTGGCAATGAATAAGCCAGATGAAACCGCTGAGTTTCTGCGTCAATTGCGCGCGTTGGGTGTAGGCGTGGCTATGGATGATTTTGGTACTGGCTTTTCCAGTCTGGCGCGTTTGAAAACTTATCCATTGGATGTGCTTAAGATCGACCAGTCTTTTGTGCGGGGTATAGAGCGCGACCCCGCCGATGTGGCCATTGTCAAAACGATCATTGGGCTCGCGAACAACCTGAAGTTAGGAACTGTTGCGGAAGGTGTGGAGACAGAAGGGCAAGCCAACATATTACGCGAACTGGGTGTCAATGAATTGCAAGGTTATCTGTTGGCCAGACCTATGCCCGCAGCAGATTACCTGGCCTGGTGGCAGCAGCGAGAGACAAAGTCACTCTGACGCCGAAAAAATAGGATTGCATAAATGAAGCTTGCTCCTCTTATTTGTGTTCATGATGTTCAAGCGAGTAGTCGTTGGTATCAACAGTTATTGGGTTGCACCAGTGGCCATGGCGGTGATGAGTACGAACGACTCAATTCAAATGAAGGGCTTCTACTTCAATTACACAAATGGGATGTATTGCACAACCATGGTCCGCTCGGCGATCCGGAATTGCGCCCCTACGGAAATGGTGTAATTTTGTGGTTTGAGTTAAATGATTTTGATGCTGCAGTTGCGCGTGCTTCAGCGATGGATGTTAAAACGCTTAAAGCTCCCTATTGGAGCGAAAACGGCAATTGGGAATATTGGTTAATCGACCCCGACGGTTATACAGTTGTGCTTACGAGTCCGCTGCCGGAGTTAGCCTAGGCGAGTGGATGGTTAGGCTCCTGTTAACGACAACTAGGGTGTTGTGATTATTCATATTTTTACAATGAAGTAGTCTGGTATTACGAATAGGTTAAAGCACTAAATGTTGGGCATTGCTGCCCAACCTACCCGCTAATCGCTCTGCAGGAGCTTGTAGTAGCTCTCTTGCAATGGGTTGTCATTAATTTAACAGCGGCCGACCAATAAATTATTGTTTTAAAGAGTTTATTGGTCGGCAATAATAAGAGCACTAATATGAAGCAATATGGAATAAATAGTACCCGTTTTTTTTGTAGGTACATTAAAAATCTCTTTTTATTGCAGTTATTAATTTATATTGGGTTGGCTCATAACGAGTATAATTTTTTTACTTGGATGGCAATATTTTTATTGTTGAATTTGGTTATGGCTGCCTATTATTTTTATGGTCTTAAGTCAGGTAATTACGATTTAACTGATGAAAAAAAATTATCTCAATATATTAGTTATGAAGAGAAGTTTTCTTTAATAGGGTGGTTAAAAATTATTTTAACAATGGAGATAATTGTTGTTTCAGCAATAGCAATGATTTCATTAGGGTATTATCTAGACCATTCTAAGTTTCCTGAAACTGACAACATAATAAAAGGAATTTACACTCTTCAAATTCTACCATTTTATTATTTTTGTGAAGGGGTTTATTTTAGGATAATGAAAAAATTTAACGTTAGTTATACTGATTAATAAGGGATTAAAAATTAATAGTCCGAGCCCGTAGGCTGGGGTAAGCCTGCGCACCCCAGCAAATCTGAATTGAAGTTTTAGATAAAATTTTTTACGTAATCGCCAGCCCGACAAAAAATTGCCGGGCTTTTTTATTTTTAGCCGCTGTTTATTCTGTGGACAACACCAAACACCCGCGCATCACGCGAATCGTTACGGGTGAATCAATCGCAATATATCTCCTACAATTATGACTTGCGCGGCTTGTTGCGCTCTGCGAAATTCGGTTCCGATATCGGTGCAGGTATTACGTAAACGCCTAATTAACCCCACCCTATTTGAAGTTGCATTTTTCGACTAGCGGGAAAAAGGGGACGGAGGGATTTAAATTTAACCAGCCATTCCCCCCTAAAGAAAACAGCCCCGATGAGTTCGCTGTTCGGGGTTTGTTTTTTTAGTCTTGAAGTCGGGATATTTGGCCTGCGAAACTATCGAGGACTTACAAAGCAACTAGCTAAGTATTTATACACGAATTTTTATTTGCGTTGATTTTTGTTGAATCAACTACCAAAGCGGCCTTTCGGCCGCTCATGTTAATTATTACTTCAAATTCTTATCACAAAATTCCTGCACCCGGTACATCAAATCGGCGAGGCCATATAGGGCTCGTTGGGATAGATCTATATCGTGGTGGATGTTGTTTAGCAGGGAGCTGACCAGATGGACTTCATCTCGCATCTGTTGTGACGCATCTTTCTCCACTTCGTAACCTATGTGCTGCAAAAGGCTTCCATTGGGAGCGATGATATTGATGCTGCTTTGTAGGTAAAAAGCATGTTGATAATCGTTGAGGGTGATGTTGCAGGCTGATTTGGTGCCGTGCACCAGTGGGGTGATATTATCCATAATAGTTTCTCTGTTGAGTTTTTTGCATCTTCCCCCATGAGGTTGCAATTCATGGAGGCGACTGGACAAGGTTGCAACCACCGGCCTCAACAACCACCGGCCCACCCGAAGGTGGCCTCATCCAGCCACCATATTGCAGGCGTAGCTGTACGAGGACACAAAACACGCAAAGTGTCGTGTGCCTGTTGAGTAATCCGGGGGTTGCAATCCCGACCGTGGGTTTTACCACGGCGGCGTCAGGTTAGAGGATGAGGGTAGGGCTGTCAACGCGGGAGCAGTTGGTTTGGTTGTCGGCAGATTGGGTGCCTCCGTTGAATTGGCTGCGCTGGCGAAGATTAAGATGCTTGGCTTTGTATGGTTATTATTTGCGCGAAAATTTGATTAAAGTTTCTATAAATCCTATCTTTAGCGGCTTGCTATCACTCACCATTTTCCAACACTTGAACTCAGCTACTAATTCGGAACCAATGCGCGGCTCGACCCAACCGACTTGCTGAGTAATCAGCGTCAGGTTGCAGAATTCAGCAATAACATTGTTACGGAAATAATTATGCGTTTTTTATCAATTTCTTTAGTTGTTGCTTGTAGTCTGGCTTTATCTTCTTGTGAAAAAGACGTTGCTGGAAAAGCGGCTTGGGAAAAACCAGTAACACAAACTATTAGCTGTGGTGATTATTTTTCGGAAATCACGTCGAATGGTGTCCTTTACAACAATGTTTGGAACAAACATGCTGCCCAAAACTTCGCATGGGCTCAATGTTTGGAGAAGAATCCATCTAATGGTTTGTATGGTTGGTCTTGGGTATGGCCTATTAATAAAAACAGCATCATTTACGCCTATCCTCAAATTAAATTTGGTACATCTCCTTGGGCACCGACCCCACATCTTGATTCCGAATTTCCATTAAAAAATTCTCTAGTTCACAGCCTGGTTGTTGAGCACGAGGTAGAGGTTATGGGTGATAGTGAACATAATGTTGCAACTTCATTGTGGCTTACCAATACGGGAGAAATAGGTAAAGATCCAAACCCGTCAACGGTCCTTGCCGAGCTAATGATTTGGAGCTACACGACACCCAATCATATGAATCCTGCAGGGTCTCATATAGATAATTATGAAGTGGGAAATCAAACGTGGGAGGTTTGGGTTGAAAAAGGCCGGAGCGACGCCTCTGGCTCAAATAAGAATAAATGGATCTACATAGCATTTCGCGCAAAAAAACCGGACCTCAAAGTAAAATTTGATGTAAAAAATTTCACTGACTATGCGGTAGATCACCAAATACTGCCTAAAAGTTTCTATATTGCAGACATTGAGCTTGGTACTGAGATAATGAGCGGTTCTGGCTTGGTATGGGTAAAACATTTTAATGCTACTATAAGGAAGTAAAATTGTGACGTTATTGCGCGCGGTAACTTTTAATTGAATATTTGATGGAAAAAATTGATTCAATACCATTACGCAAGTTTGCTCGATAACCCCATTTACTCCACCACCACCAGATTTGCTTCCGGTATATAACAACCCGTTTGCAATACACCCCGTGTCGGGTGGAAGGCTGTGCTGTTGGTGAGGGTTGATGTGCGGTGCAGTGCGGTTTTTATTTCGCGGGTTTTTAAGTTTATTTGCAATACATCGGATTCGCGACAGTTGCCACCGCTAAGGTAATAGAGGTTGCCTTCATCTACCGCGAGCAATTTGTTATTAGCGGGAAAATCGGGGTTGATATTGACGGGGCTGGTTTCCAGTGCGTCAATTTCCCAGAGGCCTGGCTCATTAAGGTACTGGAGATAAACCACGTTATTTGCCGCAAGCACTCCTGCCAAGCTGCCAAAGGTAATTTGTTTTTCCTGATGGCTATTTAAATCCAGCGCCCACAAATTTTTAATCTCACCCTGAGCTTTTAAAAATAACAATTGGTGTCTGTTTTCCAATAGGCCGACCGCCTCGACTTTATCGTTGCTCTGATGCAGCAGCAGGGTTGTACTATTGTGTAAATTAAATTGATAAAGCCCATTGCCGGCATTAAAAAATAGGGCCTCACCATTGGCGCTCCATTTAATGGGGCCTAGTTTTTCGGGCAGCGGTGCTTTGGTGAGTTGTTGCTCCTGGCTCTGCTCCGGGCCCTGCTTCGGATCTTGCTCCGGACTTTTGGCAGCGCGCCATAAATGCAGTTCGTTGTTGCGCACTGAGCCATAGACAATATCGCTGCCATTGGGCGAATAGCTTGCGCCAAAATTTAATTGTGTGTTTTGAGTGATGTCCTGCGTTTGGCCATCCAGACGAGTCTCTTGAATATTGGCGCTGCGCTGTTCCTGTGTTAAATAAATTTTTTCGCCAGTAGGGGCAAAGCGCGCTTTGGAAAACACTTTATCCGGGCTGCTGGGCAGGGGAATCTGCAGCTGCTTGCCATCGCGATAGAGCAATAATAAATGTTGGCTGTCTTCGGCAAGCGCCAGCACGCCGCTGCCATCGGGAATCCAGCTAATATCGAGGTGCGGATAATCCAGCTGATAGCGGCCAATGTTTTTTTGCTGCGCGTTTAAAAAATCAATTTGTGTTTTGTTGCCGTGCTGGCTGGCGAGTGCAGTGACTTGATTAAGCACACTGGACGCCGTGGGATTGGCCGCGCCATCAATTTCATCCAGCTGGGTAAGTTGCTGCGTGTTGCGCGCATAGCGGTAGCGTGCATTGCCGGCGTTAGGGCCCTGCTTGGCGACGATTTCCAGTGTGTCATCATCCCACCAGCTTAAACTGAATATTCGCCCCTGCCATTGGCTGAGGGTTTGCTTTTCCAATAATTGGTGGCGTGCTAAATCCAGCGTGAATAAATGAAAGGTGTAAATGAAATTGGCCTTTTCATAAAAATTGGGATTAAACGGGCGGCCCTCCAGGCGCTTAACCTCAACCGCCGCTAGATGCTTACCCGAGGGCGACCAGGCCAGTTTGAACCAGGACCCCTGCGAGTTAGCGATTTGCCAATCCTGGCCTTTCGCATCGCGAATTAATAAATGGCTTTCACTCTCGCCAAGGCTGTTAACAAAATTTTCCGCAATATAGGCCAGGTGTTGGTTATCGGGGTGCGGTGTGGGCGTGCGCTCATGGCCGGTTTCGCGGGTGTAGTTGCTCCAGTGGCTGAGTTGGGTTTTATGGTGTTTGGGAATTTGCTGCGCCTGCCAGAGCAACAGCCCGGCCACCAGCGCTATAACGCCAATAACCACAGCCGAAAGGGTAATCCGTTTTAACGGTAAGCGCGGCGCCTGAATCTGGCTTGCCGGTGTACTCACCGCCACCGTAGGGCTTATGGGTTCGTTAAAGCGCGCGGGGACTTGGAGCTGGTAGCCGCGCTTGGAATAAAAGGCAATAAATTCCCGCTCGGGTTGAATCTCGGCGAGGGCGCTGCGAATCGCATTAATGCTTTTTTGTACCGAGCCCTGGGTCACTATACGCCCGGCCCACAATTGTTCCATAAGCTCCTGGGCGCTCACCACACGCTCCTGATGCACCGCCAGGTAATGCAATACCGCCATGGCCTTGGGCTGTAATTTAGCCGAGCGGTTATCCAGGCTCAGGCTATTGTGCGCCGCCGACACCTGAATATCGCCCAAGTGAAATTGTTGCTGTGCATTCATGTGATTCACCTTTGCTCCTTTGGCAGACCCTTGGAGGAACAAACTCTTCTTATTGGTAGAGGGATGGCTTACCGCTTTCCGAGCCCCTTGTTATGAGCCTATTGTGCAAGAAGAACACCTGCAATTACAAATCAGCGACTTTTGATGCTGCTTCTTAAATTATTGATTTTTAATAAAAATTTTTTGGTAAGCAAATGGTAAGTGACTGCTGCGCCAAAGGTCAGCCCTATTTTTAACCGGCGGCGTATAGTGATTTCACACAGATCTGTTCGTGGATTTACTCGTTAAACATTTTACTTATTCAACATTCAGGGGTGAGATTATGAAATACGGCACATTGTTAATAGGCCTGCTGCTGGCGGCAGGCGCCTCGGCGGCACCAACGGCTTATATCAACAAAAACATCGGATTTAACGTAAAGGGATACAAATACAGCCAATCGCAGTTTCCCTGCGACGTGGACAAGGTATTGGTTGATGAGATTATGGCGCGTGGTACCCGGGAAGGGGTATCTATAGAACCGGTCGCAACCGCGGACAAAATTCGCAACGGTGTAATTCCGGTGATTGCGATTGATATTGAACAGATGGTGTTGGGCGGCGACGCGGATCACCATTTTGGTGTTAAAACCAATCAGCGCCTACCTAAAATGCAAGTGACGGCGGCACTGGTAAAAGGCAAAGAGATAGTAACCGCCAAACACACCTGCGCCATAGTGACCCTGAACGAGTTCACCCCTTCCAGCGAGGTGGTAGATATGGGCACCCCCGGCGTGACCATGTGCTCTGCCATGCGCAAGTGCATTAAAGATTTGAGTAAGGACATTGTTGATTGGGCCGAGCCTCAATTGCATTAATTTGATTGCTGCTGTTTAGTCTTTTGCCCTGATGGCGTTGTTGTAGTAGCCATCGGGGCCTTTTTTACTTTTGATAAACTCGCCGCACCACCTTTCATCCCACAATCTCTTTCAATGCCGCTACATGCCCCGCAAATGCCTTGCGCCCAGCAGCTGACAGCGAGAGCCATGTGCGCTGCCTTCCCTCGCTGGTGCTCTTGGTAATCACCACATAATCGGCTTCCTCAAGGGACTTTATGTGCTTTGACAGCACGGAATCAGCCACATCGAGTTGCTCGCGCAGCGTACTAAATTCCAGCGAAGAAACTGGCGAGAGTAGTGCGCATATTTTTAAGCGGTTAGGCGCGTGTATGAGCTCATCAAAAGCGGCCTTACCCATTGTTGTTCCCCTTGTCCCTGGTATGTTGTGAACACTTGAAATGCAGGCTGTATGTCAGGATGACGGCATTAAACAGACCGGCGATTAGTGGGTATAGGACGGAGCCAGTTTGCAGGTAACCGACTCGCGATGATACGAGCAGAATACAGATCAGCAGCGCTGAAATGATGGCTGTTTTGGTGATATTTATATCAGTAACTTTAACGACTATGCCTTTTACCCGCAGCGCAATAATCCATGAAACAACACTAAGGCAACACAGGCTATAGGATGCCCATTGAATGCTATTCCACAGGCTGTTGTTAATCATCAGGCCCATAGCGATTGTCTTTATGCCCAATGAGATTGCGCATAACAGTATTAACCATAAAGGTGGTTTCATGCTGCTGAGGGTAATATTGTTCGCCGCGTCTATTGATGCAAGTGCTGCCTTGGCGTCCTCAGTGGTAATCTGATGGGGGTTCTTGCTCATGCCCAGTCTCCATTACTTTCCACTATGGAAAGTAATATAGTCCTGACTTTCCGGTATGGCAAGTCATTATTTTCCATTGTGGAAAGTCATTCAGTTTTATTGGGACTGCAACTCACGGCTGCAAGGGAAGGCCCGCCCGGGAAAACAGTGCCGAACCAAGTGGGCCAACAAAAGCGATGATGGTGTTAATAGTTCCTTCACTCATCTCCAACACATGAACGGAATGCGGCAGCCAATTGGCATCTGCCGAGGTGCGGGCGTAGGCGGCTATAGCAAAGCAACCGTTGGCGTGAATCACATGCGCGCTAAACCCGGCGTAGCGTCGCCAGATCATATCGTTGAATTCGCAGATAGCATTATTACCGCTAACCCAGGCGTTCCAGGGCGGCATATGTAAGGTTGCATCAGGGTGAAGTAGCAAAGCAAAAGCCTCGATGTCACGCGCTTCCAACGCCGCGGCGTAGCGCTCTGCCAGCTGTTGATCGCCATCGCTGGCGCTGTTCCATGTTGGTTGTTGTTGATAGGTAGAATCGAAAGTTTTACGAGCTCGCTGTAAATGACTATTGGCCGCTTGGGGTGATATTGCAAAGGCCGAGGCCACTTCGGCGGCGCTCCAGCCGAGTACTTCGTGCAGCAGAAAAATGGCGCGTTGTTGTGCGGGAAGCCGTTGCACACATGCCAGGAATGCAAGGCGCAATGCCTCGGCCTGTTCGTAAATTGCACGCGGGCTTTGCTCATCCGCCAACTCTTCCAGCGCGGCTGAGTGTGGCAGGGGTTCAAGCCAATCAATGTCCATATTGGGAGTGCCCAACGCGGCAAAATCCGTCAAGGGCTCTGGATCAACCCAAAGACGGCGTTCGCGTTTGTGGCGTCGCAGTGTGTCGAGGCAGGCATTGGTTGCGATTCGATATAACCATGAGCGTGCCGCGGCAGAGTCCACTAAGTCTGCGCGAGCGCGCCACGCACGGGCAAAGGTTTCCTGTGTCATGTCTTCGGCATCCACCAGTGAGCCTAACATTCTGTAACAGTGAACCTTAATCTCGCTCCGGCGCTCGCGCGTCAGCGTCTCAAACGCTAGCGATTCCGCCGCTGTAGCTTCTTCTCGCATTGTGTCTTCCACGTAAATTTCTCCGGGTTGTATGTCATTGCCAAGCGCTCAATACACATCATGCGATTAACTGGCGCAATAGTATGACGTTCCAGCTAAGAAAATTCATCGCGATGATTTTTCTGGTCATCAAACGTCTTATTGACGAAAACCACAGGCGAGCAATCCCGCATGAGGGTGCCTGTGGTTAATGACCAACAATTAATAATCAAGAGGCTGGATATGTTATTAAAAAATAAAGTGGCGGCAATTTACGGTGCTGGTGGTGCAATTGGTGGCGCAGTTGCCCGGGCGTTTGCGAGCGAAGGGGCGAAGGTATTTTTGACGGGGCATCGCCTGGAGCCCATCGAAATAGTTGCCAGGGATATCAAGGCCGCCGGTGGCTTTGCTGAATTTGCCCTGGTGGATGCCATGGATGAGGCTGCAGTGGCCAAGCATTTGGAATCCGTGATCGATAAAGCTGGTCGCATAGATATTTCACTTAATGCAGTTGGCATTCCTACAGCAAAAGTTGTCGGTATTCCTTTAATCGAATTGGATGTAGAGCAGTTTAGCTTGCCGATAGCCGCTTATACCCGATCCTATTTCCTGACGGCGCGATTGGCGGCGCGACACATGATTGACAATAAATCAGGTGTGATCATGACAGTGACGGCGCTGCCAGCGCGCATGGGCTCGCGGCTAAATGGTGGTTATGGTTCGGCTCACGCGGCGAAGGAGGCGCTCACTCGCGATCTCTCTGCGGAGCTTGCACCCTATGGCATTCGTGTAGTTGGATTGCGACCACACGGTATGCCGGAGACGCGCACCATGCGAGATGTTTTTGATCTCAAAGCAGCGCAACTGAAAATGACCTGGGAGCAGTTCCAGGGATATCTGGCAAGCACAACCCATCCAAAACGCGTGATGGTACTTGATGAAGTTGCGAATATGGCGGTGTTTGCGGCTTCCGATAAAGCGAGTGGCATGACGGGCACGACACTAAATCTGACTATGGGGAGCCTGGACGATTAGTGCAACTCTAACATTCAATAAACGATAAAAGCTCTGCACCATTGGCGATAGGTTGCCGATGGTGCATTAGTGGTGTAGCTTGATACTCAAGAATTTTTTTCTACAAATGCCTTCAGGCTATTAAGGGATTTATCCCATTCGCTCGCAATAATAGCCAAATATTCCTGTACGGATTTCAGCGGTTTGGTATCCAATTCGTACAAGCTTTCCCGGCCCGCTTTCAGGTTGGTAACCAATCCAACGTTTTCCAGCACGCGCAAATGTTTTGTGACGGCCTGTCGGCTGATGTGCGTGTCAGATGCCAGGGTAGAAATTGAATGGGCTTTGCCGTCAATCAATTTTGAGACGAGCGACAAGCGTGTTGGATCGCCGAGCGCGGCAAATATAGTTGCCTGGCGCTCGGTTTTTAATACTGCTGCGTTACTACTTCTTGACAAGGAATGCCTCGATATTTCTGAGTTGAGCTTCCCATCCGCCGGAATGCATCCTAAAGGCTTCTGCACGGCGGCTGGCAGTGATCTGATTAAACCCGGACTCCTTAACTTTTACTAACGTACCCTTTGCAGTTTCCTCAAGGTGGAACTCAACCAGGGTTGGCTCCTCTTTGCTGTAATCAAAGGTTTGATCCAACGGAAACGGATGCCAAGCGTAAGAAAAATAGTGTTGGGGTTTTATCTCTTTAATATAAAACTCCATATCCATTTCAAAGCCTTTAGAGGTATTTCTTGCTTTGGTGGTTTTGCCAGCAACAAATTGACTGTGCATATTGGCCCCGAACCATTGCCCGAATAAATTTGCATCGGTGAGTGCGTCCCACACTTTTGCAAGGGGAGCATTAATTTCGATCTCGCGTTCAATTGAATTTTCTGAAGTGGTCATGGCCGGCCTCCTGGTCGTGTATAAAGGTTACTGTAATCTGCTGCAATTTGCAGCCATCGATTTCATGCGAGGGTAGAAGCTGCAATCAATCGCCGTAAATCAGCTTCTCGTTTAGCTCTGTATTCGGATATCAAATGAAAATCTGCGCTGGCGAGCGCAAGAGTCAGCTCAGCTGCGTTTAGATCCGCACAGTAAGCGGGTGCCCCGGTTTGTTGGCGCCATGACTCGTCTACATTACCCGCATCTACTGACTTAAATCCTAGCTCTTCAATGAGTTGAAGCACGATAGCTTTAGTGGCTGGTGAATCACCGGCAGCAGAAAGTGCGATCTTGTCTCTCGTCCTGTGTTTGAATGCTTTCTCGACCAGCGTGGTTGCGAGAATATTATTGAAAGCCTTCACCACTGGAAAGCCAATTTGCTGTGCAACCCATTTGCTTTCGACAAAGCCATTATCTATGGCCTCAATATGGCCATCGCGGAGTTCCGGGTGATAGTTGCAAGTATCTATGACGGTGACATCCTCAGATAATCCGGCAAATAATCCTTTGGGTAAATGAGGAAGCGCTTTCGTCGGAATGGCAATAACAATGACCTCTGCACCTGGCACCACATCGGGGACTGAAACTGGTGTTGCACCTATTTCACTGGCGAGCGTTACTAAGCTTGCCGGTCCCCTGGAGTTTGCGATAGAAACTTGATGTCCAGATTGCACAAAAAGTCGAGCAAGTGATCCACCTACTGCACCAGCGCCTAAAATAGCTATTTTCATAAAGTCTCTCCGTTAGCACGCCAGTGTGGTATTTACTGATTGGTGCGTGGCTGATCAATGGTGATGTTCTGTCAGGCAGAGCACATCACGGTAAGCGCACAGAGCCGTGACGAGTTCTTTCTCGCTCGCTAAAATTTTTCCTTTCTCTGTTTCGCCAATCAATTGAATCATGTAGCTCTGTTGGGGTACGCCCTGCATATCAACGAACGGCATGCTGAGCGATTCTGGCTGCTGAAAGTTGGGCTTGGCTCCAATATCGGAATTGTTGATGTTGGGTGAATAAAACATTAGATGCGGCATGGCCATGGTGTGTACCTGCATATCTGGCGGACCTTTGACGCGCATCACCGGGCCGACCATGTAGGACAAGCCTGCTTTTTGAGGCGCGCTGTAAATTCCTTTTTTATAGCGTTTTTCGATTTCTTCTTTAAGTGCGGCGGCGGTTGTCCCCGAGGCGCGCATCTGTGCGGCGTCGCGAATAACTTTGAGATGATGATCGATACCATTGACGTCGTAGCAAAGTGGTACGTAAATATCATTGCTATAGTCTTCCCATTCCCACACGGTTCGCTCAACGAGACATTCGAGCTTGCCAGTTCCCTTTCGTGCAAGTTTGTAGCCCTGTGTGGGGTCTAACAAATACACGCTGGCATCTGCTCTTAAATTTGCCGGCAGTGCACTGAGGGCAAAGCGCATTTCCAAATCCGCAGGCATGACGTCCAGCGTTGTGTTATTCGCTTGAGCTATTGCGTAACTGCTCAATAAATAACTTACAAAAAGAATATTGAATATCGGTTTAAAAAATAGGTTCATGGGGATTCTCCTGTTCCTCAAGGTGGCGGGGACTAAAATATCAATTCTCCATAATGGCAACCATTTGGTTGCGTTTAATCAGTATGATTGGCTTGCCAGATAAAAGCAACCATTTGGTTGCTCTTTTGGTGCCAATTCATGAAAACACCATTGAAATGTGTTTTGGCGCGGTATTGGAGATAAAATCTGTAGTCGTCACAGTCAGAAACAGGATGACTTCGGCGCATCAAAA
Organism: Cellvibrionaceae bacterium; assembly: GCA_021151695.1. Classification (GTDB taxonomy): domain Bacteria; phylum Pseudomonadota; class Gammaproteobacteria; order Pseudomonadales; family Cellvibrionaceae; genus Cellvibrio. The sequence continues at coordinate 127,795 of JAGKWU010000003.1, read as the reverse complement.
ATTCGGTGCTACTGATATCCCAACCTTTAACCTCCTGAAGAAGAAAGACATACCCATGCTTAAAACGACGCTGTTATTTTTTGCCACTGCATTGGCGGAGATTCTTGGATGTTTCTTGCCGTACTTGTGGCTTCGCAAGGAGGGTTCTGTATGGCTGCTATTACCTGCCGCCGCAAGCCTCGCCCTGTTTGTGTGGCTGTTGACCTTGCACCCGGCGGCGAGCGGGCGCGTTTATGCGGCCTACGGAGGGGTATATGTCGCAACCGCATTGGTGTGGCTGCGGTTTGTAGATGGAGTTACCCTGTCGGTTTATGACTGGATTGGAGCAGGCGTCGCCTTGTTGGGCATGGCCATTATTGTCGCCGGGTGGAAACTGCACTAGTTACCAGGGTCCGGCTGGCGTTAGCCAGCAAAGCAAGATAAGCTAAATAAATCCCGCTAACGAGAATTGTTCTTGAGCCCGCTATTAGGTCGCACCAAAATTGCCTGTCTGGCTATTGTCTTCTGGCTGTTTGCCAGCGGCAGTGGCATGCATGGCCATTATTGTTTTGATGGGGCAGAGCCGCCGGTGTCGGTGCATTTTGATCTTATGGGTGACCATGGTCAGGATTCTCACAGTGAAACAGGGCACCGCGATATCGACAGCAAGCCCATGAGCATGACCTTTCTTAAATTGCTCAGTATTGATTTACCCTTCCTTGTTGCAGCCTTACTGCTGTTTATCATCTGGCCCGCGATACGCGGTCAGAATTTTACCTATTTCAATACGCCTTCGACCTGGTTAAGCGTAACCGGACTTCGTCCACCGCTACGCGCTCCCCCCGCACACTCCCGCTAGGTTTATAGCCACTGTCATTGGCCGTTATCTTTTGGCGATAAGGCCATGACGTATTTGCGCACTTGCGCATTAGTTGGAGTTCATCATGTCCTTTTGCACTATCAGGTCTGCATGTGTTGCAGCCTTGTTATCTTGTTTATTGGTTTTACCTGTATCTGCCCAAACCTCGATGGTGGCCAGCAGTACATTGTCATTGCGCGATGCCATTTCGGCCACGCTTGCAAAAAATCCTCAGCTCACCGGTTTTGAATTTCGTCGCCAGGCTTTGGAAGGAGAGCTGCACACTGCCGGGCTTAATCCCGCGTTTCGCATTGATGTCAGCGCGGAAAATGTTGTGGGTAGCGGCGATTACAAAGGCACCAGCGGTGCGGAATTTACGCTCGCGTTATCCTCAGTGATTGAGCTTGGCGGCAAGCGCGATGCGCGCCTTGGCGTTGTCACCGAACGCCAGCAAGAGCTGGCCGCGCAACAGCGTATTGTTGAGTTGGATTTGCTGGCAGAAGTTACTCGCCGCTTTATCGAGGCTGCGACAGCCCAGCAACATCTCAATCTTCAACAGACCACACTGGAGCTTGCGAAAGAAACTACTCAGTCTATTAAAAAGCGGGTTGATGCAGGTAATACGCCCGATGCCGAATTGGCGCGGGCGCTAGCGAATCAATCGCGCATGGCCATTCAATTGCGTCAGGCGGAACTGGGGTTTGAGGCGGCCAACGTCAAATTGTCTGCCATGTGGGCTGTTACGGAGCCAGCGTTCACCGCGGTGAATGCTGATTTGCTCAATCCTGGCGATTCCCTCTCGATCAATGAGTTGGTTAATGGCCTTGCCAATAATCCAGACATTCAACTGTTTGCCAGTGAAGCCCGATTGCGCGATGCCGAAGTGCGTTTGGCGCTTAGTCAGCGTAAAGCAGATTTGGAGTGGAGTGCTGGTGTACGCCGCTTACAAACTACGAAAGATTCAGCCCTTATTGTTGGTGTGAGCCTGCCGCTGTTCAGTGGTAATCGCTCTGCGGGTGAAGTGGCTACTGCAAGGGCTAATCGTTTAGGTGTCGATAGCGAACACGAAACGGCGCTGTTGCAACTGCGTGCGCAAGTTGTGGCGCTTTATCAAGAGCGCCAGGCGGCTTTGTTTGAAGTGGCGAGCCTGCGCAATGAGGTTATTCCACAACTTAAAAAGGCGGTGAGCGGCACTCACACAGCATTTGAAAAAGGCCGCTACGGTTACCTCGAACTTAGCACTGCACAGCATGAATTATTGGAGGCCGAAGCCGCATTGATTGACGCCGCGGCCCAGGCACATCTGCTGCGCGTAGAAATCGAACGACTCACAGGGGCTGCCACTACACAACACGAGCCAACCCAGGAGATTGCGCCATGAAATTAATATCTCTCATTAAAAAATTGATGGCCAGGCGCGCACTGCGCATCGGTTTGGCAGGCATCGCGATTGTCAGCGTGGCAATGGTCAGTGCAGCAAAAGAAGGGGTCAATGCAGCAAAAGAAGAGGTCAATGCAGAAAAAGAAAAATCCAGAACACACGCAAGTGGATTTGGCGAGGTTCATGCTCAGGGTGAGCACGAAGAAAAAACAGCAGTGCTCACTGATGAGCAATTAAAAACAGCAGCTATTGAACTTGCCCGGGTAGGCCCCGCAAACATCCACGAAACCTTGCCGCTTTATGGCACGGTGGAAGCCAATGGCGAAAAAATACAACATGTTAGTGCGCGCTATGCCGGTATTGTTCGTAGTGTTAACAAAAAACTGGGGGACCTGGTTCGTGAGGGTGAGGTGTTGGCAACGGTTGAAAGCAATGAAAGCTTGAAAACCTATGCAATTACCTCAGCGTTAAATGGTGTAGTTGCCGAGCGCAATATCAATCCCGGTGAACAAACCGCGGAGAAAATTGCGTTTGTTGTTGCAGATCTTTCAACTGTCTGGGTTGAGGTTGCCGTGTTTCCACGCGATGTGGGCAAGGTCCATATTGGCCAGTCTGTGCGCGTGAATAATCCAGCCAATGATACCAGTGCTAAAGGTGAAGTCATTGCGATGGCGGCTATGGGAACAACCGGCAATCAATCCCTGAGTGCACGCGTTTTGCTAAACAATGACGAACGCCAATGGGCTCCCGGTTTATTTGTGAATGTGGATGTGATCCTGGCAGAAAAATCAGTTGCTTTAGCTGTTCGCAATGAAGCGCTGCAAGATCACGAAGGAAAGCAAGTCGTATTCATCAAAGGAAAAGAGGGTTTTGAGCCGCGTCCTGTAAAGCGCGGCCGCACTGATGGCGAATTTACTGAAATCTTGTCCGGCGTAAAAGCCGGTGAAACCTATGCCAGCAAAAACAGTTTTATCATCAAAGCAGAACTGGGCAAGGATGGTGCTGAACATGGACATTAATTTTCGAAAAAATACGGCGATAGGCCAGGTGAACGACGGAGGCTATTCGCATGATTGATGCACTCCTGAAGTTTTCGATTGCTCGCCGTGGATTGGTATTGTTTTTGGTGTTGATAGCCGCTGGTTTGGGGGTGTGGAACTACCATCGTTTACCCATTGATGCGGTTCCGGATATCACCAATGTGCAAGTGCAAATCAATACAGAAGCACCGGGTTATTCACCGCTGGAAGTTGAGCAGCGCATTACCTATTTGGTGGAAGTGGCCATCGCAGGATTGCCGCATGTGGAGGAAACTCGCTCGTTGTCCCGCTATGCACTATCGCAGGTGACGGTGGTGTTTAAGGATGGCACTGATATTTATTTTGCGCGCAATCTTATCAATGAGCGACTGCAACAAGCCAAAAGCCAATTGCCGAAAGGGATTGAACCGACTATGGGCCCAGTGGCCACGGGCTTGGGTGAGATATTTCATTACGCAGTACATGCCGATAGCAGTGTTCGTCAACCCAATGGCGAGCCCTACGACGCGACTGCACTACGCAGCTTGCAGGATTGGGTGATACGCCCGCAGTTGCGATTGGTGCCGGGCGTAACAGAAATCAACACCATCGGTGGTTATGAAAAGCAATTTCATATCACACCAAGTCCCGCAAAGTTGCTGGCCTATGGCGTTAACTTTGAAAATTTGGTGGAGGCGCTGAAAAAAAATAATGTGAGCGTCGGTGCCGGCTATATCGAAAAAAATGGCGAGCAATATTTAATTCGCGCGCCGGGTCAGGTAAGTGATATAGCATCCATCGAGCAAATTATTGTGGCGCATCGCGGCAAGTTACCTGTGACTATTCGCGATGTCGCGGATGTCGGTTTTGGCAAGCAGTTGCGCACAGGTGCGGCGACACGCGATGGGGCAGAAACCGTATTGGGCACGGCAGTGATGTTGCTCGGTGGTAATAGCCGCACTGTATCGGAAGCTGTCTCTGCCAAGCTGGCTGACATTAATAAAACACTTCCGCCAGGTGTGACGGCTGATCCCGTTTACGACCGCACCATTCTTGTTAACAAAACCATTGCGACAGTGCAGAAGAATTTACTGGAAGGCGCCATTCTGGTCGTGGTTGTGTTGCTGGTTATGCTTGGCAATGTGCGCGCTGCCTTGTTGACGGCGGCGGTGATTCCATTGTCCATGCTCATGCTAATGACGGGCATGGTGCAGGCTAAAGTCAGCGCAAATCTCATGAGCCTGGGGGCGCTGGATTTTGGTTTGATTGTCGATGGTGCTGTCATTATTGTTGAGAACTGCATTTTGCGATTGGCCGGGCAGCAACACCGTGTGGGACGCCATCTGGCATTGGACGAGCGCTTTCACATTGTATTCAGTGCAACGCGCGAAGTATTTACACCCAGTTTGATCAGTGTGTTGGTGGTAATTCTGGTTAATCTTCCGATTCTCGCGTTGACCGGTGTTGAAGGAAAAATGTTTGCGCCTATGGCGATGACGGTGATCATGGCATTGATCGCCGCCTTGGTGTTGTCATTAACCTTTGTACCTGCGGCGGTTGCTCTGCTGCTATCCGGGCGTATCGAAGAAAAAGAAAATGTTTTTGTTCGCAAAACCAGGCAGGGTTACCTCTGTGTGCTCGATATTGCATTGCGCTTGCGTGTTCCGATTTTGGCGGGTGCCGGGGTGTTTGTTTTGCTGTCGGGATTTATTGCTGCGCGTATGGGGACAGAATTTATTCCTAATCTCGATGAAGGCGATATTGCGGTACAGGCGTTGCGTATTCCCGGTACCAGCCTCACGCAATCGCTGGAGATGCAATTTCAGGTAGAGCGTGCGGTAATGAAAGTACCCGAAGTAAAAACCTTCTTCGCGCGTGTTGGTACTGCTGAGGTGGCTAGTGATCCTATGGGGCCGAATATTTCTGATGGTTATGTGATGCTCAAGGATAAAAAAGATTGGCCTGAACCGCACCGCTCCAAAGCAGAAATATTGGAAGACATAGAAGCGAAATTGGCAGCGGTACCGGGTAATGCCTATGAAATCAGCCAACCCATCCAGTTGCGTTTTAACGAATTGATCTCCGGTGTTCGCTCCGATTTGGGAATCAAAATCTACGGTGATGATCTCGAACAATTGCTCGCGTCGGGCAACCAGATCGCCAGTGTTTTGAGCGGTATTCAGGGGGCAGATGGTGTGAAGGTGGAGCAGGTGGATGGTTTGCCCATTCTCTCCGTCGAAGCAATCCGTCCGGCGTTGCTGCGCTACGGTTTGAATATGACTGACGTGCAAGAAACCTTGTCGATTGCCACCGGCGGTGAAGAAGCTGGCCAGGTATTCGATGGCGATAAGCGCTTCGATATTGTAGTGCGTTTGCCGGAAAAGTTGCGCAACGATCTCGATGCACTGTCACGCCTTCCTATTCTGCTCAATGATGGCAGTTATGTTCCCTTGGGTGAGGTTGCCAAGTTGACTATCGCACCGGGTGCCAATCAAATCAGTCGCGAAAATGGCAAGCGCCGCCTGGTGGTCAGCGCCAATGTGAAAGACCGGGATCTGGGCAGCTTCGTGACGGAAGTGCAGCAGAAAGTTGCGCAACAGGTGAAGTTGCCACCGGGTTATTGGGTACATTACGGCGGGACTTTTGAGCAATTGCAATCAGCTTCAAAGCGATTAACGTTTCTGATTCCCATGACATTGCTGGCTATTTTTGCGTTGTTAATGATGACCTTCGGCTCCGCGAAAGATGCGGCGTTGGTTTTTAGCGGTGTTCCGCTGGCGTTAACCGGCGGCGTTATGGCGTTGTGGATTTGCGGCATTCCGTTGTCCATCACCGCGGGCGTTGGTTTTATTACTCTGTCGGGTGTAGCGGTACTGACGGGCGTCATGATGGTGTCCGCATTTCGCGCCGGGCTGCAGCAGGGCCAGGGCATCGACTTGGCCATCCGGGCAGGCGCCCTGATGCGATTGCGCCCAATCTTGATGGTTGCGCTGGTGGCTGCATTGGGCTTTCTTCCCATGGCCTTAAATACAGGCACGGGTGCGGAGGTGCAGCGCCCGCTGGCAACGGTTGTGATTGGCGGTATTATTTCCTCCACGTTGCTTACTTTATTAGTCCTGCCCGGGCTCTATCGGATGGCTTACCGTGAATCAGTAAATCCTTAACTTAATCTGGATGAGCAGCCACAGAGTGGCTGCTGCAGCGGTGTCTTTAAGCGCTTCTGCTATGGCTTGGTCTAGACTTAAAAAAAGTCTACAGGTCGCCCCATGTTTACAAGCCTCATCAACCCGGCTTACCGCCTCTTTTCCGCACTGGCCGATACCATCTCAGACCCGGTTTGGGTGGTATCCAATTACGGAACCCTGGATTTTGCGAATAAGCATTGGCTGGATTTTACCGGCATTGATATTGCGGAAATGGGCTCATTGGAGTGGCTCCATATAATCGATATTGAGGATAGGGCGCCCATCACCGCGTTGTGGGCCACCAAATCTGTGGAGGGGGCGGCATACAATTTTGAGTGCCGCCTCACTTCCAAGCGAACGACTGAAAAACGCAGCTACCACATCTCCGCTAATCCCGTGTTTGACGATGCCCATGTGTTGGTGCAGTGGATTTTTATTGCCACGTTGCTCGAGTCACCTGTCGCTGCCAGCTGGCAGCGCTCACCTGAATGGGAACAGGTCCCTGAAAATCTAAAGACGAATCTGGACTCTCTGGAGCATGAATTACATCGCGCGCGCGATGTGATTCAAAATTTGCATTTGGATGCCTGGCGACTCGAAGAAATTGCAAAAACCCAAGCTGAATTGTTTTTGCCCGAGTTCAACCTGGAAAATTTTTACAATTACATAGTTGTCAAACTTGATCTGTTAACCGGTGGGTCAGGAAGCGTGGTCGAACTGGTTGATGGCAATGAAATGGTTTATATGTCGGGCTCCGGGCTGGCCGCAAACTTCGTGGGGTTAAGGTTGAGCCGCGATAACAGTTTGTCGGGCTATTGCGTTGAACTCAAGCGGTCACTTTTTTGTGAGGATACAGAAACGGATGGTCGTGTTGATCGCGCTGCCTGCCGACGCATTGGCGTGCGATCCATGATAGTAGCGCCGCTGTGGGGCGAGGGGAAAGCGGTAGGTGTTTTGAAAATTATGAGCCCCAACCCGCGTCATTTTGTGCAGCGCGATATGCAAACCCTGGAGCTTATGGCGGGATTTATCGGCTTGGGTATTGCTCAGAAACAGGCGGCCCTTGAGAGGGAGCGAATGCTTGATGAGCGTGCGCACAACCTGGAAAAGCTCACCGCAACAGCGACGCGTATTAAAGCGATCGTTGAGAGCTCGCAGGATGCATTTGTATCTGTGGGGATTGAGGGCACTATCACAGAGTGGAACCGTCAGGCGGAAATACTTTTTGGTTGGCGAGCTGACGAAGCCATAGGGCAGGAACTCGACAAATTAATTATTCCCGAGGCCCAACGTGAGGCTCACCGGCGAGGCTGGGCCGCGTTTCAGCGAACCGGTATGGGCGCCATTATCGGCGTGCGTGTTGAAGTTGAAGCGCTGCGCCGCGATGGAAGCACTGTTCCTGTGGAGTTATCGGTATCGGCCAGTTGGACTGGGTCACATTATATTGCCAACGCGTTTATTCACGATGTATCCGAGCGTCGTCGCAGCCAGCAATTATTAATTGCCAGCGAACGGCGGCTACGTTTGATCACCGATAATTTACCGGCATTGATTGGTTATGTTGATCAAGATCTTAAATACCGCTTCGCCAACGAAGCCTATAGAACCATGTTGGGGATTGATCCTCAGTGGATGATTGGTCGACATGTGCAGGAGGTTTTGGGTAATACGGCTTATGAAACGATAAAGCACAAGCTTGAGGATGTTTTAAAGGGAGAGCCTGTTCATTTTGAGCGAGAGGGCGTGCTGGCGGACAGAACAATTTATGTCATGACGGATTACATTCCCGATATTGCCGATGATGGTGTCGTACTCGGGTTTTATGTCATGGTGACTGACATAACAGCGCGCAAAGCAGCTGAATCAAAACAGGCGGCGAGTGAAAAGCGCTTAAAGGCTATCGCTGATAACTTGCCGGTACTCATCTCTCATTTAAACGAAAATCGGTGCTTTGATTTTGCAAACGCGACTTTCGAAAAGTGGTTGGGCGTTCGCTCGGAAGATTGCCTTGGGCAACATGTTAGCAAGGTGGTAAGTGATAGCGTGTATGAACAGCGAAAGCTTCAGCTTGATCGGGCCTACGCAGGTGAAACTGTCAAATTTGAAATGAAGATGGAGTTTTTGGAAACCATCCGCTACCTGCAAACGACTTATATTCCCGAGTGGCGAGACGGCACAGTGTGTGGTGTATATGCACTTAGCTCGGACATTACACCCAATAAACTCTTTGAGCAGCAGTTAATTCACCTGGCGAGACATGATGCACTCACGGGGTTAATCAATCGTCGTTATTTTCTTGAGCGTTTGAATGAGGCTCTGCTAAAAAGCCAGCGCAGCAATGAGTCGGTTGTATTATTTTATTTGGATCTCGACCATTTCAAGGCTATCAATGACACCTATGGGCACGCCTTGGGTGATGATGTGTTGCGTGAATTTGCCGCCCGGCTTCGCCAGGGATTGCGTGAAATTGATATAGTGGCGCGCTACGCCGGCGATGAGTTTTTAATTCTCGTTGAAGGTGTGAAGGAAGGTGATGCGAAAACTATCGCGCAAAAAATCCTGGATAGGGTGAAAGCACCGCTTGATTTGAAAACGGCGACCTTACAGCTTCAAACCAGTATAGGCATAGCGTTTCGTGCAAAACCTGATGGCACTAGTGCTGAAAATTTATTGTCTATTGCTGATGATGCGCTTTACGAGGCCAAACGAAACGGCAGGGGTCAATACTGCTTAAGATTGTCTAGTTGATGTAGGGTTATTTGATTAAAACGATAGGTCGATAGTGGTAGAAAAAATGAATTTTATGGGAAATTATGTAGCAGTTTTTTGGGGTATTGCATGCATTATCGCTCTGTTGATTGTTCAGTGGCTTATTGCAACCAAGGCAAAGACCTCTCAGGCGGGGGCAATTCCCGGTAAAATTGACCCGGCCTTGGGGCATGAGTCCTTTGTATTTCGTGCTCACCGCACTTATATGAACACCTTGGAAAATATACCTGCCATGTTGGGCACCTGCTTTCTGGCGGTGTTGATTGGTGCCTCTGCTTTTTGGACGGCGACATTTATTTGGACTTTTGTCGCAGCCCGGATTCTTCATATGTTGCTGTACTACTTTATCGCAACAGAGCGGAATCCCAGCCCGAGAACTTACTTTTTTCTGATAGGGTTGATCGCTAATCTGGCATTGTTTGTTCTTTGCCTTATCACGTTGAGTGCATAGCTTTCCATAAAAATAAAACAGATGAGTAACGGTTATTTAACTGACAGCGCGTCACCAATCGCGTAAAAATGCCCGCCGGCTATGTAGTGCAGGCTTCTTAAGGATGCCTCTGCATGTTCAAATTGCCAGTGTCCGTCTTTAAATACTCTTGTGTCTGCCCAGGCCGCTGTCACCTCACCGATAAATAAATCGTAGGTGTTTTGGTTGTGTGGCTCGCGAATCAATTTGCAGGCAAGCCATGCCGAGCAACCGGCAACCAATGGCAAATCAGAACCCGGCATGTTGAATAATTCCACGCCATAACGTACCAATTTATCCGGCTCGTTTCCCAAACTGTGTTGGCCCACATCGTAAGTCATTTGTATTTGCGCGACGGTAGGAACTTGAATTACAAACCTGCCGCCATCTTCAATAAGTTCACGAGTTTTTGCATGTTTATCCAGCACAATGGTTACCTTGGGAGGTGCATAGTCCAATGCGCAAGCCCAGGATGCGGCCATGACGTTATTGATTCCATCGTGATGCGCTGACACCAAAACGGTAGGGCCGTGATTAATGAGGCGATAAGCTTTATCCAGCGGAACGGCGGCTATGTGATTCATTATTGGTTTACCATTTATCGATAGTGCATCTGGTGTAATTTCAGTATAAGGTTGCTTGCAGAAAAAGGATGAGCGAAGGGCGTTTCTATAATACGCATAAAAAATTGAAACCATAAGTGCCGCTTCGCTTTATTGTGATTGATATTGCCGAATAGGTCTTAGGGGATTTTTTAATGTCCAAGCAACCAGAATTTACTAAATATCTACCGCTGGATGATTGGTTTCGCGACCAGCCCGCTTCGTTAAAGCAACTCACCTTGACCTTTGATCAGGTTGAAGAAATTTTAGGTACAAAGCTGCCAGCTTCTGCGACTAAATTGGATACCTGGTGGACGAATGTTCAACCAAAAATTCAGAGCCATCGGACCGCTTGGCTGAATCATGGGTGGCAGGTTATAGAGTTTGATCAGCAGGCGGGCTGGGCAAAATTTATTCGTTCTTCTTCAATTCAATAGCGGTTTCGCTTTGCAGATTGCTGCGACTTATAAGTATTTTTGTTCGAATGTATAAATAATAACAATCTATTTTCTATTGTTAGCCGGTTGAAGCAGTCATACTCTAGTATCGGTTACGGTAGAGATTTTTAGGGTGGATAAAACCATCTTTGCCGTTTCGCCTTCCTCATCAACCGACCATTGAAGGTCGTCATTATTTTCCGGATGCAATCTTACGCATATACGACCTTATCGTAGGCTTTCGGCTTGCCCGATGTTTTATGCGCATAGCTGTGGCCAATCACCGCATTTAAAGGAGTAAAACTATGAACCCTGTTATGCGATATCCCCTGTATTTTTTGGTAAGCGTGTTGGTGAACCTGCTGTGTTTTGGTGGCGTTGCCAACGCTGCCGAGGAAGAAGATATTTCTTCCGTGATAAAACGTACCCAGGCCGAAAAACCAAAATTTTCCAAGCGACAGCAGGATTTACTCAGCTCGCGTTATGATCTTTCTAATAAGCCTGTGAAGGGCGTGACTATGTCGCGCGGCAAAGCGTTGCAGGATGGAGTGAGGGTAAAGTTACCCGAAGGTACCAGCTGGGAAAAATTGGCAGCTTTAACGCCGGATGATATTAAAAATAAAGGGCTATGGCCGGCGGGATTTTTCCCCTTGCCGCATCCGCATCATGAAGCTGGTGGCATGGTTTTTCCGAAATTTCTCATTGATGAAACAAAAAAACAAACAGGCCGTGACCTTACACGTTTTGATCTGGATTTTGATTTTCCCGATCACTTCTTGCCGGAATTTCCCGCGCCTATCTATCTGACTACACGGCCTGACCTTGGCGACGTTTCTAAAGGTCAATTGGTAACCCTGATGAATTTTTATGATTTGTTTAAGGATATCCTCAATCCTAAACAGCTGGAGGGTTTACGTTTGCTGGTCACGCCATTTCCGCAGCAGCAATTCAATGTTACCGATGATAGGCGCAGTGTAAAACCACACGAGGGGGTTGCCTGTCTGGATTGCCATGCGAATGGGCATACTACTGCGGCAACCCATACGGTGGGTGATATTCGGCCCAACGAACATCGTCACCGTATTGATACACCGAGCTTGCGCGGCGTTAATATCCAGCGTTTGTTTGGGTCCCAACGTGCATTAAAAACGGTGGAGGATTTTACCGAGTTTGAACAACGCGCTGCTTATTTTGATGGTATTCCCGCCGATGCGGCGCGCAAAGGTACCAATGTACTTGAACGTGCTAGTCAGGTGCATTTTATGGCAGAGTTTGAGGCGTTGTTGGATTTTCCCCCTGCGCCGAAATTAAATGTGTTTGGTAAATTAAATCCCGCCATGGCGAGCGAAAGTGAACTGCGCGGGCAGGAGGTATTTTTCGGCAAAGGCCAATGCTCCTCTTGCCACACGCCGCCGTATTACACCGATAATTTAATGCACAACCTGAAAACAGAGCGATTCTTTAAAGAGATCATGATCAATGGTCGCTTAGCCTCTGCCGACGGCCCCATAAAAACCTTTCCCCTGCGCGGTATTAAAGATTCGCCACCTTATCTGCACGATGATCGCCTGCTAACGCTGGATGATACGGTTGAGTTTTTTAATTTGGTGCTGGAGTTAAAACTGGAGAAGCAAGAGAAGGCAGATCTGGTGACTTTCCTACGAGTCTTATAACCACGTTTTTCTGCTGAAATAGATAGCCCTCAACGAGTAATCGTTGGGGGCTTCTGCTGCTATTGATGGAGTTAACGCGAATTTAGGAATAACATGCCAAAAATTTTTTGACATTATCGATTAGGATTATGGAAATCATACATTCATTCCTGGAAAACTCTGTTCCAGATATAAAAATTGTTTACTCCCAGGTTGATAGTGAGGAATATGCGTGGATCTGTCGGCAGGAGTGGATCGCCGGCGTGGCAGAAGTGAGGCACGGTGAAGCAGATCATGTTGGAGATGTGATGTGCTCGCATATATTTCTTATTCAATTTTGTCCCTTCTGTGGTCAGCAGTTGGGGAAACAGTAAAAATAACGAACAGATTGGTATTGCTCAAGGAGTCGTCTGCAATGAAACTTGTGAATTTGAGGGAGTCTGTAAATGCTCACTCTGGCGAATTCCTTTGCCAGCAAATGACTCAGCGGGATCTCACAAAGACCTTCCCATTTAGTCATCGGTATGAATCGCCACAGGTATATAGCCATGTTCCTGACATAGGCAAGTTAAAAGATTTTTATGAAACCTTCGGTAATCTTTGTCTTTACTACCATCAGCCAAGTGAATGCTCGGCCTTATACATAGGTTCGCCAGATGAATGGGAAGAATTGGCGGATAGTTTTGTTGGTTGGGTGGAGAACCTGGACGAAGATGAACGAGAGGAATTGCTGCCGGACTGGATTGATGGTTGTTTGGTGATAGGTGAAATTCCCCGCTCGGGAAATTATGTGCTAGTGCCAACGCAAGGCGAAAAGGCGGGCTATATTTTTGAATTCGAGCACGATGGCTTTGAGTTTATCGAAGAGGCAAAAAATATAGAGGATTATATCCAGGCCATGCTTAATCCCGATGGTGTCAGGTTGGTTAATATCGCAGGCCATATGCGCTTTGTAGAGGGTGACCCTATGGAACAGTGGTGGATATTGGATATGAAAGACAATAAAGGTAACTTCGTAACTACCCGGCCAGAATATTATTAAAAAAATGCCCCTACCCATAAAGGGTAGAGGCAATGCAGGACCTAGCGGAAATCAGGCGACTTGTTTGTTGCTTTCTTTTTCGGCGGCTTTTTCGGCGCGCTTGGCGGCTATGGGTTCAATTTTTTTTTGCTTCTCGTACAGGAAGCGCAGAACGGCAGTGCGGTAGCCGTTGTATTCGGCATCGTCAGCCAATTCCAGGCGATTGCGTGGGCGCGGCAGTTTTACATCGAGGATTTCGCCCACAGTTGCCGCTGGGCCGTTAGTCATCATCACAATACGATCTGACAGCAATACAGCTTCATCAACATCGTGGGTGATCATGATGACGGTGTTGCCCAAGGTATTTTGAATTTCCATTAGCGAATCTTGCAGGTGCGCGCGAGTGAGTGCATCCAGCGCGCCGAAAGGTTCGTCCATCAATAAGACTTGCGGCTCCATGGCCAGGGCGCGAGCGATGCCCACGCGCTGTTTCATACCGCCAGAGATTTCGTCCGGGCGTTTGTGCATGGCGTGGGTCATGTGTACCAACTCAAGGTTGTGCTCAATCCACTCGCGCATTTCCGCTTTGGTTTTTTTGCCGGCGAAGACGCGCTTCACACCCAGCTCAACATTTTGATACGCCGTTAACCAGGGCAACAGAGAATGGTTTTGAAATACTACCGCGCGCTCCGGGCCAGGCTCATTGACTTCGCGGCCATTGAGCATCACTCCGCCTGTGGTCGCTTGGTAAAGGCCAGCAACTATGTTGAGCACGGTGGATTTACCGCAACCCGAGTGACCGATCAGTGAAACAAATTCACCTTTGTTAATTTTCAGGTTTACATCCTGCAGCGCACAAAAAGGGCCGCGTGGTGTGGGGAACTCGATTCCTACTTTCGAAATTTCCAAATGTAATTCTGGCATGATGTTTTTCCTCTGGTCCGCTGTGCGGAAAATTCTGTTTTGAAAGCGTGTTTACTGTGGTCTTGATTAACGCACTACGGCTGATTTGTCCCAGTTAACATAGCTTTGAATTAATAAGAGTGTGCGATCCAACGCGAAGCCGATAAAGCCAATGGTCAGTACCGCGACGCAAATTCGACTCAGGGATTCGGAAGAGCCGTTTTGGAATTCATCCCACACAAATTTGCCGAGGCCGGGGTTTTGCGCCAGCATTTCAGCGGCGATCAATACCATCCAGGCGATACCCAGCGACAGGCGCAGGCCGGTAAACATCATGGGAATAGATGAGGGCAACACAATTTTGCGCACGTGAGTGAACCAGCCCAAACGCAACACGCGACTCACGTTCACCAGATCTTTACTGACACCTGCAACACCAACGGCGGTGTTAATCATGGTGGGCCACATGCAGCAGAGGCTTACCGTCAACAACGAGATGATGAAGGATTTGGAAAACATAGGTGCATCGCTTACATACACAGAGCTGACGACCAGTGTGATCAACGGCAGCCAAGCCAGTGGCGATACAGGTTTGAAAATCTGGATTATGGGGTTAAATGCCTGGTAGAGCGGCTGGCTCAAACCTATGACGATGCCCACGGGTATGGCGATCAGGGTGGCGATAAAAAATCCACTCAACACAGTAACCAAGCTGGTTTTAATTTTTTCAAAAAAGGTGGGGCGACCATTGTATTCACGCTTTTTAATTTCCGCGTTGGGGTCGGCCTTGAGTGCCTCTTCATTGCGTTTAGCCTGGCGCTCGTAAAAGGCTGCTTCGCGCGCTTTTTCTTCTTTGTATTCGACAATCATATTGCCGGCTTGCTCATAAACTTGCTTCGGCCCGGGGAAGGTTCCCAAAGACGTTTTAATGCTTTGCGAGCCCACTTGCCAGAAGAGTAAAAAAATCACCAGACCCACGCAGGGGATAAAGGTACCCAACACGATTTCACGCCATTTTGAGGCGGAAATTTTTCCGACTTTCAGGGCGGCCAGTGGCGATGCTTTAACGGGGACCGCGGCAGGGGCGTTGGTTGGGTTGGTACTTGCTTCACTCATGATAATTCTCCAGCGTTTTATTAAGCTCGCCTGTTGTGCTCCCGGTGCAACCCGGGAGCGGGGCGTGATACAGAGTTGCTATTACAGTTTTTCGTCGCCTTTCAAACCGATTTTGAATTGCTTGAGATAATCGTTAGGTTTGTGGCCATCGAACTTGATACCGTCGATCCACTCGGTAGCATCGGGTGAGCGATAGCCATCAGCTTTGCTGAAATCCTGGAAGTCTGCCGCGGTCAGCTTGCCCTCTTCGATCAGGTCTTTGGCCGCTTGTTGATACACTTCCGGACGAGCAATTTTCTTGGCCATATCGGCGTACCAGCTATCTGGCTTGGCTTCAGGAATTTGGCCCCAGCGGCGCATTTGGGTTAGATACCAAACCACGTCGGAATAGAACGGGTAAGAGGCGTTGTAGCGGAAGAACACGTTGAAGTCTGGCTCGGCACGTTTATCGCCGCGTTCGTATTCGAAGATACCGGTCATCGAGTTGGCGATAACTTTTTCATCCGCACCTACATAGTTGGGGTTGGAAATCATTTTCGCCGCTGCTTTGCGGTTGGCGTTGTCTTTTTCGTCCAGCCATTTGCCAGCGCGAATCAACGCCTTCACAACGTGTACCAATGTGTTGGGGTTTTTATCAGCCCAGGCTTTGGTCACACCAAAAATTTTGTCGGAAATTTGGTTGTGCACTGTGAGCACAGGTACACCGATACCGCGGAACACCGCTTGTTGGTTCCAGGGTTCACCCACGCAGTAACCATTGATGGTACCGGCTTCGAGAGTGGCGGGCATTTGTGGTGGAGGTACTACAGACAGCATCGCATCAGAGCCCAGTTGTCCGGTGATATCGCCTTTTTGCGGAGCGTAAAAGCCAGGGTTAATACCACCCGCGGCTAACCAGTAACGCAACCCCATGTTGTGAGTCGATACCGGGAAAACCATACCCATGTTGAAAGGCTTGCCCTGGGATTTGTAATTTTGGATTACGGGTTTTAACACCTCTGCACTGATGGGATGTATGGGTTTGCCATCGGCCCCTTTGGGGACGCTTTTCTTGATTTGGTTCCAGATATCGTTGCCAACAGTACAGGCGTAAGTATTTTGCGTCATTGAGTAGGCGTACACCAATTCACCTGCAGTACCGAAGCCGGCGGCCGCACCTACTGGTTGGCCCATCAACATATGCGAGCCGTCGAGTTGGCCGGTGAGTACGCGATCCAGAACGACTTTCCAGTTAGCTTGTGCTTCCAACTCTACGTTCAGGCCTTCGTCTTCGAAGTAGCCGTTTTCCAAAGCAACGGCAAGTGGTGCCATATCGGTCAGTTTGATAAAGCCAAATTTAAGATTTTCTTTTTCAGGCTTGCCGGTAGCTGCCAGGCTGTTGTTGGCCAATACCAGAGCCGCACCTAACCCCAGGGTAGTTTTGACGGCTGCCTTTATGATTTTGCTTAGCGCATTCATTTTTGTAGGGGACATAAAACTCATAACTTGCTCCTGAATAATTTCGAAACTCAAACCTGTGAACGTTGTTGTTGTGAATGAACCTTGTGGTGTTCGCGCAGCGCAAAAACATCTGTGTACGGGGTGACCTATTCAAAGTCTGTGCCAAGCACTTTTAAAAAAATCTTTTGTGCATTTTTGGTTCGCGAAATTTCTGCTTTTTTTACGCTTGCACTTTTATGTAACAACAAAGCCATGGCAAAGATTGAGTTGGTGGAGCATGGGTTGGTGTGATTGGGCGAACAGAAGGCGAAAATTGTTTGCCCGTGCTTTTTTTTGAGGCAACAAAAAATGCGTTAGTTAATCAAGCGGTTCCCAAAATCGGGCAGGGCGAAAAAATTCGTTTAAATTCCTTGGCTTGCTAACGAATTATTGGGGGCGCTCGCGAATCTGGCTGAGCGCTTTTGGTCCAAAAACGCAGTTTTAATCCTTAAGTCTTCTTAAGAAGTGGAGGGAAGGTGCGTTTTGTGTGTTCACCTCTAGTGCACATCAGCTACTCTTTAGGCGTGTGTAGTCATTTTCGATACAGACACACACGCAGCATTAGCCGCCCGGCTATGTTGCCTTCTGTTGTTCTGGTCTGGCTGCTTGCAATTGGCGCAAGCTGATGTGTGATGGTTTGATCTGGCGTATGCCTAACGGAAGCCCGAATGAGTGTTATTAGTGATAAGTGGCTTGGCCCACTGTTGTGTGTGTTGATGGGGTTGATAGCCGGTTGCACCAGCGTGCAGCCGAAAGAGAACCAGCCCTATTCGACGGACGTCACCCAGCTTTTGTATGGCGAAGCATTTTTGGGCCACAGGGTGACTGAAACTGAGTTACCCAACTATGACCTTATGGCGGTCACCCCTGAAATGCTGGCGTTTGCCCAGCGGGTGGTGCATCACGAGACGGATTATTTTGAGCGTATACGCGCCTTGCATGTGGCCCTGTTGTCCGCCCAGGATCAGGGCGGGCGCGGGATTATTTACAACGCCTATACCACCGAAATCCCCGCAGATACCTTTGCCCATCGCCGGGCTAATTGCCTCAGCTTCACACTGCTCTATGTCGCCCTGGCCCGCCAGGTGGGAATCAAGGCCAAGGTGAATGAAGTCGAGATACCGCCAACCTGGGATCTGCGCAACAAAAACGATATGGTCTTCCTCCGCCACGTGAATGTGCGGGTGCCCCTTTTGGGGGAAACCCACAATATCCTGAAAAACGACGATGTGATCATCGATCTGGAGATGGACCGCTACAACCACACTTATCCCCAGCACGATATAGACGACAACCTGACCGCCGCCCAGTTTTACAGCAATCGCGCCATGGAATACCTGGATGAAAAGGACTTGAAGAACAGCTTCCTGTTTCTGCGCAAGGCCATTAGCCTTAATGATCAGCAGAGCTATATCTGGAGCAACCTGGGCGCACTCTATGGTCGCGCAAGGCTGATGAAACAGGCTGAAGTAGCATATCTACACGCGTTGAGTATCAATTCCAGCGACCTGACGGTGATGAATAATCTCGCCTATCTTTACCAGCACACAGGCAACAAGGCGGGAGCGGCCAAGTATCTCAAGCTGGCCCAGCGCTATCGCGATTCCAATCCCTTCTACCAATACAACCTGGCGCTGGCCGCGTTTGAGGATAGACAATACGAAGAGGCGCTTTCGCACGTAAAACGCGCTATGTCGCGCGAAAAGAAAGAAGTGCGCTTTCTGGAGTTAGCGGTGCGAATCTACGAGCAGATGAATGAAAAAAATACCGTGGCCTCATTGCAGCGCAAAATTAAAAAGTTGAAGCCGCCGACCTGAACACCGCCGGAGGCGGGTAAAAATCTGTAATCCCGTTGGCCTGACCAATTTGCTATCACTTAAGATCCCTGGCTTTTGCCTGCAGGGATTTTTTATGCGTCGACTTTCCTCTCTTCTAATTCCACTGTGCCTTGTGGCGGCGAGTGCCCATGCCGCCGCTGGCTGGCAGAACCTGTTCAACGGTAAAGACCTGAGCGGTTGGGAGCCCTACGTCAGTGAGCAGCCAACCTCCGCTGATTCTTACAACAAGCTCCCCACCCATATTCGCGGGGTGAACAACGACCCGAAAAAAGTCTTCAGCGTCGTTGACGGCTTGTTGCGTGTGTCGGGCGAAGAGTGGGGCGGTTTAACCAGCCTGGCCGAGTACGACAACTTCCATTTGAAATTTGATGTGAAGTGGGGCGATAAAAAATGGTTTCCCAAAGACCAGGC
The DNA here is from genome assembly GCA_021151695.1 of Cellvibrionaceae bacterium. GTDB lineage: Bacteria > Pseudomonadota > Gammaproteobacteria > Pseudomonadales > Cellvibrionaceae > Cellvibrio. The sequence goes on along the minus strand of JAGKWU010000003.1, from coordinate 108,675 downwards.
TCCGCGCGATAGCGGTATTTTGTATTTTGCCGTAGGCCCCCAAGGCGCCCAGAGTGGCCACTGGATGCGCAGTCATGAGTTCCAGGTGCAGGAAGGCGATTGTGGCGATTACCACAGCCTGGATGGCGTCACCGTGGATGCTACCGTTGGCGATGCCAACGAGGGCGATTGGAAGTTTTATAAATATGATCCCAAAGCGCCCGTGCGCACAGGTTTGCACAACCGCATTTTAAAGCTGGGCAACTATGAAAAACCCAAAGGCCAATGGACGACTATGGAAATCATTGCCGATGGCAAAACCCTGATCCACAAAGTCGATGGTCATGAAGTCTTGCGTGTAACCAACTCCCTGCAAACGCTTGACGGCAAGCAGGTCCCACTGACCCGTGGCAAATTGCAGATTCAATCGGAAGGCGCCGAAGTGTTTTACCGCAATATGATGATCAAGACGCTGGATAAACCAGCAGCAAGCTACTAACTTCTTCTGACTGCATCAGGTGGCAGGCGCAATGCCTGTCATACCCCTGTCACTCTCCTGTGTATTAATAAGCCTGCAGCCTGCCGTTAATGGTGATGTTGCGACTTGTTGCACCAACTGTAAGGCATCCTCCCCGCAAGGACGCGGGTCCTTATAAATTCCCCCTGTAACAATTCATTCATCTTTCTGTCACCCAGCTGTCATTTTTCCTTCATATAGTGGCGCCGATTTTTAGTTGCTATTGAGAATAATTATGTCCCCTAAAGCTCATAAACATTTGCACTACAACGTGGCGCTGGTTGATAAGGTATGGAACCTCAAGCGCCTTTGTGAAACCCATCTGCGTATGCACATCCCGCTCAACATGGTGTTAAAGGATGAGGAGTATCGCGCGGATCTGCTGGAGAAGGCCCTGTCCACTGGCAACGAGGAGTTGACCAACCTGGTGTGGGAAATCCGCAAAATGGAAGATGCGCTGCTGGAATCCACGCAAGAGCAGGATGCGCATAAATCCCGCAAAAAAAGCCAGAACAGTTTTCGCATGCATTTCGCGACTGCTTTTGCCTTTGCCTTTATTATTTTTATGGGCGGTTACTTTTTGCGGTCGTTTTTACCCATGGATGCCGGCGAAGTGTTTGTTTTTAAAGCCGTGCAAAATGCTACGGTTGAGTCGCGCTTGAAGTCGCACGATGGCCAAAATAGCGATGGCCGTTTGGTAAAAGCGGATAAACCGCTGTTCCGCCTGCACGGTTCCAATACTATTGGTGAAAAGCTGGCGCCGCGTCTGGTTGAGGCCTACCTGATGAGCCAGGGTGCCAACAACGTGCGCACGGAAGTGGGCACCAATCCCCTGGAAAAAACGATCTCTGGTGAAGTGAATGGCCGTATCGAATACGTGGAGCTTGCCGCTCACGGTTCAGCGACAGCCTTTAGCGATATGCTCAAGGACGGTACTGATATAGGCATGTCATCGCGTCGTATCAAAGAGCAAGAGCGCACCGATCTATTGCCGAAAGCGGGCGACCTGACCCTCGGTGGTAGCGAACACGTCATAGGTCTGGATGGTCTCGCCATTATCGCATCGTCTAACACTGATGTTGGGGCACTGACCATTCAGCAGTTGGTAGATATATTTTCCGGAAAAATTACCAACTGGTCCGAGCTGGGCGGCAAGAGCCAGGCGATTAAAGTCTATGCCCGCGATGATAAATCAGGTACTTGGGACACCTTTAAAAACCTGGTATTGGATTCACACAAAGCCGAGTTGGTTGCAGGTGCAACCCGTATTGAATCCAGTAGTGAGCTATCCGACACAGTGGCGCGCGAGCCGGGTGCAATTGGTTTTATCGGCTTGCCCTATGTACGTCATGCGAAGGTAATGGCCATTGCTTCCGGCGATAACAACAAGGCAATTATTCCCACGCACTTTACCGTGGGCACCGAAGATTACCCACTTTCGCGCCGTCTGTTTTTCTACACACCCCAAGGCAAACCCAATATTGAAGCCGAAGAGTTTGTGCGCTTTGTCGTAACCGAACGCGCGCAAAGTATCGTGGAAGATGTAGGTCTGGTGTCGCAAAACATTAAGGTGGGCAAGCCCTCTGACAACGAGTTCTACCCCAATGATATGCGTGCACTCACCGTGCAGTCCGAACGTTTGTCAATCAACTTCCGTTTCAAGAGTGGCAGCGATGAGCTAGATACCAAATCACTCAACGACCTGGATCGCGTTGCCAAATATGTAGAAGTGAATGCTCCCAAACGCGTTCAATTGTTTGGATTCTCTGATAGTGAAGGTGACGCGGGCAAGGGCGCTGAGTTATCCGAGCGCCGTGCGAAAGTTGTGGAAGAGCAATTGATCCACCGCGGTATTTATCCGCTGGTCGTGAAGGGCATGGGTGACACAGCGCCCCTGGCTTCCAGCAAAAGCGAAGCGGGTAAAAATATCAATCGCCGTGTAGAAGTGTGGATTCTGTAAGGCTCAATCGCGCACCAAATTCCTTAACAGTTGTTCTGTTCTCCGTATTGCCCTGGCATTTGCCGGGGCTTTTTTTTGGTGCTGTTGATGGCCAGTAGGCTGGCGAAAAGCACGTTAGTGACGAGTAAGTTGGTAAAAAGTAAGTGTGGTGAAGCACAAGCTGCGATCAGGTAAGGTCTTTGAGCAGCCAGTTTTTTGCCTGGGTAATATTGGAAAATAATTTACCAGAGCCCAAATCGCGATTGAAAAGTACGGTGCGGATAAAATCCGTGGTTTCAAACGTGCGTGGATTGTGATCGACCCAGGCGATGCGATACTTGGAACCTATGCCCAGCTCAAGAAAGATTTTCTGGTGATTGAATGCATCCACCGTGGACATGCTATTAATCATGCGCTGCTCGCCCAGCACACGATAACACTGATGCGCCTCGCAAGCGGCTGCGATTTTAACCCAAAGGTCATGGGCATTTTCATAGTTGGCGAGGCCGGTGACGACCACATGTATATAGTTTTCCTCCGGTGTAATGTTTACCTGATAGGACATATACACTTCCTCCCTGCGTAAGCTTTCCATGGGTTACTCCTCATACTTGTCATACAGCGCATCTAATACAAATAATTTACGGTGGGCGGTGCGTTGCTCTTCAAGCCCGCGTTTGTAACTGGGGACGCTTTGCATCAGTGTATCAAAGCTGCCATCGGCCATCGCCAGTTTTAATCCGGCTTCGATACGCTCCGCTAAGGCCACGTCCTTTTTGTTCACAAAATAATAAAAAGGAGCTTCGTAATAGATCATTAATTTTTGCTCTACTCTGAGCCCGAGGTCTTTGTGAAGTTCCTCTTCATTCCAGATTTCGTAAAGCCCACGCGGAAAGTAATCAAACCGTTTTACCGCCAGCATTTTGAACAAAGACTGGTGGGTGGGGGAGGTGACTACCGGTAATCCGTTGTTGCGCATGACTTCTACATCCGGCCAATTTGAACCCAGTCCGGCGCGCAACTTGCGCAAATCATTGATCGATTGCACCTGATCAAATTTCGCCTGGTCATCTTTGCCGATTAAAAATATTCGGTAGTTGTTAAGCTCGCGAATCAGCGACACCCGAATTGGCAGCAACTCTTTATCGCGTTTGCCGTTGATCGTCGTCCAGACCACGTTGACGTTGATGCCGTGTTTGAGATCGGCAAGGTCGCGTTCAACGGATACATGGTTGGCAGCATAGCCAAGTTCATAAGGGCCATAGGTGGCTTCGGTTTTTTTCAGTGCAAGATCAAGTAGCTGCGAAAAGTAAAAAATCCCGGTTCCATTTACCTTCTCCATGGGGGAGATGGTTACCTTGAGCGGCTCCGCAACGGAGAGACTGGCGAGGCTCAGGAGTGCGGTGAAGCTCAAGAGAGCGGCGAAGCTCAGGAGGGAGGCGAACCGGGGGCTCGCCAAGCCAACCTTGCTGTTGCTTCTCTTTGCTAATTCGGACATGCCAGCCTGCTTGAATTCGCGGATTACTGTGCCATTTAGTCTAGCGTAGAAAAGCCGCGGTTGCCCTTACTTGGTTCTAGAGGCTTAGGCCTTTTGGCGTAAATCCGCGACCAGTGTACCGGCATCCAGAACCTCCTGTTCGTGCGCTGGCTCACGCCAGGTTTCGGCCAGGGCAGAGGTGTACCAATCCTGCATGGCCGGTTGGGTCAGCATGTGAGCTATATAGCCCTGGGCCTTGCTACCAAGCGGCAGTTGATAGGTTTGGGCCCGGAAGATCACGGGGGCGAAAAAAGCGTCTACCGCACTGAAATGAGCGCCTGCCAAAAAGGGGCCACCGAACCTGTCCAATCCTTGGCTCCAGAGTTCATCGATACGGCTGATATCCTTTTGCAGCGCCGGTGATATGCCGCTCAGCTTCATGCGAACCCCGCAGCTCATACCGCAGTTGTTGCGTAGCGCCATGAAGCCGGAATGCATTTCGGCGGCGGCGCAGCGCGCCCAGGCTCGGGCATCTTTATCGGTGGGCCAAACTTGCGGATGGCTTTCGGCAAGGTATTCCACTATCGCCAGCGAATCCCAGACAACACGCTCAGCATCCACCAGACAGGGCACCTTGCCGTTGGGCGAAAAGCGCCGGTAGATATCCCATGCGCCAGTTTCCGGGAAGGGGTGGATTATCTCAACAAAGGGAATGTCCAGCGTTTTAAGCAGTATCCAGGGGCGCAATGACCAGGATGAGTAGTTTTTATTGGCGATATGCAGCTTGTACATGGGCGGCTCCGGCAAATAGTCCTGTTGAATGGGCAACTCAAGATCCAATAAAAAAAGCCAAGGTGATGAACCTTGGCTCCGGCTTTGGTGTTGGGACTATAAAGAAATCCCGAAGGCTTGGAAATCTACCTTAATGCTTTTTAACGGCTTGCTTCGTTAACGCCTAGCGGCTTGCCTCGAGCGCCTTGAGGCTCCACTCAATAGCTTCTTTGTAGTAAAGCTCGGGCAGCAAATGCTTGAGCTGGGCGAGGGTCGCCGCTATCTCATTGATGTCCTGGCTCACAAAGTTGATATGGCCCACTTTGCGGCCGGGCAGCACATCTTTGCCGTACCAGTAAGTGTGCGCCATGGGCAGGCCCAGCCAGTTGGCGTTGTAGTTGGTGCCTATGAGGTTGATCATCACACTGGTGCCCAGCAGCTGGGCTTTGGGGATGGCCATATCGGCGATAGCGCGTAGATGGTATTCAAACTGGCTGATGCTGGCACCGGCCTGGGTCCAGTGGCCGCTATTGTGTACGCGCGGAGCCAGTTCGTTGATCATCAGCTTGTCGCCCACACGGAAGCATTCCATGGCCATAACGCCGACGTAATCCAACTCTTTAAGCAGCTTGCCGAGCATGGTTTCAGCCTGTTGCTGCAGCGACTGCAAACGGGCCAAAGGCGCAACGGACGCGTAGAGGATGCCGTTGAGGTGCAGATTGAGGGTGAGCGGGTAGAACACGCATTGGCCAGCGCGGTTGCGCACACCTACGAGGGAGACTTCTTCATCAAAGGGGATAGCTTGCTCGGCAATCGCCAGGCCTTGCCAATCTGCCGGTACTTCGTCGTCTACGGCACGCAGCCAGTATTGGCCCTTGCCGTCGTAACCGCCGGTGCGACGCTTGAGCAATACGCGCTCCCCCAGTTGATCGCGCAGTTCGTTGGCAGTGATATCGCCCGCAACATTGCGCCAGGGCGCAGTAGACAAACCGAGGGAGTCGATCAGCTCTTTCTGGGTTTTGCGATCAGCCAAGCGGCCAAACACAGGCTTGTTCACAAACTGGGGGTGTTGCGCCAGTGTGTGGGTGACCAGCGTATCCGGCCATTGCTCGCGCTCGGCGGTGACCAGATCATCTGGCTGGAGTGCAGGCGCGCTGCTTTCATTGATATCCACCGGGCGCACATCCAGCGCCAGCGGCATGCCGGCATGCTTCAACATAGCGCCCAGTTGGCCAGCACCTAATACCCAAATTGGCTTACTGCTCATCGACTACCTACAAAAATTTACGTCTGGAAAAACTTCATTCTAGCGCCCCCCTTCATTAAAGCGGGGGAGTCAAGTTCCTCCCTTTTAACGGGGCGCGTAGCCAAGGGAGGTTAGGAGGGATTATCAGTCCACACTCGGATCGGGATTATCCAGTACAGCTTGCGTCTGGGTGTAACGGAAATCCTCAATGCGATTGGCCAGTTCAGGATTATTGATAGCCAGTATCTGGCAGGCCAGCAGGCCGGCGTTAAATGCACCAGCAGTACCTATAGCCAGGGTGCCAACGGCAATGCCCTTGGGCATTTGTACTATAGAAAGGAGGCTGTCCATACCATTGAGCGCCTTGCTCTGTACCGGTACGCCCAGCACGGGCAGGCGGGTATGTGCGGCGATCATGCCCGGCAAATGCGCCGCGCCGCCAGCACCGGCCACAATCACGCCAAAGCCATTGCTGACAGCTTCCTCGGCAAAAGTAGCGAGTTTTTGCGGGGTGCGGTGGGCGGAAACCACCTCAGTGTGGTACTCCACCCCCAGCTTTTGCAGAATTTCAACGGCAGCTTGCATGGTGGCCCAATCACTCTTGGAACCCATGACGACGGCAACTTTGTTACTCATATGGCCTATCTCGGACGAAAAATAACCAGTGGAAAAAAGGCGCGCATGTTACCACATCCAGGGCGGATTGCCTCCTTTCATCCGCTGATATCGGAAATTTCCAATACCGCGACCGTTCACCGCCATCTGTTGCCCCGCCAATATAGGCAATAGTTGTTTGTTCTTATTTGAGTGCCGATTAATCCACCACCTTAAACCGCAATACGCCAATCACCTGATTGGCCTCTGTCATTACCTGTATTTGCCAATCGCCTTTGGCGTCGACGGGGAAGTTGGTTTTGTGGGTCCAGGTTTGGTAGCCCTGATCATTTCCACCGCTGATATTGAGCGCTATCTTGTCGAATTTTTTACCGTTGTGAATCCATTGGTGATAGATGCGTTCGTGCAATCCGCGCGGTGCGTGTATGGATGTATAGGCATAGATGCCCGCACGCAATTGCGTACTGGTCACTGTCTTGAGTTGTTGTTTCGGTGCGCGGCTGTCATCGTCGATATGGTCGGTAATCGCCACTTTGGTCAGCCACAACGAGGCTGGTGGAATCCAGGGACGCACGAGCAATCCGATAATACTGGTGAGGGCGATAAACGCGAGCGTGATTAAACTGCGCTTCCACCAAACGAGATGAATGCTGCGCAAAATTCCCGGTGCGGTGAGTGCTACAGCAACACCTAATGACCAGAGATAACTTTGCGGGGTGGGCAGGTGAAATAGCAATGGCAGCGCAGTAAGCAAGGCGGCAAATAAAGTCACGCCATGGAACATAAAATACAGCCAACGACGTGGTGCCAGCCAATGGTAGTAAACAGGGTCGGTAATAGAAACGAGCGCAGCGACAATTAACACGCTGGTAAATATTGCCTGGCCGCTGTTCCAGACAGTGGTGATAAAAAAGAAGGGCACTACAAAAAATAAACTTTCCTGATGGACTAGCTGGGATACGTAACGCAAGAGTGCCGGTGGCAATTCTATATTGAACCAGCGTGACATGCGGTTTTGTACCAGCTCTTCAATTGCAATCCAAAACCAGCAGCCCAGCATCAATATACTAATAAGCTGCGCAAACTGATCCTGCTTGCGCTCTACCAATAAAAAACTGGCCACACCTGTGACAAAACCGAACAGGGGTATGGCCCAGTGGTAGCGTTGTGCGAGTTTAATCACGCGCCGAATTAATTTTTTCGCGACAGCCATACATACATCTCGCTATGAATGGTCGAATAGGATTCTGCTATTTTGTGTTTGCCCCAAACGCGGCTTCATAATCTCCGCCAGCCACGTCATAAAAACCTGTACGCGTTTGGGTAGATGGCGGCGGTTGGCGTACACAATGGAAACTGGCATAGGCTGGGCGTGGAGGTCAGGCAGGATTTCTACCAGCTCGCCACTTTCCAGGTAAGGCCGCACACCCGGCCGCGGCGCTTGTATGATGCCCAGTCCGGCGAGGCAAGCGCCGTTGTAAGCGTCGGCATTATTCACGGTGAGACGACCGCTCATGGGAGCGAACTGCTGTTGGCCTTGTGCATCCAGATATTCGAAGCCATCTGGCTTTGCCCCTAGCACAGGTGCGTAGTGAATCAGTTGGTGATGTTGCAGATCATCCAGTGATTTTGGCTCGCCGTACTGGCTTAGATACGCGGGCGATACGCAGTTGGCGAGTTGGTAATCGCCGAGCTTGCGTGCTACCAAACTTGAATCCATTAATTTTCCCACACGCAATACGCAATCAAAACCTTCGCGTACCAGGTCCACTCGCCGATTGGTGCAGCTCAATTCAATTTCCAGCTCAGGATGTTGTGCGAGAAACTCCGGCAACCTGGGCACAACCACATCGCGCGCGATGCTGTTGTGCATATCCACGCGCAGGCGGCCGCGCACCTGATCGCCCGTGTCTTTAAACAGGTTGGACAGTTCATCAAAGTCCGCCAGCAGATCTCGACCGCGCTCGTAAAACGCCTGGCCATCCTGCGTCATCTGCACCCGTCGCGTGGTGCGATGCAGTAACCGCGTCCCCAGATGCGTCTCCAGCTGCTGAACGGCAACCGAAACGGCCGCTTTGGGTAAGCCAAGGCTGTTGGCAGCCTCTGTAAAACTGGCGACCTCAGCTACCCGCAGGAATATCTGGATATTGTTGAGTTGGTTCATAGATTGTTTTAAATGACTGAACAGTTCATTCAAATAGTGGGTGTTTATTCAGTTTAACATGATTAATACACTGGCTCCGTCAACTGAACCACTCAACCAGACGGAGATATAGCATGAACAACAAAATTGCATTGATTACCGGCGGTAGCCGTGGCCTGGGCAAAAGCGCGGCCTTGAATCTGGCCCGTAAAGGCGTGGATGTGATCATTACCTATCGCCAGCAGCAGGCTGAAGCAGAAACTATAGTGCGCGAGATGCAGGCGCTTGGTGTAAAAGCCGCCGCATTGCCGCTGGACCAATCGAACAGTCAGTCCTTCACACACTTTGCAGCTGATCTGCAAGGACTCTTGCGTAATGACTGGCAGCGCGAACAACTGGATATTCTGGTGAATAATGCGGGTGTAGGTATTAAGGCGAGCTTTGCTGAAACCACAGAGGCGCAGTTTGATCAGCTGATGAATATCCATTTCAAAGGCGTGTTTTTTCTAACACAACAATTATTGCCGTTAATTGCTGACGGTGGTCGCATTTTGAATATTTCCACCGGCCTCGCACGTTTTACGTCGCCCGGTTACGCCGCTTATGCGGCTATGAAAGGCGCGATCGAAACCCTGACCAAATACCAGGCAAAAGAATTGGGCGCGCGCGGCATCAGCGTGAATGTACTTGCTCCCGGCGCGACAGCAACAGATTTTGGCGGCGGACATCTGCGCGATGATGAAGAGCTGCGTAAATATTTATCGGCGCAAATCGCCATGGGGCGTGTAGGTGAGGCGGAGGATATCGGTGGCAGCATCGCGAGCCTGCTGACCAGTGATTCCAACTGGATCACTGGTCAGCGGATTGAGGCTTCGGGTGGGATGTTTTTGTAGATAACATATACAAAATAGCTTGCACAAAATAAGTTACGCAAAACGCATCAACAAGTTTGCGGTGAGTCGCCCCCGGCGCGGCTCATCGGACAGGCTTTCTGCATTGAGGTTACCTGAGTGGAGTGCGTTGCTTTTATAGAGAATGGCGCGGTTGAATTTTAGTTCGATATTGCCGATTCGCTCGAATAATGGGGTGTCGCCATTGATGTAATTGAATTCCGGCAATTCGCCATTCATCACCTGGGTTTTAAGCAGTTTGAAATAATCTTCCAATTGCGCGCTGTTGATAGTTTCGTGGCCAGTCACGCGATGGCGATAAAACGATGTGCCTGAGAAGCGCTCGTCGCAAAGATAATGCACCAGCGCAAAATGATTGGGCTGGTGCGTGTCTATATGGGGTACGCATTGGATGGGGCGAAGTTTGTGTTGCGGTGTGGTTGCCAGTGAAAAGACGCAGGCATCTGAATGTGGCGTCAAGGTTTTATCAACACCAAATAGGGTGCGGGCCAAGGGCACTAAGGCTTGCAGGCATTCAAAACTATAATCACCCGTGATCATTTTCCGCAGACCGGGATAAAAATCTGACGCATTTGCGGTAAAGCCGGGATAGCCCTCGGCCTTGGCGATCAACAACTCAGGTTGTGCAAAAAAATCGTCAATGACAATAACCGGGTTTTGCTCTTGCCCGATTTTTTGCACACTGATTTTCATTTGCGGGTTAATGCCGGTCTGCGGTACCTGCACTGCATTATTCATGGCCGTTGCGCTCGTTTTTTTTCTGGATCAATGAGTAAATCTGGCTGGTAGAACTGATCATGGTGTAAATGGCTTGCAGATAACCGCGTTGATGCAAACCAAAAAGCGTGTCTTTATCCAGGGCTGCCAGCTTGGTTTCGTCGATGGTGTAGAGCCCCTGTACTTTCTTTTCTGTCTGGTTTGCGAAAGTAATATCAAGGGACATAGGCATAATCAATTTGTGTTCGTTTAGCGCTTCGATAAATTGTTTGGTTTGCGCTTCACCCCTGATCAATTCTCCCAATATTTCCTGCATACGGTTGAGGTAATCGCTGGCTGCACCCGCCTCGCTGAATAATGGCTCGCCGGTATTCTGATTCAGCACCGGGCTGTCGGGGTTGATACAAATAATGGGAGTATTGTTTTCTTGCCCAATGAAAAATGGCTGGCGCTGGATATTGAGTGGTACGTAGATGGCTTGCCAATAATTGTGTTGCCAGAAAAGATTTTCCTCAAAACCCAGCACCGCTACACAAATAAATTGGCCGGTTTCGGCGCTCTTGGTAAAGGCGATAGGATATTGCACAGCCAGTTTCAAAAATTCGCTGACCACAACGGGAACCATTTTTTCATTGGCACCTTGCGCATCAATAAGGTTGGTGTCCACTTTGAGATGTTTGTGTACTTGATTATTCAGTGCAACGTAACTGGTCATGGCAGTTTTTCCTGTTCTTGTTGTGTTAAATGGTTTGCAAACCGTATTGGTGAATTTTATTCAGTAGCTCACGATTGCTCGGCAGGCTACCGGTGGCCTGCGCAATATTTTTTTGGTTGCGACGAAATTGCTCGGCGGCAGATGCCTCATCAAATAAAGGTTGCGACACAGGCCCGTAATGAGTTTCAAAGCCCATGCCATAAAGCACATATTGATAACTGGCCGCCGGGAAGACTTCGTTGTTGCTGGTGAAATCCTGATCGCCGGGCGAATGGTAGCGCCACAGCTGCATTAATTCCTGCAAGCTTTCGGGAATTGTTTCAGGGGCACGATTGTGAATCCAGAATTCATTGTCTGTGCGCTTGCTCAAAATGTAATGCAGCTTGAGAAAATCGACAATGCGCTCCCAACGGTAAGTGAATGTCTGGTTAAAGCGTTTCGCCACTATATCCATCACATCGCGACAGGCGGGCAGTTGCTCGGCAATCATGGTCGCGGACAGTTCCACCAGCACAATAGCAGAGGCTTCCAACGGCTCTAAAAATCCCGCCGACAAACCTACTGCTACACAATTATTCTGCCAGAATTTTTCGCGATAACCTGAGGTGATAGGAATTTTTCGAACACTGGCCTGTTCCATTTTGGGGCCGACGTAATCGCGCAGGCGCTGCAATGCTTGCTCTTCGCTGGTGTATTGGCTCGCGTAAACATGGCCGATGCCACGTCTGTGGATTAAACCTATATCCCAAATCCAACCGGCATCCTGTGCGGTAGAAATTGTGTGGGATGCAATGGGTGCATCTTCCGTCTCGTAGGGAATTTGCACAGCGAGGGCTGTATCAATAAACAAAACATCGTTGCATGGTTTGAACGGCACTTGGTAGTGTTTGCCGAGCAGCAGCGAAGAAAAGCCGGTGCAATCCACAAACAGATCGCCCTCTATATCGCCGGCTTGTTCGGTCGTCACCGAGAGAATGTCGCCGTTTTCGGCTGCATTTACCTTGGTGACATCGGCGAGTACATGTTTGACGCCAAGTTTGCTGCAGCAATGCTTTTGCAAGAAAGTAGAAAATTTTCCGGCGTTGAGATGGTAGGCATAGTTGGCGACTGAATCGAACTCGACCGTGGTGATCAGTTTGGGGGCCAGGCCCTGTTCGCAGACAGCCTCCTGAAAACAAACTGCATCGGAAAAGGATTTATTGGCCAGACGTGAATCCCGGTAAGTTTGCCAATAAGGTGCAAGGTTTATTTTGCCGAAGCCCTGCGGCAACATCAGTGGGTGATAATAAAAGTCTGTTTCGGAACCGTCGACCCAGCGCGCAAATTTAGCGCCCTGTTTAAAAGCTGCATCGCATTCGCGGATAAAATCGGTTTCGGAAATGCCCAGCTGGATCAGCGTATTGCGCATGGTGGGCCAAGTGCCTTCACCTACACCTATGATGGGAATATTGGGCGATTCAATCAGGGTAACTTCTATCGCATCTTTATGAAATGCAGCGATGCGCCCGGCAGTGAGCCAACCAGCGGTGCCGCCGCCGACAACAATAATTTTTTTGACGGGTTTATTCATGGGACTACGTAAACCTCACGCTATTTTTGTTTTTATCTGACATGCACTAATAAAAAACTAAAAGGTAAAAATAAACCAATACAAACACCATGTACATAAACAAAAAGGGCCGCTGCAATACTGCAGCGGCCAAAGGAAGGACCTGAAATTCAGGTGTATTCCTGGTTACACGGGGAGCAACTCAAAAAAACAACAATTAGAAATTGGCGCGCAAACCCAAGGCCAAACGACGACCACTGTCTTCAATTAACAGCAGCTGGTTGGCGTAGCGGCCACGCTTGTGCACATATTCGTTGGTCAGGTTGATACCTTCCATGAATAGGGTCACGTTGTCGGTCAAATCATAGCTGGCACTCAAGTCAAATTGCTTGTATGGCGCCACAATGGTTGGACCATTGCCGTTACTTTGCGTCAAAGATTGCACAAACTCTTCACGCTTGTTGTAAGCAAGACGAATTTGTACCGGGCCTTTTTCATAGAAGCCCACCAGGTTCATAGAATCGCTCAAACCTGTGAGTGCGAAGGTTTGGGTAATATCGGCCGGATTAAGATCCGCATCGCTATTCACTAGCGTGGCGTTTACGATAAAACCAAAACCGCTGTCGAGAGTATGTTGCCAACCCAACTCCAAACCGTCCACGGTTGCTGTTTCACCGTTTGCCGGCACTGTGTTATGGAAGACAGCAACAGCATCTCCCGCATCAGGATGCAGTGGGTCCGTACCGGTAGATGGGTCTGTCAGCGGTGCGCCACTTTCGGTGATGAAAGTTTTATTCTCAATAACGTTGACAATAAAGTTGGATACATTCTTTTTAAAGTATCCAGCGGACACGTAACTTGCATCGCCGTAATACCATTCCCAAGATAAGTCGAAGTTATCTGATTCGTAAGGCTTCAGATCGGCGTTCCCTGACGTGGCTGTAAGGTTGCCACCTGGACGTGTCGTACCAATGACTGTCACTGGCGCCATACTGGTAAGGGTTGGTCGCGTAAGTGTTTTGGACGCAGCTGCGCGCAATACCATGCTGTCCGTGATGTCCAGCTTGACACTCATATTCGGTAAAATTACATCGTAGCTGTTGTCACCGTTTACTTTTCTCGCTGCACCGTAGTGAGTGAGCATTTCAGTTTGGTCGAGAACTTGCAGGAATGTTGTCGTTGCCTCTGTACCATCAACACTTACACTGGTATTTTCAATGCGCACACCAGAGGTTGCAGAAATAGGCATACTGTTCAATGTGCCAGAGAAATCTGCTTCGAGGTAAAACGAGTAAGTATCTTCATCGACCACAAATGAGTTGTCGCGCTTAACAGCGTCAAAATTTTTGCCGCTGATTTGTTCCAGATATTTGAATTGGGCCTCACCATCGTGTGCGAGCCATGAAGTGGGCATACGACCATGGCCACTCACGCCGCTAAGGAAATCTTTACCGGCGTTAAATACCCATTGGCTTTCGGGTTTGATGGGCGGATAGTCAGGATAACCACAGAAAGTACAGTGAATACCTTCACCTTCGTTGTCCCAACGTTGTAGATCTTTGCTCTCAGTTGAGTACTGGCCGCCAAAGCGAAATTTGTTCAAACCAGTGCCCGTCCCTTCATCCCAAGTACCGTCAATTTTGAATTGATCCACATCGTCTTGTACTGCCCAGCCACGACGCAACATTACGTGAGCGCGGCTGTTGGATTTATCCAGGAAATCACCGACACCAGCTGGCGGTTCGTAATTATCATCGCCAGGGTTATGGAAAGCAGTACTCGGATTGTTGATATTTTGTTGTTGGCCTGACCAGATGTTGGGATTGGCTTCGGCGAAATCGCTCATCCAGGGAAGCACTTTGTCGTCAACCTGGAAGCGCACGCGGTTGGCGTAGCCAATCAGTGAAAGCTGATCGCCGCGGCCATTGTTTGGTTCGCGTTCGGCCGATGAAGTGCTGAGGTCAAACTTCACATTCAATTTGTCGCTGGCTTGCCAATCGGCATTGAAACCAAAGAGTGTGGTTTCAGTCAGGCGATCAAATTTCTTCGAGTGCATGTCGGTCGCTAAACCTACTTCCTGGTGCAAATCAATCACGGTTCCATTTGCATCTGTTTTTGCATCGGTAACGTTCGGTGCGGTAAACCAGTGGCCGTATGAAGTGGCATTGGTTTTTACGTCGAAGTCAGAGTAGATAGCATCAACAGTGAGCGTCAGATTATCTGCTGGAGCGTATTGCAATACCAATGCTGCGTTATCACGCGTGCGATTTTCAAAGGTGACTTTACTATCGTAATTGCGCGGAGAAAAAATAGTTGAGCCAACTGGTACGCCGGCGCCACCGTTGAGTTCTGAATTGGGAATTCCGTTGTTTAATTTGGGGTCGGCATTGTTGGGTACAAACTCCAGCCAGCCATCAAGCTGCGCCTGATTCAAACGAGTCTTACGCTCTTGATGAGAGAGTGACAGCAGCACACCAAAAGTGTCGTCATTAAATGTATCGCTCACCAAACCGGAAAATTGTGGTGTAGTTTTTTCGCTGTTCTCTTCGTAGTTGGCTTTGATGCTGCCGGCAATTTTAAAGCCTTTACTATCAAAAGGACGCGCAGTTTTTACGTTAACCGTTGAGCCAACACCACCGGATTGCATAGTAGCAGTAGAGGTTTTGTGAACATCCAGGCCGCCAACCAATTCTGATGCCAATGTGTCAAAGCTAAATGCACGAGTGAGGTTTTCAGTGGCCATTTGGCGACCGTTTACCAAGACGGTATTGAATTCGGGACCAAAGCCGCGCACGGTAATTAATTGGCCTTCACCGCCCGAGCGGTCAATAGACACACCGGTAATACGTTGCAAAGATTCGGCGAGGTTGGTGTCGGGAAATTTACCTATGTCTTCGGATGAGATTGCATCGACAACGCCATCTGCATTGCGTTTTACATCCATGGCGCGAATCAAGCTGCCGCGGATACCGGTGATCATCACTTCGTCAACTTGTTCGTTGGCACCGGCGGCGGCCGGCGTCTGAGCTAAAGCGTGTGTCCCTACCAGCGACGACGATAAAATACCTATAATCGCACTGGATAATTTATTTTTGTTATACATGGAATTGATATCCTCTGATGACTGATTTGTCGTAATAGCCAGCAGACCCTTCTCGTCAATCTTTACTTGCAAGCCGGTGTTTTCCACCAGGTGCTTTGCCGCTTCCGCAATGGAATAGCGTCCAATTAATTCGTTGGTGGTTACTTCCATCGCCTCCTCAAATGGAAACACCAGCGTGATATTGGTTTGCTTTGCGAATTCGGTGAGAGAAAGATCTGCACGTTTTTGAGGGATATCGAACTCAATCACTTCATCGAGCGCAGGATTTTGCGCCATGGCCGCGCAGGGAATACCCAGCCAAAGCGCAAATGCCAGCGATCGCAAGAATTGCTGTTCGCCTACCTCAAGTGCGATTGGTTTTTTCGCACCCGAATAAGACGAACCGGTTTTTATTTTCCGCCACTGAGGTGAAGACATTTTTTTAATATTGTAATTATTGGCGCCAAATTTTTTATGTGAAGGTCTGGCGAGCTTATAGGCTTAGGTGCCGCACAACAAGGGCGTAGATTGCAAAAGTGTTAATGAAACCGTTTGCGAATGAATCTGGCGTCAGCGAACTGCCGCCACCCGCTTGTCGCCAGAGTGGTTGATAGTTGCTGTGAGTTGATATTTATTTTTGTTGTAGGGGAATGTTATTCAGCACTGAGCCGGACTTTGTTGGTGCCCAGATGCTCGCTGTGAATATTGAAGTTTTGTTCGAGTGATTGCAGTAAACCTTCGATATCGCCAGTTTTAAACATGCCGGCAATACGTTTGCGTTTGAGGTCGCTATTGTCGACCTCAAATTCCACCGAGGTGTAACGGCTGACTTCAGCAAGTGCCTGTTCCAATGTTTCACCACTAAAGACGATATTACCTTTACGCCAACTGAGTTCCGCGCCTATTTCGGCATCGTTGATATGGGCGATATTCGCCTTGGGTGCGCCTAATAAAATCTTTTCATTTTTGGATACCGCCAGCGATTTGGCCGTGAGTCGCTGTGCCTTGATCTGATCTATAGGCTCATGCTGTTGATGCTCGGCGACTAATACTTTGCCATCGGTTACCAGCAGGGCGACCTCCTGTGCGTTATGAATACGCACATTAAAGGCGGTGCCAACGGCCTGTACCATTTTGTCGCCGGCGATAACGCTCAGTGGGCGCTGTTTGTTGTGGGCGACTTCTATATTGATCTCGCCGCGCTCCAATACAAACAGGCGCTGCTCGGCGGTGTATTTCATATGCACACGGCTATTGGTATTAAGTACCAGCTGCGAGCCATCAGGTAAATTTACCGAGGACTGTTCGCCGACCGCTGTTTCATAAATGCCTTCTGCCATTTGGCCAGTGGCTACGACTTCGGTGGTGGCGAGCTTGGTGTCCGGATGAGGGGTGCTTGTCCATAGTGTGGTGCCCAGCAGTGCAATAGCCAGCGATGCAGCCACAGCGCCATAGCGCCAGTGAAGTTTGGGTTTGACCGCCGGTGGCTGGAACAGGTCTGCCAGCCGCGCGAGGCTGTCCATTTTGTCCCAGAGCGCGGCCATCTCCATAAATACACGGGCGTGTTCTTTATGTTGATGCAACCACCGCTGCAATTGGCGGCGTTCTTCTGCGCTCAACTCGCGGTCCAGTTTTGCGATCCAGAGGCTGGCTTCGATATAAATTTGTTCCCGGTTGGGGAGTTCGACAACGTTGCTCATATTGCGCCCCCCTCCTGTGAACCTTTTGTGCGTGAATGGGTTGATGATTGATTTTGTTTAAGCGTGGTAACGGCATTGCCGGGATTAGCTTGTTGCAGTGTCGCCATGTATTGGGCGCAGCGCTTGATCCCGGCAGCAATGTGTTTTTCCACAGTGTTTTCGCTGATATCCAGTTGTTCAGCAATTTCCTTTTGAGAATAGCCGTAAACTTTGCGCAGGATGAAGGTTTTGCGGCACTGCAGCGGTAATAGTCTAACCGCGTCGCAAAAATGCGCAAACTCCTGGTTGGCGGCAACCCGATTAAAGGTCTCGTCCTCTTCAGTCTCCCGCTGGTAGATGTCCCAATCGGTATCCTCGTCCGGACTCTCGGTCAGGCGTGTCTCGGCGCGTTTGACGTAATCCAGTGCGAGGTTTTTGGCAGTCTTGAGCATAAAGGAGCGCGGAAAGCGAATATCCTCACGGTTCTCCACCTGGCAGACGCGCACATAGGTTTCCTGGACTATGTCTTCAATCTCTTTGGGCGGCACAATACGTGACACGCTGCGCGCCAGTGTCTTGCGCAGCGAGATAAAGAGATTGCCGAGGGTTTCGTTATTATTAGACATAGATTCCAGGAGGATCGGGTTTAACCAAAGTCTATGCGCGAATCATGCGCTTTCGGTTAGACGAACCAGTCCAGGGTTTCCGCCATAGCCTTTAAAAATTTATTCCGAGGGCGCTGCTTCCAGGCTTATGCCGGACAATTGCTCCAGCGCCCGGCTGCGCTTTTCAATCAATTGGTCGCCTTCCTGATCAATATAGAGTACGGCCAGTCCCTCGGTCTCGGCTATCTTCAATCCTTCTTCACTACCGACACAGAGTAACGCCGTCGACCAGGCATCCGCCGTGGTTGGGTCGGGATGCAATATGGCTACCGAGACCGTGTGGTGATCCACCGGGCGGCCGGTGCGGGCGTCCAGTATATGGCTGTAGCGTTTACCCTGATCGTCAAAGTAGTGGCGATAAGTGCCGGAGCTCATCAGGGACATGGGCTGGCCACCGCCAAATACCACTATCTTTTCCAACTTGCGCTGGTTGGGTAGGGGCTTTTCCAGTGCTATGCGGAAGGGTTTTCCGTCGGGCTTTTTGCCGCGGGTTTTCAGTTCACCGCCTATCTCCACAATGTAATTGGTGATGCCGTGGTGCTCCACTATGTCGGCCATGCGACCCACGCTATAGCCTTGGCCAATAGAGGAGAGATCAACCCGCAAGCCGGGCAAGGCTTTTTGTAATTGAGTCGGGGTTGGGGCGATCAGTTTATTCATTCCTACCAACGCCATGGCTTGCGGTAGCTCATCGCCGGTGGGCATATGGAAGGTGTCTTTTTTAAAACCCCACAAATCAAACAAGGGCTTGATGGTGAGATCGTAGCAGCCGCCGCTCAATGTACTTACGCCGCGAGCCAGCTTTACCAGCCCGCCAATTTCTGCGCCCAATTCCTGTGGCTCGCTGCTAGCGAGTGCGTTGAATTCTTCAATAGTGGAGTCGGGACGATAGTTGGAGATGGCTTTATCCAACCGCGCAAACTCTTCGGTAATTTCTTTGTTGAGTGCATCCTGTGCGGCTTGCGATGAGTCCGGCATCACCAGGGTTATATGGTAGGTGGTGCCCTGGGCGAACCCTTCCAGTACAACTATTTCGGGTGTCTTGGTGCAACTGCTGGGCAATGCAGCCAATGTTGCAAGTGCGAGTGAAAAAAAAGTAAATCTGACAGAGCGGTGATGCATAAAAATATTCCAGAAAAGGGGATTATCTTCGCCAAAGCGGCCAGCGTTTGGGCGGACGCCATTGGTAATCGTTGCTGAAAAGGTCACGGCTGCTGTCATAGTTATTGGTTTGAATATGCATCAATTGCAGCAAGCTTTGGTCGAGATTGTCCGTAATAAAAATACGGTTGCTCAGTGTCTGCAATTGATTCAGGGCCTGGCCCCAATAAATTAAAGGTACGGCATAGCCAGCTTCGGTGGCGGGGCTGTGGCCGGCAAAATTGCGTACATGGCCCACTTCATTACCGTGGTCCGAGGCGTATACAAAGTGGCGGTCGCCATCTTTCAAGGTGCGCAATTGATCGATTAATTGTGCGAGCACCCTATCCTGATAGAGCACGCTGTTGTCGTAATGGGCGCGCAGGGTGCGAATCCAAAGATTGCGGCCGCTATTTTCCAAATCGTGATTGACCGCGTCGGCGGTATCGGCTTTGAAACTTGCACTGTTACTCGGGTAGCGCGCGGCGTAATTGGGATGGCAGCCAATCAGGTGCACCACAATTAATTTGCGCGGGCTGTCATCAGCGAGTGCCTGGGTGTAGTCGGCTAGCAGGCTTTCATCGAGAGACACACTGCTGCGCCCCGAGCGGCGATTGAGGAACACGGATTTATCGGCATAGTTGCCGAACATGGTTGCAGTGAATTTATCGTCTTGGTTGCTCAACCAGAAAATTTTAAAGCCGGCGGCGCGCGCAACCGCCAACAAGCTGCTGCCTTTATCCCAGCTGTCGGGTTGGGCCAGGCTTTCGTCGGTGAGCAATAATTTAAGTGAAGGTACGGTAGAGCTAGCGCCCGAGTAGCCGTTGCAAAATACTGCCAATTGATCGCGCATGGCATTGAGTTTTGGTGTGGTAGCGCGGCCGTAATTGCACAGCTGCATATTCATGCGGTTGGTGCTTTCGCCCAGGGCCAGCACCATGGTTTGCTGCGCCGGGCCTGTGTAGGCCACAAAACGCTGCTTTGCAGAATCATCCCATTGCTTGTTTACTTTCGGGCCGCTTGCCAGACTAGTTTGGAAATTATCTATCACCGAAAAATAATTGGGCCAGAAAATAAAAGGTGTGAGGTTACGCGTGGGGCGCAGGGCATAGGCGCTCAGTAAGAGCAGGGTCAGGATCGTAATGAAAATAGCGGAGCCCAGACTGTTCAACTCCATAGGATTAATTTTTTTATGAAAAATATAAATCCAGCCGTTGATCGCCAGCACCAACGGAATGCTCAGTGCGAAATAACTGTTCTGGGTAAAAAATTCGGTGATTTCCTGCGCGGTAGTGTTGGAGATGGCGAGCAGGATAAAGCTGGAATCCGGCAGTGAGTTGTAGCTGACCCAGAGGCTGATGCGAACCAGCACATCTATGGAAAAAATAAAGGCCCAGAGGTGCGCCGCCAGTAGCCATAATTTGCGCGGCCGCAACAGGCTTTGCCACAGCAGCCATACCCCCGGCAGATAGAGCGCAAAAAACTGGAAAGATTGGGTTTTGAGGCCGGCGCTGAACAGTGAAATAAATATCAGCGCCGGGGGCAATAACAAGAACAGCCAATGCATAGGCGTGGGGCGGTAGCGCGGCATTCTTATTATCATGGTGTTGCTCGATTTATTATGTGGCCGTCGTTGGTTGGCTTGTTAGTTAGTCGTAATCTTGCTCGCCGCCGAAGGCATCCATAAGCGCCGCAATAAAGTTTTTTAGTTCGCCGGTCATGATTGCAAAGTCCGCGTCGAATTGCTCGGCTTTACTTTCGGGATTGCGCTCGTTAGCTTTTTCGCTGATGACATCATCGAATTTCACGCGCTTGATGGCGAGTTGGTCGTCGATGATGCAGTGAATGGATTCCTTCCAGGTGAGCGCAATTTTGCTCACGAACATACCGCTGGTGATGTGGTTGCGGATTTCGTCGGCGGTCAGGTCCTGCTTTTTGCAGCGGATAACCCGCCCGTCCTTACCACCTTGTAGTTCGCATTCCTCACCCAGCTCAAATTGGTGGGGGGCTTCGCCGGTTTGCATCCACTGGGTCATGGCCTGGGTGGGCACATGCTTGGCGATCACCGGAATGCAGCGCAGGCTGCCCAGGGCCTCGCGCAGTTTGCTGAGCAAATCCTCGGCGCGCTTGGCAGACGAGGAATTTACCACAATCAGCTTTTCCTGCGGTGCTATATAGGCGAAATCCAGGGTGGAACGGGTAAAAGCTTTGGGCAGCAGGGAAAAGATTAGCTCATCTTTCATGGTCTGCCGCTCCTGGCGACCAGGGCTACGGCCCTCGGCTTCGCTCAGGGCCAGAATTTTTTCTTCCAACTGCTCTTTGATCACCGACGAGGGCAGGATTTTTTCCTGCTTTTTCGCGCAGATCATGATGTAGCCGTTGGTGACGTGAACGTACTCGCTGCCGTGGCGGCCCAGCGGCTCGATAAAGCCGTACTTGATCGGGTCGAGGCTGCCGCAAGGGTTGAAGCACACATTGGCGAGTGCTGTGTTCAGGTCTTCGGGGGTATGGGTCCAGTCTTCGGTGAGACGGTATAAACGGAGGTTTTTAAACCACATGAAACGGCTTCCAAAAATAAATCAGACACAAGATTTGCAGGTGGCACCGAACCGGGGCCCCTGCGAGCGTCCCGAGCACTGGAAGAAAATTGGTGGTAAGCGCACAGGACGTGCGCTTGAGTGACGTCGCGACAGGGATGTCGCGTCGGAACGACAGCAATTTTCTGAAGCGCGCAGGAAACAGACGCGAACGGGGTGCACTTTCTTTTGCTTACTTTTCTTTGTGCAAGCAAAGAAAAGTGAGTCGCCCTGCAGGGCGAAACAGCTGCGTGTTCCTAGGTTGAACTTAGGAAAAGATCAAAAGCAAGAGCTGGATCCCCGCTACGCGAGGATGACGACTCCCCTTCGGATCTCACTCACGCTCAAGCTGAGCGCCCCAAGCTCCAGCTTGGGAACACATACAGGGGCTTTGGTATTAACCAACGATTTCCAACAACTCAACATCAAAAATCAACGCCGAGAATGGTGGAATACTCGCACCTGCACCGCGCTCGCCATAAGCCAGGTTATGCGGAATGTACAAACGCCACTTGGAGCCTACAGGCATAAGCTGCAGGGCCTCAGTCCAGCCAGCGATTACGCCGCCTACCGGGAAGTCGATGGGCTGGCCACGGTTGTAAGAAGAGTCGAACACGGTGCCGTCGATCAGGGTGCCGTGGTAGTGGGTTTTTACTTTGGATTGCGCGGTGGGGATGGCACCTGTGCCGGCGGTGATTACTTCGTATTGCAGGCCTGAGGCGGTGACAGTGATGCCGTCTTTCTTGGCGTTGTCCGCCAGGAACAGCTCGCCTACTTTGGCTTGCGCCTTGGCTTTCTGTTCCATTTTCTCTTGCATCTTGGTGCCTATGGTGCGGAAGGCTTCTTCCAGCTCGGGGCGCGCAACCTGGCTGTCTTTGCCATTCAGGGCGTCCAGTACGCCCTGGGCTACGGCGTCGGCGTCTACGCCGTCAAACGGATTGGAGGCTAGTTGTTCGCCCATTTGGCGACCTACGCCGTAGCTGGCGCGCAGTTCGATAGTGTTGTACTTGTCTGACATGGAATCATCTCGGCTTGGAGGAATAAAAGGCCGGCGATTCTAGCAGATTAGGGCGCAGATGTTGGCGGGGTTTTGCTTTCCTCCGGGGGCTGCGGCTGTTGGTCGGGTACCAGTACGTTGATCTCGCGGATAAATATCCCCCAGAAGGCCAGGAATACCGCCGCCACCAGCGGGCCTATCACAAAGCCGTTAACCCCAAAGAGGGCGATGCCGCCGAGGGTGGAGAGCAGTACCAGGTAATCTGGCAGCTTGGTATCGCGGCCCACGAGGATGGGACGCAACAGGTTGTCGATCAGGCCGATCACCCCGGCCCCGACAACCACCAGGATAATGGCCGCGGTGGCGTCACCAGTGGCCAGCAGCCAAAGCGCAATTGGCACCCACACGAGCGCAGAGCCTATGCTGGGGATCAGCGACGCCAGCGCCATAAGTACACCCCAGAGCAGGGCGCCGTTAACCCCCAGTAGCGCCAGTGTAATACCCCCCAGAGTGCCTTGGACTATGGCGATCACAATGTTGCCTTTGATGGTGGCGCGGGTAACTTCGGCAAAGAGTGCGAAGAGCATGCGTTCCCGGCTGTCTTCCAGTGGTAGCGCGCGCATCATAAGGTCCAGCAGTTTGTGGCCGTCGCGCAGCATAAAGAAGGTGATGTAGAGCATGAGCGCCAGGTTGAGCAGAAAGGTAAAGGCGTTTTGGCCTATATCGAAGGTGTGCTGGGCAAGGTATTTACCACTAGCCAGTGCCGCATTGATCGCGTCGGCTTTGAGGCTTTCTACGTTCATGCCCAGGCGATTCATCAGCGTTTGCACCTGTGGGAAGCGCGAGTGCAAATGCTCTATGGCCTGGGCGGGGCTGACAGTGCCCGCCTGTAACTTGTCGTAAAGCCCCAACCCCTCATTAACGACCGAGCTGATAACGATGGCCATGGGCAAGATAACCACTATCACACAGAGCCCAAGCGTAACGAGGGATGCCAGGTTGCGGCGCCCGGGCCAACGATGGAGAAGTTTTTGTTTGAGGGGATAAAAGATGACTGCCAATGCACAGGCCCAAAAAATCGACCCGAAGAAGGGTTTGAGCATCATCAAAAACCCGACAGTGACTATGGCCAAAAACAGGAGAAACGTGCGGGTTTCCAACTTGTAGTGCATGGGCTTAATCCTTATGGGCAGTGAGACCTTATGAAAAGCGGGACCTTTGCCAGCGACTATACGGCAGGTGCAAAGTCGTGTCATCTTGCATAAGTTTTCTGTGGGTGAGGCGCCGAACAGACTATGCTCAATGCTCAACCACTATATCGAGTGATCATATTGCATAGCTATTGTCAGATGCTCCGCCAGATGCTTTGCGTACTTCTCTGTCTGCTGACCGGTATGTCTATAGCGGCGGTACCGGAGCGCCTGTACAGTGTCGATATTCCCATGATTATCCCGGGCGATGGCGACTATTTTGTGCGATTGCTGCGAATGGTACTGGACGCCAGTAAAGCACCCGATGAAAAAATCGAGCTGGTGTTTGCGTCGGAAGTACTCACCCAGGCGCGTTCCATTGCCGAGGTACAGAAAGGCCGGCAGAACTCAGTGTTCTGGACTGTTACTAACAAGGACCGCGAGCAAAATTTGCAGCCGATCCGCGTGCCCCTGTTTAAAGGCCTGCTGGGTTACCGCATGCTGGTGATTCGCACGGAAGACGCGCAAAAATTTGTCCAAATCAATAGTTTGGCGGAGTTGGGCAAGTTCTCCGCCGGCCAGGGCGCGCAGTGGCCGGACACCAATATTCTGCTGGCGAACCAGTTGCCGGTGGTGCGCGGCGTGAGCCGTGAGAGTTTGTACAAGATGTTGCTGGGCAAGCGTTTCGATTACTTTCCGCGAGGCATTACCGAGATAGTGGCTGAGGGGGATTTAATTCCTGATCGCGGATTGATGATTGAACCTCATCTGATATTGCACTATCCCTCGGCCATGTATTTTTTTGTTAATAAACAAAATCGCGATCTGGCAGGCCGTCTGGAGCGCGGTCTGGCGAAGCTGATTGATTCCGGGGAATTTGACCGTCTGTTTTTCAGTTTGCCGCGCGTGCAGTGGGCCATGCAGCAACTCAGGCAAAACCAACACCTGATTCTGGAGCTGGCCAATCCCGATATCCCGGTCGAAACGCCCCTGCAGGACAGCCGCTACTGGATTAATCCGCAGGTCTTGCCTCCCGAGCTGCCAGTGACGTCAAAATAGCAGTATCTCCACAGCCTTGTGCTAACCTCAAGAGGACCTCTCTCATCTGGGTTGCGCTGCAATGACCAGTGTATTCCTGTCCCGACTTATAGTGCCGGTTCGCCATAGTGGCCGGCGGCTGTTCGCCTGGTTACTCATCCTGTTATTCGCCTTCAATTGCACTTGTACTCAAGCTGCCCAGCAGCGTCAATACGCGGTGGATGTGCATACCCTCATCAGTACCCAAGGCGGCAATTATTATGTGTCATTGCTGACGATGATCCTCGAGGCGAGCAAGGCGCCGGATGAAGAAATCATTCTGCACATTGCCGACCACCAGTTTTCCCAAGCGCGCTGGATTGCAGAGGTGCAGCGCTCGTCGGGTAACCACGTCATGTGGACCATTACTGATCGTGAGCGTGAGGCACTGCTGCGTCCTATTCGTGTGCCGATTTTCAAAGGGCTGGAAGGAAAGCGTATGTTGGTCATCCGCAAAGAAGACCAGGCTAAATTTTCCGCTATTGCAAGTGCCCGGGATTTGCGCGGGTTGGTGGCGGGGCAGGGCGCACACTGGCCCGATATGGACATACTTAAAGCCAATGGTTTTGGTGTGATGGAAGGCGTTAATCGCGATAACCTGTATAAAATGCTCGCCGCGCGCCGCTTCGATTATTTTCCTCGCGGTGTTACTGAAATTGATAGCGAAAGCAGTTTGATTGCCGAGTATGGTTTGATAGTGGAGCCATCTTTGGTGCTGAGCTACCCTGCCGCTATGTATTTTTTTGTGAGTAAAAATAACACAGAGTTGGCGCAGCGGCTTGAAAAAGGTTGGGACATTATTTTGCGCAACGGCGAGTTCGATAAATTTTTTTACAGCCACCCGCGTATTAAGACCGCCTTGGCAAAAATGAAGGATCAGAAACACATCATTGAAATGGAAAATCCTTACCTGCCTAAACATTAATTGTTTTGCCTCACTCTTCTGCAATACAAATTCAGCGAGACGGTATTGTTGTTTCAGGTGCGAAAGTTTTTTCAAAATTTGCACTGGGACACACTTCTTTTTGCGCAGCCTATTTTGATTCTCGGTTAGGCTGCTATCACTTCAGCTTAAATTCAGATTGCACTGTCTAGTGTCCTCCATGCGCCTGGTGAATGCATGGATACGTTCTTGTATTGCCGCATAGGTTTGCCGCAATTTTTTCAATAACCCAGAGGGAATTTTATGAATCAGTCTCCTATTAGCTGGCGCCAGAGCGCGCTGGTTTCTGTAATGGTGCTTGTTGCGCTATCGGCTTGTGGTGGTGGCTCATCCAAGTCAGGCACCGGTAATTTACCGGGTGTCAGTTCCAGCTCAACCAGCAGTGCACAGTCTTCCATTGGTGCAACACTTTCCAGCAGTTCTTCAGCTATCACCACATCAAGCGCCAGCTCATCGGTAGTCGCTGCTGTCAAATCCGCCAAGATCTCTGGCGTGGTACAAATTCACGATCGCAACGGCAATAAGTTAGAGATAGATAATCCTGATACCGTCAACGTAAAAGTGTCGCTACTTGCAGATGACGATCAAGTCGTTGCCAGCGAGACGCTACCGCTGTTGGATACTCCGCTGCAGCTCGACCAAAGCTTGCCATTTGTGGGCGAGGTGAGTGGCGATAATGCGCGCTACCTGGTAGTCAATATTTCTTCTCCCGGCTACACAGATTACGCTCGCCGCTTCGATCTGCAGGAGCAGTTGGAAGTGCGCGCAAGTTTGAGTCAATTACCTGTGGCCACTATTCCCGCCTCGCAAAAAACCACTATTTCCGGCGCCGTGGTGCAGGGGTTCAATTTCAGTGTGGATGATGGCGTTCCCACCAATGCCGGAGGCCAAAACAGTGTCCCCGAACTTACCGTCTCCATTCCGCAATCGGCGCTACCGGCGGGTACCACCAGTGTCGACGTAAAAATGCAGGCCTTTAATCCCAATAACCCCGCCGAGGCAGAATATTTTCCCGGTGCTTATCAGGACAGTACTGGCAATAAATTATTGTCGGTTGCTTTTAACTACACGGACGTCACCACCAATACTGGCGCTTCGCTAAAAAAACTCGCGCAAAAAAGTCGTGCATTGCGGCAGAAAACATCGGCCAATGTTCAGGCAGAGGTTGCGGAACCCGTCATTATTAATCGCAAGGTACCAACCGAATCCTGCCCCGCGCTTAAACAAATGGGCGACTCCAGCGCAAGTCTCGATGGCTTTCAGGTGCCTGTGTATACCTACAACCCCGACAGCGGTTTATGGGATTTGCTGGGACAGGGGACTTTGTTCAAAAGCGATGGCTCTCTCGTGCCAAGCGGCTTCACCGCCTTCGATTGCGACGGGACTGAGTACGTGGTGGAAATCAAAGTCACCAGCGATATTTTCCTGAGTAATTGGTGGAATCTGGATTACCCATTGGTTTTCAATCAGCCGGTAAAACTCTGCGCTTATGTTCAATTGCAAGATGAAGCGGGAGTTCCTTTCACTGGTAGCTACGTGTATGTCCACGATGACGACGAATCACGCAGTTTTTCAGCAGAGAGTTTTATCGCCGATGACCAGGGCCGGGTGCAGATAGAACTTTATTCACTGGACAGCAACGCTGTCGATGCCAGCGCGACCTTAACGCTTTACAACAAAAACCTGCTGACGACGGTGAGTGTCCCTTTAACGCTTTCAACCACGTGTAATGCGCAGCAGCCTGTTGTTATCAAAACCAAAGTGCCATCCCTGTGCAAACTGTCAGGCAACGTGTTGGATAGTGACAACAAGGCGGTAAACAAAACCATCGTAATTGCGAGCAACCTGGAGAACACTGAAAGCGCACTACCCGCTTACGGCTTTACCGATGACCAGGGCAACTACCAATTGGATGTGAGCTGCGGTACTGAATACCATGTGTTTGAATATTTTACCTACCTGCTCAACTACACAGATTCGCCCTGGTTATCTGACAGCAACCTTGCCAATGTCAATGGCACTGTTAGCGGTATTGAACTGAGCGATAACGGTAAGACGGCAAATTTGAAAAACATAATTGCCGATCGCACCAAGCCTTTTGCGTATGTCTTTAACGATGAGGAAAATGCTAACAAGCTGAATTTGCAATTTTTCTATGCAGGCAACTCTTATCCGTTAACCTACGTGTTTGATGTGCTGGACGTGCAGACAAACGCGGTGATCCGACATTTCACCGGGATGGTGACTGAAGGTGATCTGACGGTGTGGGCAGATGGTGGTTTCTGGTCGGTGCCTGTGGGTAGGGTTCTGATCGACAACACCTTGCCAATACCCAGCGAGTTTGCCGTTTGGAGTGTGAAAGGCACTATCACCGATAGCAAGGGTAAGCAGGGAAATCTGGTTGGTTTTGTCAGTGCGGGGAATGTAGAGTAAGTTTGAGGCGTATCGGAGCTATTAAAAAAGGCCAGCTTAATGCTGGCCTTTTTCATTGGGATTGCTGCAACGGGTTGTGTTGGTACTGCAGCCTCCGCAGCCGCCACAATCGCCGGTATTTTTATTGCCTGGAAATGGCAGCCAGCGACGCACTAAAAAAACGACGGCCGCTATTACACAGGCTCCGACAATTATTTCCTGCCACATAATTTCACCTTCATATCAGAACAACATGCTCGCTACTGTGTAGGTTAACCAGGCAGCGGTATAGGCGAGGGCAAACAAATAGACCGCAAAAAACAATGTAGATTTCGTTGAGTTAGTTTCGCGGCGCACCACAGCAATGGTGGAGATGCACTGCGGCGCATAGACAAACCAGGCGAGATAGCCCAGGGCAACAGGTAAGCTCCAGCTAGCTGACAGAGCTGCACCAAGGGCGGTATCCAGATTATCTTCACCCACGGCGTATACAGTGCCCAGTGCACTCACCGCCACTTCGCGTGCACCCATCGCAGGGATAAGCGCAATACACATCTGCCAGTTAAAGCCCAGGGGCGCAAAAATGGTTTGCATGGCGTGACCTAATTGGCCGGCAAAACTGTATTCGATAGCGGGTTGGGTGGCGCCCTCAGGCGCACCGGGGAAGCTCGCCAGAAACCAGATCACAATCGAGAGCGCAAGGATGATGGTGCCCACGCGGCGCAGGAATATCCACACACGCTCTTTCAAACCCATTATCAGGTGATAGGCCATAGGCCAGCGGTAGCTGGGCAATTCCAGCAACAGGGGAAACTCTTCACGCGCCTGGTTGCGGCGCATGATCAAGGCCACCAGCGCGGCGCTGGCGACACCGGCAAAGTAGAGGCCAAAGAGCGTGAGCCCCTGAACGTTAAAGATTCCCCAAACCGTCTGGCGCGGGATAAAGGCGCTGATAATCAAGGTGTAAACCGGCAGCCGCGCCGAACAGGTCATCAGCGGTGCGATCATGATGGTAATAAAACGTTCGCGCGGGTCGGAAATAGTGCGCGTCGACATAATGCCCGGCACGGCGCAGGCAAAGCTCGACAGCAAGGGAATGAAGGAACGTCCTGAAATGCCCAGGCCGCGCATGGGGCGGTCGAGCAGGAAGGCAGCGCGGGTGAGATAACCTGTGTCTTCCAATACCAGAATAAAAAAGAACAGTATGAGGATTTGCGGCAGGAACACCAGCACGCCGCCGACACCGGCAATCAATCCTTCCACCAGAAAACTCTTGAGTATGCCTTCGGGCATATGTTCGCCAAGCAGGGCGCCCAAACCGGCGAAGCTGGCGTCAATCAAATCAGCGATGGGGGTGGCCCAGGCAAATACCGCCTGGAATACCACCAGCAAAATACTGAACAGCACAACCAATCCCAGGACAGGGTGCATGGCCAGCTCATCCAGGCGGCTCTGCCAGCGTGGTGGTTCTGTGGGCTGGATGACCAGCTCGGTCATGATGGCCTCAATGCGCTGATAGAGCGTCTCAATGGAGTCTTCGCGGCTGAGCTCGTCTATCTGGCTGAGGCTCAGGGTTGCTGTACCTTCCTCAAGAGGATTTTGCTCATGGTTGCGTGCGTATTCATCCAGCAGGCGGCGCAGTTCGTCAGTGCCTTCGCGTTTCACCGCCACCGTCTCTACCACGGGTATTTCCAGGGCACGGGCGAGGCCCGCAGTATTGATACTGATACCGCGACTGCGCGCAGCATCCATTTGGTTGAGCGCCAGGATCATAGGGCGATTAAGGGTTTTCAGCTCCATCACCAAACGCAGCCCCAGGCGCAGGTTGGTGGCGTCCACCACGGCAATAAGCACATCGGGTTGGGCTTCGCCGGCGATCTTGCCGAGTATGACGTCACGCGCGACTTGCTCGTCGGGTGAGGTAACAAACAGGCTGTAGGTACCGGGTAAATCCAGCAATTCTGCAGGTTGTGACAGGCCCTGCAAGGGGCCGGAACGGCGCTCCACGGTTACACCGGGATAGTTGGCTACCTTGGCGCGAGCGCCAGTCAAACGATTAAACAGGGAGGTTTTGCCGCAATTGGGGTTGCCAATCAGCGCGAACCTGAGAGAGGCGGACATTTAGTGGTTTCCTGCGATCAATTCCACGCGGATTTTGGCGGCTTCGGCGCGGCGGAGCGCAAACTTGGTGCCATTGACCTGAACGGCCAGCGGATCGCTGCCCAGGAGCCCAAAACCTATGACTTTCAATTGCGCACCCGGTAAAAAGCCTAGCTCTTTCAAGCGCAGGGTAACGCGCTCGTCCTGGGTGCCGAACAGGGGTTGTTGGCAGAGTTCCACCACTCGGGCCTGGGTGCCTTTGCGGCATTCGTCCAGGCGCAATGTTGCCGCGGTCTTGCCAGAGGGAAGGTTGGCGTTAAGGGCTGAGTTCATAAGTCGTTGGATTGCCAATTGGGAAGCTTGTTGGGGGAAGCTTGCAAATGAGATTAATTACTATATAGCCTAACGCATTTGGCCTGCTTCCGCAAATAAACTGCTGCAAAAATGTGCAACCTTCAGTGGCTTTGGATGTCACTCCAGTTCAGCGCAAGCGCGACGCTAAATGCTAGAGCCCGGCGGGGATTTCCCCCATAATCACGCCATCTTTTAAGCTGCCACCGGTGATGGCAGCGATACTACACAGGAGCTGTTATGAGTTATCTGAGTTCAACCGGCACGAGCGCCGTCGTTAAGTGGGGCGTCGTACTGGGGGCCATCGCCGGCATTGCTGCCGTGGGCTATTTTTTGGTGAAAGACGAGGTTGCCCGTCCACCCCAATTGCATCAATTACCGACTCAAGAGGCAGTTGCTCCGCCTACAGTTGCGGCGCAACCGGTCGCAGATAAGCCCGTCTATGACGAACCCGCACCTGTTCCCGTGCCTGAGCCCTTGCCCGATCTCAACCAAAGCGACGCTGCTGTGCTGGCGGCGCTCAAGGCGCTCAACATCAGCGGTCTGGTGGAAATGATCATTCCCGAGGAGATCCTGCGTAAATTTGTGCGGGCGGTTGATGCGGCTGAAGATGGCAAGATTGTTACTGAGTATCGTCCGATAGCTTCGCCCCAAGGCGCTTTTGTTGCTGATTCTTTTAACGTCAAAGTCTCCGGTGGCGAAGTCGGCGAGGTGCAGGACGTAGAGCAATTCCGCGTCAGCCCCAAAAACTACCTGCGCTATACCCTGTTTGTGCAAGTGGCATCCGGTTTGGATAGCGATGCGGCGGCAGCACTCTACAAACGCTACTACCCGCTGCTGAATAAGGCTTACCAGGAATTGGGAATGAACAAGGGCAACTTCCACTCGGTGATGATTCGCGCTATAGACAAGGCCTTGTCAGCACCCGAAGCCAATGGCGACCTGCTGCTGGTGCGCCCGAAGGTGTATTACGAATTTTCTGATCCGGTATTGGAAAATATGTCGCAGGTGCACAAATTGATGCTGCGTATGGGGCCGGATAACGAAGCCCGCCTCAAGGCCAGCCTCAAAAATATCCGTGCGCGTCTGGTCCAGAAATAACCGCTCTTTTAGTACTTCTCCCTGCTGGCAGAGCGGCATAGATTCCGCTCCTGCCGGCGCTGATTGCACGCGCTTTTCCCTGTCGCTTGTCGCCTGAACATTCATGTCGGGGCGCAAGAATTTACGTTCCAGCAAATTTTTTTTACCCCCGCGCGGTTTGCTCCTGTCATAAAAATGACTTATCCCAATGATATTTAAAGAAAAATTACTTTTCTTTCCCATTAAATCTGATTTTTAAAACACTTGACAACGTTGTCCCTCAGGAATAGTGTTGGCTTTAACGACAACGTTGTCAGATGTTGTCTGAAAAACTAGTACTTAAAACCATAGGGGACAGCCATGTATAACAAGCTCAGCGATGCAATAAAAACGGCGAACCAAAAGTCGTTTTTGCGTAAATCCGTAGTACTCACCAGCTCTGCCGCCACCCTGGCGTTGATGGGCTTTACCGCACAAGCTTCCGCTCAGGATTCTGTAGACGAAGTTGTGATCACCGGTATCCGTGGTGCTCTGCAAAACGCCATTGATATCAAGCGCAATTCAGTTGCCGGTGTTGATGCAATCTCTGCCGAAGACGTAGGTAAGTTCCCCGACAAAAACGTGGCTGAATCCCTTGGCCGTGTGCCAGGTGTTGCGGTGTCCGGCCAGTTCGGTGAAGGCGATAAAGTGTCTATCCGTGGCGCCAGCAACCAGTTCACCCTGACCCAATTGAATGGCCAAAACGTTGCGTCTACCGGCTGGTACTCACAACAAGCCATCGACCGCTCATTCAACTACTCCATGCTGCCTTCAGAATTGATCGCCGGCATGGAAGTTCACAAATCCTCCCAAGCTGACCTGACTGAAGGCGGCGTGGGCGGTACTGTAAACGTGAAAACCCGCAAGCCACTGGACCTGGATGCAAACGCTGCATTCGTTGGCCTGAAAGGTGTTTACTCAACTGGCTCGGAAGAAGTTGATCCGGATGTATCCGGCCTCTACAGCTACAAAAATGACAGCGAAACCTTCGGTATTTTGATCGCTGGCGCCAAAGCTGATTACTCACTGGTGCGTCGCGGTTACGAAGGTCTGCCATCCTGGGGCGGTCGTGTAGCAGCCGTTAACTTTGATCAGAAAAAAGAGCGTACTGCTTACAACATCACCACTCAATTCAAACCTACCGACAACATTGACACAGGTTTGAGCTATCTGGATCTGGACCTGAAAGCTGACGGCACCAACACCGCAGCCTGGGTTCCAGCTGATGCAAATCACTGCCAGAACAACGCGCAAGGCACGCCAATCTATTGCGATAGCAAAAACGGCGCTGCTGGCCAAACTTTCTGGGACGTACGCCCACGTCTGGCGACCATGACCTCCAAAACCCTGGATGCCTGGTTCACCTACACCAACGAAGGTTACAAAACCGAATTGCGCGCTGGTAAAACCAAAGCTACCGGTGGTACCAACTTCGAAACTAACGTTGCTTTCCTGAATACCACATCCAACACCAACGGCATTATTGATGCGCGCGGTGACGTAGTGAAATTCGTTGGCAATTTCGATGTGCTGCCATCTAATCTCCCAGGTAAAGGCGGTTACGCTGGTTGGGAAGGTCTGCAAACTGGTGCAGTGAAAAGCTCTCCTAACGAAGATAAAGAAACTTACTTCCAAGGCGATTTGACTATCGATGTGGATGCAGGTGTATTCAAGTCAGTTAAGACTGGCGTACGTTACACAGATCACGATGTATTGACTCTGCAGAACGTAGGTTTGTTTGCGAATTTCAATGGCGATGCAGCAGCAGCTGACAAAGGTGGCGACTACTTCACCACCGGCAAGACACTCACTGCTGGTCTGGATCACTGGAAAGTGGCTGCACCAGATGTGAATCACATGTTGAGCTACACCAAAGCTAATCTGAGTGGCTGGGCTGTTGACCGCTCTGCTTACTCAACCATCAACGAGAAGAACTCTTCTTTCTACGTGATGGGTAACTTTGAAGCGGAAGGTATTCGCGGTAACTTGGGCTTCCGTTACATCAACACTGACGCAGCATCTGATTACTACGCACCAAAACCAGGTTCAACCACCAATGGTTTGGCAACCAATGCCAACTACGCGACTACATTGTCTACTGCCAAAGCCAGCTATGACGACGTATTGCCAAGCTTCAACGTAGCCTTTGATTTGTCGAAAGATCTGATCCTGCGTGCGTCAGCAGCGAAAGTAATGACTCGTGCTAACTACAACGATATGTTCGCGCACACCACTATTGCCGGTTACGACGACAACACCCCGGACAACGGCCGCATCACTACCGGTAACATTGGTCTGTTGCCATTCACCTCTAACCAGGCTGATATAGGTGTGGAGTGGTACTTCGCAGAAGGTAGCATTGCGTCTTTGGCCTACTTCACCAAGTCTGTGCAAAACTTCACGACTACCAGTACTTTGTTGAACCAAAAAGCTGGCGTTACTGATCCTGATAATGATCCATCCAAAGCAGACAACTGGACCATTAACACCATCAAAAACGGCAACCAGGGCGACATCGACGGTATCGAATTCCAGTTGCAACACACTTGGGCTAGCGGTTTCGGCGGTATCTTTAACTACACCTACGCTGATGCTTCCGCTGACAAGTCCAACTACAGTGACGGCAATGGCGTAATGTCCGACAGCTCCAAAAACAGCATCAACCTGGTAGGTTTCTACGAGAACGATACCCTGAGTGCACGTGCTGCTTACAACTGGCGCTCGGCTTACTTCATCCGTGAAACTGGTTTCTACGGCAACCGCGAAGCGAAAGCGTTCGGCAGCCTGGACCTGAGCTTTTCTTATCACGTAACAAG
The DNA here is from genome assembly GCA_021151695.1 of Cellvibrionaceae bacterium. GTDB lineage: Bacteria > Pseudomonadota > Gammaproteobacteria > Pseudomonadales > Cellvibrionaceae > Cellvibrio. Next base: position 73,949 of record JAGKWU010000003.1, on the reverse strand, counting down.
CTTCGCCACTCTGACTTTCGACGCCTCTAACGTACTGAAAGAAGACAGCGTACAGGTTGGTAAGGATCGTGGTGCTACTGCAGTTACCTCGTATACTTCTTACAACTATCCAGAAGCTAGCTACGAAGGTGAGTCTCGCTATACTGTGGGTGTAAACTTCAAGTTCTAAGTTGTAGCCTGGAACTTTGAATAAAAAACCCGGCCAACGTGCCGGGTTTTTTTTGCGCGGGGATGAGACAATTAGTAAAGTCAGGCGACTAGTCTATTAAAGCGTAGCGAATAATTTGTTGAAGAGGAATGAGTGGTGAGAATAAAAAATATTGCCATAGTGGGCGGCGGTACCGCCGGCTGGTTGGCGGCTAATCATCTCGGACGCGAATTATTGGGCGATCCTGAAATTCAGATCACGGTAATAGAATCTTCCGATGTACCCATCATAGGTGTGGGCGAAGGCACTGTGCCTTCTATCCGCAATTCGCTGCGGGATTTTGGCATCAGCGAAAACGAATTTATCAAAGCTTGCGATGTGACTTTCAAGCAGGCGATTAAATTTATTGATTGGATGGACCCGAAGGTTCATGGCGCGGGCCACTATTATTACCATCCATTTGATATTCCTTATCCTTTTGGCATGGATACTATTCCCCATTGGCTGGCGCAAAAGCAGCGCCCGCCATTTGCCGATGCTATAGGCTCACAATCAAAAATTTGCGACGCTATGCTCGGCCCCAAAAGCCTGGGCGTACCAGAGTATGAAGGCGAGGCCGACTACGCCTATCATTTTGATGCGAAAAAGTTTGCGCAATTGCTCGCCCGGAATGCGCAGCAGCGCTTTGGTGTTAAATATGTGTCTGCCACAGTGACGGGCGCGCAGCGCGATGAGCGAGGCCTGATTAGCGCATTGCATACGGCGGAAGGCGAACTATTGCATTACGACTTTTATGTCGATAGCAGCGGCTTCTCCTCCATTTTGCTCGCTAAGGAATTGAAGGTTGGCTTTGTCGATAAATCCGGAGAATTACTGACGGATACGGCACTGGCCCTGCAAGTGCCCACAGCCCCTGATGCGCCCATTCCTCCTTACACTATAGCGACCGCGCACAGCGCCGGCTGGATTTGGGATATAGCGCTGACCAATCGTCGTGGCACAGGTTTCGTGTATTCCAGCGAGCATATGACGGAATCGCAAGCCATGGAGCAATTCTCCCAGTATCTGGGGGTGGACGGCGAAAAATTTTCACCGCGCAAAATTCCCATGAAGGTTGGCTTTCGCGAACAATTCTGGAGCAGTAATTGCGTCGCCGTAGGTTTGGCGCAGGGTTTTGTTGAGCCTTTGGAAGCCACTTCTATTCTGGTTACAGATTTTTCGGCGCAATATCTCGCGCGCAATTTCCCGCGCACTCATGAAGACATGCCACTGCTGAGCAAACGTTACAATCAAGTGGTGACCTACGCGTGGGAACGCGTAATTGATTTCGTAAAAATGCACTATTGCTTGTCGGATCGCACAGATTCGGAATTCTGGATACGCAATCGCGCCCCTGAAACTATGTCAGTTACGTTGCGCGAGCGTTTGGAAATCTGGAAAAGTTTCTATCCAAAAAATCTGGATTTCTTTAGCAAGTTTGAAATATTTGATGCTGAGAATCATCTCTACATCCTCTACGGCATGAATTACCCCACGGTCGCTGGCAACCTTTTGCCAGCACATTTGCAGCAGTGTGAGCAAATCACGCAGGAGTTGCACCAGCGGACTGAGTCACTGCGTCGCCATCTTCCTGATCATCGTGCACTGCTGCAAAAGCTGGCGGCGCGAGCATGAAGCGCATTCTGGTAGTGGGTGGTGGCACTGCCGGCTGGTTGTCAGCGGCCATACTGGCGCGCCGGCTAACTAACAATGGGCCTGATTCAATTCAGGTTACTTTGGTAGAAAGCCCGGAGGTTGCTACCATCGGTGTGGGAGAGGGCACCTTTCCCACAATGGTGGAAACACTCAGGTATTTGGGTGTGGATGAATATGATTTCGTGCGCAAATGTTCCGCTACCTTTAAACAAGCCATCAAATTTTGTAACTGGGAAAAATCACCAACCCAGGGCGCCAATCATTATTACCACCTGTTTGATGCGCCTTTCAAAGTGGCCAACATGGAGTTGCCGGAAGCCTGGCTGCGCGGGTTTAACGGCGATGCTGCTTACGCCTATTCAGTTGCCGGGCAGGCCGCCGTGTGTGACGCAGGTTTTGGCCCTAAAAAATTGGATACTCCCGCATTTGTCGGCTTGACCAAATATGCCTACCACCTGGATGCGGGACGATTCGCCGCCTTTCTGCGTGAGCATGCGGTTACTCATCTTGGTGTGGAGCATATTCAGGCTCATGTGCAAGAAATAAAACTTGAAGAAAGTGGTTTTATTCGCGCAGTACATACGCGCGAGCAAGGTGATTTGCAGGCGGATTTTTTTGTGGATTGCACGGGGTTTTCATCGATGTTGCTGGGGCAGGCCTTGCAAGTCCCTTTTATTGACAAAGGTTCTGTATTGTTTGTGGATCAGGCGGTTGCCATGCAGGTGCCTTACGGTCGCGATGATCATCCGATTGCCTGTCACACCATATCCACCGCGCACGCGGCGGGCTGGACTTGGGATATAGGTTTGCAGGAGCGCCGTGGTATTGGCTATGTCTATTCCAGTGCACACACTACTCATGAGCAAGCCGAACAAGCATTACGTGATTACATAGGGCCAGCGGCAAAAGATCTGAATGCACGCCGTTTGGATATGCGCGTTGGTTATCGCGAAAAATTCTGGCAAAAAAATTGTGTTGCTATAGGTTTGTCCAGCGGCTTTATGGAGCCGCTCGAAGCGACAGCTATCGCCATGGTGGAAACCTCGGCAATTTTGCTGGCTGCGCAATTTCCTCGCAATCGCGATGCTATACCGGCACTGGCAAAAAAGTTTAACGATATTTTTCGTTTCCGCTGGGACAAAATTGTTGATTTCATCAAGTTGCACTATTGCTTGTCCAAACGTGACGACAGCGATTTTTGGCGAGACAACCGTCGCATCGATACTATTCCGGCAAGCCTGCAGGAGAAGCTGGAGCTGTGGCGAAGTGTGCGCCCCGGCGAAAATGATTTTCCCAACCGTATGGAAATGTTTTCGCTCGCCAGCTACGAATATATTTTGTATGGCATGAATTTCAAGGTGGGCCTGCAGGCTGATGTCGATTCCGGTTTGCAAGCCGATTCGGCGCAACGGGCATTTATCCTGCTTGGGCAACGCGTCGCACAGGCTCTGGCAGAGTTACCTGATCACCGCAGTTTGATCTCAGCCATACGTAGGCGGGAAGGCTGAAAAAGCGATCGGCGGTTTGGCTTTGGTTGATATAACTATTCGAGCGATGTGACTGGAACATCAAGATTAAAATTTTACTTTTGCAGGCACTTTTTGGTGCATAAATTTATAAGCACAAAATGTCTTTTTACTGGCGAATAGCCTCGTAGCAAAAATACCGGGAAATCTTTTAAATTACCTTTGACAACGTTGTCTCAAGTGGTTAATCTAAATGCATGTTAGTTGTTAGTTGTTAGTTGTTAGTCTGTTGTTGAGTCAATCCTCTTTGCTGGTGCCGTAAGGCACCAGCTCTTTTAACCAGGAGATCAACTAAGGCTTGCAATCTTCCAATGTAATGGTAGAAAGCCGGTCGCACATAAAGCTCTGCGATCAAGTCCGCTGCCACAGTCGGTTAGCTCCGGCTGATTTGGCAGAAAACCTGCAATATTTTTTTGCAGATCTGCTGCAGTGCAGTCGTCAATAGTGCACTTATCCAAGTGTTGTAATGAGGTAATCATGGGAACTATGCCAAGCCACAATTCCGAGCAGCTGTTTATCGGCATAGACGGCGGCGGTACAAAATGCCGCGCAAGTCTATTTGCCGCCGATAACAAGGTGCTGGGCACAGGCGTAGGTGGTCCTGCAAATCCTTTGCACGGTTTGTCCCAAGCCAAGGCTTCTATACTGCAAGCCGTAGAAATGGCACTGACCGATGCTGGCCTGCCCAACAGCGAAGCCGCCAATTTAATTGCGGGCGTTGGGTTGGCGGGTGTCAATTTACCCAGTCTGTTTGAGGTGATGAATAACTGGCATCACCCCTTCAAAAAAATGTACCTCACTACTGATCTGCACATTGCCTGTGTTGGTGCACACAACCGTGAAGAGGGCGCTGTGATGATTGCCGGCACCGGCTCTTGTGGTTATTCGTTTGTAAAGGGTAAGGCAACTATTATTGGTGCCCATGGTTTTCCTTTTGGCGATAAATGCAGCGGGGCCTGGATAGGTTTGGAGGCAGTGAAGGCCGTTTTGCTTGCGTCAGATAATCTTGCGCCTTACACACAGCTAAGTGATTTGATTGGCGATTACCTGCAGGCCAAAGGTGTGATGATCGTCGACAAAATGGGTTCTGCCAAGCAGAGCGACTATGCGCAGCTTGCGCGCTTTGTGTTTGATGCGGCTGACGCCAACGACGAGGTTGCGATAAAGATTATTCGCGAGGGCGCTGATTACCTGAGCGCTGTTGCTGAAAAATTGTGGGAGACAGAGCCGGGGCGTATGTCGTTAATTGGTGGTTTGTCCGGCCGCTTGATGCCTTGGCTTAAACCTGCCATTGCAGCCAGCTTGTCTGAGCCATTGAGCCAGCCGGAATTTGGTGCAGTCTATTTTGCACGGCACCAAGCGTTGGTAAATCCGTAAGTTTCGTATTCATGATTTCGGTGCCTTTGTGGCCCTGCTTTTTTACTAATAACAATTTTCTAATAACAACAGGCTCGCTCCCTAATAGCAATAGATACGAGGTGTATCATGAATGCAGTTTCGTCCCAAACACCAACGAGATCCGGCACGCTTGTGCCTATGGTGATTATAGGAACCTTGTTTTTTGTTTTCGGTTTTGTCACCTGGTTGAATGGCTCACTGATTCCTTTTTTAAAGATTGTTTGCGACCTCAATGAATTCCAGGCGCTATTGGTGACCTTCGCGTTTTATATCGCCTACACCTTCATGGCATTACCCGCATCGCTGGTATTGCGCCGCATAGGTTTTAAAACTGGCATGGTTGTCGGGCTTGGCGTTATGGCGGTAGGTGCGCTGCTATTTATACCTGCGGCAAAATCTACTACCTACGTATTGTTCTTGACTGCACTCTTTGTGTTGGGCGCGGGCCTTACGCTGCTGCAGACTGCCTCTAATCCCTACATAGTTTGCATAGGTCCACGTGAAAGTGCCGCCATGCGTATCAGTATTATGGGGTTAATTAATAAATCAGCAGGTGTGATTGTTCCGCTCTTATTTACCGCCTGGATTCTTACTGGAATGGATCAATACTCCAATGAAGCACTCAGCGCCTTGACAGCTGATGTGCGTACGGAAAAATTGGCAGAGCTCTCTTCGCGCCTGGTGATGCCTTACATCATTATGGCCGCGGTACTGCTGGCGCTTATGGCGTTTGTGCATTTTTCGCCGCTGGCGGAATTAAATATTGCAGAAGATTCTACCCAGAGCACTGACAACAAATTGGGGGTTCTGCAATTTCCCCAACTCGTGCTGGGTACTATTGCATTGTTTTTGTATGTAGGTGTTGAAGTAATTGCGGGTGATACCATTGGCCTGTATGGCCGCAAGCTTGGTGTGGAGAATTTTGGTTCGCTGACTTCTTACACTATGGGTTTTATGGTGGCAGGCTATTTGGTAGGCGTTGCTTTTATCCCTAAATATTTATCGCAAGCTAACGCTCTTTTACTCTCGGCGATAAGCGGCTTGTTGTTTGCTGCTGGCGTTATCTTTTCATCCAATAGCGATACCGCTATTTCGCACATCCTGTTGGGTTGGGCTGGTGTGCCTGCCGTGCCGGACAGCGTGTTTTTCCTCGCGTTTCTGGGCTTTGCCAATGCTCTGGTGTGGCCTGCTATTTGGCCCCTGGCCCTTGAGGGTTTGGGTAAATACACCAGCACAGGTTCGGCCTTGTTAATTATGGGGATTGCAGGTGGTGCCTTAATGCCGCTGCTTTACGGTCACTTTGCCCACGTCTCTGGCAATAGCCAGACTGCTTATTGGGTGATGCTGCCTTGCTACGTCTTTATTTTGTTTTATGCGCTCAAAGGCCATAAATTAAAAAGCTGGTAATCGTCGTTAACATCTCGCGAGGACATTATGGTCAAGCAACGCTTTGCCGCACTCGATATTATGCGCGGCCTGACCCTCGCGCTGATGATTTTGGTTAATACTCCCGGCTCATGGAATCATGTCTATGGGCCTTTGTTACATGCTGACTGGCATGGTTTTACCCCCACAGATTTTATATTTCCCTTCTTTTTATTTATGGTCGGCAACGCGCTGTTTTTCTCCCAGCGCTCGTTAATGCAACCGCATATCACCAACACCCAGCGACACACCAAAATTCTTAAGCGCACATTACTATTGTTTGCGGTGGGCTTGTTCCTGAATATATTTCCCTTCACTGAGCCTATTGGCCAATGGCGTATCCTTGGTGTATTGCAACGTATAGCCCTGGCTTATGGCATTGCGGCGATTATTTTGCTCTATGCGTCGACATTGCAGCGGTGGTTGATCAGCGGCATTCTGTTGTTTGGCTATTGGTGGTTGCTACGATTAAGTGCTGATCCCTATTCGTTGGAAAACTCTCTGGTGCGCCAGATGGATCTTGCTGTGTTGGGCGCAAATCATTTGTGGCAAGGCAAGGGGATCGCCTTTGATCCTGAAGGGTTGCTCAGCACTTTGCCTTCCGTGGTAAATGTGCTTTTGGGATTCGAGGTTGCGCGCATTTTATCGGCATCGCCAGCGACAGCGCAAAAAAGACTGGCAGTAATGAGCGCGGTGTTGGTTGTAGCTGCGCTGGTATGGAATCAATGGTTTCCTATCAACAAGTCTCTGTGGACCAGCCCGTTCGTATTGCTCACGTCAGGCGTGGCGATTGCAGTATTGCTAGTATTAATTATGTTGGAAAAAACCTGGTGTAAGCCGGCTCTTTTGCAGTTGACGCCCTTTGGCAAAAATCCGCTGTTTATCTACGCCCTATCCTTTATATGGGAAAAGCTGCTCTATACCTTCAGCTATCAGGGTGAGACTTATTATGAGTTGCTCTACCAGCAATTTTGTCGTTTTCTGGATGCCTACAATGCATCGCTCGCGTTTGCCTTGGTGCACGTACTTTTCTTCTGGTGCATTGCAAAATACATGGAGAAAAAGAATATTGTGATTGCGCTCTAGCGAACGAATTCGTTTTTTGGAGCTATGAGTTTTTGTGATTTAAAAGGATGGCAGTTGCCATCCTTTTTTTTGCACAGCTTTTGGTTTTTGCACAAGTTTTGGTTTGTGTACAGGTTTTGGTGTTTATCGTAGGCAAAAAAAAGCCCATTCAGAGAATGGGCAAATCGCTACGTTACGCTTTGAAGAGCAAGTTGAGCTTTGGGCAAATCAGGATTCGCAACCGTTTATCCAGCTGCGCAGTAACTGGTAGTTGTTATCAATCAAAATCATGCTGGCGATAAAGCCTGGTTTAATTGCACCGAGATGTTTCTCACCCATCATGGCGGCGGGGTTGGTGGATGCCATGCGAATTGCTTCGTCGGGATCTATATCGGATAACTGAATGCTGTTGCGTACTGCTGCAAGCATGTCCAGATCAGAGCCGGCGAGTGTGCCACTTGCCGTTGTCAGTTTTCCTTCGCTGTAAAAAATCTGCTCACCGTAGAGGTTAAAGCTTTTATCGTCGGCGCCTACACTTGGCATGGCATCCGTGACCAGCACCATTTTTCCGGGCGCTTTGGCCTGGTGGGCAACTTTTATTGCAGCCGGGTGAACGTGGAAACCATCGGCAATAATGCCGCACCAGCTTTGTTTGTCTTCCAATACGGCACCAACCATGCCTGGTTCGCGGCTGGTAAATGGCGTCATGGCGTTAAAGAGATGGGTAAAACTGGTAACGCCGGCTGCTAACGCAGTTTTTGTTTGCTCGTAGTTAGCGGCGCTGTGGCCAGCTGCTACCACTACGCCAGCGTCTGCGAGGCGACGAATCATCTCTGGAGTCGTTAATTCCGGTGCAATGGTAATCAGGGTTTTGCCAGACTTTAATGAGGTCAATAATTCAAAGGCCGCTTCGTCGATAATTTTGAATTTATCGGCGTTGTGCACGCCTTTGCGTTCCGGATTTAAAAAAGGACCTTCCAAATGAATGCCGAGCACGCCGGGCACTTTATTGGCAATGGCTTGTTCTACTGCCGCTATCGCTTGGGCAACAACCTCAAGATCGTCGCTGATTAGTGTGGGGTAAAAACCGGTAGTACCAAAGCGGCGATGGGCCGCACCCATTACAGCTAATGCGTCTGCAGTTGTGGCTTGATTGAAAAGCACGCCGCCACCGCCGTTGACCTGGGTATCGATCAAACCGGGAATTAAACGTTGACCTTGCAAATCAATTGTCTTGCTGACATTTGCAGGCAAATTTTCTGCAGTGCAGATGTCCGCTATATATTCGCCGTCGATAATGACAGCCTGGTTGGTCAACCATTGCTCGCCGGTAAAAACCTTACCGTTGATCAGGGCGGTGGACATTGGAATTCTCCGCGAATAATCGTCTTAAATGGTTTCAGTGACTTTACGCAAATGTGGCGGTTCATCTGGATTGTAACCGCGCGCAATAGAGAGCGCGTTGGCCATACGATAAAAACTTTGCACCGCCAATACTGGGGCGATAATGGCCGGAACATTTGCAACGACGGGCAAGCAGTCGCTACCGGATATATTTTCGCTGGCGATCATCATGGCGGCGTTGCGCGCACGGAAATCCTGTACCAATGAATCCATACCACTAAATGCCTGGTCTTGTTGGGCGAGTAAAAGCACCGGGAAATTTTCTTTCACAATCGCCATAGGGCCGTGCTTCACTTCAGCTGCACTGAAAGCTTCGGCGTGTAGGCCACAGGTTTCTTTTAACTTGAGCGCTGCTTCTTGTGCGGTACCAAAACCTATGCCGCGGCCAATCACAAACAAATTGGTGGCATTGCGCAGGGTTTCCACTGCGGCGGACCAATCTTGTTGCCAGGCCTGCGCCAAAGCGCTGGGCAATTGCGTAACGGCGCGGCGCAGTTCGTCGCTACCGCTCCATTCGGAAACCAGATGTAGTACAGCGCCCAATGTTGCGAGATAGGATTTAGTTGCGGCGACACTTTTCTCGGCACCGGCGTGCAGCGGGATCACTATGTCGGCCAGCTGTGCAAGTGGGGAATCTTCCACATTCACAAACGCTAATGTGAGTGCACCGGCGGCTTTTGCCTGAGTGACACTGGCGAGTAAGTCGGGACTTTTACCGGATTGCGAAATAGCGACATAGAGCATGCCGCGCAATTTGGGTTCAGCCTGGTACACCGAGGTAATGGACGGCGCCGCTGAGGCGGTAACCAAGCCAAGCTGGGTTTCAAATAAATACTTGGCGTAGGTGGCCGCATGATCCGAGCTGCCGCGCGCGCAGGTGACTATCGCGATAGGCGCAAATGCTTTAAGGCGTGCGGCGGCCTGTTCTACTAAATCCTGGTTGAGTAGTTGTTGCCGGGTAATAACGCTGGCAGCCGACGCAGCCTCCTGAAACATCAGGGTATTTTCGGGTTGAAGACTAAGTGGTGAGGCGGGCGACGACATGGTTTCTCCAGGAAATGGCAATTTTTGAGACAACGTTGTCATTGTGAGCCTTAAAAAGTCGTTTGTAAAGTAGCCAATCAAAAATAAAGGGGAGGCTCCTCGGCAATTAGCCCTTGCGGCTGGACACCGGACAAGTGGAATCGCGAACTATCAGCTCAGGGTAGAAACCTTCGCTCTCCACACTCTTTTCGCCGTTGCGCATGACTTCAATCAGCAGCGAGGTGGCGTGTTGGGCGATAGTGCGAATCGGTTGTTGTGCGGTTGTAAGGTTTGGCCAGGCCTGGCGGGAGAAAGGTGAATCCTCAAAACCTACGATAGAAAGTTGCTGGGGCACGTCTATGCCCTGGATACGCGCGGCGAAAAGGGTGCCCGCGGCTATCTCGTCGTTACAGGCAAAAACTGCCGTCGGTTTAGCGGCGCCGCCGAGCAAAAAACGCGTACGTTTTACACCTGATTCAAAAGAGTATTCGCCGCCGATAATTAATTTTTTATCGATGGTAATTTTGTTGTCTTTAAGTGCAGCTTTGTAACCTTCCAAACGCTCGGTACTGGATTTATGCGCTTCATCCCCGCCCAGAAAGGCAATGGATTTGTGGCCCAGGTCGATCAGGTATTGGGTAATTTTATAGGCAGCGGTACGGTCATCGATAAACACGCAAGGGGAGTGGCTGTCTGGCGGATTGGCTCCCGACAAAATGCGCACATACTTGAGTTTGCGCTTGTTGAGTGCGCTCAGCACATCGGGCATTTCCGACACCGGAGGTGTTAGCACCAGCCCGCCCACGCGGCTGCGATCCACCATGCCGAGGATTTCATCGATGATAGTTTTGGATTTTGCATCGCAGGGGTGAATAACCAATTCGTAACCCTGGCGATGGCATTCGCCCAAAATGCCGCGCTGCATATCGATCACGTAGTTGCTGTTGGGGTTGTCGTAAATAAAGCCAATCGATGAGGCCGCACCGCGCAATAGTCGCGCTGATAAATTGGGTTGGTAGTTGAGCTCTTTAACTGCCTTCATTACCTTGTCTTGCAAATCCTGCCCGACGGTTCCCTCTTTGTTGATGACGCGTGACACGGTTTTGAAGGAAACTCCGGCAAGTTTGGCAACATCTTTAATGGTGGCTTTCATGAAAATCGGGGCTCGTTTGGGCGACAAGTTGCAAGGGTAGTAAATTGCGCAAGGATATGTAAAGCGTTTTGATCTCGGCTACACTGAGTGTTAGCTTCATAGTATTTGATCATAAAGAGGTAACTGGTAATGAAAAAAATTCAAAACTGGGTTGCGTTATTTGTTGGTTATTGTTGTGTGGTCGCTCCGCTGACCTGGGCGCAATCCAAATTGGAGGCGCTTTGGTTAACGGAAGGTTTGAAAACGCCGGAATCAGTGCTGGTTTATCGCGACGGGAAAAGCAATTTTTTGTTGGTGTCGCAAATAGACGGTGACGCCTCTGCCGCCGATGGCCAGGGTGGTATAGCGCGTATGAGTTTTTCCGGGGAGCTGGACGATGCCGAGTGGATTACCGGTCTCAATGCACCCAAGGGGATGGCGGCGCAAAACGGCAAGCTCTATGTAGCCGACATCAATGAAATAGTTGTCATCAATATCAAAAAAGCCAATATTGAGAAGAAAATTCCCGTACCAGGTTCCGTATTCCTCAATGATGTAGCTGTCGATGGCTCTGGCGTTGTCTATGTATCTGACACTCGCACCAATAAAGTCTATCGACTGAAAGATGGCCTGGCGGAGGAATACTTGACGAATGTTGAAAGTGCCAACGGTCTTAAAGCAATCGGGCGAACGTTGATAGTCGGTGCTGGCACTCACTTGTACTTGTACGATGACAAAAAAAACCGCCTGCAGATCGCCTCGGGTTTTGCGCAAGCAATAGATGGAGTTGAGAGCGTTGGTCGCGGCGATTTTCTGGTGTCCTGCTGGCCGGGGTTACTTTACTACGTTCATACGGATGGAAAGATCGAACTACTCCAGGATACCCAGGCAGCTAAAATTAACACTGCAGATATAGGTTATGACGCTACCACCAATAGCCTCTATGTCCCCAATTTTGCTAAAAACACTGTCACCGCCTACAGTTTCAAAACGCCCTGATCAGTTAAATCTCACTTGCTGGACCGGCGGTCGCAAATACTCCTCGGGTGCGACCAATATTTTTACAGGGAGGTCATAAGGGGTTAAGCTGCTGCAAAATAAAATCAGTCAGGTTTTGGTTACTCCAAAAGCCGGCACCGGGAGCGCAGACAGGTTGGACTTAATGGCTAAACTGGGCAAGCAGGCAGGACTCATGTATGGCTTGATTATTCTGGCCCTGCTGCAGGTTTTATTTGCTGGTCCCGTAAATGCCGAAGATGATCAGATATCTGCCGCTCCCCATTTGGCTTTTCAACACATCCTGCCTGACCAGGTTTCTTCCATAGGTTATATCAACTCTATCGCCCAGGATGCCCAGGGATTTATGTGGTTTGGTGGCACCAATGGTCTCGCCCGCTACGATGGTTACAACATCACTATCTTTCGCCACGAAGATGCGCAGCCTTCCAGCCTGCCGCACAGCTATATAAGTCACATAGAGATGGGGCGCGATGGCTCCTTGTGGATTGCCACTCGCGCCGGCGTTGCGCTTTATGATCCCCGGCAACGGTTGTTTCGCACTTACACAGTTTCTGGTACCGCCAACGATAACGATGTGACATCCCTGCATGAGGATCGCAAAGGCCGTATCTGGCTGGGGACCCGTGGTGGCTTCTTTTCCTTTGATCGCAAAACGGGGCGCGCATCGCGCATTCAATTTGCACCTGCCGGGCTGGATTCGGGCATCAATCAAATAGTGTGGGCTCTGGCTGATGATCAGGATGGGAATATCTGGCTTGGCACCCAGGCTTTCGGGGTGAGTCGCTATAACCCGGACAAGGGTAGTTTTGAAAGTTTTATGCGCGATCCAATGCTACCCAATGCCCCGGGGTTTAACGATACGCGTGAGCTCTACGTCGATAGCAAAAATCAGGTGTGGGCGGGCACCTACGGTGACGGCTTGTACGAATTCAATCAACCCGGCCAGCGCTTTGTAAAAGTCGAGCACGACCTCAGCGAAAAAGGCGCAACTGTCTGGTCCATTCTTGAAGATCGCCAGGGCAATCTCTGGGTGGGCGACGGTAGCCATGTGCACGTGCGGCCGCAGGACAGTCAGGTGTTTTATCGCTACACCTACAGCGAAGCGGATTTGACCAGCCCGGGCAATTACGTTGTTAACCAGTTGTTTGAAGATCGCGCTGGCGATATATGGCTGGGGTATTTTCCTTCGGGCGTTGATGTTGTCGATCGACAGGCATCAGCGTTTCATAATTACGCTTACAGTTCTACCAATCCACGCTCCATGACTGACGGCGGTGTCTCTTCAATTATCGAAGATGAGCGCGGTAATTTTTGGGTGGGTGCTGGCTACGGACTCAATTATTTTGAGCGCAATAAAAATAATTTTACGCGTTTTACCTTTGATCCGAAAAATGCCAAAGGCATTGGCGGCAGCACCGTGCTCTCAATTGCGACAGGCAAGGCGGGCAACATTTGGTTGGGGCTTTGGTCTGCGGGGCTTAACTCGCTTGATCCCCGCACGCGTGAGTTCACTCATTATCTTCCCGATAACAGCCCTTACAGCATGCGCGGGCGCGAGGTTTGGTCGGTGTTGGAAGATAGTGAAGGGCAAGTCTGGCTGGCGACAGAGGAAGGCTTGAACCGTTTTGATCCGGCGAGTGTTAAGTTCGATTATTTTTTACCGCCAGCGGAATTGCTCGGTGGTGATAAGGTGCTGTACTCACGTGTTGTCTATGAAGACAGTCAGAAGAATTTGTGGCTTGGCAGTATTCGCGGTGCTTTCACATTTAATCGAAAAACCCGTGAATTCAAGCGGTATTTTCATAAAGCGGAAGATCCGGATAGCCTGAGTGCGGATTTCATCCTGACCATTTACGAAGACAAACGCGGTAACCTCTGGTTTGGCACTGATGGCGGCGGGCTAAATTTACTGGATCGCAAGAGTGGCAAGTTCACGGCATTTACCACGCGCGAAGGGCTTGCGGATAATGTTGTCGGGGGTATTGCGGAAGACGATCACGGTAATCTTTGGTTGGGGACACAAAAAGGCATAGTGCAATTTGATCCCGCCAATCACAGTTTTCGCAATTTTGATAAACACGATGGCTTGGTCGATAACCTTTATAGTCGCAAGGCAGCCTTGGCGACCAGTCGCGGTGAAATTGCTATGGGTAATAGCAAAGGCTTTACGCTGTTTCGGCCAGATAAAATTGTGGTGAATCAATATGCGCCGAATGTCGTCATTACTGATTTGCAAATTGGTAATAAATCCGCCGTTATAGGCGCGGAGAATTCGCCCCTGACAAAAGCCATAGATGTCACATCCAGCATAGAACTCAATCCGCGCGATACTGTTTTTTCCCTGGAGTTTTCCTCCCTGAGTTTTCACCATCCGGAGGACAATCAATTTGCCTATCGCTTGCGCGGTTTTGAAAATGATTGGAACTACGTAGGTACCCGCCATTCAGCGACTTATACCAATCTCAATGCCGGTGTTTATGTGTTCGAGGTAAAGGGTACTAATAACGATGGCATCTGGAGCACTTATCCCGCGAGCTTGCAAATCCGGGTGCTACCGCCTTTTTGGAGAACCTGGTGGGCGTACACAATTTACGTTCTGTTGCTATTGGGATTATCAAGTTGGATTTTTCACGTGCAGCGGCTCAAACTCAGGTTTAATGAAGAGAAGCTTGAGCAGGAGCGAATTCTGGTAAAGCGCCTTACACAAATTGACAAGCTCAAGGATGAATTTCTCGCAAACACGTCGCATGAATTGCGCACGCCACTCAATGGCATTATTGGTTTGGCTGAGTCACTGCGCGATGGTGTAGCGGGCGAGGTTCCACCGAAAATGAAATATCACTTGTCGCTGATCATCGATAGCGGCAAGCGTCTCGCGAGTTTGGTCAACGACATTCTTGATTTTTCCCAGCTAAAAAATAAAGGTTTGATGCTACACAAGAAGACTATTGATTTAACCGTGCTGGTGGACGTGGTGCTCACTTTGTCAAAGCCTTTGCTGGATGGAAAGAAAGTTGTTTTTCTCAACAATATTCCAAAAAACTTTCCCGGTGTTTTTGCCGATGAGGACCGGGTGTTACAAATACTCCACAACCTGATTGGCAACGCAGTGAAATTTACTGATCGCGGTGTTATTAGTGTGAGTGCGATAGTCGATGAAGACCTTGTGCAGGTCGAGGTCAGTGATACGGGAACAGGTATTCCCAATGATAGGCTCAACGATATTTTTGAAAGCTTTATGCAAGTGGATGGCGGGGTAAATCGGAGCCTGGGTGGTGCTGGCCTCGGGTTGTCAGTAACCAAGCAACTTGTTGAGTTGCACGGCGGTACAATCAGAGTTGAATCTGTTTTAGGTGTGGGCTCCAGTTTTTATTTTACCCTGCAGGTTAGTTTTGGTTTACCGGAGACAAGCAATATCAAGACAGTTGTCCCTGAGGTTTACAGCCGTCAACCAACACGACTGCAAGAGGATTTGGTATCCGCTACTCCTCTGCTGAATCAGGCACAAAATAGTAGTCGCGTTTTAATTGTTGATGATGATGCTATTAACCGCAAAGTGATTGCGAATTTTCTCGGCATAGGCGGCTACCAGATTTTTGAAGCCAGCTGTGCTGAAGATGCTATCAAGATGATTAACGAGTATCAGCAAAAGGCGGATGGCAACAGTGCTATAGATTTGGTATTGCTGGATGTGATGATGCCCCGCATCAGTGGCTACGAAGCCTGCAAAATGTTGCGTGAAATCTATAAGCCCCACGAACTGCCCATTATATTGTTAACCGCGCGCGCGCAGCTTAATGATCTTGTGTTGGGCTTTGATGCAGGCGCTAATGATTTCCTGGTCAAGCCCGTTGCCAAGGAAGCATTGCTGGCGCGGGTGGCGACTCATATGCAGTTGCATGACGTTACGCGCAATCTTGATCGCAAAGTTGCGGAGCGCACTGAAGAGCTTAATCAAAGCAATCGCGTACTCAAGAGCGCTCAGCAAGAATTGCAAACGGCTTATAAAAAACTGGAAGAGGCCAGCTTATCAGATACGTTAACTGGCCTGCACAACCGACGCTTCCTCAATAAATCCATTACTGCCGATGTGGCATTAGTAGAGCGCGCTTATCAGGATTGGTTGGGCACTCAAGGCGATGCTCCGCTACCTGTCACGCGTCCACGCGAACAGGATCTGGTGTTTATGCTGCTGGATCTGGACTGGTTTAAATCAGTGAATGATACCTATGGACATGGTGCCGGTGACAAATTACTTGAGCAGTTCAGCCAACTGTTGCGTGTCACGTTGCGTGAATCCGATTATTTGGTGCGCTGGGGGGGCGAAGAATTTTTGATTGTTATCCGTTTCTGTAATCGCGAAGAGGTGGCGGAGCTGGCAGAGCGTATCCGCCAAAAAGTGGAAGCCTTCGAGTTCGACCTTGGCGGTGGGCGCAGGGTAGCAAAAACCTGCTCAATCGGTATGGCCGCCTATCCCTTTTATCCCTCGGCCCCGACAGCGCTAACCTGGGAGCAAGTCATAGATACGGCGGATCGGGCGCTCTATATCGCCAAACACCGCGGTCGCAATTGCTGGGTTAATGTTACCTGGTCGGGTGCTGGTGAGAGCGAGCAAATCAATCCCGCGTCCAGCGACAGCCTGGTCTCGCTGGCGGCGGCGGGAGTGATCCATATTGAGTCGTCAGTTCCGGTTTGATGGCAGACTTGTTACTTGTGATCCGGGCTTTGACCGGCAAACCTGGCTAGCTGTTCAGCGCTCGCAGCTGTCTGATGCTGTTGTTTCCATTGTTCATAGGGCTCGCCATAGACACGTTCGCGAGCATCTTCATACTCCAGGCTGATACCTTGTTCGCTGGCGGCGGCTACATACCATTTACTCAGGCAATTGCGACAAAAACCGGCCAGATTCATCAAATCTATATTTTGCACCTCGCTGCGTGTATCCAGATGAGCGAGCAATCGACGCAATACCGCGGCTTCCAGTTGGGTTTGGGTAAGTGTATCCAATTCATTAATTTTCATTGTAAAGCCTGTATAAAGGATCGATGGGATGGTTGCCATTATAAGGGCATTCCGCGGATTCGAAATAAACAACAGCGGGGCTGCATGTGCTTAATAAATAATCTGTTTTTGCCGCTATAAGGAGAAATAAAGCGCCATTTGGCCTGTGTGGTTTTTTGCGCTTGAACCTCAAAAGATCCAACCTATACTCAAAGCGAGCTACGCGCTGGGAAAGTCGATAGGAGAATTTTGCGTGAATATTATTTTGGGTTTGATGGTGCTATTTGGCTGCGTGATCGGCGGCTTCGTGGCGAGTGGCGGCCAGATAATGGCACTGATGCAGCCCTATGAGATCATGATTATCTGCGGGGCGTCCTTGGGGGCGATGATTATTGCCAACCCCATTTCGGTGTCCATAGGGGTGGTCAAATCGGCCGGCGCATTGATGACACCCTCCAAATACAACAAGCAACTTTATCTGGATTTGTTGACCCTCCTGTATGACATCTTCAACAAAACTCGTCGCGAAGGCTTGATGGCAATTGAGGGGGATATTGAGGAGCCGGAATCCAGCCCGATATTTGGTAATTATCCGTCAATTCTCAAGGATCACCACGCGGTGGAATTTATCTGCGACTATTTGCGCATTATGGTGGCGGGCAATATGGCGCCGCACGAGCTGGATGCACTGATTGATCAGGAACTTGAAGGGCATCATCAGGAGACCGCGCTAATTCCTAACGCCATTATCGGCGCAGCCGACGGTTTGCCGGGCTTTGGTATTGTGGCGGCGGTGCTGGGTATTGTGATCACAATGGGAAGTTTGGGCGGGCCACCAGCGGAGCTGGGCCACCATGTGGCATCAGCACTGGTAGGAACTCTTTTGGGTATCTTGTTCGCCTATGGTTTTATCGCGCCCTTTGCGATTTACCTCAACCACAAGGCGCGCGATGAAGCGCATTTTTATTATTGCATCAAGGCATGCCTGGTCGCGTCAATGAATGGCGTCCCGCCGCAAATTGCCGTGGAATTCGGCCGTAAAGTTCTTTATCACAGTGTGCGCCCCAGCTTTAAAGAGTTGGAAGAACAGTATCGCGCTAAAAAATAGTGAGTAGTGGGTAATGGAAAAGGGCGCGCAACAGATAATTATTGTTAAAAAGAAGGGCCACGGTCACGGCCACCACGGTGGTGGCTGGAAAGTGGCGCTGGCCGACTTCATGACATCCATGATGGCCTTCTTTCTATTGATGTGGCTACTCGGCAGTACATCCAAAGAGCAGCAAAAAGCCATCTCCGGTTATTTTCAGGACCCGGGCAGTGAATACGCTATAGGAGAGGGCGGTTCAAATCCCGGTTTGATTGACATGTCGCAACCGCAATCTGAATCGCATTCCAATGATCCTCAAACTGAAGACAAGAGCGATAAAGATAACACTGAGCAAAATACCCAAACGCAAAATGCTGATCAGATTTCTGAAGCAAAATTGAAAAAAGAACTCGAGCGCATTGAAAAAGAACAGCTCGAACAATTAAAAGAAATGATGGAAAACCAAATCAAACAAGATGCGGTATTCCAGCAAATCAAAGATCAAATCTTGATTGATTTTACCGCCTTGGGTTTGCGTATCCAGATTGTCGATAAGGACCAGCGCCCCGGTTTCGATGTGGGCAGTGCGCACATGAAACCTTATACAGAAGAGGTGTTGAAAGCGTTGGCGCCCTTGCTCGATAAGGTTAACAACAAAATTAGTGTCACTGGCCACACAGACTCGACCTCTTATGGATCTGGCGCTACTTATACCAACTGGGAGCTCTCGGCGGATCGTGCAAACTCAGCCAGACGTGCACTTACGCAAGGTGGTTTTCCTGATGAAAAAGTGGCAACTGTGCAGGGTATGGGGTCTTCCGCTCCATTAGTCGCGGATAAACCTGATGCACCCATCAACCGTCGTATTGCCATTATCGTATTGAAAAAAGCGGTGGCAGATGCGTTGAGCAATGGCGGCACCGGTATTAGCAGTGGTGATTTAATTAATTCAACCGAAGGTAATGGCCAACCAGCAGCGCCTGGCCAACACATCATGACGCAAAAAGAAATCGACGAAGCCACTGATGCTAAATAACCATTAGCAGTCAGTGGCATATCAGTTTTCATTCAGTTGCTCTTCAGTCTTCTTCGCTAATCTATAAGTGCATCTCATGCTTTGTGCTTGTTGTATCAATCGATACGGCAATATTCGACGAGGAAAACCAAGATGAAAACAATGATGGCTTCTTTGACTGTTGTGATGAGTGTAATGGCTACTTCTGCATTTGCAGCGTCTGCCGATTTTTATCTGCAGATCAAAGATAGTAAAGGCGGAATGCAAACCCTGAGTTGTCCCAGTGGCGTCTGTACTGCGCCTACGTTAGCGGCAGATTCTTATGTATTGAGTGTGGTCGATGCCAGCGGCAAGCCTGTTTCGCTGGATAACACCAAATACGCGTGCACTGTGAAAAGCCCGCGCGATGCAGCCAGTGGTCTCGCTACTGGTAAGCGTCAGCACAAACCCATGATGATCACTAAAGAGATGAGTTCTTCATCGCTAGTGACCACTGAAGCAGATTCCAATGTAGTATTTACTTGCGTCAGCAGTTCTGTCGCACCTGTGGCTCCTGTTGCAACAGAGGCGACCGCATCGCCCATACAGGCCACTTATGATCTCAAAGCCAACAAGAAATAATGGAAATGCAGTAGCGCTTATTTTTGTGCGCTATTGGTTTGAGTAATTCATGGGCCCCTCTCGCAGGGGCCTTGTTATTTGGTCAGGTCAAAACCTGAGCGAGCCAAGAGGTGGAAATGTATATAATCGCCGCCTCTTGTAAGTAAGTTTCCCTATGAATAAACATCTTCACGCAACCCTTACCGAAGGCGATGTTGGTCAGCAACTAAAAATAATGGCAATTCCAATGGTGTGGGGGCTTATGTCCACCATGTCGTTGAACGCCATAGAAACGTTTTTTATTGCCCGTCTTGGCCGTGAAGCCTTGGCTGCTTTCAGTTTTACCTTTCCCATTCTTATGGTGCTTACCAGTCTTGGTATTGGTTTGGGGGCGGGCACTTCTTCCGCTGTGGCGCGCGCGATAGGCGAGGGCGATGAAATGCGGGCACGGCGTCTGGCCACTGATGCCATGAGCCTCACTTTTTTACTTTCTGTCTGCGTGTGCATTCTGGGGTGGCTCACTATCGAACCGCTGTTTCTTGCGATGGGAGCATCACCGGAACTTATCCCACTGATTCGCTCCTACATGTCCATCTGGTACTTCAGCCCTCCCTGTTTGCTAGTTCCCATGGTTAGTCTTGCCGCGTTGCGAGCTATGGGTATGAGCCATGTCCAAGGCTACATTATGAGCGCGGCAGGAATATTTAATCTGTTGCTGGACCCCATTTTGATTTTTGGCTGGGGGCCAATTCCGTCGTTGGGTTTATCTGGCGCAGCCATAGCGACCTTGTTAACCAGATCCCTGATATTACTCAGTGTGATTTATATATTGCATTACAAGGTCGGCATGTTGGTTAATCCGTTTGTGCGCTGGATGTCGTTGCGTAATTCCTGGGTCACTATTGTATTTGTTGGTGTCCCGGCCATGTGCGCCAACATAGTGATACCTATTGCCAGCGCCATAGTGGTTACCATGGTGTCGGCTTATGGCAGCGATGCCGTGGCTGGATTAGGTATAGCCACACGTGTTGAACCTTTGATGTTGATCGTGTTTTACGCTTTGTCTGGCATCATAGGGCCGTTTTTTGGGCAGAACAGTGGCGCAGGCAAGCTTGAGCGACTCGATGAAGCAGTGATATTGCTCACGCGTTTTTGTTTGATGATGGGCGCTGCAGTGGCCCTGTTCTTATGGTTTGCGGGCGGCGCTATTGCCGGATTATTTGGCGATCACCGGGAGGTTATACTGGTCGCCGCCAGCTATTTCTCGATCATCCCGCTCAGCTATGGTGCCTACGGCATTATTATGTCGGTGAATGCGGCCTTTAATGGTTTGGGGCGTCCCTGGCCCGCCATGGCACTGTCAGGCGCACGTGTTCTCTACGTATATCTGCCGCTTGCCTGGTTGGGGCAGAGAATTTGGGGGTTGCAGGGGATATTTATTGCCACGGCTCTCGCCAATGCGAGTATCGCGCTCTGGGCCTGGTGGTGGGTTCGTCGCTACATTGCCGAGCTACCCGGCAAACAACATTTGCATCCCTGACTAGGCTATAATCGCCGCCTTTTTATCGCCCCCAGCCACCAGAGCCTTATATACCCCGGCTCCCAGAGCATGCACCATGATCAATTTGAAAAACGAACTCGCCAAACGCCGCACTTTCGCCATTATTTCGCATCCGGATGCCGGTAAAACCACCATTACTGAGAAATTGCTGCTCTGGGGTAACGCCATTCAGCTGGCGGGTTCAGTAAAAGGTAAGCGCGGCCCCCATGCCAAATCCGACTGGATGACCATGGAGCAGGAGCGCGGTATTTCGGTAACCTCTTCGGTGATGCAATTCCCCTACAAAGATCGCGTGGTCAACTTGTTGGATACCCCCGGCCATGAAGACTTTTCGGAAGATACCTACCGCACACTGACGGCAGTGGATTCAGTGCTGATGATGATTGACGGTGCCAAGGGTGTGGAAGACCGCACCATCAAGCTGATGGAAGTTTGCCGTCTGCGCGACACACCGATTCTGTCATTCATCAACAAAATGGATCGCGAGAGCCGCGATGCGGTAGAGCTGCTTGATGAAATTGAAAACGTATTAAAAATTGTTGCCGCACCTATTAACTGGCCATTGGGTACAGGTAAGGATTTTGTCGGCGTTTATAATTTTTATACCGATACTATTCATGTATATCAGCCTGGTATGGGCCATACCATTCCTGACGATATACAAATCAAAGGTCTCGATAGCGACGAGGCAAGTAAGTTATTAGGTAGCGATGCGACCAGGATTCGCGAAGAAATTGAATTTGTGCGTGGCGCCACTCATGAGTTTGAGCTTGATGAATATCTCGCCGGTCGTATGACTCCTGTATTTTTCGGTACTGCTTTGGGGAATTTCGGTGTACGCGAAATGCTTGATGGCTTTGTTGAGTGGGCGCCTACACCGCGCGGTCGTCATACGCAGGCTCGCATGGTTGAGGCTGGGGAAGAAAAGTTCAGCGGATTTATTTTCAAGATCCAGGCAAATATGGATCCCAAACACCGTGACCGTATTGCATTTATGCGCGTCTGCTCCGGCGTTTACCAGCAAGGCATGAGAATGAAACATGTGCGCTTGGGTAAGGAAGTGAAAATTGCCGATGCTGTGACATTTATGGCCGGTGATCGCAGCGCGGTCGAGCAGGCGATTGCAGGCGATATTATAGGTTTGCATAACCACGGCACCATCCAGATTGGCGATACTTTTACCGAAGGCGAAGAATTAAAGTTTACTGGTATTCCCCACTTTGCTCCCGAACTCTTTCGTCGTATCCGCTTGAAAGATCCACTCAAAATGAAGCAGCTTCAAAAAGGGCTGCAACAATTGTCGGAAGAGGGGTCTACCCAAGTGTTCTTCCCGATGAACAACAACGACATAGTTGTGGGTGCTGTAGGTGTATTGCAATTCGAGGTTGTGGCTTTCCGTTTGAAAGACGAATATAAAGTCGAAGCTGTATATGAAGCGGTGAATGTGACTACCGCCCGCTGGTGCGAATGTAGTGACCCTAAAAAACTGGAAGAATTCAAGAACAAATGCAGTGATAACCTGGCGCTGGATGGTGGCGGGCATCTCACCTATCTGGCGCCATCACGAGTGAATTTGTCGTTAACAGAAGAGCGTCATCCTGACGTAAAATTCCGTGCAACGCGCGAGCACTAATAATCTCGTTGACCTTCTAGCACCCATAAAAAAAGCCACTAATGTGGCTTTTTTTATGGGTGCTAGACGCGTACTTACTTGGGTAAAGTAAAGGTAGTTGGAACTGTAAATTCGAAGCTGTTACCTGATACTGCGTCAGGAATTGGCGGGAAGGGCGCAGATTGGTTGATAGCTTCCATGGCTGCATCATTCAACTGTTCAAATTGAGAGCCTTCCAATAGTGATGTGCTGATGATATTGCCCGCTCGATTGACGACGACAGATATGCGTACGCTACCGGATTGATTGCGATCAAGCGCGCGTTTTGGATATTTGGTATTGGTGCGAATTTTTTTCAACAAATCGGATACGTAGAACTGACGTGCAAGCAGCGTTTGGGCGGTCAGTGCCGGTTTGTTATCGTCATCTGCGTCAGCTACAGATGCTTTCTGTGCAGCCAGTTTGGCCGCTTCCGCTTTCGCTGCCTCAAGTTTTGCGGTTTCAGCTTTGGCTGCTTCTGCTTTCTGTGCCGCTAACTGCTTGGCATTATCGGCTGACGAGGTTTGGGCGGAGGATTTAGAAGCTTCTTTTTCGGCTTTTTCTGCGGCTAACTCAGCAGGGGTTTTAATCTTGCTCCAGGCGGCGATGTCGGCAGTGCGCTCTTTGGTAGGTTTAATTTTTTCAAAGCGCGCCTTGAGTTCAGCACTGACTTTGCCTGCCTTTAGCATATTGTCTTTGTAGTCAGAAGAGAGTGGCACTTTGCCAACCCAGGTGCGTAACAGCATACCAAAAAACTTTTCACTGGCGATATTTCCCAGCAGTACGTCGTTTACAGTTACGTTCACCCCCTTGCCGGGTTCGTAATTGAATACGATGCTATCGTTGGGAAGCAGACGCCCTTTAAACAGGCCGTCAAACTTCACCATGTTGTCTGCTTGCTCGGTCAGCAAGGCGGGAGTGTTATTGATTGCCATGCCTTCAATCCACAAGCGGCTGAAGCGGCGCATAGACATGTCGGGAGTCAAAATTTTGAGCTCCATGCGCATGGCCTGGGTGCTTGAGGCGAGAGTGTCGGGATTATCGCTTAGAGGATTGGAGTAGAGTTCGCCAATAAACTGCTCTTTGCTTAATTCTGTATGTACCGCTATACCATTTAACATAGGTTCGGCCGCAACGGCCAACGAACAACAGCTCGCAAATAAAACGCCAACGCAAAAAGATAAATATCGTTTGAAGGTCATGGTATGGTCGCTCTCATTCTAGTTATTGATAATGCTTTTTATATGCTACGCAAAACACACCGGCTATCTTGCCGAAAAGCCAGCAATGGCGCTAAGTATAATATAGAAAATTGCTCCTAGAGAGTATGCTCTTTGTGAGCTAAAAGTCTATCTATAATATAGATATGAAAGTTGGCATCGCAATAACTGGCAAATTTTCAAATGTTCCTGTATGCCGCCTGTTTTTTTTGTCAAAATAAACCATGCTTTGACTACTCCATTCCTCACAGGAAAGCTCATGGAAATAAAACCGCTGCCCAAACTCTCACGTGATTACGTCGAGCAGCTTTTGTCCGGTATCCCATTTTTCAAGTTGGTAAAACAGCAAGACCCCTGGCAATTTGAGTTGTTGTTGCAGAGTTCACGAATTGTTACTTATTTACCCGGTGAAGTGGTATTGCAGCGTGGTGATCAGGACTCGTGGTTGTTCTTTTTGCTAAAGGGACGGTTGGCTGTCTATGTCGATGATCCGCTCAAAGGTGAATTGATTAATTACGTAACTCCGGGGGAGGTCTTCGGGGATCTTGCGCAGCTCATGGGACAACCTCGAACAGCTACAGTCTTGGCAGAACCCAGTTGCCGGGAATCTATAGTGTTGGCGACAGATTCGCGTATTTTTGGCGATATCAGCTCCACCCGTCCGATTACAATCCAAACCAAACTTGCCTATTACCGTAACTCGGTGCATAACCTGCGTTGGAAATTGGAAGTCTATCGCTCCCAACATTTACAGCATGCTTTAGCCAACAGGCATCGTCAGGTAAAACTTTACACCGGAACCAAGGATACCCTTGATGAGCTCCATGCTTTGCATGAGCAAGCGCAGGCACTGGCGGCTTTGTTGATGGAGTGGAATCGCGAGTTCGGTGCTATCCATGTTGATTCGCCGCCCCCAGCGGATGTCTTTACCGTTTAGATAGCGAGAATAACCGCAAGCGCGAGGACTTACATAACAAGCGCAAAATGCCTGCTACACTTCAAAAATACTAATAATTAACCATCGGTTGCAAAACCTATGAAATTTGAAGATATGAAGCTGGTGTATGGCTATCCACTCCAGCTACAAACGAGCAACGCTGCTGGTCAGCCTGAACGTTTTTCCTGTCGATTGATTGGCTGCTTACCTGGCCGTAGCATTTTATTGTCGGTGCCCAAGGCCGCAGGCAAGCTCGTGCGTTTTCGCGCGGGACAAAAGGTTGTTGCGCGCTTAATGGTTGATAACGGCATTGGTATCTTTGCCAGTGTTGTTGAAGTGCAGACGGCCGATCCCTATCCCATACTCCATATCAGCTATCCGGACAATGTCAGCTTCAAAGGTATTCGCGGCGCTACAAGAGTGGCAGTAGAGCAAACTGTCGTAATCGCCAATCTTTCCCAGGCTAATAGTACGGTAGCTGCAGGCTCCATAATGGATATCAGTGTGACAGGGGCTCGCCTGGGTGTAACCTCTGAACTCGGCGCCATTGGGGATAAGCTACAACTCAGCTTTAACGTGAATGTGGCGGGAATAGCACGGGAATTAGTAATAGAGGCAATAATTCGTTCGCGGGTTGAAGGTGAGCAGCAAGGATTTAGTGATGAAACAGCATATGGAGTTGAGTTTATTGAGCCAGCAGAGGAGGGACGTCTGCTGCTTTATGCTTACGTCTATGCGCAAATATGCAGTGAGGAAATTATCGGTTCCTGATTCCGGGAATAAATAACATCCAGGGCGAGCTTTAATAGGCTCGCTTTTTTTTGCCTTTAAAAAGGGTGCGGACAGTCAAATCTGAGGTTTAAATTTTTAATGCTTGAACTGGAAGAGTCGGTGTGCACAGGATTTAAAATCGGAGTGGAGCAAAGCAGAAGATATTATGTGATGTGATGGGGGGTTGAGTTTGGTGGAGGAGATAAAGCTCTGCGCAAATAAAAAGCCTGAACTCATAATGCTAATGAATAATGATCATCAGCGCTTGGGTTCAGGCTTTGTATAGCAGCTTCGGGGTTAGAGCCCCGAATATTTATTAAGCAGCTGGAGCGGCTGGAGCGGCTGCTTTTGGCTTGCGACCACGTTTAGCGGCTGGAGCTTTTTTGGCGGCCGGTGCTTTTTTGGCTGCTGGAGCTTTTTTAGCGGCCGGAGCTTTCTTGGCTGCTGGTGCTTTTTTAGCAGCTGGAGCTTTCTTAGCGGCTGGAGCTTTTTTTACAGCTGGAGCTTTCTTGGCTGCTGGAGCTTTTTTAACGGCAGGCTTTTTAGCAGCTGCTTTCTTGGCTGCTGCTGCAGTTTTCTTGGCCGCTGCTTTGGCTTTCAAAGAAGCTTTCTTGGCTGCTGCTTTAGCGCGTAAAGAGGCTTTTTTATCAGCAGCTCTTTTCTTGGCAGCTGCTTTCTTGGCAGCTGCTTTAGCTTTCAGAGCTTGCTTTTTAGCAGCTGCTTTAGCTTTTACAGCGGCTTTCTTGGCGGCCAGTTTGGCTTTTACAGCAGCTTTCTTGGCAGCGATTTTGTTTTTGGCCGCTACTTTCTTGGCAGCAGCTTTGGCTTTCTTGGCAACAGCAGCTTCAGCTTTGGCAACTGCTTTTTCGTGAGCAGCAGCTACTTTGTTAGCAGCTTTAACAGCAGCTACTTCTTTTTTAGCGGTAGCTACAGCTGATTTAGCAGCGTCTGCATCTTTCTTCGCAGCGGCTACAGCAGCTTTGGCAGCAGCAGTAACTTTGGCGCTACCTGGAGTTTTCTTCTTAGCTGCAGCAGCCAATTTGCCTTGAGCAGCTTTAAGAGCGGCAGAAGCTTTGGCAGCTTCTTTTACTAAACCAGCTATCGCTTTTTGAGCATCAGCAGCTTTTGCAGCGCGAGCTTTGGTTAATTGTGCTTTTAAGGCGGCGAGTTGTTGTTCCAAACCCGCAACTGTGTCAACAGCAGTTTGTTTACGTGCAGCCATGGTGTGCTTCCTATAGTGAAATTCGAATATACGAAAAATAGATTAAAAGTTACAACATGTATAAATTAAAACTTTATTGAAAAAATACAAGTTTTTTCATGCGTTTTTTGTCAAAAAAACGGTTTTTTTTCAAAAAAAACGCAAAATTATTCGTGTTGAGAGTTTTTTAAGGGTTTCAATTTGAATTTGCGACTCAAAAAGACTCACACAATTTATTTTTTGATGATGCTCTTTCGTCGACAAAAATATCTGATTTGCGACTTTCGATTGCGTTTAAGTGTCTCGTAAAAGAATTTTTACAAGGTCGATTCTCGCTCGTTAAACGTCGTTAACGATTGCTTAAAACAGCTCGCGATTAGTTTTCTTAGCGCAGCAGCAACTGACAGGGCGGTTATCGCCAGCGAATTTTTTACTGTTTTGAACGATTGCGTCCGACATGAAATCGGAGTTTTCAGCGTAAATAAATTTTTTGTTGAAGCTTGTTTGTAAAAAAATGAAGCTTAATGAATAAATTAATTGTATATATATACAGTATTGTTCCAGGTTAAAGATTATTCCGGATGATGAGTGTGAAAAAAATCATTCATTGTGATGCTGATTGCTTTTTTGCGGCAGTAGAAATGCGCGATGACCCCTCATTGCGCGGACGACCTATTGCGGTGGGCGGTAATAGCGATTCGCGTGGAGTGATTTCTACCTGTAATTACGAAGCTCGCCAATTTGGTGTGCGTTCAGCGATGCCGTCTGCCCAAGCGAAGAAGCGTTGTCCTGATTTGTTGATCTTGCCGCATCGCATGGATGCGTATCGCGAAGCGTCAATGCAGATGCGCCGTATTTTTTACGATTACACAGAGTTGGTAGAGCCTCTATCACTCGATGAAGCCTATTTGGATGTCAGCGATAGCGCGCATTTTTCCGGTAGCGCAACACGTATTGCAGAAGCTATTCGGCAGCGTGTCAGGGATGAATTGCATTTAACCGTGTCTGCAGGAGTCGCCCCCAATAAGTTTTTGGCCAAGATTGCCAGCGATTGGAAAAAACCCGATGGTTTATTTGTTATCACACCGGTTGAAGTTGATGAGTTTGTACAAGGCCTACCAGTAAGCAAGATATTTGGTGTGGGCAAAGCGACCGCAGCGCGGCTGTCTGAGCAGAGTATTAATACTTGCCTGGATCTGCGCGCATACAGTGTTTTTGAGTTGCAGCAGCGTTTCGGTCAGCTAGGTGTACGTTTATTCGAGTTATCGCGCGGCATAGATACTCGGGAGGTCATACCATCGCGGCGACGTAAATCACTGAGTGTAGAAAACACCTATGCGCAGGATCTTCCTGATCTTGCCAGTTGCCTGCGGTGTTTGCCCGAGTTGCTAATGCAGCTCGCTGGACGATTGCGACGGATTGATGAGGATTATGTGGTGGTGAAGGTCTTTGTAAAGATCAAATTTGCAGACTTCACCTCTACTACTATCGAGCGTACCGAAACGGAGTTGGTTCCGGAGCTATTCACTCAATTGTGCACTGAGGCACATGCTCGCAAAAATATGCCTGTGCGTTTGTTGGGCGTCGGGGTGAGGTTTGTGGATTTGCGCGATGACCGAGGGATCCTGCAATTGGATTTATTTCAATAATGTCTCGACTAGGCGAATAGTGGTTTTGAGTGGCATTGTTAGATGGTGTTGTTTTGGGAATTTCAAAAGTATTGATTGGGTAGCGTGATGGTAGTGCAACATCCCTGTATTGATTTCCTCTCGACGGGTGTTAAACGGAATCGTAAGTGTGGCGTATGTGGATGGGTGTTTGGTATTGGCGACTTCTGCTCGCACTGAAATGGTCGTGCAAGTGGTTTTCCATGAGTCTGCAAAAATCGGATTGGTTGATGCGTATTAGATGGCGATGATCGCCAGCTTCCATATAAATAATGTCATTGTCTAATAACTCGTCATCCCATATTACGTCTATGCCATAGGCCATACCCACCACGGGCACAGCGCCTGCTTCACAGTCTTTAAAGAACTGCTCAAGTTCATCCTCTTCCACCAAGTGCATATGGCGGTCAAAGATTTGATTGAGTGTGTGTCGCAGAATTTTGTGGCTGGATGGCAGAACACAGAGTGTGTAATGGAAATCCTCATCGCGCAGTAACACGCCTTTGGCGAGGCTGCGATTGTCTATCTGGGCAACCTTGGCGGTATTAAATGATCCCTCAGCGTAAGCGTGTTCAAGAAGCGAATAATCAATTTGATTATTTTTTAGATATTGTTCGAGATTTGTCGCAACACCCATAGGTAAACACTCCAACTGGTTGATATCGAAAACGCTGGTGTGAGCGCAAGGTTATTAACCGTTGCACTTGAAGTATAAGAATGATTTTTTGGGGGCGTAGGAAGGTTTTTGCAGCAAGAGCAGCGTTTGTAGATGTTTTGGTTATCAGCGAATAGCTTGAAACTTAAGGGCTGGAAATAAAAAAGGCCTCTCACATCACGTGAGAGGCCTTTTTCATGCGTGCCGCGTAATTAAGCGTTGGCAGCCAATTGTTGTCTTACTGACGCCAGCTTTACGCAAGTAACGAACACTTGCATGGCTTCTACAACTTCAGGAACGGTTGGTACGGAGGGCGCGATACGGATATTGCGATCTTCCGGATCTTTACCGTAGGGGTAGGTGGCACCAGCTGGAGTCAGTTTTACACCGGCCTCAGCGGCCAGGCGTACAGTTTCTTTCGCACAGCCAACACGTGTATCGAAAGACACAAAGTAGCCGCCCACTGGCTTTTCCCATGCACCTAGGTCAGTGCCGTCAAAAGCCTTGGAAAGTGCATCCAATACCGCTGAGAAACGTGGGTTCAGCAGTTCAGCGTGTTTGGCCATATGTGCCATAAGCGCAGCGCGATCTGGCAGGAAGCGAGTGTGACGGATCTGGTTAACTTTGTCCGGGCCGATAGTTTGCGCGCCCAGGGCTTTTTTGAAGCCTGCGAGGTTTGCAGCGCTTGCCGCTACGAAAGCCACACCGGCACCCGCCTGGGTGATTTTTGAAGTGGAGGCGAACTGGATAACTGAATCCTCAGTACCGTTGCGACGAGTGGCTTCCAGGATGCTTGTCAGTTGTGGTGGATTATCGATCAGATCATGTACTGAATAGGCGTTATCCCAGAATACACGGAAGTTGGCGCTGGCAATCTGGCCCAGCTTGGCGATGCGTTCAACAGTTTCGTTGCTATACACCACGCCGGTCGGGTTGGAGTACTTGGGCACACACCACATGCCTTTGATGCTTTTATCGGCTTTGATCAGCGCTTCTACGGCATCCATATCCGGGCCGGTAGAGGTCATAGGAACAGTTACCATCTTGATGCCGAGCTGTTCGCAGATGGTGAAGTGGCGATCATAACCAGGGACCGGGCAGAGGAATTTCACTTCACCTTCGTTTTTCCAGGCGCTGGCTGCGTCTTTCAAGCCGAACAAATAAGCGGTAGAGGCTACCTGAAACATCAGTGTCAGGCTGCTGCTGCCGCCAACCAATACGTTGGCAGCATCGACGCCCATGATATTGGCGCCCAGTTGTTTGGCTTCGGGCAGGCCGTCGAGACCGCCGTAGTTGCGGGTGTCGGTGCCATCGGCGGCAATATAATTGCCCTTGAGGATGCCATCCAGTGCGTCTGACAGGTCGAGTTGGTCAGATGAAGGTTTGCCGCGGGTCAAATCGAGGTTCAACTTTTTGCCGAGAATGGTTTGGTATTCAGCGGCCAGTTGACTTTCCAATTGACGCAATTGTTCCGGGGTTGCTTGATCCAGTTGCACGGTGGTGTACCTCAAGGAATGGGTGGATTAAAAGGCGGCGCGCATTATAACCGCTTGCCGCGGCCAAGTTGTAGCTATCTGGCAGGTTAAGTACAAAAAACGGGTGAAAGTTATTACCTCTATCGACGGGCTCGCCGTCAGGTTGGGGTGCCGACTTGGATCATCGGCGGTACCGGGCAATCCAGCGCATCGGCTATGGCGCGAAAGAGTTCTGCCTCTGCAACAGAGACATGCTGATCGGCCAACACACAGAGGCTAATGGCCTTGAGGAGTTTAGGTTTCTGTAGCGGCTTGAGGTGAGTTAAGGCCTTAAGCGCACTCTGCAAATCCTCCATACCATAGTCGTCTGGTGATAAAAATGTGGCGTCACTAAATCCCAGCAGGTCACTGCCAGCCGAAAATGCGATGCGCGCTTTATCGGTGGAACCCTCGCCGACATTGGCGACGGCCGATAATAGTACGCAGGCCTTTTCTTGCAATTGCTCCAGAGAGTGCAGTTTTCCCGGCACAGTTCTGGTTTCCAGATTATGGATAATAATCTGGAAGAGTGACCATTCAGTGATAGTCACTGTGCCATCGGCGCGAATAAAGGCAGCCAGGGCATTTTTAAATTGAAGGTATTGTTCGCGCGAAAGATTTTTCAGTGCGGGCAAACCAATTTCAATCAATGGCAAACGCAGCTCATCGGCCAGTTGCGATACGCTTTGTGCTTGGCGCTGAAGCGACTCTATTTGTACTTGAGTGAAAGTCTCCTTTAATGCTTGCCATTGGCTTTGGGCAATTTTTTGTTCCCTGGCAAGCAGCAGTCCCAATATTAATCCCTGCACGTCCCAAAAATTGTGAGCCGCTTTGTGCACTTCTGCTGGAATCGCGTTGAGCGTTTGTTGTGCATAAGCCAAATGGGCTTCGCTTGGTTGTCCTATTGCATCCAGAGATTTTTCCACGGCTAGGGCAAATTCTACGGGGGAGCCCGGATGAACAAAGCCCATTGTTGTTTCGTTGGTTGTTATGTCGGAAAGTCTCCCTTCTTTTATATAGCTATTTTCATCAAGCCCATCATCTTCAGTTGGCGAGCGTTTGGGTACTTCTGGGTATTGCCCATCCCAATGCGGATCTATGCGTTTGATGCGTTCTTCCAGTGGTGGATGTGTTGCCATGGCTCTGGTGAAAAAAGAGGGCATCAGCGCCTCGCCAAAAAACATGTGACTGAATTCAGCGGCGTTCGCCAATTGCAATTGAGAGCCTGCTTTGTATCCGCCCAATTTTTTGAGTGCACTGCCTATGCCGTCCGGGTTGCGGGTGTATTGCACAGCGGACGCATCGGCGAGAAATTCGCGCTGGCGACCAACCGCCGCCTTAATTAATTTTCCAAAAAAAGTGCCAGCATAACCAATGACCAATAAGCCAATACCCAATACCACCAAGCCGCCCTGCGATCTGTTACGTGAGCTTGATGAGCGATAACTGCCGCTGCGCAGTAAAAATTCGCCAATCAAACCTAGTAACAAAATACCGTTGAGCAACGCCAGCAAACGCATATTGAGGCGCATGTCACCGTGAAAAATATGACTGAATTCATGGGCGATAACGCCCTGTAGTTCATCGCGTTTGAGTTGCTGAATACAGCCGCGGGTAACGCCGATAATGGCATCTTGCGTTGAGTAACCGGCGGCAAATGCATTGATGGCATCATCTTCAATGATATACACCGGTGGTACTGCAATGCCCGAGGCAATGGCCATTTCCTCCACCACATTAAGTACTTTGCGTTCGTCACCGGTGGCATTGAGCGGATTTAGCAGTTGAGCATCCATGGCTTCTGCAACAGCGCGCCCACCGCTGGAGAGTTGTATTAACTTGTAAAAACTGCCCGCCAAAATAACGGTGATGACGCCGAGACTTATATAAAGAAGCAGCTTCCAGCTCATCGAGGCTTTAATTTGCAGCCACAAGTTGGTGTGGTTGTGACCGTTTGAGGTCGCAAAGATGACAGCTACCAAGAGGGTGGTGATGCCGATTAGCGAAATTACCGCCAGGCAGAGCAATACAACCAACTGTTTGCTATTGCGATGTGCGCGATCCTGTTGCTCAAAAAAGTTCATGACTGCGGCAATCCAAAACCAGAGAAAAGGAGATCAATACTTATAAATGAAGCAATAAGAAAAAAGGCTATCCGAAGATAGCCTTTTGTGTACGCACTATTTAAAGCTGACTTTAGGTGCAGCCTGGATTTCTTTTGAATCTTCAAATACTAGCAATGCTGCATCCTGGCTATGACCAAAAGACGCTGCAAAAAATACCGGCGGAAAGCTTTGTTTATAGGTGTTGTAAGCCGTGACTGCGTCGTTAAATGCCTGGCGGGCGAAAGAGACTTTATTTTCGGTACTGGTGAGTTCCTCGGATACTTGCATCATATTTTGCGATGCTTTGAGGTCAGGATAGGCCTCCATCACTACATTCAAGCGATTCATGGCGGTATGCAGCATCGTCTCTGCTCCGGCCAGCTCCTTAATTGCTGATGCATCGCCGGGATTGGCAGCAGCTGCTTGCAAGCCACCCACCGCCTGGTTGCGGGCTGCTATTACGGCTTCGAGCGTTTCGCGTTCGTGGGCCAAATATCCCTTGGCTGTTTCCACCAGGTTGGGGATGAGGTCGTAGCGGCGCTTTAACTGTACCTCGATTTGCGAAAACGCATTTTGATAGCGGTTTCGCAAAGTCACTAACTGGTTATAAATACCGACAACGTAAAATACTACAACTGCAACTATGACCAAAAAAATAATGAGGGAAAGCATAGCGTTGTCCTTTTATAAGTAGCCGTAGGAAGTAGCTGTGGATAAATGTTAGTTATTCCTGATCGAGGTATTCGAACACTTTAACGACTTTTTGCACATCGCTGGTATGGCTAACGATGTTAACTATACGATCTGCTTCGGCGTGCGTGACCATCCCCATCAAATAGACGGTTTGCATTTCGGTAATGATATGGACGCGACGGCTTTGGGTTTCACTGTCGGCAACCAGTTGGGTTTTTATTTTAGTTGAGAGCCAGGTGTCGCGGCTGCGCGCAGCAAAATTGGTGGGTTCTGCCACTACTAATTCATTATGGATTTCGCGTACAGGATTGAGTTTGTAAACCGTATCCGCCGCCAGGTTGCGCAGCTCATCGCTGGGTACTTGGCCTGTGAGCAGCACAATACCGTTGAAGCTGTCGATATTAATGTGAGCATGCTCTAATTGCGGATCGGCCTTTTTGATATTGACGCGCGCTACTGTTTCTATCTCGGAGTCGTTCAGTTTTGCACCCAGGGTGCGGGTGTTAGCTTTCATTTCTATAGGCTTACTGGTGGTAACGTTGATCACCTCGGCACAGCCGCCCAACAGAAAACTGCCACTTATTAACAAACTTGTTGCAATCAGGGTTTTACGCAGGTGTGACATAGCAAAATCTCTTCTGTTAAAAACCGCCAAATAATTGTTGATCGATCAAATCGCACAGGCAAAACAGGGTGAGTAAATGTACTTCGTGGATGCGATGTTTGGCATTGGCTGGCACGCGAAGTTCAATATCGTGACTATCCAGCAGCGACGCAACGTCGCCCCCGTCGCGACCTGTGAGTGCAATCACCTGCATTTGCTTATCGTGGGCAGCACTTATGGCTTGCAATAAATTGCTGGCAATACCTGTGGTGGTTACCAGCAACAGAACATCACCCTGGTTGCCGAGTGTGCGGATTTGCTTTGCATAAATATCATTGGAGCTGGCATTGGCATTGTCCGGGTTACTGATGATATCTGTCCCCAGGCTAAGGGCTGGCAAGCTGGGGCGCTCTTGCTCCAGACTATTCATCAGGCTTGCAGTAAATATATGCGCATGACCAGCGGAAATGCCGTTGCCACAGGTGAGCACTTTTTTCTCGTTGAGCAAGGCTTCCACTATGTAATGGCTCGCCTGGGCAATAAGGGGGGCAAGATATTCACCCGCCTGCATTTTAGCCTCGATGCTCTCGTGAAACAGGGTAATGACTCGTTGATCCATAGGTGCCAATTAATTAATAGATGCTAGAAAAAAATAAATGAGTTAGCTAATACTGAATGAAACAAACTTAATATTCGCAAAACGCATTTTTAATCCATTCAGGTGCTGAATTGTCACCGAAGGCTATGACATCAAAGCGACAATTGATTTTGTCGGTGAGTTGATGTTGTTGCAAATAGAATTGCGCAGTTTTGATAATTTTGCGCTGCTTGGACAATGTTACGCTCTCTGCAGCATTGGCAAACTGGCGATGGCTGCGCAAGCGCACCTCAATAAATACCAGTGTATCGCCTTGCTGCATTATTAAATCTATTTCGCCTGCTTTGCAGCGGTAATTTTTTGCGCGAATTACCAGCCCCTGTTGCTGCAGATAAGTAGCGGCGCGCTGCTCAGCCAGTGAGCCGGTGGAATCAGCAGGGGCGCGACGAAAAAACACTTATTCGCCGCTCTCGTCATTGTCAGGTTCGACGATGGTCGCCAAGGGTTCTGCTAAACCTTGGTTAAACCTGGCCCACATTTGTTCGCGTTCAATACGACCATCAGCGGTTAGGGTCAGTGACCCGGTTGCACCGTAAATACGCAGTTGTGGTGCCTGCTTGAGCTGGGGTAAACGCGCATAAATATGGAATGCATCAGCCCCGAGTGCGTGTAGTCGACCATAGACGGCAGAGGATTTTGACGTTTGTGCAATAGCCTGTTTGACCGGATTATTGTTATCAAAAACCCAAGGTAGTGTATTAAATAGCACTCCGTTCAAGTCTTCATTATTTACTGCATCTGTATCGCCAGAATAGACGCTGCTGGTGGCATACACAGGAATATTGCCGGCGTAGTGGAAGCTTAGGGTAGGTTTGATCTGACGGCCTTGCGCTGGCGATACCGCCATAAAAATCATATCTACATCGGCGCGCGAGCGGGTATTGAATTCAAATTTGGTTCCCAGCTGCTGTTGAAGTAGTGTCTGGCGCGCCTGGCTTTCATCAATCAGCATTAAATGGCGAAAGTTTTCAGAAAATTTATCCTGGCTGGTAAATGTACTTTTGCCTACCAGAGTTCCGCCGAGTTTTTGCCATTCGCTCATAAATGCCTGGGCGCTGCGTTCGCTAACTTCTTGTACCGATGCGATAACTAGCGCGCGGCGATGACCTTCTTGTATAGCTTGACGGGCAACCTGACGAGCCTCATCTTCTACGGCCAAACCAAATTGATAAAAATTGGCGAGTGGTTGCGCAGGCTGTTGGTCGGGATAGTTCAGGCTAAGCAATGGTACTGACAGCGCAGGTTGCTTGCTGATTTGATTAACATCTTCTTTGTCCAGCGGGCCTATTACCAGATCAGCGCCGTCGGCAACGGCTTGTTGATAGGCGGCCACTGCGCCTTTGCTGGTGTCATACTGGCTCACACTTGGCTGCGCAGGTTGATTGCCAAGTTGATTGTAGTAAGCGGCAAAAAAGCCATCCCGCACCGCCTCGCCCGCTTCACTAAGGCGGCCTTGCAAAGGCAACAGCAATGCAATTTTCTTGGGTTGCTGACCGATCAGTGTTTGTAGATTGCGTAAATCTTTGGGGAGATTGTTGGCTGCAGGGTGATTACGCCATTGGTTTTGCCAGTTCTGCACGGAGGCTTGCAGGCTGGCGATATCCTGCACATTATTTTTGCTGAGTGCAGCCAAGCTGTACCAACCCTGAGTGACGCCGCCGCTACCCTTGGCCGCATGAGACTGCAACTCTGTGTAGGGCATCAGCATCAATATTTGCCAGATTTTGTCCTGGTTATGTGTTTGATTATTGCCCGAAGCAACGGCTGTTAAATTGATGCGCTCATCCACCGCCTCGTGCAGTTGGCCGCTGCGCTCAAATAATTGCGCACGCAATTCCCGCAAACTGGCTTCAAGGCCAGGTTCCAGGCTATTTAATTGTTGTTCCAGACGCTGGTTGGTTAGAATAGGCCGCGCTGATTCCAGGTTTCCCTCTTTGAGATACAGGCTTGCCGTTATTTGGCTGTACCGGGCGAAATTGCTGTCGTTTAGCTTGTTAGGAGTGATGTCATTAATAATTTGATGTGCTTTATCATTGCGGTTTTGTGCAAGATAAAGTTCCGCTGCTTGCAGCAACAGGGCTTCTCGTTCTGGTGAAGTTTTTTGTTGTGCACGGCTTAGCAGTTCAGCTGGCGATAATTCTTCGGTTGTTTTTGTTGCCGCTTTGGTAACGGGGGCCTGGGTGCCCGGTTTGATTTCATTGCCGCAGCCGACGAGAGTCAGTGAACAGAGCAAGACCGGAAGTATCAGGGAATTTACAGGTCTTTTCATGACCACCTCACAACGAATAAATGTGTCGGGCAACGGAGTTGGCTCGACATGACAGCGCCTGGAATAGGGCGGCATTCAGAACAATATTTCACCGCAGAGCAATTTATGAACACATCACAAAGCGCCGCTGCCGGCATTCTCTATGTCGTGGCCACGCCTATTGGCAATTTGGCCGACATGGTACCGCGAGCCATAGAGACTCTACAAACGGTAGCCATAATAGCAGCTGAAGATACGCGTCACAGTGCGCGATTGCTCGCACATTTTGACATAAAAACCCCGGCGGTCGCCTATCACGACCACAGCAATGAGCAGCGGACAGCGCAACTACTTGCGCGTTTGTCTGGTGGCGAGAGCGTTGCGCTGATTTCCGATGCAGGAACGCCTCTGGTGTCCGACCCAGGCTATCGCCTGGTGCGCAGCGCGCGCGAAGCTGGCATTCAGGTGGTTCCCATCCCTGGCGCTTGCGCGATGGTGGCAGCCTTAAGTGCGGCGGGTTTGCCATCAGATCGTTTTGCTTTTGAAGGTTTCTTGCCCGCCAAAGAAGTCGCGCGCCGCACACAATTGCAAGCCCTCGAAAATGATTCGCGCACGCTGGTGTTCTATGAGGCTCCCCACAGGATTCTTGAAACACTGCAAGATATGCTCGCCATTTTCGGCGCGGAGCGCGAGGTGGTTGTTGCACGCGAAATCACCAAGACCTTTGAGACTATCAAAGGCGGCAAGCTTGCAGAAATTGCAGCCTGGGTGGCGGCGGACAGCAACCAACAACGCGGTGAAATTGTGCTTTTGGTGAGAGGTACAACCCGTGTCGATACAGGTGAAATTACCCCGGAGCAGGAGCGCATTATGCGGGTATTGCTTGAAGAGTTGCCTGTTAAACAGGCGGCAGCTATTGGTGCAAAACTAACCGGGTTGAAGAAGAATTTTTTGTATCAGTGGGTATTGGATGATGAGTAACACGGGACTTGCTTAAGTTGGGCGGCATATGGAAAATGCGCGCCGCGCTAATTGGAGCGCGTAATCTTAAATACTAATGGACTATTTATGAAAAAGAATATTTTTGCTGCTGCATTGTTGGCCTCATTGGTTTCACCTGTTATGGCTGGGGATTTTTACCTGGCTGGTGATGTTGGTCGAGCTAAGTTCGACGTGGATGATGAGGGTTCTTCGTATGGTAAATCTGATACCTCGTTCAGCCTTGGTGGGGGATATCAGTTCAGCAGTAATTTTGGTGTAGAGCTGGCGTATCGCCAACTTTTGAATGGCGTCAAACTGAGTTTTGAAGACGACTTTTCCAGTAAAATTAGTGTGAAAGCTTTGCAGGTTAGCCTTATAGGAAGCTTGCCAATTAATGATTCGGCCAGTGTTTATGGCCGTCTGGGCTATGCTCACTTGAGTTCAAAAGCCAGCTGGTATGACAGTGATTTGGTTAAACTTGGTTCGGATTCAGGCTCAGATAATAAAGCTTTTGCTGGCGTGGGTGCCCGCTACTCAGTAACCGGCACAGTTGGTTTGCGCGTTGAATACGATCGCTACGCCAAATGGGATGGTGCAGTTTTATCGGCGCTGACAGTGGGTGTTGATTACCGCTTCTAAATAAAAATTGAGTGAATAAAAAAACCGCGCAAATGCGCGGTTTTTTTTCGGGTGAAGCATTTTAGAAATGCAAAATACCCTGTACAGCTACACTGCGGGGTTGATCATAAAACGCGTAATAACCGGAGCTGGTGCCTTTGGTGAGCACGCTAGCTACCGGTAGGCCGTTAGCATAGGTAATCACGCTTTGATCGGTAAGGTTTTTGCCAATCAGGGCGAGTTCCCATTTGCCATCATTACCGCTCAAGGCTATACGCGCGTTAACCTTGGTGTAGGCATCTTGCACAAAACGTGGATCCAATGATGGTGTAGTGAGATAGTCATCGCTATAGATCAGATCAAGCGTGGTGGTGACTTTCAATCCATTGCCAAAATAATATTTGTAGTCCCAGCCTACGTTGCCTTGCCATTCTGGTACGAATTCACGGCGCAAACCTGTTGCATCACACACCCCATCGCCAACGGCGCCAATATTGTCGACTTGCCCGAAATAGCACTGGGAGTTGGGGAATTTGGTGTACTCGAAGTCGATATAAGACAGACCGCCACGCATCAACAAGCCATCAGTCAATGCCCAGCGCCCATCGACTTCAACACCTTGCACAACGGCTTCACCGGCGTTAGTCACATTGAAACTCAAAGAGCCATCAAACTGACTGGTTTGCATGTTGGTGAATTCGGAGCGGAAGACTGCAACATTCAACTCGGCAGCGCCATTTGCCAGGGCGAATTTACCGCCGACTTCGTAGTTTTTAACCTTCTCGTCCGCAAATTCCCAAGAGCCATTGGTGTCTGCGCCGGCGTAAATCCCGCCGAGGTTGGTAGGTGCGGAGTTGGCGCGCACATCAAAACCGCCGGATTTGAAACCGGTGGTGTAGCTCGCGTAGAGACGATCCGTGCTATTTAGATCGTGCTGCAATATAACTTGCGGCGTAAAACCTGATTCATCGCGATCTCCAGAAATTTGGTGCGGATCAATACGGAATTGCTTCCAGAGGATGTTGTATGAATTTGTGGGATCCATTGAAGTCACCACATTCCCTTGCGCATCGACATGGTATTGATGACGGCTGTCGTCTTTGGTTTCCTGGGTGTAGCGCGCGCCCAGCAATACACGGGTGCTGTCGGTGAAGTTCCAGGTCAATTGGCCGAAAACGGCTTTGAGATCAGTTTCCTGTTTGAAATCACGCTGTGTTGAAGCACCGCGCAACAAGTTACCCAAAGCACCGAACAATGAAGGTGATGCGAACGCAGTAGCAATAAAGCTATCCGTTGGAACCAGTACGGTATCGTGGAATTTCAGATTGCTGCCTTGGTAAAACACACCGGCTAACCAGCTAACGGTTTGCTTTTCGGAGGAGGCGAGACGGAATTCCTGGCTGGTTTGATCGTAATCTTCTTTGGAGTGAATATTGAAGCCGGACGCGCCGGTGAAATCGCAGTCACAAAGTTCATCGTACTTGTAAGCGTTATAGCCAGTGACTGATGTGAACTTCATATCCCCAATATCGTGTTCGATAGTGAGCGTAGTATTGTGGGTATCGTTGTAGCTGTAGTCGCCGTTGGATTGGCGTTTGCCATCTTCGGTGGTGTCGAGCACATAAGCACCGGCAGTGAGGTAGCCGAGTACGTTAGCGTAGGGTACGGCACCAGCGACTGGATTGCCGCTGCTATCAGTTTTAAAAATTGGGTTAACAACTTCAATGTTGCGGCCGTCGTTATCAAAAGAGCCTTTTTCACCTTTCAGGGTAACGTTCCAGGTGTCGCTCGGCTTCCAGCTGAGGGTTGCACGCACTACCCGATCTTTTTCGGCGGCTTCATCGCGGTCGAGTGTGGTGTTTTTGATAAAACCATCGTAGCTACGATCCATAATGGCAATACGGCCACTCAATGTGTCAGTCAATGGACCAGACAGCACCAGACGACCGTCTTTTTCGCCGTATTCAGGCTCGTAAAGTCCGGTAAAGCTACCTTCAAAAGTATCAGTTGGTTTCGCTGTGATAATGCTGATAGCACCGGCGGTGCTGTTTTTACCAAACAGAATGCTTTGTGGGCCGCGCAGTACTTCAATACGTTCGATATCCAGGAAGGGCGCACGTGCTAATTGTGAGCGGCCGTAGTGAATACCGTCGATAAACATGGCTGCGGATTGTTCAAAACCCTGGTTAACCCCTGAGCTGATACCGCGAATCGCGATGTTGGTACCAATACCGGTTTGGGTCATGTTGAAGCTGGGAGTGTAATCCGCAATGCCTGAAATACTGGTGATGCCTGCTTCTTCAAGTTTTGAGCCACTAATGGCAGAGAGTGAAATAGGTACATCTTCGAGTTTTTGGGTGCGTTTTTGCGCGGTTACAACGATTTCTTCCAGGGCGGGGGTGTCTGCTGCATGTACCGGTGCACTTGATGCGAAGGTGGCGGCGATGGCAATGGAAAGCAGGCTGAACTGGGGCAGTTTCACGAAATAAGCTCCTCGTTTGATAATTCTTATCGATGTCCGTGAAGGATCGAGCTATTAAATATTTCAATAGTAATAGCTGAATTGTTAAAAAATACCAGTGAAATCACTTGGATAGCGGGATTTTAATCACACTTGGTTTAGTCTGCGGTGTTTTTAATGCTTTTGGCGTCACTTTTTTACATCTGGCGTCGCTTGTGCTTTGCAGCGCTTAGCGTTAGTGTGCGCGCCGGAGTTGGCCAGGCAGTCGCTCCAGTGTTAACGGGTTGATTCGCTTGCGTTTTAATCGGTGCATTGGGGAGGAAAGTCCGGGCTCCATAGGGCAGAGCGCCAGGTAACGCCTGGGAGGTGAGAGCCTACGGAAAGTGCAACAGAAAGCAAACCGCCTAAGTTCAAGGTGTCTGAGCGCTTTTAGCGCAAGGGCAAACCAGAACCGGTAAGGGTGAAAGGGTGCGGTAAGAGCGCACCGCGCGGCTGGTAACAGTCCGTGGCACGGTAAACCCCGCTCGGAGCAAGACCAAATAGGAACCCATTGGTGCGGCCCGCACTGGGTTCGGGTAGGTCGCTCGAGGTATGCGGTGACGCATATCCCAGATGAATGACTGTCCACGACAGAACCCGGCTTATCGGCTGACTCCACTAATTCTCATTTGCTTCAGCAGGCTGGTTAGATCCAGCCTGCGGGCAAAAACATCCAGAATCCATCCGCGAATAACACAACGCCTGTCACTCCAATTGGCAATGCCAATAACCACATTTCACGGCGCTTTAAGAGGCCGCCAATTGACGATAATACTATTGCAATTTGCAAGAAAATCACTGCCAATCCCAGTGGTTTGCCATGCAGTTGAGCTTCATCACGCTTGGTTTCCAGGTCGCGGGCGATTTTTTCAATAGCGGCTTTTTCTGTTTCATATTTTTCTGTTTTAGCGGTTGCCTCCGCAAGTGCGGCTTCCACCTTGCTGTGCTCTTCTGCGGTTGCGGTGGTTGGTAATAGGCCCAGCTGTAGCGTCAGGTTTTCCTTTTGGATGCGGTAGAGACTTTCGCGTGTACTTTTCGCCTGGTAATAGGCCCATTGGTCCGAGGCCTGTGCTTGAAACACTACGCCTCGCGACGAAAAGCCGCCCCCTTTGAAGGTGGAAAGTGTGGCAAGAGCCGCGAAAATTACGGTGGTAAACGCCAGGTAATTGGTCCAGGTTTGCTTGGTTTCTGGTTTGATGTCAGCTTTTTCGTTCACTTTGTCATTCATAAAAAGTAGGTGTCCTTGTCTAACAATAAGATCTACGGGGGATTCTAGCAGGTTCAAATAATGGAATTTACGTCGCCTAAGTCAATGTTTTTACTGATGGGTTCCCTGCCGGCGGCGTTAAATTCAAATCTTGTCAAAAAGTCATCAAATCTGTACTCTTTCTGCCCGGTTACCTGATGGTTGCCCTTTTTGGTTCGAGAGCTTTTTCGTGTTGTTTTGCCCCTTCGTTAGACCGCTTCCTTATATCTATCTTCGATTCTTAACGCAAAATAATCCCACTCTTAATGTTTTACATTAAGTTCCCTTTCTATTGCTTTGATTTTAATGATTTTGTGCATTTTTAGCTTCTCGTCTTTTTGCCCGGTTCTCGTTTTTTACCCTCCTGTTCGCGTTTTTTCATGTGATTTTCCGCGCCTTTTGGCCATTGCTTGCTTGACTTTGCACGCCCCGGATTTATAGTGAGCACCGTGGGAAAAAGTGGGTTTTAGTGGTGTTTTGTGGAAAATAAAATTAGATAAGTGGTGAAAAGTGTTCACAGGTAGTCATTCCATCAGCATGGACCCCAAGGGTCGCATGGCGATACCGACGCGCATTCGCGATGCGTTGGTGGAGTCTTGTGGCGGGCGCCTGGTGGTAACTGCCCACACGGAAGACCGCTGTCTGTTGGTGTACCCCGAGCCGGAATGGCTGGTGCTCCTCCCTCAAATCGAAGCTCTGCCCAGCTTTAACAAGGTTTCCCAGCGCGTTAAGCGCATTTTGATCGGCTATGCCAGCACACTTGAGATAGATGCCAACGGCCGCGTTCTTGTGCCGCCAACCCTGCGCGAGTACGCCAACATCGATAAAAAGATGATGCTGGTTGGCCAAGGCAAAAAGCTGGAATTGTGGAGTGAAGAGAGTTGGCTGGCGCTGTTGAATGAGCCGGCGGACGACGACATTCCTGCCGAAATGCTTTCGCTGTCGCTGTAGGAGCTGACATGACGCAACTCCAACACGTCACCGTACTCCTGCAGGAAGCGGTAGACGCGCTAGTGACAAATCCCAATGGTTTTTATGTAGACGGCACCTTCGGGCGCGGTGGCCACAGTGCATTGGTTTTGCAGCAGTTAGGCGCACATGGTCGCTTGATGGGCATAGACAAAGATCTCAGTGCTATAGCCGTTGCCAATGAACGTTTTGCCGGCGAATCCCGTTTTGAAATTGCCCATGGCTCATTTGCTGAGCTTGCCTCCCTGATTGATGCGCGCAACCTGCGTGCTCAGGTAGATGGCGTATTGCTGGATTTGGGCGTGTCGTCGCCCCAGCTGGATGAGGCTGACCGTGGCTTCAGCTTTCTCAATGACGGCCCGCTGGATATGCGTATGGATCAGTCCCGCGGCCAAAGTGCGGCGGATTGGGTGAATACCACCAGCGAAGAAGATATCGCCTGGGTCTTAAAGGAGTACGGCGAAGAGCGATTCGCCAAGCGCATGGCTCGCGCCATTGTGAACGAGCGCCAGAAGTCACCTTTTACGCGCACCAAGCATCTCGCGGAAGTGATTAAAGAGGCCAATCCGGCGTGGGAAAAAGGCAAGCACCCTGCGACTCGCGCATTTCAGGCTATCCGGATTCAGGTCAACAACGAATTGGGTGATTTGGATGCAGTGCTTGAGCAGGCGTTGCAAGTGCTCAAGCCGGGCGGGCGTTTGGTGGTGATCAGTTTCCACTCGCTGGAAGACCGGGTGGTGAAGCGGTTTATTCGTCGCCAGGAACAGGGTGACCCG
The DNA here is from genome assembly GCA_021151695.1 of Cellvibrionaceae bacterium. Classification (GTDB taxonomy): domain Bacteria; phylum Pseudomonadota; class Gammaproteobacteria; order Pseudomonadales; family Cellvibrionaceae; genus Cellvibrio. Next base: position 29,835 of record JAGKWU010000003.1, on the reverse strand, counting down.
GTGCCCAAAGGGTTGCCGATTCGCGAGGAGCAATTGAACAAGCGTATGCGCTCTTGTGGCAAGGCGATTAAAGCCAGCGATAGCGAGGTGGATGCCAATGTGCGATCACGCAGCGCGATTATGAGGGTTGCCGAAAAATTAATGTGAAAAACCAAATTAACAATTAAACAAAGCCTGAGAGAACAATGAGCCAAATCCAGCAGAGATCACCAAAACGCATGGCGCCCTGGGCGTTATTGCTGGTGGCCTGTCTCTGGATTTCGGTGGTGGTATCCGCACTGGCGGTGGTTGCTTCTACACAAGAAGTTCGCCGCAACGTCAACCAGCTTGAAACCCTTCGCCGCGAAGCCTCCCACCTGCAAGTGGAGTGGGGGCAATATCTGTTAGAAGAAAGCACCTGGGCCGCTTATAGCCGCACTGAAGGTATCGCAAGTCGCGAGCTCAATATGATCGCGCCTACCACTGAACATGTTGTGATGGTGCCGGAAGATGAATAAGTCTTTGCCCATCAGTCCCCGCCCATCCAAGTCCGCGCCGCGCAGCCCGCTCAAGGTTGCGCGTTGGCGTTTTTACAGCGTGATAACGGTGATGAGCCTGCTCGTGCTTGTTCTCATCGGTCACGTTGCCAGTCTGCAAGTATTGCCCAACACGGACAAGGGTTACGAATTCCTGCAGATCCAAGGTGAATCTCGCACCCTTCGCAATGAAGTTATTCCTGCTTACCGAGGTGTGATTACCGACCGCAATGGTGCGCCGCTGGCGGTGAGCACGCCTGTGGCAACTATCTGGGCGAATCCAAAAGTGCTGCTGCAATCGCCGCAACGTTTTGCTGAATTGGCGCAAGTGTTGGATCTGAATAAAGCGGAGCTTGAATCGCGCCTCACGCGTTACGCCAATAAAGAATTTATGTATTTGCAGCGTCAGCTGTCGCCCGATGCTGCGCAAAAAATCATGGATCTGGATATCCCAGGCGTAAATATGCAAACCGAATATCACCGCTATTATCCGGCCGCTGATGTGGCTGCGCACATTGTGGGCATGACGGATGTGGATGATCGTGGCCAGGAAGGTATGGAGTTGGCCTACGATGCCTGGTTGAGCGGCGAAAATGGTTCAAAGCAGGTTTTGAAAGATTTGAAGGGACGTACAGTCAAAGAATTGCAGCTCGATAAAGCAGCGCGCTCGGGCCAAAACCTGACGCTCAGTATCGATCTGCGTTTGCAATATCTCGCTCATCGCGAATTAAAAAAAGCGGTTGAAGATGCAAAGGCAATTGCAGGTTCACTGGTGATTTTGGATGTGGAAACCGGAGAGGTGTTGGCGATTACCAACTATCCCTCTTACAACCCGAATGATCGCGCCCATGCGAAAGGGCCGGCGATGCGCAATCGCGCTATCACAGATGTCTATGAGCCGGGTTCAACGATTAAGCCTCTCGGTATTCTCGCGGCGATTGAGACTGGAAAATTTAAACCGAATGATACCATCGATACCAATCCCGGTTATTTCCAGGTTGCGAATAAAACCATTAAGGATCACAAAAACGAAGGGGTGTTGGATCTTGCGATGATTATTGCCAAATCCAGCAACATTGGGATGTCCAAAATTGCGCTGCAACTGGATCCCAACGTGATGGTAAATATGTATTCGCGTTTGGGAATCGGTCACCAAATAGGTACGGGTTTTCCCGGTGAAGCGCCGGGCCGTGTTCCAGCGTTGAAGGCGGGGCAGCTAATCGAGCGCGCTAACGTGTCTTATGGTTACGCGATGAACACCACTGTGTTGCAGGCAGTGCAAGCTTATTCGGTTATCGCTGGCGGTGGGGTCAAGCGTCCTATTTCTCTCTTGAAAGTAGATTCAGTTCCCGCAGGCGAAAAAATTGTTGATAAGCGTTTCACCGACGAAGTGAAACAAATGTTAACCGAGGTGGTTGGCGCTGAAGGTACAGGTCGTCGTGCGCGCACTATTTCCTACACGGTCGCAGGCAAAACTGGTACTGCATTTAAATCTGTTAATGGACACTACACCGGCAAACAAATTTCATCGTTTGCTGGTATGGCGCCTGTTGGTAATCCACGCATAGTAACCATGGTGGTTATTGATGAGCCGCAAGGTGCGGGCACGGCCGCTAACGGCGGTATGGTTGCTGCACCTGCATTTGCAAAAGTTACCGAAGATGCCCTGCGCATGTTGCAGGTTCCTCCGGATGCACCACTGGAACAAGTTGAAGAAGTAAAAGCCTTTGCTGCGCTCAATGCCAAGCGCGCTGCAGACAAAGCGGCGAAATTAAAAGCGCAACAAGCATTGGAAGCGAAGCAAAGTATTCAGGTTAACGTGCAAGAGGAGGCTCCGCCGATATGATGCCTCTTGCTAAAACATTATCTCTGCTTTTGCCGGAATTGCAGGATCAAACTGCTGCAGCTGTGCAAGTTACCGGTATGAATCTGGATTCGCGGGCTATAAAAGCTGGCGATGTTTTTGTGGCTCTCGTGGGCGCAAAAATGGATGGTCGCCAATTTATTGCCAAAGCTGTAGAGCAGGGTGCTGCGGCGGTATTGGTCGAAGCTGATAAGGCCTGGCAAGGTGTAAATTGGATCGGCAGCGTTCCTGTTGTTGCAGTGGAAAATCTTGCGCAACATGTGAGTGAAATCGCTGGTCGCCTGTTTGATCAGCCAAGCAAAAAATGTCGTTTGATTGGCGTGACTGGCACCAACGGAAAAACGACTTGCACCCTATTAATTAGCCAATTAGCTGCTTTGCTTTCCAAGGTGGAAAAAAAGAGCGCTGCGGTTGTGGGTACGCTCGGCTATGGTTTGTTGGATGCCAATTCTCTGGCTCCACTTTCGCAGCAAATCACCAAATTGCAGTCCACTGGATTGACCACGCCAGATGCGGTGACATTGCAAAAAATATTGGCGGAGTTGGTTGAACAGAATGCAACAACTATCGCGATTGAAGTTTCCTCCCACAGCCTGGTACTGGGGCGAGTGGCAGGTCTGCACTTTGATACGGCTATTTTTAGCAATTTGACACAAGATCATCTGGATTTTCACGGCGATATGAACAGCTACGGCAAAGCCAAGGCTGAACTGCTTTCTTATCCTGGTTTACGTCATGCCATTCTCAATTACGATGATGCTTGGGCGAAAAAATTACTCGATAAAATTCCCGAATCTGTAACGCCTTTCAGTTTTTCGTTAACGAATGAACAGGCTGATATTTATTTAACTGAGTTACAGCTGTCTGCAACAGGTGCGCAAGCTCGGTTGCATTCACCCTGGGGTGAGGTTCAGCTCAACTCTCCCTTTATTGGAAAATTTAATCTCAGCAACTTGTTGGCTGTTATTGCTGCCATGTGCGCGGCAGGTGCAGATGTTGCAGATGTTGTGGCGCTGGTTCCGCAATTGCAGGCCGCACCGGGTCGCATGCAGGCCGTGACATTGGCTGATAGCCAACAAGATATTCAGTTGCTCGTCGATTATGCCCATACACCGGATGCTTTGGATAATGCTTTGCGCGCTATTCGCGAACATACGCAATCCCGTGTATGGACGGTATTTGGTTGCGGCGGTGATCGCGATAAAACCAAGCGCCCGTTGATGGGGCGCATCGCTGAAAAATACAGCGACTACGTCATTATCACTAACGACAATCCCCGCAGTGAAGAGCCCTCGGCAATTGCCGCCGATATTATTCGCGGTTTACATAATCCCAATGGTTGCCTGGTTATTGCTGATCGTGCACAGGCAATTGATTTTGCTGTGCAACAGGCCAGACCGGGTGATTTGATTTTAGTGGCTGGTAAAGGCCACGAGGACTACCAAATTTTTGCAGACCAAACCATTCCTTTTAGCGATGCACGGCAAGCATTGCTGGCGCTGCAGCGTCGCTTGGCTCGCCGTGATCTGGCAACCAGTGATGAGGAGGGGAAGTCATGATTAACCCTCTTACGCTTGTTCAGGTTGCGGAATATTGCCGTGAATCCCTCGGTGCCGAATTACACAATGGCGATGCCACTTTCTCTGTCGTCAACACCGATACTCGCAAGCTCAATGCTGGCGAATTATTTGTCGCACTGCGCGGCGAAAACTTTGATGCGCATAACTTTCTTGATCAGGCGGCAGCGCAAAATGTTTGTGGTTTAGTGGTAGAAAAATTATCCCCTCATATTTCACTGCCCCAGCTTGTTGTGAGGGATAGCCTGTTGGCACTGGGTCAGATTGCCGCGATGAATCGCAATGCATTCCATAAACCTGTGCTGGCAATTACTGGCAGCAGTGGAAAAACTACGGTGAAAGCTATGCTCGCTTGCATATTGCAAGAGTACGGCAAGGTGCATGCTACCAAGGGTAATTTGAATAACCACATAGGTGTTCCGCTTACGCTATTGCAGCTCGACGCTGATCATGAGTTCGCTGTAGTTGAAATGGGTGCGAGTGCTATAGGTGAAATTGCCTACTTATGTTCGCTGGCGCGACCACAGGTCGCCATGATCAATAACGTGATGCCTGCGCATATTGCCGGCTTCGGTTCTATTGAAGGTGTTGCGCAAGCCAAGGGTGAAATTTATCAAGACTTGCAAGCTGGCGACACGGCGATAGTCAACGTCGACGATAAGTTCGCACCCCAGTGGCTGGCGAACATGAAGGCAAACGTGATTCGCGTTTCATTTGCCAATAAAGAAGCTGATTGCTTTGCGCAGCAGCTTGAACTCACAGATGGTTCCGTATCCTTTGAGTTGGTGCTCAAAGGCGAAGTATGTAGTGTGCAGTTGAATATCCCCGGTGAGCATAGTGTGCGCAACGCATTGATGGCTGCTGCAATGGCATCAGCGGTTGGCGCCAATTCGCAACAGATCCAGCAAGGATTGCAAAAATTTGCGCCTGTCAGTGGTCGCATGAGTCGCCATCAAGCTAAGCAGGGTGCAGTCGTTATCGATGATAGTTACAACGCTAATCCGGGTTCCGTACGTGCGGCTATGGATGTGTTGGCAGCCTGCAACGGCAATTGCATTTTTGTCCTGGGCGATTTGGCCGAGCTGGGTGATGACGCCGAACAATTACATGCGCAATTAGGCGGTTATGCCAAACAAAAAAATATCAACCATTTATTTACCCTGGGCAAGTTGAGTCGCAACGCGAGCGATGCTTTTGCCGCTGGTGCGAAGCACTTTGACACGCGCGAACAATTGATCGCCGAGCTTGAAGCCCTGGCGACACCGGGTACCACAATATTAATCAAAGGCTCTCGCAGCGCCAAAATGGATTTGGTGGTGAGTGCACTTTGTGCAATCGGAGACACACACTAATGTTATTTTGGCTTGCCGAACAATTAAAAGAACATATTCATGGCTTTGGGGTATTCCAGTACCTCACGCTGCGCGCCATTCTCGGTGTGCTCACCGCGTTGGGTATTTCGCTGTTGCTCGGCCCTTGGTTTATACGTCGTTTGAGTGAGCTGAAAATCGGCCAGGCTGTACGCACCGATGGTCCACAAACCCATTTAAGTAAATCTGGCACTCCAACAATGGGCGGTGCACTGATTCTGGTTGCGATTTTTGCCAGCACCTTACTGTGGTCTGATTTGAATAATCGTTATGTATGGGTGGTGATGATTGTCACTGCCGTATTTGGTGCAGTGGGTTGGGTTGATGATTACCGCAAGGTCGCGAAAAAAGATTCTCGTGGCTTGCCAGCGCGCTGGAAATATTTTTGGCAGTCTATCGCTGGTTTTGGTTCAGCAGCGTTTTTGTTTTACACCGCATCATCATCTGCGGAAACACAATTATTTATTCCCTTCTTTAAAAATGTCGCTCTGGATATGGGTGTCTTTTATATCGTCTTTTCCTATTTCGTGATTGTGGGTACCAGCAACGCGGTTAATTTGACGGATGGACTGGACGGCCTGGCGATTATGCCTTGTGTGATGGTGGCAGGTGCGCTCGCATTAATTGCCTATCTCGCAGGCAACCTGAAATTTTCTGATTATTTGCACATTGCCTACATTCCCGGCGCTGGCGAGCTGGTGGTTTTTTGCTGCGCAATGGTTGGTGCTGGCCTCGGCTTCTTGTGGTTTAACACGTATCCGGCCACGGTATTTATGGGCGACGTAGGCGCGTTGGCGTTGGGTGGAGCGTTGGGTGTTATTGCTGTGATTGTTCGCCACGAAATAGTGTTGTTCATTATGGGCGGCATTTTTGTGCTGGAAACTGTATCGGTCATTTTGCAGGTGGCTTCGTTCAAATTGACGGGCAAACGCATATTCCGTATGGCACCGATTCATCACCACTTCGAACTGAAAGGCTGGCCGGAGCCGCGCGTTATTGTGCGTTTCTGGATTATTACCCTGGTACTGGTGTTGATTGGTTTAGCAACACTCAAAATTCGTTAATTTTGTAAAAGAGAAAATTCACTGTGACACAAATGATTGCCACAACTCGCATTAAAGCCGTGATAGGGACAGGTATTACCGGTCTCTCGGTTGCGCGTTTTCTTGCTCGTGACCAGCAACCCTTTGTGTTGTTTGATACCCGTGAATTGCCGCCGAACCTGGACAAGATCAAAGCCGAGTTTCCCGACATCCAATTGCAACTGGGTGAGTTGGATGCAGATTCGTTGCTGCATTTTGATGAGCTGATCGTAAGTCCTGGCATCTCCATTGAAACCCCCGCTATTGCTGCTGCAAAAAACGCGGGTGTTTCAGTGGTAGGTGATATAGAAATTTTCAGTCGTTTTGCCAAAGCACCGATTGTTGCGATTACTGGCTCCAATGCCAAAAGTACAGTGACAACGCTGGTAGGAGAGATGGCGGCAAATGCCGGTATCAAGGTTGCCGTTGGCGGTAACCTGGGAACTCCGGCGTTGGATTTGTTGGCGGACGACATTGAACTCTATGTTATGGAATTGTCCAGCTTTCAACTGGAGACGGTTACCAAGCTGAATGCCAAGGCCGCCACCATCTTAAATATCAGCGCTGATCACCTTGATCGCTATCCCAATATGCGCGCTTATATTCTCGCCAAGCTTCGTGTGTATTTTGGTGCGGAACATATCATCGTAAATCGTAATGATGTGTTGACTCATCCACCTTTGGCTGCGAGTGCCAAACCTGTTTATTTTGGTGGCAAGGCAGATTTTGGCAGCTTCGGTTTGATTGAGGAAAATGGTGAATCTTTTCTTGCGCAAAACCTCAAGCCATTAATCGCTGCCAGCGAATTGAAAATTCGCGGCAAGCACAATGTAGACAATGCACTCGCTGCGCTGGCACTTGGCAACGCAGCGGGTATTCCAATGGCCGCCATGCTGGATACACTCAAAAGCTTTCGCGGTTTGCATCATCGCTGTGAATTTGTGTCAAGCAAAGACGGCGTAGAATTTTATAACGACTCCAAAGGTACCAACATTGGTGCCACCCTTGCCGCTATCGCCGGCTTGGCCCGCAACCCCGCGCAGTTGATTGTAATTGTTGGTGGAGAAGGTAAGGGTCAGGATTTTAATGAACTCAAACCTGTATTGGCGAAAACCAATTGCCAATTGGTGCTAATTGGCCGCGACGCTCCTTTGATTGCAGCAGCAGCTGATGGTGTGGTTCCAGTGCACTTTGCCGGCTCTATGCAAGAAGCTGTCGATAAATCTTTCGCATTGGCGAAAGCAGGTGACGCTGTGCTCTTGTCGCCAGCTTGCGCCAGTTTTGACATGTTTAAAAATTACGAAGATCGCGGCAACAAATTTTGCGAAGCCGTGCAAGTATTGATCGCCGGGGCGAAATAATCATGACATCACTGGCATCCTCACAAATGACACTGGGACAGCGCATCGACTGGCCACTCCTGTGCTTGTGGTTTGCACTTTTGTCCATTGGTTTGGTGATGGTGTCCTCGGCTTCCATTTCTTTTTCGGCGGCGTCTACCTATACCCATAATGATGGTTGGTACTTTGCCAAGCGCCACGGAATTTATTTGGTCATGGGATTGTTTCTGGCTGCTTTTGTCGTCACCGTCCCAATCAGTATCTGGGAAAAATATGCCGGACATTTTTTGCTAGCCACCTTGCTGTTATTGGTAGTGGTGTTAATTCCTGGAATAGGTCGTCAGGTGAATGGTAGTCGTCGCTGGCTCAACCTGGGCGTGATCATGGTGCAGGCGTCCGAGATTGCCAAAGTGTGCGCGATTATCTTTTTTGCCAGCTTTTTTGCGCGACGCTTTCAGGAATTGCATTTCGGATGGCAAGGTTTTTTAAAGCCCATGCTAATTGTCGGTGTCATGGTATTCCTGCTGTTATTGGAGCCTGACTTTGGTAGCTCGGTGGTACTTTCGGCGACCATTATCAGCATGATGTTTATCGCCGGTGTCCGCATGCTGCATTTCTCATTATTGATTGGCATTGCTGTCAGTGGCATGGCAGCCATTGCGATTTTGTCCCCCTATCGTATGCGCCGATTGATCACCTTTTTGGATCCCTGGGCGGATCAATTTAACAGTGGTTATCAGCTCACCCAATCCTTAATTGGTTTCGGTCGCGGAGAGTGGGTTGGTCTGGGCCTGGGAAATGGATTGCAAAAATTGTTCTTTTTGCCTGAGGCCCATACAGATTTTATTTTCGCCATTATCGCGGAAGAGTTTGGTTTGATTGGCGCTACCCTGATAGTTGCCGTGTTTGTGGCATTGATTGTTCGCATTTTGATGGTGGCGAAAAACAATCTTGCGCGCGGAAAAATGTTTGCCGCACTTGCTACTTTTGGCATAGGCATACTTTTTACCTTCCAGGTTTTTATTAATGTCGGCGTGTCTTCTGGCTTGCTGCCAACCAAGGGTTTGACGTTGCCGTTTATCAGTTACGGTGGCAGTAGTTTGTTAATTTGTTGCGTGCTCATGGCTTTCGTTATTCGCGCGCAATGGGAAGTGGCAGGTCTGCATGGTGCTGAAGCGTTGGCGCCGCAAGAGCTAACCAAACGTCAGCCGGTGAAATTATGACGGCGAAGCAAGCGAACAATCTCACTGTCATGGTGATGGCCGGCGGTACAGGCGGTCATGTATTCCCAGCGCTCTCGGTTGCTGAGGAGTTGCGTAACCGTGGCGCACGTATTGAATGGTTAGGAACACCGCGCGGTATCGAAAATACCTTGGTGCCTGCCGCGCATATTCCCTTACACCACATTCGTGTTGAAGGTGTGCGCGGTCGCGGTGTGATGGGATTGTTAAAGGCTCCTTTTTTAATTCTTGGTGCGCTCACTCAAGCGATAAGTATTTTGAGAAAAGTGAAGCCGGATGTAGTGATAGGTTTTGGTGGGTTCGCCTCTGGCCCAGGTGGCGTAGCGGCGCGTTTGCTTGGCAGACCTTTGGTAATCCACGAGCAAAATGCTGTTGCGGGTACTACCAATAGATTGTTGTCGAAAATTGCCACTGAAGTATTGGCAGCTTTTGAAGGTGCTTATAAATCAAAAGACGCTGTTAAAGTTGTTGGAAACCCGGTGCGCCAGGTGATTGCCAATTTGCCGGAGCCTGCGGTGCGTTTTAATCAGCGCGATGCCGATGAGCCTTTGCATTTGCTGGTATTGGGTGGAAGTCTTGGTGCAAAAGCCATTAATGAATTAGTGCCGCAGGCCTTGGCAAAATTGTCGGTGGCGCAGCGCCCGCAGGTTCGTCATCAATCTGGAAAAAACCATGTTGAAGCAACTATTGCGAGTTATATGCAGCATCAGGTTAACGCTAAAGTAGATGCGTTTGTTGATGATATGGCAAGCGCCTATGCCTGGGCCGATATAGTGATTTGCCGTGCGGGCGCGCTTACGGTGAGTGAGTTGATGGCAGCGGGTGCCGCAGCTCTGCTGATTCCATTGCCCACAGCAATTGATGATCACCAAAGTTTTAACGCCGCGATTTTAACGCGTGCTGGCGCCGGTATTGCGGTCGCGCAGCGCGAACTTACGGCTGACAAGTTGGCTTCGCTGTTAAGTGACCAACTGAGCGAGCCCAATTATTTAAAAACGATGGCAACCAATGCGCGTGCGCTTGCGCTTCCGCAAGCTGCACAAACAGTTGCCGATATTTGTGTGGAGGTGGCCAGTGCATAAGGCCGCAGATTTTAAAACTGATTATTACGAAGTACCTGAGATGCGCCGTATTCGCCGCATTCATTTTATCGGTATTGGCGGCGCTGGTATGAGTGGTATTGCCGAAGTATTGATTAACCAGGGCTATGAAATTTCCGGCTCGGATATAAAAGCCTCCAGTGTCACTGCTCGCCTTGAGCAAAAAGGGGCGCGGATTTTTATTGGCCATGAAGCGGAAAATGTTGAAGGCTCTGATGTGGTCGTAAACTCCAGCGCCGTGAACAATACGAACCCTGAAATTGTTCGCGCCCGTGAGTTGCGCATCCCCATCGTGCGTCGCGCGGAAATGTTGGGCGAGTTAATGCGTTATCGCCATGGAATTGCTGTTGCTGGTACACACGGAAAAACGACAACAACCAGTTTAATGGCTTCTGTTTTAGCAGCAGCAAAGCAAGACCCTACTTTTATTATTGGCGGTTTGGTTAATAGCACGGGTACCAACGCGCAATTGGGCGCTAGTCGTTACCTGGTGGCTGAAGCTGATGAGAGCGATGCGTCTTTCCTGCACTTGCAACCCATGGTTGCGATAGTCACCAATATTGATGCAGACCACATGGAAACCTACGGCGGGGATTTTTCCAAGCTGAAAAAAACCTTCGTGGATTTCCTGCACAACCTGCCTTTCTATGGTTTGGCGGTGCTCTGCGGTGAAGATCCGGTTATTCGCGACATTATTCCCGAAGTGGCGCGCCCGATTCTGACTTATGGTTTTAGTGAAGCCTGTGACTTTCACGCCACTAATATCAAACAATTTCCGCTCTATTCGGAGTTTGATGTTGTGCGCCCCGGTCACACCAAACCATTGCATGTGCGTTTGAATGCGGTAGGTATTCATAATGTGCTCAATGCAACGGCTGTCGTTGCGGTTGCAACGGATGAGGGCTTGAGTGATGAAGCTATTCAGCAGGGCCTGGCGAATTTCCAGGGCGTTGGTCGCCGCTTCCAGATCTACGGCAATTTTCCCATCGGCGATGGTGAAGCCATGCTGGTAGATGATTACGGTCATCATCCTCGTGAAGTTGCCGCCATTATTCGCGCAGTGCGCGATGGTTGGCCTGAGCGTCGTTTAGTGATGGTGTATCAGCCGCATAGATTCACTCGCACGCGTGATCTTTATGAAGATTTTGTTGAAGTGCTTTCAACGGTTGATGCTTTGGTGATGCTCGAAGTTTACAGCGCCGGTGAAGAGGCAATTCCGGGCGCGGATAGTCGCCATCTCTGCCGCAGTATTCGCGCGCGCGGTGTTCTGGAACCTATTTTTGTCGAAACCGTAGATGGCGTTCCTGACATTATCAAAGACATAGTGCGCGCGGGTGACATAGTCATTACCCAAGGTGCAGGCAATGTGGGCGGATTATCCCCCGAATTGGCAAAACGTAATTTGCAGTAAGGCGAGGCGAGTAATGCAAGCAATCAAGTTACCCATTAACAGTGACTTCAAACAACAGTTGGGTCGTGTAGGTGTGTTGCTGGGAGGAACATCTTCCGAGCGTGAAGTTTCTTTGCAAAGTGGTGCGGCTGTAGTTGCTGCACTGGCAGAGGCAGGTGTTGATCATGTCGCTATTGATATTGGTCCCAATGCTATAGCGGATATACAGGCCGCAAACATTGATCGCGCTTTTTTAGCATTGCACGGTGCCGGTGGCGAAGATGGTCGTATGCAGGCGCTGCTCGAATATTTACAAATTCCCTACACCGGAAGTGGTGTACAGGCGTCTGCATTGGCTATGGATAAGTTGCGCACCAAACAATTGTGGCGCGGCGTACATTTGTCTACACCGGATTTCGCCATACTCAGCGCGCAAAGTGACTGGCAACAAGTGCTGTTGCAGTTGGGTGGTGAGGTCATGGTAAAACCAGCGCATGAAGGTTCAAGCATTGGCATGTCGCGCGTAAATTCAGCGGAAGGTTTGGCTCAAGCATATACAAATGCTGCTGTTTACGATGGATGTGTGATTGCGGAGCGTTTGATCGTTGGTGGTGAATACACGGTAGCGATTTTGGGTGGAGAGGCGCTGCCTCCCATCAAACTTGAAACAGATCACGTGTTTTATGACTACGACGCGAAATATATCGCCGATGACACACGCTATCTATGCCCCTGCGGTTTGTCTCCGCAAAAGGAGAGTGAAATTAAAGCGCTGGCATTAGCTGCCTTTAACTCTGTTGGCTGTGATGGTTGGGGGCGCGTCGATGTTATGGCAGACCAAGACCAGAATTTTTATTTGTTGGAAGTGAATACTGCACCGGGCATGACCAGTCATAGTTTGGTTCCTATGGCAGCCAAGGTATACGGGCTTAGTTTTCCCGAGTTGGTCTTAACCATTTTGCGTTCCAGTTTGTGAGGCGATAGCCAGTGTTTCTTAAACGCAAACCATCAACTGCCGAGCGAGCAGCTGCTACTGGCTCCGCTGTTACTGACAGGCTGGTAGACGCGAATCGGCTTTTTGAGCGAGACGTATTGCTCGATGAGCCGCGCCGTCAACCCAAAGCGCGCAGTTCGATTGTTGGCGATAAGAAATTAACGGCGCGGGATGCGGTAGCAGATAAGCCTGCGGCGATAAAAACCAGCAAGCCGATGGTGACAACCGGGCGACCACTCATTGCAAAACAAACGGCCGAATCCGTTTCAGCCACTGAAAAACGCAGTCGGGTTGTGTTTGATGATCCAATCATGGCTAAACCTGAGTCTGCGCTGCGACGGGAAAAGGGTTACACCAAGGTTTCACCCCAAGGTAAGGTGAAAAAAAGCGCATCAGGATCGCAACCCAAAAGTGCGGTGGATGAAGTAAGGGCAAAAGTCTCGCGCAAAATCATTTATCGCGGCCTTGGATTGATGGTGCTGCTTGTTTCTTTTGCCGTGATTGCCTGGTTTGCCAGCGAACCTTTAACGCGGTTGTTGGAGCGGCCACTTAAAAGCGTAGCGGTTGAAGGGCAATTTCAATATTTGCCAAAAGACCGCGCCATGGAGTTGATCGAAAGGGAAATCGATGGCGATTTTTTGCAGTTGAATCTGGAGCGTTTAAAAAACGTGCTTCAGGATGACCCCTGGGTTGAGCATGTTTATCTGAGTCGACGTTGGCCAGATACCTTGGTTGTAAAAATTTCAGAGCAAAAACCGATTGCGCGTTGGGATGCAAATGGCTTTCTGAATCAGCGCGGCGAAATTATTCGTGTAAAAGATACCGACAAACTTTTAGGGCTGCCCTGGCTGCAGGGAAACGAAAATAATGCGCGCGAAATCATGCAGCAATATCAGGATTTGGCCACGCTTTTACGCTCGCGTGGGCTCGAAATAGTCGCGTTAAAGTGCGATAACAAAAAATCATGGCGTTTAACCTTAAAAAATGATGTAGAAATCGCAATTGGACGCGAACAAGTGATGGAAAAATTGCGTAGATTTGTTACTGTATACGATAAATTTTTAAACAGTGTTTGGGGTGATGTAAAAGCGATTGATGCGCGCTACCCAAACGGTGTTGCAGTGCGATGGGTTGAAGATTCGGAGATGGCAAAAAAGTACCTGAAACCGGAATCAACGCTAACTGCAAAATAACAATCCTGGCTTTGCTGATGGCAGGGCGATCCAGAAAAAATAAATGACCGGGACAAAGGTAAGTCCGGATCAACGAGGTTAAGTAATGGCAAATGCTAGTGACAACAAAATGATTGTGGGCCTGGACATAGGGACCTCCAAGGTTGTTGCTATTGTCGGCGCTATTACACCTGAAGGTATCCTTGAAATCGCCGGTATTGGTTCTCACCGTTCTACCGGCCTGAAAAAAGGCGTGGTAGTGAATATCGAGTCCACCGTGTTGTCTATCCAGCGCGCTGTTGAAGAAGCTGAGCTGATGGCCGGTTGCCAGATTCACTCGGTGTATGCAGGTATCGCGGGAAGCCATATTCGCAGCCTGAATTCCCACGGCATAGTAGCGATTCGCGATCGCGAAGTTTTTCCACAGGATTTGGAGCGTGTGATAGATGCAGCCCAGGCAGTGGCTATTCCTGCGGACCAGAAAATCCTGCACATATTGCCGCAGGAATTTTTGATTGATGATCAAGATGGCGTAAAAGAGCCATTGGGTATGTCAGGCGTGCGCCTTGAAGCCAAAGTCCATCTGGTCACTTGTGCGGTGAATGCGGCGCAAAATATCGAAAAATGTATTCGCCGCTGCGGTCTCGAAGTTGAAGATATTATTCTTGAGCAACTTGCGTCCAGCTACTCAGTGCTGACCGATGATGAAAAAGAGCTGGGCGTTTGTGTTGTGGATATAGGTGGTGGCACTACCGATATCGCCATTTTTAAAGACGGCGCTATTCGTCACACGGGTGTGATCCCGATTGCGGGAGACCAGGTGACCAACGATATCGCCATGGCATTGCGCACACCAACGCCCAACGCTGAAGAAATAAAAATTAAATACGCCTGTGCGCTGGCCAAGCTCACAAGCCCGGATGAAACCATCAAAGTACCCAGTGTGGGCGACCGCCAACCGCGCGATTTATCTCGCCAGGCTCTGGCGGAAGTGGTTGAACCCCGTTACGACGAATTATTTACTCTGGTGCAATCTGAATTGCGTCGCAGTGGTTATGAAGATTTGATTGCCGCCGGGATAGTACTGACAGGTGGCACCTCAAAAATGGAAGGTGTGGTAGAGCTGGCAGAGGAAATTTTCCATATGCCAGTGCGCTTGGGCGCACCACAAAATGTGCGCGGTCTGTCGGATATCGTAAACAATCCGATCTATTCGACAGCCGTGGGCTTACTGATATATGCCATGAAGCAACAGCACCAGGATATGGGGCGCGCGGCGCACCATATCAAAGAGGGGCAGGGTTCGCTGTTTGGCAGGCTGAAAAAGTTGTTCCAAAGCAATTTCTAAAAGCCGCAATTCAACCGATTTTACAATTTAATTTTTTGCAGACTGTTAAGGGAAAGGGGAGTAGCCATGTTTGAATTAGTCGATAGCATTCATCAAAGCGCGGTTATCAAAGTTATCGGTGTGGGCGGTGGCGGCGGTAACGCAGTCAAGCACATGATTGCCGGCAAAGTGGAAGGTGTAGAGTTTATCTGCGCTAACACCGATGCTCAGGCACTTAAAGATATTGATGCTCGCACCGTGTTGCAGTTAGGTAGCCACATGACCAAAGGTTTGGGCGCTGGTGCCAATCCTGAAGTGGGTCGTCAGGCTGCAATGGAAGATCGCGAGCGCATCGCCGAAGTTCTGCGTGGCGCCGACATGGTATTTATCGCTGCCGGTATGGGCGGCGGTACTGGTACTGGCGGTGCTCCGGTGATTGCCGAAGTCGCGCGCGAACTCGGCATTCTGACGGTTGCCGTGGTTACCAAACCTTTCCCATTCGAAGGTCGCAAGCGTATGGCAATTGCCGAAGCTGGCATCAAAGAATTGGGCGATCGTGTTGATTCTTTGATCACAATTCCGAACGAAAAATTGTTGTCCGTATTGGGCAAACAAACTTCACTGCTGGATGCTTTCAAAGCCGCGAACAATGTATTGCAAGGTGCAGTGCAAGGTATTGCTGATTTGATTATTCGTCCCGGTATGATCAACGTGGACTTTGCAGACGTTCGCACTGTTATGTCTGAAATGGGCTTGGCGATGATGGGTACTGGTCGCGCAAGCGGCGACAACCGTGCACGCGAAGCGGCCGAAGCGGCTATTCGCAGCCCGCTGCTGGAAGATGTCAACCTGCAAGGCGCTCGCGGTATTCTGGTTAACGTTACTGCTGGTATCGATATGACCATGGGTGAATTCACCGAAGTGGGTGAGATCATCAATGAATTCGCATCTGCAGATGCAACCGTTGTGGTTGGTACCGTTATCGATCCGGAGCTGACTAACGAATTGCGTGTAACTGTAGTAGCTACTGGCCTGGGTTCAGTAGGTGCTGCCGCTGCGCCGGTTGCCAAAGAAGCGGCCAAGCCTGCACCTACCAAAGTGGTGGTAGACAACACTCGTCGCAGTACTGGCCAGATTGATTACAGCGCACTGGATCGTCCGATTGCCCAACGAGCCAAAGCAACTGCCCAGGCGGTAGCAACTGCGCCTTTGGCTGACAAAGATCTTGAATATCTGGATATTCCGGCATTCTTGCGTCGCCAAGCCGATTAATCATTGAACGTGATCGGCAAACAAGCGTTTTGGTTAGAACCAGAGCGCTTGTTAGAGTAAAACTATAGAAGCAATTAGTCAGCTCAACTGGCTTATCCTTTGCCCAGTTGTTAGCATGGCCCTGAATAAATACCAGCGCATTTCGTCTGCAAAACGTGCGCTGGTAAATGCTGCCGCAGCATCCTCCCTTTGCTGCGTTTTGTGGTTTTATCGGGGCCATGTTTTATGATCAAGCAGAGAACGCTGAGAAATTCTATTCGTACCACCGGTGTTGGATTGCATACCGGTCAAACAATTCATCTCACCCTTTTGCCCGGTGATGTCGATACCGGCATAGTTTTTCGTCGTACTGATCTTAATCCCCCCGTCGAGATTCAAGCCAAAGCACACAATGTTGGCGAAACGACGCTTTCAACCTGTTTGATTAATAACGATGTGCGGGTTTCCACGGTCGAGCACTTGTTATCTGCCATGGCGGGTATGGGTATTGATAATGCCGTGGTGGAATTGGATGCACCGGAAATTCCGATCATGGATGGCAGCGCCAGTCCATTTATCTTCCTTTTACAGTCCGCCGGTATCCAGGAGCAGGACGCACCCAAAAAGTTTGTACGCGTATTGAAAGAAGTTACTTTGCAGGATGGCGATAAAGTTGCCACCTTTTTGCCGTTTGACGGTTTTAAAGTGCATTTCTCCATTGCTTTTGATTTGCCTGTGTTCCAGGGAACCAGCTTGGAGACTACAGTGGAATTTTCCAGTAAATCGTTCATAAAAGAGATCAGTCGTGCGCGCACTTTCGGATTTATGCACGAGATTGAATATCTGCGTTCCAAAGGTTTGGCGCGTGGCGGCAGTATGGATAATGCGATTGTCGTGGATGAGTACCGTGTACTTAACGAAGACGGCTTGCGCTACGAAGACGAATTCGTAAAACACAAAGTGCTGGATGCAATCGGCGATCTTTATATGCTGGGCAATAGCCTGTTGTGTGAGTTCCGTGCTCATAAGTCTGGTCACTCATTGAATAACCGCGCACTCAGGAAGCTGATTGAACAAGAGGATGCCTGGGAGTACGTGATTTTTGAGGATGAGGACAGCGCCCCAGTGTCCTTTGCTACCGCTATTTCAGCCGCGTAACCAATGGTTACCGGCTGTTCGCCGCTAAACGAGCCGCCAAAGTTTTTGTTGGAAATTCGATTCCTTCTATGAGATATTTCGCCACCCGGGCCTTTTAGCCGCGCCCTTGGGAAATTGATAATCGTCCCTAAATTGTGCAGAGCTTACATAACTAACTGATTTGCATGAAGTATTTGGGTGTAACTCCGGCCAGCTCCGAGCTTTCGGGCAACGCGGCCACACATAAACCGAGCCAGTAATTACCTTAAGTATCGTCACTTAATGAAAATTATTATCGTCAATTCAGATCATGGACAAACCAGGAGCCTGACCCTCGGGGGGTGGACGCGCGCCTTTTTGTCTGTCTGTTTATTGGGGATACCTACGGCCATAGGTGCTTGGGGATACAACTGGCTAGTCAACTTTGATAAAAATGACGTACTCAACGCCGATGCCCCCACCTGGGGAACCGCGCTCTTCGAACAAAAAGAAAAGCTGGAAAAATCGCGCAAGCAAACAGAAGGGCAGGTGGCCGCTTTAACAGCAAAAGTTGCTGATTTGCAATCGCGATTGGTAAGGCTCGATGCGCTCGGCGAGCGTCTGACCAAAGTCGCCAAGCTGGATAAAGGCGAATTTAACTTCTCCCAACCTCCGGGTATGGGCGGACCTCTCTCCACCGCTGGAGCGGTCAGTACTTCAGAATTTCTAACCTTATTAAATAATCTATCCGATCATGTTCAGAATCGTGAGCAGCAGTTCAAGGCGCTCGATTCTATTCTAATGACCCGAAGTTTCGAAGCAGATGCGCTGTTTGATACTTTGCCCGTTTCCAATGGCTATCTGTCATCCAGTTTTGGCTATCGTGCCGATCCCTTTAATGGCAAGTCTGAATTCCACTCGGGTATAGATTTTACGGCGCCCATGGGCACTGCAATTACGGCAGTGGCTGCAGGAGTGGTGACCCAGTCTGTGCTCACCAGTGATTACGGCAATCTGATTCAGATTAATCACGGTGGCAGCTTTGAAACCCGTTATGCGCATAACAAATTAAATCTTGTCCGGATTGGTGATGTGGTTAAGAAAGGCCAAATCATCGCTCTGGTTGGTTCTACCGGCCGTTCAACGGCACCTCATGTTCACTTCGAAGTCTATAAAAATGGTCGGGTAGTTGATCCCGCCAGCTACATCCACACGACTAATCGATAGTTCTCCTTTTATTTCCTTCGCTGTGCCCGCCTGTTCAGGTCGGGGCTTACCTATTTTTTGTTTTTGTTATAGACGGTACACACCATGTTAAACAAGTTGTTGAAATCCATCTTTGGCTCCAAGAATGATCGCGAATTAAAGCGCATGGGCAAAGTGGTTGTGCAAATCAATGCCCTTGAGCCAAGCATGCAAGCGCTCACTGATGAGCAATTAAAAGCCAAGACTCAGGAGTTTCGCGATCGCTATCAAAAAGGCGAAACACTGGATGCGCTTCTGCCGGAAGCGTTTGCCACAGTGCGTGAGGCAAGCCGTCGCGTGATGAATATGCGTCACTTTGATGTGCAGATGATCGGTGGTATGACCCTGCACGAAGGTCGCATCGCCGAGATGCGTACCGGTGAAGGTAAAACTCTGGTGTCGACCCTGCCGAGTTACCTGCACGCATTGGCTGGTAAAGGCGTGCACGTGGTGACCGTGAACGATTACCTGGCGAATCGCGATGCTAACTGGATGCGTCCGGTGTATGAGTTTCTGGGTATGTCTGTTGGTGTGATTCTGTCGATGCAGCCTTCAGACGTAAAACGTCAGGCCTATGGTTGCGACATTACTTACGGCACCAACAACGAATACGGTTTTGATTATCTGCGCGATAATATGGCGCTCAACCGTGCCGACAAAGTCCAGCGCCCACTGAACTTTGCGGTAGTGGATGAAGTTGACTCCATCCTTATCGACGAAGCTCGTACACCGCTGATTATTTCCGGCCAGGCGGAAAACAGCTCTGAACTTTACAAGCGCATGTTCCAATTAGTGAGCAAGCTTTCCCAGCAGATTGATAATGGTGAAGACGGCGAGCGCAAAGTTATTACCAAGCCAGGTGATTTCTCGGTCGATGAAAAATCTCGCCAGGTAGAACTGACCGAGCAAGGTCATCAACATGTGGAAGAAGCGTTGGTTGCTGCCGGTTTGCTGCAGGCAGATCAAAATCTTTATGCTGCGAATAACCTTACGCTTTTGCATCACGTTGGTTCCGCACTCAAAGCCCGTGCGCTTTTCCATCGCGACGTGGAATACATTGTTGAAAACAATCAAGTGGTTCTGATCGACGAACACACAGGCCGCACTATGCAAGGTCGTCGTCTGAGTGAGGGCTTGCACCAGGCAATTGAGGCCAAAGAAAATGTGCCCATTCAAAGTGAAAGCCAGACGCTGGCTTCAACTACCTTCCAGAATTATTTCCGTCTCTATCCCGTCTTAGCTGGTATGACGGGTACTGCTGATACTGAGGCTTACGAATTCCGTGAGATTTATGGTTTGGATGTAGTGGTAATTCCCACCAATCGACCAAAACAGCGTTTGGACCTGAACGATTTGGTATTCCTGTCGGTAGAAGAAAAGTACCAGGCGATTGTCAACGACATCAAAACTTACCAAGCTAAAAATGCGCCGATTCTGGTAGGTACTGCGTCGATTGAAACTTCCGAAGAAATGTCTCGTCGCCTCACCAAGGCTGGTATTGCGCACCGTGTATTGAATGCGAAGTTCCACCAGCAAGAAGCAGAAATTATCGCGCAAGCTGGTCGCCCTGGTACTGTCACCATTGCTACCAACATGGCCGGTCGTGGTACCGATATTGTGTTGGGTGGTCGTTGGGAGTCTGAAGTCGACGCATTGGAAAATCCAACGCCGGATCAAATTGCCGCTGTGAAAGCTGAGTGGAAAAAACGCCACGATCTGGTACTTGAGGCGGGTGGTCTTCATATTATTGGTACAGAGCGCCACGAATCTCGCCGTATCGATAATCAGCTGCGTGGTCGTGCCGGTCGTCAAGGTGACCCGGGTTTGACGCGCTTTTATTTGTCGCTGGAAGATAACCTGATGCGTATCTTTGCTTCAGATCGCGTGCGTAATTTTATGCAGGCACTGGGCATGGAAAAAGGGGAAGCTATTGAGCATCGCATGGTGAACAACGCCATTGAAAAAGCCCAGCGTAAAGTGGAAGGCCGCAACTTTGATATACGTAAACAATTGCTGGAGTTTGACGACGTAGCTAACGACCAGCGTCAGATTATTTACCACCAACGCAACGAGTTACTCGAAGCTGAAAATATTCGCGATACCATTACCGCTATTCGCGGCGATGTAGTCAACGATATGATTGATACCTTTATCCCACCGCAATCTATCGAAGATCAATGGAATATTTCTGGTCTTGAAAAGCAAATCGAAATGGACTTTGGCTTGCATCTGCCCATTGCAAAGTGGTTGGAGGAGGATACTCACCTGCATGAGGATACTTTGCGCGAAAAAATTCGTGTGGAAATCCAAACTGCTTACGAGGCCAAGTGTGAGCGCTTTGGCGAGATAATGCTGGAAATTGAAAAGCAAGTGATGTTGCAAGTGTTGGACAATTGCTGGAAAGAGCAATTGGCCAGTATGGATCATTTGCGTCAAGGCATTAATTTGCGCTCTTACGCCCAGCGCAACCCCAAACAAGAATACAAACGCGAATCTTTTGAACTCTTCCAGAATATGCTGATGAACGTGAAGCGCGAAACGGTTCATTTAATGGCACGTGTTGAACCCATTACTCGTGAGCAGATGGAAATGATGGAGCTGCAGCGTCGCGAAGAGTTGGCCCGTCAAAAAATGCAGTTGCAGCACGAGCAAGCAGCCTCACTTACTGAACCGGTACCAGAGCAAAGGGCTGCAGGGCAAGCGCCTGTTATTCGCGAAGGGCGTAAAGTAGGACGCAACGATCCGTGTCCTTGTGGTTCGGGCAAAAAATTCAAAAGCTGTCATGGACAGTTTGAGTAACGAGAGTTGAGTGGCTGGTCGCTAGAAGTGTTTTCTGGCGGCTGGCAACGGTAACAAATATTTCAGGATTTTTATTATGGCCGTTGGCGAATATCCCTTCCCCCATATGCACCCCGTACAAGGTGTGAAATTAACTGCAGTGTGCGCCGGTATTAAAAAAGTGAATCGCCGCGATGTGGTGTTGTTTGAATTGGCTGAAGGCAGCAGTGTCGCCGGTGTATTTACAAAAAATGCTTTTTGCGCGGCCCCTGTAACTGTATGTCGCGAGCACTTGAGCAAAGCGGCCATTCGTTATCTGGTGATTAACTCTGGCAATGCCAACGCCTGTACCGGCGCTCAGGGACTTGCTGATGCCAAAGCAACTTGTGCCGCTATAGCGAGTGCCAAAGGTGTTAAGCCAGAGCAGGTTCTGCCATTTTCTACCGGTGTTATTGGTGAGCCTTTGCCGGTTGCAAAAATTATTGCCGTGATTCCCGAAGCGTTGGAAAAAGCCACCGAAAATGGTTGGGATGACGCAGGTGCCGGCATCATGACCACCGACACTCGTCCAAAAGGTTTTAGCCAGCAAATTGAATATAAAGGTAAAACCATCTCTGTGAATGGTATTGCCAAGGGCGCTGGCATGATCAAGCCCAATATGGCAACCATGCTGGGTTACATAGCGACAGATGCGAAAATTGCACAACCGGTGTTGCAACAACTTTCAAAAGAAGCTGCCGATAAATCTTTCAACCGCATCACGATTGATGGCGACACCTCTACCAACGACTCGTGCATTTTGATTGCCAGTGGCCAGGTGGATCTACCGGAAATTACCGAGCCAAGTGGCGAACTCTACGAAAAAGTGCGCGAACTTATTTTGGCTGCACACGTATATCTCGCACAAAGTATCGTGAGCGATGGTGAAGGTGCTACCAAGTTTGTGACTGTTGCGGTGAGTGGCGGTGCGACTCGTGATGAATGCCTGGATGTCGGTTATGCGGTGGCGCACTCCCCGTTAATCAAGACCGCATTGTTTGCTTCAGATCCAAACTGGGGACGTATTGTTGCCGCTATTGGTTATGCCGGTTTGGAAAATCTCGATGCGACTAAAGTTATCGTGCATTTGAATGATGTGCTGATTGTCGAGAACGGCGGTCGCGCTGCCAGCTATACGGAAGCGCAAGGTCAGGAGGTTATGAACGGCACCCAGATCGCGATTAATATCCAACTGGGACGCGGCAATTTCGCGGAAACCCTGTGGACCACTGATCTCTCTTACGAATATGTTCGTATTAACGCCGATTATCGTTCGTAAGGATTGTGTGTGAAATTAGTGCATGTTGCCGTGGGAGTGATCGTCAATTCTGACGGCAATATATTAATCGCCAAACGCCCTGATAATAGTCATCAGGGCGGGTTGTGGGAATTTCCCGGTGGCAAAGTTGAACCAGGTGAGTCGCTTTTTGCAGCGCTTAAACGCGAGCTTTATGAAGAGCTGGCGATTGATATAAGCGCTACAGAGCCGCTGATAAAAATCCGGCACGATTATGGTGATAAACAGGTTTTGCTGGATGTGCATAAGGTTGTGGCGTTCAGCGGTCAGCCCATCGGCAATGAAGGCCAACCCATTCAGTGGGTGGCGCCTGCGGATTTACATCAATATGAGTTTCCCGCCGCAAACCGCCCGATTATTTCCGCTATCAAATTGCCCAGGCGATTGTTGATTACAGGAGATTTCACTTCTATCGAAGAGTGCCTGAATCGTGCGGAGAATGCCTTAAAGTGCGGTATTCGACTGGTTCAGTTACGTATGCTAGAAACCAATATGATGGTTTCTGTGGCGGAGCCGCTCGCCTTGCTATGCGCCAGGTTCAAGGCGCAATTGCAGCTGAATTGCTCTCCTGAATTATTTGCATCTTGCCCGCTGCCAAATGCCGGTTTGCATTTAAACTCCCATGAATTAATGCGTTGCCAGCAACGCCCTGTGGCCGGCAATATTTTGTTGGGAGCTTCCTGCCACAACTCACAGGAGCTGGCAAAGGCACAAAGTATAGGTGCGGATTATCTATTGTTGTCACCCGTTCAGCACACATCATCTCATCCAGGACAGGTACCCATAGGATGGGATGTCTTCAGTGAACTTATTGAGCCGATTGCCGTACCTGTATATGCCCTCGGCGGTATGACAGAGGCGGACTTGGCGGAAGCTATTGTTCGAGGCGGACAAGGTATAGCGGCTATCAGTGAATGGTGGAATTAAAACGGCTTATTCGATAAGTCGTTTAACCTTCTGAGTCGTCATTGGACGGGGTTATGGCTTCCCCTGCGATGCGATGATTTTCGCTGGCCCATTCTCCCAAATCAATTAAACGGCAGCGATCACTGCAAAAAGGACGATGGGGAAAATCGTCATTCCACAGCACTATTTTATTGCAGGTGGGACATTTGAGTTGAAGCGGCGGTTGTTTTTGATTTTCTGACATAGGTTTAACGCTTTTCTTTCGCAAGTTGCAGATAGTGGATGTGTAACTCGTCAATCTGCGCTTGCAGTTCGTTTAAGTCATTGTGATTGTGAATAACATCGTCGGCTCGCTCCAGGCGTTCCTGACGATTCATTTGGGTCGCCATTATACGTTCAATTTGTTCTGGTGAGTTCCCGTCCCTGGCGCTTGCGCGGGCTAGCTGCAAACTTTCGCTGGCATCTACGACTAAAACCCGATCTACCAATTTATATTGATCTGTCTCCAGCAACAGGGGGGACATGAGTATGACGTAAGCGCTGCTGCTGGATTGTAGTTGCACAATAGTTTCCGCGCGAATGACCGGATGTAGTAAAGCTTCCAGCCATTGCTTTTCGATTGGACTGGAAAAAATGATATTGCGCAGCCTGGCGCGATCCAGTGCTTGGCCGTCGTTGAGAATATCCTTGCCGAAATGATTGGCGATTGCATCCAGCGCAGGTTTACCGGGTTCTACTACCTCTCTGGCGACCTTGTCTGCATCCACTACACATATTCCCAGCTTCTCAAAGCGACGGGATACCTCAGATTTACCGCTTCCTATACCGCCAGTGAGCCCTACAATCATAATGTTTGTTAAAGACATCTTAGTGGTGAGCGAAGGCGTAGTTTAAATAGAGCTGGTTGATATCATGACCCCACAGCAGTGCAATAGCGCCAGCTACAGCGAGGTAAGGACCAAAAGGTATGGGAATATTTCTATCGCGGCCGCGCAGCACAATCATGCTGATACCAATAATCGCCCCCACCAGCGCGCTCAGCAAAATTATCTGCAGCAACATTTGCCAACCTAACCAGGCCCCCAGAGCTGCCAGTAACTTGAAATCGCCGTAGCCCATGCCCTCCTTTCCTGTCAGCAATTTAAATAGCCAATACACGGACCAGAGTGAAAGATAACCGGCAACTGCCCCTATGACAGCACTATCGAGGTTGGTGAATAAGCCAAAATGATTCGCGATCAAACCCAGCCATAACAAGGGTAGAGTAATGCTGTCTGGCAGTAATTGCGTGTCAACATCAATCATGGTGAGTGCAATTAGGCACCAGAAAAAAAACATGGCAGCCAGGCCAGCGGCGTTAGCGCCGAAAACAAATACTGCCGCCGTGGACAAAACACCCGTAACCAATTCTATGATCGGATAGCGAATAGAAATACTCGCTTTACAGGAGGAGCATTTGCCTCTCAGTGCCATATAGCTAATGATTGGTATATTTTCCCAAGGTCGGATTTGGTGGCCGCAGTGTGGGCATGTAGAGTTAGGGGTGACCAAATTAAACTTGACTGATGTGGCCTGAAACTTTTCAAGCTCCTTTAAATTTTCAATACCAAGAAAATCAACACATTGTTCACGCCATTCCCGCTCCATCATTTTGGGCAAGCGGTATATAACAACATTTAAAAAGCTGCCAACCAGTAAGCCTAAAATGCCTGCGGCAGCTAAGGCTGCCGCAGGAAATAATTCAAGAATCTTTAGAAAATCAGACACTGTTACACCACGCTGCCGAGTTGGAAGATAGGCATATACATCGCAACCATGAGTCCACCCACCAAGATGCCAAGTACGGACATAATCATGGGTTCCAGAAGAGAGGTGAGGCTGTCCACGGTATTATCCACTGCTTCTTCATAGTAAGTAGCGACCTTGTCTAGCATTGCATCCAATGCACCAGACTCTTCACCAATAGCGGCCATTTGAATAAGAAGGGTGGGGAATATATTTGTTGTTTTCAATGCAGTATTTAATTGGATACCTGTAGATACATCTTCTCTAACTTTAATAATGGCATCTGCATAGATTTTGTTGCCCGCTGCTCCTGCCACAGATGACAATGCTTCAATCAGAGGCACACCTGCTGCAAATGTGGTGGATAGGGTACGAGCAAAGCGAGCCATTACGGACAGGTAAATAATTTGGCCTACAACCGGAATTTTGAGGACATATCTGTCAACCATATAAGAGAAAGCAACAGATCGGCGATTGGCTTCTTTAAAAACGAAGAAAAACCCTGCCATCCCAAACAAAAAGAACAGCCAATATTTCTGAGCTAATTCAGATAGATGTAAAACAAACAGCGTGAATGCAGGTAGATTGGCTCCGAAGCTGCTAAATGTTTCTGCGAATTGCGGCACCACTTTTACAAGCAAAACACCCGTTACAACAATAGCCACGATTACAACAGCAATTGGATAACTGAGTGCCTTTTTGATTTTTGCCTTTAACTGCTCTGTCTTTTCCTTATAGGTAGCCACTCGGTCAAGCAACGTTTCCAATGCGCCAGCCTGCTCACCGGCTTCAACCAGGTTGCAGAATAGATCGTCGAAATACTTGGGATGCTGGCGAAGAGACGGGGCGAATCCCCCCCCGGCTGCCACACTGTCGCGAATATTTAAGACTAATTTTTTTAAGTTGGGATTCTCCAGGCCATCGGCAACAATATCAAATGCCTGTACCAGTGGGACCCCCGCTTTCATCATTGTGGCCATCTGGCGAGCAAATACAGCGATGTCAGCTGGTTTAATTGCTTTGCCTTCCCCGCCAAATAAGGGTTTGGACTTTTTGGTAACCGACTTGGCGGAGATGCCTTGCTTCAATAATTGGGCTTTGGCCAACGCGGGGCTGGAGCTGTTGATCTCACCTTGGACTTGCGTACCTTTTTTATCAACACCTTTATAGGTATAGGTATTGGTCACCACGCTTGGTTTTGCGGGCGCAGTAGTTTTTGCTTTTGATTGTGTTGTAACGGTCGCCATAGGTTAATCCTTGGTTACGCGGTTTGCCTCTTCAAGGCTGGTTAATCCCATTGCGACTTTGCGCAATGCAGAAATTCGTAAATTATTAAACCCCGCTGCTTTCGCTGTGCGGGCAATTTGTAGAGAGTTTCCTCCCTCCATTATAATGTTGGCTATCTCCGGGGTGATGCGAACCACTTCATAAACGCCCAGCCGCCCCTTATAACCTCCATTGCAGTTTTGACAGCCTACAGGGTGAAATAATTGGAATTCAGAGCGGGGGATTCCAATATCATCAAATCCTTCTTCAGTAAGTATATTTTGAGGTATATCTGTAGCTGGTTTTTTACAAATTGTACATAAGCGACGAGCCAGTCGTTGGGCAATAATCAAGCTTACGCTTGTGGCAATGTTAAAAGCAGGAACCCCCATGTTCATTAAACGAGTTAGGGTTTCCGGAGCGCTGTTGGTGTGAAGCGTTGATAACACCAAGTGGCCGGTCTGGGCTGCTTTAATCGCAATCTCCGCTGTTTCCAGATCCCGTATTTCACCTACCATAACTATGTCCGGGTCTTGCCGTAAAAACGAACGCAACGCCTCGGCAAAGGTAAGTCCGACCCTGGTATTCATTTGTACTTGATTAATACCCTCAAGATTTATCTCCACCGGGTCTTCTGCGGTGGAAATATTGAGCTCCGGGGTATTGAGTATGTTGAGCCCAGTGTATAGCGACACGGTTTTACCACTACCTGTTGGGCCCGTTACCAGAATCATCCCCTGGGATTGGGCTAATGCATCCAGATAGAGTTTCTTCTGAAAATCTTCATAACCTAAAGCGTCAATACCCAACTTTGCGGAGCTGGGGTCAAGAATACGCAGTACAATTTTTTCGCCGAACAATGTGGGCAGCGTGTTAACCCGGAAATCGATAGCACGTGTCTTGGATACCTTGAGTTTGATGCGACCGTCCTGGGGGACCCGTCTTTCCGAAATGTCCATTTGGGACATTACCTTAAGGCGAGCTGCCATGCGAGTTGCCAGGTTTACAGGTGGTTTGGCTATTTCGTGCAGCACACCGTCGGTACGAAAGCGAATGCGATAAGCTTTTTCATAGGGCTCAAAGTGAATATCTGAAGCTCCACCTTTAATTGCATCCAGCAGTACCTTATTTATATATTTAACTATAGGGGCCTCATCTGCCTCGGATGTCTCGTCGTCATCACCGCTGTTGGCTGTGGATTGTACGTCGAGTGACTCTAAATCTGAGTCATCCAACCCCCCGAGAGCATCATTCAGATTTTCTTGTGCTGTCAGGAAACGTTCTATAGCCGCAGAGAGCTTATCCGCTTCAACGAGTATGGCGTCAGTATTTAGGCCTGTATTGAATTTAATTTCATCAAGTGCGTGGAGATCTGTAGGGTCCGCTACCGCTAAAAATAGCCTGGTGCCACGTTTTATTATTGGCAGTGCATGATGCTTGCGTATGAGCTTTTCATCGACAAGCTTTTCCGGAATGGCGTCACGGCTTAGTGAGTCCAGATCGAACAGCGGAACGCCAAATTCATCGGAGGCAACCTGAGCGATACTTCTGGCATCCAATAACGCATTGCTAACGAGATATTGAACAAAAGGAATCTTCTCCTTCATAGATTGGGCAAGCATTTTCCGGGCAATTTCGGGGTCGATTAAATTATCGGCCACCAAGCGACGAGCCAGACCGTTCAGATGTGTCGACGTATTCACTTATATACCCCCTCAAATTTGCCGGAAATTTGCGTTATTGACGCAAGTTAACCAATAAGCTCAACAATATACGATAACTTGCTGTAATTGCTAGATTTCCTTGAATGGATAATTATAGAGCATAATGCGCCACTATATCCCCTGGGTGCCCAAAATTGTCACTTTTTGACAACTAATGAAGTTGGCTGCAGATCTGTTTTGTTTGATGGTATTTCGAAGTGTGATTCAGTTCTCTTTAGTCGGGTATTGTTGTTACCGTGAGTGGGAACGAAGGTTACTTCCTGGAGCGGTCTTGTAGATATTTTATGCTAATTGACAAATAAAATAATGGTGCAGAGAAAGGTGGTATATCCTTTGCTGTATCACTCTTGTAATTCAATGTTGGGCTGTTAACTTATTAATTTATTGGGAGTTGTATATGAAAAACGTACAAAAAGGCTTTACCTTGATTGAATTGATGATCGTTGTTGCGATTATTGGTATTTTGGCTGCCGTGGCTCTGCCCGCATACCAGGACTACACAGCTCGTTCACAAGTCTCTGAAGCGCTTAGCTTGGCTGCTGGTCCTCAGACAGCTGTGACTGAATTTTGGAGTAACAAGGGTTATTTGCCAACCAGCAACGCGTCCGCGGGTTTGTCAGCAGCAGCTTCTATATCAGGGAAATACGTTACCACTGTAACAGTAAATTCAACTGGTATCGTTATTGCTAAAATGAAAAACAGTGGCGTTGCCAAGGGTATTGGTGATGGTGAATTGGCTTTGAGCCCACTGACCACTGCTGGCTCTGTTAAGTGGACATGCACAACTAAATATACTACTACTGCTTTAAAGGATAAGTTTATTCCTTCTTCTTGCCGTTAATCTAACTTAGATTAAGTCGTTGTAACTGCCCGCTTATGCGGGCAGTTTTATTTCTGGATTCGTAAATGAGATATGAGCGTTCCGATCTGCGGAAATTTCTTCCGTCAGCTTATTTTTTATTAGTTATTGGGTTGGCTTATTTCATTTATCAGCCAGGGTTGCAGGGTGGGTTTCTATTTGATGATTACCCGAATTTAAAGGAGTTGGGGGCGTTTGGTGGTGTAACCAACATCGAGACTTTTAAGAATTTTGTTTTTAATGGTGTATCGAGCCCGATGGGGCGACCTCTTGCATTAAGCTCCTTTCTGCTAGACGACAATACCTGGCCCAGCGAAGCCTACTGGTTTAAGCGAACCAATCTCAAATTTCATCTGCTGACGGGGATTTTGTTGTGTTGGGCAACACTGAATCTCATGCGATTATTTGGCCGTAAGGAAGAGGAGTCTGTCTGGATTGCGCTTATAAGCTCAAGCATTTGGCTGCTGCATCCCTACATGGTCTCTACAACTTTGTATGTGGTGCAAAGAATGGCACAGCTGGCCGCATTATTTGTGTTTGCTGGATTGGCGGGCTATTTTCATGGAAGGCTTCTGTGTTTTAAGGGTAGGGTGCGGG
>JAGKWU010000031.1 GCA_021151695.1 Cellvibrionaceae bacterium | reverse complement strand
GCAACGCGAAGGGAGTAGCAGCAGTGCGAAGCGCTGCCATGTTGGAAATCACTGCAAGTTTGTTTAGAAAACCTTTTTACGCACCTGTAGCTCAGTTGGATAGAGTAGCGGTTTCCGAAGCCGTTGGTCGCTGGTTCGAATCCAGTCAGGTGCGCCACTTCGTTCTATTTTCCGAAAACCTCAACGCTCACTCGACTGCGCAATACGCACAAGCGCAATTGCAACAGCGGTACCTCCAAGGGTTTTAATCAGCGCGGAATGTTTTGCGTAAAACTCGCCCATCTTGTCCACTATGCCGGGTGATTCACGTTCAGCGCAGGTAGCAATTTCCTGCACATCTTCCGGTGAAAGCTGATTCACTTCTTCCGGTGTTAAATTGGCGTGACCACCGTTGCGTTGAAAAAGATTCGCCAATACGCCATTTGCAACTGACGACCACAATTCAGGACGCAAGCCCGTAATTAATTGATTCACCATCGCCGCTTTTTGTTCGGCATCACCTTGCACAAACAATTGGCTAACCAATTGCGCGAAGGGCGCGGTTTGCTCCGAGCGCAATGTTTCCGTCACGCCCACCGCTAAAGTTCGGGGAGATATTTGCGCCGCAATTTGCTCAAAATCCGAGGTGGTTTTGATGTCATCTACATCAATAGACAGATTAAGGTATGGGCGCAATAGATCCTTGGGATCAGAACTCATATTCATCTCCAAAAACGAAACGCCAGCCGAATGCCGGCGACAGCTAGTTCAGAGCATAAGAGGGAATACAGGTTTTCACTGTGCGATAGCGTACCTCGCCACGTCCACCGTAATCACGCTGCCGTCTCGCTCTATTTCAAGATTAACGGGGCCTTCTACATTATTTTTATAAGTCTCCAGAATGTCTTCGGGCTTGGTAAGGGGGACACCATTGATCGCCGTAATAAGATCATCAGTTCGCAAACCCAACGCTTTGAATTTTTCAGTATCTTTTGCCAGCCCTATTTTATAACCAATAAGCTGATGGGAATCCTCGCCGCGATAAATAGAAATATTCATTATGCCTGTGAGTTTTTCAGTCACTTGTGAAAGCGCAATTTCTTCCGCGCGTTGATCAGGAACATAAGGTGGCGGCTCATCCAAGCTTGGGATGCGACCGTAAAAAAGCGGGGCCTCCTTGGGGGCATCTGCAATTGGCGGGGACTCATCCACGGGAGATTGGATAGAATCATACAACCACAAGGTTTCATAACGCCCCTGATTGTTAAGTATTACCCTATCGCTAAAAATTTTTTCCAAAGTAACTTTTTCATTCACTGGCAAGACAGCATTGAGCGAATAGATTTCCTGCTTTTTCCCCATTGCGATAATTGCTCGCATTGAGCTATCGCCATCACTTCCCAGCACGACCCCAACAAGCCGCAAGCCTGTAATTGTTGTAGAGCCAACCTCGTTAGCATCAGCGACTTGATGATTTTTAATTTTCGTTACAGGAGAAAATGTCATCCATGATTTATTTTCTGCTGCAGTTTCGGCCGACACAGATAGAGCTGATACATCTCTTTGCTGTGAGCCATGTTTAATCAAAAGAAAAATAGCCTCGCCACTCAATAGCGCAAGAATTGCAATCTTACTTAAGCGATTCATGTTCACACCTGCCGCCATAAACGGTATTAAACGAAAAAGCCCAGCTTCTTTTAACGCCACTGCAGGAAAGCGATCAAAGAAACCAGGCACAGGAAAACATCGCAAAGGCATTAACTGCCTTTGCGGCTTATTCGCTTATTGGTAGTAAACGTAATCGAACCAGGCGTAGCCGGCAGAAGAGTTGTTGAATGGACCAGGCCATGCGCTACCGTCACCAGACCATTCGTTCAAACGAATAGACTTGTTAGACACAGGCCAATGCGCAGCAGGGATATAGCAACTGGCAGCAGCAGTAGTTCCACCTACGCGGGTACCACATTGTGAATAACCGGCAGTTGGGCCTTTAAAGACGGTCCACAGGAGGTTGCCAGCAGCGTAGAACTTAATGCTGGTTGTGCTCCAAACGACTTTATATTGACCGCCAGTGCCAATGGCCACTGGGTTTACCGCATAGGTGTCATAGATGTATTCATTGGCGCCGCCCCAGGCAGTCCCACTGTTAGAGGTACTGTAAGCCTGGAAGATCACCGCAAAATGCACGCGACCGGTAAAGCTTGGCAGTACTTCAACATCCATTTCTTCCCAGTTTTTACTGGAACCAGGGCCACCGCTGATCAGGAATGAACTGCCCACGGTGCCAGGCGTGTTAGACACAGACATCACGGTTTGCAGGGTACCGTAGGTGTAGTTTTCGGCGGTAAACATCTCGGCGCAGTAAGGATCGTCAGTCTTGAAAACCATGCCGCTGGAGGCAGGATACAGATAGCTGGCAGAGGTATTGAACGTACAACCAAATGGTGAACCATTCGTCCAATTTGCCTTAAACCAAACGGCGCTTGGGCCAGTGGTAAAGTCATCGGTTAGTGTTAATGCCAGGGACGAGTGTGCGAACACAACCGACAACAGGGCAAGAGTCAAAGACAAACATTTGTTTTTTATATTTATCATCAATATTTCTCCAAACGATTATGAAATCGCCATAACGCCAGCGCCAATAAGGATAATTACCGGCGTTACAGCGCGCTTAACCCGAGCAAGACAGGCAGCCCGGGCCATGCCTTCCAAAATGAAAAGGCATGCATAGCGTTGCACTCGGAGAACCAGGGATCGCCCCAGATTGCGCTATCAACGCAAAGTGCTTCTCACCACCTTAGCGGTGAAAGTGAGGCCGCGCACCAGTATTTAATGGCGCGCCATACGAATAGATTGTATTGCCGAGATCACCGCCTCAGGACGATCCTTGTGAATGTAATGTCCCGCATCCTTTACGACTTCCATTTCACTAACACCTAAAAACCGCAACCAATCCTGACGCAACTTTTGCAACATAGACTTATAGTCGCCTTGCTCATTAGGTTTGAATTGTCCGCTCACCAATAAACTGACGGGCATTTGCAGGGGATGACTCATGTCCAGAGAATCAAGACATGCCACCTGGTCATCAAACTCGGCGCGATCAGTCGCGTTAAAGCCAATCAGACGTACGCCTTTTACCATCATAGCCGCTGCAGGCGCGTCCTTTTGCATGGTTTCCCAATGGTGGGGATGCGTGGGATCCAGCAGAACAATTCCGACCACCTCATCAGGATAGAGTTTGGCAAACACATACTGATACAACCCACCGAGGGAATGTCCCACCAAAATATAGGGCGGCGGAATTTTAACGGCACGCAGCAACTCCCTTTGCTCCTTCGCGATAGTGCAGGGATCACGTGCCGCTTTGGTTACAGGAACAGGGCCGTGACCGGGCCGATCAAACGCAACCACCATATTGTCACGAGCGAGCTTTTCGTAAATCACATCCCAAGATTCTTTACCATCTTGTAGACCCGCTTGCAGAACAACTGCAGGAAGTTGATTGCCACGAATCTTCACACCAGGTGAAACACCTTGATTTAAATTACGTTGATGATTGGCAGTGCAACTACTCAATAAAAAAATGACAACAAACATGAAACCTAACGAGCACCGCTGAATTTGAACCAAGTCACAAAAAATTTGAAAATTGCCACCACAAGCTTTATGTATATTCATAGAAATCACACCTGTCGTAAAAATGACAGGATGAAATTAGCATATGGGAAATATGTGGGTGTAACAGTGTGTTTCTGTGCATGAAAAGGATGCATCAGGTTCGGGTCCGAGAAAGCATCCACAACTTCACGACAAAGGGACCACCAAGCTCCATTTAGATGAAACTCGGTGCGCTAGGGAATTGATAAGAAAACAAGAAATATAAACAACAAGCACCAAGGATATAGCGCTTGCTGTTTAAATTAATAATTATTAAAGCGCAAATAATCAATTATTTCCATAACGCTGATTCGACTGGGAAACAACAGCATAACCCATATTTGCAAACCAGGCCTGAAGCTCACCAATGTACTCAAGCCCATACCAATGATTTGATCCCTGATCAAAGGATTGCCAAATAAATGGCATTACTGCAATAACCAATGGATCATTAAGTGCTACGTCCTGAAAACCAACTGTTTCATCTTGAAGCCCAATCACATATCGCATCGCTGCCTCCTGATCTTCCATATCGTAAGCACTTCTTGCCATCCCAGCCTGAGGCACTAAAATAAGGCGCTGACGAGATAAATCTAATTTCCAACGCATAGCTTCAGCAAGCGTTGGCGCATGATCAACCCCATTTGTTCCATAATCGTAACAATCAACACCAACCCAATCAAACAGTCCAACAAGCCCATTTACATGGCCACAATCAAAAATCGATGCTGTAGGGACAGAGGGAAAAGAGGATTTTAAGGTATTGATAGCTACTTGAATGTCCGCCTGAGATGCACCGATACGAGCTGGCTCATCGATTACATAAAATGCTGCAATTTGGTTACTATAACTAGTCATTAAATTTTTAATGCCATTCCAGCGAGCCAAATAATCTGATCGCAAATATTTTCCATTAAAGAATATTTGATCAACACTTACTACCGCCTTCATATTATGAGATATAGCATTATTAATTTTTGAAGGAAAAGAAGCATCGCCATAAAAAAAACTCAAATTACTATGATAAGCAGTTTGCGAAATATAATCTCCGCCCAAATAGTAACCGTAGTACTTAACACCCTTTGCCTCATAGGCATCAACTTGCTCCCAAGCCACCCAGGACGGCGACTGGGTTGTGACGATACGAATATAGCGGCCTGACTTCATAACGGGAACCTCAAAGGTTACACCGCCCGTAGTATAGCTAGTAATTGAATTCGCGAGCTGCAAAGTACTTGGCGTATCTCCAACATAAATTTTATGTGTTGTTGTACCAGCGGGTAACTGTGCGGGACGAAGACGCAATTTTGATATAGGCTTTTTTTGTCCTATATCAAATTGAATCCATGTATTGGCACTCGCAGATCGCCCCGAATTCCAATAGGTTGCCGTGCTTGTATCTATTGCATAAGATGGCAAGTTATTTCCATCGTAACTGGAACTAGCGCTTGCACCAGTGAGCGGTAAAACGATTTGTGCATCCGGTTGATCTGCAACAGAATAACCAACTACAAATAAGGGGAACAGCAATAAGAACTTACAATATTTCATCATTCCATTTTCTCCTAATATTTACTTTCATTTCTTCGAAATCACGCATTAACGACTTCGAAGTTTTCCATTTCCAATTGTGCTCATCTGATGCTTTTCATAAGAACACACCAAACGCACAAAAAATCATGCTTTACAAAATGAAAGATAGCAAGCACTAACACTCAAAAAATTGCAGACCATAAGATAAAGAGAAAGGATTCCTCCACAAATACTTACATCAGCTTTTTAAGCGGAGTTTAGGATAAGCGGGAATAAAATTATAAATGGAGGGAGAGTAAAATTTCCGGCTACTTTCTAGTTGTTTTCGTTGCCACTCTATATCCGTAGCACAAAGCCCGCAATACTCGAGACAAAAAATTATCAAGCCAGATGCTTTTCCCGTTACGTTGCATGGATAGCTTGCCCCATCTGCACTCAACCAGCAATTCAACCATGCAAGTCCTGACCGAGTTAAACTCAAGATAGCAATAATCTATAACAACCTGATATTTATTAGAAAACTCTTTTAGCCAATATGTATAAGCTGCCACATACTCACCGCCATTAAAACAAGCCCGGTGGAATCTTTGCTGGCTCGCATTGATAAAGATGTGGATTTATCCAAGAAGCAGTTCCGGGATTGGCGGATTTGCTAGTGCGAATACGAGGGGTTTGCGAGAGGGTTTTTAGGTAATTTTGTAAGACGAATTAACCGAAGGCGTAACCCGCAAGAACAGCATCAGCGCGGGTCAAATGACCCGCACTACAAGGCTGAATAATATGTTGCGAAATTTCGATTGGGCACAGACGAGGCAGCCTTACCATATATCTTCCTTGATGAGATTTCATTGATGTTTTTAATGTTTGAGTGTCAGTTTAATTTTACGCCGCCCCCAATTATCAGATCTTTTTCGTCTTGGGTAAATGTTCGTTTTGATCGCTCCATCCAAATAACTCATGCAAATCAGCATCTTACGAGAACTGTTGCATTGACCATTTTAATCTACAAAAAATTATCGCTCTCTCGCAGGATCAAAAAAAAATTCAAAATACATTTTCTGATTTCCTTTTACCAACCTACATCTAGACTCACCTGCCATTAATTCAAGTTCATTTAACTGCTTTTCATTAAATGCAATCTTTGGAAGCACAAGTATTTTGGTTAAATACTCACATGTTTTTTTAGGTGGCAGAGTACAGCGAACTGTTTGTTGGTCATCGGCATATTCCGTCACTCTAAGAATCGGATCGCCGATAGAATTATCTAAATTTATTTCGCATTCGTTCGCTCGCACAAACGCTTTAAATTGCTCGTAACCATCACCTTCCAGTTTAATTAAAACGTTTGGATATTTCCTTTCAAACTCCTGCGGCGAAAACCATACAAAGGGAAGGGGATGATCCATAGTGCCAATCAAATCGAACTTCACCCAGTTTTTAATGCTTTTATCCGGTGGAATTCCGACCATATCAGGCCAAAGATCATCTATAACACTTGCGTTCTTTTTATCTGCAAATACCTGACATGACACAGTAACCGCCAATAAGCCTAGCATTGCTACTAACTTGAAAAATTGTTTCATTGTGCACTCTTTATTAAATTACTTTGGAATGATGATGGAGTAGTAAGCTTTTGCACTGACATTAACGTAATCGTTCTAGTTTTGGCCGTCATATCTGTTGTATATCCCCACTTGAAGGTAGCGACCTCGCGATAACCTCCACCCGCTTTAGGAACTACGTATGAGGTTTCTGCTACAAAGCTTCCACGCCAAGGCTGTGAAACCGCTGTGTCATACATCGCAGTTTTTCCATTAAAGTAAGCAGTCTGATCGTTATAAAATGGATTTGAAGCAGGTCTCTGTGATTTAGGCAGGTCAGGATAATTATTAGAGTCAATAAAAGTATTGCCATCATTTTCTATTGATGACGTAACAGACTGAATCCATTTACCACCCGTTTCCTTACCGTTGTATTCAATCAGCATCGTTTCTCCAACCGACAAATCTGAACGAGACTCATAGTACTTGAACTTGAAGTCGCCGTTTCTTTCCCTATGAATTGGAGAACCTTCAGAGGCAGCTACATCACCTGGATTAGAGTTGTCTGTAATTTCCGGTTCTGTGCTCCCACCCGCTCCCATTTTTTGAACCCCCGACATCAAAATAAACGACATAGCCGCACTTTGCGCACCATTCGCAAACTTCCCTCCAGTTATCTCCGAAATAGTTCCTCCCACCATTGCCTGACCAGCAAGATCGACAAAGAAATTTCCGCTAGGGGGCAACAGTCCACTAAATCCAGCACTGATAAATCCATTCCCAAATTTTCCCCCCATCATCACACTGGACATTCCACCTATAAATCCGCGCGCAAAGAATCCAGACCAACCACTTCCTCCTACAGCTCCTGTTAATGCTCCGGTAAACGCACCAATTAATATATTCCCTCCATTAGCAGCAGCATTAGCAGCACCAGACGCGGCACCTATCCATGCATAGGCTGCTTCACCACATGCGGTATTGCCGTAGCAAAGATAAGTCGCTACGGCAGCAACAATTAATCCAACCCATTGCCTTAACCTAAAGAACCCGCTCGGATCAGTCGCATTCAACGGATTGTTCAATAGATAAGAATACCGGTTATAACTCTGCGTATTCGCAGCCGCCTGAATAAACGGATCCGCCTGTAAGAACCGCCCAAGCTTCGCATCATAAATCCGCCCATTCATGTGGATGATACCCATATCATCCACCATCTCGTGGCCGGTAAATCCGCGATTGGTAATGGGTTGGCCGAAGATACTGCCATCACCAATTTTCAAATTGGCAATCAGCGTGGCTTTTTGGGCATCGGTTAAATCCGTCCAGTTTTGCGCATCGCGTCTTGCACCCCAGGGATCGAAGCTTAGTGAGTGAGTGACTTTGCCGTAGACATCAACAATGACATCTACCGAACCCAAGTGATCATTAAATACAAATGCACTGTTGGTGTTATTGGTTAAGAGTTGATGATTTGTATTGGTTTTGAGCGTGAATATGGCTCCGCCAACAGTGCGCCTCCATTCCACTTCGGTGGAATTTGATCTCTGTATGCGCTCGATATTACCTAAATAGGTTGTCGTGGTAGTAATACCACCTTTTACATCCACGCGCTGCCAACGTGCACGATCTGCACCGTATTTGAAGCTGGTGGCTGCGCCACCTTTGGTGATGCTATTAACCTGATCGTATTGGGTGTAGGTCAATGTACGCTCGTTGTCCTGACGCATATTGCCGTTGTTGTCGTAGGCATAACTGACCGTAGTGCTGCCATTGGTAACGCTAGTGACAGCATGAGGTCCGGCTGCAGCACCGTAATGATAGGAGCCCATATCATTTTTGGTTTTGATATTGCCGAAGCCATCGTAGCTGATAACCGGAGTCGGGTTGGTTTCACACCCTGGCGCAATTTTTCCTTTAACGATGGTGGTCAGGCGATTCAATCCGTCGTAGCAGAAGCTTTCGCTGCGGGCACTATTAGTAGTGCTGCCCACGTTAGCGTTATTACTGCTGCGGTAAGTGAGATTACCTACGGTATCCCAACCGTAATTTTCGTCCTGAATAGGTTTGGTTTTATTATTTATAGCGAAATCAGCGGCAAGGTACGCCTTCTGGCTTTTGAGCAAACCTGTCTTTTCGTAATATTCGTTTATAGAAACCACATTACTATTGTTTCGCCATTCCTTGACCACTTGACCGCGAATATTGGTTTCTTCAATTTCGCTGAGCACTCCATTACCGCCACTAACTGGCGCGATATCAATAGTGCGATAAGCGTAGCCATACGAGTTGTAGTGAGTTTGCACACCACTATTCGTAAACACAGCATCATTCATTGCATCGCGAGTTTCGTAGGCGCGACCAATAGCATCATATTTCACCATATTGCTATAAATCCTGGTGTCATCTGGATGCAGTACCAAGGTCTTTGTGGGGCGAGCCAAGTCATCATAGGTAGATATAGTGCAATTATCTGAAGCACCACAAGTCGCAGACTCACTAGTGCCCCTGCGAACAATAACTGCCATCAGTTTGCCTTCGGTTTTGGCGTTCACCGGACTAAGGCTTCCAGCCGTAAAGCGAGACTGTTCAGTCGCGGGCATTTTGTCGTAGAACCACAATGTGCTTTCTTCATCAGTACGTTTGATCATACGACCCAACTGATCGTATTTCATGGTGGTGGTTTGATTCTTCGCATCACGCTGGGAAATCAATTCACCGAATGCGTTGTATCTATAGATCCACCAGCCGCTCGCACCATTATCAGGAGCAGAGCAAGATGTATCGGTTGCAACCCAACCACCCTTATCCGGATCCAACATGCCTTTTTTGCGACCCAACAAGTCGTAACACATTTTGACTGTGACAGGCCCGCTTACACCGTCAGCTCGATTGGTTGAGTCTGTAGTTGCCGTTAACAGATCGCCGTTACCGTTGTAGGTGTAAGTAATGGTGCCCGTCAGCTGATCTTTTACCTCGACTAATTGCCCAAGGCCATTGCGTGTTTCGGTGCGTGAATTATCCAATGAATTTTTAATCGTTGTAGAGAGACCGCTGGGTGTGTTCGTGGTTTTGGAGCCGTCCGGTGCCGTTACTTCAAGCACCTGCCCCAATATGTCGTAGCTACTGATAGTCCAATCTGTTCCAGATCCACTACCGGAGAATGGCAAGCTCTGGCGTTTTACACGGCCAAAACGGTCATACTCGGTATCTACGTGAATGCTGGTTCCATCAAAACCAATTTTGGTGCTGCGGACAGCACGCCCCAACGAATCGTAGTAAGCTGTGCTTGAGCCACCACCAGCAACACGTATGTGCGTATAGAATTTAGCCGTGGCTGGACAGCTAGAACTGCTATCGCATAACGCAGTGTCGGTACGCGACCAAGCGCCGGTATCATCTACACGCAAATACTCCTTGCCCATGCCATCGTAATAAATATTGGCTTTAATTTCGTTAACGTCAGTTACTTCGGATGGTTGGCCGGTCGCCGCATCACGTTGCGTAATTTTCGACTTTTGGCTCAGGTCATTTTTCGTTGAAATCAAGTAGCGTCCATTATCTACACGATCTCCATTAACCATAGTCCCGTATATGTATTCTGTTGTACGTGTTTCGGAGCGACCGGGCTCTGCCTCACCAGTTACGGCAACAGAGGTTTTGTTACCCCAATCGTCATAGGTATATTCGGTTGTCAGATAGCCCCCACCACCAGCATCTTTCACAATCTCTTTCCACAGCAATCCATTGGAACCAGCGTCGAGCGGGTAGTATTTGAATTCAACTTTGCGTTCAAGTTTGTTCGATGTATCCGAATCCAATGTGGAGGTTGCAATGGAGCTCTCCAGACGACCCATGCGTTTTTCATTTAAGGTTGTCGGGTAAGTGTTGTCAGTAACTTTCACCAACTTCTTGCCATCGGATCCCTCGGTAGTGATAGTGAGCTTATCCACGTTGCCATAATCGTCATCCATGAGAGTTTCAGTCGTGACAGTTTGCAAAGGTGAACTGCCCACAGGTGAATACAGCGAGTAAGATTTTTCAACAGATTTAGAGAGAACAGGTTGCTTCACTTTGCCATTTAGCAAAGAGCGACGAGTCCACACGTTTTGCGAATGCTTGAGCAATTTTCCGTCGCTGGTTTTTACCGTAGTTTCTTGTGGCGAACCAACGTATGGCCAATCTTGACGATAACGAGTTTGTGTTTTAACACCGGTTTGCGCATCCACGGTGGTGAGATATTCAAAGCCCAATAAACCGCGGCCGGCTGCCTGCATCCGCAGATTGTGATAGGTGTAGTCCACCCGGTTCTGCACTGTACTGATGCTATTAGCCGCCGTTTCAGATGCAGCCGGCGCTGCACTTTCAACGCTGGTAACAACCGTCACAGGCCCAGACACTTCCAATACCGGCGCATCAACTAAATCGCTCGCGACTATGGCGCCCTCCGTCAAATTTTTATAAGACGCAAAGGGATTATTAATCAGCGCATAAAAATCGGCGGGGTCGTAACCAGCTCGATCCTCACAAACTGGATCAGGTTCAGCCTCCTGGAAACCTGTGCCAGAGGGCGCCGGGAAATAGGTACAGACCGAAATAGTTGCCGGCTTAATTCCTGCATCGGCAATCGATACATAGTTATCGCTGCGACCTATAGGTGCATAGCTAATCTTGGTTGTATTCCCCAAGCCATCAGTAATAGTGCCAATTTGATCTGCTTTGATAACGCCAGACACTGAACTATTGGCAGAGACACTGACATAATCTGTCGCTACGGAGAAACCAGTAATTTCCATGCGGGTTGTTGTGGTTTTGCCGTATTTGGCGGTGGCAACTTTATCGACCCAGGTATCACCATTGACGTCCATAAAGGCATATTCATAATTCAAATCCACACTATCCAATAAAGTGTTAGTCGTACCAAATGCTCCATTGGCCGACGCCCAATATTTCACATAAAGGGTTGCAACATTATCGCCCGCATAACCTTCATAGGTTTGGGATTCTTCGCTATACACACCAGGATCTGTTACCACATATTCCGTGTTACGCCATACGACATCGACGAAACCATCGTGATTGATATCACTGAAGCTGATTTTTTGACTTTTGGATTTTTTATCGGTAGCAACAAAAATTTCCGCTGGGGCAGTAAAGCCATTACCGGTATTTAATTTGTACCGCCATTTGTTATCCGTGAAATAAACGATATCCGGCAGCCCATCACCGTTCAGGTCAACAACCTGCGGAGGTTGCGGCATAGTACCGCCAAGCGTTACCAATACGCCGTTGGAAACATAACCGTTTTCGCCGCTATTGATCATGACCTCAAGCGTAGTGTCTCCACCCACAGGGATTTCCTGACCATCATCATTGTACCCCCTGTAATAATGGTTAAAGCTCACCAACATATCCACGCGACCATCACCATTAAAATCAGCGAAAGACTCGAGTGTGATGGAACCTTGTCTATAAAAAACTGATGCAGATGCTCCAAATTGACTCAAATTAATAGGGTAAGCACTTATCAAATCAATAGTGGGGCCGGCCACAAATTGATAGTAATTCGACGATGTAATTGGACTCCCTGATTTGACCAATTTGTAAATAGTGACATTCGGAGATGTAGATAAATCACTCAACTCATTAGGGTTATCCCAATTATTAACGATTACATCCGCCAAACCATCGGAGTCTATATCACCAACTTTGATGTTCTTCTTGGATTTAAACGGAAGATTGAC
Source organism: Cellvibrionaceae bacterium (assembly GCA_021151695.1). Lineage (GTDB taxonomy): Bacteria > Pseudomonadota > Gammaproteobacteria > Pseudomonadales > Cellvibrionaceae > Cellvibrio. The sequence continues at coordinate 5,929 of JAGKWU010000031.1, read as the reverse complement.
ACCCGCCTTCAAAAGACGCCATGAATTATTCTCAGGATTGAGATCCGAAACATACAACTCCCACTCCTTTAAATCCGGACGGTACAACAGCAAGTCCTGATGACCATCAGCGTTGTAATCAATAGGTTCAAATATTGGAATTTTGCCTTTCGGCATCGACATAGGAAGAACCGGAAGAGATGTGCTATCACTGATAACAGCAGAATCAAGTGCATATCTGACATTACCGTTATAGTCCGACCAAACGTAGTCCAAAATACCGTTACCATTGATATCAATAAATACCTGATTAGTGACAGCCACCTTGCCACTATCCAACGCGACTGTCCCCAGCGCTTTTTGGAACGTACCTGGGGCGGAAGGATCAACCCAACTAAAGGTGGTTTTCGGTAAACAATTTACCGCACTGGTGTCCTTACTACATTCTTGTATCGATGTTACACGGCTGTACCCACCAATAGCCGCCACCGCATATTCATAACCCAAGGTATAAATTCTGACAGGCGTAGTGGTACCGTTATAAGTCTTCACCGTTTTTAAGCGCTGGGTATTACCAAACAGATAACCGGCAATATAATTTTTCGATTTATCGTCGCGAGTCTCATATACAAATTCGATTCGCGCGTTGTAAGTAGCTTCGGATTTATCCGTTCCGTGAGCGTATAGGATTTCTTTGATGTGATGATTTTGTGCATCGCCTTCATACACAAAATAAATAGGATTACCCACATTGTCGGCAAACTTTTTGATATTCCAGGTTAGTACTGAAGTGCCATTACCCAACTCGGAATTGCTACTGCCAAGATCACCATAGCGTGTGGTAGAACCGTCTTTGGCAGTCACTTCAAAGTAATCTGGATTACCTGCCGTGCCACCTTTAGCAGTTACGATAACAAACGTATCGAGTTCCGTTTTGTACGTACTTTCCGCACTACCATAGGTTCCCGACTCCAACATCAACCGCTGACCATCCAGGCAGAATCTGTCATCGGCACCCCAAGTAATTGGCATTGCCTGATCATCTTGCGACAAGGTTTGACGGCAACGTGTAATTGCACTTAAACCACTTATGCCCCAGCCCTTGCCTAACAAACCATTACCGGATTGGCTTGAATAACCAAGAGTAATTTTTGGGGTTACTCCTGCAACGCCATCAGGAGCCAAAATCGCAACACTATAAGTTGCGGCACCTGATTCGTTGACACGGAATTGGCCCGCAACTGTTCCCACAGGATTTGTTGTAGGCGCAGTTGCATCTACATCCTTCAGTACACCCTCAACTGTGCCATCGGTATGGAACAGCGGACTTAATGCCGGTGATACATTAACTGTACTACCAGTCGAACCTGAGCCAGACCCCGAACCATCATTAGAACTAGGAGCAGAGCTTGGTACGCTCGATACGACTTGCGAGGAATCAGCAATATTCACCACAATCAAATGTGTACTTGCCGTACCACCATTTGAACCTTCAGCAATAGCTTCTACGTAAGTGTTACCTAATTGAGTTGGAGTCCAATCAATTGTGTATGGCGCCGTTGTGACTGTGCCTAATACGACACCACCAGCTATAAAGCGAACGCTGGCAATGCTGCCGCTGGTAGTAGATGCTTTAACACTTAATTTGGTTACTTGCCCTAACTTCGCCGTAGAAATCGTTGGACTAAATTGCACACTCGGCAACGCAATATTGGCGCAGGTGTAGCTTGTACTAACGATAAGAGATTCTGAATATCTTCCGCACTCATTTCCCTGGCAGACACGTGCCTGATACTCATAAGTTCCACCCAGTGTGCGATTCTTAAAAATATCCACATCGGAATAAAGTTTGAATGGAGGCAAGTTGCCATACATACGGCTACTTGATGCTACAAGCTGCCAGCCTGCTTGACCCTGCTTGCGTTCATAAAGCTCATAAATTTGGTCTACAGGCACATTGGCAGGTGCGCCCAAATTAATATTGAAGAAACAATCAGCATCTACATCTTCCGCGTTTAACGAGGGAACCGGCAAATAGGGATTCGTAGAAACAACGCTATCGACCACAAAAGTTCGCGTTTCTGAAAATGCTTGTTGCCCACTAGCATTACCAGAAACAACACGCCAATTGTATGGGAGGCCTACCGCTAGATTTGTCGGTACAGGCAAACGTGTAAGGCCAGCCGATGTCCAATTTAGCCCCCCATCCCAACACACACGGGAACCACTTGTAACCTCTCTACTCCAGCGCTGCGCCGGGAAATAATCGCCAAGGCTTAGGGTAACAATTGTTGATGTTGTTTGAGATGGCGCAACCCAATCAAAACAGGGGTTTCCACCCATGATCGAATATTGTGGCGGTTGGCCGAGAGATGCCGGAGTGCCTGCTGATGGCAATTGAAATACTTTAGGATCGGAAAGCTTCCAGTCTGAACATAACTTCGCTGCATTACAGGCGCGGACACGCCACATGTATGCCGTAAATGAAGTGAAACCCGACACAATAGTGTTATTGCTCGAATAATTTTCACTCGCAGACCATTCAGCACCATAAATTGCTTGCGCATCGGCAGCTTCCGCACGCTGCAATTCATAGGTAACCGCATCACTGACGGAGCGCCAACGAATATTAAATGTTCCAGACGCTTGATTTGGCTGAGCGCTTATTGCAATTGGTGCATCTGGTGCAGTAGCCGCCGATGACGTCAGTCGGAAACGACGAGTATCCGAGAATCCTAACGATTCATTGGCCCCTTTTACTGCTGTTACTCGCCAATAATAAACGGCGCCCTCACGAAGCACTTTATCCGTTGGAGGCTGTAAACCTGCTGCAACCCAATCTGTACCATTATTCCAGCAAATGGATGTCCCGGTAACGTTAAGCCGTTGCAAACGAGAGATTGGGAAATGGCCATCAGTATTTATAGCAACTGCATAGCCAGTCGCACCCGCAACTGCATTCCATTGGAAACATGGGTTAGCGGCCGATACAGAAATAATCGTTTGGTCTACCGGAGCAACCAGCGACGGAGAATCCAAGGTTGCTACGCCATTAACCATAGTGCGGCGAACGTCAGAGAAGGGGCCGCAACCAATCGTATTGCACGCCTGAATACTATATTCGTACACAGTATAAGATTGAGGATTAAGGGTGTAATTGGTAGCCGTAATATTTTTGTAGAAATTTACAGTACCATTATTTTTCTCCTTAATATTGTAATAATCTGCTGAGGCATTAGCCGCTGGATTCCAGGTAATTTGGAAACTACCCACAGTTTGTATAGGCGCATTCAATACCGGTGCATCAGGAATTGCCACTTTTGCCAGTGTGAAATATCGCGGCGCAGATTCAGTTTTTCCTGAACTACCGTAAGCAATAATTTTCAAATTATAGGTTTGACCAACCGTTAATTTATAAGGCGCTGCATTGCTTGTATTTACACTCCAACCAATACCATCATTCCAACAATCTGACTCAGATAGTCCAACCTGCTTACTCCAGACCTCTCCACTAAAGTTAGCGTTGCCTGAGAGAACAATTTCATAGGAAGTCGCACCGCCTGCCTTACTCCATTGGAAACAAGGATCACTACCAATGTAAGGAATCGGAGCACCTTGCGCCGGATAAACCCACATGACTGTTTCAAGTGAAGAGCTGCTGGATGATGAACCTGACGTATTAGCCAGACTACTGTTTGAACTATTATTTCCAGCATTTGACGATGCACTTGCCACAGCCGATGCAGCACTACTTGAAGACGACTGAGCAGAACTCATCGCCTGGCTTGAGCTCGACGATGAGCTGGACAATATCTTCACATTCACCGTCAGCAGTGAAGAAAATGCACTGCAATTATAGGTATCTGTATTGCAGATACGTGCCCGATAACCAAAATTTGCCTGGGTTTTATTTGCAAAAGCGAAAGTCACTGCCGCCGCAGAACTTCCGGTAGACAAACTTATCCCAGCCGATATAGAAATTATCGTGTTACGCTGTAAATCATAAGTTGCGACGGGTGTATTTGACCATGAAAAGTCCTGCTCTGGTTTTTCATAAAGCTCCAGCACCGAATTTTGCGGGATGACAGAGTTTGCGAGCTTAACTCTGTAAGAGGTTGCCATACCATCAAATGTATTTTCAGAAGCTGTCATCAATGCTGACAATGATGGTGGTGGCAAATTCACCAAGCTATCCGACGTTGATACAACATCAGCTTTGATATAGCGAATCTCACGCTGCGCTGATAACCCGGTAACGCCCAAGGTATCTGTCGCGACAGCACGAATTTTATAGGTGCCGATAGCGGGTGGTGTCCAGGCCAAAGAGTAAGGCGCGGTGGTATCAGTACCGATTTCTTCACCATTTGCATAAAACACAACTTTAGTAATTCCAGCACCATTCATTGCTGTTGCATTGACAGAAATAGGAACAAGCGTTCCTTGTCGATAACTCAAACCAGAATAAACAGGTGCGGTCAACTGCGTGCGAGGCGCTGTAGGTTGGCCAACCAGCAGAGTTGATGGCGGCGATACAACTTGTTGATTATTTTTAAGCGTTGATATGCCTGTCATTGTGTAAGCTGCAGCAGCTGTCGGCGTCCAGGTTGCCACATATCCGCTGGCAGCACTCTCAGCAACATAGACGTCATCTGCATAAAACTTAACTCTCGGGACGCTACTATCAGACTCTACCCATTGAACGCCGTTAGCATCCCTAAGCACAGCCCCCACAAGCACCCCACTACCTAACTGATAATAATAAACCGGATAGGTTAAAACTTTTGTTAAATAAGGGAACTGAGTGTTAATTACCGGTGGAACCTGGTTGACTGGCGGCGCGACACCCACATATACATCTGCAGTTTTTGTTTTAGATACATTCCCGGCACCGTCTTTAACCAAAGCATATATTTTATAAACGCCGGCCACGCTAGGTTGCCAGTCCAATTTATACATATTGCCGCCCGCTGTAATGGGCGTGGTGATTACACCAAGAATATTATCGTTGGCATAGTAGGTCACATTTGCAATGCCATCTTCGTCTTGGGCTTCTGTGAAGAAATTTTGCAAATTGCTTAAGGGGATTACCGTACCCGTAAATGGCGCACCTAATCGTGCGGAGGGATAACCCGCTGGGCGATTTACCAAAATACCTGCGTGTTTCGAATACAAAACCGTTCCATTATTTAAGAATGCTTTTGCTCTAACGATATAAATTCCTTGTGCATCCGGAGTCCAGGCTACGGGCTTACCATCCCCCATACCCGTTGCAAGTTTTGAATATTGTTTATCTTCGTCGTTATCAATAACATTCCAATAATCATAGAAAACAACTTTGGGGGGTAAGCCATCAGAATCACGCCAGATGGTTCCATCAGCGGCTTTAACCACTGCAGACAAACCTATAGTGCTGCCCAACGCGTAGTTAAGCACGGCACTATCACCAGGTGAGGTCAACTCTACACTGACAGGTGCACCTTGTGATGGACCGTAATTCATCGTCGCCTGACCATCTGCCAATGATGTATCGGCAAGAGTAGCACCAGAGTATTTAACCGCTTTGAGTAACTCACCACTCTCATTAGGTGCTATAGCAGCTGCATAGGTTTTAACGGTTTGGCTCAAAAGTGACGGTGAAAAAACCTTCGATCCATTGTTATCAGCAACAGCCAGACCTAAGGAATTTTCAGCTTCGATAATCGTGTTACCTTGAGCATTTATCTTCGTGATTTTGGCAACCATACCGGTATAAGGCCAATCCTGTCGCCACGTGGTTTCCGTCTTGGTACCACCAATAACATCTTCAACAATGGTTTTCTCAAAACCCAGCAAGCCACGGCCGCCAGCCTGAGTGCGCATAACCGAGTAGGAATATTTATTGTCAGCCTGGGTAACCTGACTGGAGACACCTGTATCACGTGTCGTTTTTATGCGGGTGACAATGGGCAAC
>JAGKWU010000030.1 GCA_021151695.1 Cellvibrionaceae bacterium | reverse complement strand
TGTTTACCCCCTCCCAACCTCCCCCCGGTAGCGGGGCGCGCAGCCGGGGAGTAGCTGACTCCCATTTTAGCTACAACGTGCCAAACCCCTCCCCCTCAATGAGGGGGAGGCTGGGAGGGGGTTTCTCCGCCGCGAGGCAGAGGGATTAAAAATAACAAAGCCCCGAACGCAATTAAGCGTCGGGGCACGGGGCTTTACGCAAGCTATTACAACTTACGCGCAACCTCTTTCACTTCGTACACTTCGATCTGGTCACCGACCTTCACGTCGTAGTTCTTCACGCCGATACCACATTCCATACCGTTGCGAACTTCGTTGACGTCGTCTTTAAAGCGACGCAGGGATTCCAGTTCGCCTTGGAAGATTACTACGTTGTCACGCAGTACGCGGATGGGCTTGCTGCGGTATACGGTACCTTCGATAACCATACAGCCGGCAACCTGGCCAAACTTGGGCGAGGTGAACACTTCGCGCACGTTGGCGATACCCACGATGGTTTCGACGCGCTCTGGATCCAGCATGCCGCTGAGGGCCGCTTTAATCTCGTCCAGCAATTGGTAAATGATGCTGTAGTAGCGAATGTCCACACCTTCGGTTTCGGCCATGCGACGGGTTTCGCCGTCAGCACGTACGTTAAAGCCAAGCACAATCGCGCCCGTGGTCAAGGCCAGGTTCACGTCGTTTTCGGTGATACCGCCGATGCCGGAGGAGATCACGTTCACTTGCACTTCGTCGTTGCCGATATCGGCCAGCGATGCCTGGATAGCCTCCAGAGAACCGCGTACGTCGGCTTTGACCACCACGGACAAAGTTTTCTTCTGGCCAGCGTCCATACCCGCAAACATGTTTTCGAGTTTGGATGCCTGATGGCGCGCCAACTTCTCCTGACGCTCTTTCTCAGCGCGGAACTGGGCAACTTCACGGGCTTTACGCTCGTCGGTCAACACTACGAAATCGTCACCGGCGCTAGGCGCAGTATCGAGACCAAGGATTTCCACCGGCGTAGACGGACCAGCTTCTTTCACTTGCTCGCCGCGCTCGTTCATCATGGCGCGCACGCGGCCGTAGCTTTGGCCGGCAAGGATCAGATCGCCCTGTTTCAAAGTACCTTGCTGGATCAGCATGGTAGCCACAGTACCGCGACCTTTATCGACGCGCGATTCGATCACTACACCTTTCGCCGCCGCGTTAACCACAGCGGTCAGCTCCAGTACTTCAGCTTGCAGGGAGATAGCTTCCAGCAGCTCGTCGATACCTTGACCGGTATGCGCAGATACCTCGATAAACTGGGTGTCGCCACCGTAGCTTTCAGGGATTACGCCTTTCACGACCAGCTCGCTCTTAACGCGCTCTGGATCGGCACTGGCTTTATCGATCTTGTTGATCGCCACAACGATGGGCACTTCGGCCGCACGAGCGTGCAGGATTGCCTCTTCAGTTTGTGGCATAACGCCGTCGTCGGCGGCCACCACCAGGATCACCACGTCAGTAGAACGGGCACCGCGGGCTCGCATCGCGGTAAACGCGGCGTGACCGGGAGTATCCAGGAAGGTGATTTCACCGCGGCTGGTTGGCACACGGTAAGCACCGATATGCTGGGTAATACCACCGGCTTCACCCGCGGCCACTTTGGCTTCGCGGATGTAGTCGAGCAGCGAGGTTTTACCGTGGTCAACGTGGCCCATTACGGTTACCACTGGCGCGCGGTGAACCAGCTCGCCCTCGGTTTCCAGGGATTTTTCCAGTGCGTGCTCAATCGCATCGGAGCTGACCAGATTAGCCTCGTGGCCCATCTCTTCAACCAGCAATGCAGCGGTATCCTGATCGATAGACTCGTTCATGGATGCCATAACACCCATCTTCATCAGGCGCTTGATCACTTCGCCGACCTTAACGGTCAGGCGTGACGCCAGCTCGGATACCACGATAGTTTCAGGAACGTCTACTTGATGCACAATTTTAGTCGTCGGTTTCTTAAAGGCGTGTTTGTTGTTCTTTTTGTGGCTGGCGCGCAGGTGGCTGCGACGCGCTAATACATCGCTGTCTTCACCGTCTTCAGCCACGTAATCCAGCAGCTCAACTTTGCTGGTTTTCTTGGGTGCTGCAGTTTTCTTAACCGCTTTACCAGCGCCGCGCTTGCCGCCGCGTGAATCCATACCATCATCGGCATCGTCTTCATGGCGGTGGCTTTTCTTGTGACCATGACCATGGCCATGAGCACCACGAGCATCGTCAAGAGCAGCTGGCGCCGGCGCCGCTGCTGCAGGACGCGCTGGCTTATTGCCAGGACGCGCTTGGGCTTCTTTAGGAGCCGCTGGTTTTTGCTCAGTGCGCGCAGGCTCAGCGCGTTTGGCTTGTTGCTGCTGTTGTTGCTGACGCTTGGCATCTTCACGGGCCTTCAAGTCAGCCTGACGCTGGGCCTCTTCTGCCTGGCGACGCTCGATAGCAGCGCGACGTTTCTCTTCGATACCGTCGGTAAATGACATACGGTGCGAAGGCGCTGACTCAGTTGGCGCTTCAGCGGCAACTTCAACCACTGGCTCAGGCTGGGCAACCACTTCTGGCTCTGGCGTTGGCTCAGGAACCGGCTCAACCACGGGCTCAGGCACCTCAACTTCAACCACATGCTCATGCACTACCAGCTCTTCGGCAACCGCCACCTCAACGTCTGATTGCTGCTCTTCGTCTTCACGCTTCACATAGGTGCGCTTCTTGCGCACTTCCACGTTAACGGTTTTACGCGCAGAGCCGCTGCCAGTTTTGATGGTAGTGGTGGTTTTGCGTTGCAGGGTGATTTTGCGTGGCTCAGCGGTGGATTCACCGTGGCTGGTCTTTAAAAAGGCAAGCAGACGCTGTTTCTCTTCATCAGAAACACGCGCTTCGGGCGTTTTTTGGCTCAAACCCGCTTCTTGCATTTGTTTTAGCAATCGATCTATCGGTGCACCGACCGATTTGGCGAGTTCGCTAACTGTTACTTCTGCCATTGTTCTTCCTCAGGGATAATATGCTCGTGGTCCAAATTCAGGGCTGGTGCACTCAGGCAAACCAGGGTTCACGAGCTTTCATGATCAAGGCAGCCGCGCGAGTCGCGTCTACGCCTTCAATTCCTACCAAATCGTCCACCGATTGTTCGGCCAGATCTTCCATAGTGATGATGCCTTTGCTCGCCAGGGCAATTGCCAACGCCTGGTCCATGCCTTCCATATTCAACAGATCTTCGGCTGGCGCTACACCTTCAAGACGCTCTTCCGAGGCCAGGGCCTGGGTCAAGAGTGCATCTTTAGCGCGAGCACGCAGTTCTTCGGCAATATCTTCATCAAAACCGTCGATGGCCAACATCTCTTCCAGCGGCACATAGGCCACTTCTTCCAGCGTGGTGAAGCCTTCTTCTACCAGCACGCCAGCCACATCTTCATCCACGTCCAGCGCGTTCATGAAGATCTGGATATAGCTGCCGGATTCAGCTTGCTGCTTGGATTGCCAATCAGCAACGCTCATTACGTTAATGTTCCAGCCAGTCAGATCGCAGGCCAGGCGCACGTTTTGGCCGCCGCGACCAATCGCCATGGCCAGGTTATCTTCGCTTACCGCCAGGTCCATAGAGCCGGCATCTTCGTCCACAACGATGGATTCGATCTCGGCAGGCGACATAGCATTGATCACAAACTGTGCAGGATTATCATCCCAGAGCACTATATCAACGCGCTCATTGCCCAGTTCGTTCGATACCGCCTGTACACGCGAGCCGCGCATACCTACGCAAGCCCCTACTGGATCAATGCGACCGTCGTTGGTTTTTACTGCAATTTTCGCGCGCAAACCAGGGTCGCGGGCAGCGCCTTTGATTTCGATGATCTCTTCAGCGATCTCAGGCACTTCGATTTTGAACAATTCAACCAGCATTTGCGGGTTGGAGCGGCTCAAAAACAACTGTGGACCGCGGTTTTCGGTACGCACTTCCAGCAACAGGGCGCGAATGCGATCACCCATACGGAAAATTTCGCGGCCGATGAGTTGATCGCGCGGCAGCAGACCTTCGGCGTTGTTGCCCAGGTCAACAATAATGCTATCGCGCGTTACTTTTTTAACAGTACCACTGATGAGCTCGCCCATCCGGTCACGATACTCGTCAGCCATTTGCGCGCGCTCGGCTTCGCGAACTTTCTGCACAATAACTTGCTTGGCAGTTTGCGCAGCGATACGACCGAACTCGGCGTTTTCAATTTTTTCGCGCAGGATTTCACCCACAGCTATAGCGGCATCAATTTCGCGCGCTTCATCGAGGTACAACTGGGTACCCAGCTCCGCCATCACATCGTCAGCTACCACTTCCCAGGTACGGAAAGTTTCGTAGTCGCCATTGTGGCGATTGATGTTTACTTCGATAGTGGAGTCTTCGTCGAAACGCTTTTTGGTAGCCATCGCCAGTGCACTTTCAATTGCCTGGAAAATTAGCTCTTTATCGACACCTTTTTCGTTGGATACCGCATCAGCGACCAATAAAATCTCTTTTGCCATTGCTTACCTCTGTCAACTCCTCAACACCAATCGCCTGGCGATCAGCTAACGGTGGGCGAAATATGCGCGCCTGGCGCATCCGTTTAATACAAAAATATTCAATCGTGCGGGCAATCCAACACGGTTTTTTATTCGTCTTTCAGGCCTTCAATGCGCGAAATAATTTCGTCAAAGCGCGGCACTATGTTGGACTTGTCTATAGCGTCTACCGGGATGAGAATTTCTTTGCCATCCACGTTCAGCGTTACATCTTCGCCTTCCACTTTTACGATGGAGCCTTTGAACTTGCGGCGACCTTCACGCGCCATACGCAAGCGCAAGTTTACTGTCTCGCCCACATAACGCGCGTAGTGCGCTGGTGTGTACAAAGGGCGATCCATGCCGGGTGAAGAAACCTCGAGGGTATATTCACCATCGATTGGATCTTCCACGTCCATCACAGCGCTCACCTGACGACTGACTTTTTCGCAATCTTCGAGCGACACGCCGTTGGGGCCGTCAATAAAAATACGTAGCGTGGTGTAGCGGCCCTGAGTGAGATACTCAAGACCCCAGAGTTCACAGCCCAGAGAAACCACGACTGGCTCGATCAGGTTGTGCAAAATTTCTTGCTTGGATGCCATGCGTTAAAACCTTCGGCAGAAAATCTAAAATCGGAAAAGAGAGCCGGAAAAATAAACCCCGGAAAACAAAAATGGGCACAAGGCCCATTCGATCATTACTGCATGGATGGCTGGCAAATTCACAGCCGGTCGAGGGCACGCCAAAAGCTACTGCACAAACGACACATACAAAAAAACCCCATAAAGGGGCTTTTAGATGCTGGGTGACTGCGTTGGCCATCCAGTAGATCTGTAGTGGAAACCCAAGTGGGATCTCACACTTTATTTACAGCCTCTCAACATAACAAGCGGGCTATAAATGAAATTTGGTTGCGGGGGCAGGATTTGAACCTACGACCTTCGGGTTATGAGCCCGACGAGCTACCAAGCTGCTCCACCCCGCGTCCGTAACTCAACTTGACTTGACTTGACTATCTGCTCAAGTGAGGTGGCGCAGTATAGGGATCTCACCCTATGTGGTCAAGCAAAACTTTAATTTTCTCAATTATTTAGCCGCTACGCCCAAGCTGCTGTTCAGATATTGGCAGAAGCGGCTGCAATTTAACCCGAACCTATGACAATTCGATGAAAGCTGCCTAAACCACGCTGTCCAGCAAGCTGCCAACAGAGGTGAACCCCTTGACCGCACCTATCTCAATCAAGCGGCGATTGATGTCGATATTGATCTTGCCCGCCTGCTCGAGGATTTGCGCGCGCTCCTGCCGGCGACTCAAGTCCAGCTGCTCGCGCTCGATTTCGCGCTTGTCTGCCGCACGTTTTTCCTCTTCGCGGGACGCCTCATCTTCTACCGATGATTTTTGCGCTTCGGTTTTTTGTTTGCTCTGCTGCTCGGCAACGCTCGCCGCCTCCGCCTCTTTGGCATTCAGCTGCGCGCGCGCTTCACTTTCCATGCGCGACGCCTGGGCGGCAACACTGCGATCCTGCGGTGAGGGATCGGCCGGCGCATTGGCGGCATTACGGATTTGCTCGGCTTTGCGGATGGTAGCTTCAGGGTCGTTAGGAATGGCTGAGGTACTAATCGAAACTTCCCCGCTCACGGCATAACTTACACCGTCAGGTCCTTTCACGAACTTATAAGTGGTGCTACCGGCATAGGCGCCAGCGACAGCGGCATGAGCCTGCTCATGGGCCCGCACCTCACGGTCGGTAGCGGATAATTCGGCGATCTCTTGTTGTTCTTTCTGCAGACGCTCCTTCTCTTTAGGATCATTAGCCGCCGGCGTCTTTTGCTGACCCGCCTGAGTATTTGTCTGGTCAGCTTGGCGATTACTGGTATCAAGGCGTTGCTGTTCAGCCTGCTGGTTGGGATTATCCTCGGGAGAGCGGCGATTTTCGCTGCGAGCCGAGTCAGCAGTTTGCTCAAGTGCTTTAAAGCTGGAAGATTTCAGCTCGGTAGATTCCTGACCCACGGCCTGACGCCCCAGCGGTGCATAAGGCGCCACTGTGTTCGCATGGGTTGAGGAAATGGAGCTGATCACGATTTACTCTCTGGCAATGAGGCGCAACACTTAAGCGCGCGTATTAAGCAATGTACCGACAGTTTCATCTGCCGCCTTTACCACCTTGGCAGAACTGTTAAATACCTGGGTTTCCGCCTTGATATTGACCAGCGCTTCGGTGACATCATTTTTTGACGGGTTGTCGCGCTCGGTAGTGCCGGCCTGAGCAATCTGCTGGGCGGAACGATTAATTTCACCCTGGCTGCGCTGTAAACCCGCCAACCCCTGGCTGAGTACTGAACCAACGTCCATAACCATGCCCTCTTGGAAATCGAAAAAGGAAGATAAAGCCTTATAAAACGGCCAGATACACGTATTACAGAGTAATTTTACGCCGCGACAGGATGAAAAACAGCCAGTTTTTGCATTTTAGAAGGCTGTTTTTAAGACATCTTTGATTTAAGGACGCCAAATCTATAACCAGACGGCCATTATTGTGCAGAAATTGCCCGCTTCGGCGTCTTAAACAGTCCAGCCTGAGCCTGCACGCGAGATATAGCCCGGGCCTGATCAAAGACGCCAGAAGCGGTTAGACGATCGGCCACCGGCAAGCCGGCAGCGCGCAGCGCCTGGCCGCTCCAGGTATTGCAATTACTAAATGCACTGTAACGGGTACTGGCCAGATAGAACTCCCCCATGGCATCTCCCATGGCCGGCAGTCGCAGGGGATTACCCTTGTCGTCAAGAGCAATGGATTTGTTGATGTGGTCGATCAACTGACGCATACCTATATCACTGATCGCCAGCGGCACCAGGGTATCGGCGGGTATTTCGGAGAATGGCTCGTAATCGTAGCCAAGCAATTGTAGCGCTGAAGAGCGCGACGCAAAGAGCGCGCGCGTGGCGGAGCCGACACTTTTGTTTTTGCCGGTGAAGTAATCTCCGTCACCAAAGCCGACACGCCCGTAGCGCTGGCCGCGCAAATCAGGCGCTAACAAGGGGCTATAAGTTGCCAGCGTTTTTGCATCTATCAACACACTGGTATGCCAACCGCGATAAATGAAATAAATGGTGTGCCGAGTGTTAGCCAGGGGAATATCTTGCGTGCGCGGTATGCTGGCGCAAGCACCTAGCAGCAACACTGTGATCAACAACAAGCCTCGCGCCAGCACCTCAAGCTCCGAATAACTGACGCAGTAACGATTCATCAAACGCTTGCGCCACTTGCGCCGCCGAAGGCTCAGCCAAATGCGGTACAACACCAAGACAAGGCACCGGCAAGCGCACTCGCAGGCTATCAATATTTTCAGCGAGCACCGGCATATCGCCATCAATGCAATTGGCAACCCAACCAACCACCTGCAAACCGTCGCGCACAATAGCTTCGAAGGTCAGCAATGCATGATTCAAACAGCCAAGGCGCATTCCCACCACCAGTATCACGGGCAATTGCAAATTTTTGGCGAGATCAGCCATGGTTTCGCGCGGATTAATCGGCACACGCCAACCGCCTGCACCTTCCACCAAGGTGATATCCGCTTGATTGAGCACACTGCGGCAAAAGCCGGTGAGGCGATCACTGGAAAGGCTGCGCTTTTCCTGTTGCGCCGCTATGTGCGGCGCAATGGCAGCCTGCAAGGCGATGGGATTAATTTGTTCATACACAAATTGTTTGGTCATGACAGCTTGCAATTGCAATGCGTCGCTGTTGCGTAAACCATCGGCAGTTTGTTCGCAACCGGCAGCCACTGGCTTGAGTGCCGCCGTACTTAATCCAAGATTTTTGGCTGCAACCAACAGCCCGGTAGTCACCAGAGTTTTACCGGCATCTGTATCTGTGCCGGTGATAAAAAATGCTTTCTTGCCCATAAGCCTCAACCCTACACTGGCGCTTTCACCGCGCGCAGGTAATAAACATCGTAAGTCGCCGGCAATAGATCATTGCGACGGAAACTGTCATAAGCCACTTTAAACGCGGCAATTTTTTTGCGGCCGCTCAAACCGCGAGCGCGCCCCTGGTTCATATTGTGCGCGCCCAAAGCTTTGATGCTGCGGGTGAGTTCGGTCAGGCTGGCAAATTCCAGTACTGAGTCGACACGCACAAACTCTTGCAATTGCAATTCCGCCTGCACTTGTGCGCAGAGCATTTCCGGCTCGGAAAATTTATTAACGTGCACATAGTCATCCACTTGCTGCCAAGCCATTTTCAACTCGTGAAAAGTGCGCGGTCCGAGCGTGGAAAAAACAATTTGACCGCCCGGCTTAAGTACACGACGCAGCTCAGCCAAAAGCCTGGGCATATCGGCACACCACTGCAGTGCGAGGCTGGAAAAAATAATATCCACAGATTCATCAGCGAGTGGTAATTGCTCAGCATCTCCGCACAACCAATTGAACGTATTTTGATGGCGACTGCGCGCAAATTGCAGCATACCCTCCGCCAAATCCAGACCGAGGATATTTGCCTGAGGGAATTTTTGTTGCAGCGCAGGCGTGAAATAACCAGTGCCGCAACCGAGATCCATTACCAACTCAGCATTGCTATTTGGCTGGATTTTTTGCAGAAGATTTTTACCCACATTGCGCTGCAAACTGGCAACCGCATCATAGGTTTGCGCGGCGCGACTGAAAGAGTTGGCAATCGCTTGCTTGGCAATGTGTTCCGGCTGTAAAAATTGCCGGAGCAACTGAATTACCTGCACCGGCTGGCTCCAATGCACAGCATGTGCTGCGCCGGGAATAACCTGTACATGCTGCTGTGGATTTAATTCCTGTAATATATTTGCAGCCGCCGCAGGTACCAACACATCCTTTTCCGCCAACAGATGCAAGCCCGGCTGATGCAACTGTGCGAAAGCATCGCGATTATCCAGATTCGCCAGCAAGTCCAGCGCTGCCAGCCAATTGTGATTAACGGCCTCTGCATTAGCCAACTGGCGCACCTGCTTTAACAGGACACGCTCATTGTTATCACCCTGGGCGAGCAGACCGCCGAATAATTTCAAGGTCGCAGTAGCATCCTGCGCAAAACCTTTATTAAATTGGCGATTCACCGCAAGCGGCATGGCCGCCGTGTAATCGCGGTTGGCGACAAATTTCGCATTAGCCGCGAGCGTGATAATACGTGAAATTTTTTGTGGATAACGATGAGCGAGCTGCACAGCCAACATAGCACCAAGCGACCAGCCCATCAGCAGGCAGCGTTCGGGTAAGCAGGACGCAATCAAATCCAACAGAGTATCCAGCGAGAATTCTGAAAGTGCCGGGCTTGCGCCAAAGCCAGGCAAATCCAGAGCAATGACATCCGCTAATTTTTGCAGCTCAGGCAAAAGCGGCTGCCAGCTATTACTCGCACTGCCCCAGCCATGTAACAACACCAATGGATCACACACAGGAATTGCAGAAGTACAGGCGTAGGAATGCACAGCCAAACCATCGCTCTGCGCAATTAGCAAAGACGAATTCATTGCTGGGCCTCGCTGAGAATATCGGCAAGTGCAACCAGCAATTGATCAACCTGTGCTTTGGTGTGTTCGGCGGAAAAAGTAATGCGCAAACGCGAGCTGCCAGTAGCCACTGTTGGCGGGCGTATAGCAATAATTAAAATGCCTCGCTGCGCCAACTGTTCGGCAATTGCCAGCGTACGCGACTCATCGCCAATAATCACAGGCTGTATAGGAGAAAAAGAATCCAGCAACTGCAAGCCAAGCTGATGCGCACCTGCGCGAAAATGCGCAATCAACATCTGCAAGTGCTCGCGTCGCCAACGTTCAGCTTGCAATAGCTGCAAACTTTTGCGCGTCGCCGCAGCAACCGCGGGCGGCATGGCGGTGGTGTAAATATAGGGACGAGCAAATTGAATCAGGGTTTCAATTAGGGCTTCACTGCCGGCGACAAAAGCACCGAAGGTGCCGAAGGCTTTACCGAGCGTGCCCATCAAAATCGGTAAATCATTTTGCGATAAATTGAAATGCTCCGCGCAACCGCCACCGTTTTTTCCCAGGCAACCAAAACCGTGGGCATCGTCCACCATCAACCAGGCATTGTGTTGTTGCGCAAGCGCGGCGAGCTCAGGCAAGGGAGCACCATCGCCATCCATACTGAAAATGCCATCTACCACAATTAATTTGCGCGCAGCGTCCGTTTTTTCCAAACGGGTTTGTAAGTTGGCGAGATCGTTGTGTAAAAAGCGCTGGAAGCGCGCACCGCTGGCGAGGCCGCCATCGAGCAGCGACGCGTGATTGAGACGATCTTCAAACACCGCATCACCCTGCCCTACCAGCGCAGCAATGGTGCCTGTGTTGGCCATAAAACCGGTGGAAAATAAAATGGCGCGGTCGCGGCCAGTGAACGAAGCCAATTCTTCTTCAAGCGCGTGATGTTCACTGGAGTGGCCTGCCACTAAATGAGAAGCGCCGCTACCGACGCCGAATTGATCTGCTGCATTTTTGAATGCAGCAACCACGTCAGGATGATTGGCGAGCCCAAGGTAATCATTGCTGCAAAATGCGAGGTAGGATTTTCCATCGACTATCACCTGCGGCCCTTGCGCAGATTGCAACAGGCGGCGCTCGCGGTACAAATGCGCGGCGCGGCGCTCAGCCAGTGCTGGAGCTAATTGGGAGTCGAGAGAATTGTTTTGCATGAAACCTAAAAATAACCGACAAAATTTACCGTAAAGGTATTGCTATTGAATTCACTGTTATTCGCTGCATTGGAATCCAGCGAGCGCCAGTTTTGCCATTGCAGGCGCACCAGGGAATCACCACGCTGGAATATATCGAGCCCAGCCGCCCAACCGTAATTCAAACCAAATTGAACCGTTGAATGGCTGCTGGAGTCATTACTGCCAAAGTAGGTAACATCGTAATCGATATCCACCATAGAACCCCCGAGGCTTGGGCCGGCAAACAACCTCACCGACTCCCCCAGAGGCAACTCTGCAAACGCATGCACAGCCAAGGTAGTAACAGACCAACGATTGGTCTCTGTTTGGTCCGGGTCGGAATAGACTGCACCATCCGTAGCCTCTGATAGCCAGGCGTCGAATATATCCTCTACTAATTTTCCGGGACCAAAGGAAATATCCAGGCTACTTTCAATCGCGAAATAATCGCTAATTTGCTTGCCCACCAAGCCGCGTACATTCAAGTTAGGCTCAATACAATCGCCGCCGGCAAACCCCGGCTCGTACTTGGTACGGCAAGCTTCTGAGTAGCCAATACCCAGGCCACCATAACCTTGGGCCTGAGCGCCTACAGAGAGCAGACAAAAACAAAGTACAGCAAATAAATTTTTCATAGCGGAAGTTCCTTATAGTTTTGTATAACGTTATTCAGTCGTTGTGAGGCGGCGACCTTAGGCCCCTTGGCATTAACCCCTACTGAACAACGGTTTACTCACCACAAGAAACTTTCCAGCATTAATCCTGCAAGACCAACGCCTACTGCGACAACCCAACACCTTTGGCCATCAACGCGGCCAGCAGTGGAATGCATACTAAAATTGCCAGTTCCAGGCGAATACACATCACCAGGCCGCGTGGCACTATCACATCACTGATTAATTTTCTGCGATTGCGAATAAAGAAAATCGTGGGATAAATCGACAACAACCCGATTGTTAAAAACAAACTCACTTTGAGTTTAAAAATCCAGTTGTGCGTGTAAAACGCCGAGGGCTTGCCCACCACAAATGCCAATAACCCACCTGCAAAAAATACCAGCAGCGCACTCACGCCATAAACGCTATCGACAATTGCCAGCCGACGAAATTTATTCAGACTGACATCGACACTCAATAACAAATGCTCTGCCACCAAACTGCTACTCAACAAAATAATGCCGAGAAAATGCAGATAGCGAACCAGTATTTCTTGCACGATCAATCCCTCGCCTCTATCAAAAATTTACGTTGCAGCTAAAAATTTACTTTGCGGCGTTATAAAAAAACTCGTCCATCTTCGCTTCTTGCAACTGGTGCGCAATTGCCGCTTCCTGTTCGTCTTCGTCCTCATGCACTTCGTAAGCTTCTGGCTTTATGCCCAAGCGCCTGAAGAGTTGCATGTCTTTGTTGGCTTCAGGATTGGGCGTAGTGAGCAGTTTTTCACCGTAGAAAATCGAGTTGGCGCCGGCGAGGAAAGCCATGGCTTGCGTCTGGTCGTTCATCTGTTCGCGGCCGGCGGACAAGCGCACATGAGATTGCGGCATGATGATGCGCGCAACCGCTATGGTGCGGATGAAATCAAACGGATCAAGATCAGCTTCTTCAGCTAGCGGTGTACCGCCGACTTTTACCAGCATGTTGATGGGCACGGATTCAGGGTGGTCGGGCATGTTGGCGAGTTGCTGCAACAAGCCTGCACGATCATTCACTTCTTCGCCCATACCTACGATACCGCCGCAGCAGACTTTCATACCGGCCTTGCGCACGTTGGCGAGGGTTTCCAGGCGATCCTGATAGGTGCGGGTAGTGATGATTTCGCCGTAGTACTCGGGCGAGGTATCGAGGTTGTGGTTGTAGTAGTCGAGGCCGGCGTCGGCCAGCTCTTGCGCCTGGGCTTCGTCGAGCATACCCAGTGTCATGCAGGTTTCGAGGCCCAGCTCTTTCACACCTTTCACCATAGTGGTGACATATGGCATGTCGCGATTTTTGGGTGAACGCCAGGCGGCCCCCATGCAGAAGCGTGTCGCACCGCTGGCTTTTGCGGCTTTGGCTTCTTCGATAACCTTTTCCACCGCCATCAGCTTTTCGCGCTCAAGGCCAGTGTCGTAACGGGCAGATTGCGGGCAGTAAGCACAGTCTTCCGGGCAGGCGCCGGTTTTGATGGAGCAGAGGGTGCTCACTTGCACTTCGTTGGGATTAAAAAAGGCGCGGTGCACGCTTTGGGCCTGGAACATCAGGTCGCTAAAGGGCAAATCAAACAGGGCCTGAATCTCGGCTCGGGTCCAGTCGTGACGCAGGGGAAAAGGTTGGGTAGAAGCGTTCATAGCGGCATCCATTTTGAAGATTACCGCTATCTTAACGAGCGAAGCGCCCCTGTCAACCTGAAATCAACTTACAGGTTAACAGGGTGCATTATTGAGGGAGGAGCTAGTAGAGGCTATCGGCAATCGCGCGAATGTCTTCGCGATTGAGCACCACCATCTCCAGCTCGCTGGTATCGGTGATGGCATTGTGTTTTTCAGGCAGCTTGTCGTAGGCAGTGAGCGTACTTATATGGGGCAGGCGATTGGCCGTCATGCGCGCTTTGAGCGAGTGATAGAGGCCGAGGTTAACTACATCCAGCAGCCCAAACGGCTCGTTTTCAGCCGCGTGCCAGTTGCCGACCTGACGAATCAACTGGATATATTCCTCATCCATCTCCCATTTTTGCAGCAGGAGTATACCCAGGCTTTTGGCGTGCTCGCGGCAAAGGCTGACATAGGTTTCGCGGTTGGGCACATGGAGGTCGCCGATTTTGAAGCAGGAGAGCACGGCAAGGGTACCCACCTCGCTCAGCAGCGATCCAAGCAATGCATTGTCGGGAGCAAGGCGCCCTACTTTTTTGGCGATCAGGGAGCTGATGGCCGCCTTTTGCACCAGCCTGTCCCAAGCCACAACAAACATGCGGGTATAGGCCTGGGTGTTACCACTAAACAGGGATTTTACCGAGTGCAGCATGACGATGCGCTCCACCTGGGCCATCCCCAGTATCCGTACCACATCAAACAGGGACTGCGGCGGCATATGGTTGTGCATCATGACGCTAGAGGCATAGCGCAGCAGCACCTGACTCAATTGCGGATCATAGGAAAGCAGTTTACTGAGAGAAGCTATAGACACATCAGGGCGCGCCAGGGCGGCACGAATTTCGAGAGTTGTCTCAGGCAGGTTGGGCAGATTGTCCTGGCTGGCCAGCAATCTGGATACTACTGCACTGTATGTTGCGTAATCGGGATCAACGACATCCACCACAAAAAAATCCTTACCAAAACACGGAAACTACCCTAAGCCTAGAAGATCCCACGGCATTTACAACGCCACGACCGGAATTAAAACCACCGCAAGCCCAACTGTAAAAAAGGCGCGCCAAACTGGTGCAAACGAGCTATTTCACAGGGGATTATCAGTGGAGGTTAGCGGCTATACGCTCTATCTCGGAACGACGCATAGCCACCGACTCCAGCTCGCCGGTGTGAGTGAGGAAGTTGTAGGGCGGCTCGAGTTTTTGATAGCCGGTCAAGCTGGTGATCGGTGGCAAACTATGGCTGGCGACACGCTGTTTGAGCGCATGAAATAGCCCCAGATTAACCACATCAATCAAACCGAAACCCTGCTCTGCGTCCGCCTGCCAGTTGCCGGTTTTGCGTACCAGCTGGATATACTCCTCATCCACCGACCATTTGGTGAGCATAATCACCCCCAGGGATTTGGAATATTCGCGGCAGAGCGACACGTAAACATCACGCGAGGGAATACTGTCACGCGCCTTAAAGGCAGAGAGCACTGCCAGGGTCCCTATCTCACTGAGCAAACTGCCGAGCAACGCGTGGTCGGGCGAGACTCGCCCCTGGGGGCCACCAAGGACGCGAGCAAGAAAGGCGCAGATACTGGACTTGAGGATCAGCCGCTCCCAAGCCTCCATAAACAGCTTTTTATGCCCGGCAGAATGCAAGGTAAAAAGGCTTTTGACCGAGTGCAGCATGGTGATCCGCTCCACCTGTCCCACCCCCAGCAACCGGATCACCTCCATCAGGGTTTGCGGCGCCGCATGACCATGCATGAGCCCGCTGGAGGCGTATTTGAGCAACAGCGCGCTGAGTGAAGGATCGCGAGCGATAAGCTTGGTAAGCAGACCGAGGGGAATATCATCGCGCGACAATGCATTGCGGATATCCAGCGTCACACTGGGCAGGCCGGGCAACTCCTCCTGACCGCTCATGAGCTGGGCCACCACCTCGCGATAGATAGTGTAATCCGCCTGCATGCTAGTCACCTGACGCCTCCGTTCCACTTGCCTGTGGTTTAAGCCTAGGCGAGCCGCTGCCGATTACAATAACCGCCAATGACAATAACCGTTGGACTGCAAAGCCCTGACGACTTTCAGACGACTGATTGCTACACTCCAGGTCACAGATTCAGGCCAGACATAGCCAAGACAACCACAAGGACGTACAGATGAAACTCCCCATATACTTTTTCAATCGCCTGCAGCAGCTGACTGGCGCCTTCGGTCAACAGTTGCTATCCAGTCAATGCCTGCTCTGCACAGGCCCGCTGGGCGACTCAGCACTTCCCAATCTCTGTGGTGGCTGCCTGTACGACCTGCCATTTATAGATTCCCAACAGCGCTGCAAAATCTGCGGACTGAGCTTGCCGGGTAGCGGTGAGCACTGCGGCCAATGCCTGCACCAACCGCCTAACTTCAGCCACAGCCATATCCCCTTCAGCTACCAATATCCGCTCGACGGCATCATCCAGGGCTTTAAATATCGCCGCCATCTGGCCAGCGGTGAGCTACTGGGGAAACTCCTTGCTGACTACCTGGAACACTGCCATCAGGAAAACCCGAACTGGCAGGTACCGGATCTGATTATCCCCACACCCATGCACTGGCTAAGGCGCTGGAAGCGTGGATTTAATCAAGCCGACCTGCTGGCCGGGATACTGGCAAAGCAGCTGGGAATTCCCTTGGCGAGCAAGCTGGTTCGCCGCCACAAACAAGCGCCATCCCAGCAGGGCTTGAGCCGCGACCAGCGCCAGCGCAACCTGCGCAACGCCTTCGCCATCAGCCGCCCGGAGTTGGTCGCCGGCAAACATATCGCCCTGGTAGACGATGTAGTCACCACTACCGCCACGGCGCGCGAGCTGAGCCGGCTGCTGCGCAAAGCTGGCGCGACAGACGTGCAGCTTTGGGCGCTGGCGCGTACACCGCACAGCTAGGCGCTCTGTCCATGGACTTGCGCTCTCTCGCCATAGGCTTGCGCCCTCTGGTTATGGACCTTGCTCTATGCTCACGCCGGCACAGGCATCAATTGGGCCCCCGGCAAAAACAAAATATCGTCCTCGCCAACCGCGCCCGAGCCTTTATCATATAAATATCATGATAAATCATTAAAATACCTGAAAATCGTCGATATTGCCGCCAAAAAACAACCTCCCGGAAAAACTATCATCAGCCTATTGACAGCGCTGTCAATACTTCTTATGTTCGCCCCCAGCAAGCTTATGATGGAACTATAAGGACGGGTTTATGGCGTTAAAACCTTTGTGGATAATAGGCACAGTGCTCACTTTTGTTGGGCTTACGACCTATCTCATTCGCCCCGCGCACAACTCCGAAGAGGTGCTTGGCCAAGCGCAGCAAATTGCCGAACTCCACCAAACCATCAGTAACTTGCAAGCGCGCAACCACCAGTTGGAGCAGGAGCTGCAATCGCTGCGCAAGCAGCCAGCGAACACGTCTGGCACTGTTGCAGTGGTTGCTGCCAGCGAGCAACGCACCGCCCAGGCAGCGGCTGTCACACCCACCGGCACAACCCAGGTAAACGCCGCTCAAGTAGATGCAGTGGCACTGCTGAACGCTGAGCGCTTAAGACACAAAAATGAAGAATATGACCTCTGGGTAAAAAATGCCCTGCAGAACGGCGCCCAACCTGCGGCACTGATGCGCGCCAGGTATGAACAGGAAGCCGTCGACAACCAGTGGGCACCCCGGCAGGAACAAAAAATCCTCGACCTTTTCAGCAGCCATGAAGACCTGCGTGGCACCGCCGTTAAATCCGCAAAATGTCGCACCACCCAATGCGAAATATCCCTGGCAACCAATAGCCCGGAGCAATCATTCCAGCAATTTGAAAAAGCCAACAAAGCCTTCCAAAGCCAATCGCCGGGCAACTTCGTGACCTTCGCCACCAACATGGAAACCAACACCGCAACCATCTACCTCAGCACCGAGGCACCGGAAGCCAACCGCTAATTCATCAATAAAACAACAGTCAACAGCGGCTTTACAGGAGTAGTTCCCGGCAAAAAAAACCTGACCAATTTTTGCATTTCAATTCGTTGGAAGAGACGGGCATAGGGACAAGGTCAATCAAACTAACTGCGATAAAAGGACTATAAAATGAAATTCAAATTGTTACTTTCTTGTACTTTGGCTTTGGCAGGCCTGGTATCCATGTCGGCCTCTGCCGATGTACGTATCGCCAAGATTGAAAATGGTGTGGCCACCACGCCCGGCTGCACCAAAACCTCTGTTGGCGGCGGTGGCGGCACCATTGCTTATCGTTACACCTGCCCACTGGGTGAGGCCTATGTAGCAGAGACCCGCAGCAATTACAGCTGCACCCTCTACACCTCCACCAGCGGTTACTACACCACCGGCTCCTGCTCTTACTCTGGTGGCGATTATTATTCTGTATGGAAAACCGAATCCAGCTCCTCGGTAGCCAGCACCTCAGCGCCAGCCACCACGTCCAGTTCCGTGAGCTCTACCTATGTTCCATCGGGCGGCAGCTGCACCTGGAACAACTCCGCGTCCTACGGTTCAGGTTACACCCTGGTTTACACCCCAATCGGTGCTTGCCAGGACAAATACAAAGTCGTTAACACCCAAACCGGTCAAATAACTTACACACGTTAATTTCACTCCGGGTTACCACAGGCGGCGCAAGTTGCCGCCTGTGTCTTGCAAATTCTCCAGCCCCACCTCATTTCGTCATCTAAACCTGCCTATAGTGAACCCGCAGTGGGAGCAGACGTTCGGCGCGCAAGCTAGTACTTCCAAATCTTGCCCAGGCGTCATTTTTTGCACTTCGCTTTTTTGGAGGTATCCATGAAATTTCGCTTTCCCATCGTCATCATCGACGAAGACTTCCGCTCCGAAAACACCTCGGGCCTCGGCATTCGCGCACTCGCCGATGCTATGGAAAAAGAGGGTATGGAAGTACTCGGTGTAACCAGCTACGGCGACCTGTCGCAGTTTGCCCAGCAGCAGTCGCGCGCCTCTGCATTTATTTTGTCTATTGATGACGAAGAATTCGGTGAAGGCTCTCTTGAGGAGACCGATGAAGCGCTCAAGTCACTGCGCGCCTTCGTGGAAGAGATTCGCTACAAGAACAACGACATCCCCATTTACCTCTACGGTGAAACCCGCACCTCGCGCCATATCCCCAACGATATCCTGCGCGAGCTGCACGGCTTCATCCACATGTTTGAAGACACGCCCGAATTCGTGGCGCGCCACATTATCCGCGAAGCCAAATCCTATCTCGATGGCTTGGCACCACCGTTTTTCCGCGCGCTGGTGCACTACGCCAACGATGGCTCCTACTCATGGCACTGCCCCGGTCACTCAGGCGGCGTAGCCTTTTTGAAATCACCCATCGGCCAGATGTTTCACCAATTCTTTGGTGAAAACATGTTGCGTGCCGACGTGTGTAACGCGGTGGAAGAACTCGGCCAATTACTCGACCACACTGGCCCTATCGCAGCTTCTGAGCGCAACGCCGCGCGTATTTTTAACGCCGACCACTGCTACTTTGTGACCAACGGTACCTCCACCTCCAACAAGATGGTGTGGCACTCAACCGTGGCGCCGGGCGATATAGTTGTTGTGGATCGTAACTGCCACAAATCTATTCTGCACTCGATCATTATGTGCGGTGCGATTCCAGTATTCCTGATGCCGACGCGCAACCACTTCGGCATTATCGGCCCAATTCCGCTGGAAGAATTCAGCATGGAAAGCATCCAGAAAAAAATTGATGCGAATCCCTTTGCGCGCGAAGCCAAAAACAAAAAGCCACGCATTCTTACCATCACCCAATCCACTTACGATGGCGTGCTCTATAACGTAGAGACGCTGAAGAATTTGCTCGATGGCAAAATCGATACGCTGCACTTCGACGAAGCCTGGCTGCCACACGCCACCTTCCACGAGTTCTACAAAGACATGCACGCGATTGGCAAAGATCGCCCGCGCGCAAAAGAGTCGATGATTTTCTCCACGCAATCCACGCACAAACTGCTCGCTGGTTTGTCGCAAGCATCGCAAGTGCTGGTGCGCGAATCTGAAAAAGTAAAGCTCGATCAAGACGCGTTTAACGAAGCCTACTTGATGCACACCTCTACTTCACCGCAATACTCCATCATTGCGTCTTGCGACATTGCAGCAGCCATGATGGAAGCGCCCGGCGGTCACGCACTGGTAGAAGAATCTATTCTCGAAGCACTCGACTTCCGTCGCGCCATGAAAAAAGTGGACGAGGAATGGGGCCAGGATTGGTGGTTCCAGGTGTGGGGCCCCGACGAATTTGCAGAAGACGGAGTAGGTTCTCGCGAAGACTGGGTATTGCGCAGCGATGACAACTGGCACGGCTTCGGCAAACTGGCGCCGGGCTTCAACATGCTCGACCCTATCAAAGCCACCATTGTTAACCCCGGCTTGTCAGTAAATGGTCAATTCAGCGATACCGGTATACCTGCGTCCATCGTAACCAAATACCTGGCAGAGAACGGCGTAATCATCGAGAAGTGCGGCCTCTACTCTTTCTTTATTATGTTCACCATCGGCATCACCAAAGGCCGCTGGAATACACTGGTAGCGGCGCTGCAACAATTCAAAGACGACTACGACAAAAACCAACCCATGTGGCGCATCATGCCGGAGTTCGCGCAAGCCAACCCACGCTACGAGCGCATGGGCCTGCGCGACCTTTGCCAGCAAATTCACGATTTCTATAAAGCCTACGACGTTGCGCGCCTGACCACAGAAATGTACCTGTCCGATATGCAACCGGCGATGAAGCCATCAGATGCGTTTGCAAAAATGGCCCACCGCGAAATCGAACGCGTGCCCATCGACGAACTCGAAGGCCGCATCACCTCGATATTGTTGACGCCCTACCCACCAGGAATTCCGCTGTTGATTCCCGGTGAACGCTTCAACAAAACCATCGTGGACTATTTGAAATTCGCCCGCGATTTCAACGAAAAATTCCCCGGCTTTGAAACCGACGTTCACGGTTTGGTGAAGCGCGAGATAGATGGCAAGAAAGGTTATTTTGTGGATTGCGTGAAGCAGTAATGCAACTAGCAGAACAACGAAGGGCGCAATTGCGCCCTTTTTTATTGCTCAAAAGAGGGATTACAATGAATCCAAAGGGCTTTGCACAACAATCCCGCCTTTATTCAACACATGAGTGTAGATCTCTGTTGTTTTAACATCGCTATGCCCTAAAAGCTCTTGCACCGTGCGAATATCGTAACCAGACACCAGCAATTGTGTGGCGAAGCTATGTCGAAAGCTATGGCAAGACGCATGTTTGTGGATATTAGCTTTACGCATAACCTCCTTTACCTTCCGCTGCAAAGTCCCATCATAAAGATGGTGACGCCGCTCAACGTCTGCGCGTGGATCAATAGCGGTTGCTACCGATGGAAAAAGAAACTGCCAAGCCAATGAACTCCCCGCCTGAGGGTATTTTTGCGCAAGTCGGTGAGGCATAAACACATCACCGACGCCTTTTGCTCTATCCAATTCCAGAGTTCGCGCAACCAATTCAATCTGCTGCTGCAGCGCTGGAACCAAACTCAATGGCAATATAGTGCGTCTGTCTTTTCCACCTTTGCCTGAGCGAACACATATCTGTTGAATTGAAAAATCTACATCCTTCACTCGAAAACTCAAACATTCACTAATACGCAAACCTGCGCCATACATCAGCTGCGCAACCAAACGATATGGCTGCTCCATTTGCATAAAAATGGCCTGAGCCTCTGCCGGCGAAAACACCACGGGTATACGCCGGTGCTTTTTAGCATGGACAGGCTGCAAGCCTTCAATAGGTTTATTCAAAAAGCGATTGTAAAAAAACACCAATGCGTTTAACGCAGTACGCTGGGTATTAATCGCTACATTTAACTGAACGGCCAAATGCGAAAGAAAAACCTCAATCTCAACCCCCCCAAGATTGGAAGGATGCTGTTTATTATGAAAACGGATAAATCGCAACAACCAATGCACATAAGCCTGCTCTGTTCGATAGCTCATGTTAAGGCTGCGAATAAAAACTCTATATTGATCAATTAACCGGACGGGTTACGCGGGAAACGGCTGCCGCCGTATATCTACAACGACCGATTAATTGTTACAAAACAATATCAAATAAAATCATAGAGTTAGATTGTGACTAAGCCACCCAAGAAAAAAATAATCCGGCGCAAATAACATGCACCAGCCGGGTT
This sequence comes from Cellvibrionaceae bacterium, assembly GCA_021151695.1. GTDB lineage: Bacteria > Pseudomonadota > Gammaproteobacteria > Pseudomonadales > Cellvibrionaceae > Cellvibrio. The sequence goes on along the minus strand of JAGKWU010000030.1, from coordinate 1,856 downwards.
TGAATTTTTTGAAAAGTTAGGCCGGCCATTACAACCATTTGATTTTCAAACAAAAAATATTAAACTCCCCAAAACCATCAAAAAATAACCGGCTGCGAGATATACGGCTCGAGCCGTCTAATAAACTGTTAGGCATTAAAAAACATAAAATGCGAATATTTGAAAAGACAATCGAATTAACTTTATGCTCTCAGATTAGCATAGCTATTAGAAGGCCTTTTTTGCCACATATTTATTGGAGAGCAGATCAACCCATTTGGTTTGGGTTAACTCAAAAACAGGAAGCTATGGCCGGGTTCGATGCTGCTACTAAACTGGGAAATAATCGGATTTTAATTCTTCAGTTTAAAGCTGGGAAGCAATTAAAAAACGGTAAAATTAAATTTAGTGCACAGCATTCGCAGTTACTATCTCTGCAAAAAAGAGTAAAAAATCAAAAAAGGTTAGTTTTATATGTCTTGCCTGGGATTACAACTACTGCGGGGTTAAATCAAGGCGACTGGTTATTAGAGTCAACTTGGTTTCTTGATGTTTCTGATATACCAAATCTTGGTAAGCCTGGAAGGGCTAGCGGAAATCACTTACTCTATTTGGATTTACAGAATAATGAAGTAGAAATACACTCTGATCCTAACAAGCGACTGTGGTAAAAGATCAATACCTGAAACGCAAATTTAGTTAGCTTTCCACTCGCAATTATCGCGCACCATGGAATTTAAAATTGTCACCATTTTTCGCATGCAAGCGGTAAGTGCAACCTTCTTGTGCTTACCTTGCGCGACGAGCCTTTGATAAAAACGTTTGATGATCGGGTTGCATTGAATCGCACTCAGCATTGCCATGTAAAGCACGGTTCGGATTGGCGCACGACCACCCTGGATTCTTCGCCTGCCTTTCATTGCACCGCTGTCGCGATTAAAGGGTGCTAAACCACACAGCGCTGCAATTTTCCGAGCCGAGAGATTTCCCAGTTCGGGCAACTCACCTAACAAAGTAAATGCAACGCCATCACCAATGCCTGGAGCAGAGCTTAGAATTTCACAGGTGCGCTGCCATTCAGTCACTTCACTCACTGCTTTCGCTAGTAATTTATTGATCCATTCGATTTCTTTATCGAATATCTTAATCACGCGCTTATGTGTGGAGGTGAGCAGCGTTGCTGCTTTGTGTTGACGATTCAGTTCTTGTGTTCGCATGTCGTTAAGCTGACGCTTGCGGCTTAATAAATCCCTGATATAGCGAACCTTTTTACTATTCAGCGGTTTTGGCTCCGGTTTCATGACGGCACCAAACTGCGCAATTAAACGCGAGTCAAGTTTGTCTGTTTTCGCGATAATACCTTGGGCTTTGGCAAACTGACGAACCTGCATTGGCTGCACAATGATGAGCGGCAATTCTTTTTCGGCACAGGCTTCCACCAATGTGCGTTCATAGCCGCCGGTTGCTTCAACCAGAAGACGTGTCAGGTTGTAGCGCGATAGTTTTTTCAGTAATTCACGAACACCTTCCGGCGTATTGGCATATTGTGCATAGAGCTCAACTTCATAAATACACAAATCCAATGTATTTTTACCAATATCAATTCCTACGTTTCTTTCACTGCGATCAATGTGTGCGGCGGTAGTTGTTTTCATAACTCACCCTTGCTACATTCGAGCTTAAGCCTCGCGGCATTTGCTCTTTCGACTGTTCGAGTTGAATGTTGATCAGCAAGGCGCCCTCGCTTGTTAACGGGATAACTCGTGTGTTCCGGTCGTTCATCGGGCTACCTTGCTGAATACTTGTTGCTGCAAGTACGAGGCTTACCTTATCGCGTTATTAATTGAATAGAAACTTGGAAAATCAATCATACAAGT
>JAGKWU010000016.1 GCA_021151695.1 Cellvibrionaceae bacterium | reverse complement strand
CGCGGATTGTTTTTGGAAGTCGCGGATATTTCGTATTTGGTTCCAGCGAAAAACTAAATCTAACCCCACCCCAGCCCTCCCTTTCACAGGGGAGGGAGAAAAAGCAAACCTCCCTAAATAGGGAGTAAGGCTCCTCCCCCTGACAAGGGGGAGGTTGGGAGGGGGTAACACAAATCTGGAGCAGACATGCCAAAACGTACAGACATAAACAGTATTTTGATTCTCGGCGCTGGCCCGATTGTTATCGGTCAGGCTTGTGAGTTCGACTACTCGGGTGCGCAAGCCTGTAAAGCCCTGCGCGAAGAGGGTTACCGTGTAATCCTGGTTAACTCCAACCCAGCCACCATCATGACCGACCCGGCCATGGCGGACGCCACTTATATCGAACCTATCGAGTGGCAAACCGTAGAAAAAATTATCGAAAAAGAACGCCCCGATGTAATTCTTCCCACCATGGGCGGCCAAACCGCACTTAACTGTGCGCTGGCGCTGGCGAAACATGGCGTGCTCGAAAAATACAATGTCGAGCTGATTGGCGCCAAAGAAGAAGCCATCAACATGGCGGAAGACCGCAATCTGTTTGATCAGGCGATGAAGCGTATTGGTTTGTCCTGTGCGCGCGCCAAGATCGTTCACAGTCTGGAAGAAGCGAAAGAAGCGCCGAAAGAATTCGGCTTCCCTTGCATCATTCGTCCGTCGTTCACCATGGGTGGATCGGGTGGTGGTATCGCTTACAACTGGGACGAGTTTGAAGAGATTTGCACCCGCGGTCTGGATTTGTCACCCACCAATGAGTTGTTGATCGACGAATCACTGCTTGGTTGGAAAGAGTACGAGATGGAAGTTGTGCGTGACAAAAACGACAACTGCATCATCGTTTGCTCTATCGAAAACTTCGATCCGATGGGCGTGCATACCGGCGACTCCATTACCGTAGCGCCAGCGCAAACCTTGACCGACAAAGAATACCAAATCATGCGTAACGCCTCGATTGCGGTACTGCGTGAAATCGGCGTAGAAACTGGCGGTTCAAACGTGCAATTCGCTGTTAACCCGGTTGATGGTCGCATGGTTGTAATCGAGATGAACCCGCGTGTATCGCGTTCATCGGCGTTGGCTTCCAAAGCGACTGGTTTCCCCATCGCAAAAATCGCTGCAAAACTCGCTGTAGGTTATACCCTCGACGAATTGAAAAACGATATTACCGGTGGTGCAACGCCAGCATCGTTTGAGCCTTCTATCGATTACGTAGTGACTAAAGTCCCACGCTTCACCTTTGAAAAATTCGGTGAAGCTGATGCGCGCCTGACCACCCAGATGAAATCTGTGGGCGAGGTGATGGCAATCGGTCGTACCTTCCAAGAGTCTTTGCAAAAAGCCCTGCGCGGTTTGGAAGTAGGCTCAGCTGGCTTTGAATCCAAAGTGGACGTCACCACTGAAGAGGGTACCGCAAAAGTTCGTCGCGAATTGGCTACGCCAGGCGCTGAGCGTATCTGGTACGTGGGCGATGCATTCCGCATGGGCATGACCGTGCAAGATGCATTTAACCTGTCCAAAATTGACCCCTGGTTCCTGGTGCAAATCAAAGAGCTGATCGATATCGAGCAATCACTGCGCGGTAAATCCGTTGGTGATCTGGATGGCAACAGCATGTTCCAGTTGAAGCGCAAAGGTTTCTCAGACAAGCGTCTCGCGCTGTTGCTCGGCACCACTGAAAAAGCGGTTCGTCATCACCGTCAAGGTTTGAATGTTCGCCCTGTTTACAAGCGTGTTGATACCTGTGCGGCCGAGTTCTCTACCTCGACAGCTTATATGTACTCTACTTATGAAGAAGAGTGCGAAGCTAACCCGAGTGACAAGAAAAAGATTCTGGTTATCGGCGGTGGCCCAAACCGTATTGGCCAAGGTATTGAGTTCGATTATTGTTGCGTGCATGCAGCTCTCGCGATGCGCGAAGATGGTTACGAAACCATTATGGTTAACTGTAACCCCGAAACCGTTTCTACCGATTACGATACGTCTGATCGCTTGTTCTTCGAACCAGTGACCCTGGAAGATGTGCTCGAAATCGTTCAAAAAGAAAAACCTGTTGGAGTGATCGTACAATTCGGTGGCCAAACTCCACTGAAATTGTCGCGCGCATTGGAAGCTGAAGGCGTGCCTATCATAGGTACTAGCCCTGATGCTATCGACAAAGCAGAAGATCGCGAGCGCTTCCAGCAAATGATCAACAAGCTGGGCTTGCTGCAACCGCCAAATGCGATTGTACGTTCGCTCGAAGAAGCCCTGTTGGCTGCTGATCGTGTGGGTTATCCGCTGGTTGTGCGTCCATCCTACGTGTTGGGTGGTCGTGCGATGGAAATTGTTTACAAAGAAGACGAGCTGCGCACTTATATGCGCACCGCGGTGCAGGTTTCAGAAGATGCGCCTGTGTTGCTCGATCACTTCCTGAATAACGCTATCGAAGTGGATATAGATTCTGTTTCCGATGGTCAGCAAGTCGTTATCGGCGGCATCATGCAGCACATTGAACAATGTGGTGTTCACTCAGGTGACTCCGCATGTTCATTGCCACCTTACTCGTTGCCTGCTGATGTGCAAGACGCGATGCGTGAGCAAGTTAAGCAAATGGCAATTGAATTGGGTGTTATTGGCCTGATGAATACCCAGCTCGCTTATCAAGATGGCAAGATTTATGTGATCGAAGTGAACCCACGTGCGTCGCGTACAGTGCCATTCGTATCCAAGTGCATCGGCGTTTCGCTGGCGAAAATCGCTGCGCGTTGCCAGGCGGGTACGTCTTTGGCAGACCAGGGTTTCACCAAGGAAATTATCCCCAGCTACTACAGCGTGAAAGAAGCGGTATTCCCCTTCAATAAATTCCCTGCAGTAGACCCAATCCTCGGCCCGGAAATGAAATCCACCGGTGAGGTAATGGGCGTGGGCGAAAGTTTCGGCGAAGCCTATGGCAAATCCCAACTGGGCGCTAACAACCGTATTCCATCTACCGGTACTGCATTCATCAGCGTGCGCGATATGGATAAAGACGGTATTGTCAGCGTTGGTAAAGATCTGGCAGAGTTGGGCTTTAAGCTGGTGGCTACCCGCGGTACGGCCAGCATTTTGCAAGATGCCGGTTTGACGGTGCAGGTGGTGAATAAAGTACAGGAAGGTCGTCCACACATTGTTGACATGATCAAAAACGATGAGATCGATTTGATCATCAACACAGTGGAAGGTCGTCAGGCTACGCGCGACTCCGCGTCGATTCGCCGCAACGCTGAAAACCACCGCGTGTACTACAACACAACACTGGCTGCTGGTTTTGCTGTATGTATGGCGCTGAAAAAAGGTGACAAGATTGAAGTTCGTCGCCTGCAAGATTTGCATCAGCAAGTCAAGGCCCAACACTAAGCCGAAAGCGCAGCGTAATTCGAACGCGCTGCGTCATTTGAGTTTAATTACGTTAGTTCGCAATTAAAGGCCTGATTTCGATCAGGCCTTTGCCATTGAAGGAAAGACGAATGACTAAGTTCCCAATGACAGCACTCGGTGCAGAGAAACTTGCCGCCGAACTGGAAGATCTAAAAAAAGTACAGCGTCCACGCATAGTGCAAGCGATTGCCGAAGCTCGTGCCCATGGTGACCTGAAAGAAAATGCTGAATATTCAGCAGCGCGCGAGCAGCAAAGTTTTTGCGAAGGCCGCATCCAGGAAATCGAGGGCAAGCTCAGCAATGCCCAGATTATCGATGTTACAAAGATCCCGCACACCGGCAAGGTGATCTTCGGTACTACCGTGACCATCATCAACCTGGAAAGCGACCAAACCGTTACCTACAAAATCGTAGGCGACGACGAAGCGGAAATTAAAGCCAACAAAATTTCCGTTAACTCACCTATTGCTCGTGCTCTGATCGGTAAGGAAGAGGGCGATGTGGTAGTGGTAAGGGCGCCCGGTGGCGAAGTGGAATATGAGATCGACACCGTCGAACACCTGTAGTTGTCAGCTGCTAATCGCTAGACAAGAAAAAACCGCCAGTTGGCGGTTTTTTTGTATCTGTGCGCTGCATTAACGATGCAGATTAGACAGTTTTGGATTGGCTTTTTTATTAGGGCGATAGAGTAATACTACTTTGCCAATCTCCTGGATCAATTCAACATTGGGCAGTGTAACCAATTCTGCGACGAGCTCTTTGCGATCTTCCCGTTCCGCTATGGCCAGTTTTACTTTGATCAGTTCATGGTCGTCGAGTGCGCGGTTGAGCTCTTGCAGTACGCCTTCACTCAGGCCATTGCCGGCGATGGTCACTATAGGATTGAGCTTGTGGCCAATGGTACGGAGATTTTTTTTGCGGTCGGCGCTGATGGGCATAAAACTACCTTAAGGATCTATAGGGTGCAGTGTCTGCGGAAACGGGGCGCTATTGTAACTGAGTCGACGCGCTATGGGTTATTTAAGTCGAGAGACTTCTGATGCCGAGCTGCCAGCTCGTCCAGATGGTGCTAAAGTTAACGTCAGGTGTTATGACATTTGTCCTCACCCATGTGACGGGGTTGTAATGCTGTAGCTTGCCCCAATATCCTGTAGCTGAAGTTGTCTTTCCCGCTGGGCGGGCCGAAGTTGTGCCCTTCAACGATGTTGCTTGAAGCTGTTGTTCCTGACGCTGTCGATGTGGGTAATTTGTTGATTTTATGCTGTTTACTGTCTCTATGAGGAATTCTCCTTGAACGATATAACCAAGAATCTCTTGATATGGCTGGTTATTGCTGTAGTCCTGTTCAGCGTTTTTGAGGGCTTTAACAAGCCGTCGCGCGACGAAATGATCAGCTATTCCGACTTTATCAAAGCCGTTAAGGACGAGCGTGTTCAAGAAGTTACTATAGATCCGACGAGTATCGAAGGTACTTTCCTAGATCACAGCAGCTTTAAGACGGTGCGTCCGCAGCTCACCCAGGATCCGAAATTGATGGAAGACTTGTATAACCACAATGTCACCATCAAAGGTCGCGAGCTGGAGCAACCGAGTATCTGGAACCAACTGCTTGTGGCCAGTTTCCCAGTGCTGATAATCATTGCTGTTTTCTGGTTCTTTATGCGCCAGATGCAAGGTGGCGGCGGTGGAAAGGGCGGCCCTATGAGCTTTGGCAAGAGCAAAGCGCGTCTCTTGGGTGAAGATCAGATCAAAACCACCTTTGCTGATGTTGCGGGTGTGGATGAAGCTAAAGAGGAGGTTCAGGAGCTGGTACAGTACCTGCGCGATCCCTCCAAATTCCAGCGTTTAGGCGGCCAAATCCCGCGTGGCGTACTCATGGTTGGCCCTCCAGGAACAGGTAAAACACTGTTAGCCAAAGCCATTGCCGGCGAAGCCAAGGTGCCGTTCTTCTCTATCTCCGGTTCTGATTTCGTAGAAATGTTCGTCGGCGTGGGTGCGAGCCGCGTGCGCGATATGTTTGACCAGGCCAAGAAGCAGGCTCCGTGTATTATTTTTATCGACGAGATTGATGCTGTAGGTCGCCATCGTGGCGGTGGCCATGGCGGCGGTCACGACGAGCGTGAGCAAACTCTTAACCAATTGCTGGTTGAGATGGATGGTTTTGAAGGTAACGACGGTGTAATCATTATCGCCGCTACTAACCGTGCCGATGTGCTGGACCGCGCGCTTCTGCGTCCGGGTCGTTTTGATCGTCAGGTGTATGTTGGTTTGCCCGATATTCGCGGCCGTGAACAAGTCTTAAAAGTACATATGCGCAAAGTGCCGTTAGATGAGCGTGTGAGTGCATCTGTCATTGCTCGTGGTACTCCAGGTTTCTCAGGCGCAGAGTTGGCTAACCTTGTTAACGAGGCGGCTCTCATAGCAGCTCGTGGTAACAAGCGTTTGGTTACTATGGAAGATTTCGAAAAAGCGCGCGATAAAATCCTGATGGGTGCTGAGCGCAAGTCTATGGTGATGAGCGAGAAAGAAAAGGAAAACACTGCTTATCACGAAGCAGGTCACGCGATTATTGGCTGTATGGTGCCGGAGCATGATCCAGTCCATAAAGTGACTATCATTCCTCGCGGCCGTGCATTGGGCGTTACTCAATATCTGCCAGAAGAAGACAAATACAGCCACAGTAAGCGTTCGCTGGAGTCGATGCTCTGCTCATTGTTCGGTGGTCGTATTGCTGAGGAGATGACATTAGGTATTGATGGTGTGACTACTGGTGCATCCAACGATATCGAGCGCGCCACCAGTTTGGCGCGCAGCATGGTTACCAAATGGGGCTTGTCAGCCAAACTTGGTCCATTGCATTACGGTGAGGAGGAAGGTGCTTATCCAGGTATGGCGTCGCAACAATATTCTGGTGAGACGTCACGTATTATCGATGAAGAAGTTCGCCGTATTATTGATGATTGCTACAGCCGGGCGCACAAAATCCTTGAGGACAACCGCGATATCCTGGAAGCCATGAAAGACGCGCTGATGGAGTATGAAACCATTGATGCAGAGCAGGTTTCCGATTTAATGGCTCGCCGCAAAGTGCGCCCGCCACGCGACTGGAATGACGATGATTTCAACAGCCATTCCCACACCAAAGATGCAGGTGAATCAGGTGATAAGGCTGGCCCGATTGGCGGCCCGGCAAACACACACTAAAGTCTTTTAGCGTTACCTAGAACCCCGGGGCCTTCCTCGGGGTTCTTTATTTTTAACCATAACCTTTTTATAAGGCCCATAAATGCTACTGCAATGCGGCTCCCGCACACTGGACACCTCGTCGCCACGGGTGATGGGGATTCTCAATACCACACCAGATTCCTTCTCCGATGGTGGTAATTTGTACCATACCGGTAGCTTATCTATTGATCTGGCTTTGAAGCGTGCCGAGCAAATGCTGGCCGAGGGCGCTGATATTATCGATGTAGGTGGTGAGTCTACTCGCCCCGGTGCCGCTCCTGTCTCTGAGCAGCAGGAGCTCGACAGGGTAATCCCTGTGGTAGAAGCCTTGGTAAATAAATTGGATGCGTTGGTTTCAGTAGATACCAGCAGGGCAGTTGTCATCCGTGAGTCGGCGGCAATAGGTGCAGGTCTTATCAATGATGTGCGCGCTTTACAGCTTGACGGAGCTTTGGTGGCAGCTGCCAATAGCGATTTACCGGTCTGTCTCATGCATATGCAAGGGCAGCCAACAACTATGCAGCAAGCACCTGTTTATCGGGATGTAGTCGAGGAAGTCTGTGAATTTCTAGGTGCACGCATGCATGCATGCGAGCTGGCTGGAATCCCCAAATCCCGCCTTCTGGTAGATCCGGGATTTGGCTTTGGCAAGACTCTCCCGCATAATCTCGCGCTTTTGAAACGTCTGCCGGAGTTGGCGGTACTGGGCGTACCTGTGCTGGTTGGTTTATCGCGCAAATCCATGCTTGGGCAATTGCTCAACCGCAATGTAGATGAGCGTTTGCCTGGCAGCCTTGCCCTGGCAATGGCCGCTGCCCAGCGCAGCGCGGCGATTATTCGCGTCCATGATGTAGCCGCCACCAAAGACGTTTTAACCGTTTTAGATGCACTTAATCAGTTGGAGTAAGGATTCATGTCACGCAAATATTTTGGTACAGATGGCATTCGCGGTCTGGTTGGCGAAGCGCCCATCACCCCGGATTTTATGCTCAAACTGGGTTGGGCTGCCGGGCGCGTGTTAATGGACCGCTACGATGGCTCCAACATGATTCTGATTGGCAAGGACACGCGCATCTCTGGCTATATGTTTGAATCTGCGTTGCAGGCTGGTTTGATCAATGCCGGCGCCGACGTAGGTTTGCTCGGCCCAATGCCCACGCCGGGTGTTGCCTACTTGACCCGTACCTTCCAGGCGCAGGCCGGTATTGTGATCAGTGCTTCCCACAACAGCTATGTGGACAACGGCATCAAATTTTTCGGCGGCAACGGCACCAAGCTGCCAGATGAACTTGAGTTGCAGATTGAAGAAGAGCTGGAAAAGCCTATGGTGACTGCTGAGAAGCTTGGCAAGGCGCGCCGTATTGGCGATGCTGCAGGTCGCTACATTGAATTCTGTAAAGGCACTATGCCCTGGGGCTTTAACCTCAAAGGTCTGCAGATAGTGCTGGATTGCGCACATGGTGCGACTTATCACATAGCCCCCGACGTATTCAGCGAGCTGGGAGCAAAAATTATCCCCATGTTCGTCGAACCCAACGGCATGAACATCAACCGGAGTTGCGGATCTACCAAACCGGAAGCCTTGCAGGAAAAAGTGATCGAAGTAGGTGCCGATCTGGGTATTGCCTTTGATGGCGACGGCGACCGCGTTGTATTTGTTGACCATAAAGGCGAACTGGTCGATGGTGACGAGCTGCTCTATATCATCGCTAAATACCAGCAGGAATACGCTGGCGGTTGCGATGGTGTTGTGGGTACCTTGATGAGCAACTTCGGTTTTGAGCTGGGTCTCAAACGTTTGAATATTCCCTTTGCGCGCGCCAAAGTAGGTGACCGCTATGTCATTGAGCAGATGCGCAAAAACGGTTGGCGACTGGGTGGCGAAAACTCCGGCCATATTGTCTGCAGCAACGTAACTACCACTGGCGACGGTATCATTTCTGCTTTGCAGGTATTGCTGGCGATTAACACTTTTGGTGAATCACTGAATAAGATTAAAAAAGGCATGAACAAGTTGCCCCAAGTCATGATCAATGTACATATGTCCAAACGTATTGATCTGGCGTCCGATGAAACCGTACAGGCCGCCGTGAAGGCGACCGAAACCAAATTGGCGGGTACCGGGCGAGTCCTCCTGCGTCCTTCAGGTACTGAACCGGTTGTGCGGGTTATGGTGGAAGGCGAAGATAAAAAGCAAGTGAAAGAGCTTGCACAAGAACTAGCAAAAACCGTTGAGCAGGCGCTGAGTTGATCTTCGCTTCCTTGGCATCTGAATAATTTGTTTAAAAAGCCCGCAAAGCTCAAAAGGATTGGATTTAAAAATGAACAAAGCGGGCAATATTTTTTCTCCAAAGGAAAAAAACAGAGAAAAATCAGGGTCTAAGCTAAGATTAGGTTGTATGTTCAAGTCATCTTAGCTACCATGAGCGCCCGCTTTGGGGGAGGTATTTGCTGTTGAACAAAACCAGTAACGCAAAGCGTCGCCAGCTGGTAGTTGGCAACTGGAAAATGAACGGTAACCTGCAAGCTAATGCAGCTTTATTGGCCGAGATAATGTCCGGCTGGCAAGGTGACCGCGAACTGAAGAATAAACAGGATCTGGAAGTTGTAGTTTGCCCTTCAGATCCTTATCTGCTGACTAGTTACGAAAAAATTGCAGGTTCTGGCATTCTGTTAGGGGCGCAAAACGTAAGTCAGTATGATGAAGGTGCTTATACCGGCGAGGTATCTGCACAGATGTTGATAGATTTGCATTGCAAATTTGTCATTATCGGCCACAATGAGCGCCGCCGAATGCAAGGCGAAACGGATGAGCAAGTAGCTCAAAAGTTTATCGCAGCACAACGGGCAGGTTTGATCCCCATACTCTGTATTGGTGAGTCACTTGCACAGCGTGAGCAGGGTCAGCAGCTTGAAGTGATTGGTCGACAACTGAATGCAGTTTTTGCAAAAGTAGGTCTCGAAGTTTTTACAAAAGCTGTAGTCGCCTATGAGCCTGTTTGGGCTGTAGGTACTGGTAAAACTGCAACGCCGGAACAAGCTGGTGAAGTTCACACGTTTATTCGTGAGCAGCTTGGTCCAGTAGCCGATGAAGTGAGAATTTTGTACGGCGGCAGCGTTAAAGCGCACAATGCAGAACAGTTGTTTGCATTGGATGATATTGACGGTGCGCTGCTCGGCGGAGCTTCATTAAACGCCGATGAGTTTTTGAAGATTTGTAAGGCTGCCAGTTAAACAACTGGGGCAAAACTGGCTCAGGCAACCGTCTGGGTAATAGCAACAACCAGTACTTAAGAGATCCAGTAATGGAAAAGTTAGTATTAGTTATTCATGCAGTATCAGCGTTAGTTATTATCGGCCTGATTCTGTTGCAACAAGGTAAGGGTGCGGCAGCCGGTGCTTCTTTTGGTTCCGGTGCCTCGCAAACAGTATTCGGTAGCGATGGTGGCGGAAGCTTCTTCTCTCGTGCAACCGCAATATTTGCTGCGATTTTCTTCTGCACAAGTTTGGGTTTGGCCATGATTGCCAAAAGCCATTCAAAAGTTTCTGCGTCAGCTGTACCTGTACCAGCAGCACAACAAGCGCCAGCTCCTCAAGCGGCCGATGTTCCTGCTAGTGCGCCAGCTCCGCAAGCGCCTGCTGCGGCAGGTGATGTTCCTGTGACTACACCGGAGCAGAAATAAGTTAAGCCCGAGTGGTGGAATTGGTAGACACGCTATGTTGAGGTCGTAGTGGCGTAAGCTGTGCCGGTTCGAGTCCGGCCTCGGGTACCATCCAGAGTGATGCCTTAAGCATCGAATAAAAAACCCGCCTTGAGCGGGTTTTTTATTGCCTGTTATTTATCTACTTTGCGTTTATTTCTTTGCCGTTTTTTTCAATTGACTCAAGTTAGGCCCGTACCGCGTTTAGCGCATGCAGTTGTCTGGCAAGCGCAGTGCTAATGGCAGCACTTTGCTGTCGAATCTCATGAATAGCGGTAGTTTCAAAGAGAACACCTGTTAGTGCTGGCCCCAGCGCATAAATTTCGTGGCTGCTTGATATTTTGTAGTCCGGTTGTGCGCAAGAGAGCTTGGCTTGAAGTTGTGGGATATCGAGAAGGTTGTTGCAGAGCAGTTGCAGTTGAGGATAATTGCATGCATAGCCGCTACACAGAATCAATTTTTCCGCGCGAATAAAAATAATCTTATCGCTCATATGAGCCAGTATGTACTCGCCATCACTTTCCGCTTTTACTACCTTACCTTTGATTAAGGTGAGTTTCCCTGAGTTTTGTAGCTCTTTAAGTTGCCGATAAATAGGTTCGGCTATTCGATGCCGAGTTATATTCCACCATGGCATAAATCTTTGTAGCTTTTGCTTTTCGTTTTCCGCCAGGGACAGCCAGAGTTGGTTCACGTGCTGACGTAGGCTATTAATAGTGTCTTGCCAGGTAATACCTTGTAGAGCATTTTCTTTAATCTGACATCTGACCGTGTTAGCAATAGCTCGTGCAGTGGTTAGGTTCGAAATATCAAAAGCAGGTGCTTTGGTTGTTGTTAATGTATGAGGTAGTGGAATTAATCCTTGCCTTGAAAAAGCATGTATATGGCCTTTGTAGCCTTTAATAAGTAAATATTGAATGGCGTCCACCATGCTCAACCCTGAGCCTAAAATAGCTATGTCTTTTATTGAACTCCAGTCCTGCTTCAGAAAGTTTTGCGAGTAGGGCGGCATCGCATGAGAATTAGCGAGGTCGGCATGATTAGGCGTGGCATTGCCGGTACAAAGAATGATTTTATTAACAAAAAGTTGGAGGCCCACATCAGTATGCAATTGCACTATATTGGGGTGCTCTCGCGTTTCTATGCGGGTAACTCTCGCAAGCAGTAAATGTAATTGTATGTTTTTGAGTGCGAGCCGCTGTTTGGCGTCCTCTAGCAAGCTATGCAGGTATTCTGCATAAATCATCCTCGGCGCGAAATCTTGAGGTCCGATATCCAAGTCTTTGAAACTTGGATGGAGATTGCGCCAGCGTTCGCCGTTATCCCTAAGCCAATTATAAAAATCTTCAGGTTGATTTACATCGGCACCCATATTAGCAGCAGGAACATTCAACAAAAATGTTGGCTCTTCCGTGCTATAGGCTGGCCCAAACTGACGTCCGGCTTGTTCGTCGAAAAGATAAATATCAATTGGTGTACTAACACGAGAAAGATCTTCGCTCAATCTGTGCAATAGCAAGGTTGCAGATGCGCCTCCGCCAATAATGGCGATAGATGATGAGGAGGATTTATTCAGCAAGGATTCCAGAGATAAGCTCATAAAGAATACTGCATTGAAAGTATAGGAGAGTAAGAAAAAGCCGCGCATCCTTGCGCGGTATCATGTTTCACTGATTTGGAGATTTACTTGCTCTCGTTTTCACTGATAAACGAGAGTCTATCAATGCCCGCTCTCTCGATAGCGGCCATGATCTTGGCGATAACTCCGTAGTTGACCCGCTCATCAGCATTAAGGTTCAAACGAATTTCGGGGTTATCATTTTTGCGCTTCACAAGTTCCGCTTCAATTTCCGCAAGCGGATAACCTTCTTTATCCAGATACACTTTACCCGTTTCATCAACACTAATGACAACAGGTTTTTCCGGTTCCTTCTGTTGAAATGTCGGTTGTGTATCTGGCAGGTTTACATTGATGGTATTCGTTAGCATGGGTGCAGTGATAATAAAGGTCACCAGGAGCACCAACATTACATCCACGAGTGGCGTTACGTTAATTTCACCAAATACTTCGTCGTTGTCACTACTGCCTGAAGAAATTGCCATTATGCCAATACCTCATTGGTGTGTTCTGCCTTGGTTTTGCCGGCAGAAAATTCGGTGGTACGCACATTTTTGGTGTTGGGTGTTGTGTGCACACGGAAGCCGGATTTTTGTACCAGGGTTACAAAGTCAGTAGCAAAGTCATCCAGGTCAGCAGCAATTAATTTCAAGCGTCGCAAGAAAAAGTTGTAAGCCAATACCGAGGGAACTGCAACTGCAATACCTACGCCCGTTGCCACCAGTGCCTCACCGATTGGGCCAGCAACCACTTCAATATTAGCGGATGACTTACTCGAAATTGCGGTGAGCGCCAGGATAATACCGAACACAGTACCGAAAAGGCCTACGAAGGGAGCGGTACTGCCTATAGATGCCAGCACGGCCAAACCGCTTTCCAATGAACGGCGCTCTTTATGGATTTGCTGACGCAGATGACGCTCAAGCAAGTCTTGTCTGTCCCAGCTGTTTTCCAATGTATTAGCGTGTTCTTTATCGGCGCTACGTAGAGTGGTGAAACCAATTGCGGCTACACGCGCAGTTGGGCCAACATATTTCTCCAGTGAGGCCGCAGCATTTAAATCAGTCGCACCCCAAAAATCCTTTTTAAAGCGGCGGTTCTGGATTCCAAGCAAGGCATGTTGCACTGACTTGATGACAATTAATGTCCAGGTAATTACAGAGAACAGGGCCAGTGACCAAAGCGTCCATTCAACGATATGCTTGTATAATTCATTCATAATATTTACTCACTTGATTACATCGGAAAAAGCGACCAGCTATTTACACCAGCCAGTTTAAAAATTATTTGCTATTAGTTTTCCAGGCAAAAATCGATTAAGTACCTAAACGGAAATCAATAGGCACCTCCACCCAGCCTTCCACTGCTGTTTGGCCTTTATAGGCAGGCACAAACGTCCAGCGTTGTACAGTTTGCAAGGCTGCCTGATCGAGGATTTTGCGGCCGCTGGATTCTTTTACTTCAACGCTTTTGGCTTTGCCATCGGGCTGTACCAATACGCTAAGCACAACGGTGCCTTCCCAGCCTTTTTCTTGTGCTGACTCGGGATAAACCGGTGGTGGATTGTGCAAGTAATTTGCGGTGGCGGAAGGCTCAGTTACTTTTTCCTCAGCAACTGGTGCAGCTGCTTCGCCTATTGGTGCAGGCGGAACAAATTTTTCCACTACATTAGGATTATCGCGCTCAACTTTCGGTTGAACCTTTGGTTGCTCCTTTTTAACGGGTTTTGGTGGCTCAGGTTTTATTTGTTGTGGTGGAATAACTGGTGGGGTGTACTTTTCCAGTTTGATTTTTGGAATTTCTACTTTTTTAACAGCTTCTACCACGGGTTGATAATAAAAATAACCAAATACCAATAGATGTAAACCTATGATGATGGCGGCAAAGGCACCTGTGCCCAGACGACGATATTTGGGGTAAACCAACTCTATGGGTTTATCCAATTTAACCTGGCGAGTTACCAGCGGAATAATTTCAGCGGTTTTCTGTGGAGCTGCTTTGGCTGCTCGTTGCGAATGGCGAACTTGTCGCCTGGCGTAGGGTTCTGAATAGGCGTGAGCGCTCATGTTGACTTCCTTCCGGTAATACCGGTACTAAAACAAAATAAAAGCTGTTGCAGTTAACGCGTTTCAAAGCAAATTTTTTTTGCTTGTTAACAGGCTTAGAGCAGCATCTGTGCCAGCTTTTATTGTTGTATGGAAGTCTTTGAAATTGCCAAAAAAACGGCGTTAAAACATACAAATAACGGTAGTAAAGAGCCATTCTCAAACCTGGGGTTATATGCATAGATTTATGGGATTTAACGTGAAAGCTTACGGCCAATGAAAATTATGGAAGGTGTTGAAAATTCAGCATTTTGCTTGCTGTTATAGCAACATCCGGCGACTGGTGTTGAGCGAAGGGGGAAAACAATCTACTTACGAACTATAGAAACGCCGGATCATTCCGGCGTGTAACTCCAGCGCGGTATCCACAGTAAAATTACCACCGCGATAATGGCGATGGCAGCAGACAACCATAGGGCAAGTGGAGCAGCGGCGACGCGTTCTGGATAAATATTGCTGACTGCACCCAAGCCTATGGCATTTCCTCCCGCAACTAAAATTGCTGCCGCATAGTCATGAAAACGACGCGCTTTATTTGCGCCGGTGGACCAACTGGGGTGCGTGTTATAACTAGGTAAAATTTCGTGAGCATCTTCCAAACGCTCCAGTGCGGATAAAAAACGACGCAAATTAGTGATAGCGCGTTCAGCCTTGTAATTGAGAAAGGCGAGGCTCACGGACGCTACTGGAAATCCCGCTACCAACCATTCCACTGGTGCGCTGATCCCATTTCCCGAAGGTTTGAGTGCTACCAATGCTGCCAATAGGCTTACTACCAGTGTTACATAAAGTGCGAGCGCTTGCTGACGTTGGTTTATTCGCGCGTTCACTTCCTGATAAGCGGCTATAAATCGGTAATTGGCATCAACTATATATTTTCCGGTCATGATGACTCCTGAATATGAAGCTGATTTCTATAAAAAATGCTTGTGATAATTAAATAGCTTCAAAAAATATTTAAAAAAAACTTAAAAACAAAAAGGGTGCTTAAAGCACCCTTAGAGGATTTGGTATAAAAAATACATCAGGTACGTGGATCAGGCGTCAAGCGCAGATAAGGTTTGATGGCTGTATAGCCTTTGGGAAAACGTCTGCTGATTTCTTCTGGATCTTGCAATGCGGGAACAATGACTACATCTTCACCGGATTTCCAGTTCCCAGGTGTGGCAACCTTGTGATGTTCGGTCAATTGCAAAGAATCTATTACACGCAATATTTCATCAAAGTTTCTACCTGTGCTGGCGGGGTAGGTGATAGTCAAACGAATTTTTTTCGCGGGATCGATAATAAACAGTGAGCGAACAGTTGCAGTGGTGCTGGCATTGGGGTGGATCAGATCGTAGAGTTCCGATACCTTGCGGTCTGCGTCGGCGATAATCGGAAAGTTCACTGTAGTATTTTGCGTTTCGTTAATGTCGCCAATCCATTTGTGATGCGAATCAACCGGGTCAACACTCAGCGCTATGGCTTTTACATTGCGCTTGGTAAATTCGTCTTTCAACTTTGCGGTCAAGCCAAGCTCGGTGGTGCACACAGGAGTGAAGTCGGCGGGGTGGGAAAACAGAATGCCCCAGCTATCGCCGAGCCATTGGTGGAAGTGGATTGGGCCTTCGCTGGAATCCTGAACAAAATCAGGGGCTTCATCGCCTAAACGTAAACTCATGGATGTTCTCCTTAATAAATGCGCCATGATGGCTGTATTGGGTAGCTTCGGCTTGGCCGATGGATGTTGTAACAGATTATCGGGACAGAAGTGATACTAGGAGTTTTGGCGCGACAAGAAAAATAATTTTTTGCGATGTGCTTAGAACTGAAAATAGCGTGAAGTAATGCAGGTTTGAAGTGCGCTCCCAAGCTGGAGCTTGGGAGCGAGGGGAGAGGCGTTATAAATCTAGCGCCGACTGCGAGCGAGGCGATCTACCACAGATACCATCAGATCTATCTCTTCGCAGGTGTTATAAAACGCAAAGGAGGGGCGTACAGTTGTTTCCAAACCAAAGCGGCGCAGAATCGGCTGCGCGCAGTGGTGGCCAGAACGCACGGCTATACCTTCCTGGTTAAGCGCACCGCCAACCTCTTCGGTTTTGTAACCCGCCAATACAAAGGACAACACGCTGGCTTTATCAGCAGCTGTACCTATCAGGCGCACACCGGGAATTACCTGCATGCGTTGGGTTGCGTAGGCGAGTAGATCGTGTTCATAGCGCGCTATGCGATCAATACCAACACGCTCGACATAATCCAGCGCCGCGCCAAGGCCAACGGCATCGGCGATGTTGCCCGTGCCCGCTTCAAAACGATTGGGCGCATCCTGATAAATAATCTTCTCAAAAGTCACATCTGCGATCATATTGCCACCACCTTGCCAGGGTGACATATGTTTCAGATGTTCCGCTTTGCCATACACTACGCCTATACCGGTAGGGCCGAAAACTTTATGCCCCGAGAACACAAAGAAATCTGCATCCAGCGCTTGTACGTTGACGCGCATATGGGAGATAGATTGAGCACCGTCCACAACAACAGGAATCCCAAAGTTGTGGGCTATATCGATGATGTCTTTAATCGGCGTTACTGTACCTAGAGCATTGGAAACCTGGGTGACAGAAACAAGTTTTGTGCGGCCATTGATCAACTTGCGATATTCATCCAGCAAAATTTGTCCGCTGTCATCCACAGGGATTACCCGGATTTTTGCCCCCACACGCGACGCCAGCAGATGCCAGGGCACTATGTTCGCGTGGTGCTCCAGCTGCGAGACAATAATTTCATCACCTTCACCCACATGTTGCTGACCAAAGGTATTGGCAAGCAAGTTGAGTGCTTCGGTGGCACCGCGAACAAAAATAATTTCATCGGCCGATTTGGCGTTGATAAATTTTGCAATCTTGTTGCGCGCACCTTCATAAGCATCTGTAGCGCGTGCGGCAAGTTCGTGAGCGGCGCGATGGATATTGGAGTTTTCGTGCTCGTAAAAATAACTGACGCGATCAATCACTGCTTTTGGCTTGTGAGTAGTCGCGGCGTTGTCGAACCATACCAGCGGCTTGCCATTAACGCGCTCCGCCAGTATGGGAAAGTCCCGTCGAATTGCATGAACGTCAAAGCCTTGCGACTGGGCTGCAAACAAACCGTGTTTTGGTTCATTGCCAAATACGGGTTGTATTCCGCCATCTAAAAAATAGAAGTGTGAATCTGGCGCGGGTGTGGCCGGTGCAACCTGGTCGAATTTGGTAAAGCGAAATTCAGCTGTCAATAATTGCTGGATTTGTTGCTCACCCGGTAAATGCGTAGCCTGCGGTTTTACCTGCGCAACACTACTGCCTGACTCACTTACTGGTTGCGCATATTGCTCAAGAGTATGGGCCGGCTTTGGTGCTGCGGTTTGTGGTTGTGAACCAAAGCGATCATCAACCAACAGGCTGCGCAATTCATTTTCTCCCGGCAAACCAAAATCATTGGGAGAGACTTCCTGCGGTAAATTACCTGGTAAATCCGCATAGGGATAATTGCTCACACCACTTGCAAAATAAAAACCGGGTACATTGGCCTGGCTGGGTTGTTCCGCTACTGATTGTCCAGGAAATGATTGTCCAGGGATTGCTTGCTTGGGCGATTGAAATCCCGATGGCAGCCGCGCCTGAGAACTAACCGGTAAGCTGCTTTCGATTAACGACGGAGCAGCCGCCGGCACAGCGGAGCGCAGGTTGGCAAATCCAGGCTCGCCATTGGGCAAAGCCTGAAAAAATTCATTGGCCAGTGCGGCAAGGCTTTGTAAATCCGGTAAACCTTGTTGCTCACTCATAGCATCGGACCTTATTGTTTATAGGTGTCGGGATATTCGTGATACTTGCCCACTTCAACATCATCCAATACTGCCAGTGCATCCTCGGTTAATACAGCGAGTGAGCAGTAGAGTGAAATCAAATAAGAGGCGATGGCATTGCGGCCTATGCCCATAAAACGCACAGAAAGGCCTGGACTTTGCTGGCCGGCGAGACCTGGTTGATACAAGCCAATAACACCTTGACGTTTTTCACCTACACGCAACAACAAAATTTTGGTTTTTCCATTTTCATCAATGGGCACTTTGTCCGATGGAATCAGCGGCACGCCGCGCCAGGTAATAAATTGTGAACCAAACAGGCTAACGGTTGGTGGTGGTACACCGCGACGAGTGCACTCGCGACCGAAGGCGGCAATTGCCAATGGATGTGCAAGGAAGAAGCCTGGTTCTTTCCATACTTTAACTAGCAGTTCGTCCATATCATCTGGAGTGGGTGCGCCAGTCAAGGTAGAAATGCGCTGGGTTTCATCAACGCTGGCAAGCAAACCGTATTCAGGGTTATTGATCAGCTCGCTTTCCTGACGCTCTTTAATTGTCTCAATGGTAAGGCGAAGCTGTTCTTTAATTTGATCGTGCGGGCTGTTGTACAGATCGGAAACACGGGTATGTACATCAACAATGCTGGTTACCGCATTCAAAAAATATTCGCGCGGCTTTTCATCGTAATCGACGAAGGTTGGTTTGATTTCTGATTCATCGCGCTGTGAGCAGGTCACTGTTACGCGCGTTGGATTTTTTACGCGGTTGAGGCGGAAGATGCCAGCTTCTACAGGAGTCCACTGCAACAGGTGCACTAACCAGCGTGGCGAAATAATGGATAACTGAGGTGTGGTTTTGGTGGCGTTAGCAAGTTGACGCGCGGCATTATCACCAAGTGCAGATTGCACTTCCAAATCAGCGGACATGTGTAGCTCCTTGTAAAAAATAGGCAAGCGTGAATGAGAGGAAATGAATAACGCATCGCCTAAAAATTTAGACGATTTTATAATAAGCTAAGATCACATTCTTATAAGCAAGACTCAACCGTCTATAGCCATCAGTGCGAGGCGAGGCTAATCCGAAAATAAAAAATGTTGATAAATAAACAGGGGTGCGTTTGGATAAAACAGCGCGCTGATGAAGCGCGCTGGCATTTGATTAGCTGACTTTTTCCAATTGTGTTTGCTCGTAGGCTTCGTAGCGCGCGAGCAAATGTGAGCTGCTGAGATTCAGTGCTCGTGCAATTTTAGTAACAGTACCAAGCGATGGCATGGCTGTGCCGCGCTCGACTTCGCCGACATAACTGCGATTTAAATCAGCGCGGTCAGCGAGAACTTCTTGTGACAGGCCGTGCTCTTCACGAATGCGTTTTACAATGCGGCCAAAGTGCTGTGATACGCTCATAGTTGTGCCTCCGACAGGTTGCGTAATGTGGCTTGGGTGATGCTGCTGTGTGCGGGAATGCTGCGGGTAAGCCATACATTGCCGCCGATGGTTGAGCCTTTACCTATAGTAATTCGGCCCAGCACTGTGGCGCCTGCATAAATCACTACATCGTCTTCTACAATGGGATGGCGAGGCAGGCCTTTTTGCAGCGCGCCTGTTTCATCCGCGGGGAATGTTTTCGCACCCAGGGTTACCGCCTGGTAAATTCTTACGCGTTCACCTATCACAGCTGTTTCCCCAATGACTACACCTGTTCCGTGATCAATAAAAAAGCCTTTCCCGATTTGTGCGCCGGGATGTATGTCAATGCCGGTGCTGGAATGGGAAAGCTCGGCAATAATACGAGCAAGGAGTGGTACACCTAACTCATACAGTGTGTGTGCAATACGGTGGTAAATCACCGCGTGTATACCGGGATAGCACAGCAATACTTCGTCGACATTGCGTGCAGCCGGGTCGCCACTAAAAGCTGCTTGCACATCTGTATCCAGCAAACGGCGCAGATTGGGAAGGGCAGCGGCAAACAGGCGTACTATATTGTTGGCCTGGTTTTTCAAGCCGGTTTCATCCAGTGGCTCTTGTTGGCGAGCCACATAAAATAATTCCAGCTGCACCTGTACCAATAACTGATTGAGTGCGGCATCCAATGTGTGGCCGACGTAATAGTCTTCACTTTCTTCGCGCAAGTCTTGTGGGCCAAGACGCATGGGAAAGAGAGCGCCGCATAGATCGCTAAGGATTTCCTTTAACGCATCCCGTGAGGGAAGTTCGCGCAATCCCGCTTCGCGTAAACGCCCGCGCTGGCCGCGCCATTCGTTGCGCACTGAGCGCAATTCGCTAACAATTTTGTCCAGCTCCCAATTGGTGGGCGCTAAAAACGAAAATTCATCTTTGTGGATTTTTGTTGTCATTTTATTACCTGTCATGATTGTTGAATTTTCAACACATGAGATTCCGTAATGGTCTCGCCAGGGGATGTTGCAAATATCAGTCCTGAATTGCGTTTAACTCATTAATTTGTACTGCACTTGCTATTTAATCCTGCACCCAAGGCAAACCGCGCTGGCGCCAACCGCCGCTACTGCCTCGCTGTTGCTTGTCATCCAGGTCGCCTTCAAATCCCTCTGATACATTAAATACATATTTAAAACCGGCATTAGTGGCGGCCTCAGCAGCAGCGGCAGAGCGTTTACCGCTGCGGCACAAGAGCAAAATTACGGCGTCTTTGGATAGTTTTTGCTCGAGCTCACGCAAAAAACGCGGGTTTTTGATCAGCGCTGGCCCTGTTTGCCAGGCGATATGAAAGGTGTTTGGCACATGGCCAACAAATTTACGTTCTTCGGCCGCACGTACATCTACCAAATGAGCCTGGCCATTAACAAATAGCTTCCAGGCCTCATCGGGCGTAACGCGGCCGCTGTATTTCAATGAATCTTCGATAGCGCGTTCACGCGCAGTTTCCAAAATATCGGGCAGCTTTTCTGTTGGTTTTTCAACAGCAGCTGATGGATTGCTCAGTTGCACCACAGTCATAAATATCTCCTGCCCGCATAGCATCGGGTTTAACAACGTAAAAGTTGAGGGAAATATAGTGACGGCTAAAGGCGATGGGAAAGAATATATCTCTATATCCTTATAATCGAAGCGCCGATAATTTCTGGATATCCGAAATCCAACAGGAGCCGAAACCTAGCGATGAAGGGTTGTTATAAGCTGAGAATATTAAATTCTTTTGTGGTGAAAATTCTGGTCTCTATTATGCAAACCCGATTTTATCCAAGTAGGTTTGTACAAAGGACAACACCATGCCCTTAACAGAATTGATGAATTACTTTAACGACCAGCTGCAAAGCCAGGCCCGTACCAAGTCGTTACCCAAAACCGGTTTTTACAAGGCGGATAATGTTTATTGGGCTCGCTTTGGCAGTTTGATTCTGGGCAGCCAGTTTCACGCAATCAGGGCAATTGACGATGATAAAGTGCTGGCCTACGACAGTGAACTGACGGTGCGGGCCTCAACCGGCAACCTGTTAAATATCGACAGCATTTTTAATTCTCTCGATAGCAATGACCATATTGTCCATCTCGACAGACTGGTACGAACGCTACATTCGTTAAATTATTTGCAACAGTTTGATGGTCAGGATTATCTGTTGTGCTTGCAAGTTCAGCCCCGCCATATAGTGAGCGTTAATGAGGATCATGGAAAAGCGTTTGAAAATATCCTGAGCGATTGCGGTTTAAAACCCGAACGGGTTTTGCTGCATACGCGGCTGCTGGACCAGGCGAGCTTGCGTCATTTTCAAAAGGCCTTGGGTAGTTACAAAAATCGTGGCTATAAAATAGGTATACGCTTAACCCAGGGGCGCGAACTGACGTTGTTGGCAAACCTTGGGCTTACACCGGATGTGTTGTTTATTCATTATCCACCGGTGCCTTTGGCAACCCAGACAAACAGTGCCGGTAAAGTACAGCTAAAACCTGTGGAATATTATGCTGGCCAACGAATTGTGATCAGTACTGATGAAAATGTTAGAGATATTGCAGCTGGTGCATTTGATGGCTATTTGGTATCTCACTATAGTGAGGCGGATGACAGTATTTATGAGCAATACGTTGTTGGCTAATTTCAATCAATTTCCTGGATCTTAATAGTGCGGGGCTTTAGGCCCCGCTTTTTTTTGCGTGAAAATTAATAGGTATCTCCAGTTCTTTGATGTCTATAGGCATCTTTATGTTGCTTATAGGCTTCATGTTGTTGCCTATGGGCATCATTTAAATTTTTATCGTTATAACAATAGAAATTAAAAATATTTCCGTTGCCTTCCGCTCGTCCCTACACTCGCCGGCAACTTGTTATAACAAGTATTGACCAGACATATCTTGCTGCCGGATCGCGAATGACCATACATGAACAACTCACGCCGCTGTCACCTGTGCCGCTCTACAGCCAGCTGAAGGATGTACTGCGTCGTCGCATTCTGGATGGCAGCTATGCGACCCATAGCCAAATGCCTTCGGAAAGTGAATTGGGAAAAGCCTTTGGCGTAAGCCGAATTACGGTTCGCCAGGCGCTGAATGATCTGCAAAAAGAAAACCTGATTTTTAAAGTGCATGGCAAGGGAACCTTCGTTTCCAAACCGAAGGCATTCCAAAATGTTAGCAAGCTCCAAGGGCTGGCTGAGGCTATGTCGCAATTGGGTTATGACGTTATAAACCAGTTGCGCAGTTTCAGATTTGTACCGGCAAATGAGCAGGTTTCAGAAAAGCTGCAATTGGCGCTTGATACCGAAGTGGCTGAAATAAAGCGAGTTCGTTTAATCAATCGCGAACCTGTTTCACTTGAGGTGACCTATGTGCCCAGGTATTTGGGTGAACAATTGCAGAAAGCTGATCTGGTAACGCGGGATATCTTTTTAATTTTGGAAAATGATTGTGGCGAAGCCTTGGGACACGCTGATCTTGCTATAGATGCTGTGTTGGCAGACAGCTATCTCGCCGAGGCTTTGCAAATAAACGAAGGCGCGCCGGTGATGCGTATTGAGCGGCTCACTTTTAACGCTGGCGGTAAACCGTTGGATTTTGAATATCTTTACTACCGTGGCGATGCATTTCAATACCGTTTGCGTATTGATCGTCAACACAAGCAAGACTGACAAGGGCAAGTTGTTATGACATTTGATGTAAGCCAATTTAAATCGATTGATCAAATCAAAACCATCGAACAGGAATACGACATTGTCGTGGTGGGTGGCGGTACCGCGGGCCCAATGGCGGCGATAAAAGCGCGCGAGCAAAATCCGTCGTTACGAATTTTATTGGTGGATAAGGCGCACGTAAAACGTTCTGGTGCCATCAGCATGGGTATGGATGGTTTGAATAACGCGGTGATTCCCGGTCATGCCACTCCTGAGCAGTACACCAAGGAAATCACTATCGCCAACGACGGCATAGTTAACCAAAAAGCCGTTTACGCTTACGCACAGCACAGCTTTGAGACAATTGAACAATTGGATCGTTGGGGCGTGAAATTTGAAAAAGATGAAACTGGTGATTACGCGGTAAAAAAAGTTCATCACATGGGCTCTTACGTGCTGCCTATGCCTGAAGGGCATGACATTAAAAAAGTGCTCTATCGCCAACTAAAGCGTGCGCGCATTGCGATTACCAATCGCCTGGTGACTACACGATTGCTGACGGATAAAGATGGCGCTGTTAATGGCGTGATGGGGTTTGATTGTCGCACGGCAGATTTTTATGTGATCCGCGCGAAAGCGGTAATTCTCTGTTGCGGTGCTGCTGGTCGATTAGGCTTGCCTGCATCGGGTTATTTGATGGGCACCTACGAAAATCCCACCAATGCTGGGGACGGCTATGCCATGGCCTATCACGCAGGTGCGGAGCTGGCAAACCTTGAATGCTTTCAAATTAATCCTTTGATTAAAGATTACAACGGACCCGCCTGTGCCTATGTGACAGGGCCTTTGGGTGGTTACACCGCTAATAACAAAGGTGAGCGTTTTATCGAATGTGATTACTGGAGCGGCCAGATGATGTGGGAGTTTTATCAGGAATTGCAGGGCGGCAACGGCCCGGTGTTTTTGAAACTCACACATCTCGCTGAAGAAACCATTCAAACCATTGAAACTATTTTGCACAGTAATGAACGTCCGAGTCGCGGGCAATTCCACCAGAATCGCGGTACTGATTATCGCGAGCAGATGGTGGAGATGCATATTTCTGAGATTGGTTTTTGCTCAGGTCACAGCGCGTCTGGTGTATGGGTAAATGAAAAGGCCGAGACATCCGTGAAAGGACTTTATTCGGCGGGTGATATGGCAGCGGTGCCGCACAACTATATGTTGGGTGCGTTTACTTACGGCTGGTTTGCTGGCGTCAATGCTGCTGATTATGTAACAGGGCGCGATTATGCCGAGGTGGATTCTGTGCAGGTCGCACGTGAACGCGAGCGAGTGTATGCGCCGCTGTTGCGCGAGCAGGGGCTACCACCTGCGCAGGTGGAATACAAATTACGCCGCTTTGTGAATGATTATTTGCAACCACCGAAAGTTACCAAAAAAATGGAGATAGGCTTGCAGCGTTTTGATGCTATAGCGGTGGATCTCGATCAGATTAAAGCGAACAATCCCCATGAGTTAATGCGGGCGATGGAAGTTAGTGTGATTCGCGATTGTGCCGAGATGGCTGCGCGCGCATCGCTCTATCGTACTGAGAGCCGCTGGGGTTTGTATCACTATCGTGTAGATTATCCGCAGCGCAATGATGTGGAATGGTTTTGCCACGCGCATTTAAAGAAAGATGAAAACGGTCAGATGGTTAGTTTTAAAAAGGCGGTGGAACCTTACGTGGTTTCTCTTAATCAGGAAGAGCAAGGCGCTTACACCAAGTTGCGCCTCAAAGTCGCCAACGCCTAACGTTTATTGAGGAGGCCCTATGGTCCAGCAAGCCCAGGATATTTTTTTTCGCAGCAATGCGCCCGTCACAGTAGATGAGGAAAAATGTATTGCCCACAAAGGCTGCACTGTGTGTGTGGATGTTTGCCCTATGGATTTATTGGCGATTAACCCGGAAACCAATAAGGCCTATATGCAGTTTGATGAATGCTGGTATTGCATGCCTTGTGAGACGGATTGCCCGACAGGGGCGGTGAAGGTGGATATACCTTATTTATTGCGGTGATTCAGCTCTTAAATCAGCTACCCCAACAGGGATGCATTTGAGTTTAAAAATGTTTGTTATCTACCTGTACAAGAGGCGATAGCTAGATAAATCGAATTTAAAAGGAAAACATTATGCGCTTTACCTTAAAAGCAATCGCCGGCGTGGCCGCGCTGCTTGCCAGTATTAACAGTCAGGCCGCCGAAACAATCCGTATTGCACTGGGCACCCAGGACACCACGATCAATTGCGCCACCGGCGGTTTGATCATTCGCGAATTGAAATTGCTGGAAAAATATTTACCCCACGATGGTAAATACAAAGACGTTACCTACGACATCCAATGGAAAAACTTTACCAGCGGTGCGCCGCTCACTAACGAGATGGTGGCAGGCAAGCTGGATTTTGGTGCTATGGCGGATTTTCCCGGTGCCTTTAACGGTGTGGCCCATGAAACAGCGGGCAAGCACAGTATTTTCCTGAGTGTTCTCTCCGGTAGCATTAAAGGAAGCGGTAACGGCATAGTGGTGCCTGCCGCATCGCCTGTGCAATCTATTAGTGAGTTAAAAGGTAAAACCATTTCGGTACCTTTTGCATCAACGTCTCATGGCATGTTGTTACGTGCGGTTAAAGCACAAGGTTGGGATGTTGATAAGGATGTGCACATTATTGCGCAGGCTCCGGAAATTGCTGGCTCTGCCTTGAAGAGTAACCGCATTGAAGCTCATGCAGATTTTGTCCCCTTTGCCGAGCTGTTTCCTAACCGTGGTTTCGCACGCAAGATTTACGACGGCTCGCAGGCCAATGCACCGACATTTCATGGCACTTTAGTGGATTCTGCTTACGCTGAAAAATATCCTGAAATTGTAGTTGCCTATCTGCGCGCTGCGATTGAAGCCGATAAATTGTTCGCGGCCGAGCCGGAAAAATACAGTGAGCTGATTGAGAAGGTGACTGGTATTGAGGCGGAAGTGAATTATCTGTTTCACGGTCCATTGGGTTTACAAACACGCGACCTTACCTGGAAGCCTGAATATCGACAGGCGCTTTCAACCGCAATCGATACTCTCAAGCTGTTGAAGAAAACTGATAAGGGTTTGAATACGGAAAAATTTGTTAACGACAAATATATCCGCGAAGCCTTCAAACAATCCGGTCTGGATTACAAGGCCGCCCTGGCGAACTATGCACCTTTGCCGCTCACCACCAAAGATGCCATTACCGGAAAAGCGATTACTGATACAAAACATCTCGCGCAAATCTGGGTGCGTGGTGAACCGCTGGTGCGCCACTACAGCTCTTTTAAAGATGCGCTCAAGGTGCTGAAAGAATTGGAAACTGCCGGTACTGATATCCGCGCTATCTACGCTCAGGCATCAGACAGCGGCATAAAATTGCTTGCCAACCAGGCATGGTTTGTGGAATCGGCTCAAGGGCAAATAGATGCGTTCCTATTGAAAGACCAGGCTGAATCCTTTGCCAAAGCCTGCGGCGGCACAGTGCGTGATTTTGCGGCCTTGCGCTCAATAAATCTGTGAGCGCTTGGTTAACGTTTAAATATTTATTTCCGATTTTTTGGAGACTTGTGAAGTGGCACTGTTAAAAGCCTCTCGTATTTCAAGCGCGCAGCTGCAGGGCCTGACTCTGCAATTGGGATCCATCGCACTCTGCCTGTTGTTTTGGCATATAGCTTCAACACGCCAACTCAATTTGGGGCTAGTGACTTTTAGTAATGTGCCTACACCCGGTGCTGTGGTTGAAGCTGTGTGGCAGCTGTTGCTATCCAATAGTCTCTGGCCCCATTTGACCAGCAGCCTTGCGCGGGTATTTAGTGGCTATCTTGCGGCGAGCGCGTTGGGGATTGCTTTGGGCCTGGCCGTGGGGCGCTCGCGTCGCGCAGAAAAAATCCTGATGCCGCCGCTGGAATTGTTGCGCCCGATTCCGGCTGTGGCCTGGATTCCGCTGGCGATTTTGATGTTTCCTTCATCGGAGGCGTCGATGATTTTTATTACCTTTACCGGCGCACTCTTTCCAATTTTGCTCAATACGGTTCACGGTGTTGAAGCGGTGGATCCGCGCCTTGTGGCCTCGGCGCGCAGCCTCGGTGCCAGCAACGCCGCTATTTTGCGCGAAGTTGTTTTGCCGGGTGCGCTGCCGAGTATTTTTACCGGCCTGTCGATTGGTATGGGTACTTCATGGTTTTGTTTGGTTACAGCTGAAATGATTTCGGGACAATTTGGTATTGGTTATTACACTTGGTCGTCCTACATTATCCAGAATTACGCTGACATTATTGTGGGTATGTTACTGATCGGTTTACTGGGTATGGGCAGTAGCTGGCTGATTAAACGCCTGGGTGATTTTTTCACGCCCTGGTATCGTTTGGGGAAAGCACGATGACTAGTTACGAAGCTGCAACAGCATCTGATCAAACGGTTGTAAATCTGACCTCAATTAACGAGGCGCATTACGGCCAGATAAACGCAGAAAAAATTTCCATTCATTTGGGCCAGGGCAACGCTGCATTTGAAGCGGTGCAATCGGTGGATTTCACCATAGCGCCGGGTGAATTTGTCTGCGTGCTTGGACCTTCCGGTTGCGGTAAATCCACGCTCTTGGGGGCATTGGCTGGCCACATCACGCCCAGTGGTGGCAGTTTGAAATTGGATGGCAATTTTATCAGTGGGCCATCACCTGAGCGCGGCATGGTATTTCAGCATCACACATTGTTTCCCTGGAAAACTGTGCTGGATAACGTGGCCTTCGGTTTAAAGATGCAAGGTATTCCTAAACCGGAGCGTCGCCAACAGGCATTGGACATGCTTGAGTTGGTGGGACTGAAAGATGCGGCCCATCGTTGGCCATCGCAATTGTCAGGCGGTATGCAACAGCGTGTGGAAATTGCGCGCGTGTTGATTAACAAGCCGCGCCTGTTGCTGATGGATGAACCTTTCGGTGCGTTGGATGCACAGACACGTTTGAAAATGCAGCAATTGCTGTTGAGCATTTGGGAGCGAATTGGCACCAGCGTGGTGTTTGTTACCCACGATATTGATGAGGCGTTGTTTATGGCTGATCGCATTCTGGTGATGAGCCCGCGCCCAGGTCGCATTATCGAAGATTTACCGGTGGAATTTGCGCGTCCAAGGAATACTGAGCTGGTCACTACGCCAGAATTTATGCGGCTCAAACGTCACTGCCTGGAATTGCTCAATCACGATGAGAGCCGCCAGCTACCGCGTTTATCGCCGCTGGGTATTCCACCGGAATTAGAACTGCAAGCCTGATTGTTTTAGCGAGAAAGATGATGACTTTTGCAACCGAATTTTTTTCTGCAGTAACCAATGACGAGATTGGCGATCTGCAATCGCGTTTAACTGATGAAGATGCTGCTGTGCGCCGCATAGCGCTGATTGAACTGGCTGATCTGGAAGAACCGGAAGCCTTACCCTGGCTAATACAGAGCCTCCGGCACGACCCTGATGCGGACGTGCGCGCTGAGGCCGCGCGTCTGCTGGAGGCCTGGGAGGAAGAGACTGTGGTAGTTGCCTTGTGCGAAGCACTTAGCGATGCGGCGGAAGCGGTGCGCGAGCTGGCCGCCCATAGCCTCACCCAGCTCAAGGTGTCTTCTTCCGGTCGATGGATTTTGCCTTTTACTGGCCATGATGATGTACAAGTGCGTCGCCAGGCGCTGCGTGCGCTGCGCGAACTGCGTTTGCCCGCGGCTGCCGAGCCTGCGCTGGTGGCGCTCGCTCACAGCGATGCAGGGCTGCGTCGCGAGGCCGTGGGTGTGCTGGCCTGGTTGAAGCATCACTCGGCCATTGGTGAGCTGGCGGCGCTCGCCAGTGCTGATCCCGATGTGGAGGTGCGCCGCGCTGCCACCGGCGCCTTGGGTTTTGCGGCAGATGCGGCTGTGCTACCCGCGCTTTATACGGCTTTGAACGATAGCCAGTGGCAGGTGCGCGAGGAGGCGGCGGCCACGCTGGGCAAACTGGGCTTTAAAGAGGCCGGCAACGAATTGGTAAAAGCGCTGGCCGACGATTATTGGCAAGTGCGCCTGCAGGCGGCTCGTGCGCTGGGTAAATTGCGTTTTGCTCCCGCCAATCAGGCCTTGATCAGGCTGTTGCAGCACAGTATCAGCAACCTGCGCAAAGAAGCCGCCCTGGCCCTGGGGGAGTTGGGCGATCAACAGTCGGTGCTGGCTTTGCAACAGGCCCAGCAAGATGGTGACCCGGAAGTGCGCAAAGCAGTACGTATTGCGCTTGCGCAATTGAGCGAGCGCATCCTGTGATTCGCACCCCCCAAAAAATTCATCACGCCCGGCAGGAGCGCCAGTTGCAGATCCACTGGAGCACCGGCGAATCTTACAGCCTGAGTAGCCAACAGCTGCGCGCCGCCTGTCGCTGTGCCAGCTGTCGCGCCCATCAAGCGCGCGGCGAATTGGTGCTTATCGCGCAGGATTTGCACATCAAACAGATCAATAACCAGGGGGCCGGCCTGCAACTGATCTTTAGTGACGGTCATGAGCGGGGTATTTTTCCCTGGCAATATTTGTTTGAGCTGGGCGCTCGCGCCACAGAGTGAGTCCGACTGGCATAGAACATAAGCACCTTTGTGATCCAAGAGGGAGTCGTCATCCTCGCGCAGCGGGGATCCAGTTCTTCGAAAACATGTAGCCCCATATTGGTAACGCATAAAAGCAAGAGCTGGATCCCCGCTACGCGAGGATGACGATGCTTTTGAGGGGGGTCGTTGCGTTATAAGCTTCTAAATATTTGGTATTTCCGCCAACAGACAAATACTTTTAAGATGCAAGGCATTATTTTTGCAAATCTTTTGCTGTCTTAAGTTTATTGGTAGAAAAATCCCATGTGCCAGTTGTTAGGTGTAAATTGCAGCCAACCCGCCGATATACGCTTCTCCTTTGAGGGCTTTCGCGCGCGCGGTGGTTTGACCGACGAACATAAGGACGGCTGGGGTATAGCCTTCTTCCGCAACAACACCTTTGATGTGTATATGGATCATTTGCCTGCGGCGAATTCAGCATTGGCGGACGAGATTAATCGCGCGGATATCAAAGCAAAAACGGTTATTGCCCATATTCGCAAAGCCACTGTGGGCGAGGTGAAACTGAGCAACTGCCATCCCTTCCAGCGCGAGCTTTGGGGGAAAAAATGGCTGTTTTGCCACAATGGCGATTTGAAAAATTTTAACCCGGTGTTGGATGGTCAATTCCAGGTGCAGGGTGATACCGATAGCGAGCAGGCTTTTTGCTATTTACTGCAAAAGCTCGAGCGAGAGTTGCCACATGGTACCAATGATCCTGAAGCGCTGTTTGCGTTGCTGGACAAGCTTGGTCGTGAAATAGAGCAGCATGGCACCTTCAATTTTTTACTGTCCAATGGCGAATTTTTATTTACCCATTGCACGACCTTGCTGGCCCACGTTGAACGCCGTTACCCATTCACCACCGTAACCCTGACTGACAAGGATCTGTCGCTGGATTTAAGCCAGCACCATGATGAAAAGGATCAGATGATCCTGGTGGCTACCAAGCCCTTGACCATTAACGAGGATTGGAAGGTCTACCAGCCAGGGGAATCGCGTATGTTCAAGGAAGGTGAGTTGCAATTTACCCGTTTGTAAAACGGGTAAATTGCGTAAAGGATATTTATTTCAAAGAAACGCGCGCTGGATTACCCATTGTGTCGCGACCAGGGTAATGACCAGCGACAACGCATTCAGGCTGTAACGCGAATACCAGAACTGGTTGCGTACCAGAATTAACATTGGCAGAACTGTAAGCAAGATAGCCATTTGTCCAATCTCAACTCCCAGATTAAACGCCAGTACACTCAATACTTGCTGGTCTGCAGGAATCCCCAACTCCCCTAAGGCGCCGGCAAACCCCATACCGTGCAGTAAACCAAAACAAAAAGTGAGCAAGCCCAGGCGTAACACCAGTGGGAAAATATTATTCAGTGCTGCAAACATAACGGATAAGGCAATCGCGGTTTCCACCCAGCGACTTGGCAAATGCAAAATATTCAGTGCTGTGGCGGTCAGTGTAATGGAATGGGCAAGGGTAAACGCGGTAACCAGCCAGAAGGTATTGGTGAGAATCGCGCGCACATCTTGCTGGGCGGTCCATTGCTTGTCGCGACGGATTAATACACTGGGCAAGAGCAGGGCGCACAAAAATAAAATATGATCTGTACCCATCCAGATATGAATCATTCCTTGATAGATAAATTCACCGGCGTTAGCCAAACGATTACCGTTTATGGTGTTCAAGAGAATGCTTGATTGTTCGGCAGAAATAACACGATTTTCATGTTGGTTACCGGCGGTAAAATTTACCAATAGTTTGTGCTGGCTATCGCTAGCGAAAAAAGCCTGATAGTGGATTTCAATATCGCCACTGAGCCCACATTGCGCTCGTAAGGGGATAACTAAATAGCCCTCTCTAAAGTGTTCATCCACTTTCCAGTCAGTTTCGACAGCGAGGTTGCAAGGCTTTTGTGCGCGGGAAAAAGCCAGTTGTGTGGTGATAAACGTTTCTATCTCATCTCGCTGTGCTTGTAGTTCGCGCCATCGGAGTTTGCCGTCGTTATTTGCATCTAACACGAGGCTGCGGTCGAGATCATAAAGTCGCAGTTGCAGTTGCCCTTGCACTGAGCCTGTGGAATCCAAATTGGCTTGCAAGTAGCCAGTACTCAATTGATGAGCCTGAGTACTCACGCAGCAGAGCAACAGTAATAAAAATAACCGGCGCATATTAGAGTGCCTCCGATTTATTAAGCGCTTGTGCTCGTTCTAGGAGTTGCCTGTCGCTGGCTTCGCGTGAACTTTCGTAATGCACTTGCGCCCAGTAGAGTGCCTTTTCAGGTTGGGTATCCACCTCCATATAAAAACGCGCAAGTTCATTAGCGTGTTGTTTATCCTGACGCTGTTCGCGCAAAGCGACGCGCTCTGCCAGTTGTGTTTGCCAGCTTTTATTATGTGGGTTCAACGAATTGCCTCTGAGTGATTTTTCCGCGAGTGCTAGTGATAGCAATAGCGCATCATCTTGCTCGGGTGTGCCGTTCACAACAGGTGAAAGATAAGTGATTACTTCTTGAGCGTTGCCTTGTGCCAATTGCGCTTGCGCCCATTGGGCGAGCAAATTAACGCTCGCATTGTTGAGTTGTGGTGTCAGCCATTGCACGGCGGTTTCGTAATCGCCAAGGCGCAGCGCCATATCTGCCAGTAGCTGCGCAATCCAGGCGGCGCGCTCGTCGCCGGTCAAGCCTTCGCGCGCCGCTAATTGTTGTAATTGTGTATAGCTTTCAGCTAATTTTTCAGGGGCCTGGCTAGTGATTTCCAACAGGCAAGCACTGGCAGTCAGCAGGTCGCTGTGGCCCAGTAAATGTGCGCAGGCTGTGCGCGCCTGTTGTTGATTACCCTGAATCAGATAGATACGCGCCGCTAACAAATTGGCCGTAGTATTGTGTGGATCAGTTTGGAAAACCTTTGCCAGTGCGGTGAGCGATTCGGTGAACCTATGTTGGTGTTGCTGTATTTTCGCCCATGCCAGCCAGACGTCGCTATTGCTTGTTCCTTTTATAATTAACGGCTGCAAACTTGCCTGTGCCAATCCATAAAGTCGCGATTGGCCGGGACGATTGGCCTCGCGTAAATATTGGTTGGCATCAGCCAGGGCCGCTACCTCATTTACAGGAGCTTGTGATGTTATGGCTATTCGTTTTGAATCTACTGGCCATTGCGCAATCACAGTATCTGGATCTGCCGGTGTTGTTGGCAGGGCTGTACTTGGTAAAGGCACTCCTGCAAAAGCGGTCAAGAGTATGAGTCTTATGAAAAAGTATTTCCTTGAGTTCATGGTCATGCCTGAGTGTATAAATGGTTCCGAATTAAAAATTCATTAAGCAACAATTATTCAAACTGCCCATCGTCCATGACAGGCTAAACGGGTTTTTTATTTCAGCAAATCGTCATAGGCGGTCGGGTCGCTAACATCTTGAGTAATGTTGCGTGTGTCCAGCGGCAATGGCGTTGCTGTCGCTTGTTGCTCAAATACTTTGCGGCTGTAGTTGCCAAAATTTACTTCAAGTGGATTGATAGTAATTTTTACGGTAGCTACCGCTGATGTAGTGGAACCATCAGAAACCTTGTAAGTAAATTGATCGCTACCCGTGCTATCCGCTTTTGGTGTGTAGGTAAAGCTGCCATCACTATTGACTGTGGTTATGCCGCTGGTGGATTGTGTTTCTATGGCATAGCTAAGCGAGTCGCCGTCACTATCAGTTCCCGCCAGCTTTCCTTTCAGCTCCGTATCTGCCTGGGTTGTTTGTATTACATCGGAAGCAACAGGTGCGTGATTGACTTTGGCCTTCTTGTGATCGTCCCCGCAGGCGACAAGCATCAACGCAGCAAATAGCGAGAGCGGAAATAAACATCGTTGCATAGTCATAATGCGCACTCCTTATTTTGAGCCTGGCAGTGGATCAGCCAGATAAGGAAAGGTGGTTTTCATCATAAGGGCATTCACCGGAGCACCATCGGTAAATGGCACATTACCGACGTTGGCGTCAGCGGGTTTGCACAACCCCAAATCTGTATCTACGCCATTAACTGGAATTGGATAGCAGAGGCGGCCCATCACCACACGCAAAGCAATATCCACCACATCATCACCTGGGCGGCGGCCGTTGGGGAAACCGGCGAGATCATTGCCCGCAACACCAAATGCCGATTGATCGGCGGCCGCTTTTGCGGGAATAGCCGTATTAAGACGCTGCATTTCTGACGGGGTAACCTTGGCCAATTGGTTTACACCGGGGAAACCTGTGAGAAATGCCGTAACCAAATCCGTGCGTGGAAAATTAGTGGGCGCCAATGTTGGCAAATTGGCTTTGAATGTGGTGTTGATTGCATCTTTAAATAAAATATTGAGCAGTTCCGGTAAGGAAGGATTGGTGACATAAGCAGCGAATTGCCCATCGTCTTTTGGCTCGGATGCCGAGAAGCGATCCTTGTCTTTTAAACCAATGACCAATTCATTTACCAGTGGCATACCTAAACGTGAAACTTGTGTCCAGGCACCGCCGTTCACTTCGGTTTTATTAAATGAAGGTTTGGGATTGAGTATGCGTGCTTGTTGCAAGCTCGCTGTTGTCCAAGCACCTATGGTGCCGTTACCTGTGCCGGTGATACAGGCTTTGGGTAATTCCAACGCAATAGTCGTAACGTTTTTAAACCGTAATTCATCGTTGCTACTGGATTGGGTAATGCCGCCGGGAAAACCTTTTCCATCTCCGGCGCCGGGCGCGCTGTCACCTTCCACAGGAACGTAATTCACCAGGTCGAAAGTTTTGCCGAGGTTCACTACGAAGGGATCTTTGCGTTGGCCAACAAACACGCGGCCATTGCTCGCGCAGCCGGGCAGACTGATATCGTAAATAAAACTATTGGCATAGGTGGCATAGCCTTCTAATGAACCAAAGGTTTTGGTGCCGATAAAATCCAGCGGCTTTTTAAAATTGGTACCACCACTGGTGACATTTTGTATATCGCTGGCCGCACCTGTGCGATGGTTTCCCACTACTAATTTTATGCCGTAAGTCTCGCTGAAATTAACGGCAGACATATCGCTGACACTAACACCGCCGACATTTTTTAACGGGACTGCAACAGCCTGTGTATTGCCCATAGGGCCAATATTTAATTTAACGCCTTCACCACCGGCCAGCGCTTGCGCAAAGCGGAAATCAAAGGTGAGGTCTTCTACTGCATCGCCTGTGTTGTCGATGTGAATGCTGTAAAGCGCCGTGGGATCCATGGCGAAATAATTGGGGCCGCCATAGGCATCTTGCAGAGGAATATAGTTGGCAATCAGGGTGACGTAATTGCCTCGTCCTGGCTCGTAACTATTGAAGGCATAAAAGTCGGTGGAATCTATTGCGGGTGCACGAGTGATGTTAGGTGCTTCGCGATGGCTGGATGCAAAGCTGGGATTGCAAGTGAGTGTGGCTATTGCCAGGGATAAGCTGAGGTATGGTTTGCGTTTCATGATATCTCCTTACGATGTGTTGATTCGCAGGGAGATAAACGCTCGCGTTCAGTGTTTGGATTGTTTCAGGCTGAAAACAACAAAAATAGTTTTAAACTCTATATTGATGCGCCAAATTCTGTAACCTTATTGCACAGTTTGAATTTGGATCACTAAGGCTAAAAATAAATTTTTGATCGCGGTGCCGGCAGCTATTAAGCACTCATACGCTGCCGGTTTAATGTTGGATGACAAGGACAGAAATTAATTATCAAAATCTGTTGATACTGCTTCGGGAGCGTGGAGTACCAACCAGGCAAGAATGCCTGATAGTATCAAAATAATGACCACAGCCAACCAAAGGCGTGAGGATTTGATGGCCGGTTCATCCGCGAGGTGAATACCGCTTTTGTTGCCGGTAAACATGGCCTTCACAATGCCGTCGCGTTTAAACAGAACATGGTAAAGCACAGCTAATACATGGATTAACACAGCGCCGAGAATCCAATAAAAAAGCTGGCGATGAAGCGATGTCAACTGCAGGCTTAACTCATTGCTGATGTAGCTGTAAAGTGGCCCTACATTGAATATTTCGTCATTCGTAAACAGGCCGGTTGCCGCCTGGACTAACATCGTCAGCAATAAAATTACTACCATGACCGCACCCAAAGGATTGTGGCCAGTGTGAGGTTTGTGATCGCCCGAAAAAAAACGCGTTGCATATTTGAGGGTAGTAATAGGATCGCTGACAAAATTGATAAAGCGTGCGTGATAAGTTCCCACCAAACCCCAGATAAGGCGGAAGCTCACCAACACAATAATGCCGTAACCGCACCACAGGTGATATTTGAACCAGTCAGGTCCCAATTTATTGGTGGCATAAGCGCCTATAAATAACAGCACCAATGACCAATGGAAAATGCGTACGGGTAAATCCCAGACTTTGATGGTGGTGGCTGTTGTGATATCGGGAATCTGTGGTTGGTTCATGGCTAAAACCTCGGCCGTAAAGTAGCAGGTAAATCAGAGGATAAAATCTTTGCGAGTGATATACAAATCCCGTTGCAACAATTCCGGGTAAAACAGAGCGGGTTAACAAGCTTGGCCCTCGTAGGGAACGAGGGCCAGGATGTGCATTACTTGGCTTTAAAGCTGTCGTGGCAACCTTTGCAATCTTTGCCTACTGCACCAAAGGCTTCTTTAAATTTGTCAGAAGCGGTGGTTTCGGTGGCGGCAACCTTAGCCAAGGTAGCAGCGTGCTCCTGGAAATCTTTCAGCTTCTTATCGAAGTCAGCTTTTTGAGCCCAGATTTCAGGGCGAGCTTTGCTGTCTGGTTCACCCAGGTTGGAGCCTTCAGGGAAGGTGCCATCCAGGATATCTGACAGCACTACCAAACGCTTGGCGCGCTTCTCGATGTCAGCCTGGTTGTACTCGGCTTTGCCTTGCGCTGCATCAGCGATGGGTTTGAAGTTGTTGCCAATCAGGGTGAACGCCGCTTTACGCACGTTAACGGCTTGCTTGGCAGGTGAAGGGCCACCGGCAGCTGGTGCAGCAGCGGGTTTTTCCGCAGGTGCGTCAGCGGCAAACAGGCCAGCGCTGGCGGTGGCCAGCAGCGCGAAACTAAGGGTCTTCAAGGTTAAATTCATACTTCATGGGCTCCTGGTAATTAAACTAACACGTGTTGTTTCCTGTTTTTATTTTGCTGATAGAAATATTACCAGCTCATAAAATAACGACTTATGGTTGTATAACCGTCGATGCTGTACGTTTCACTGCACCACCGCCAAATCCACCATTGTTTTCAGTGCAGATTTGCTCATAGGGTTCCAATAACAAATCTTTACTTTTTTCTTTGCTTTCTTCTTTACTGTTTGACGACTTTTTCGCAGAAATGTTGTCATCCAGTTTGGCTATACCCAATTGGTTATTCCAGCCATCTTCAGCAAAACTTTCTACCCGGCGCACGGGGATTGTCAGGGTCCAGGGACGCGTGTAAACCGTTGGGTCAGTATAAGTTGCCTGATAACTAAAGCGTTCGCGATTGTTATCGAAAATAAATTTTTCTGCAATCTGTGTGTTTTCGCTTGCAAACTCACCATTGCGACCAAAGCGTGATTTGGAGTTATTATTGGCGACATCTACTACCAATGTATTACCCTCCCAATGGCCGCGTGAATCGCCATTCCACAATTTAATATTTTGTGGAAGGTGAGGTTTGTTATCCAGATGGATAATACGCGAACCTGAATCGAACAAAAACAATACATAACCGGGATATTGGCGAATTTCAAACCCATGCCACATAAATGATTTGGATGGGCCCGCCGGCGCACAGCGTGCCAGGGGCTCTATATATTCCGGCTTTGTGGGATCAAGTAAATGTTTTGCATAATCTTTTTGCAATTCGCGCGCCCAAGGCTGGAAAGGTACCTGGCCATCGGCTGGATCAGTCACGCGGCTTGGTGCCCTGGGCTTATCTGCTCGACGATTACCGTCACCGTTACCCTGGCCGCCCTGCGGGTTTACCAGATTATTATGATTGCCAATCGTGTTTGACCATTGACCTTGTACATCCGGTTGGCCATCGTTCAGCTGTGGCCCT
This sequence comes from Cellvibrionaceae bacterium, assembly GCA_021151695.1. GTDB lineage: Bacteria > Pseudomonadota > Gammaproteobacteria > Pseudomonadales > Cellvibrionaceae > Cellvibrio. The sequence goes on along the minus strand of JAGKWU010000016.1, from coordinate 208,297 downwards.
TTCCATTTGCCGGATGCTATCTGGTAAATATAATTTTCACGCTCAAATTTCGGCAGCTTTGCTCGCTCTTCTTCTGGCGACGCCAATACCAAATTACTACTTAACAATAAGGCTGCAACCAGCGCCGAAGACAGCGGATTTTTCAAGAATGTCATAGTCTCCTCCTAGTTGGCCTTGTTGCTGGTTGCGCCGTTTGCGGTAGGCGCAGATCCGGCGGGATAGGGATAATATTGGTCGTATTCCAGTGTGAAGCGATAATCTTCAATCAATTGGAAATTTGGTTCGCGATGACGATGTAAAATGACACTGATATTCCAGGGGCGACTGAACACTTTTTCGTCTTCAATTGTGGCTTTGTATTCGATGGTATTGCTATCGAGGAGCTGCCAGCGCTCTACTATGTGCAACGCATCGCTGTGAAAATTGCCAGCGCGATCAAACCAGGTCCCATCGTTAAAATGTTTTACATCCACAACCAGTGTGTTGCCTTCCCAATGGCCGCGTGAGTCGCCAAACCACCAGTCATTAGGATCTTCCGGGTGTTGGGTATTGTTGGTGTGAATGGTGCGCACCGAATGACCAAACTGATGGAAAATTGTAATGTCTCGCGGGCGTTGGAAAATTTGGAATGGCTCAGGGTAGTAAATACCGCGCGGCACACCCAAGGTCCACCCCTTTAAACGCGGGTCATCCGTATTGCGATTTTCAAAATTTTTGTTGCGTTGCTCCAGGGCTTTAGGCAAGTAGGGAAGCTCGCCGCCTTCAACTATGCCAGCGCTTGGTGGAGCATCCTTCCGCATTGCATGGGGCTCAAGGCCGTAATCCGCCGCACTTGTGCTCTGCCAAATACCGGAAAAATCCGGATGGCCATTCGCCTTGGGGATTTTTTCCGCAGCAGAGCTACTGGCGGCCACTAAAAAGCTACTCACTGTAAACAAAACGCCGGCGACAAACCTTATGCCGGGTAATAAACGCTTATTCAACTAACTATCTCCAAAATTTTTTAAACTTGCTGCAAGCTGTTATACAAATTGCTGACAACTATTGTGCAGCAGCGGGAGTGGGCTCCGGGGCATCCTGCGCGCCGCCGGTTTGGAACACCTGGCCATCAGTGAGAGTAATACTGGTGGAATAAGCGTAGTTATCACCGTTTTTTGAACGATAGCCTTTCAATGTGATCTCAGTGCCTACTGGTAAGGTCGTTTTAGTCAAACCTTTTTGCTTGAGGCTGAAGGGCGCACCAAATTCAAAGCCCCAGTTAGTCACATTACCGCTTGCGTCTTTCACATCCACATAAATCCAGCTGTGTGGGTTTACCCATTGGGCTTTGGTGATAGTTCCTTTTAACTGAATGGGTTTTTGAGCATCAAATTCGGCAGAAAAAGCATGGTGAGCTTGTGCTGACAGTGAAATAGTAAATAGGCTTAGTGAGCCAAGCAGGGCGACGGATTTGGGAAAATTCAACATGGGAAACTCCAACAACATAAACAATGGGATTATCATCAGTTTCAGCAAACATCAGGCCAATGTGAGTTTTGCGGGGTTTAGACAGTTTTCAATCGTTCGGGTGTTTAAAATCCAGCAATTTGATCAAAAAGTTTTCGCGAAATTGCAGCAGCGCATTTTTCATCTGTTGGAATTTGTGCAGCTGATTGGGAGTCTTTTCAATATACTTGCAAGTCAAATCGGCTTGAGGTTACATGCTGTGCTCCAGATAAAAACAATATCGGCAATGTGTTAGTTACTTCGGTCCTAGTTCCTCTTGGTAATTCTTTTTTTTTGCGGTGTAGATCAGCCGTTTTTTCTTTATAGGTCAGGACAAGTACATGAGTGAATATTTACGAGTTCCATTTTCGGATTTAACAGCGCGCATCAGTGCTTGCTTACAGGTATTGGGTCTTACCCCCGAACGGGCCGACATTGAGGCCAGTATCATGGCCGAGGCAGATTTACTTGAGGTGCCGTCCCATGGGGTACGCATGTTGCCGGGCTTGGTTGCTGCGTTGGAGCAGGGGCGAGTTGCGCCTGCGCCTGAATTAACGATAGTGCGTGAGCTGGGTGCTATCTGTGTGCTCGACTGCGGCAATGGTCCCGGCCGCTATGCATCTGCACAAGCGATGGAGGCAGCCTGTGCGCGAGCCGCGCAATTTGGTGTGGGTGTGTGCCTCGCTAAAAATACAACCCATTGGGGCCGGGCCCACGCTTATGCCAGCCGCGCAGCGCAAGCGGGTTATATTGGCATCTGCACTACCAATGCGATGCCGACGATGGCGATTTGGGGCGCAAAGAAAAAAGTAATTGGCAATAACCCGCTTGCTATTGGTATTCCGGGTATTGAACGCGATAAGCCTGTGGTGCTGGATATGGCCATGAGCCAGGCGGCAGTGGGCAAAGTGACCACCTGGCTGCGTGAGGGGCGCGAGTTGCCCAATAATTGGGGAATTGATGCGCAGGGCAATCCATCGTCGGATGCGAAAGCGATTCTTGCCGGTGCTGTTTCTCCAATGGGTGAACATAAAGGCGCTGGTCTTGCGTTAATGATGGAGTTGCTGACCGCTGCGCTGGCAGGTGCTGCGTTTACGCAAGAGCTATATGCACAGGACCAAAGTGGTATTGATGCACAATCCAGCAAAATGTTTATCGCCCTTAACGTGGAAGCCTTTATTGCACCAGAATTATTTCAACAGAGGGTAGGGAACTTCTTGCATTACCTTGAGCAAGAGGCATCACCCTTTCAATATCCGGGTGAGCGTGGTTGGCACAGTCGCGATCACAATCTGCAGGCAGGTGTTCCTTTGCATAATGAGATAGTTGCGCAGTTAGCAAAGGTGGGTGTTAAGCTCGACTAAATGTCAGAGATAAAAAAGCGGCAATAGGAAAAGCCGGAGATTTCTCTCCGGCTTTTTTACATTGTTAAATCTTGATATAAGTTTTCAGGTCATCAAGTTTTACCGCGCCTGGTCCATGCAGGCCCGCAATCCAGGCTACATCCAGATTTAACTTTTGAATATTTTCATAGAGATTAACCGAGTAGGGATTGATTGATGTTGGTGCTGTAGCGCCTGGTGCCAGCGGCGTATAGGCATCTGCTTCAATCAGAATTTTCTCGGCTGGTAAATATACCAAAGCAAAGGCATCGTTGTGGCTGTTGCCAGCGATTGGGTATATCTCAATCTTGCGCTTGCCATCGCTCAACTCATGCTTGCCAGAAAACGTTTGGAAAGTTGCTGGCTTGTTGGAGGTGGCGAGCAAATCTGGCTTCAGGTTATGTGGCTGGCTCCAGATTTTTTGATAGTAATCTTTATTCACTGAATGGGTCACAATAGTTGCACCCGCATCTACATAAGTACGCAAGCCGCCCGAGTGATCAAAATGCGCGTGTGAGTTGATCAAATACTTAATGGGCTTGTTGGGAATCAACTCGTGAACTTTATTAATTACCGCCAGTGAGCGCTCTTCATTGAGCGGCGCCTCTACGACGACTATGTGATCTTTTTGGTCAATAGCCAAACTGTGGTGCGAGCCGCCGGTTAAATAAAACACGCCGCTAGCCAATTCTTTTGATTCCACTTTTACTGGGGCGGGTTTCGCGTCTGCAACAGTTTGCGGAACCGCAAGGTCCACCGCGAGATTGGTTTTTACCGCAGAAACCTGCAAATCCAATATCGGAAAACCGCCTTGCTTGCGTTCAATATGTTGCGGAAAGCTAATGCCGGAGAATTCCTTGTAATTACTAAAACGGGTTTCGTAGAGCGTGTCGCCCAGCACTGGGCTATCAATCCAGGTTTTAATAGATTCGACCTGATTCTTGTTGTTAATAAACCCTGTGTATTTGTATTTTCCATCAGCCGCAAATGAAACCTCCACGCCATCTTTAGTGATTTTTTCACTGGCTTTATTGGCGATGGCTGCTTTTACAAATCCCTGTGGTGTGGACCAGATTTCTGCGCTGCGCTCTTCAACGGCTGTCGGTTGTGCGCTGGCAACGGCAGGTGTACCAGCAGGAGCGTTGGCCGGCGGTGCGAGGTTCCAGGCTTGCTTGCCATTAATGTATTGATCAGGTTTTTGCTCGACCGGAGCAGGGCGGTTGCGGCCGGCTTCAATAGCTTGCAAGCGGGTAATTTGCACGCGCGCTGCTGCTTGCTCGTAGTTGATGTCAGCTGTGTAGTTGCTCACATCAAATTTTGGCCAGGCGAGGCCCGGTGCTGGCGCTTGACCAAATTGAAACCAGTGCCCGGTGGCAGTGAATTCCAATGTTTTTGTGCTGCTGGCTTTCAATGCGTCACTTGCTCCCTGTAAGGATGCAGCCTGGGCGGGGAGTGTGGCAGCGCTCAGTGCAGAGGCCAACAAGCTGGCGGAAAATAATTTGTTATTCATAGAGCACCTTTTTGATAAATCATCGTGAAAAAATAGTGTGGTGATGAAGATATTTGCAAAGGTGTCATAGCAACAGCTATACCATTTTAGGAAATATCAGTAGTGGCAAGCTTGTGAGGTTTTAAACGGAGAGGGTTGTTTAAAAATCAGCAGTGATAATGTTTGCAGGTAAGCATCACTGCTGTTATTTGTAACGGCGAAATCAGGTGTTTTTGATGGCCAATTGTTCTGGCGATATATTGGCCAGAGTAGTGGAAGCTTGCTGTGTGGCGATATCTTCTTTGGGCGTACCACTCAATAATTTGGCATTATTTTCCGCGCGTTCTTTACTGCTGCTGCGATCGTAGTTAAGTGCGCTTTCAATTTCTTCATTCATATCATCAAGCGTGCGCATCATTTCTTCGGTGTGGAGTTGGCGGCGCACATCCTCCAGTCCGATTTGACGTTCGACTTGTTCGCGAGTTTCGCGCAGGCTACGTTTCAACCTGCCTATCCAAAGGCCAGTAGTGCGTACCGCTTCAGGCATACGCTCCGGGCCTATGACAACCAGTGCAACCAGCGCGCAAACTACTAATTCTGAAAAATCTATACCAAACATTTTCTTTCCTGTAGAAGTCGTTGGCGGGTTAGCCGCCGATATGACGCCGATCTTTTTCCAACTCTTTAGCAGGCAAAATAATCGCCTGTTGCTGGATCGACTCGGATGTTTTGGCGTCTTCGTTGCTCACGGCGGATTTAAAGCCCTTGATGGCTCCGCCAATATCACCGCCCAAGTTGCGCAAACGTTTGCCGCCAAACAGCAGGAGCACTATAGCCAATAAAATGATTAATTGCATTGGGCTGCCGAAGTTGCCTCCGGCTAGAGTAGAGCTGCTCGCGGCAGGCGCAAAGCTGTTTGCAGCGAGGAATTGTGCAGAATCGATGAGTGTCATTTTTTACCTGGAATCTAATAGGAAATCGTTAAAGGATGTGAATTATTTATGGTGCTGGTATTGCAACGTATTGGGTAATATTGTCGCGTCGGGCCAGAAGTACCAGCGGCGCTTTTTTATCGCTGTTGGCAATAGCGGCGGTAAAATCCTGTTGGTTTTTTATATCGTGGTTATTGATGCTGAGTATCACGTCTTCCTCTTGCAATCCAGCACGAGCGGAACGACCTTCTGCACGTGTAATGCTAACGCCGGATGCCAGGCCAAATGTTTTCTTTTGCTCATCATTGAGTGGCGCTATTTCCAGGCCCAGTAATTGGTTTTTAGTTTGATTCCTGGTCGCGTCGTTTTTGTTTTTGGATTCAGCATCGGGGGAGGGAAGCTCCGCCAGAACAAGTGGCCACTGTTTTACTTCACCTTTACGCCACAGTGTTAAATCCACCTTGCTGCCAGGAGCAGTGGCCGCCGCGAGTCTCCGAAGCTCTGTACTTTTGGTAACGGGTGCGCCGTTAAATTTCAAAATTATGTCGCCATCTTGCAGGCCCGCTTTTTGCGCTGGGCCATTGGGTTCTATGCGACTGATCAAGGTGCCTGTGGGGGTTGGTAATTGCAGGGCTTTGGCAACATCGTTAGCAACGTCTGCCAGGTAAATGCCCATGCGACCGCGTGATACATATCCACGGGTTTTTAATTGCTCCGCCACACGCATGGCATCGTTAATGGGAATTGCAAACGAAATACCCATGTAGCCGCCGGAGCGGCTATAAATTTGCGAATTAATACCTATTACCTGACCATTCATATTAATAAGTGGCCCACCGGAATTTCCGGGGTTAATGGCCACATCGGTTTGTATCAGCAAAAGAAAGTCACCAATCTCCCGCGCCTTGGCGGAAATAATGCCGGCGCTAATGCTGTTATCCAGATCAAAAGGCGAGCCTATGGCGATAACCCACTCGCCGACATTGATTTTCCCTGAGTCGCCAATGGTTACACTGGGCAGTTTGCTGCCTTCAATTTTGAGCAGCGCTATATCAGTGTTGATGTCTACCCCTATCAAACGTGCGCTGAATTCGCGCTTGTCGGTCAAGGTGACAAAAATGTCATCAGCATCTTTTACTACGTGGGCATTGGTAAGCAGATAACCGTCTTGCGAGACGATAAAGCCCGAACCGACGCCGCGCGAAATTTGTTCTTCATCACCCGGTGTTTCTGGTTCAGGATTTTTGCTGTCTGGTTGTTTGGGTTTGGCATGTGGGCTGGGCACGCCGAAATAACGCTCGAACAATTCCGCTTCTTCTGCCGCGCGCTTTGGATCTACCTGTACTTTTTGCACTGTGCGTATATTCACCACCGCCGGGCCTGATTGCTCTACCAAATGACTGAAGTCGGGCAGGCTTTGTGTTTTGGTGGGTGATATGCTGTCAGTGACTGCTGTAGCTGTCAGCGGTAGCAACATAGAAGTGCTGCCTAATAAGCTGAGAATCAGTACAAAATTCTTAAAATGAAAGCGCGGCGAATTTTTCATGGGGCATTGTCCATTAGCGAAAAGCCCCCGCATCAAGCGAGGGCGGGGTGCTTAGCTTTTTTTAGCCGTTTGTTTTTCTGCAGCCAGTTTTTGAACGACTTCCAATGCTTTGGCTACGTTTTCAGCGGGTTTTAAATCGCTGATAGTTTCGCTGATTTTTCCATCTGGAGTTACCACAAATGTTGTGCGCTCGGTAAATCCGTGATCAATAGCCTGACCGCGACTATCCAATTTACCTTCGCCTGCCGGGCGAATGGATAAATCAAATGCTTTAGCTACCTTGCCTTCAGCATCCGACCCAACCAATACTTTGCCGGCACAGTATTCAGGATCGGCAGAGAAGTCATTCAAGCGCCCGATACTGTCTTGCGATACACCAATTACTGAAGCGCCTGCAGCTGCAAATTTGTCACTGTTGACGGAAAAAGTGTGAGCTTGCAGATTGCACCCACCGGTGTAGGCAGAAGGATAAAAGTACACCACGACTGGGCCTTTCTTTAATTTGTCCTTGAGTGAAAATTCGGTTGCCTTGCCAGCAAAGGACGCCTGGATTTTAAAGTCCGGTGCTGCATCGCCTTGCTTGAGGGCAGCGAAACTGGGCAGGCTCAGGCAGGTACCTGCCAGTGCGAGTAAAAAGGTTTTTTTCATGACAATCCTCTCTTTCATAAAATGGGTTCAATAAAGTGGTTGATTCAGGTGCTTAAAGCCTGGCGATATATTCAAAGCCCGGCGATATAATCAGTGAGCGCTTGTATCTCTGTATCTGTCAGTTGTCTGGCGATTTGGTTCATAACGCCGCCAGTGCTGTTGTGTCTTTCGCCGCTACGCCAATCCTGCAGTTGTCGTTCCAGATAATGCCAATCCTGGCCGCCAATAATGGGTATGGTTTGTCCGGCCGCATCCAGTCCTTTGCCATCGACACCATGGCAACTGGTACAGGGTAAAATATTTCGCGCCGGATCGCCGCTGATAAACAAATTTTTACCTGTCGGGTTGCTGCCTGAACCGTTCCCTTGCATTTTCTTCTGGTTGGCGAAATGGGCGGATATATCGGCGGCGTCTGTATCATCTATGCTTTTTGCCATCAGCAACATGAGGTCGTGTTTGCGCAGGCCGCTGCGGAAATCCTGAATTTGCTTTTGCATATAATCCGGATACTGGCCCGCCAGCTTGGCAAATTTTCCCGCTGCGCCGGCAGCAGGCCCCAAGCCATTACCGTCTGGCCCATGGCATTCCTGGCAACGATTGTCTTCAGATTTAGTTTTTCCCGCTACAAGATCACCAGCAACAGTAGTGACTGTTGCCTTGGTTTTCGAGGAGGTGGCGTCAGGTGTTTTACTAGCGGCAATGGAGTAGCAGCAAAAACTGGACAGGCACGCCAGCGTAACTAACGCCAAGCGTGCCTTTAGGGTAAACATCATAGGCTACTCTTTTTTATAAAACGTATGGCAGGATCTGCACGCACGCGACAATTCAGTAGCAGAATTGGTGGCGCTTTCAAAATTTTTGGAATCGACAGACTGAATAATATTGGTGGCCAAGCTGCGACTTTTTTTGGCGAGCTCGACGGCGTTCTCCGCATCGCCCTTTTTGACAAAATGAGTCTCGACAATAGCAAACATACTATCCAGTGCTTGTGCATCGGTTTTGGATTCCGATACTTTCTCTTGTGCAATATTGGAGGACAGACTTTTATTGGTGTCCTCAATATTTTGCATCAAATCCATATCCATTTCCGTTTCGTCAGCTGTTACGGAAAATGACAGGAGATTGATAGAACTGGCCAATAGTAAATGAGCCAATAACAAACGTTTACGCATACACACAACAACCTTTGGATATGGCGAGCCACGGTGTTGTGGCTCGCCTCTGTAAAACAATCCAGATAAACAGTAACAATACTTCAGATAAAATTAAGCGAGGATATCCTTAATCACCTTGCCGTAAACTACCGTGGGTCGCTCAGAGCGGCCATTGTTAAGGAAGGTGGTTTTTAAGTGATCCAGGCCCAGCAACTGCAATACAGTCGCATGCAGATCATAGGTATCTACCGCTGTATCTTTGTCCGCAACCTGTACGCCCAGTGCATCTGTTGCACCGTAGGTATATCCCGCTTTCAAGCCACCGCCGGCCATCCATTGGGTGTAACCCCAAGGGTTGTGATCGCGGCCAGTGCCACTCTCGCCCCAAGGTGTGCGGCTGAATTCCGATGTCCATACCACCAGCGTGCTGTCGAGCAAACCGCGTGATTTCAAATCGCTCAGCAAGCCGGCGATAGGTTTGTCCACCATACGCGCCATAACGCTGTGGTTTGTTTCCAAATCATCGTGCGCATCCCAGCTGGTGACATCCAGTTCGGTTTTGGGTTCACCAGTCACGACCTGGATAAAACGCACGCCGCGCTCTACCAGCCGACGTGCGCGTAGCAGGGTAGTGCCATAGTCTGCGCTGACAGTATCGTTCAAACCGTATAGCTCTTTAGTGGCTTCGGTTTCTTTGCTCAAATCTACCGCTTCAGGTGCAGAGACTTGCATGCGATCAGCAAGATCGTAAGAGCGCAGGCGCGCTTTCAGTTCTGTATCTGACGGGAATTTTGCGCTGCCGCGCTGGTTTAATTGCTTCAGCAAATCAAGCGAGTTGCGCTGTTGCAATTCGGCGCGCAATTCAGGGCGCTCCAGATAAAAAATCGGTGAGTTACCCGGACGGAATGCAGTGCCTTGGTAAACCGCTGGCAGGAAGCCTGAGTTCCAATTCACTGAACCGGCACGCGGTTCGGATTTACCGTTGTACAACACAACGTAAGGAGGAAGATCCGGATTCGCAGAGCCCAGTGCATAAGAAATCCAGGCGCCCAGCGATGGACGGCCTGGGTTCAAATCACCGGTGTTCAATTTCAAAATGGAAATATCGTGTGTTGCCCCAATGGTTACACTCGATTTAATGAAGGTCAGGTTGTCAGCATGTTGCGACAAATTCGGCAACAGATCGGAAAACCAGGCACCGCTCTCGCCGTATTGCTTCCAGGTGCGTTTGGACGCGAATACTTTGCCTACACCACCTTGCGTACTGGTTTTAATACCTTTCAAAAATGACGCAGGAACTTCTGTACCAGCCAGTTTGATCAGATCAGGTTTGTAATCGTACAGGTCAAGTGTACTGGGGGCGCCATTCTGGTGTAACCAGATGACCGACTTAACTTTAGCAGGAAAGTGCGGTTGCTTTGGGGCCAGCGGGTCAACCAGTTCATTGGCATAAGCGGCATTGATAGTTCCGAGGCCAGGAACAAAGCCAGCCAATGCAGCGCCGCCCAAACCTATACCTGAGTTGATAATAAAATCGCGTCTGGAAGTCATGATAATTGCTCTCTAAAAATGTTTAATATCTAAATAGGTTTACTGTTTAAAAAGGTTTTAAATCAATAACAATTAAAAGCGATACGCAAAGTCATTGGAATTGGCAACTGTATGTACCAGGTCAACGAATGCTGCCGCTTTAACAGGGCTAAGCTGCGCTGTTTGCGTTAAACCTGTGGGTACTGCCACTTCAAATTTGTCACCCCAGGCTTTGGCTTCGATAGCTTTTTGCTCCTGCTTCCAGAATTTTTTTAGCGTTGCGCGTTCGGCACTGTCGGCTTTGCGTGCAAATAGAATTTTGTACAGATAATCAATTTGCGCATCTTCGTCGTTGCCCGCCTCTTTAATCACACGTCCAGCCAGGGCTTGTGACCAGCCTACTGTTACATCGCTGTTAAACAATGTCAGCGCCTGCAGTGGAGTGGTAGTTACATCGCGCTTGTGATGTGGATGCGATGGATCAGCCGGGTCAAACGATGCCGTCAATGGATAGGGCAAACTGCGACGTACAAAGGTGTAAATGCTGCGACGGTTGAAATCTTTTGGATCTTTAGAGACTTCCCACAGATTGCCGCCACCACCGTTGTTCAAAGTGTTGCCTGCGTAAAGGTTGGATGGCACTTGTGGGAATACGGCTGGGCCGCCTACAGTCGGTTCCAACTTGCCGGATGCATAGAGCAGGGCATCGCGAATCTCTTCAGCTTCCAAACGTTTGCGTGGGTAGACCGCGAGCAGATTATTGTCTGGATCCGCTTTTTCCACATCAGCGCGTTCGGCAGAAGCCTGGCGGTAAACGCTGGATAACAAGATTTCACGTTGCAGTTTTTTCGGGCTCCAACCTTCCTTCACAAATTGACCAGCGAGGAAATCCAGCAATTCCGGATGGGTTGGCTTGGGTCCAGCACGACCGAAATCACCTGGGTTAGAGGCTATGCCGAATGCGAAGTATTGCGACCACACACGGTTTACATACACACGTGCAGTGAGTGGGTTCTCCGGGCTTGCAATCCAGTTTGCCAGTGCAGTACGACGACCGGTGGACGTTGCTGTAGGTTTAATATCAAGCTTGGTATTACCCGCCCACAACGCAGGTAAACCCGGTTCAACTGCGTCCAGTGGGCGCTCGTGAATACCGGTAAAGCGAATACGGGTTTCTGGTGCTACAGTGCCTAGTTCACTTACGGTCGTAAATGTGTTGGAGCCTTTGATTGGCCGTTGGTCGTCATACTTTTTCAATTCTTTGGTGAGCTTTTCGTATTCTTCCCAGCGTGGCACGTTCGCAGCGTCGTATTCCAATCCACCTTTGTTTTCAGCAGACTGCTTCAGGTAAGCCACAATATCGCGTTCACTGGCAACGGCGTCTTTGCGGTAATTAACCCACTTGTCTAACGGAGTCCATTCTTTTTCCGGTTTGAAAATCGCATCGCGACTGTCAGTCAGGTAGCGTTCGTTGTGATACTTGCGGCCCTTCTCACGTATTGTGTCCAGAATGGCTTTTTGTTTTGCGCGAATCTCTTTGGTGGCTGCCTGGTAAGCGGCCTGTTGTTTGGAATATTCCTGATCCACTGGCAATTCTGTCCCTTTGGCCAGCGGTGCTTTTTCATTGACGACTACGTTGGCAAAGAAAGCCTGCAGTTGGAAATATTCCTTCTGGCTGACTTTATCAACCTTATGGTTGTGGCATCTGGCGCAACCAATAGTTGACGCCAGGAAGGTTTCACCTACCAGATCAGTCATATCTGTTTCTATTTGGTATTTGCGTTGTACCAAATCGCGCGAGTTGTAGTTGTCAGGATAACCGGCAAGAAAACCCGTCGCGATTTTGGCTTCCTGGCTGTCTGGCCAAAGCTCATCACCGGCAAGTTGTTCCTTGATGAATTTGTCAAAAGGCTTGTCGTTATTAAAGGCGCTAATCACATAGTCGCGATAGCGCCAGTTGTTCGGGCGAGTCTGATCATTCTGGAAACCGGCGCTATCGGCGTAACGCGCCAAATCCAGCCAGCGACGCGCCTGGCGCTCGCCAAAGTGTGGTGATGCCAACAGGCGATCTACCAATTTTTCATAAGCATCAGGTGATTTGTCTTTTTCAAAAGCGGCAACTTCTTCCGGTGTCGGCAGCAGGCCCCAGGCGTCCAACGTCGCACGGCGAATATAGGTGCCGCGGTCCGCTTCTGGCGAGGGCTTGATATTTTTCTCTTCAAGCTTGGCCAATACAAAATTATCAATAGGGGTGTTAACCCACTTCTTGTTTTTTACGTCTGGCACTGACACTTCCTGTACAGGCTTATAGGCCCATCCATTGGGAACTGTATTGTTCGCTGCTTTTTTTTCTGCGCCGGGTGTTGCTGCAGAGCTTGGTGTCGTATTGCTAGCGGTTGCCGATGCTGTTTCGTTTTCGGCCGCGACTGCACCGGCAGACAGGCCTAACACTACAGCTAAATATAAAATTTTCTTTTTCATCTACCTATTACTCCTGAATCAGTAGCGGCGCCTGTGCTTTGCCTGGGCCAATAAATCAATAACGAAACACGCGAAAAAATCGGGTCAATAAAAACCAAATAGTGATTGCGCTATATAAAAAACAACATACTCATCATTGCAGCTACTGTGCCAGATTTATGTGTGGTTGGGTTTCTGTTACAGATTTGTGGCTAGCAGATTGATTTATAAAATAATTTTTAACTATAGGGATAGTTGTTGTGCTGGCTTTAGCCAGCGGGGATGCTGGTGATCTTTAAACATTCATGGATGACTGCTGCTATGGCTGCAACAGTCATGAGGCTTTTTGAAGCCCATGAGAGTGGTGCCAGACAATCACGTGCTCTGCATGTATTTGCGCATTGCCTTCGAGGAATAAAGAAATTCCTTTTAAATATAAGATCTTAGTGAGGTGTTTAATTGTCATCAGTGAGATGTTGTCATTGCAGTAAGTGTTTGGTTTTGGACTGCGGTTAGTTTGTTAACCTCGGTGCGAATTATTTTGGCGGTGTAACTATTGCTGGTCGGCCTGTCTTTTAAAACTTCCTTCTTTTATCAGGGTTTTTCGCAAAATTTAAAAATAATAATTGTTTTTTTAATGAATAATTTTTTTGTGGCATAGAGTTTGCGAAAAGGGATTTTGAAAATATTCATAAGGCCGGAAAAATATCCGTAGCTGAATATATAAATTTCATTACCTACTAAGGAGAAAGCTTCATGAGTTCACAAAAAGAAAATACACGAACGCGTAAGACACAATTCAACCTTTCGCCCATTGCGAGTTTTATTGCTGGTGTCGTGTTATTAAATGCCGGGGCAACGTGGGCCGCTGATGATGCCAATAAACCTGCTGCTAAAACAGAAACCAAAGTTGCCGCCGCGGGAACTGAAAAAAAATCTACTGACCAAAAGAAGCCTAATGAAAAGACCGGCGAAGCAGATAAAGCCAAACCTGTAGTGCTGAGCACAGTGACCGTACGCAGCCGTAACCGTATTGAAAAACTGCAGGATGTTCCTCTCTCTGTATCTGTCGTAAATGGCCAGGAGTTGGATCGCTTACAAGCCACTGATATCAGTGCGGTGACACAGCGCCTTGCTAACATCAGTTGGAACCTTGGTAACCAGCGCACCAGCAGCTTGTCGATTCGCGGCGTTGGTAAACAAGGCCAAACAGAAGCGCAAGATCCTCCGGTAGGTTTGATTGTCGATGGTGTTAACTACGCTTACAACGCATTGGCCTCGAGTTATGACTTTACCGATATTGAAACCATCGAGGTAGCTCGTGGTCCGCAGGGAACACTGTTGGGTAAAAACGCCAGTATCGGCGTGGTGAACGTCACTACCAAACGTCCTTCATTTAAACCTGATGCTTCTTACTCTGTGACCTTAGGTGAGTGGGATACAGTACTGGGTCGTTTCTCCGCTGGTGGCCCCATAGTAGATGACCTGTTGGCGTGGCGCGGCAACCTGAGCGTGAGCAAAGGCAAAGGTGATGTGTATAACGCTTACAATCACGACCAGACTTACACCAATAAAGATCGCGTTTCCGGTCGCGTGCAATTTTTATTAACGCCTAATGAAGATTTCAGTGCGCGCTTGGAATTGAACGCGCAACCGCGCGGCAGCGAAACCACCAACGGTCGCACCATTCGCACACCCACACCGGAATATTATGCGGATAATATTACCAAAACCAATTTGCAAACCGATGCATCCAATCGTCTGACTCGTCGCTGGTTTACGCAAGATCCAAAATACACATACAAAGACAGCTATTTATATGGTGGTGACGATGGCAATTCAGTTAATAACGATAGCCAGCGTGGCCTGGTAACTGGCAGCAACGGCGCGACTGTAGATTTGAACTGGAACCTGGATGGTTATCGTGTGACCTCAATTACTGCTTACAAGGATTATCACTTTAATGCGGTGAATGATGAAGGTACGCCTTTCGATATACAGCGAAACTCCGGTGGTTTTTATAACGACTACAAACAACTGAGCCAGGAATTGCGCCTGTCATCACCCGTTGGCGGTTTTGTTGATTATCAAACCGGCCTGTATTTTATGGATGTAGATAACAGCGCTCTGTACCAGCGTGTGTGGGGCAATGATGCCGGCGCATGGTTTGCTAACAACGCGCAATACACCACGCTGGATTCAGATGGTAACGGCCGTTATCTGTTGCAAAACTCCTTGGCTAACCTGTCGCTTGCATTTAACAGCCCAGCAGGTTTGCAAGAAATTAAAAACAAAAGTGAAGCGGTGTTTGGTCAAGCCAACTGGCATTTTACAGATGAGTTGACCTTAACAACCGGTTTGCGTTTTACACACGAAAATCGCAATAACACAGCGTCATCTTTTATTCGCGACAATGGCAACGCGGCGGAGCTTAACCCCTCTTCGGTAAACAGTGTGCAGTTAGGCGGCTTTGATTCAGTTGCCTCTGGTACCTATGTGGGGCAATTGGGCAAGGTAGATGCAAACGGTGTGTTGGTTAATAACAATACCACGGCGCAATTAACGCTCGCTGATTTGGTGGCTACCAAATATTTCAATGTCGCAGCAACAGGCACGCCGGGTGCGGCATACAACAGCTTAACCACTAAACAAAAACAACAGGTTGCCGCTGCGAAAGCCTTGCGTCAGGCGCAGATAGGTGTGTTGTTTAATGAAACCAAGCTGGAAGAGTTTGATGAGGTGCAGCCATCCTGGGTATTGAGCCCAAGTTATAAAGTCAACGAAAACCTGACAACTTATCTCGCATTGCAACACGGCGAAAAAGCGGGTATCTCGCAGGCGACCAATGGTTTTAGCAACCTTGTGAAAGCAGAAAAAACGGACGCTTATGAACTGGGTTTGAAATCAACACTATTGAATAACACACTGGTGTTTAACCTGGCGCTTTATCGTATGGATATCACTAACTACCAGCAAAGTAGCCAGGTGGTTGACCAATACACCACCGCGCAAAATGCTAACAATCTCGTTGCCTATACCAGTGCTACGGCCAACATTCCCGAAGTGCGCACCCAGGGTGTTGAGATCGACAGTATTTATAACGGCATAGAACATTTTAGCCTGCGTTTTGCCGGTGCTTACACAGATGCGTATTACGTAGAGTTTGATCGCGCGGCGCAGCCTAATGAATACGCCAACCTGCAAGCAACCCAACCTTATCGCGATGTTAGCGGCGAGCAATTACCTGGCGCGGCTAAAGTCACCTTTAACATAGGTGTGGATTATCGCCTGCCCGTGTTTAGCGATAAGGAATTCCACACTAGTCTGAATACACTTTATACCAGTAAATATAATTCGGATAACACCTTGTCATCTTACGGCTGGATTCCCGCCAACTACACCACGGATTTGGGGATTGGTATTGGCAATCGCAAAGGCACTTTCGATGTGAGCCTGATTGCGAAAAACTTGTTTGATGATGATACGCCACGTTCCAGAACCTGGAATACCTACACTCCGGCAGTGCCACGCTGGATAGGTATAACCTTCAGCGGAAAACTTTAATCGCCGATGGTATCTCGCTAAGGCCCGACTTGTTCGGGCCATTTTTTCTTTAGCAAAAATGCAAAAAAAATTCATTAAGGATCGGAGATAAATATGTCCACCAAACAATCTTCGCAGTTGGCAATTGCGCTGGCTGGCGTAGCGCTTTCAATCGCTGCTGCTGCAGCGCCTAGCGTGTTTCCCACTGGCGTTACTCGTTACGACCCAACCAAAGCCTATAACAGCTATGTGCTCTTTGCCGGGCAAGATAAGAAAACTCATCTGATTGATTTAAATGGCAAGGAGGTTCATCAATGGCCTTACGATGGTTTTCCTCCTGTGTTTATTGATCCTGCATTAGCCGGCGGGAAAAAAGGCCATGTGTTAGTTCAGCTGAAGGGCGCAACGGGTGGTCGTGCTAACAGCGGCGAAAGCCAATCGCTGGCTGAAGTGGATTGGGAGGGCAAAGTGATTTGGCAGTGGGGCGGCGCTAAAGTGCAGGATGCCTACGCCAGCGGCAATACTGCCACTGATGCCAGCGGTTATGGAACCAGTATTCGCCAGCATCACGATTGGCGGCGTCTGCCCAATGGCAACACATTGGTGTTGGTCAATTATGTGATTCCGGTGACTGGTTTTAAAGCAGAAAAGTTATTGGAAGATGGGATATATGAAATAAATCCCCAAGGTGAAGTTGTATGGAAATGGGCAGCTTATGAGCATCTCAACGAATATGGTTTTAGCGATGATTCTCTGAAAATCTTGCGTGATTCAATATCCCGTAACGATAAAAGCTTGCCGTTTGATTATCTGCATTTTAACAATATGTCGGTAGTGGGGCCCAACAAATGGTTTGATGCAGGCGATGTGCGTTTTAATCCGGACAATATACTGATCGATTCGCGCGAGGCTAACTTCACAGCCATTATCGATAGAAAATCCGGCAAGATTGTGTGGCGTATTGGCCCTGATTACGAGCCAACAGTGGGCGGGAATAAATTGCCGCGCCCGGTAGACCAAATATCCGGTCAACACGATGCGCATATTATTCCTAAAGGTTTACCTGGTGAGGGTAATCTGTTGGTATTTGATAACCAGGGTGCTGCAGGTTATCCACCGGCTCGCCTATCAACCCAACCAGGTTCGCGTGTGCTGGAAATAGATCCGGTAAAAAAAGAAATTGTGTGGCAATACATTGGCCAGAGTTCAGGCAAGCCTTCTTATAGTTTTTACAGCTCTTACATCAGTAGCGCGCGCCGTTTGCCGAATGGCAATACCTTGATCGACGAAGGTATGAATGGGCGTTTCTTACAAGTCACCAGCAAAGGTGAAATTGTGTGGGAATACATCAGCCCTTATTTCAGCCAACCCAAGGCGGATGATCCGCAAACGGTGGCCAGCAATACCGTGTATCGCGCACAGCCTGTTCCTTACGAATGGGTGCCTGCAGGTACGCCAAAATCAGAGAAGCCGGTAAAAGCACCGGAGTTAACACAATATCGTGTCGCTGCCGATAAATAATTATTTTCAGTGGCGAGATGTATCAGGAGTCCTATGAGTTCAATCAGTAAAAGCCGTCGCCGTTTACTCGGCGGCCTTTCTGTTTTGTCGCTGACAAGTTTAAGCCGTTGGAGTTTGGGTGCGGGCAAACCGGAGAGGCCGGCAAAACCCAATATTATTTTTATCCTGGCTGATGATTTGGGTGTGGGTGATTTGAGTTGCTACGGCCAAACCGATTTTCAAACACCTGTGTTGGATAAGCTGGCGCAACAGGGGTTGCGTTTTACCCAAGCCTATTCCAATTCCGCTGTTTGCTCGGCAACGCGATTTGGTTTGATTACCGGTCGCTATCAATATCGCTTGCGCGGTGGTCTGGAAGAACCGCTCGGTGGAGCTTCGGATACTATCGGCTTGCCGCCAGAGCATCCCACCTTGCCGTCGCTGTTAAAAAAGCAGGGCTATAACACAGCGTTGTTTGGTAAATGGCATTTAGGCGCCTTGCCAAAATTTGGCCCATTAAAAAGTGGCTACGATCAATTCTTTGGCAATCTTGGTGGCGCTATAGATTATTTCACGCACAAAACCGGTGTGGGTGAAGATGCTAAAGAGGATCTTTATGAAGGCGAAGTTCCCATTCATAAAGTAGGCTATTACACGGATTTGATTGCTGACCGCGCGCAGGATTTTTTAGCGCAACAGTCCAATAGCAAGCCATTCTTTTTATCACTGCATTTCACCGCACCTCATTGGCCCTGGGAAGTGCCGGGTGATGAAGAGGTTGCAAAAAAGCTTACCAACCTCGGTCACTACGATGGCGGTGATCTTGCTACCTACGCCAAAATGGTGGTGGGTTTGGATTCGGCAGTAGGGCGTGTGTTGAAAAAACTCGAAGAGCTTCAACTGGATAAAAACACCATTATTATTTTTACCAGTGACAACGGTGGCGAACGCTTCTCGCGTACCTGGCCGTTTAGCGGACAAAAATCCGAGTTATTGGAAGGTGGAATTCGCGTACCTGCCATAGTGCGTTGGCCCGAGCGAATCAAACCAGGCCAAACCAGCGAACAGGTCCTTATCAGTATGGATTGGTTGCCCACTCTGGTAGCTGCTGCAGGTGGAAAACCGGATACGAAATACCAACCGGACGGCGATAATCAGTTGTCGACGTTGTTAGGTGTGAGCCAACCCAATTCGCGTAAATTATTTTGGCGCTATAAGGCCAATGCCCAGCGGGCTCATCGCGATGGCGATTGGAAATACCTGAAAATTGCGGACAACGAATTTCTATTCAATCTTGCGCAAGACCAGCGTGAGCGCGCGAATCTCTCCGCCAAATACCCGGAAGTTTTTGCGCGCCTCAAACAACAGTGGGAGGCTTGGGATAGCACTATGCTGCCCATTACCGAGGACGTGCGTACCTATAAAATTGAGGGTAAAAACCAGGCGGATCATTACAAGCCGTTATAAATCTATAAGCTTGTACAAGGAAATATGCGCAGAGAGATTGGTAGATTTGCCATAAACATCAGGGAAAGTTACAGTGGTGGCTGTAGCCGGCAAGGGGCTGGCTGCGCACCAGGGATTTTTTATGGCGATTTCATTCTGGATTAAACGCGGGCTACAGGTTTTACTCATCAGCTTCACAGTTATCGCGGCAGCCCAATGGCTTAAAAGCCAAAGCCTTGAATATGCGCTCTGGCAATCACTTATCTGGGCGCCACTCTCCAGCTTGCTCTATCTCGCTATCCTTTGGCGAAAATTGCAAAAGAATAAGGCCTGCGCCATAAAATATAATCAACAGTAATTGCATCCACGTTCAGCTACGGAGGTTTGTATGACACAACCATTGGTTGAGGTTTATGTATTTTTTAACGGCCATTGCGACGAGGCGCTGGCGTTTTATAAAAAGGCCATAGGCGCAGAAGTTGAAATGCTAATGCGCTACAACGAGAGCCCGGAACCTACACCGCCAGGTATGTTAGCACCGGGTTTTGAAAACAAAGTAATGCACACCAGTTTCCGTATCGGTGGCACGCGTGTCATGGCTTCTGATGGCTGTGGACCTGGCGATGGCTTTAAAGGATTTTCGCTGTCATTGGCGTTAGCTACTGAGGCGGAAGTTGATAAAGCATTTAATGCGCTCGCCGAAGGTGGAACCATCAGCATGCCGCTGACCAAAACTTTCTGGTCGCCACGTTTTGGTATGCTCACAGATCGTTTTGGTATGGGATGGATGGTGACTGTCGCTGCCGAAAATCCCTAAAAATTATCGCCTTATTATGGCGGTGGTAATTTTTCTCCGGGATACCAGAATTGCAGGTGGCATTTTTCACAAGCCTGATCAATGCCTTCACCTGCCTCTTCAAGTGCCGCTACGTTTTTAGCGTCAATCGCTGTGATAGCTTTAGTCACAGCGGCATGTAGTTCGTGGGCATTTTTAATAAAAGCCGGGCGGTTGGCCGCTATAGCTTGCTCAATCGCCTCAGGCCCCAATTCTGCGGCAACCGTGGAGGTGTTTGAGCTGGCTACTTTACGGCCCTCCATTAAAATCAAATTGGTAGCTTCACGCACGACAATGGCGTGCTTCTTTAAACGCTGCCAATCTTCATCCGTTTTGGGATGTCGCTCTTCAACACCTCCCGCTGTGCTGACTGTCTGCACCGAATCCCAGATAGGATCTATGTTGGGATCTATCACTGATTGCATGATTTCTTGAATGCTCGCATCAGGCTTAAACGGTGAATCTGTGTGCTTTTGTGCTGATTGCTCCCTGCAGGCGGCGAGTGCTACCAGGATCAAGGCTGAGCTAATAATAAACGTATTTTTCATAAATAAATTATCGATATGGTTTTTTAAATCACGCTGCCATAAACCCTATTGCGCGACCCGCGAGGCCTACGGCAAACCAGAGTACCAATGACGTCACCGCTGTAAATATTGCAAGGCCAGGCTTCGGGGAGTGCTGTGCGGTTACTTTTCGATAGAGCGTAAATTGTGCGAGAAGCGCAACCAACAATACCTGCATCTTGAACCAGAAAGCGGGGTTCGGGTAATAAAGTGAGGCGCTGGGTACAAACATAAACAAACCCGAAAAAAATAAAAATGCCAGGCCTGACCATATAAAAGGATTGGTTGCTTTCACTAATTCTGCCGGCGTCTGGTTAATTAAACCTATACCTAATAAACGCAAATTAACCAGCAATACAGAAGCGAGGATAAATATCAAACCAGCGATGTGAAACAATTGCGCCAAGGCACCAAACAAATGGTTGGATTGGCCCATAGCGATGGCAATATCGCTGTTTTGGATGGATTGAAAAAGTTGTTGTGTGCTCACAATAAATATCTCTGGACCGTACCTGTAAATAGTGTCTGTAAATAGTGCCTGGTAACCGTTAATGAGTAGCGAGATAGGGAATCATGCGGCCGCAAATAACGACTAGTGACCATGACACTAACGACGTCCAACCGGCCAATTTGGCACCCGGAGGCAAGGTTTGTTGATCCCATTGGGTGATGCGGCGACCAAATGTCGCTTCAAACCAGAGCGCATTAATTCCCGCTAGCACTATCAACCCTAATTTAATGGGGAATACCGGAATCTCTAACAACCGTGGCCCTTCTGCCATAGTCAGCAAAAAGCCCGTAATAAACGTGCTGGCAAAACCACCTATCAACCAGGGGCGCAGGCGACGTAATAATTCACTAACCGGCACCTGTGGTAAAAACCAGCCGATGAGGCGTAAATCGGTAAATAAAATTAAACCAAATGAAAACGCTAAACCCACCAGATGAATAGCCTCCACCAGTGGGAACATATAAAGTGATTCGCGCAGGGCTGTGCCTGTCTCCGAATCGTATAGCACTTGCAAAAATGCAGCCGGACTCATAAATAACTCAAAAAATTTAACGTGACATCAGGTGCTTCAAAAAGCACAACGGCTACACAGCATGACTGGTAGCCGTTGGGGGATCATTGCGGTTTACTTGTTTGCGGCAGTTTTATTGCCTTCAGCTTTCGGTGCTGGTGGAGCAATTTTTACCAAGGTGCCACCTTCTTCTTCATAGTTTTGCACGCCCACAATACCTACCACTTTGTAGCCTTTATCGATCAACAGATCAGCCGACTTGCCGGCGCGACCAGCGTGGTTGGATACGGTAATAATGGCGCGATCTTTTGGAATGTAAGCAATATATTTTTCCAAATCTTTGGATTGAATGCTCAGGTACACTGGCAGGCCACCGATGCTGGTTAATTCGTCGGGGCGGCGCAGATCGATAAACACAACCTTGTCAGATTTGGCTAACCAGGTATCAACCTGTGCGCGGTTCAATTTAGGTGCTTTGCTTTTGTATTCAGCAGCAGCGGGCTTTTGTGCATCGGCATTTTGCGCGCTGGCAACCAGCGGTACAGCGAATGCAGCAATCAGGGTAACAATGGGAACAAACTTTTTCATGGATTAACACCTTATCAAAACAATTATGGGTGTAATGTCCAGAGCAACATGCGTACCATTCTTTAAAATAAGTGAGACACTTTTATAAGTGCAGATGTAGCGCGGGTTTCAAGCCGATAGCGGGTTTAGTAAACAGGTGGGGTGGGGGATAAGCTGTTTGTTTTTACGCAGATAATTATTATTAAGTTATCAGCAGTTGCTGGTTTTAGTCAGTGGTGTTGATTTTTAATCACTTTGAAACGAAAAAAGCCCTGTCTAGACAGGGCAAAACCTTGGAGGTACAACGAAATACTGCGACAGCAATTGTTGATTTTCTGTCGCAGGATTAACCCATTGATTACTTATGCGTGCAGATTTTTCTTAAAAAAATCCACCGTGCGTTGCCAGGCAAGCTTGGCTGCTTTTTCATCGTAGCGAGGTGTAGTGTCATTGTTAAAGCCATGCTGTACATCAGGATAGATGTAAGCTTCGTATTTAACATTGGAGGCTTTAAGCGCTGCTTCGTATTTTGGCCAACCGGCATTGATGCGTTCGTCAGCACCGGCATAGTGGATTAGCAAAGGCGCCTTGATTTTAGCTGTATCCGCATCTTCGGGTTGTTTACCGTAAAAAGGTACGGCTGCACCCAGGTCGGGAATACGTGTAGCGAGCGTGTTGACTACGCCACCTCCGTAACAAAATCCAACGGCTCCCACTTTTCCATTCCCTTCAGGAAAATGTTTAAGTACATCAACGGCAGCAACAAAATCTTCGATGATTTTGGTTTGGTCGAGTTTTGGAAAAAGCTCACGCGCTTTGTCTTCATCGCCTGGATAACCACCCAGCGTGAAGAGAGCATCTGGCGCAAATGCAATAAAATTATCCACCGCCAATCGACGCGTTATATCTTCAATGTGAGGGTTGAGGCCGCGGTTTTCGTGTACCACCAATACGGTGGGGAGTTTGCCTTTGATCTTGGCTGGCTTGGCAAGGTAACCACGAATTTTTCCACTGCCATTGGGCGATGGATATTCCACATAACTAACCTTGATGCGTTTATCAGTAGGGCTAATTTGTTCCGCCTCGGCAAAGCGGGGGCTTAGTGCGTCCAGCAAACCGGCGGCAGTAACGCCACCGAGGGTATATTTTGCTGCACCATTTAAAAAATCGCGGCGCGAACTTTGGCCGTGAACATATTGATCAAATAATTTAAGTACTTCGGGATGAAAATCCTGAGCTGTTTGACGAGTCATGACAGTGGCTCCTGGTCAGTGAACAATTATTTGGCGCGATCTTTAAATCCGGGTGTTAACACCGGAATCTTGTAAGCGGCACCGCGGCCTACGATGTACAAGGTTTTCTTGTCTTTGCCGGCGAACGCAATATTTTGCGGCTTTTGCGGAACGGGAATGACGCCCAGTGCTTTGCCTTTATCATCAAACACTTCTACGCCCGCGTTAGATGCCACGTAGAGGCGGCCATCGTTATCTATTGCCAGACCATCGGCACCGCTGGAAATTCCACCGGTTTCAGCTTTTTCAATCTTGGCCAGCTTGGCAAATTCTTTACGAGCACCCAGTTTGCCTTCACCCAAAATGGGATAAGCCAGTACATATTCACCATTGGTGTTGGCGACATAGAGGGTTTTTTCATCGCGACTTAATTGAATACCATTAGGGCGTTCAATATCTTTGAGCAGCTGGTTGACCTTGCCATCCGCTGTTAAAAAATAAACCGCCGGCCGAGCGGCTTCACCGCCAGGTTCTTTGGACGCTACACCGCTATCTGTAAAATAAATGTTGCCGCTTTTATTAACCACTAAATCATTAGGGCGCTGGTATTTAACACCTTGATAGTTATCAGTTAGCACTCTGGCTTTGTCGGCGGGATAAACAACACCCACTTTTGTGTCGTTAACTTGCACGCTGATCAGTTCACCTTTTTTGTTGTAACCCAGACCATTGGAGCCATTGGTGTTTTCAAGCAGGGTGCTGGTACTACCATCTGCATTTATGCGCGTAATACGGTTAGCGCGTGTCTCGGTAAAAGCAAAACCACCGTCGGGCAATGCAACCGGGCCTTCGGTGCCTTCAAATTTATCTTTGATAAATTCCAGTTGTGTACCTTGAGCGATAACACCATCGATAGCGGTGGTTACGGTGTTCTCTGCAAAAGTGCTGGCGCTACTCATAATGGCAGCTGCGCTCAATAGCTGAAACATTTGGCGGGAAATTGTGCGAGTCATACTAATTCCTTGGCAAGTAAAGTGTGGGAAAGTTACGTGTGTGTTTTTAAATTTTGGGGGCAGCCTGCCCACCCTACATCACTGTAGGGGTGAGCGGGTTTTTAACATCAGGATGCGTATTTAACAGAGCAACCGTAGGGTGCTGTCACCGGGTTAGGAACTTTTTGCCCGGCTTTGATAGCGCTCAGGGCTTCGCGCACATAATTAGTGGCTTGGGGAATATCTTCGGCTTTGGTTGATTTAATGCTGTCGATGCCGCCTTTGTACACCAACTCACCTTTGGCATTAATGATAAAAATATGCGGTGTAGTTTTGGCCCCATACAAGTGACCTAGTTTCCCTTCAGGATCAAGCAATGTTTTGGTGGGGGCTGCTTCGCGGAACTCATTGGCTTTGATCGCCGTTGGACCATCAATAAAACCTTGCTCGCCCGGTGCTGAAGAAATTACTTGCAACCAAACCACGCCGTCAGCGGTAGCTTCTTTTTGCAGCTTGGGAATATTTTTACTCAAGTCATAGTGTTTAATCACAAACGGACATTGATGGTTTGTCCATTCAAGCACAACGGTTTTACCTTTGAGCGAGGCCAAATCTACAGTGCTGCCATCGGCGGCTTTGGCTGTGAATGCGGGGGCTGGTTGGTTGATAGCGGGATCAGCAGCAAATGCCTGAGCGCTCATGAATGCCAGAATCAAGCTGGCGGCGGTAGCGAATTTACGTAACATGGTGGATGCTCCTTTTACGTTGGGTTTAAAAATCTCGATTAAAAACGGCTAGCGGTTTTATTTGTTGTGATGATGCTGGATAACACAATGTCTGGTGTTAGTACTTGGGGCAGTTCAATCGGCGGTGCTTTATTGCCGGCTGGATAAAACACATAAAGCGGTACACCGCTGCGACCGAAACGGCTGAGTATTTTGGTAATCTCGGGATCACGTTTGGTCCAGTCGCCTTTTAAATAAGTAATGCCATCTCGTTTGAAGGCTTGTACGACTGGCTCGCTACTCAAGGCTACGCGCTCGTTCACCAAACAACTGATGCACCAGGAGGCAGTAAAGTTGAGAAATACCGGTTTACCTTCGGCAAGTAATTCGTCGAGGCGCTTGGCAGAGTAAGTTTCGTAGTGGTGTGCTTTGTGAGTATCTTCAGCCACATCCTGATTAATACTTTCGTTTTGTAAACTGGAAAATCCAACGCCGAATGTAAGTAGCGTTATCGACAAAGCAGTAAAAGTGCCTAGCACTTCGCGTTGGCGATAGCGAGTTATTTGATAAAGCCAGGCGGCAAAACCCAATGTGACTAATCCCGCGAGTGCGACGATCACTGCATTAGTTCCGACTTGTTGAGTTAGCACCCAGACCAACCATGCTGTTGCGGCATACATGGGAAAGGCGAGGGCTTGTTTGGTGTAGTCCATCCAAGCTCCGGGACGCGGCAGCCAACGTTGTAAACCTGGCCAATTCGCTAGCAACAAATAGGGCAGCGCTAAACCAAGGCCCAGGCTCACGAAAATGGCAATAAGTTTGAAGGCTGGTTGGGTGAGCGCATAACCCAAGGCCGCCGCCATAAAAGGCGCTGTGCAAGGTGTTGCGACTATGGTGGCCAGCACGCCGGTAAAAAAGCTGCCGGTGTATCCTGGTTTGGCCGCCAAATCCGATCCGACTCCCGCGATGCTTCCGCCAATAACAAATACGCCGGATAAATTTAATCCCACGGCAAACATTAAATAGGCCATGGCCATTACAAAGAGTGGCGATTGAAATTGAAAGCCCCAACCAATCTGCGCACCGCTGGCTTTGAGTATTATCAGCAATCCCGCTAATAAACCGAAACTGACTAATACACCCAAGGTGTACACCCAACCTTGGAGGCGAATTTCGTGCGGGTGATGTTGGGCATGTGTGACAAGCGATAAAGCTTTAAGAGATAACACCGGAAACACGCAAGGCATAAGGTTCAATATCAAACCACCGACGAGTGCAAGAGCAAGAGCGGCAGCAAAACCTAAAGTAGAATTATTGTTTGCGTCTTCAGCTGCAGCGCCAGGTGTCAGTGACAATTCAAAGCCTGTAGCGCTTGGGCCTGCGGGTGTATCCAGATTAATAACCAACACACCACCTAAAGGTTTGCCTGCAGCCAGGGGCGTTTCACCTATAGGTAATTGCAGGCTGATACCGTCTTTTTCCAACTGATGTGGTTGGTCAGCATTTTGTGCAAGACGGCCCCATTCGCTGGGATAAAACCAAATTGTTTTTACCTGGTTCGCCTGCTCAGTTGGCAAACTAAAATGCAATTGGTAGCCATCTTTGGTTGCCGTTAATTTTACCGGCCAGGGATTTTCTACCGGCAATTGTGCGAGTGCTTGATCTATATAAATATTGCTGTTGTTTTGGGTTGTACCTGCTGTTGCCACGGGCAATTCCAATGCAAGTTTTACTTGTTGTGGAATGCACTCCTCGTTGCACACCAACCAATCCACCGTTGCCTGTGCGAGAAATTTTTCGCCTGCTTTTAACGATGCAGGTATTTTGATTTTACTGAGCAGAGTGACGTGGTCCGAATAGCCATAGTTGGTAATACCTTCGAGACCGGAACGGCTGGGAATTGGCCAGAGTATATCGCTGGCGGTAGCGCCCTCCGGCAACGACCACTTAATAGTGGTGGCGAGGCCGGAGTCGCCAGGGTTTTTCCAATAGGTGTGCCAGTGGGGAATAATTTGCTGGTGAACGCCCAGATAAATTTCCGAGCCTGGCGCTACGCTGGTAGCTGAAGCCACAAGCTGTGCTGCCACCTGTGGTGTAGCCGCGTTATCACTGATGGGCGCTGTTGTTTTTTCGTCGGCAACTGCGGTGATTGAACACAGCAATAGCAAGCCAGACAAAACGCGCAGCACATAAAACCAATACCTGTGGCCCATGGTGTTTCCTTATTGCAAGCGACTCTGGATTTTCTGGATTCCGGCCAGTGCACAAGGCTCATCGGTACGGCCGCCGCCTATACCTATGGCGCCAACAATTTCATTGCCAACTTTTAACAACACACCGCCGGGGCGCACATTGATACTAACATCAGCTGCCACCTGGTCCGCCAAGGCTTTATCGTTCTTTACCTGTTCGCCCAGTGCACTGGTTGGCAATTTAAATTTAAGTGCCGTTACCGCTTTGTTGGTGCTGGAAGTAACACCGCGTGGCGAAGTGCCATCAGCGGCCAATAACACTTTGAGCACGCCGGCAGAATCAACCACACTCGCCGCGACTTTTTGACCACCGTCCGCTGTGCACGCTGCTATTGCAGCACGTGCTGCTTCTACGGCTAATTCCAATGCAGGGCCACGAGCGGCGGGAACTTGTGGGGGGCGGGAACTGCTTGCACTGTCGGAAGCAGGTGTATCAGCAGCAAACAGATTAAGGCTGAAAATAGTGGTGCAGATACCTGCGTATAAAGAAATTTTTTTCATGAGTTAGCTCTTATGAATTCATATTGACAAAGCAGCGCAACCAGATCGGCTGCGCTAATTTTTCGATTAGTTTTTACAAGTTATATTTCAGCGTGATGCTCCAGTAGCGTGGCGCACCTATTTCCACTGTCTGACCTGCTGATGACGTGTAGGTTGTACGGCGAACGGCATATTCGGTATCCAACAGGTTGCGTATATTTAATTGCGCTTCCCACTTCTTGTTTAATGAGCCCAATGCCAAACCGAGGTTTGTTACGTTGTAGGCTTTTTGCCAGGTGAAATCAGCGTGATTATCGTTAAAGTAGGAACCCGATTTGTAAGTGTTCTGCAAAGTCACTCGGCCCAAAAAGCCAGCCACGGGTGTTTGGTAATTGAAACCGTAATTGATCACCACCTTAGGTACGTTGGCAATTTGTTCGCCGTCACGGTTTACATATTGGGTGGCGGCAATTTCAGGAACCGGTACTAGCCACTCAGCCTCATAAGTGGCTTCGTTGTAAGCGCCTGCCAGGTTGAAATCCCACTCTTTATTCAAACGATAATTGGCTTCCAACTCTATACCTTTAGCTTCCACTTTAGGTGCATTGCCCCAAGCAGTAATAAAGGTGCCGTCATCGCGCGGATTGGTGCGTGTCCAGCTCGCTTGATAGTCGGTCACTTGTGTGTCGTAGAGGTTGGCGTTCAATTGCAAGGTGCGGTCGAGCAGCAAACTCTTGAAGCCCACTTCATAGTCCAGTGTTTCTTCTGGTTTGATATAGCTGACGAAATTGGTGTCGTTCAGATCAGGTGCTACATACTGGCCAAAATAAATAAAGCCGGACTTAACACCTTTGCCGATAGAAGCATACACATTGAAATCATCACTGACTTTGTAACTGGGGCTGATGTTCCAGGCTACCAGGTTATCGTTGATCTCATTGCCCGCTACAAAATCAAATGGTGCAACAGGTACTTGGCCAGCACGTACCGCTTTAGCAGCTGCAATTTGTGCTGCAGTTGCGCCATAAGCTGCACCCAATTTATCCAGGTCCTCACCCGAACGATCCAATTGAGTGGCAATTTTGTTGTTCTTGCTCTCGTCGGTATCGCGCACGCCCAGTGATAAATTCAGCTTTTCGGTGAAATGCAAATCTACCTGGGCATAAGCAGCAAGGCTGCTGACAGTCGCGTCAGTGACAGATGATTGATAAACGCCATCAAGTGATGCGCGCAACAAATCGCGACCAACCGCTCGCTGTGCTTTATCGGCGTTTTGCATCAGTGCTTTGTACTGTGCTGTTTTCGCATACCAGGCACCGGCATCCGCGCCGTAATAACTTGGATCATCGCTGTAGACTTCTGCATCCAGATAATAAATGCCCGCTTGGTAATCCAGGAATTTGCCCGGTTCTGTATCAGAGGCTATGCGTAACTCTTGTGAAAATTGATCGTTCCACAATTGTTGGCCGCTGTTACTGACATAGAAGGGGCCAAACTGGCCACCGTTTTTAATATCAAAATCCTGATAGCGGTAGGCGGTAATTGAGGTGATAGTGTGGTTGGCAACATGCCAGTCGAATTGCGCAGATTCGCCCCACTGATTGGTAATTTGCGGGCGCGCTTCCGAGTTTTCGATATTGGTCGTACCCACAGGTGGTTGGTACACGGTGCCATCGTCGTTATGGAACCAGGCAGCGCGCTCGGCAAATTTTCCGAGATAGCCATAGGTCTCAAAATCGCTGCCAACGACTGTGTAACCTGTGTTATCTACTATGGGCGCTGTGACGGTACGCGCTGCGCCATCGGCCCAGGTGGCGGGGCCATTGGACACTAATTCATTGCCGGTATTGGTGCGTTCATCGGAGCGCAACTTGTCAAAAATAAAACGACCGGTGAAATCCTCATTAGGTGTTAATAAAAATTGTATACGGCCTGCGATTTTGTTGGACTCGCGCCAGGTTTCGCGCGATTTTCCAAAATTCAAATAGGTGTTGTCATAAAGACCATCGCGCCGGTCAACCAAAAAACTGCCGCGATAAGCGAGCAAATCATCAATCAACGGCCCAGTTGTGGAAAACTTGCCTTGTAATGTATTCAAATCACCACCGGTAATTTCTACAGAAGACGAAGGTTTAAAGCTGGGTGCCTTGGTAGCAATTTTGATTGCACCTAGTGAAGTGTTTTTACCCACCAATGTGCCCTGTGGGCCATAGAGAACTTCGATTCGATCAAGATCTACATAATCGGCCCATGCCTGGCCGGAGTAATAGAGTGTTACACCATCTACAATGGTGCCCACACTTTGCTCCATGGAATCGTTGGCCCCGCCGCGACCAAGGCCGCGAATACCTGGGCTCACTTTGCGCGCATTTTCACCAGGATTATTCAGTTGCAGGTTGGGTGCTACCGCGGGTAAATCCCATACAGATTTAATATCTTCGCGATCCAGACGCTCACCGCCAATCACACGTACGGGCAGCGGAACATCTTGCGCGGCTTCGGCGCGATTGCGCGAGGTCACTACCACGGTTTCCAGTTTTACGACTTTATCTTTTTCCTTTTTATCCTTATCGGTTTCTGCAGCATGGGCAGAGTATGTGCTGGTGGCAATAATCAGGCTGATAGCACTGGCGATAAATTTACGGGTAAAGAGCTGCTGTGTCGAAATGGCAGCCGGGTGACGCGAAATACTCATTAAAAACTCCAAGGGATAACAGGAACACATTAATAAACTATTAATAAATAGTGGGTCGTGGGCTTATCTCAATAAGTGTGCCAAAGCCTGCAGTTTTTATTTTTGATGGATGGTGCGGCGCCTGATGCCGCATAGTTACTGGCTTTGGCCGACAAGAGTGTTCTTTTTAAAACATCGGATAATTTTTTAAAGAGAAAAAGTCCATGCGCTGTTGTTTAAAAATAAACATCAAATGTTGTGGTGAGCACAGCAATAAAAACAGGCGATGTTTATTAATCAGCAAATGAGGGGCAGGGTTATAAGCTAATAAAAAAACAATATTTATGTTCATGCAAATGCCAGTTCTAGTATCGCCACTTTTTTTAAGCTGTTTGAAAATCCGCAGCATGATGAGGAGTGAATCGGTGTTTGTTAATAAAAAGGTAATGTACCCATGGGCAGCGTTAGTGGCGGCCATAGCCACCAATGAAGTTCAGGCTCATCACGAGGTGCCAGTTGAGGAGGTGGTGGTATTTGGTCGCGCAGAACAGCTGATAGGGCAGGCAAGTGCGGCGAGTGAAGGCAGTGTGGGTGGTGATGATCTGCTGGTGCGGCCTATGTTGCGTGTTGCTGATTTATTGGAGTCAGTGCCGGGTATGATCGCGGCGCAACATTCGGGTAGTGGTAAAGCCAACCAATATTTTTTGCGCGGCTTTCAGTTGGATCACGGAACAGACTTCACCACTTATGTAGACGATGTGCCCTGGAACCTTCGCACGCACGGACATGGACAGGGCTATCTTGATGTGAATGGTTTGATTCCTGAAGCCATAGAAAAAATTGATTATCGCAAAGGAACCTATCGCGCTGAGTCTGGCGATTTTTCCATGGCGGGTGCTGGTTATATGACGACTATAGACAGCTTGCATCAACCTTTTATTGCCGCTGAAGGCGGAAGTTTTGGTTGGGGGCGAATTGCGGGCGGCGGCAGTACCTCTATCGGTGATGGCCAGCTTACGTTTGTTGCGCAACACAAAACTTACGATGGTCCCTGGGAGTTACCAGAGGACTTAAACCACAATTCGCTCTGGACTAAATATAAAGAGCAAACTGATTTTGGCAGCTGGCAGTTATCTCTTAGTGGTTATGTAGCGGACTGGTATCCCACCGAGCAAACGCCGGAATCCGCATTTGGTACGGCGCATTGCAAAGATGAATATTGTTCACTGGACCCGACTGCTTACGGTAAAACCAATCGCTGGATACTCACCAGTAATTGGCAGGGCGACGATTGGCGAGCAACTGCCTATGGACAACTTTACGATTGGCATATGTTGTCCAATGCTACCTATGCAGAAGATGGCCAGATCAATCAATTTGATCGACGCAATACGTTTGGTGGTCGTTATGAACACATATTCGAAACCAATGACCAGCTGAAATTTTTAGTAGGTAGTGAAGTGCGCTACGACGCTATTGCCAAGGTGGGTCTTGATAGTACAAACGCCGGTGAATTCGTCGCCAACATTAGCAATAACCATATAGATGAAACGTCAGTGGGTGTTTATGGGGAGGCAACCTGGAAGCCAGTCGAACCCTTGCGGTTGACAGCGGGATTGCGTGCGGATGCCTATGATTTTGATGTGGACGTTAATAAAAACGCCGGTACAGCAACTGGCAGCGGCGAAGAGCGAGATTCACTGGCATCACCCAAATTGGGAGTGGCCTATGTACTCAGCAATCAATGGGAAGCCTATGCCAATTGGGGCAGGGGATTCCACTCCAATGATGCGCGCGGTGTCGTTAATAAGGCGGCCGCTGTTCCGGGCCTGGTGCGCGGTACAGGCTACGAGACTGGACTGCGTTTTGAGCAGGGAAAGTTTATGCTCACGACGACTTATTGGTGGCTCAATCTCGATAGCGAATTAATTTTTGTGGGGGATTCCAATTCGGTAGAGCCAAAAGGCGGGGCAAAACGTCAGGGATATGAATTGGTTTCCTTCTGGCGGCCATTGCCTTGGTTGGGCCTGGATGCAGTCTATACCGGCAGTCGCGCCCGCAATTCAGATCCTGAAGCAGCGGGTGGCAGATATGTAGAGGGTGCGGTGGAAAATGCGGGTGAACTCGGCATCGCGGCCACCCGTAAAGGCTGGGAACTGAGTGCGCGCTTGCGCTATCTGGGCGCCTACCCATTGTTGCCAGATAACAGCCTGCGTGCCGATGCCGAAACCATGCTCAACTTACGTGTAGCGCGAGAGTTCGCGAGCCTCACTGTTTATGGTGAGTTGCTCAACGCGCTTAATCATAAAGGTAAGGATATAGTTTACTTTTATGAAAATGCGTTTGATCCGGATGGTGGTCGCGTCAGTCGCGCAGAGGAGCCTCGCTCTTTGCGGTTGGGAATTAAGTACAGCTTTTAAGGCCGTGATAGCCCTGTTTAAAAAATCCTGTACTGGCTGACCGGTACAGGATTTTTTTTTGCTGCTTATTTTTAACTAGGTGTTCAAAACGAAACATTGCCGGGCTGGCTGCTTGCTGATTTTTAAACAGCTGAATACAGAAAATCTTATTTTAAATAACCGTGGCGTAAAGATTTTCTAAAAATAATTAGATAAATTTCCTATAAAGTTATAACTGCCTCATTTTTTTTGCTCATAGTCTTTTGCTTTAAAGATGATTTTATGTGTTTTGTTTCACTAATATTTCAGTTGTACGACTGTTTGGTGAAATTATCGCCCTTATACTTTTTTTAATAAAAATCTTCAAATCTCGTCTAAGCGAAGCCGCTTTCCTGCAAAAATATGGCACATATTTGGCAAATATCCTTACAAGCAATTTTGGTTTTGCTTGTGTTGTTAAAACTCCCCCAGAGGATGGCTTGCACGGTGCATAAGGAAATGCGCCTTTAACAAATAATCTATGACTTAAATTTTTTACACCTTGTGAGGATACACCATGAAATTGTTTGCCAAGCGCGCCGCTTTGATTGCAGCCAGCTTAATTTTATCATCTGCCGCATTTGCTAAAGATATTACTTTGTTAAATGCATCTTACGACCCAACCCGCGAACTCTATGTAGAGTACAACGCTGCTTTTGCCAAATACTGGAAAGAAAAAACTGGCGACAACGTAAAAGTTGAACAATCCCACGGTGGCTCCGGCAGCCAATCCCGCGCTGTGATCGACGGTTTGCAAGCAGACGTAGCTACCCTTGCTTTGGCTGCTGACGTAGACGCCCTGGCTAAAAAAGGTAAATTGTTGCCTGAAAACTGGATCACTCGTCTGCCAAACAACAGCGCGCCTTACACTTCAACCATTGTATTCCTGGTTAAAAAAGGCAATCCAAAGCACATTAAAGATTGGGATGATCTGATCAAACCAGGCATCGAAGTTATCACTCCTAACCCGAAAACCTCTGGTGGCGCACGCTGGAATTATCTGGCTGCATGGGGCTATGCCAAGAAGAAATTGGGCTCTGATCAAGCCGCTCAGGATTTCGTCGCCAAGCTCTACAAAAACGTACCTGTACTTGATTCAGGTGCTCGTGGCTCGACCGTAACCTTCGCCCAACGTGATGTAGGTGATGTGTTGCTAGCTTGGGAGAATGAAGCACACCTGGCGCTCAAGGAATTTGGTGAAGAGAAGTTCGATATAGTTGTTCCAAGCTTGTCTATTCTGGCTGAGCCTAACGTAACAGTGGTAGATAAGAACGCTGATGCGAAAGGCAATACTGCTGTAGCTAAAGCCTATCTGGAATATTTGTACAGCAAAGAAGGCCAGACTATCGCTGCTAAAAACTTCTATCGCCCACGTAATGCAGAGGTTGCTACAGCTTACGCTAAAAACTTCCCTAAATTGGCGTTTGTAAGCATCGACGATTTTGGTGGTTGGGGCAAAGCGCAGCCTGAGCACTTTGGCGACGGTGGAATCTTCGACAAAATTTACACCAAGTAATTGATCAAACAACACCCGCTTCGGCGGGTGTTTGTTTTTTGTGGCTATGAGTTTCACGTTTAACGCCAGTAGCCGAAATGTTCGCTGATAAATTTGTTATAACTTTATAGTTTTAAATTCCTTAATTTTTTGGTAACCCGCTTTTACACTGGGCGCCTGTTTTCAGCTGTATCTCGTTTGTCATTCAAAACAGCAATGTGAGGCCATATCGTGAGCGATACATTAAAACAACCTGTTGTTCTGTCTTTGGAAGGTGGCAATGCCCAGCCCTTGTCCGTAAGAGCAAAGGCGCTCGTTTTCTCTGATCCTGTTTCAGCGGATTTGCTGGAATACATTGAGCGTATTTCACCCAGTGAAGCGCCAGTGTTAATTGGAGGGGAAACTGGCACGGGCAAGGAATTGGTGGCTCGCCACATACATTTACTCAGTGGCCGTAAAGGTCCCTTCATGGCGGTTAACTGCGGCGCTATTAGCGATCACCTGGCCGAGAGCGAATTGTTTGGCCATGAAGCCGGATCTTTCACTGGCGCCGCCGGCAAGCGCGAGGGCTGGTTTGAAGCCGCCAATGGCGGCACTTTATTTCTCGATGAAATTGGCGATTTGCCGTTGCCACTGCAAGTGAAATTGCTGCGTGTATTGCAAGAGAAAGAAGTGGTGCGCATAGGTTCGCGCAAATCTATCCCTGTTGACGTGCGTCTTGTGGCGGCGACTAACGTGGATCTGGATTACGCGGTGTCTGCCGGTCATTTCCGCCGCGACCTTTTGTACCGCATTAACATCGCGCAAATTAAATTGCCACCGCTGCGTGATCGCCCGGGCGACATACTGCCTCTGGCAGATTATTTTTTGAAGCTCTATAGCCAGCGTATGGGCCATAAGCCGCCAGCATTTTCTCCGGCGGCGGTTGATCTGTTATTGCATTATTCCTGGCCTGGTAACATTCGTGAGCTGGAAAACGTTGTGCACTTTGCGTTACTGGTGGCCGGTGCTGATGTAATAGATGCTGCTCACTTGAAAGTAACCGGTGGCTGGAGTGCGGGTGAGCAGCGTGCGCCTTCTCCCTACGCTGCTGCCTACAACAGCAATTGTGAGCCAACTAATGGAGTGGTTGTAAATGGTGCTGCCGCAGGAGCGGTGGCAACAAATGGATCAGTGGACGAAGGTTCAACTCACCCAATGGATATTATCGCCCAGCAATTACGTCGATTGTTTAGCGAATATGCAAACGAGCCGCATTTTGATCAGCTGGAAAATCTGATAGTAAATGAGGCATTTGCCCATGTTAAATCCAACCAGGTCCATGGAGCGGCGCTCCTGGGGATATCGCGCAACGTAATGCGCACACTGCTCAAGCGCCATGGATTGCTAGCGGATAGCCCTTTCCGTAACGGCTTCGAAAAGCTTGGGAGTGTTGCGCAGATTCAATAAGCGCCTTTTCCGGGTATAATGCCGCCGCCAAAAACCTGCCCTGTGCAGGTTTTTTTATTGTCTAGCAGTTGTGCGGTGGCTTTCCCATGTTTAAGAACCAGTTTCATCTTTTGCGCGAGCGCTGTATTGCAGAGTCCACGCGTGAATTTAATGCGCGCGGTAAATCCGTAATACGTTGTGAGCGCTGCCAGCTCGCCAGCTATGCTTGTATCTGCCCCTTTTGCCCCGAGTGTGATACCCGCGTAGAGTTTGTGCTCTTGATGCACAAGTTGGAAGTGTTCAAGCCAACCAATACCGGTCGTCTGCTGGCAGATCTATTCCCCCATCGCACCCATGTGTTTTGCTGGAACCGCACTCAACCAGATGAAAGGCTACTCGCATTGCTGCAGGATACGCAGCGCCAATGCCTCGTAGTGTTTCCGGCAGATACACGCGAAGCCCAAGCCAAGCCGCGTCCGGTGCTAACCCAGATGGAGGCAATGCAATTAGCCGCTGAAGGTAAAACCCTGACTTTTATTTTGCTCGATGGAACCTGGAAGCAGAGCAGTCGTATGTTCCACTTAAGCCGATGGATGGAGCAGGTGCCTTGCGTGTTATTGCCGGAAGGAAATGCACGCGGTTATTCGGTGCGCAAATCTCATCAGGATAATTATTTGTCCACCGCCGAAGCGGGCGCGCTCTGTTTGCAAATGGCAGGGGAGTTGGAGAATACGGAAACCCTGCTGGATTATTTTCAATTATTTAATCAGCACTATCTCGCGACGCGCGGCTGCTATCCCGTTGAAATCGGTGAGCTGCATGCGAAGTTGCAGCGCACCGATTCGACCAACTAAAACGCGCGCTTCGTTTTATTCCATGTCCATACAGCTGGCGTAGTAGCTTACGCTAGCGGGCCAATCAGAAAAAATCCCTATAATGCCTACATCGCGTGCGAGTACATCAAGCGCTACCATCATATCGCCATCTTTTTTTAATGCAGGAATAATGGTTTGGTAATACCAGCCGCCGCCGTTGTTAGCCAATGGACCGGCGCGTTCAAATGACCAGGTAATAATTTTCAAACCTGCTGCCTTGGCATTGCGTGCGTATTCAGAAGGAACGATATTATTTTGACCATCCAATGCCAGCATTGCCCAAAGTGGTGGGGCAACAATTTTTACGCCTTGTGCAGCCAATGTGCGCAATTCAGCATAGCTTGGTAATTCGCTGGGTTCATTGGCATCGTCGAGATACACAGCTTGTTTGGCGAAGGCCGGGTATTTGCTAATCCAGTAGTAAATATCCTGCACATCAAAAGATTGCGCCCATACATCGCTTGGACGAACACCCGCTGCAATATATTCATTGAGCATTTGCGACGCGTAATCAGCCTGTGTGTAAGTGCCCATATAAGGCATGGTTACGCTGGGTGTTTTTAATTCAGGCGTAAATTTTACGCCCAGTTTTTTAAACAGCTCGATACTTTCGGC
This sequence comes from Cellvibrionaceae bacterium, assembly GCA_021151695.1. Classification (GTDB taxonomy): domain Bacteria; phylum Pseudomonadota; class Gammaproteobacteria; order Pseudomonadales; family Cellvibrionaceae; genus Cellvibrio. The sequence goes on along the minus strand of JAGKWU010000016.1, from coordinate 170,986 downwards.
ATGGCTCAACAATGTACCTTTGCCAGCGTATAAATCAGTGCGCCAATCGGGTGTGCCTTTCATATAGTCCGCTGCTGTCGTTGCTGCGGGATTGAATCCGTCCATTTTTCCTTGCAAACTTTTAAATTCTTTTAAGGTTATATCACTGGTGCAGCAGTTAGCTGTTGCGGGTTTTCCAGTGATCGGATCAGCAGGAGAAAATGGTTGGGTACATTTTGCGGCCAGTTCAGGTACGGCAAGAATATTGGTTGTGGTATGCAGGTCACACTGCGAGTGACGGCAAACCAATTGTTTGTCTTTGGTAAAGGTCACATCGCACTCTACTACACCAGCTCCCATTTTGGCGGCAGCCTCGTAAGACTCTTTGGTGTGTTCGGGAAATTGTAAAGGTGCGCCGCGATGTGCAATGGAAAATTTGGTTTTTTTGAAAGGGCCGTTTTCGCAAGATTGTAGTTTGCGTTTCAACGGGCTGTTGTCCATATCTTCTACCAGATAAAACGGACGAGGCCCAAGTTGAATGTTATTTTTGTTTTGTCCTCGCGAATATTTATCCGCGTCATCCTGATCTTGATTGTGAGCAAAAGCGGGTGCCGATAACGTCAGGCAAATCAGTGCTATTTGCGTTAATTGCATGCAGCGATCAAACAACATAGTAATCTCCTTTTTATTGAGTGAATGGGGTGGGTGAGCGTTCAGTGCGAGCAATAGCCAGACGACATAAACATCTGGCGCGACTAAACCTAATCGTTGATTGTTAAGCTTCTTTGCCGGTTTGATGACAATCCCGCAATGGCGTTGGTATTTGTGAACCAATCGCTAAAGCCTCGCAGCTGCCAGCCGATAGCCCCATTTGGCTATGGTTGATTTCCTACAAAAACTAGCGCGTTTTGCGACTAGGTTCGCAAGGCCTGTTTCTCCATAATGGCTATCAACAAGGAGGTCTTCAGGGAAGTGAGGTTGACCAAGAAAGGTCAATGGATGCGACTAATCGCATGCAACGGAAGCGATAGACAGGCAGCTGGGAGCTGCCTTGTGCTGGCCAGGAGGGCTGGCAAACCAGAAGGACTTGAGGGATGGCACCAGGACGCCGATTTACCCGGGAGACGGGCACAGGGGCAGTCAGGAGTCAAAGGCCGCAGGCCATCAAGGATGTGTTTGGATCAGGGACAAGGAAAAAGCAGGATAAGCAGCTTCGACAAGGAATTTCGGGAAGACGTATTACTGGAAGGACTCAGAAGAGCACATTAATGGACCTTTGTTATGGGGCCGAACCTATGGGTTTCGGCCCCACTCGTTTGAAGGTTATTTCATCTTCCATTTACTTCATATTGGGGTTGCCGCTTGGTTGGCCGCCTTTTTGTTCACTGCCGCGCGCCGCCTGGTCCATAAATCCCTGCACTCTCGCCAACCAATATCCTCTTTTCTCATCAATCGTGGGCTGCTGCTCAGGCGAGATCAGTAGCTGCTGATATTCCTTTAGGTTTTGCCGCATGGCCTCCGCCTTGTGCAGGCGCCTGGCCTCAAGCATCGCCGGGTTTTCCGGGCCAAAAAACACATCTAATACGGGCAGCGCTGACACCGAGAAAATGCCGCTGAGCTGGGCTTTGGTCAGCGGTTCCTGCTCCTGCATATTGACCAGTATCAATGCCTGCAAAGGGCCGTCGATAGTATCGGGCGTGCCGCCATTTTTATTGACCTTTTGTAGCAGTCCGGCGAGGGCGTCGGGCGCACTGGAGTTATCTACCAACACCACCAGGTTAAATTGCCCGTCTTTATTGAGTTGGGTTACCGCTGCGTTTACGCGGCTGGCGATAACCTCATTGCGCGGCGGCACAAGCTTGGCGGAAGAGCTTGATGACGAGCTACCGCCAGTACTTTCCGCCGCTGCAGAGCTACTGGCAGCTTCACTTGTGGTATTGCCATCGCCGGCAGACGAGGCTGTTTCACGAACGGGGACGGTCGTGGGATATTTCGCGGGCAGGGCCAATGCCATAGTCGCCCAGCCATATAACGACAGGTTGCGGCGCGGATTTTCCAGGCTGGGAGGCCAAAGTTGCGGTGTTTCAGGCGCATGCAAAAGGAGTAGGGCTCCTTTGGTCTTGCGCGTTTCGGCTAGCCGGAAGAGTGAAACTATCCGCTCTTCCGGTGTCTCTAACCAGACAATCTCCTCGGGCTTGGCGATAGCGGCATAAGCTTTGGCGAGCAGGTCGTTGTCACGCTCCCGGGTGGAGTTGTAGATGGGTTTTTCGGAGGATTGGGCCGATGAAGCGGCACCGGCGGTTTCGCTGCCCGCGCTGGAGGCGGCTGGATCTTGGGCGTAACTCTGCCCGGAGACTAAAAGAACCAGCAGTAAACCTGGCAGGAATTGCAAAAATCTATGGCGAATCCGCATGTTTCTTTAATTGCCTTATGTAAACGCATCTCTTTAAAATGCGGGTAATTTTTAATGAGGGGCGAGCCGAAGTTCGATAATGCTCCCTAAGTTAATCGGAATTGTGACGGAAAACTTTAAGCCTATGCAGAATTTCAAACGCGACTTCAAAATAGCGCCTTCCATTTTAGCGGCAGATTTTGCTCGCCTGGGTGAAGAGGCCAGTGCAGTAGTCGCCGCGGGCGGCGATTTTATCCACTTCGACGTGATGGACAATCACTATGTTCCCAACCTCACCGTAGGCCCAATGGTTTGTCGCGCATTGCGCAACTATGGCATCACCGCTCCCATAGATGTACATCTGATGGTGGAGCCAGTGGATGATCTGATCGTCCAATTTGCCGAAGCGGGCGCTACCTATATCAGTTTTCATCCAGAAGCCTCCCGCCATGTGGATCGCTCCATAGAGTTGATTCGTGAAAAAGGCTGTAAGCCGGGCCTGGTGCTCAATCCCGCCAGCTCAATCGAGCTTGTCAAACAAGTGTTATATAAGCTGGATATACTGCTGCTGATGTCGGTGAACCCCGGGTTTGGTGGTCAGAAGTTTATTCCCCATACCCTGGACAAACTGCGTGAAGCGCGCCATTTAATTGATGCTGGTGGTTTCAGCACCCGCCTCGAAGTAGATGGTGGTGTTGGCGTTAGCAACATTCGAGCGATTGCCGAGGCCGGTGCCGATACCTTTGTGGCCGGCTCAGCTATCTTCGGTGTGCCAGACTATGCGGAAGCTATCAAGGCTATGCATCGTGAATTGGCGGCGGCTATCTAGCCAAATCTTGCGCAAATCGCGGTTTGGAGGGTAGGCATGGACAAATTTATTCAGTACACTTGAACCAGTTTATTCAGGAACTACCCTCGTGACACACGCAACTTTCATCTACATAGAGTGCGCTCCCCTCGTCGCCCGATGGCGCCGCTAGTCTCCATTGCCTGAGTGTAAACAGCCCTGTTTGCATGAAAGGTCTCGTCCCTGTTTGTACGCCAGGCTTCTTCAGGTTTGGATGCAGACAAAAAACCTAACCATAAACCACAAGGAAACTGCTTGCTCTCATTAGATCAGGCAAGCCAAAGGTAATATCATGACACCCGAACATTTTGCCGAGTTGGCCCAGCAGGGCTATAACCGTATTCCTGTTATGCGTGAAGTATTGGCAGACCTGGATACACCACTTTCCTCTTATTTAAAATTGGCCACCGGTGCCTATTCCTATTTATTCGAATCGGTGCAAGGCGGTGAAAAATGGGGCCGTTACTCCATTATCGGTCTGCCAGCCCGCACAGTGCTCAAAGCCTTTGGCGACCAGATTCAGGTCGAACGCAATGGCGAAATCGTTGAGACACGTGTGCAGGCGGATGCACTGGATTTTGTCGAAGAATTCAAAGAGCGCTATCGCGCGCCCGAGCTGCCCGGCCTTCCGCGTTTTAGCGGCGGCCTTGTAGGTTATTTTGCCTACGACTGCGCACGTTATGTTGAGCCGCATTTAAAAGCGAGCCAACCTAAAGATGTTATAGGAACACCGGATATTTTGTTGAGCGTTTCCGATGAAGTTCTGGTGTTTGATAATCTTGCCGGCAAGATTATTTTCGTTATCCATGCGAACCCGGAAGTAGATAATGCTTACGAAAAAGCGAACGCGCGTTTAGACGAATTGGAGCGCAAGCTGCGCGGCGAAATCCCGACCAAACCGGATCTAACCTTGGGTATGAATACCCAGAGCGAAAAGCAATTCCATTCGCATTTCGGCGAGCAGAACTTCCATAAAGTCGTGGATAAAATCAAAGACTATGTGCTCGCCGGCGATACCATGCAAGTGGTTATCTCCCAACGTTTGTCGATTGATTTTACGCAGGAGCCACTCAACCTTTACCGCGCACTGCGCAACCTGAATCCATCGCCTTATATGTATTTTATGGATCTCGGTGATCACCATGTGGTGGGCTCAAGTCCTGAAATCCTGGCGCGTTTGGAAGATGGCGAAGTGACTGTGCGTCCGATTGCCGGCACCCGTCGTCGTGGTTACACACCGGAAGAAGACAAAGCGCTGGAAGTCGAGCTGGTTAACGATCCAAAAGAAATCGCCGAGCATTTGATGTTGATTGACCTTGGTCGCAATGACGTGGGTCGTGTTGCACAGATCGGCAGCGTAAAACTCACCGATAAAATGGTGGTGGAGCGATACTCCCACGTTATGCACATCACCTCAAACGTAACCGGCAAATTAAAAGAGGGGCTGGATGCAATGGACGTGCTACGCGCAGCACTGCCAGCAGGCACCTTGAGCGGTGCTCCAAAAATTCGCGCGATGGAAATCATTGACGAATTTGAAACAGAAAAGCGTGGAGTCTACGGCGGCGCTGTAGGTTATATCTCCTGGAACGGCAATATGGACACCGCTATTGCTATTCGTACCGCTGTGATCAAAGACGGCAAGCTTTATGTACAGGCGGGTGCAGGTGTTGTGGCGGATTCCATCCCCGCACTTGAGTGGAAAGAAACCATGAATAAAGCCCGCGCAATTTTCCGTGCGGTGGATATGGTGGGCAACCCTGCATTCGAAGGCTCTGCGTCAACAGGAGAAAGCAAATGATTTTAATGATTGATAACTATGACTCTTTCACCTACAACCTGGTGCAGTATTTCGGCGAACTGGGGGCGGATGTTAAAGTAGTGCGCAACGATGAGATCACCGTTGAAGGTATAGCGGCGCTGGACCCGGAAAAAATTGTGATTTCTCCCGGCCCTTGTACGCCAACCGAAGCGGGTGTGTCTGTGGATACTATCAAGGCCTTTGCCGGTAAGATCCCGTTATTGGGCGTGTGTCTCGGCCATCAGAGTATCGGTCAGGCATTAGGCGGCAAGGTTATTCGCGCTCCTTTTGTGATGCACGGTAAAACCTCGGCGGTATATCACAATAACAAGGGCGTATTCAGCGGTTTGAATAACCCTTTCCAGGCCACGCGTTACCACTCACTGGTGATTGAAAAAGAATCCCTGCCGGATTGTTTGGAAATCACCGCCTGGACTCAAAGCGAAGATGGCAGCATGGCGGAGATTATGGGAGTGAAGCATAAAACTCTCGCCGTTGAAGGTGTGCAATTCCATCCGGAGTCCATCCTCACTGAACACGGTCACGATATGCTGCGCAACTTTTTAAAAGCGTATTGATCGGCAATAGCAAACAGTCATTGAAAAACAGGGCACTGTGAAGACAGTGCTCTAAATGATAAGTAGTGCTGAAAACAGCTCTAAATAGAAAGTATTAAAATAGAAAGCATCAAAGAAGGTATTTCACAGTGGATATTAAACAGGCGTTAAACACCTTGGTTGCCCGCGTCGACCTGAGCACAGAGGAAATGATCGAGGTAATGCAAACGGTCATGACCGGCGGTGCTACTCCGGCGCAGATAGGTGCTTTCCTGGTGGCGTTGCGCATGAAAGGCGAGACCCTGGACGAAATCACGGGTGCGGCTATGGTAATGCGCCAGCTGGCGACACCAGTTGCCATTGAGGCCAATTATCTGGTGGATACCTGCGGTACCGGCGGTGACGGTGCCAACCTGTTTAATATTTCTACCGCAAGCGCGTTTGTAGTGGCGGCTGCAGGTGGACGTGTTGCCAAGCATGGCAATCGCTCTGTATCCAGCTCCACTGGCAGTGCCGATGTACTTGAAGCGGCGGGCATCAAATTGGATATTACGCCTGAACAAGTTGCGCGTTGCGTGAAAGAAATCGGTGTGGGTTTTATGTTTGCGCCTGCCCATCACAGCGCTATGAAACACGCGATAGGTCCGCGCAAAGAATTAGGTATGCGCACCATTTTTAATATGCTTGGCCCCATGACCAACCCCGCTGATGTAAAGCGTCAGGTAATTGGTGTGTTTAATGGCGCTCTCTGCAAACCTATGGCAGAAGTTTTGGGCCGTTTGGGTAGCGAACATGTAATGGTTGTGCACGCCAAAGATGGCCTGGATGAAATCAGCCTGGCTACTGAAACCTTGGTCGCCGAATTAAAAAATGGTGAGATTCGCGAGTACACCATCAAGCCGGAAGATTTCGGTATCCAAAGTAAAAGCTTGATTGGCTTGAGTGTTACCAACGCTGAAGATTCTCTGTTGTTGATTAAAGATGCGCTCGGCAATCGCCGCGGCCAATATGCCGAAAAAGCCGCCGATATTATTACCCTCAATGCCGGTGCTGCAATTTATGTAAGCGGCGTTGCGGATAGTCTGCGCGATGGTGTTGAAATGGCGCGCGATGCAATCGGCAGCAGCCTGGCTGGCGAAAAAATCCGCGAGCTGGCGGCTTTCACCCAATATTTGTAAATATCAGTATTTGTAAACAAGAGATTACCATGTCGGAAACTCCAACCGTTCTGCGCAAAATCATCGCCCGTAAGTGGGAAGAAATTGCCGCTCGCAAACTCCATACGTCTTTGGCAGATTTAAAATCTCGCGCCGCCGAACAGGCGCCAGCGCGCGGTTTTGTGCGCGCTATTGAAGATAAAATCGCTCAAGGTAAAGCAGGTGTCATTGCTGAAATTAAAAAAGCATCGCCCAGCAAAGGCGTTATTCGCGAGCATTTTGTACCAGCAGAATTGGCGCGTTCTTATGAAAAGGGCGGTGCGGCCTGTTTGTCTGTGCTGACGGACGTGGATTTTTTCCAGGGCGCTGATGCCTATCTGCAGGAAGCGCGTGCTGCAGTTAGCCTACCTGTCATCCGTAAAGATTTTCTAGTCGACGAATATCATATCTACGAAGCACGCGCACTGGGTGCAGATTGCGTGTTGCTGATTGTGGCGGCGCTTGAACCGGCAAAGCTGAAAGAATTAAACAGCCTTGCGCAAGAGATTGGTTTGGATGTGCTGGTCGAAGTCCACGATGAAAAAGAATTGGATATTGCACTTGAGTTACCCAACAAATTAATCGGGATCAACAATCGTAATCTGCATACTTTTGATGTGACTCTGGAAACTACCTACAAGCTGTTAGATAAGATTGGCAGTGAACGTATAGTGGTTACCGAGAGTGGGATATTGGCACCTGCAGATGTTCAGGCTATGCGCCAAAAGAACGTACACGCGTTTTTGGTGGGTGAAGCTTTTATGCGCGCTGAAGACCCCGGTGTTGCGCTGGAATCTTTTTTCCAGTGATAAGCTAATCTGTTGATGATTGGATTTTGTTAAAAATCACTCATAAAAAAGCCCGCACTATGCGGGCTTTTTTATATCTGCTTCGGGGGCGATTAACGCGTCCCGTAAACCACCATGGTTTTGCCTTTCACCAATACCAAACCCTGGTCTTCCAATGTCTTAAGTACGCGGCCCACCATTTCACGTGAGCAACCTACGATACGGCCAATTTCCTGGCGGGTGATTTTGATTTGCATACCGTCGGGGTGAGTCATTGCATCTGGCTCTTTGCAAAGTTCGAGCAGGGTGCGAGCAACACGGCCGGTTACATCGAGGAACGCAAGATCGCCCACTTTACGGGTGGTGGCGCGCAGGCGACGGGCCATTTGGCTGCCGAGGGCAAAGAGGAATTCGGGGTGGGCTTCGGAGATTTCCTGGAATTTGGCATAGCTGATTTCAGCAACTTCACACTCGGTTTTGGCTCTTACCCAAGCGCTGCGTGAATCCTTATCGTCAAACAGACCCATTTCACCGAAGAAGTCCCCATCATTTAGATAGGCTACGATCATTTCGTGGCCATCGTCATCTTCAATCAGAACGGTTACTGAACCCTTAACGATGTAATACAGAGAATCGCTTTTGTCACCGGCGTAAATAATGGTGCTTTTTGCCGGGTAGCGGCGGCGGTGACAATGGACAAGAAATTCATCCACGTTCTTGATATGCGGTGTAAGGGATACAGCGACCAAGGTGTTGCTCCTAAAAATGAATTAGTTGATGCGGCAAATGTTTTCATTATGGCTTGTTGAATCATAATCTGCCAGTTACACGCCATATCTTTGTGACGTCGTTATAAGCCGCTAGGAGTAACTTGTCTACAACAAATTTGTAAATAGCTCGATTGCGTTGACTTTCGTGACAATATCAAATTTGGCGCCTGTCTGTGTTACCCTTGCGCGCTTAGTTGATGAAGAGTGAGGTTCACATGCAAGCAGTTGTTAAGTGGGTGGATGGTGCCCAATTTTTAGCCGAATCTGGCAGTGGCCACGCTGTCTTGATGGACGGCCCACCAGACCACGGTGGTCGCAATACGGGTGTGCGTCCTATGGAAATGTTGTTGATGGGCCTGGGTGGTTGTTCATCGTTTGATGTGATGAGCATTCTCACCAAAGCACGCCAAGCGGTGACCGATTGCCGTTGCGAGCTGCAAGCCGAACGCGCCGAAGGTGTACCGTCTCCTTTTACCAAGATCCACATGCAATTTATTGTGACCGGTAAAGAACTGAAGGAAGCGCAAGTTAAGCGTGCTGTTGAGCTGTCGGCGACCAAATACTGCTCAGCATCTATTATGTTGGAAGCGGGCGGAGTGGAAATCACCCACGCTTACGAGATTCGCGAAGCCTGATTTACCTTGCTGATTAGCTGAAAACAAAAAGCCCGCAGATGCGGGCTTTTCATTTTATTCATACGCAAAACTCTAAGTATAGGCGTCTATACTTAATGTTTGTGTATGTTCTGTCTGCCGATGGCTTAAAGCCTGTAGCTGGTTTTCGTCATTGCCTTTGATACCAGCGTCATCAGCCCTTTGACCGGAGCGGGGAAATCATAGCCGCCGGCATTCAACGCCATATCAGCGTGGCGGGCTTCGTCTTGCAGCATTTGGCCGACGATGGCGCGGCTCTTGCCATCTTGTACCGGCAGCTCGTCCAGGTGTTTTTGCAGATGCTTGCAGACTTGATCCTCTGTAGCAGCCACAAATCCCAAGCTTACTTTGTCGCTCACGAGCCCGGCGCCAGCACCAATTGCAAATGAAAACCCGTACCAGAGTGGATTGAGGTAACTGGTATGGCTGTCCAGCTCTTCGATGCGCTCTTTGCACCAAATGAGATGATCAACTTCTTCTTCTGCCGCTTTTTCCATTTCGTTGCGCACATGGGGCAGTTTGGCCGTGAGTGCCTGGCCTTGATAAAGCGCCTGGGCGCAGACCTCTCCGGCATGGTTCACACGCATAAGCCCGGCAGCATGACGTTTTTCGTCGTCACTGAGGTCAGTATCAGCCTGTTGGCGTGCAGGGGAGGGGCGGTCAGCTTGCTGGGTGGCATCGGTCAAGGTGCGCAGTGCGCGGTCGGCTTGCAAGATAAAGTGATCTATAGCGGTTAGCTGGCGCATGGTGTGATCTCGTTGTGCAGTAGTGGCCATTGTAGCCAATATCTTTTGCGCTGGCTTTGCTTTATCGCAAGGCAGCTATTATTGATGGAGTTGTACAGCCTCTGGCAATATCCCTGTCAGAGTTATCTATAAAAAGTGAGGCCAAGGTGCAGGACGTTGACGAACTGAAGTTATTGCTGGATTCACGTATACCCCTGGTGGTAATCGAAACCTTTGAAGAGAAAAAAGCACTGGATGTACTCATGCGCGTCGCCGATAAGCAGGGGAGTGACTTGCATCGCTGGTCAGTGACTGATGGCTTGACGCGCATTAATTTTGGCCCGCAGCTAGTCCCGAGGGGCAGCGAACTCAATAGTGCGGAAGATGTGTTGAAACATATCAAAGGACTTATTCAACCGGGGATTTTTGCTGTTTGCGATATACATCCGTTTCTGGAGTCCCAACCGCAGGTTGTTCGCCTGCTTAAGGATATTGCCCTCAATCATTTTGCTATGCCACATACGCTGGTTTTCTTAAGTTACCAGTTGCGACTGCCTCCCGAGTTGTCGCGTTACAGCAGCACTTATTCGCTCTCATTACCCAGTGACGAGCGCATCATGGAGGTCATTCGCGAAGAGGCGAAAGATTGGTCCGACAGGCACGGTGGTCGACGGGTAAAAACCGACAATATTACGCTTAAGAAAATCATGAACAACTTGCAGGGTTTGAGCGTCAGCGATATACGCCGGCTTGTGCGTTTTGCCATCTGGAATGATGGTGAATTGTCCGATGTAGATGTGCATGCAATTAACAAAGCCAAATTTGCCCTGCTGGATATGGAAGGCATTATGAGCTTTGAAGGCGAGACGAAAGATTTTTCGCAAGTGGGCGGCTTAAACAATTTGAAACGCTGGCTAGTTACCCGGCGCGATGCTTTTATTAGCGAATCCAGCCAGTTGGATATACCTAAGGGCATTTTACTGTTGGGTGTGCAAGGCGGAGGTAAAAGCCTGGCTGCGCGCGCTGTAGCGGGGCTCTGGGGGTTGGCTTTGCTGAGGCTGGATGTTGGCGCGCTCTACAATAAATTCCACGGTGAAACTGAACGTAATTTGCGCGAGGCTTTGAAGCTGGCTGATGCCATGTCACCTTGCATTTTATGGCTGGATGAAATCGAAAAAGGCATGGCGCAGGACAGCAACGACAATGGCGTATCCAATCGACTTCTCGGCACCTTGCTTACCTGGATGGCAGAGCGTCGTACCAAGGTATTTATAGTGGCGACGAGTAATGATATTTCACGTTTGCCACCTGAGCTGATTCGCAAGGGAAGACTGGATGAAATCTTTTTTGTTGATTTGCCAGATGCTGAAGTGCGCAAAGATATTTTTGAAATTCATTTAGCCAAACGCAATTTGGTGGTGGATTTGTTCGATCTTGATAAATTGGCCAATGCTACCAATGGTTTTTCCGGATCGGAGATTGAGCAGGCGATAGTGGCCGCTATGTACACAGCAGCTTCCCAATCATTGCCGCTGACAACACCTATTTTATTGCAGGAAATTGTCCATACCAGCCCGCTCTCGGTGGTGATGGCCGAGCAAATTGCCCAGCTGCGGTTGTGGGCTGCAGATCGAACCATACCGGCTTAGTAAAATAAATACCTCGCCGGCGTTAGTCGAGGCGGGCGAGGGTGATTGCCCGTTCCGGGCAGGCGCTGACGCATTTGCCGCAGGAGCGACAGGCATCGGCGTTGGGTGCATAAGCTACTTGCATGCCATGCACGCGCACTTTGAGTTTTCCCAGCAGGTTTAGCGATTGGAAATCCTCGTCGTCAATGCGGCGAACTTCAAAGACATTCTCAGGGCAGACGGTTACACAGTCTCCCTTTCCTTCGCAGCGATTGTGGTTGATCACAGGCACTATAAGTCCCGGATCCTTTTTGCAATTGGCGGCAACAATAATTTGCATTTTGGTTAATCCTTATTCCCGTTGTTGATCTCTCGGCGTGCCAGCACTTTCGTCATGATGGCGATGCTCTTTTCGGTCGTTATGACGATGCCATCTGCTGTGTTCATGGTGATGATGCCAGGCGCCAAAACCCATAAGTCCTTCTTTAAATTTTTTGCGCTCTTCGTCCGTCATCTGGTGCCAGCGCTGCATATGGTGGTGACGATGCCAGCCGCCGCCGTGGAATCCCCCGAATAATACACGGCAAAGCACCAGTAGCCCCAAGGCTCGCCAGTAATCTATAGGATGAATATTGGTAAATAATGATGGCAGTATCCAATTCCACAGGCCCATCACCAGCCAGCCCAAAGCCGCTGCGGCGATAAAGACGAAAATTAGTTTACCTATCCAGAATTTGCGATGCATTTTAGTTCTCCTCTAAAAAATCGCGGTAAATGTCGTGTAAGCGCTGGCGCAGATGAAGTACTGCATAGCGTTTGCGCGCTAGCAAAGTGTTAAGTTTTACGCCTGTCTCGGTTGCCAGCTCTTCAAAGGAGCTGCCCTGTAACTCATGGGCGACAAAAACGTCGCGCTGCTCAGGTGGTAATTCGTTCAGTGCATCTTGCAGTTCATTTAACAATACCTCTCGTGCGTAGGCCGTGTCGGGTCCGTCGCTCGGGGGAAGCAGGTCATCCAGCCAATATTCCTGTTCATCATCCAGCCATTCACTGTCAATCCAATTGCTTATTGGCTCTTCCTTCTTTTTACGGAAACGGTCGATGATCCGGTAACGCGCCACACGCAATAGCCAGGCTCCAACCTGCTCTATGGGGTCCGGTAGACGATAGGCCTCGATAAATTCGTAAAAGACATCCTGCAACAGGTCTTCGGCCTCGGCAGGGTCGGCGATGCGCTGGCGAATAAAACGCCAGAGCCGGCCACGCTCGCGTAACAGATTGTCAGTGATGTCCTGGTTGCGATTGGCCATTGACTCGCTCAAGGTTATTAAGATGTCCACGTCAATAAAGACGAACTGCCGGCGAGAATATTGTAGGAAAGTAAAAATTATTTTTCTGGCGCCTAAGTGTCGATTTTCTATACATGACACCTAAGCTCCCCAAAATTGTGCCTGGGGCATTTTGTTTATTTTGACGACATAATTGCTATGAGAGTGCTATTATTTGGAGCAACAGAGTAATCGATAATCATAGATTGGTCGCAACTGGATCTATTTGGTGGTTTTATCGCCTGCCAGGCACCTAACTCTTGGTTTTTATGCTGTATTGGAATGGCACCTGCATATCGCTTTTCTAGCCAACGAGCTGGGAGCTGCTAAAATCAGTAATGTTGTCGCCAAATGTTCAACACTTGACGGTATGGGGAAGCCAACCTCTTGTTAGTAGGCCGTCTAAAAGGAATTAACTTGTAAGCGGGATCTCAGGACTATGAAAATTATGGATAAAAACGCAGGAAAATCTATGCAAAACCCAGGGTCGATTGGCGCAGGGGCCAGTAAACGTCTGGGTCAAAATCTTGCTCCCATGTCTGAGCAGATTGTGATCCAACACTTGAAACATTGCCGCGATTTAACCCGTGGTTTTGCGTATCGCGTGTTTCCCAACTTTTGGCGTCATTGGTGCAAATCCCTATTGGAAAATGCTGAAGAAGCCAAGTCCAATAAAGAGCAGCTCGCCCTCTTCGAAGTTCAAAATCTGATTGCCGCTGTCCAGCAACCCGCCGAACAGGAATTCTGTCAGCATTTGGGCAATGGTTTCGTCAAATTCAAAAACAAAACCTTGAATACCCTGACCGGTGAAGAGCGCTTTACCGGCGATATGTTGTCGTTGGTTGAACATTCCGATTTGGAAGAAACCATCGCCATCACTTCTATTACCCATCGTGCCGAAAGTTTTTACGCCGAACAATTGTGGCCGCTGCAGCAGCGCCTCGCGTTACTTAACGATGGCGAAAAGCTGGATGAGCGCAGTAACCCTGCTAGTCCAGTGCAGTTCTGTGAAGCCCTGCGTAAAGTACTTTCCAGCCTTGAGATGGATGCCAAGACCAAAATTATTGGCTACAAGATTTTTGATCAGGAGGTTATTGGCCAGCTTGATAGCCTTTATGAGGAGATCAACCAGTACCTGATCCAGCAAAATCTGCTGCCGAATCTGCGCTTTGTCCCTAGTGCAGATGCTGGCTCCGGTGCTGGTAGCGCTGCCGAGCAGATGATTGCCGATGAGGCGTTGGATGTCAGTCCCATAGCTCAACTTCCCGATCCTGTTGTAGACCCATTGCAACGTCGTGCCAGTGATCGCCTGCTGAGCGGTACACTCAATCCCAGCGATGTGCAGTACCAAAATAGTCTGCTCAATGCCATCAAGCTTTTGCAAGCGCACATATTGCATCGTGGTACAGAGGCTGATCCGGTCATTCCGGGGCAAGCACCTGTCGCTGCGGCTGCCTATGCCACCGCGGCTTCTACTTCAGGTGTTCGCGAAGCACCTGCTGCCTATCATGCACAGCGGGATTTACGTGTTTATGACAGCCAGCAATTGGTCAATGTGCTGGGCAATATGCAGGCGCAGAGCCTCGAAGTTACCCAGCGGGCATTTCAGGATGCCGTTGCAGGCCACAGGCTTGAACCCCAACAGGTCCGTGAAGTCAGCAAACAAATGATGGAGCAGATTGCCAGTGAAGATGCCTCGGGTGCGGTAGAGGCGGGCGATATGCAGACTATAGATTTGGTGGGCATGCTGTTTGAGTACATGCTTTCCGACGAGCACCTGCCGGATTCTGTTAAAGCGTTGCTGAGTTATTTGCACACGCCGTTCCTGAAAATCGCATTCCTTGATAAAGATTTCTTCAGCCAGCCCGAACACCCCGCACGTGTATTGCTCAACAGTCTGGCGGAGGCGGGGATTCGTTGGGTCGGTAATGATGGCAGTGATCAATACGAAATCTTTAACAAAATCAAAATTACCGTGTTTCGCTTGCTGGAAGAGTTCAAAAACGATGTGCGGATTTTTGCTGAACTGCTCATTGAATTTAATTCCTATACACACAATGTGGCGCGTCGTCAGGAGTTGATGGAGCGTCGCGCGCTGGAAAAAGCCCAGGGCGAAGAAAAATTGCGTGAGGCGAAAATCCAGGTTAATGAAGCTGTGCGCAGCCGCACGGATGGGCGCGATATGCCGTCGGCTATTTTGCTGCTGCTGTTGCAACCCTGGTCGGACTATTTATCGTTTGTGTTGTTGCGCTATGGGGATCAATCAGATTCCTGGAAGCGCGCGATTACCGTAGTGGATGATTTACTCTGGAGTCTTGAGCCGAAAACACTTCAGGCAGACAAGGTCGTTCAATTGGAAAAGCAGGATGCGCTGCATGCCGCGCTTGAGCACGGTTTTGAAACTATCGGTTACGAACAGGCGAAAGGGCGTAAATTGTTGGATGCGGTCGTTGCGCTGCAGCGATTAGCGTTGCAAAGTCGTAAAGCTGATCCGGCACCGGCGCCTATGCGTTCCAAACTGGAATCCATGGCTGCTGAAAAGGCCGGACAGGCTCAGGATTCTTCACAACCGCAAACAGCCGATGAAACCAAAATTGTCGATAGTTTACGAATGATTGAATTTGGCACCTGGTTTGAATTCGAAGGTGGCAAGCGTTTGAAAGTGGCCTGGTTTAATCAAAAAACCAATCACTATATGTTGGTGGATCAACAGGGGCGCAAAGTATCCCTGATCGCAGGCTTGCAATTAGCGCGTGAGATGATTGCCGGGAAGGCACACGTCATTGCGGGTAGTACTAAACCCTTCTTTGAGCGGGCGCTGGAAAATATTTATCATACACTCAGTGAACGGGCCGGCCATCTGAACGCGGAAGAACCGCAAGTGAGTCAGTGAAATGAGTGAGCTATCCGTGAACAATAATGATCGCGGCATGCACCGTCACATCATCAGTGGTGCGGTAGATGTCTATGACAGCCTGCGCGATATTTATCTCGGCCGCCTTGTAAACATTCACACGCAGGGTTTGATGATTGTGGGTGATGTTCCGCTCGAAGAGGACCGCTTGTACGAGTTGGATATGCATATCCCCCACGAAAATTCTGGTGAGCACATTTTTCGTTTGGGGGTGGATTGCCTTTGGACACGCTCTGCCGATCAGAACGGCAAACATTGGACAGGATTCAGCATTATTGATTCTACCCCCCATGCCATGGAGGAGATTCACAAGCTGATTGCGTCCTGGGGCGAAAGCTAAGGTGAGGCGTTGTCTGCACACCCTTTTATTTTCGCGCTCCTGTTTTGATCTGTTTCCCTTTGTTCTTCTAGGCTGGCGCTAGCCAGTTTTCAATCTCGTCCTGATGCCAGCGTTCGAGCAATGTCACGCCCTCATCCACTATGTGTAAATACATATCAATGATATCGGTGGCGATTTCGAACAAGCGGTTACTGTCTGCCAATACCTTGTCTTCTTTTAAAACATCCTGCTCCACCATATTGAGCAGGAACGTCAGTTTTATTTCATAACTTTTCAGCTGGCTCAGCAGCGGGCTGTCTTTGTCGAGGATGCCTTCCATGCGCTTGGCCTGGTGGCGCAACTTTTCGTTGTTTACCTTGGTGCACTGGATGACATAGCGAAGCTTGCTGGCATGGTCAGCATTGCAGTAACCCAAGGCAGCGGTGTAAGTAGCGAGTGCGCGTATGCGACCAATCTGCTCTGCAACTGATGGCATAAGACGAGTAGAGAAGTGCAACACCTCAAGCTGTTTGAAGCGGTTGGGGTAAACCGTGCCGCTGGCATGTACAACGGTGGGTTCGTTGGTGGCGATAAGGGCCGCAATGGGCTGTTCGAGCTGTTTAGCCAAAGCGGCTAACAGGCCGAGCAGTTGTTCGATCAGGTGGCAATGGAGTTCGTAGTTGTCTATAACAGAATCCTGTTGCCAGTCATGACTAATGGTTAGCCAGGCACTCTGGAGATTTTCTTTATCTCTGGCGGAGAGCAGGTTTTCAGTGCGCAACGCGAAGGCAATAAATAGCTCAAGGCGTTGGGCCAGCTGGGTCTGCAAGCGATAGAAATCTTCCTTAAACAGGGTGTTGCCACCCAACATACCCATGCTCATCCCGCGGTGGCGTTGGACGGCTTTGATCATATGGATCAATTGTTTGATCAGAAGCAGGGCATCCTGACGCTGGTTAAACAGGTTTGTGAACAGATCCAGCGCAACGCCGTTGCCGGTCATTGGTGCGCCGGCCATGGAGGCGTGTCTCATAGTGGTGCTGCCAGTCTTCATTTTCATGTCCTAAATGAGGTCGTATCAGCCCTGGGGGCATAACTTAAAGCTCTTTCCCTGCATTAGGCAACACTTATGCCAGCCTTCATGGATGGACGCTTATCAGACAATCTTTGACACCTTAATTTGCATTGAGTGTATACTTAAAAAATGGTTCATATATAAAAATAAGTGGAGCGAATGGCTGTGATGAACGCCCAAGTGCGGAAAATTGTTATCGTCGGCGGTGGTACAGCGGGTTGGATGGCGGCGGCCTCCCTGTCAAAACAATTTGCTGGTCGGCAGGTCACGATAGAGTTAGTGGAATCTGATGCTATAGGTACTGTAGGAGTTGGCGAAGCCACTGTACCGGGAATGCGAAGCTATATTAGAGAGCTTGATATCAAAGAATTGGATTTCATCAAAGCTACTAACGCCACCTTTAAATTAGGTATCGAATTTAAAGACTGGTACAAAATTGGGCATTCCTTTTTTCACCCTTTTGCGGGCTACGGTGCGCCTATTGCCGATCTGGATTTTTACCAATGCTGGCTGCAGCTTTATAAAAATAATTATCGCCACAATCTGGAAGAGTTTTGCCTGGGAACTCAGCTTGCGATGCAAAATCGTTTTGCGCAGCCTGATCTTGATCCGGGTACTACCTTGTCCCGTTACAACTACGCCTATCATTTTGACGCTTCGTTATTTGCCAGATTTTTAAGAGGTTATGCTGAAGCTCGTGGTGTTCAGCGCACGGAAGGAAAAATTACCTCGGTTAATCTCGATCAAGATGATGGTTCTATTGCGTCGGTGACCTTGGAGTCGCAACAGAATGTGATGGGTGATTTATTTATAGATTGTTCCGGTTTTCGCGGTTTGTTGATTGAAGAAACCTTGAAAACCGGATATCAGGATTGGAGCGAATGGCTACAGTGCGACAGGGCAGTTGCCTTGCAATCCACCAACAATTGTGAACCTATTCCCTACACCAGATCTACCGCATTGTCAGCGGGTTGGCAGTGGACTATCCCGCTGCAGCATCGTGTGGGCAATGGCTATGTTTATTGTAGTCGCCATATTAGCGATGACGAAGCGATTAGCACTTTATGTCGCAATGTTCCTGGTGAGCATTTAACCCAGCCTCGTGTCATTAAATTTGTAGCGGGTATTCGCAATAAATTCTGGAATAAAAATTGTGTGGCTTTGGGGTTGGCGAGTGGATTTATTGAGCCGCTTGAGTCGACCAGCATTTCGTTGATTCAAACTGGAATTGATAAGTTGCAGTTTTTCCTAAGGGATTTAACGTTAGAGCAAGACCGCATAGCAGAAGCTAATCGACTCAATGAACTGGAGTACACGCGCATCAGGGATTTTATTATTTTGCATTACAAAGCTAATCAGCGTAATGACACTGTTTTCTGGCGCGATCTGAGTTTCCCAAAACGTAATTCCTCATGCTGACTTGCATAAAGCTAATGAGGTTTTAGCTAAGATGCGAAAAGCAATTTCCTTAGGTGTAAGTTATGCGCCTCAACACGCTGATTTTTTGCGTGAAATGGGAGTTGTGTAAATAAAAAGGCCAACGGGTTTCGCTGTTGGCCTTATAAAATACCTACAATAGCCGTCAGCGATATTGTTAGATTCACTGCATCTCTCTTGCTGGTTTTGACAGCTTCATTCGCAGGGTAATCTTATTAATTAATTGACTTATATTTCACTTGAATATAAATTGCCAATGCTTTTTTTAGTAAAAAATAGTCAATCTGCTGGGTGTACACGGATGTAGGCTGCCGTCGAATAGTCCGGCTATAAATTAAGGAATGGATATGACCTCTCTTTTCAAAAAAAATTTTATTTTTTTCAAGTTTGAATTTCGATCCTTACTCTTATGGAGCACCGCATTTTTTATTTTTGCGGCGAGCCATTCGGTTTTTGCACAAACGCTTACAGTTCCGGCTACATCTTCTACTGGTTCATTTTCTATCGCTTGGTCAGGTGGTACTTTGCCTACGATGATTGATGAATACCAAAATAGCACATGGGTTAATATCGGATCTGGAAATCAAACGGGTACATTGGCGGTTACTAAAACTACTAACGGCACCTACACCTATAGATTAAGAACTTGTGTAACTGGTCAATCAGGGTTGAGTTGTACAACACCATCAAGTTCTAAGAGTATTGTGGTGACTCTTTCAGGTAACTCAGAGTGTACGCATAGTACTGGTAATACCACGAGCTATTGTTATGATGAAATAGGGCGAGTTAAGTCGGTACGACACCCCAACGGGGTTATTGATTCTTACTCATATGATGCCGCTGACAATCGCACCCAAAAGATATCCAATTAATCAAGGAGGAAACATGATGTCTTTAATGAAAATAACGAAATACCTTTTTATCCTTTCCCTGATCTCAAATATTGTTAATGCGCAAGTTATTCCTGGGGCAGAAGCTCCAGTATTAAAGACGAAAAGTGCTGTGGATTCACATGGCATTGAATTAATAAGCGGTGATGCACTGATTCCTGGCGTCAATATGTCCATCGGTGATCAGCAAAATGGTATAGCCATCACTGACAATAGTTTTAATGGCATGCGGATGCAATATAAAGGCGCTGTCGTATACATGGAAACGACGGCTACTGAAGGGGGATGTGAAGCCTTACCGCCCGGGCAATATTTTAGTGTGTCAACAGGTAAAGAAACCAACGTATTCAAATATATTAGTGGAGCAGATCCACAGCTTGTTAGAGGTAAAGGGCAGCTAAAATGGAGTGCATCTACAGATCTAATTTATCGTGATCTGGATAGTACTGAATATAAATATGAACATTTCAGCATTGGTGAAGGTTACAGCGCAACTATTAGTAATAATCCGGGCGGATGCAATTATCAAAAACCTTTTTCGACATTAACCAAAATAACTAAACCAAATGGTGAGGTTATTGATATCGTCTATAAAAAGGGGAGTACAGTCACGTTGCCTTTGTTTGGCGATACCCAATTAGGATATTTTACATCTGTACAAAGTAGCTTGGGGTGGATGTTTAAGAGAGAGATAGTTTCCGAAAGTGGTGACGTGACGACAACGGCTGGGAAAACAACAAAGTCTGAGTCCGTTTTTGCAAATTTGTCGGAAGAGTATTGTAGTTCTGATGCATCGGTTTCATGCAGGGGAATGTTGAAAGCCTGGCCAAAATTTCAGTTGGAGGAAACTTATTCCAAAGTGGGAGGTGAAACTGCTAATCAAACGGTAGCATTCAAAGGTGATATTACTAACTCGCTTGGAAAAAAAGCCAATGTAAATTACTCCTTTACGGAGGCGTTTGCAGATGTAACCTACGATACAATATTCACATCACCTGCTGGGTTAATTAAAAAGTACAAAAGACGCTGCCCAATGGGCGCATCTGCGGCTGATGCACAGGCTTGCTCAGAATTAAAAGTTAAGCCACTTGTCAGTTATTCCCAAGGTGTCACGGCATTCAATTATGGTGTAAATCTTCTGGAGTCATCCAGTTATGCTAATCAATACATAATTCCACGAGATGCTTGGGGGCCGGATGGCAAAGTCCGTTATGTGCCAGCGTTATCGCAATTCCCCACGCACTTCTATGACAATCTTTCACGAGATTACGTGCAAGACTATCAAGCTACCTCTTGGTTATTGGAGCAGGTTGGATATGCCAGCGACACAAAAACTAAAGCGGGGTACGACACACGTGGAAACATGACCAGCGTAACCCAGCTACCCAAAGTAGCTGGCAGTACACCTTTGGTAACGACGCTTCACTATCCTGATGAGTCAACTTGCGCGACGTCACCAAAAAAATGCAACAAGCCAGATACTATTACTGATCCAAATGGTGTTGTAACTACCTATACCTATCATGCTCAAAGTGGTTACATAGAAACAATTACCAAACCCGCAGTTAATGGTGTTCAGGCTCAAATCAAATACACCTACGAACAAAAAACGCCTTATGTGAAAAACAGTTCGGGTAGCTTGGTCGCTAATCCGCCTGTTTGGGTGTTGACGGTTTCTTCCTCCTGCATGACGCAAACGTTAAATTCTTGTGTTGGTACCGCTGACGAGAAAAGAATTGTCTATTCGGATTTTACAAATAACTTGTTGCCCCAAAAAATGACGGTAAGGAATGGTACCGATACCGTTCATCTTGAAACGGTAACAACCTACGACATGTATGGAAATGTCACGGCAGTGGATGGCCCTCGTCCGGGGATCTACGATAAGGTTTATTATTTTTATAACCTGATGCGCCAAAAAGAGGGGGAGATTGGTGTTGACCCTGATGGCTCTGGTCCTCTGCAAAGACAAGCTACTAAGATCACTTACAACGATGATGGCAAAGTTATTTCTGTCGAAACCGGCGTAACTTCCGGTTCAACCAAAGCTGATGTTGATGCTATGGTGGTAAAGCAAAAATCAGCAACGGAATACAGCACTGATCACGGTTTGCCAATTGTTGAGCGTAGTTATGCGGCGGGGGTGCTGGAAAAAGTAACTCAAAAAAGTTATGACAGTAAATTGCGCCTTGATTGTTTGGCGCAGCGTTTGAATAGAGATGTGTGGTCCTCTTTGCCCGCGTCAGCTTGTACTTTGGGAGCTATGGGACCTGAGGGAAAGGACCGCATTACAAAATATACTTACGATCTAACCGGTGCTGTGGTATCAACAACCAGTGGTTATGGCACTGCCGCGCAGCGAGTTGATCGAACTAATACTTATGATCCGGTTAATGCTCTGCTGAAAACCGAAGCTGATGGCAACGGCAATATTACATCCCACAAATATGACGATTTTAATCGTCTATGGAAAACAGTTTATCCTCAACCAGCTAACGGTACTGCAGAAAGTACTACTGACTACACACAAACCAACTATAAATCCGGCTCGCAGTTGGTTGATTCTGTTCGCCTTCGCGATGGTTTGATTATTAACTTTAGTGAGTACGACACACTGGGTCGAGTAAAAACCAAATCCGGTGCTGTAAGTGAATCTTTTATCTATAACAACTTCAATCAAGTCACTAGCCATACTTACAACTCTACTGGTGGTCAATCGGCTACTTCCACGTTCGATTTTAATGCGTTGGGTTGGCTTAATAATGAGGGGCGCTCGGTTGGCGGTGTTAGTTTAGGTTTGGTCAGTTATCTGTATGATAGTTACGGCCGCCGTACGCGGTTAACGTGGCCAGATAATTTTTATGTGACTTACGATTACACAACTAATAACTACGCAAGTGATTATTTAAAAACCATAAAAGAGTCGGGGGGTACTACTCTCGCAACTTTTGATTACAATGATTTAGCCCAGCGTACAACCCTCACTCGGGGGAATGGTGTTGTTACCAGTTATGGATATGACAGTTTGTCGCGTCTGCAAACCATGGGGACTGACGTAAGTGGTACTGCGGATGATATCTCCGAAACCTTTGGCTACACCAATTCGGGCCAGATTAAAACGCGAACCTTTAATGTTGCGAACACAAATTATATTTATGCTCCAACAGCAAGTGGCACTACAAGTTATGTTCCGAATTCTCTAAACCAAATTACAACGGTGACGGCTGGATCTGCTGCTTCTTTGTTGTATGACAATCGCGGTAATCTCAATACCGATAACACCACCGGAACAACTTTTACCTACAACGCTGACAATTTATTACTTAACTCTACCAAAGCCAGTATCACCACTACGCTTAGTTACGACGCGGAAAAGCGTCTCTATAACGTGGTTAAATCTGGGGTCACTACTAAATTTGTGTATGACGGCAATAAGCTCATTGCAGAGACTGATGCTAATAATGCTGTGCTGCGTCGTTATGTTCCAGGTCCCGGAACAGATGAACCAATAGTTTGGTTTGAAGGTACAGGCACTACCGATAAGCGTTACCCAACGGTTGATCGCCAAGGCAGCGTTATTGGCATGACGGTAAGCGGCGGAACAAATTCATTTATTAATGCCTATGATGAATACGGTGTTCCAAAATCTACCAACCAAGGGCGCTACCAGTACACCGGTCAAACATGGATTCCCGAGCTTGGTTTGTATTATTACAAAGCGCGTTTTTACAATCCCGCACTTGGCCGGTTTATGCAAACTGATCCTATTGGCTATAAGGATGGGATGAATTGGTATGCTTATGTGGGAAATGATCCGGCTAATCGAGCTGATCCTAGCGGATTGCAAAGAGGGTGCTCCACTTTACCTGGGAATATGGGCAGTTCATGCGGATATAATGATGACGCTAGTGCTATTCCTCCGGCGACTAATACTACCCCCCCGGTTCCGCCTACGGGGGCTGTTGCGGGTGCAGTAGTGGGGGGAGATGTTGGTAGCGTGGTTGGGGGAGTCGTTAGCGCTGCTTGTGATATTTATAGTGGTGGCACATGTGCCCCCGCAAATCCGGCGATTGTAGGGGCTACTACGGTTGCAGGAGCGGCGGCTGGAGCTTGGTTGGGCTCTCAATTAGATAAGCTGGCAAATATTTTGCTCTCAACTGGTAAACCGAACTTTATTGTTACACCAAATGGTACAGCCATACCTGTTCCTGAGGGCGCATCGGGCCCAACGCCTGTCACAAATCCTGGGGGTAGGCAAACCGGTGTGGCTTATACGGGAGGGAGTGGAGGGCAAAATGGAAAAGTTAGTACCGTGCGAATAATGGAGCCGACACCACCACGCGGAAATAGTCCTGGCTATCCAAATGGCTATGTGAAGTATGAAAATTCGGCGTCACCTAAGCCGCAAGGAGTTGATCCAGTTACCGGCAGGACATTATCAAATGCGGAGTCACATTTCTCTCTTGAATAGGGTGTAAGTAACCATGGTTGTAGATAGTAAATTGAGGATTGTTTGTGACCAAACAGTATCTGATGCTGTTTTTGATTCTGAAGGTGTAGCATTAGCTTTCGATAATGGAGCCAATGTTATTATTTATAACAAATTTAATATATATGGCCCACTTTTAATTGAGTCAAAAACTTTTATTGGACTGAAAGCAATTTCAGTTGAAGAAGTAGAAACTTTTATTAAAATTATTTTTGAGAATGAAATGATTTTAAAAATAGATATGACAGATGAGGGTTTTAATGGTCCAGAGGCAATTCAGCTGCGGTCCCCTAGCGGCGGTATTGTTGTATGGAATTAATCGCTTCAATTTCATCGGGTAGAACGATGAAATTGGATCTGTGAAATGACTAAGTTTTCATGGCTTTGAAGTTCTAGCGAATGGAATATTAAATCGGAATACCCAGAAAATCTAATTTGTAATTTGGAAAATATGTAAGTAGTTAACAGTCTGGCAAGAAATTGCCGGGCTGTTTTATTTGGGCGTTATTAATACAATGGTTGGGTTTTGATTTTTCGAGCCCCTTTTTTTATTGTTACAAAACCTGCTGTTGCTGCACTTGGCCAGGTTATGCAATATGATCCTATAAGTTACAGGGAAGAATTGGTATGTGTATGTTGTTAGAGTGGCGGAGATGAATATTCAGTTGAACAATTGCCTTTCTAAGCTGATAGAAAAATTATGTTATTGTAAAAGGTTGGTTGAGGATGAGCATAATTATCGGTTTTGATGAGAAAGTAAAAATGTGAATCTGAGATCAGATGAGCCCTGAATGGGAACTCGGAAGCTTGGGTAAGCCTGCGCACCCCAGAAAATCTGACTTTGAAAACTTAGGGATAATTTCAATCGATCACCAGCCAGACAAGAAAACGCGGTTTTTTTATTTTTAACTGAGGTGAATATTGCTCGATTGTTAAAGTTAATTATCAACTGTTCATCAAATCAACTAATCCCAACAAAGTATGTAGCAATTTTATCTCTGTGTGAATTTCAGACTTGGATTCCCGAACTCGGTTTGTATTACTATAAGGCCCGCTTTTACAATCCCGCACTTGGCCGATTTATGCAGACCGATCCTATTGGATATAAAGATGGGATGAATTGGTATGCGTATGTTGGAAATGATCCAGCCAATAAGACGGATCCAGATGGGCTTACGGAAGATAATGGAAAGCTAAAAGCTGAAGAGGCTGCCAAAGAAGCAGAAAAAGCGCGTCAAGAAGCTAGAGCTGAAACATTGCGTGCAGCGGGAATGGATGATCCAGATAAGCCTTTGGCCGATGCCGCTAAGACTGTTGCTGATAGTGCGTCTGAAATTGGGAAAGCTCTTGAGGCTATTGCAACGCCAACACCTACAGCTAAATTAAGTATGGCGGCAATTGTTGGGTTAAAAGTTAAGACAGTAGCCAAGATGTTTAGTGAGGCAAAGCAAGCACTTGTTGCTATGGCTAAGGCGGATAAAAAAATGCTGGTATTACAGCCGAGGATATGAAAGCTTACAAAGAACTTAACAAGGAGTTGCCTGACCCATTCCCCGCTAATGCTGTTCACGGGCATGTTGGACCGGTAGATCATATTCCTATAGTTGAATAAGCAGAGAGAATATTGGAATGGCTAAAAACTTAGAAGCTGTATGGATAAGGGTGTCAGATGAACTTGGTATTGAGATTGAGGCCCCTTTTTCATTGTTAATGACGGATGGCAGTAATTTAAATGCTGGTTTCATTGTTAAATATTTTGGCGGAACATGTGGGATGTTGATTTTTAAAAATTACAGAGAGGTTAAACCCTACATTAACGAGATAAAAAATAAAGGATATGGTTTTTCTATATTGGATGAGCCAGAAATGGAATATATAAATATTGATGATTACATTGATGTGTTACGCGATTGGGGATGGAGTGGTGATGTTAATAGAAAACCGAATTGGCTTTAACCGGTTGGTTTAAGTCTGCGCGCCATGCTCATCTGATTTTCAAATTGGTAATGGGCCGCAGCCCGACAAGAAATTGTTGGGTTATTGTAACTAAGCACTATATGGATCTGATGGTAATGTTACGTTGGAATGGAACAAGGGTCATCACGGCGGTAAATATCCAGAATCGGAATTGGTTGATCATGTGCATGACTATATTCCTAATCCATATCATCCTGATGGGTTGCCTACAAGGGTTAGTCCTGGTCGAGCTCCCACGGAAGCAGAGTTAAAATTGTTTGGCTTTTAAAGGTGAAATATGGCAAAGAAAATTTTAGGGCGTGATGTTATTGATTTTCTCAGCGCAGAAAATACCTTGCTTGACTCGCAGCTGGTTGATTTTTCAGTTTCAAATTATTTTTCAAATCCAATTTTGGATTTGAAGTTTTCTGCTAGAAAGAATGCGGGGTATGCAATAGCCCATTTGCGATTTTCAGATGTTTTAGAGTTTGATTTTTTTTATCAAAAAAACTATCCATTTTTTGTTGTTGAGGATATTAAATTTTTCTTTGATGAAAGCGGATTTTACTATCTATCTCTTCAGCCAGATGAAAAGATAGGAGTTAAATCAGATGAAGATGGGAATTATATAAAATCCAATGTGGTTGAGCTAATACTGATTTTTTAGTGGCTAGGTCGCTGTAAGTATACACCCTTACAAAAAGCTATTTGACTAATCTGTAATTACGCAACATCCCGACAAGAAATTGTCGGGATGTTTTATTAAGTATTGTCAATGTATTAATCAGAAATAGATTCCCGAGCTTGGTTTTGTATTGTTACAGAGGTGCGCTTTTAAAATCCCGCACTTAAATCAATAGCCAAGAAAGGTGTATGGCGCATTCGTAAGCGAAGCGCAATGCGCCATATAAAAACTGTAAATCGCTTTTACTCTAACCCCGGCCAGTCCGCTGCTCGGGGGGGATGACGGCGATACTGCGTTATCGCTTCGCTATCAACACCAAACACTCGCGCATCGCGTGGATGGTCACCGGTAAATCAATCGCAAACCCTGCCTGTTTCGACCAGTACCTTTTGAGTCGCAATCAGGGCAAAGTCGCCTGGCATTATCGTTTGATTTTTTTGTTTCAAGGACTGAGGTAATACTGGGGGTGTAAATTATTGTTTGTGCGCTAGTACCTCAGTGATGGCTGAACTAAAGTTGGAGCATTCCAATACAGTGAGGAGCGAGAGCTATGAAATTAGGGCGACGTGGTTTTATGGGGAGCGCTTTGGCGGGGTTATGTCTGATGCAGTTCCGGCAGGCAGCCTTGGCCAAAGAAGAGTTCAAGTTGGGCTTGAAGGATTTATTCAAGGGCGATTTCAAAGTGGGTACAGCGGTGGCGGGATCAACTTTTGCCAAGCATGATACCGAGCTGCAGATGTTGATTGCCCGAGAATTCAATGCAATCACAGCTGAAAATGCTATGAAATGGCAGACTATCAACCCGGAGGAGGGTAAGTGGAAATGGGATGTGGCTGACCAATTCGTCGATTTTGGTCAGCGAAATGGCATGTATATCGTGGGGCATAACCTGGTATGGCATTCGCAAACACCAGAATGGGTTTTTAGGGATATGGGGCAGGTTGTGTCTCCGGTGATATTACGCAAGCGAATGGCAGAGCATATTGCGACTCTGGTTGGCAGGTACAAAGGACGCATTGCTGCCTGGGATGTGGTCAATGAGGCGCTTGAAGATAAGGGGCAATGGCGCGAGAGCGACTGGTACAAGGTGTTGGGACAGGGCTATCTGGCGGAGGCTTTTCACCTGGCGCACACCGCCGATCCTAAGGCTCATCTGATGTATAACGATTACAACATGTTTTTACCGGCCAAGCGGGATGCTGTGGTAGCCATGCTGCGCCAGTTCAAGCGGGATGGGGTGCCTATCCATGGCGTAGGTATGCAGGGGCACTTGGGGATAGATACACCCGACTTGGTCGAGGTTGAAAAAAGTATCGAGGCATTTGCCCGGGAAGGTGTGCGGGTTCATGTTACGGAATTGGATGTAGATGTTTTGCCTTCCGTCTGGGCTGTGAACGGGGCGGAGATATCCAGCCGCTTCGAATACAAGCCTGAACTTGACCCCTATACCAAGGGATTGCCGGCGGCAATGGAAGAAAAGCTGAGCCGTCGTTATGAGGCTATCTTCAAACTCTTCCTGAAGCACAGGGACAAGATTGAGCGCGTTACTACCTGGGGTATTTGCGATGATACCTCTTGGCTTAACGGCTTTCCGGTGGAGGGGCGAACCAACTATCCGCTGCTATTTGATCGCGCGCATAAACCCAAATTGGCCTACCAGCGAGTGGCGGCTTTGAAAATTTGATTTTTTCGTTGTTGAAAACCGGCTTAAGCCGGTTTTTTTTCGCCTCGAAAATCCTTGGCGTGGGTTATGAGCCGGCCTTTTGGGTGTTTCACTGGCCTCAAAATTGTGTCGAAAAGTTACGTCTTATTACTTCTCCCGTCTGCAATGACTTTTTATAAATAAAAAATTTACCGCCATGGAATATTATTGGTAATAACCGTTGCATGGATGAAAAAAGTGTCATAATATTGGTTCATATAGTCATATATACCATATATATGCAGGGCAATTTTTATAAAAAATAACGACAGAGGTGTGGCGATGGGCAATAGGTCTTCAGCATTGGTGAAAGCCAGATCAGCTGTTTATGCCTGCGCCATATTGGTCGGAATTGGTTGCGGGCACATGGCCTCTGCAGGGCAGCCGGAGCTGCGTATTTCCTTCGATAAGCCTGCCGCCGATTGGGAGCGCGAAGGCCTACCTATTGGCAATGGCGCTATGGGTGCAGTGGTGATGGGCGCGGTAGATGCGGAGCACCTGCAATTTAATGAAAAGACCCTGTGGACTGGCGGGCCGGGCTCAAAGCAAGGGTACGATTTCGGCATACCAGCAAATGCCCAGGCAGAAAAGCTGGCATCAGTGCGCAAAACCCTGACAGAAAAGGGCTCTATGGAGCCGACAGATGTCGCCAAACTGCTGGGACGTAAAACGATTGGTTATGGCGACTACCAGAATTTTGGTGAGCTGCTTTTAAACTTTCCGCAGCAAGGTGCGGTGAGCAACTACCAGCGCAATCTTGATTTAAATAACAGTTTGGTCAGCGTCAGCTACACGCAAAATGGTGTTCGCTATGTGCGTGAATATTTTGCCAGCTACCCGGATTCTGTTATCGCAGTTCGCATCAGTGCGGATCAGCCCGGCAAAGTATCACTCACCGCCGCCCTTAATATTCCCGATAATCGCAGTGCACAAACCCAAGTGGCAGCGGGCCGTATCAGTGTGAGCGGTGCATTACAAGATAATGGTCTTAAATACGAAGCGGGTGCCCAGGTGTCGACTATCGGCGGAAAATTGGAGCAAGCTGGCGATAAGCTGCAAGTTTCCAATGCTGACTCTGTCGTAATTTTATTAACGGCAGCTACAGATTATGTGCAGCACTACCCCGATTATCGCGGTGGCAATCCCCATAAAACTGTCACTGACAAGCTTGATAAAAGCCAGAAAAAAACCTTCGCCGAATTATTGAAGGCTCATCAAGCGGATTACCGCCAGATTTTTGATCGTGTGAATCTGGATATTGGTCAATCAATCACTGACAAGATGACGCCAGAGTTGTTGGCCAATTACCGCAAAGGCAACGCTCAACAAGATCGCACTCTTGAAGCTACTTATTTTCAATTCGGTCGCTACTTATTGATTTCGTCATCGCGAGCAGGCTCTCTGCCTGCGAATTTGCAAGGTGTTTGGAACCGCACTAATACACCGCCCTGGAATGACGACTACCACGTAAACATCAACCTGCAAATGAATTACTGGTTGGCTGAAACCACCAATATGCAGGAGACCACCCGCCCACTATTTGATTTTGTCGACTCGCTGGTAAAACCGGGTGAAGCGGCTGCAAAAAAAATCCTCGGCGCCAATGGCTGGACATTATTTTTAAATACCAACATCTGGGGCTTTGCCGGTGTTATCGAATGGCCCACAGCCTTTTGGCAGCCGGAAGCTGGTGCCTGGATGGCGCAGCATTATTACGAACACTATTTGTTTACCGGCGATAAAAAATTCTTGCGTGAGCGCGCATGGCCATTAATGAAAGGTGCCGCGCAATTCTGGTTGGACACACTGGTTGTGGATCCTCGCGATGGCAAGTTGGTGGTTTCGCCAAGCTTTTCGCCAGAGCAGGGGCCTTTTGTAGTGGCTGCTGCCATGTCCCAACAAATTGTGTTTGATTTGCTGCGCAATACATCAGAAGCCGCGCAACTCGTTGGCGACAAAACTTTCGGTAAAAAAGCGGCGGATGCTTTAGCGAAGCTTGATCCCGGTGTGCGCATTGGTTCATGGGGGCAATTGCAGGAGTGGAAAGAAGATCTCGATGATCCGAAAAATCAACACCGCCACATATCCCATTTGTTTGCGCTGCATCCTGGCCATCAAATAGATGCCAGTAAAACACCGGAATTATTGCAGGCAGCGCGTACAACCTTAAATGCGCGCGGTGATGGTGGTACCGGTTGGTCGCAGGCTTGGAAAGTCAACTTATGGGCGCGCCTGCTTGACGGTGATCGCTCGCATAAATTGCTCTCGGAACAATTGACCATTAGCACCTTGCCAAACCTGTGGGACAACCATCCGCCGTTTCAAATCGATGGCAACTTTGGCGCAACGGCAGGTATTGCTGAGATGCTGTTGCAAAGCCATACAGGGCAATTGTATCTGTTACCGGCTTTACCTAAAGCCTGGTCTCAAGGTTCTGTAACTGGTTTGCGCGCGCGCGGTAATTTGGTAGTAGATCTGCAATGGAAAAATAATCAGCTGCAAACAGCCACCATAACGGCCGGAAAAGCCGGTGAAGTGACTCTTAAAAATTCTTTATTGGAGCGTAGTTTTACGCTGGTAAATAGAGCTAATGGCAAAGCGGTTGCCATTAAGCTCAATGGAGATTCGGGGACTTTTAACGCACAGGAAGGCGAAAGCTATTTGTTAGGCAAAAAATAAGACGGAAGTTGTGATTAACCGTCGCTCACGCATAGCGTGATGGCCGCCAGGCCAAAAAGTATAGGGGTGGTTTTAACTTTTATAACTGGAGAAAGACAATGATAAATAAAAACGAACAAACATTTCTGAAAAAGAAATTACCGTTGTATATCAAAATGGCTTCCAGCGTTTCATTGGCCGTAAGTGCTATGGGCGCAGTATCTGCGTATGCGGCCGATGAAAAAGCGGCTGATACTGAGGAAGTTGTTATTGTTGGTCAACGTGCGAGCGTTCAATCGGCACAAGATGTTAAAAAGAACTCAAACGTAGTAGTGGATTCAATCGTTGCTGAAGACATTGGTAAATTACCAGATCGCAGTGTGACTGAAGCCCTGCAACGTGTACCAGGTGTGACCGTTGGTCGGTACACCAACAACGATGCCGAACACCCCGCCGCCGAAGGTAGTGGTGTGGCAGTGCGTGGTTTGACTCAAGTGCGCTCCGAGTTGAACGGGCGTGATGTGTTCTCTGCAGCTGGTGGCCGTGGTATTAGTTTCGAAGATGTTCCAGCGGAGTTGATGTACGCGGTAGATACCTACAAAAGTCCCTCTGCCGACATGATTGAAGGCGGCCTGGGTGGTACTGTAAACCTGCGTACCCGTATGCCCTTTGATGCTCCTGGCCAATTGGCGAGCGTAACGGCAAAAGCTAACTACGGTGATCAGCTCAAAGAAACCAATGGTGAATACTCTGGCTTGTACAGCAATCGCTGGTCAACTGATGCAGGTGAAATTGGTTTCCTGATCGATTTGTCTACTTCCAAACTGGCAAGCCGCTCTGATCAGGTTTATACCCGCGCTTATTTGCCTCGCGAAATTGATGGCCAGGATGTATGGGTATCAAAAGGTGTGGACTGGCGCCGCAACGATTATCACAGCAAGCGCGATGGTGGTTATGCTGCGTTCCAATGGGCGCCAAATGACAATACTGAAGTTTATGTAACGGCGTTCCAAAGCAAGCATGATTCTCTGTATGACGAAAATGCGTTCTTCATTAGCGGCCATAAAGGCGATCAAGCGTTGCTGCCAACCAGCGACAAAAATTGGAAGTACGACGAAAATGGTGCGCTTGTTAGTGGTGACGTTACAGTGGCCAACCCAGTTGCCTGGGGTGTCGACCTTGGTACCAGTACTCGCTGGGCGCAAAATACTTCTGACACCACTGATTATTCTGCCGGCGTGAAGTGGACCCCGGATGAGCATTGGAAATTCTCCGCTGATTTGCAATATGTAAAAGCCAAGGCAACAGCTGACGATTACACCTTGGGTCTGGAAGTCAGACCAGCCACTGCAACTCTGAGCGGTGTAGGTACAGCGACGCCTGATATTGGAATTTCCTCAAGCTATATGTCGGATTACTCCAACTATGACTTGGGCCAGGAGATGACCCATTTTGAGCGCAACGAAGCTGACTCAAAAGCAGCCAGATTCGATGCTGAATATAGTTTTGATGATTCCATTATCAAATCTGTTAAAGCGGGCGTGAGATATTCTGAAAAAACTGCTGACAATATCAATACTGAATACGATTGGCATGCGCGCAACCAAACCTGGTTTACCAAACTGGATTGGAGCGGCTACGACAAGACCAATATTCCAAAGGTTACTGCGGATGAAGCGTCCAAATATTTGAACCTGTATTCGTTCAGTAATTTCCAACGTGGCGATGTTTCTGTACCGGCGGCGGGCTACCTGTACAGCCGCGAGGCGGTTAAAAACTTCAAAGCGACTACTGATGCTATTAACGGTGATCCAGCAACTGTGTGTGCGGCCTACCAGCCCTGGATTTGCAGCACAATTTATCCGCAATGGACTCGCTTGACTGATCCTGCCTATCGCAACCAACAGGACGAGACAACCACGTCTGGCTACGTGATGACCAACTTCGCCTTTGAGAACTGGTCTATGCCGTTAGACGGTAACGTTGGTGTGCGTGTTGTACAGACTGACAATGAAGCAAGTGGTTTTCAGCGTTGGGAAAAACTTGATGGCCCACCAGGTGTAGGCTTCGAAGCAACAACCTCTCCGTATGAAACAAAAAATAGTCATACACATGTGTTGCCTAGCTTGAACCTGAGATTGAAAGCGACGGATGATCTTTTCGTGCGTTTTGCAGCATCAAAAGCTGTTTGGGCTGCAAGCTTCTCCGATTTGCAAGCCAAGCGAATTGTTACTAATACCAAAAAAGATGGTGTGCAAACAGTAACAAGTCTGGATGATATCAAGTTCTCGCAAGAGCAATTTACCAATCCCAACCTGGATCCAATGACTGCCAATCAGTTTGATATTTCTGCTGAATGGTACTTTGATGATAAGGGCGGGATGGCTCATTTAGCATTGTTCACTAAGCAAGTTGATAATTTCTTCCGTAGAGAAAATCAACTGATGGGTGGTGTGACGCCAAATGGAGATGCTGTTGATATAGATACAACCAGTCTTAAAAATATTGGTTCTGGGGATATCAATGGTATTGAGCTCGGTGTGAGCAAGTTCTTTGATTCTTTGCCAGCACCTTTCGATGGTTTGGGTATGCAAGCTAACTATACTTATATCGATAGCAAAGCAAAAATTCCTGCTAATGCTACTGGTGTAAGTCCGGTAGATACAGACCACACTCTTTATGGTCAAATGCCAATTGATCAGCTTTCGAAAAATTCCTACAACATCATAGGAATGTATGAGAAAGGCGGTGTCGCTGCTCGTTTAGCCTACTCCTGGCGCAGCGAGTACCTGATTGCCTGGGGAACCAATGGTTTTGATCCTGACTTCCTGGATACATCTGGTAAAGCACGTCTTCCAATTTATAACGATGCTTACGGCCAATTGGATGCATCTATTGGTTACACCTTCCTGGATAATTACACTGTTACTCTGGAAGCTAGCAACCTGTTGAAGGAAAAAACCATTGGTATCATGAAGCAAAATGGCGCTGGCGATCATGTTGCCTACTCCTATGCACAAGATGCTCGTTACTCGCTTAGCTTCCGTGCCAAATTCTAATTTGGTGGTGTAGCTGTTTTAAAAAAACCTTGCCCCAGCAATGAGGCAAGGTTTTTTTATAAGTAAGATTTTGTTAAGGAGCAACAGTAATGCGGAATCGCTTTGCTAAACTTCCTTAAACCTATTTTTATCGGAGGCTTCATGATTTTCACTCACACTACTTTTTTGTCGCGTCTTAACCTCGTAGGTGCAATTTGCGGAGCTCTGATTACAAGTAAAGTTTTTTCTGGTGATCTGCCAGAAATCGTTTCAAAAAATGGCAAGCATGCACTTATGGTTGATGGCGCGCCGTTTTTAATGTTGGGCGCGCAAGCGAATAACTCCAGCAATTATCCGGCTGCACTAAAACAGGTTTGGCCTTCGATCCAGAAAATGCAGGCAAATACTCTGGAGATTCCCGTGGCCTGGGAGCAGGTTGAACAGGTTGAAGGTAAATTCGATTTTTCTTATCTGGATGTGTTGTTAAAAGAAGCGCGTGAAAATAAAGTGCGCTTGGTGCTGTTGTGGTTTGGTGCCTGGAAAAATAATGCACCGCACTATATGCCTGCCTGGGCAAAATTAAATAACGAACGTTTTCCACGTGTGGTCACCAAAACCGGTGAAACACTGAACTCCATGTCGCCCCTGGGCGCTAACACCTTGGCGGCTGATAAAAAAGCATTTCTTGAGTTGATGAAATACCTCAAGAAAAATGATCCGCAAAATACCGTGATTATGGTACAGGTGGAAAATGAGGCGGGAACCTGGGGTTCTGATCGCGACTATTCACCCATGGCACAAAAAGTATTTGATGCTCCTATCCCTGAGTCCTTGGCAAGCTATTTAAAAATTAAATCTGTACCTTGGGCAATAGCCTTTGGCAAAGATGCTGACGAGTTTTTCCATGCTTATTACATTGCAAAATACTGCGATGAATTGGCAGCGGCTGGCAAAGCCATAAAGGCCTTGCCTATGTATGCGAATGCGGCATTGCGCGATCCGTTTAATCCAACTTTTTGGGAAAAGGGTGGGCCTACCGATAATGTGATCCCCGTATGGAAAGCCGCGGCACCACATCTGGATGCACTGGGCCCTGATATTTATAACCCTGATCATAAAACGGTGGTGAAGTGGCTGGAACAATACAGTCGTGCTGATAATCCATTGATGGTGCCTGAGATGGGTAATAGCCAAACCTATGCCCGCTACTTTTTTGATGCGCTTGGTCGCGGTGCCATAGGTTTTTCACCCTTTGGCATGGACGATACCGACTATGTCAATTATCCCCTGGGTGCCGATAAATATGATGACGAGACGATTGAGAATTTTGCTCGTCATTATCGCGTTATAGCACCCATGATGCGTGAGTGGGCCAAGCTGGCGTTTGAAAATCATGTGTGGGGTGTTTCCGAGCCGCTGGATGCGGAATCTGTGAAAAAGATGCAAGCCAAGCCAGAAGCTAGCCAAGCGGAGAAAGAAGCCGCCGCTAAAAAAATTGCCGAGGCTTTAACGCAAACCCTGGATCTGGGTAAGTGGAATGCAGAAGTCACCTATGGCCGCCCCATGTTTTTTACTTCCCTTCCAAAAGGTAATGATCCGGCTTCTGGCGGCGCTTTGATTGCACAGTTGAGTGAGAATGAATATCTGGTAACAGGGTTTAAATCGCGTGTTGAATTCAAACCTTCGGATGAAATTAAAACTTCAAAATACATGATTGATCGTATCGAAGAAGGGCACTACGAAAAAGGCGAGTGGGTAATGGAGCGCGTGTGGAATGGCGACCAGACCGATTGGGGGCTGAACTTTGCAGAGCGTCCGCACCTGTTAAAGGTTCGCATGGCGACTTATAAAACCAATTAGTTTTATCACACCATAATCAATAAAATTTTTGCTAAAAAACAGGAGAGCTTTCAATGTTGGCAGCAAAAGATATTCTCAAATATAGCCTTATAGGTTTGGCGTCCGTGTGCGTACTGCAAGCCTGCTCGGATAAAGCAGATTCCAGCAAAACAGCTGTTGTTTCCTCAGCGCAACAATTGGCACAGGTGGAGCGCACGGCGGATGGTGTTGTCATAACACTGCCTAAATCGACTGCTGGCGCCCACAAAGTGCGCTTGCAGGTGATGACGGATAAAATAATTCGTGTTACTCGTTTACCGGGCGATAGCTTTGATGTGTTGCCAGCCTCTATTCAGGTGGTGGCCACGCCGACGGGAATTAATTTTACCGCTGATCAGCAGGGTGAAACGTTATTACTAAAAACTGCGCAGGTAACTGCAGAAGTATCACTGGTGACCGGACAGGTAAGCTTTGCGGATGCCAGCGGAAAGCAGTTGCTAAAAGAGGAGACGGCAGGAACCTTTGCGCAGGTTACCGCTGATCCTGTTGCGCCGGCGGCCAACTCCTATGCGATTCGTCAGGAATTTAATCGCGGTAGCGATGAAGGTTTTTTTGGCTTGGGCCAACAAAATAATGACTTGATGAACCTCGCTGGTGAAAACGTTGAGTTGACTACCCATAACCTGGTGATCTCCATTCCGTTCCTGGTGTCCAGCAATAATTACGGCGTGCTTTGGGATAATAATTCCATCACCCGTTTTGGCAATCCTAAAGAAGCCCAGGGGCTTGCTGAAAATTTGAAGCTCTATGATGCCGAAGGCAAAGAGGGCGGTTTGACGGTGCGCTACTACGATGGCGACACGCTCAAGGTAACCCGTGTTGAAAAAGATGTGGATTATCAGTTCTACAAAGACAATAACAATCGCGAGATAAATTTTCCGCCCGAATTGGCCGATGCTGAGAAAAAGCAAACGCTGCGGGTGGAGATAGAGGGCAGTATTGAAGCCAAAACCGATGGTGTGCATCACTTCCGCATGTACAACTCAGGCTATGCGCAATTGTTTGTGGATGGCCAAAAAGTATTGGATCGCTGGCGCATGAACTGGAACCCCTGGTTTCACAATTACAATATGGCGATGAAGGCGGGCGAGAAAAAAGCCCTTAAAGCGAATTGGAAAGTGGACGGTGGTTTCTTTCGCCTGGTACATCAAGAGCCTCTGCCCGTAGCAGAACAAAAAGAGTTGTCGCTCTTTTCTGAAACTGCAAAAGCCATTGATTACTACTTTGTTGCCGGCGGCAATAAAGATGAAGTTATCGCGGGTTATCGTCACCTCACCGGCAAAGCCATTATGTTGCCCAAGTGGGCCTACGGTTTCTGGCAAAGCCGCGAGCGTTACAAGTCGTCGGACGAGATAGTCAATATGTTCAAACAATATCGTGATGCCAAAGTGCCTATCGACAATATTGTGCTGGACTGGTCTTACTGGCCGGTGGATGCCTGGGGTAGCCACGACTTTGATCCAAAGTTTTTCCCCAATCCCAAAGCGCTTACCGACAAGATCCACGCCATGCACGGCAATATCATGATTTCCGTGTGGCCAAAGTTTTATCCAACAACGGATAATTACAAAGAGTTGAACGCGAAAGGTTATATGTTCAACAAAAACCTGGACGAGAAAAATGTCGACTGGATTTATCCCGGCTATGCCAATGCTTTCTACGATCCCTATCCCAAAGAGTCACAGGAAATTTTCTGGAAGCAGGTGAGCCAGAAAATTAACTCAAAAGGTTTCGATGCCTATTGGTTAGATGCATCTGAGCCGGACATTCATTCCAACGTGAATTTTATGAAGCGTAAGGAGTTGATCAGCCGTTCCGGTGGTGTGGGCTCGGGAGCTGAATATTTCAACTCCTATGTAATCCCTCACGCAACGGGTGTTCATGAAGGCTCGCAAAAAGAAAAGCCCGATGTGCGTCAATTTATTTTGACTCGCTCCGGTTTCGGCGGCATACAGCGCACCGGCTCCGCTATCTGGAGTGGCGATATTGCGGCCACTTGGGATAACATGCGCGACCAGATTGCTACCGGCTTGAACACTGGTATGGCAGGTGTGCCAAACTGGACTTTTGATATAGGTGGTTTTACCACTGAGGCCAAATATAATCACGGCCCTAAAGGTGATGCCATTACCTGGGATCAGATTGATCCAGCACAATTACCCGAGTGGCAAGAGCAAAATTTGCGCTGGTGGCAGTTCGGTTCTTTTGTTCCGCTGTTTCGCTCTCACGGGCAATTTCCGTATCGCGAAATTTTTAGTTTGGCGGGCAAGGGTAGCGACATTTATAAAGGGCTGGAGGATACGGTCAAACTGCGCTATCGTCTCATGCCCTATATCTACACGCAGGCTGCTGATACCTATCATAAAGACAGCACCATTATGCGTGCGCTGGTAATGGATTTTCCCAACGATAAAAAAGCCTGGGGAATAAATACCCAATATATGTTCGGACCTTCAATCCTGGTGAGCCCTGTGACTGAATACAAAGCGCGGAGTCGCGATCTTTATCTACCGGAAGGCACTGATTGGTACAACTTCTGGACGGGTGAGCGCGTGAAAGGCGGCCAGACCTTAACCGTGGCAGCACCCCTTAATCAAATCCCATTGTTTGTGAAAGCCGGTTCGATTTTGACAACCGGACCTGCAATCCAATATACAGATGAAGGTTTGAATGCACCCATTACGGTGACGGTTTATACAGGTGCTAACGGCAGCTTCGAACTCTATGAAGATGATGGTCGCTCGAATAATTATCTCGACGGCAAATTCTCGCGCATTCCCATGAGTTATGACGATGCCAGCGGAACCTTGACCATAGGCGAGCGAGTGGGGGATTTCCCTGGCATGGTCAAAGATCGCAAGGTTAATGTGCGCTGGATAAGCGGTGCTGCTGGCGATGCAGCGGACTTTGATGCATCTATTGGCAAGTTTGACTATAACGGTAGTGTCTTGACAGTTAAGCGCCCGCAGTAGCTGGTCACAATACTTGGCATTGTTGCCCGTTAATAAGCCGCCTTGCCAAGCGAGGCGGCAAACTTTCCTTTCACTAACAAAAATAAACAGTGGCGCATTATTTAACTACTATACTCAAGCAAATTGCTTGAGGTAGCTAGCTATGCAAATCCCGTTTCGTGCTTTTGGGCCTGTATTAGGTCTCGTCCTCCCCTTGTTTTCCGGCCTGGCATCAGCCGAGGTTATCAAATACAACCAATCCCCGGTGGACCCCAATGGCTATTACGCGGCCAAGATGATCAAGCTGGCGCTTGATCATGTGGACCATAAGTATGAGCACCAGATTGTCGATGGCAGCCTGACCCAGGTACGTATGGTTGAGGATACCCTCAATGGCACCCTGGATATTATGTGGGCAGGTACCAGCGTTGAGTTAGAAGAGCAGCTTCAACCTATACGCATTCCCCTTTACAAAGGTTTGCTTGGTCACCGGTTTTTGATTATTCGCAAGGGCGATCAGCCAAAATTTGATAACGTTAAAACCCTTGATGATTTGCGCAAGCTAAAGCTCGGGCAGGGTACCTCCTGGGTTGATACTAAAATTCTGGAAGGTAATGGCTTACAAGTGGTTAAGACCATGAAATACCAGAACCTGTTTTATATGCTCGACGGTGGTCGCTTTGACGCTTTCCCCCGCGCTGTATTCGAGCCGTTTAGCGAAGTAGAAAAAAATCCCACGTTAAATCTGGAAGTCGAAAAGCATTTGATGTTGGTATACAAAATGGATTTCTATTTATTTGTTAATAAAAATAAAAAGCAACTGGCAAAAGATTTGGAGCAGGGGCTGAATGCGGCCATTGCCGACGGCAGCTTTGAAAAAGTCTTTATGAGTTCGCCCAATGTACAAGAAGCCGTACAAAAAGGTGATTTGAAAAATCGTACTATTATTTCCCTCACCAATCCGGTGATGCCGAAGGAAACGCCGGTCGATCGCGCAGAACTCTGGATAGATCCCAAATCCATGTAGTTATTTATCCTTGCTGCTACAAATTCATGTAGCTATAAATCCATTAGAAGCAGCGTTTCGGATTTGCGTTTCTGATGATGCGGGTTATAGTTAAAACAACAGTTTTCAGCTGGTTTAGATGTAGACGAAGGGATAATAACCTTTCACTTTTATAGCCCCTTAAGGACTAAGGCCCGTACGAAGCGGGCCAAAAGGTTCCTCCCTTCCCAGCATCCACTTTGCCGGAGTGCAAAGGTTCAGGATGCCCGTTAGCGAATGTGTAACGATTAGGCGCCATAGGTGTGCGCCTTGTTCGCATGCTTTACAAATACGTTGCGTATTTTCCTGTGCGGCAGTTTGCTTGCTAATAATTGCTGATCACTACTCAGGTCGTCATGCCGGACGCTTATCTCCGGTTTCATGAGCGCAGCGTGTCTGCTGTTGATCATTCAAGAACAACGATCTGGCAAGGCTATTCGTGTTGTGCGGCCAGTTTGCAGTTGTTATGAATCCTGTTTGGTATGCGACGCGAGTCGCTAACAACGCAAAAAGGAGGCGTCGCATGAAGCCTGACAAGCTTTTGGCGAGTGGTTTGTTTGCGTGTGCGATACCTGTAGTGGCGGCACCTGCGTCTTACAATATGACCCAGGGCGCAACCCATATCAGTCATGAGGTTTATAGCCTCCACATGACAATTTTCTATATTTGTTGTGCGATAGCACTGATTGTTTTCGGGCTTATGTTTTGGTCCATTATTCGTCACCGTAAATCCCGCGGCGCTACACCTGCGCAATTTCATCACAGTACCAAAGTAGAAATCCTCTGGACCGCGATACCGGTTCTGATTCTGGTGGTGATGGCAATTCCGGCGAGCAGAACGCTGATCGCTATGGAAGATACCTCCAAGGCGGAGCTGACTGTGTTGGTGACCGGTTCCCAATGGAAGTGGCACTACAAATATCTCGAGTACCCCATTGAGTTTTATTCGCTGCTGGCAACGCCACGCGA
This sequence comes from Cellvibrionaceae bacterium, assembly GCA_021151695.1. Lineage (GTDB taxonomy): Bacteria > Pseudomonadota > Gammaproteobacteria > Pseudomonadales > Cellvibrionaceae > Cellvibrio. Next base: position 130,298 of record JAGKWU010000016.1, on the reverse strand, counting down.
CCAAATCAATAACCTGGCCGAAAAGGGTGAGCATTATCTGCACGAGGTAGATCATCCATTGGTATTGCCTACCGGGCGAAAAATCCGCTTTTTGATGACCTCCGAAGATGTTATTCACTCCTGGTGGCTGCCGGCCTTTGCCATTAAAAAAGACGCTAATCCCGGCTTTATCAATGAAGCCTGGGCCCTGGTAGAGCAACCCGGAACTTATCGCGGCCAATGCGCCGAGTTATGCGGCAAGGATCACGGCTTTATGCCCGTTGTGGTGGAGGTAAAAACACCGGCTGATTTTGAGGCCTGGGTGCAGCAACAGCTCGCCGCACAAGAGCAGGCCAGGCAGGCAGAGCAAGCGGCGGTTGTGCGCGATCGCGATCAGCTGTTAGCGGCGGGCAAAAAAATTTACGAAGAGCGTTGCGCAGCCTGCCATCAGGTAACAGGTTTGGGAATTCCGGGTGCATTTCCTGCGCTTAAAGGTAGTGCCGTGGTGACGAAAGATTTACCTGCGCATTTACACACGGTGATTTATGGCAGGCCCAATACCGCGATGCAGGCGTTTGGTAAACAACTGGCTGCAGCAGATATAGCAGCGGTTATTACCTATGAGCGCAACGCTTGGGGTAATGATACTGGTGATCTGGTGCAAACGGCTGATGTTGTGGCGGCGATGAAGGCGAAGGAGTAAACCATGAGCACAATTGAACAAGCCCTTGGCCACACAGCACACGACGAACACAAAGCATCGGGTATCAAACGTTGGCTTTTTACCACCAACCATAAAGATATAGGCACTTTGTATTTGTTGTTTTCATTGTTGATGTTTTTTATTGGCGGCACCTTCGCCATGTTAATTCGTGCGGAATTATTTCAACCTGGCCTGCAATTTTTCGACCCCTTATTTTTTAATCAACTCACTACAATCCACGGCCTGGTAATGGTGTTTGGCGCAATTATGCCTGCTTTTGTGGGGCTGGCTAATTGGCTTATACCTATGATGATAGGTGCACCTGATATGGCTTTGCCGCGCATGAATAACTGGAGCTTCTGGATTCTGCCGTGTTCTTTCACGATTCTTCTTTCCACCCTGTTTATGAAAGGTGGTGGCCCCGCCGCAGGGTGGACTTTTTATGCCCCGCTATCGACAACTTACAGCGGCGATAGCACTGCGTTTTTTGTGTTTTCCATTCACCTGTTGGGTGTGTCATCCATCATGGGGGCCATGAATGTCATTATCACTATTTTTAATTTGCGTGCACCGGGGATGACCTGGATGAAATTACCGTTGTTTGTATGGACCTGGTTGATCACAGCGTTTTTATTGATTGCGGTAATGCCGGTGCTTGCGGGTGTGGTCACCATGGTGCTTACGGATAAATATTTTGGCACCAGCTTTTTTAGCGCGGCGGGCGGTGGCGATCCGGTGATGTTTCAGCACATCTTCTGGTTTTTCGGTCACCCGGAAGTCTACATCATGATTTTGCCGGCTTTTGGCATTGTCTCCAGTATCGTGCCCACCTTTGCTCGCAAACCATTATTTGGTTACACGTCCATGGTGATTGCAGTAGCGAGCATCGCCTTTCTCTCATTTATCGTGTGGGCTCACCACATGTTCACCACAGGTTTGCCGCTGACCGCTGAATTATTTTTTATGTATTCCACTATGCTAATTGCCGTGCCCACCGGCGTAAAAGTATTTAACTGGGTGGCGACCATGTGGCGCGGCTCTATGACGTTTGAAACCCCCATGATGTTTGCCATCGCCTTTATTGTGCTTTTTACTATTGGTGGTTTGTCCGGCTTGATGTTGGCAATGATTCCCGCGGATTTTCAGTATCAGGATACCTATTTTGTGGTGGCGCATTTCCATTATGTGCTGGTAACCGGAGCGCTGTTTTCCATTATCGCCGCTGCTTATTTTTGGTTGCCCAAATGGACCGGTGTTATGTATGACGAGCGCTTGGGACAATGGCATTTCTGGTGTTCGCTGATTTCAGTAAATCTTTTATTTTTCCCCATGCATTTTGTTGGCCTTGCCGGCATGCCCAGGCGCATTCCTGATTACGCGCTGCAATTTTCCAGCTTGAACGCATTTATCAGCATCGGTGGATTTTTATTTGGTTTATCGCAATTGCTATTTGTGTGGGTGGTGATTAAAGCCATACGCCGTCGCGGAGAACCGGCAACCAGTAACGTGTGGGAAGGGGCAGAGGGGCTGGAGTGGACGTTGCCATCGCCAGCGCCTTATCACAGCTTTCAGGAGCCGCCGAAGATATAGCCATGCATCAACCATTGCTAAAAAAATTATTGTGGATTTGCGCCGGAATGTTCGCCTTCAGCTTCGCATTGGTTCCGCTTTATTCGGTGCTGTGCAAAGTCACAGGGATTAACGGTAAAACATCCTCCGTGGCTGCAGTAGCCTCTACGCAGGTGGATGCTCAGCGGCAAGTCACGGTGGAATTTTTAGCGCTGGTCGACCAATCCATTCCCTGGCAATTTTCTCCAATGACTGAACGGGTAACGGTGGAACCTGGCAAAACAACCGATATTGATTTTCGTGTGGAAAACCTTAGCGCCGAGGCGATGCTTGGCCAAGCAGTTCCTTCGGTATCACCTGGCGAAGCCGCACAGTATTTAAAAAAGATAGAGTGTTTTTGTTTTACGCAACAGCCGCTTGGTGCGCACGAAAGCAAGCTAATGCACTTGCGCTTTTATGTAGACCCGGCGCTGCCAAAAGAGGTGCAGACATTTACGCTGTCTTACACACTCTACCGCGCCAAAAACGAATAAGTGGAATTATTGATGTGATAGTGAGGTCATTCAGAAAGAACGTTTTTCGAGGTTAACGGGTGAGTCATTAGCGAGGTATCTAATATGGCTGCCAGAATTGAAAAATATTATGTTCCCGCGCAAAGCTCGTGGCCCGCATTAGGCGCTGGTGCGCTGTTTTTAATGGGGCTGGGCGCGGCCAATCTTGTCAATGAATATGCCGGTCATCATCAGGGAGCAGGGCTTTATCTTCTATTGTTGGGCGTTACGCTCTTGTTGTGTATGTTGGTGGGATGGTTTGGCAATGTTATTAATGAATCCATGACCGGCCTTTACAGTGCGCAAATGGATCGTTCGTTTCGCCAGGGGATGAGCTGGTTTATTTTCTCCGAGGTGATGTTTTTTCTCGCTTTCTTTGGTGCGCTCTTTTATGCGCGAATGATTTCGGTACCCGATCTCGCTGGTGCGCGCCATGAAACGACGGCTACGATTCTCTGGCCTGATTTCGTCGCCGATTGGCCCCTGTTAAAAACGCCGGGTGGCAAAGTCAGCGGTGAAATGGAGTGGCAGGATATTCCGTTAATTAACACGCTGCTGTTGTTGGGCTCTTCAATTACTTTGCAATTCGCCCATGTGGGGTTGGAGGAGGGTAAGCGTCTGCAATTAAAAATATTTATGGCGCTGACGATATTGCTCGGTGTGTCCTTTTTAACGTTGCAAATGCACGAATATAGCCTCGCTTACCACGAATTGCATTTGCGTTTGGATACTGGCATTTACGGCAACACCTTTTTTATGTTGACAGGCTTCCATGGACTACATGTCACCTTGGGGGCAATTATTTTAACGGTGGTCTTTTTGCGGATTTTAATCAAAAACCATTTCACACCCGAGCGCCATTTTGCATTCCAGGCCGCCGCCTGGTATTGGCATTTTGTCGATGTGGTTTGGTTGAATCTGTTTATTTTTGTATACGTACTGTAGTGCTGGCGGTAATGGCTGCTGTCAGTGAGGTGTGTGGTGGGGTGTGATAAACCCCATCGCCAAGGCAATTACCAAAATAAAAATGATCAAGGCTGAAAACATCAGGCGGCGGCCGAGATATTTTGACATTTTTGGCGCTTGCTCATCATTTTTAATCATGTGGTAAAGCGCGTAAAACAAATTAAACATGACGGTGAATAGCAGAACAACAAACAGGATTTTGATCAGCATAGGGCACCTCATGGCGTGAAAGAGATGAACCGCGGGAGTGAAGTACTTGGAAATTATAGCCTTTAATCGTCGCTGGGCCATGACGCCGCGCTGGTTATTGAACAGCTTGTTGGCATTTAGCCTGTTAGCAGGGCTGTCATTGTGGCAATTGCAACGTGCTGTAGAAAAAACGCATTTGCTGGAGCAGCTGGCAAAATCCGAGGAATCGGGCGTATACGCTGCAGACTATGTACAAACACTGCCCTTGGTACAGGCCGATGGGCGACAAGTTGTCGGGCGCGGCCATTGGCTCTCGCCGCAAGTGTGGCTGGTTGATAATCAAGTGGTGAAAGGTCGCGTTGGTTACGATGTGATAGTGCCCGTGCAACTGGATTCTGTCGGCCAACCCATGTTAGTGAATCTCGGTTGGGTTGCCGCGCCGACTGGTCGGGAGCGTTTGCCTCATGTGCAGATTCCCTCTGTTATTGAAGTGCGTGGCTTGTTGCGTACGCAATTAGGGGGATTTCGTCTGGGGCAAAATATTGAGGATAACGGCAGTTGGCCTATGCGTATCCAGCAAGTGTATGTGCCCGCGCTGGATCGCTATATGCGCTCGGCGCTCTATCCCGGCCTTGTTTATCAAATGGAAGCTTCGCCGTTTTTGGTGCACTACCAGCCGGTCGTCATATCACCGGAGCGCCATCGCGCCTATGCGTTGCAATGGGGCTTGTTGGCGTTAGCGGTGTTAGTGGTGGCGCTGGCAGCCAGCTCACGGCCGTTAGAAAAAGTGGAAGAGCAACCGAACACTACAGCGCTTTCGGATGATGATTTATTCCAGAGTGCCCGTGAGCGCAAAAAGGAGGGGGCCGGCAGCGAATCGGAATTTAACACTGGCTCTTCCAGGTTTAACAACAGATCTGCTGAAGGTAATCCCATTATTAAACACTGAGCCAATTATTAAACACTGAGTTAATCATTCAAACCTGAGTCAATTATTAAATATTGAGAGAGTGCAGAGGGATTCGCTATGAAGCGTGCTTATTCTTTTTCTCCGCCTCTGTTTTTTGCGCTTTTCGCGCTTTGCTGTTTTTTGCCATTGGTCGCGGCCAAACTTGCGCTGTCACTCGCGTGGTTTTCACCGGGTGTTGGCAACAAAGGTAGTTGGATGGAACAGGAACTGCGGTTGCCACATCCCAATGGCCTTTGGCAATTGCTTTATGTGCAACAAGGACAATGCGATAAATCCTGCGAGCTTGCGCTTTATAGTTTGCAACAACTTCACACCGGGCTTGGGGCAAAGCGAGAGCAGGTAAGCGTTGGGTTGCTAGCAGATCAGCCACCAGCTCTGCTTGCACATTACCCCGTCTTACATTGGCAATCACCTGTTGCGGCCTTGCCACCAACATTTAATGGCCAGCTGTTATTGGTTAATCGCCAGGGGCAATTGTTGTTGCACTATGATGCTGTTGCAAATCCGCAAGATGCCATGATGACCGCGAAAAAAATTCGCACGGATTTATTGCGTTTGCTGGCATTTGATCGTCCCACCGCCGTGTCACCATCCTTGACGAAGGAAAATATCGCGCAATGACTCGTTTGGTCAGCTTCGCTTTAGTGCTCACTCTCTGCACCATTGTATTAGGTGCTTATACGCGTTTGACCGATGCCGGATTGGGCTGCCCTGATTGGCCCGGTTGCTACGGTTTTATGGCGGCACCTACGCAGCCAGCACAATTGAGCGAAGCACAACAGCGTTATCCCACACATAAAGTGGAACCGCATAAAGCACATAATGAAATGCTGCATCGTTACCTGGCGGGCAGTTTGGGATTGGCAATTCTCGCTATTGTTGTAATGAGTTGGTGGCAACGCCAGCAACGCTTATTAAGCAGTGGTTTACTCGCCTTGGTGGTAATGCAAGCGTCGCTGGGTATGTTAACCGTCAGCCTTAATTTATTACCGCTGGTGGTACTGGGGCATTTGTTAGGCGGCTTTTCACTGTTGTGTTTATTAGCACTGTTGCGTTTGCGATTGAGCAACATCAGCGTGCAATTAGATTCAGGCCTAACCTCCTTACGGCCACTGGCTTGGTTAGCGTTGTTTGTGTTGGTACTGCAAATTTCACTCGGTGCCTGGACATCTGCCAATTATGCCGCGCTTGCGTGCCATGAGTTGCCGGTATGCGAAGCCGGTTGGCAAGCACGCTTTGATGTGGCTTCAGCATTCCATCTGCCTCTGGGGCAGGAGACTTACCAGTATGGAGTCTTGTCCTACGATGCGCGCATGAGCATTCACATACTTCATCGCCTCGGCGCTATGGTGACCGCATTCATTATTGGCAGTTTGGTGGTGTTAAGTTGGCGTCGCGCTCGCACACATCACATGCGACTATTGGCAATTGGTTTGGGATTGTTGCTGTGTGTGCAGATAACGCTGGGGTTGATTAACGTTATCGCATGGCTGCCATTATTTAACGCGCTCGCGCACAATTTTATTGCTGCCAATTTGTTAATGCTGTTGGTTATTTTTATTGACCGGTTGTACCGTCAGAGACCTGTGCTTGCGCAAGCGTCTCGTGAAAAATTGTCATTCGACCAACGAACCAAAACCTATTCTCCGGAATAGCGATTGTTCATTCCTATAGTTGATTCATCGTGAGGGCTGTTATGGCACAAACGCTGATATTGAATGAAAACTTCGGGCATTGGCGCGATTACTATCAGCTCACCAAACCCAAGGTTGTGGCTTTGTTGATGGTTACCGCGTGGGTGGGAATGATGCTCGCCACTCCCGGTTTGCCTGACCTTGGAAGAGTGTTTGTGGCGAGCTTGGGAATCGCCATGGTGACAGCCGGTGCTGCCGCGTTTAATCACATACTGGATGAAAAAATCGATGCACGGATGGCTCGCACTCACCATCGCCCTTTACCCAATGGTCGCTTGCGTCGTCATCAAGCACTGATATTTGCCAGCAGTTTGGCCACACTGGGTTTTTTGTTATTGCTGATTTTTGTTAATGCCTTAACCGCTTGGCTCACGCTGTGTGGTTTGCTGGGTTATGCCGTGGTTTACACGCTCTTGCTCAAGCGTGCGACACCGCAAAATATTGTGATAGGTGGCCTGGCGGGGGCTTTACCTCCTTTACTTGGGTGGAGTGCTATCACAGATAGTGTTGATCCCAATGCATTGCTGTTGGTGATGATTGTATTTACCTGGACTCCACCGCATTTTTGGGCCTTGGCGATTCACCGGCGCGATGATTACGCCAAAGCCAATATTCCCATGTTGCCTGTCACCCATGGTATTGAGTTTACTAAAACCCTGATGTTGTTCTATACCGTTTTGCTGGCCATGGTGTGTTTGCTTCCCTATCTCACGACTATGGCTGGCGGTATCTACCTGGTTGGCAGTTGCTATTTAAATGCGCGCTTTATCTGGAGCGCCTGGCAATTAAAATTTAGCCCCTTACCCCAATCCGCCATGCGGTGTTTTCGCTTTTCCATCACACATTTACTGTGGCTCTTTTTATTGTTGCTGGTGGATCACTACTGCTGGTCGCCGTTGATTAGCCTGGCGGGTAATTGATATGCAGCCTGTGTTGGAAAAGCGGCACTGGGTTGCCATCATCGCCATTACTGCGTTGTGTATAACCACCCTCTGTGCGGCGCGCCTTTGGTTTGCCAATGCGAAATATGAAGCATTACAAGTATTGCCCTTGCCGCAGCCGCTAGTGGACTTTCAATTGTTTGGCAGTGGTTCGGGCTCATTTACCCGGAAAGAGTTTCGCGGTCAATGGCATTTAGTGTTTTTTGGCTTTAGTCATTGTGCGGATATTTGCCCGCTCGAACTGGACATAATGGCGCACGTGCTAAAACAAATACAAAATACCGGGCCTATGCAGCCGAGATTGCGGGGCGTTTTTGTAAGCCTTGATCCGGAGCGAGATAGCCAAGCGGTAATGGACGATTATCTCTCTGTGTTTAATCACCACATTTCAGGCGAAGATCATTTGTCCGGTGAAAAGAAATTATCCATCATAGGTGTGCGCGGTAATCATGCAGAGCTTGTGCGATTGGTGAGATTTTTTGGTGCTGATTACAGTCGCGCTTTGCAGTTAAATGGTGCGACTTTTAATTTGCCTGCCGGTTATGCCATGCCGCTGGGCATAGAACAGAGTAGCATGCAGGATTATCAGGTAACCCACTCAGCGCGCATCTATCTTGTTAACCCCAACGGCCAATACATCGGTTCCTTTCCCCCTCCCCACAATACACAACTCATCATCAATGATTTACAAATGATTCTCAAAAGATAAAGCCGGCTGTTATTTTAAAAAGCGTTTAGGTGCTTATATATTCTAATTTGCGCAGGGCTTTGTCGGCGGGTGCGTTTTATACTGTTAATGTCATTAAGCAGATTTCTTATGGCTTGAATGTATTTGTTTGGATTCTGTTTTGCCAAACGTTTTTTTGCCAATCGCTTCTGCCAAATCTCTCTTGGGAGGACCGGCTATGATAACGCACGTTGCAGGACTCTTTACTCACCCCGTAAAGGAATGGAAAGAAATTCGCGATACTAATGAGAGCATCAGTCATTTGTATTTCGCACATATTTTATTTTTGGCATTGATCCCGCCTGTTGCTGCCTACATTGGCACTACACGTATTGGTTGGGTTGTGGGAACCGGGTCACCGACTATGTTGACCGAGTCGAGTGCCCTGAGCATGAGTATTTTGACTTATCTCACCATGCTTGCCGGTGTCGCCATCATGGGTGCATTTATTAAATGGATGGCGCTTACCTATGATTCCAATCCCAGCTATACGCGCTGCACAGTCTTTGCTGCTTACACAGCAACTCCCATGTTTATCGCCGGCCTGTGCATGCTCTATCCATCACCAGTGCTGATAATGCTGGTAGGTACTGTCGCCGTGTCTTACACAGCGTATTTACTCTATACCGGCATTTCGATTTTTATGCGGATACCGAAAATGGAGGGCTTCGTATTTGCCAGCTCCGTTTTAACCGCTGGCCTGGTACTGTTGGTCGCGCTTATGGCGACCACTGTTGTGATATGGGGAATGGGATTCGGGCCAATTTACATGTAGCAATGTTGATTATGACAATTGCACCTGGCGCTGGCTGTCAGATGCATTGAGTGAGTATGACTCCGCGGCAGTTAATAACTGCCGCTTTTTTGTATCCTACTTTTTCTGTTGGACTTTTACGTGTTGGACATTTGGGTGTTGGCGTTGTGTGGCAATTACACCAGCTCAATCATATCGCGGTTGATATCCTCAATTCGCGTGCAGCCTGAGAGCGCCATGGCGACGCGCATTTCGTTGGCAAATAAATTGAGCACTTCGCTCACGCCTGCTTTCTGGCGTGCTGCCAAGGCGTAAACCCAGGGGCGACCAATCATCACCGCTTTGGCACCGAGCGCGAGCGCTCGCACTACGTCCAGGCCACTGCGAATACCGCTATCCATCAGCACCGCAAGATCATCGCCAACGGCATCGACAACTTTGGGCAGCGCGCGTATGGCAGAGCTGGCGCCGTCGAGCTGGCGGCCACCGTGGTTGGAGACAATCAATCCATCGCAACCTATACCGGCGGCAGTGCGCGCGTCTTCCGGGTCGAGTATGCCTTTGATAATAAAGTGGCCGTCCCATTCCGCGCGAATGCGATCTATATCAGCCCAGGTGACCGTGGGGTCAAAGTTTTTACCGAGCCAGGCCCAGAATTCATCAATGCCGGCATTTTCACCCAGTACTGGCGCTATGTTGCCCAAACTATGGGGGCGACCGCACACCCCCACATCCCAGGCCCAGCCGGGCCGGCGCAGTACCTGGCCAAAGCGGGTGACTTTGCGCTGGAACATGCTGCCGTAGGAAAGGCCCGAACGCATATCGCGATAGCGGGTAGCGGGAACGGGCATGTCTACGGTAAATAAAAGTGTATTGGTGCCTGCGGCCTTGGCGCGCGCGAGCATGTCGCGCAGGAAGCCGCGGTCGCGGATCATATAGAGTTGGAACCACACGGGATTGTTAACCCCGGCGGCAACTTCGTCGATGGAGCAGGCCGATACGGTCGACAAACAAAAGGGAACGCCCGCGGCTTCCGCTGCTTGCGCCGCCTGGACCTCACCGCGGCGCGCATTCAATCCGGCTATGCCCACGGGCGACAGGCCGATAGGCATGGACATCTTCTGCCCGAACAGTGTGGTTTCCGTGGAAATCTGCGATACATCGCGCAATACACGCTGGCGTAGGGCGATTTTTTGCAGGTCGCCCATGTTATTGCGCAGGGTGGTTTCGCTGAAGGCGCCACCGTCGATGTACTCAAATAAAAAGTGAGGGAGGCGGCGGCGCGCCAGTTCACGGTAGTCGTCTATATTGGCCAGGATCATTATGTGCTCGCTAGAAAAGCTTTACTCGAAAAGCTTGTTATTCCATGTTATGGTTTTATTGACTTTATCTTAGCATGTTTTACATATAAATATTCTTTTACACGTAAACCCTGTCTGTTATAGTGATTTACATGCACTTGTGTGCAAGCTCCTGTATATGCAAGCCACTGTAACAGTCGGATGATATTTTCAGCCGGGTGGTAATACTAATAACGCTAAGAAAAATGCCAGGGTAAATGCCGGATACGGCTGCCCTACGGAGACACCATGAATAATTCTAATAAATCTACAGTCGCTGTAGTCGTTCCGCTGATGTTGATTGTCAGCCTGTTTTTTCTTTGGGGTATGGCCAACAACCTCAACGATATTCTTATCGCCCAATTCAAAAAAGCCTTTTCGCTAACTGACTTTGCCTCTGGTCTGGTGCAATCGGCGTTTTACCTGGGTTACTTTGTGTTTTCGATTCCCGCTGCGCTTTTTATGAAGCGTTTCAGCTACAAAGCAGCGGTGGTGACTGGTTTGTTTCTTTATGCTGCTGGCGCGCTCTTGTTTTATCCGGCAGCGGCGGCGAGCGAGTACTATTTGTTTTTGGTTGCGCTGTTTGTAATCGCCAGTGGTTTGGCCTTTCTGGAAACCTCCGCCAACCCGCTGGTGGTGGCAATGGGCGATCCGGCGACTGCCGAGCGCCGCCTCAATTTTGCGCAATCTTTTAATCCGTTTGGCTGCATTACCGGCATCATGGTTGGGCGCGAATTTATCCTCTCCGGTCATGAGCCAAGTACGCAGGAGCTGGCTGCCATGTCGCCCGAGGCGCTCACGCAGTTTTACCACACCGAAGTCCATGCGGCGCAAATACCTTATCTGATTATTGGTAGCCTGGTATTGGCTTGGGCGTTGCTGGTGTTGTGGGTGAAGTTTCCGAAAATCGCGACTACCGCATCCACCGAAACATCCGCCAGTTGGGGCGATTACCAATATCTGCTTGGCAATAGCCGCTTTATGTTTGGTGTGATTGCCCAGTTTTTCTACGTAGGTGCCCAGGTTTGCATGTGGAGCTACACCATTCGCTATGGCCAGCAGGCGATACCGGGCACCGGTGAAAAAGTGCTGGCTAATTATTTGTTGGCATCGCTGGTTATTTTTATGTTGGGCCGCTTCGTGGCTACCGCACTTATGGCTCGCGTTGCACCTGCGACCTTGATGATGGTTTATGCGTTGATTAATGCAGCGCTGTGCGGAATTGCTGTACTGGTTCCCAACCAAATGGGTATGTACGCGCTTGTGGCAACCAGCTTTTTTATGTCGCTGATGTTCCCCACGATTTTTGCGTTGAGTGTTAAAGGCTTGGGGGAGCGTAGCAAGGCGGGTTCGTCGCTGCTGATTATGTCGATTATCGGCGGGGCTGTACTCACTGCCATTATGGGATTGGTGTCTGATACTTTCTCCATCCACACTGCTGTGTTGGTGCCATTGGTGTGTTTTGTTGTTATTGCAGCCTATGCGCGCTCCGCGTCCAGGGGCAAGGTGACAGCACCAGATGCAGCCGTGCTCAGTGCAGGAACTTAAAAATACCGGAGTGTAAATTGATCGACGCTCATCAGCATTTCTGGCGCATTGGCAAACACGATTGCTTATGGCCAACAGCAGATCTGACAGAAATCTACTGCAATTTCTTGCCGGAAGATCTTGCGCCACTTGCCGCTAATGCAGGCGTAACGGGGACTGTGCTGGTGCAATCGCAAGAAAGCGATGCTGACACAGATTTTTTGCTGGCGCTGGCAAGCGAATCGGATTTGATCAAAGCGGTGGTTGGCTGGGTAGATCTCGCTGATAAACAAGCACCGGCGCGTATTGCGGACTTGGCCAATCACCCTAAAATGCGCGGCCTGCGGCCCATGTTGCAAGGGCTGGCGGATGACAGCTGGATTCTTGATCCTCAACTCGAGCCGGCGATAGAAGCCATGATTGCCACAGGTATGAGCCTGGATGCACTGGTTTTTAACCGGCATCTGCCTTATCTGCGGTTGTTTGCCAAACGTCATCCACAGTTATCGATTGTGATTGATCATGCGGCCAAGCCTGCAATCGCAGCCCACGGGTTGCAGCAACCAACAGGTTTTTACGAAAAGACCGGTTTTAACGAGTGGGCCGATAGCATCAGTGCCCTGGCGGATTTACCCCAGGTCTATTGCAAGGTATCCGGTTTGTTAACAGAGGCGGGGGCGGCGCAAGGTGCTGCCGAGTTGAAGCCTTATGTAGATCATCTTTATTCGGCCTTTGGCGCTCACAGATTGATGTGGGGCAGCGATTGGCCGGTGCTGAATCTGGCTCAAAACCAGGCATTCAATCGTTATGATGCCTGGCTGGCCATGACAAAGGACTTGTTACAACACCTGGGAGAGGCAGAGCGGGAAGCCATATTGGGTGGTACAGCGCAGCGTTTCTATCGTTTTTAACTTTTTACCGCTTTTAACGTTTTAACTTTTTACCCCTTTGAATAATGGCAGGGTTGCGTGTTTACTGTTCTTAACAGATTGAGCAAAGCTTGTGCACTTGTTGGCATTCTTTTCATCTGCTAACGTGGTTTGGCTTTCACATATAACTAAAAACTTTACTGATAAAAATTACTCTTATGGCAAAACTAGAATCAAAAACTGACAGCAATCTCGATGGCGATGACGGTGATCGTAAATATCGCGCCCCCGCGTTAGAGAAGGGGTTAGATATTCTCGAGTTGTTGGCGCGTAGTGGCGCCCCTATGACCACGTCGCAAATGGCCGTTACCCTTGGTCGCTCGGTTAGCGAGTTGTTCCGCATGGTGCTGGCATTAGAGTTTCGCGGCTATATCGAATCGTCACCCGATGGGCGCGATGGTTACATGCTCACCAACAAGCTGTTCACTCTCGGAATCGCGCAGGGTTCTGCACGCTCTCTGCTGGAAACTGCTCTGCCGGTGATGAAAGAAGTAGCGCGTGAGCTGGGTCAATCCTGCCACCTGGTTGTTCCGTCAGGCGACCAGATAGTTGTGGTAGGGCGTATCGAGAGCCCTATGGATCTCGGTTTCTCCGTGCGTGTGGGCTATCGCCGCCGCCTGGTGGATACCAACTCCGGCCTGTTGCTGTTTGGCTATGCGTCGGAAGAATCCCAGAACCGCTGGTTGCCACAACTGCGTGCGACTGCCGAGCCAGAGCGTATTGAACGCTTCCTGCAGCGCTCCAAAGCATCGGTTGAGCGCGGCTTCATAACCTCATCCAGTGACTTTGTGGAGGGCGTGACAGATCTTTGTGTGCCCATCCTGAGTTTGCATGGTGCTGCCGCTGTGTTAATCGTGCCTTTTATCGCGATTAAGGGGCAGTCGCTCACTCACGAGCAAATTATCGATCGCCTGAAACTGGCGACCCGCAAGATTTCCGAGGCGCTCAGCAACGAAGGGCGCTAAGAGATCGCGGTATAAATACTAAAGAGCGCTTCGGCGCTCTTTTTTTTGCCTTTTGTTAGCGCCTGTTGTGTTTGCCTGTCTTTGCCCGGTTACTTTTTTTCCCGCTTTTTTAACTTTTGCGATTTGGAATAGGGGTTGACCATTCTTAACTCAAAAAGTCTTAATTACTATATGTTAATTGGCAGAACATTCGACTAAAATGTCTTTTATTGGCAAACCAATTTTTAATTATAAAAACGAGGCCGTAAGTGCAGTTTATCCCTCAAGTAACCCTGCGTAAGCCGCTTGCAAGCACCTCGTTGCAGATGCCGGCTTTGGGGTTTGGCGCCGCACCTATAGGGAATCTTTACCAGGCGATGAGTGATGATCAGGCGCACGAGACCGTGACAGCTGCTTGTAAGCAAGGCCTGGTTTATTTTGATACGGCGCCTCATTACGGCTTTGGCTTGAGCGAGGCCCGACTGGGTTCCAGCCTGCGCGGCTTGAATAATGAAATCATTATTTCCAGTAAGGTAGGGCGCTTGTTGGTGCCTACAGATTCCACCCAAAGCTGCCGCCATGGTTTTGTAAATGCGCCGGCGCTGGAACCTGTGTTCGACTATTCCTATGACGCCGTGATGCGCTCCTTCGAATCCAGCTTGCGCCGTTTGCAGGTTGGTCGCATCGATATTCTCCTCGCGCACGATCTTGGTCCCTTAACCCACGGCGCTGACCATGAAATCCGCTTTCGCGAATTTATGGATGGTGGTTACAAAGCCATGCAGGAATTGCGCGCACAAAAGCTGATAACAGCAATTGGTTTGGGTACCAACGAATGGCAGGTGTGTGAGCAAGCCTTGGGTGAAGCAGATTTTGATGTGTTTTTGTTGGCCGGCCGCTACAGCCTGCTGGAGCAAACTGCTTGCGACAGCTTTCTGCCCTTGTGCGCCAAGCGCGGTGCTTCGGTGATTGTGGGCGGACCGTTTAATTCGGGCATCCTCGCATCCGGTGTAAAAGGTCCCGGCCCACACTATTACAACTATGAGCCCGCACCTGACGCCATCATCCGGCGCGTCGCACAGCTTGAATCTGTGTGCGCGGAATTTGATGTGGCACTACCGGCGGCAGCGTTGCAATTTCCCGGCGCGCATTCGCAAGTGTGTTCTGTGATTGCCGGCTTTGCGAATCCCGCACAAGTGACTCAGGCGAACGCCTGGCTCAATCAATATATTCCACCGGCCTTTTGGCAACGACTGCGTGAGCTGGAGCTTTTGCATCCCGCTGCACCTGTGCCTGTGCCTGTGCCTGTTACTCCTGTTTCTGCTGTTGAGTTAATTCATGACTAATGCCATTCCCAAAGCCATTTTGCTGCACCCGGATGACAACATCCTGGTCTGTGTAGCCCAGATCCACGAGGGCGATGCCATTTCGATTGATAACGCACCCGTGGTGATCACTCGCGATATAGGTGTTGGTCACAAGCTTGCACGCCGCGCGTTGAACGCTGGCGATAAAATCTATCGCTATGGCGCTCCCATAGGCTCCATGGTGGAGGCAGTGGCCATTGGCGAACACGTGCATATGCACAACATGAAAAGCGATTACATACCCAGCCACACGCGCACCAAACAAGAAGCCCACAGGAGCGAATCCTAATGAGTTTGATAAATAGTTCGGCTATCAGCTTTTCCGGCTACGCCCGCCAGGATGGCCGCAAGGGAATTCGCAATGTGGTGGTGGTGGCTTATCTGGTGGAGTGTGCGCATCACGTTACACGTCGTATCGTTAATATCGCCAACGATATAGATGTTCACTTGATCGGATTCCCCGGCTGCTATCCCAACCAGTACGCCTACGAAATGATGCGCGCTGTATGCACTCATCCCAATGTGGGCGGCGCACTGCTGGTATCCCTCGGGTGCGAAAGTATGAACCGCGAAAAATTGCTGGCCGATATCAAAGCCAGCGGTCGTCCCGCCGAATTGTTGGTGATTCAGGAAGTAGGTGGAACCAAATCCACCATCGACGCTGGTGTATCTGCAGTCGCTCGTATTAAAACGCAAGCTGACACAGTGGCTCGCGTATCTATGGGGCTGGACGAATTAATCGTGGGCACTATTTGCGGTGGCTCTGATGGTACTAGTGGCATTACCGCAAACCCGGCGGTGGGCCGTTGTTTCGATGCTTTGGTTGCCGCCAATGCTGCCTGTATTTTTGAAGAGACAGGTGAATTAATTGGTTGCGAAACCATTATGGCTGATCGTGCGATTACACCAGAACTTGGTCGCGAAATTGAAGTTTGTGTCGAAAAAGCCGAGCGCTACTATCGCATCATGGGCTTTGGTAGTTTTGCACCCGGCAACGCCGACGGCGGACTTACCACGCTTGAAGAAAAATCCATGGGCGCCTATTCCAAATCAGGTTCATCACCTATCAGCGGTTTGATTAAACCGGGCGATATTCCACCGGCTGGTGGCCTCTATTTACTCGACGTAGTTCCCGACGGCGAACCGCGTTTTGGTTTCCCGAATATTTCCGACAACGCGGAAATTATCGAACTCATCGCCTGTGGCTCCCACGTAATTTTATTTACCACAGGCCGCGGCTCTGTTGTGGGCTCTGCGATTTCTCCCGTAATTAAAGTCTGCGCCAATCCTGAAACCTATCGCCGCCTAAGTGAAGATATGGACGTAGATGCCGGCCGCATCCTTGAAGGTCGCGCAACGCTGGATGAGGTAGGGCAGGAGATTTTGCAGCACGTCATTAATGTGTCCTCCGGTAAGCGCAGCTTGTCAGAGGAGTTGGGGCATCAAGAATTTATTTTGACTTATAAATCGTTTGAGCCAATTGGGCCGAGTTGTTTGCCCGTTAGGCAGATTGCATAGGCAGCGGACTTAGGGTCCTGCATCGGGGTTGTTAAGTAGGGAATCGTCATCCTCGGCGAAGCCGGGGATCCAGCTCTTGAAAAACATCAGTAAAAGCAAGAGTTGGATCCCCGCTACGCGAGGATGACGACTCCCAGTTAAATAAGCATATTCCTCGTTCCCAAGCTCCAGCTTGGGAACGAGAAGCCCAAGAGAAAACCATGAACCGCATACAAGGCAAAACCGCATTAATCACTGCCGCCGCCCAAGGCATTGGCCGCGCTAGCGCCGAACTCTTTGCTGCAGAAGGCGCGCGCGTGATCGCAACGGATATCAACATGGATCTGCTCAGCGAATTAAAAGGCTGTGAGATCCGCAAACTCAATGTGCTTGATGCCGATGAAATCAAAGCCTTGAGCGATGAGGTTGGTCCGATCAATATTCTGTTTAACTGTGCCGGCTTCGTGCATAGCGGAACTATTCTGGATTGCGATGAAAAAGATTGGAATTTCTCGCTCGATCTCAACGTCACCTCTATGTACCGCATGATTCGCACCTTTTTGCCGGGCATGATCGCTACTGGCAATGGTTCTATTATCAATATGTCATCCGTGGCCAGCTCCATTAAAGGTGCGCCCAATCGTTTTGCTTACGGTATGACTAAGGCTGCAGTTATAGGTTTGACGAAAGCGGTTGCTGCAGATTTTGTTACTCAGGGAGTGCGCTGCAATGCGATTTGCCCTGGCACGGTACAAACGCCATCACTCGAGCAACGCTTACACGCTACCGGCGACTATGAAACCGCCTACAAAAATTTTGTGGCCCGTCAACCTATGGGCCGTTTGGGTACCGCTGATGAAATGGCAAAGCTCGCGCTTTATCTCGCCAGCGATGATTCCGCTTTTACCACCGGCACCATCAACGTGATTGATGGTGGCTGGAGCAATTAATTTTTATTTTTCGATGTAGTCAACGAGTGCAATTATGAAATTACTCCGTTATGGCCCTGTCGGGCAAGAGCGTCCCGGCATTCTGGATGCCGACAATAATATTCGCGATTTATCATCGGTAATTGCCGATATCAGCGGCGCGACCTTATCAACTGAATGCCTGGCAAAAATTGCCGCGCTGGATGTAACCAGCCTGCCAGTTGTCAGTCAGCCTGTTCGCTTTGGTCCTTGCGTAAATCATGTGGGGAAATTTATTTGTATCGGCCTCAATTATGCCGATCACGCTGCCGAATCAGGCATGGATGTTCCTCCCGAGCCAGTGGTGTTTATGAAGGCCACCAGCGCCATCACCGGCCCTAACGATCATGTGATCAAGCCGCGCAATTCCACCAAGCTGGATTGGGAAGTGGAGTTGGGTATCGTGATTGGCAAGCACGCCAGTTATGTCGAGCTTGATCAAGCGGAAGATTACATCGCAGGTTACTGCGTGATTAACGATGTATCCGAACGCAACTTCCAATTGGAGCGCGGTGGGCAGTGGGATAAAGGGAAGGGCTGCGATAGCTTTGGTCCCATTGGTCCCTATGTTGTGACCAAAGATGAAGTGCCTGATCCGCTCAATTTAAATTTGTGGCTGAAAGTAAACGGCAAAACTTTCCAGAACGGCTCTACCAGGCACATGGTGTTTGGCCCAGCGTTTTTAGTGCATTACCTCAGCCAGTTTATGAGCCTCCAACCAGGCGACATCATTAGCACCGGCACACCACCAGGTGTTGGTTTGGGCCAAAAGCCGCCGATTTATTTAAATGAAGGCGATGTGATGGAACTGGGTATTGAGGGAATGGGTACGCAAAAGCAGACAGTGGTGCAGGCCTAACTATCTTCGCGCTCCTCGCTCACTGGCCGTGCGTCCCCAAGCTCCAGCTTGGGAGCGGACATTTCAGATGATTTGCAGGAGATAACTTTGCGTGGAGAATTAATGCGTCCCCAAGCTGAAGCTTGGGGACGCACGGCCAGTGAACGAGAGCAAAACTAATTTATGAAAACCAAAATAACAATTCTCCTCTTATTGTCAGCATTGACAGCCTGTTCTCAACCACAACAAGCTTCGTCAAAAATCGCCGATATACCACTTTTCTTAGGTCAGTCTAACAATGGTTGGCAAATAGGCGCCGATAATCCCGATTCAAATATCACATTAATCGGCAACTTCGCACAGGTTCCAAACGTAGCTGGATCATCTGCACCTAACAGCGACGTCACTGTAACTCGCAGCGAAAAAAAATCAGCTGGTGATGCGCTCATATTCCATTGGAAAGATAGCTGGCGTGCCGGCCTAACCTTTACCAACGCAACACCAATTGATTTGCGCGCTTACACCAATGGTGTAGTGACCTTTGATTTTAAAGTAGACGAGCTCGCCAAAGGTGGTGTTGCTTTTAAACTCAAGTGTGGCAAAGACTGTGAGCGCCAGGTGCCATATTTATTACCTGCGCGTGAGTTGATTGGAAAAGGCTGGCAGGAATTAGTGGTGCCTGTGCAATGTTTTATCCACGAGGGAGACGACCTGAGTGCAATCAGCATGCCCTTCGCTCTTGAGACGGGCGGTGAAGGGCAGGTGGCGATTGCTAATCTGCGTATTAAAGCAAACGGCAAAGCCAATGTGAGCTGCGTGGATTACCGCCAAGCATCAGTAACACCGGAGCCGCTCAATGAATGGTGGTCACTGGATTGGTGGATGCCGCGCCACGAGAAAAAATTGCAAGACATTAAATCGCGCAAAATAGATCTGGTCTTTATCGGTGATTCAATTACCGAGGGCTGGGAAAAATCTGGCGCCCCTGTATGGGAAAAGTTTTACGCAAAGCGCAATGCAATTGCGTTGGGTTTTGGCGGTGATCATACGGAAAATATTTTGTGGCGTTTACAGCATGGTGAGGTGGATGGCCTAAATCCGAAAGTGGCCGTGCTTATGTTTGGTACTAATAATACGGGCCACCGCCATGAAGATCCGGCCCTGATTGCTCGTGGGATCAAGCGCGATATTGATGAGCTTCAGACGCGTTTGCCCCACACCAAAATTTTATTGCTGGCGATTTTCCCCCGCGATGAAAAACCTGACGGCGGTGCGCGTGTAAACAACGAAAAAGTGAACGCACAGATCGCCAGCTTCGCCGACAACCAGCATATTTTCTTCCTCAATATCAACAAGGTGTTTTTGGATGAGCAGGACGTATTATCCAAAAACATAATGCCGGATTTGTTGCACCCCAACGAAAAAGGTTATGAAATCTGGGCTAGCAACATGGAGCCAACCTTAAAGCAGTTGCTGGGCGAAAAATAAGCAGCAGGGGCAGGGATGCTCCACTTGCGTAACATTCACATCTATAGGGTTTTCGATAGGCTCTCTCGTTCGTGCCGCTTCGCTAAAATACCTCGCCCTCGGTTGTTGTCGCTGTGAAATGAAGAAACCAGGGCAAATATTTGTAAATCCTTCTCAAAAAAGCGTTGGCTAATCCCCGCTTTAGGCTATGATTTTTCGAGCCGCTACGAAAATCGGCAATATCAATAAAAGCCTGACGAAAATTTACTCCATTTCTTCTTTCTAATAACAGGTCAATCATGAGTGTACCTAGCTTATCGTCAGCCAACTTTAGCGATTCCAAGCGGCACTACCCCATCCTCGATGGGCTGCGTGGCGTTGCGGCCCTTATGGTGGTCGCTTTCCACCTCCTGGAAACCCATGCGGCTAATCGCTTTGAACAACTTATTAACCACGGCTATTTGGCGGTGGATTTTTTCTTTGTGCTTTCCGGCTTTGTTATTGGTTATGCCTATGATGATCGCTGGCAAAAAATGTCTACCCTGGATTTTTTTAAACGCCGATTAGTTCGCCTTCACCCCATGATTATTATTTCCATGGTGATTGGTGCGGTGATGTTTTATTTTCAGGACAGTAAAGTTTTCCCTCATATTCACGATGCGCAACTTTGGCAAGTGCTGCTTACGATGGTTATCGGAATGACATTAATTCCGTTGCCACCCAGCGCAGATGTTCGTGGCTGGGAAGAAATGCATCCGTTAAACGGGCCAGCCTGGTCACTGTTTTTTGAATATGTTGCCAACATTCTTTATGCGTTGGTCGTTCGCCGTTTTTCAAATACGTTACTTGCCGTTTTGGTATTTATTTTTGGGTGCGTGACCATTCATTACACAATGGCTGGCCCCAAAGGTGATGTGATTGGCGGTTGGTCGTTGGCGTCGGAGCAATTTCAAATTGGCCTTACCCGGTTACTCTATCCTTTTTTTGCGGGTCTGTTGTTGTCGCGCCTGGTTAAACCGGGGCGAATTAAACATGCATTTTTGATCTGTAGCCTGGCGGTTATTGCCATATTGGCCATGCCCAGATTCGGCGACGCCAATTCGCTGTGGATGAACGGCGCTTACGAATCTCTTTGCATCATTGTGTTCTTCCCTTTGATTGTTTATGTGGGGGCAAGTGGTTCTGTGAGCCAAGGAATGTCTTCAAAAGTGTGTGAATTTTTGGGTGGGATTTCTTATCCCATTTACATTATTCATTACGCCTTTATTTATACCTACACCGCTTGGGTGGTGGACAATAATGTTGCGCTGAAAGATGCCTGGCCGGTCGCGTTGGGCACTTTTGTTTGCAGTGTGGTGGTGGCTTATGTATGCCTCAGGTTTTACGATATTCCTGTTCGCCAATGGTTGGGTAAACGTTTTGTAGCTAGAACTTGATAATTACCGGGTTAGCTAGACGGGGGAGCCAATTGGCTCCCTTTTGTTTTTTGTGGAAAGGGTTGTAGCAGCTCAAGTTGTTGCTGTTATAGTGTTGCGGCTGTTTATACCAATCTTCTGGAGGGAATTATGAAACTGCATACCGCTATTGTAGCTATGTTGGGAATGGCCACTGTTAGTGCTCACGCGATGAACCTGGATATGAAACCTGGCCTTTGGGAGCACAAGTTCAAGTTTAGCGACGACTCTGCTAACAGCATCAACAAAGAGCAGATGGAACAAATGAACAAAGCCATGGAGCAGATGAAGGAGCAAATGGCTAACCTGCCGCCTGAACAGAAAAAAATGATGGAACAGATGATGGAGAAGCAGGGCATCAAGGTCTCCGATAAAGGGATAGATATGGAATCCCAAGGCGTTCATATATCCAAGGATGGCACCACTGTTAAAGTGTGCATTACCCAGGAAGATATAGATCGTGGTGGCCTTCCTCAAACCGAGGAAAATTGCGATCAAAAACTCACCCAGCTTTCCCCCCAGTCCTTTAAAGTTAATTTTGAATGTAAAGGTGAGCATCCTTCCAAGGGGGAAGGACTGGTTAATTTCCAGAGCAATAAGGCCTATACCGGCAATATGACAGTCACTACCCAGATGGGCGACAAAACCCAGGTGATCAAGGGCGATCAGGCTGGTAAATGGTTGGGCAGCGACTGTGGTGATATCAAATCCCACAGCGAAAGAATGAAAGAATTAAAAGCACTCAAAACAAAATAACGATGTAGGCAAGAGTCAATATGCGGCACGGCGAGTTTCACAATATCCATAAAGTCGGTTGGTTGCGTGCCGCCGTATTGGGCGCTAACGATGGCATTATCTCCACCGCCAGTTTGATGATGGGCATGGCGGGTGCCCAGGCAGCTGGCAGCACCGTTTTACTAACGGGGCTGGCAGGTTTGGTTGCCGGTGCTTTGTCCATGGCGGCGGGGGAGTATGTGTCTGTGCGCTCCCAGGCGGACACCGAGCTCGCAGATATAGCGCGCGAGCGCGCTGAACTCGCGGCTCACCCTGAATCGGAATTGCACGAGCTCACGGAGATTTATGTGGCTCGTGGCTTGGAGCGCGACCTGGCTCGGCAAGTCGCCGTGCAACTCACTGCTCATGATGCTTTGGCGGCCCATGCGCGCGACGAACTGGGCATCGTCGAGGCCTTGCAGGCGCGCCCGTTGCAAGCGGCTATTGCCTCAGCGGGCACCTTTGCGGTGGGCGCGTTAATTCCCTTGGGGACGGCTTTGATTGCCAAAGAGTATTTGATGGTCGCCTTGGCAGTGGTATCGCTCATTAGCCTTGCGAGCCTGGGCGCGCTGGCCGCCAAAGCGGGTGGGGCATCTTTGGTGAAAGGCGCTTTGCGTGTCTGTAGCTGGGGAGCCGTTGCAATGGCGGTGACTGGCGCGGTTGGTTACTGCTTTGGGATCAACTAAGCCGATCCCCGTTCTTCCGTTTTAATTTCTCTGCAACCGGATTAGCTCCGGGTGATTTCGTTGAATACCCTGCTCATCGCACGATTGATTGCGGCAAAGTTTTCTTTGTTGGCCATGATGGCCTCCGCGGTCTGTACGAAGTGGGCTTGTGCTGATTGGGATCTATCCAGATCTTCCGCGCAATTTTCTATCAGCGCCGCCGCTGATGCCTCAGTGGTTTCAAGATGGAATTGAAAGCCATATACGCGGTCATCAATAACATAGGCCTGATTGACGCACGCCTGGCTGGAGGCCAGTAATTGCGCCTCACCTGGCAGTTCGAAGGTGTCACCATGCCAATGAAATACTTGCTCGCAGTCGGCCAGTATGGTGGCGATAGGGTGATTGCGGGCATCGGCATTGACTTCCAGAGGGAACCAGCCAATTTCGCGGTGTGGGTTTCGGCTCACATGAGCTCCCAGCACGCAGGCGATTAACTGTGCGCCCAGGCAAATGCCCAGCACCTTTTTGCCCGCGGCTACAGTCGCGCCTATAAATTGCTTTTCAGCGGTGAGCCAGGAGTATTGTTCATCATCGTAAACACCCATAGGGCCGCCCATCACAATCAGTAGATCAAAGCTGTCCAGTGCTGGTGCTTGTTCACCTTTATACCAATGAGTGGTGGTCAGGGAATGACCCTGAGATTGCAGGTCATGCAGCATGCTGCCTATATCTTCAAAAGGTACGTGTTGCAAAGAGTGAATTCGCATGGCTGGCTCCATCAGTTATGTGGGTTCTCCAGGGGAGGTGCTACAAGAGGTTATCCAAAGCTGCATGATTCGCGCAAGTTATTGTTAAATCTTGAATAAATCCATGCTTTTGCTTGGCTTTAGGTCAAATTTACTGCTTAATGCCGTGTTTGGCGCTTTTTGTACTTTTTTCATCTTCAATCAGCGCAAATTATCATACTAATCATGTATACTCAGTACAACTTTTACCAGGTAACTAGCGTTGATCAAATTTTTTAAAAAACTCATGGGCTCGAGCGAAACTCCCGCAGCGCCAGCGCCTACATCTGGATCAGGAGCAAAAAGACCTGACAACCATCGCTCTGGCAGTAGAGGCCAGAATTCGGGTGACAAACCCCAGCGCGATAGAAACTCCTTGCGTGATCAAAACCAGCAGCGCGATCAAAGCCAGCAGCGTGAACAGGGCAATAAGGATTCCAGCCGCGAGCCCAAAAAGAATCGCCCCCGCTCTGATCGTCAATCTAACCCGTCCCAATCCAATCAGCGTCCTCCCCGTAAACCCGCACCTGTCCAGCATGGGCCATGGGATCCAGCGTCGTTTGTAGTGGAGCCGGAAGAGGGTAAAACCCGCTTTCACGATCTGGATCTGGCGCCAGAAATTATGCGCGCCGTGGCGGACCTGGGCTTTAAATATTGCTCGCCCATCCAGGCCCAATCCCTGCCTTACGCATTACAAGGTAAGGACGTGGTCGGCAAGGCCCAAACCGGTACCGGCAAAACGGCCGCCTTTCTTACGGCCATCATCGATGACCTGCTGAAAAATCCCATTACCGAAAAGCGCTATGCAGGTGAAGCCCGTGCGCTGATCATCGCACCCACTCGAGAATTAGTCATACAAATTGCCGAAGATGCGAAAGGTCTGTGCAAGTTCACTAACCTGAAAATTCATACACTGGTTGGTGGCATGGATTACACCAAGCAACAGCGCCACCTGCATGAAGATCTGGTGGATATCCTGGTAGCGACGCCCGGTCGCCTGCTGGATTTCTGCGGCAACAAAGATGTGTATCTCGACCAGCTCGAAATCCTGGTTATCGACGAAGCCGACCGCATGTTGGACATGGGCTTTATCCCGCAAGTGCGTCAAATCGTTCGCCAGACACCCAAGCGCGAAGATCGCCAGACACTCTTCTTCTCCGCCACCTTTACTGACGATGTGCGCAATCTGGTAGAGCAGTGGACGTATAAGCCAGTGACGGTAGATGTGCAGCCTGAAAAGGTCGCTAACGATACAGTTGAGCAACATGTTTACCTGGTATCGACCGAAGAGAAATACACACTGCTGTATAACCTGATCCAGCAGGAGCATGCTGAAAGCATGATTGTGTTTGCCAACCGCCGCGACGAGTGTCGTGATCTGCAGGAAAAACTCAATCGTCATGGCGTCAATGCCGGTTTGCTCTCAGGTGAGATCACGCAGAACAAACGTGTGTCAACGCTCGATGCCTTTAAAAATGGCGAGACTAAAGTGCTAGTGGCAACTGATGTTGCCGGTCGCGGTATCCATATCAGTGGCATCAGCCACGTGGTGAATTTTACCTTACCAGAAGAGCCAGAAGATTATGTGCACCGCATTGGTCGCACTGGTCGCGCAGGCAAAACCGGTACCTCCATCAGCTTTGCCTGTGAAGACGATGCTTTGCGTTTGGAGCCTATCGAAAAATTATTGGGCAAAGAAATTAAATGCGAGCAACCACCAGAGCATTTGTTGTTGGAACCGCCCGAGTTACCACCGGCACCGCGTCGCGAACGTGATGACCGCTCGCGCGCTGGTGCGCGCACCAATCGCAGTGGTACAAGCCGCAGTGGCTCCAGTCGCAACAACAGCGGTGGTGGGCGGAGCGGTGGTTATCGCGGCGGACCGGGTCGTTCTCGCTAGAAAAAACTTTTGTTGAACAGTCAGAATAAAAACACGATTTGATTAACAAACAGATTGACTAAAAAAGTAGTTTTAATAAAAAAGCTTCCCCGGGAGAGCGGGGCGGATGTAGTGAATATTGAGTTGGTTTAATTAATGTCATCCACCAAATCAGCGTTGATAACCCTGCATGTAGGGGCTGTGCTTATGGCAGCCACCGCATTGTTTTCGCAGATTATCAGCCTACCCGCCTGGGATATCACCGGCTACCGCACCTGGATCGCGGCCGGTGTGCTTTTCGCCTGGGTTTGGTGGCGCGAGGGCAGTATCAAGCTTGAAAGCGCGCGCGATTATCGGCGCATTTTGTGCCTGGGTGTTTTGCTTTGCATACACTGGATTACTTTCTTTCACTCCATGCAAGTATCCAACATCGCCATAGGCATGCTCTCGCTTTACGCCTATCCAGTGATGACCGTTTTTATGGAGCCAATGATCAAGCGCACCAAAATTGATTGGGGCGATGTCATCAGCGGTTTGTTTGTTGTGGTGGGGATTTATTTCCTGGTGCCCGAATTTGATTTCTCCAACAACACAACCCAGGGTGTACTTTGGGGCGTTGTGTCGGCGTTGTCATTTGCGTTGCGCAATTTATTGTTAGGGCATTGGTTTAGTGGCCAATCAGCGGCGCGCTCCATGAGCTACCAGGTACTGATAGTTGCTGTGTTGATGACGCCGGTGTTGTTCACCACAACGCATGTTCCGTCTAAATTGGATACCGAGTTATTGTTGATTTTAGGTTTGATTTTCACGGCCTTCTCACACACGTTGTTCGGTTATTCCCTGCGTTATCTCAAGGCCAAAACCGTCGGTCTTGTGGCCTGCATACAGCCGGTATATGGCGTTATCTACGGTGTAATTTTCTTCCAAAGTATTCCCGATACGGCCACTTGTGTTGGCGGTGCAATTATTGTGACCGCGGCCGTGTACGAATCCCTGCGTGAACATCAGGCGGCAGTAACGCTGACTGATTAATGTCGAGCCGGTTTCCCGACTCGATATCATCTCTCCTTTTTATTGCGGTCCGGTCCCCCCACTCAACTGGCTTGGCAAATTATCTACGTTATCCAGGGTGTATGAATAAAGTTTGATATCGCCAAACACGCTGCTGCCTGTGTCCTTGTCAGGATCTGTTGCGGAAATACCTGTGTAGCGGTTGGAAGCGATATTCGCATCTATATAGCCATTGCCCGCATTCCAGTGTGGCTTGGCGGAATTGGCGAAATAATTACCTTCCACTTTTACCTGCGCCGCCTCATCAGCGTTGATAGCGAAGTAGGTAATATCCAGCCAATAATTGTTGTAGAGATGAATGCGCGCACTTGTGCCATTAGTTTTTGGATTGCGGCCGGACGCGCGATCAAAAAAGTTATGGTGCAGCGTGGTCTGGCTGTCCTGGATCAGCATGGTGTAGTGATGCTGGTTGCCACACACAGCGCTGTTGTAGCCGTTATAGTGGTTCCAGCTGAGGGTGACGTTCTCGCTGTTTTTAATATCTGTATAGCCGTCACTGATCAAGGCAAATCCAACATGGTCAATCCAAATATGACTTGAGTTGCTGAGGGTCACACCATCGCCTGCCTCAATTAAACCAGGGTTGATATTCTCGATGCTGAAGTTGCGCAAAATAATATTTTGCGAATCGCTCAAGTCCAGCGAGCCGCCAATAATCCTGGCATTTTTACTCAGGCCTACCAGCGTCTTGTTGGATTTCACTTTAATGCTGGTTTCATTGCGTGTGCGGTTGACGGTGGCGTTGCTGGTGGACCCCAGCTCAGTACAAGTCTGTGCGCCCACGGGTACGCGATAAAATGTTTTGCCTGGGTCCTGGTAACTCGGGCAAGCGATAGGGCAGGCTACTTGCGTACGGCTTGCCGTGCGGCAATCGATGGTGCCATCAAATTGCACTACCGATGTGCTGGTGGATTGCAGGGCCGTTGTGAGAGTGCTGCAGCTGGTCACGGTGATTGGGCTAGTGCTGCCACCGCCGGTGGTAGTGCTCAGTCCATCGGTGCCAGATTGCGAAGCAAAGCCACTCACCGAGTTGCCGCAGCTACCTGATACAGGATTGAGATACCAGCGCTGAAAACCAGAGGCGGTATCGGTTTGTTGATAGAGCTTGGAGCCCGAATTGGAATCGGCAACCGTCAGCGACTTGGCCGAATTGCGCGAGACTATGTTGAAAGCGCCCGTAGTAGATTGCTTGAGTTGCCATTGCTGGTTGGTACCGCCGGTAGTGCTCCATTGCACAACAGAGGCTCCATCATTTTTGGAGGCACCGCTCACATCCAGCAGCAGGTTGCTATTGCGCGCGGTAATACTCCAGTAGCCATTGCCCAAATCCGTGAGCAAAAACTGTTGGTGACTGCCACCGGTATACCCCCATTGTTGTATCTGGGTGCCCGCAGTAGTGGATGCGCCGGGGATATCCAACCCTTTGCCCGAGGTAAGGTTGATGATGCTGTAAACCTGCCCGCTGACCGGTGAGGCTGTGCAGTTGGCCGCTTGGGTGTTGGAGGCCAGAGTCAGGCTGGCGGCAACAGGTAAAACAGAGGATACAAGCAGGCGCGCGAGGCGTCTTGGTAGTAAGCTAAACATAAATATTTCCTTTGCTAATTATCGATTATTGTTGGCTCCTGCCTCTCACTGCTTTGCTAGATAGCAGGAATTTGTATTATTAACATATTTCAACATATGAATAATATTGCTCTGATGAAAATATATGTGCCCTAGCCAACTATTTACTATGGAGATGATGTAATGAGTGAAGCCCTGATGCCTGTTCTGTTTGTTCCGCACGGCGGTGGCCCTATGCCGTTAATGGGGGATTCCAATCACCGGGAGCTGACCGGCTTTATGCGTACCGTTGCCAGCCGTTTGCCTGAGCCCAAAGCGATACTGGTGATTACCGCCCATTGGGAAGAGCGGGAAGCCACCGTATCCAGCCATCCTGCGCCAGCAATGATCTACGACTACTATGGCTTCCCGCCGGAGACCTACGAATATCAATACCCGGCGCCCGGTCAGCCGGCTTTGGCGAAAACGATAGTGGATTTATTGGAGGCTGCTGGTTTGCCGGCGCGCCTGGATTCTGAGCGGGGTTATGATCACGGCGCATTTGTGCCCTTGATGTTGATGTATCCGCAGGCTGGGATTCCGGTGGTGCAGCTGTCGCTAGTGAAAGGCTTTGATCCTGCTACCCACATCGTCATCGGCAAGGCTCTGGCACCTTTGCGCGAACAGGGTGTACTCATTTTGGGGTCGGGGATGTCTTTCCATAATATGCCGGCATTTTTTTCGCCCAATCCGGCAACCCGCACGCGCAGTGATGTCTTCGATCAATGGTTGACACAGACTCTCTGCGATAAGGCTCTTACTCATGCAGAGCGCAACCAGCAAATGATTGATTGGGTTCGCGCACCTGAAGCGCGTTTTTGTCACCCGCGCGAAGAGCACCTCTTGCCGGTGCATGTATGCTTTGGTGCTGCCTCAGTTCAATCATCCAGTGCCGAGCGCGTATTCAGTGATTTTTTATTCAACACGAAAATCTCGGGTTTTCTTTGGTCTTAATCATTGATCTACCGGCAGTTTTGCCAAATATGGCTACACTCAATAGATAACTGAATTATTGAGCCCGAATTTGAGTGAAGCCCTTATGAAAAAAATACTCGTCGTTGAAGACAGCGATATGGTCATGAAGATTCTGCGTCACCTGATGCAGAGTACCTTGCCAAACGACGAGGCGTTTTACGCAGCCAATCTCGCGCAAGCCCAGGCGCTTTGCGAGCAGCATGATTTTTTTGCAGCGCTGGTGGATTTGAATTTACCCGACGCACCCAGCGGCGAGGTGGTGGACTTTACGCTTGGCAAAAAAATTCCCACGATTGTTTTTACCGGCGCTTACGACGATCAGCACCGCGAGCAGCTATTTGCTAAAGGTGTAGTGGATTATGTCACCAAAGAGGGGCGCTATGCCTATAGCAAAGCCATTTCGCTTTTGCAGCGATTGGATAAAAACCGGCAGATCAAGGTGTTGGTTGTAGACGATTCGGATCTATCACGCAAACACATGGCCAATTTACTGCGCCGCCATTTGTTCCAGGTGTTGGAGGCCGTGGACGGCATGGATGCAATCAAGGTGCTGTTGGATAATCCCGATATCAAATTATTAATTGTGGATTTCAATATGCCGCGCATGGATGGTTTCGAACTGGTTAAAAACCTGCGCTACAAATACAACAAAACCGATCTGTTGATGATCGGTGTGTCGGATGAAAGTAGTAGCTCCCTGCCAGCTAAATTTATTAAGCAGGGTGCCAACGATTTTCTGCGTAAGCCCTTTAATCCCGAAGAATTTTACTGCCGCGTTATTCACAGCATTGAATCTGCCGAGTTAGTTGAACAAATCAACCACAGTGCCCAGCGCGATTATTTAACGGGATTGTTTCATCGCCCCCATTTCTTTGCTGCTGCCCAGGAGTTGTATAACAGTGCGAAAGAAAAAGCATCACCGCTGGCACTGGCGATAATCAACATAGATAACTTCGGCGCAATTAATCACAAGTATGGCAATGCCTGGGGCGATGTGGCTTTGCAGCAGATTGCGGCCAAGCTCAATAGCATGTTGGGGCGATTTTTACTGGCGCGGGCGGATAGCGATAATTTTTATGTGCTTATGCCTGGCTTGGACAGCGAAAAAGCTATAGCGCTTCTGGATAAAGCCAAACAATTATTGGCGGCGCAGGACTTCCAGATTTCTGGCGAAACGCGGCACTTTTCGTTTAGTGCTGGCATCACCAATCACTTGCAGGAAAATTTCGACCAGCAATTTGCCGTGGCCGCCAAATATATGTATCGCGCCAAGGATGCCGGCGGCCAAATGATAGTGGATGATCACGATGAGGCACTGTAATTAGTGTCGCGTTATGGCTGGATGCCGCGTACTTCGCGTATCCAGAATACCGTTGCGCCTGCCACTGCAATTGGTGTAATCACCACATTCACCAAGGGAATCATACTGCCTGCCAGCGCCAGTGCACCAAAGCTCAAGCTGTTGGTGCGCAGTCCTGACAATCGTCCGCGCAATTCGCGAAACTCCATTCGATTATTGTCCGCCGCATAATCCACATATTGAACCGCAAGACACCAACTACTCCACAGTGCTGCTAACAGCATACCCAGAATATTTACACCGGGGATGAGCAATAGCACTAAAAACACCAAGAGCACTAATAAACCGCGACTCAAAAAATACCAAAGCTTGGCAAGTTCGCGTTTGAAGGTTCGCACAGCTAGTGATGTAAAAGATTCACTCTCAAATTCCATTCCGGTTAGCTGGCTTTCAATTTTTTCGGCTAACAACCCCAAAAAAGGTGCAGCCAGTAAATTGGTAATCAGGTTAAAACAGTAACCATAGATAATCAGAAAACACAGCGCTGCCAATGGCCAGAGTAACCAGCTCAACCAGTGCAGCCAAGCGGGAACCCAAGCCATAAATTGGTTGAGCCAAGGCGTGAGGCTGTGAACAAAGGCGATGCTTGCCAATACAAAAATAACCAGGTTAACCAGCAGCGGAACCACAATAAAACGACGAAAGCCTGGTTGGTTAAGCAGACGCGCCCCTTCCGCAAAATAGCCTAGTGTATTGCCCGGTACATTGACAGATGTCTTGTTCATTAGGTCTTCCTTGCCTGCTTGATTATCAAAAGATGAATGAGTCCAAACGCGAGGCCGGCGAGGGCGCCATACAAGTGAGCGCTGTAAGCGACGGCTACCGGCAACAAATTTTGCAGTTCATTACTTTGGTAACCAGGCGAATTTTCGTTGATGACCTTGGCAAACACTAATGCAATCAATACACCGTTAATCCAGAACTTATGGCGTTTATTCACTAACACACCAGCAACAATAAAACCGTGCAGCGCACCGGATAGTCCCGCGTAGGTTTCATACTCAGGGTTAAACGCATAAATACAAATCCCCACGACCAGACAGCAGCTTACAATTAACGCTGTAAATGCTTTGATGCTAAATTCACTCAACAGCGCAAAGCTGCACAGCAAAAAAGCCCCCAGATTCATCAATGTATGCGCCCAGCCAAAATGGACGAAGTTTGCAGTAAGCAACCGCCAGTATTGCCCCTGCGCGACCTGGGTACGGTCAAGGCTCAAGAGTGGAAATATAAATTCTGCTACTGCAGAAAATACCAGCATGACAACAGCTAATGCGAGTGTTAAATAAAGGCTGGGAGTGAGACGAAAAAAAGTCATGAATCTGCTCAGAAATAAAATAGCTACGCCCAGCTTAAACTAAGTGGCAATTGATAAGAACTGTATTCGAGATGTATAACACGTCGCCGCTTGCTGGATGTAGATTTGCTGGACGCATGCAGCAAGTGCGGTCGCATTGCCAACAGGGTTCCCGCTTTGGCTTCGCACACAATTGCTGGTTGACTTTGGGTAACTTCATTGATTTGCTGGCTTGTTAATAAGCCCTGGTGATGACTTCCGGGGATGATGCGCAAACAACCGTTATGTTGATCAGCATCGTCCAGATGAATACGAAAGGTCACCATCTGGTTTAAGATCTCCAGGGGTGGCTGAACGTGGGTTGCGCCGTCTTTCATAGTCCAGGGTCCCCAGCCAGCCATATGGATGGGTTGGGATACGCAAACGGTCCTGTCCTGATGCCAGGTCACCAGCCAATTGTGATCGGGGTTTTTGTCAAACAAAATGGCGCGCACCAGTACTGCATGCCCACCTAAATAGGCAGACGCTTTTTCGATAAGCGATGGCGAATGCGCAAGTTGATGCACGGCAGGTAATTTTTTATCAGCATTGCGCAAGCCCGCTTTTATATCTTCAGTAGAGAGCGGGTCTATATCGGCTACAAGCGTTTGCAGCAATTTCTCGCCGATAAAATTCTCCAGCAATTCAAAACCGTCGTGGGCAAATGTCATCTACAGGCTTTCCGCAAATAAAGCAGTCGCGAGGATGCATTATTTGTCGGCGAGATTCCAGTACGTGACCAGCCCCGACGATTGAATATCTTTCCGCTTTGTTATTTGCTCACGCACAAACTCACCAGTTTTAGCACCAGCGGGCGAACCGCTAACACACAAACAAAGGCGACTGGCATGGCCAGTTGGTAAGCGTGAAATACCTTGGGCAAATAATCGCTGGCCAGCTTGTTGTTAGCGGCGGTGATCACCAGGCACATGAGAAAGGCCATGATAGCGGACATAAAAAATGCAAAAGCTATGGGGCTATAACGTGCCGGTAACTTGCGGAGTTTTTCGGCTTTAATCGGCAGGGAATCTTGGTTCTTGGTCATAGTGTTCTCCAGACATTCAGTTCAATCACCACTTTCCATTGCACTTTATAGCGGCCGCTCAGGGGCGAGTAGGGGAGTGGGCCTTATTTCAATGATAAGATAAACTTTATAATTCGTTTGATAACTAGGAAGCTAAGCTATGGATACCCTGCGCGGCATTGAGAGCTTTGTAAAAGCGGTTGAGTTGGGCAGCATTGCCGCTGCGGCAAAACGTATGGGCATTAGCGCTGCTGCCGCCAGCCAAAATGTTGCGCGGCTGGAAACTTATCTTGGTGTTCGATTGTTGATCCGCACTACGCGCAGCATGGCGCTGACTGAAAGCGGCGAGCTCTATTATGAGCGGGTGCGCAATATAGTAAGTGACCTAACCGAGGCTAATGCAGCGGTTACAACATTGCATGACGAACCTCAAGGCCGCCTGTGTATCGCATCCACCGCCGCCTTTGGTCGCCATGTGTTGGCACCGCTTATACCGGCGTTCAACTTGCGTTACCCGCGCATTGCCATTGAGTTGATGACCACGGATCGCAACGTGGATCACATCCAGGAAGCCGTTGATATCAGCATCCGCATAAAGCAGCAGCTTGAAGACGGTATGGTTGCACGCCGCATCGCGACAGTTCCCACTATTTTTTGCGCGGCGCCGGCTTACCTTGCGCGCGCTGGTCGTCCCACCACTCCGGAAGAATTGCGTCACCACGATTGCCTGGTTTTTCGTTTGCCGGTCGATGGGCGTTTTTTACGCTGGGGATTTGTGCGCGACGGCTTACGTTTTGAGGCCGATGTGCGTGCAACCATGATCAGTGATGATATAGATGTGCTTGCGCATTTGGCGGTAGCCGGTGGTGGCATTACGCGATTGGCGGCATTTGTCGCCAATCGCTTTATCGCCAGTGGGCAATTGGAAACTTTATTTCTGCCAGATGAAAATGCACAGGTTTCGGCAGAGATTGAGCCATTGGATATTTATCTTTGCGTACGTGATCGTCACCAGCTAACGCCGAAGATGCGGGTTTTTATGGAATATCTTGTTGAAGCATTACCCGCTGAGTGGCAGCCAACAATTAATAAAAAATGAAAGGCTAGAGAAAGTTGTTTGGCAGTGATGAGGGAGACTAAAAAGAAAAGCTGCCGATTTAACGTTATCAAACCGGCAGCTATTCAAATTTTTATTTGGCGCCGGCAGCTTCCAAGGCAATGGCGTACTCTTCGCCATTGCGATGAACCTTAACGGTTTGCAAAAAGGTTTTACCTTCAGGACCAACCGCATTCAGGTCGCGACCGCTCTCAACAAACAGACGCACAAAGGTCGCAAAGTTTTCGCCGCGCATGCCGCGGTAGGCTTTTTCCAGCAGATGGAAATCATCGCTCACACCGCTTGGCGCAACGAAATCCAGAAAGGTTTTGATACGCGCCTCGTCGAAGCTTTCGCCGAGTACTTTTTCTTTGTCTTTACGTAAACTCATTTTTTAACTCATTAATTAGCTATGTTGAATCTTAATAAGTGATTGCAATTTGCTATGCAATTGTGGAATTGCTATTTGCAAGGTATCCCATACGACGTCCAGATTAAGCTCAAAGTAACCGTGAGCTATATGGTTGCGCATACCTCTTATACTTTTCCAGGGGATTTCCTGATGGGAGGCAACAAAGTCAGGAAATTGCTGCAGAAGCTTGGTGGCAATTTCCCCTATTACTAGCAAATTCATCATTACTGCTTGTTGGGTGCGATGATCCTCGCTAAAACCATCCTTTGATACATCTTGAGTATATTTCAAAATGTAGTCGCAGCATTCGAGCATGCGCAAAAGCTGATCGTTGAGTCTGTTGTCGCTCATAAGGGAATGGATTGCGAAATAAGTTGCGCACGTGCAGCTTGGGGAAAGTCTCCAGGCGTAAGTAAATCAACTGACACTCCCAGCAAGTCTTCAAGCTCTGATTGCAGGCCACCCAAATCAAACAAAGTAGTACCAGGTAATGCATCCACAAGAAGATCTAGGTCGCTACCTTCTTTATCAACTTTTTGCGCAACAGAACCAAATACTCTGGGATTGGCTACAGGGAAGCGAGCGATTAGCTTTTTCACTTGATCACGATTTTTATCAAGGGCAACAGATGGCTTCATAGCTGACTCCCGGGAGTATTTGGCTGTAGCATCATTTAACCATTCAATTTCTTCAACAACAACTCATTCAATGCCTGCGGATTCGCCTGGCCTTTGGAGGCTTTCATGGCTTGGCCTACGAAGAAGCCGATCATTTTGCCGCGCTTGGCCTCGTCGGCGGCGCGGTAGCCTTCGACTTGCGCGGTGTTGGCGGCAATGATGTCGTCGATGATTTTTTCCAGTGCGCCTGTATCAGAAACCTGCTTCAAACCTTTGGTTTCGATAATGGTGTCGGCATCGCCTTCGCCATTGCAGATGGCTTCAAAAACCTGCTTGGCAATTTTGCTGGACAGCGTGCCGTCTTTAATGCGCACCACCAAACCTGCCAACAATTCTGGTGTAACAGGCGATTGGTCGATACGTTGTTCGGTGCGATTCAAGTAGGCGCCCAGGTCGGCCATGATCCAGTTGGCGGTGAGTTTTGGCTCGTTGGAAACTTTCGTCGATGCCTCAAAGAAAACCGCACTGAATTTATCCATGGTAATTTGGCCTGCGTCGTAGCTGCTCAAACCATATTGCTCGACAAAACGCGCGCGCTTGGCTTCGGGCAGCTCAGGCATTTGCTGGCGTACGGCCGCGATATATTCATCATCGATAATCACTGGCAGCAGGTCAGGGCAGGGGAAGTAGCGGTAATCGTTGCTATCTTCTTTGCTTCGCATGGAGCGGGCTTTTTTGGTGTCGCCATTGTAGAGGCGAGTTTCCTGGATAATCTTGCCGCCGTCTTCCAGTACATCGATTTGACGCTCAACTTCCAGCGCAATGGCTTCTTCCATAAATTTGAAAGAGTTGAGGTTTTTGGTTTCGGTGCGGGTGCCAAGTTTTTCGCTGCCTTTCGGGCGAATGGAAATGTTCACGTCAAAACGCATGGAGCCTTGCGACATTTCGCCATCGCAAATTTCCAATGAGGTAACTATGGAGTGCAATTTTTTGGCGAAGGCAACGGCTTCTTCGGCGCTGCGCATATCCGGCTCGGTAACCACTTCAATCAGCGGAGTGCCGGCGCGGTTTAAATCTATGCCGCTCATGCCGGCGAAATCTTCGTGCAAGGATTTGCCTGCATCTTCTTCCAAATGTGCGTGGTGAATGCGCACGCGTTTTACACGGCCTTCACCCAATTCCAGATCAACATACCCAGGGCCAACAATGGGCTCAGCAAGTTGCGTGGTTTGGTAACCTTTGGGCAGGTCGGGATAAAAATAATTTTTACGCTCGAATACGGAGCGCTTGCCGATTTCAGCATTTACCGCGAGGCCAAACATAGTTGCGAAGCGATAGGCTTCTTCGTTGGCGACAGGCAGTGTGCCCGGCATGGCCAAATCAATGGCACAGGCTTGTGTGTTTGGTTCAGCACCGAAAGCGGTGCTGGCGCCGGAAAAAATTTTGGTTTTGGTGGCAAGTTGTACGTGAACTTCCAACCCGATTACAGTTTCCCATTGCATATCAATGACTCCTTACGCAATGCCAGGGGCAGTTTGTTGGTGGAAGTTGGTAGCTTGCTGGAATTGATGCGCGGCATTTAATAACTGCGCTTCGGCAAAGAAGTTACCGATCAATTGCAGGCCCACCGGTTTGCCATCCACAAAACCACAGGGAATTGACAGGCCAGGCAGGCCGGCCAGGTTAGTGGAAATGGTATAAATATCTTCCAGGTACATGGCCACCGGATCTTTGGATTTTGAACCGAATCGGAAGGCTGGAGATGGCGATGTAGGGCCGAGGATCACATCGACAGAATTAAATGCATCCACGAAACATGTAAAGATCGTTCAAATCTTTTGGATTCTCACAGCGGTGGCCGTAGCGCACGCCGTCAAAACGCGACAGGTTGGCAGAGCATTCTGCAGGCGCAATTACGTAGTAAGCGGGTACCGCGAGGTGAGTGTGTGGCAAGCTTACGCTGTGAATGGTTGCGCCAAGGCTTTCGTAGGTTTTAATCGCGGCTTCAACAGCGGCGGCAATTTCGGGATTCAAACCTTCACCGAAATATTCTTTGGGAACACCGATGCGCAGACCTTGTAGTGAATTGTTTAAGGTCGCTGTGTAGTCGGGCACATCGCGCGCAACACTGGTGGAATCTTTGGTATCGAAGCTCGCCATATCGTTTAGCAGCAGCGCCGCATCTTCCGCAGTGCGCGCCAGAATACCTGCTTGGTCGAGGCTGGAGGCGAACGCGATCATGCCCCAACGGGACACGCGACCGTAAGTTGGTTTAATGCCGGTAAGACCGCAGTGGGCTGCTGGCTGACGAATAGAGCCGCCGGTATCGGAGGCGGTAGCAGCGGGAGCTAAATGCGCTGCAACTGCAGCTGCAGATCCGCCGGATGACCCACCGGGAACGCAATCAGTTGCCCAGGGATTTTTTACCGGGCCGTACCAGCTTGTCTCGTTGGAGGAGCCCATAGCAAATTCGTCCATGTTAGTTTTACCTAACATAACGACGCCAGAATTTAAGTAGTTGTCGACAATGGTTGCGTTGTAAGGCGCAATAAAATTGTCGAGCATTTTGGACGCGCATGAGGTGCGAACGCCAATGGTACAAAAAATATCTTTATGCGCGATAGGCACACCGCAGAGTGCAGGTGAATCGCCTGCGGCTAAACGCTTGTCGGCATTGGCGGCCTGCATAAGCGCAAGTTCGGGCGTGACGGTGATGTAACTGTTATAGGTGTTATCCAGGCGCGCGATACGCTCGAGATAATGTTGCGTAAGTTCAACACTGGAAAAGTCCTTGCTGCGCAGGCCTTTTACCAGCTCGGCAATGGTGAATTGATGCATTGCGAAATTTCCTGAAATATTTTTGTTTCCGTCATTCCCGTAGGGAATCCAGCGGCTGGCGATCCAGCGGCTGGCGAACCAGTGACTCTTATGAATAAGGATAGAGGCGCTGGATCCCCTGCGGGGATGACGACTCCCCGATTAAAACGGATGTGGGCTTATTTCCCACTTACTCGATAACCTGCGGAACCAAATACAGCCCATCCTGCACGGCTGGTGCAATGGATTGGTAAAGCTCGCGCTCATTAGGTTCGGATACCACGTCGGCACGCAGGCGTTGGACGGCGTCCAGCGGGTGGGCCATGGGCTCAACACCGTCGGTGTTTACCGCTTGCAGTTGGTCAACCATGGCCAGCACGTTGGAAATACGGTTGGCGACTTCATCGGCAGCATCTTCCGAGATGGCGATGCGGGCCAGTTTGGCGAGTTTGGCTATATCAGAACGATCCACGGACATGGGTCGGGGCTCCACTTGGCGAATAATGTTGGCGGGGCGGACGTTGGGCCGCGTTAAGCGGGCCGCCGGGCCGGAAAAATGGGCGCTCAAGTTACCATAATTCGATGGTTTTGGGGGGAGTTGGAGAGCGGAGATATGAAGGAGGTGAGTTTGGGGTTGCCGGCAGTGCGACAACCCCGAAAAAAGATCAATAACGCATCTTCATCATTTCGTGTTCAACATACTTCTGGCGCTCTTCCAATATGGCGGTGCGCTGGAAGCTGCCTTTTGCCAGTTTAATGGCCTGGCGCAGGTGTTGTTGGGCTTTGTCGTAAACACCATTGGCGATGTAGTACTCGGCGCGGGCTTCGTGTACACCCAAAATATCGCCATTCAACCCATCCACTTCTGCCAGCAGATACCAGACGTAGTCATCGTTCTTGCGCTTGCGTGAGTAGCGGGTTAATACCTCCGCGCTCTGCTTGTACATACCTGCCTTGATACCCGCTTCGGCGTAGCGGATGTTGAGTGGATAACTGTCTGGGTTCAGTTTGAGCTGGGCTTCCAGCAATTCAAGCGCCGGCTTGAAGCGCTCGGCCGCCATATCTATATCCACACTCATGATTTGGTAGGTTACACGGGTGGGGTCTTTTTCCAGTAATGGCTTCAGTGTCGTGCGGGCGGCTTCAAACTGGCCGGCGGCAGAATAGGCCATGGCCAGTCCATAACGGCTGGCATCGGGGGAGAGATTGTCGCCATCCAATTCATTCTTAAAGCGCTTGATGGCGGTTTGGGGGGACTCTTCCAGTTCGAAGCGCACCCGTGAGCGCATCAGTTGGAACTCAAGGTTGTCCGGGTATTCGAGGTGGGGATAGGCCATGGCGCGGTTGCGCGCATCGGCTACGCGGCGCTCGGTCACCGGGTGCGTCAACAGGTATTCCGGTGGGCGGCGGCTGGAGCGGGTGCCACGCAGCATCTCTTCAAACATATCGGCAGCGGCGTATGGGTCGAGCTTGGCCTGGAGCATGGTCTGCATACCGATACGGTCAGCTTCCTGCTCGTTTTCACGGCTGAAGGCGAGGGAAGCGGATTGCGCTGCTGCCTGGGTTGCCATGATGGTTGCAACACCGCTATCACCGCCGTTGTTAGCGGCGAGCACCAGGCCTGCGAGCATGCCGGCAATCATGGGCATCATCATATTTTTTTGCTGCTCAAGGCGGCGCGCATAGTGGCGCTGGCTCAAGTGACCCATTTCGTGGGCGAGGATGGCTGCCAACTGGTTTTCGGTTTTGGCGTAGTTAAAGACCCCCGTGTGTACCCCGATAACACCACCGGGAATGGCGAAGGCGTTGAGTGTATCGTTTTTCACCACGACCAGATCTATGTGTTTGTCTTCCAACTGACTGTAGGGCAACAGGCGATTGATAAGCTGCTCAAGATAATCAATCACCAGTGGGTCGGAAGAGGTGGGTACCTGGCTGCGATAA
The DNA here is from genome assembly GCA_021151695.1 of Cellvibrionaceae bacterium. Taxonomy (GTDB): domain Bacteria; phylum Pseudomonadota; class Gammaproteobacteria; order Pseudomonadales; family Cellvibrionaceae; genus Cellvibrio. The sequence continues at coordinate 90,564 of JAGKWU010000016.1, read as the reverse complement.
TATTTGAGAGCGCTTTGGCCCAGCTCTTTTTCCTGGGCGGGTGAAATCATGGCTGAACTGGTATCGCCCAGCACAGGCAGTTCAACTTCAGCCAGGGCTGTGGATGTACTGGCGATTAATACGCAGACAGAAAGGCCAGTGACAGTGAGCAGCTGGCGGATAAGTCGGTTCACGTGATGAAAGCTCCTGATAATGCATGCGCCTGGTATCCAAAGAAGGTATGCAGGCATGGATCTCTGGCGGCGCACTCTAGCGGGTTTGGCGCCTAAAGGCCATGTAAACAACCCGCTTTGGAGTGAGAAACGTGCCAATAGTTCTCCGCGGTGGGCAGTATATAAAAGAAGGTCGCTAAACCCACGAACCTGCGCTGGTTAAAGCCGTCAGATAAGTGTTTTTGCCGCTCCATAAAGGCAAGATAATCTGCCTCTTTGCCGTTTCGCTTGTACTGCAGCTTTACGTGCAAACCCGAATAATGTAAAACTCGCCGGTTTTCCGATGTTGTTGGCACTGCGTCCATCTGCCGGAACAAAGTGTGTCGTAATAGTAGAGCGCGGCAGTAGAGCGCAATATGTAGAGATAGTACCTTGGTCGCAGCCCCTGATTACTCCCACATCCCCGAGGTTTTGCGCGAGCTTATGCCGGGCAGCGCTACAAGCTTGCCAGTTGTGGCAGAGGTTGATGCTCGCGGGTTGACCTGCCCATTGCCGTTGTTACGGGCAAAGCAGGCATTGCGGCCTCTGGCGGCAGGTGAGTTATTGCGGGTCTGGGCAACGGATTCGGGTTCTCTAAAAGATTTTGTGGCCTTTGCCCAACTGACCGGGCAGGTAGTCTTGGAAGGTTTTGATCTACAGGATGGGGCTTATTGTTACCTCATTCGCAAGCAATCGTCCTGATCCGGGCAACCGGGGCGGAACAAGGTATAGCTAGATGCAAAGAGTGATTCTCAGTTGGGTTGGGCGAGTACTGACACTGTGGCTGCTGGTGGCGAACGCTGTTGAGGCGCAAAACCTCATGACCAGCTCTTCCTCTTCGTCCGTTGCAACGATGAATGATTTGATTCCCGGCCCGTCATTGCTGTCAGCCCCGGGACCCGCTGTATCGCCCGGTTCCCGGGTGGCCCGCGTCACCAAGAGTGAAAACGACCTTCGCGATTATCGTTACCTGACGCTGACTAATGGTTTGCGCGTGCTGCTGGTCGCCGATGCCAGCGCCGAAAAATCGGCGGCTGCGCTCAATGTTTATGTCGGCAGCCATCAAAATCCACAGCAGCGCCCCGGGCTCGCACATTTCCTTGAGCACATGTTGTTTCTGGGTACCGAAAAATATCCCCAGGCGGGCAGTTACCAGGATTTTATCAGCCAACACGGCGGCGACAATAACGCTTACACCGCGGAAGAAAACACCAGTTATTTCTTTGATATAGAACACGGTTATCTGGAACCGGCGCTGGATCGTTTTGCGCAATTTTTTATTGCGCCTTTGTTAGACAGTAGCTACGTCGAGCAGGAAAAAAATGCAGTCAATGCCGAATTCCTGGCAAAAATTAACGACGATGACAGGCGCGAGTGGGATGTTATCCGCAACCTCATTAATCCTGTGCATCCCGCATCCGTTTTTGCAGTGGGCAATCTTGCGACGCTGGCAGATCGCGAAGAGCAGGCGATTCGCGATGATCTGCTGGGCTTCTACCGCAATTTTTATTCAGCCAATTTGATGACCTTGACGGTAGTGAGTAACCAGAAGCTGGATGATTTGCAAAAAATGGTTGAGAGCCGTTTTGCGCAGATCCCCAATCGCAATAAAGTTATTGATGAAAATTATCCTCCGCTGTTCCTGCCCAGCGTGTTACCCGCGAGTCTGAGTATTAAGCCGGTAAAAGAATTGCGGCAGCTGCGCGTTATTTTTTCTGTGCCTTCCTTTGCGCGCCAATACCAAACCAAACCTTGGGATTATTTCGCCCAGCTGTTGGGTAACGAATCTGGCGGCAGCTTGTTGGCATTGTTAAAAAATCTCGGCTGGGCGGAATCCTTGAAAGCGGGGGAGTTGCTGCAGGGGCGCCACGATGGTCTCTTTGAGATATCCATCGGGCTCACCAAATCTGGTGTTAAAGCAAAAGATCAGATTGTTTCAGCGCTGTTTGACTACATCAAACTGATTGGGGCGCAGGGGATGTCAGAGTGGCGCTTTCGCGAACAGCAACAAATTGCGGATCTTGAATTCCGTTTTCGCGAGCGACAATCTGCTATAGATACCGCGACCGAACTCGCGCAAGCCATGCAAATGTATCCTGCACAAGATGTGCTTAGCGGACCTTATATCTATAGCAATTATGATCAGGATTTACTAAAGCAGGCTTATAGCTATTTGCGCCAGAACAATGCACTGATTACGTTGACTGCGCCGGAAGTTGAAACAGCGTTGGTGAGCGATTACTACAAGGCAGCATATCGTTTGCAATCAGGTATACCTGAAGTGATGGATTTAAAGCCTGCTTATCATTCCAAACTCTACTTACCTGAGCGCAACATTTTTATTCCGCGAAATCTCGCTGTGAAAGCGCCATCAATGCTGCCAGCTGGTGTGGGCAATGCAACAAAAAATGTCCCTTCGTTGCTTGTGGATACCGATATATTCAAACTCTGGTTTTTGCAGGATAAAACATTTCGCTCCCCCAAGGCGGAGCTGAGTTTTCGTTTTAAGTTGCCACTATTAAATAATTCACTGGAAAATGCAGCGCGCATGCAGCTGTATGCTGCGCTTATGTTGGATCAACTCAATGAATTTGCCTATCCCGCCGGGGTTGCAGGTTTGAGCTTTGATGTTAAAGCGAATCCCCGTGGCTTTGATGTCAATGTGTCAGGTTACACAGATAAACAAAGTCTGCTGGTGAATAAAATTGTATTGGCTATAGCGCACAGTGAATTTGCCGAAGACAGATTTGAAAAACTGAAGGAAGATCGCATTCGCGAATGGCGCAATGAAGACAAAAATCTACCTTACAGTGTGCTTGCTAAAAAGATTGCGCGCTTGCAATTCCTCACCTGGTGGACACCGCGGGAATATGCAGATGCACTGCAAAAAACATCCTATGAACAATTCAACCAGTTTGCGAGCGACCTGCTGCGCGGTGCAAAAATCGATGCGCTGTTTTACGGCAATCTCTATCCGCAGGATGCGATAAAAATTTCTGCCCTGGTTGAGCATCAGTTGCTGCAAAAACGCTCTAATCGTCTGCCGCAGTTGGTCAAAGTGTTGCGTAGTGACAATGCCAACAATAAATCCTGGCTCTATAGTTATCCTGTTGAGCACAATGATCGCGCAGTAGAACTTTATATTCAGGCGCTGTCACCCGCGGTAGAAGATGCTGCGCATATGTTGCTGCTCAGGCAAATTTTGCAATCACCGTTTTACACACAGTTGCGTACTGAAAAACAACTGGGTTATGTAGTCGATGTATTTCCTATGCCGTTTAAAACGCTTGAGGGTAGTGTGTTTGTTGTTCAGTCGCCAGTGAATAGTGCAGAGCAGCTGATGCTGGAGATGAATAGTTTTATGAGTAAGGCGCCGGCTTATATTGCAGAGAGTTTTTCTGACAATAAACATGCGCTTCTTGCGCAGTTGCGCGAGCCCGCGATTTCTCTCAGTGAGCAATCAGAAAAGTATTGGCAAAGTATTCTATTAAATGATTTGGAGTTTACTCGTCAGCAAGAATTAATCGCAGCAGTCAATAAAATTACGCTCGACTCGGTGCAAAAATATTATCAATCCGCGTTCCTGCAAAAAAATCGTCGTTTGTGGTTGTCAACCGAAAAGTTTGACTCTATGGCTGATTTTGAAACTATCCAGCAACTCATGGAATATCAGCAAAAACAGAAGGGTTATCTCTATCCTTAAATGCCATTTTATGGTGCGCTTTTGGTGAATAAATTCGCTTTTTTTTATTTTTATTGCTTGGAGAAACGAAAAAAATTAGGTAATAATGCCAACCCTAATTTGCATGGCAGGATTTAGGGTTTATTTTTGCAATTTTGCAATCACATCGCTTGTCTCTGCACCGATATAGTGCTTTGCGCGCCTTCTACCCGAGGGCCCAGGGCTGGTAAAAAAACGCCATTTATGTAAAAATCTGGCGCTTTTTTCATGCAACCACAAGGAATTTTCCGCCAGTAAACTCCAGCAAAATCAACAAGTTGGAGACATTTCAGAGTGGATGCCCCAAGTTCCAAATTCCTATTACAGATACACACGCTACGTAGAATATGTGCCACAAGCACATGGCTGAGGAGATTTGAATGCAACAAGATATCGATGCCATCGAAACCAAAGAATGGCTGGATGCCTTAAAATCCGTTGTACGTCACGCCGGTAAAGACCGTGCCGCTGAACTGTTAAAGGCCCTGTCTGAGTCTGCCGTTAACCATGGCATTGAACAGCCTTCTTCCATCCAAACTCCTTATCGCAACACCATTCCCGTAGACAAAGAAATCCAATCCCCCGGCGATGTAAAGCTTGAGCGCAAAATTCGTTCAATCATCCGCTGGAACGCCATGGCCATGGTAATGAAGGCCAATGACAACGACGAAGGCCTGGGCGGTCATATCGCGTCCTTCGCGTCGTCTGCAACCCTGTATGACGTAGGTTTTAACCACTTTTTCCGCGGCAACGACGGCGACACCCCTGGTGACCTGATTTACTTCCAGGGTCACGTTTCCCCCGGTATGTACGCTCGTTCTTATGTAGAAGGCCGTCTGAGCGAAGCTAATTTGGACAATTTCCGTCGCGAAGTAAACGGCGGTGGTTTGTCTTCCTACCCACACCCATGGTTGATGCCTGACTACTGGCAGTTCCCAACCGTATCTATGGGTTTGGGTCCAATCAAGTCTATCTACCAGGCGCGTTTTAACCGCTACATGGAAGCGCGTGGTCTGATCCCGAAAACTGATCGTAAAGTCTGGGCCTTCCTGGGCGACGGTGAGTGTGATGAGCCAGAAAGCCTGGGTGCCATCGCTCTCGCAACTCGCGAGAAGTTGGACAACCTGATTTTCGTGATCAACTGTAACCTGCAACGTCTCGATGGTCCTGTGCGCGGCAACAGCAAGATTGTGCAAGAGCTGGAAGGCGTATTCCGCGGTGCCGGCTGGAACGTGATCAAGGTTCTCTGGGGCCGTGGTTGGGACGAACTGCTTGCCAAAGACAAAACCGGCCTGCTGCAAAAGCGCATGGACGAAGTCGTTGACGGCGAGATGCAAAACTACAAAACCAACGGCGGCGCTTACACCCGCGAACACTTCTTCGGCAAATACCCTGAGTTGCTGGAGCTGGTTAAAGACCTGTCGGATGAAGACATCATGGGCTTGGCCCGTGGCGGTCACGATTCTCACAAGGTCTACAACGCTTACTACCAGGCGGTTAATACCAAAGGTCGTCCGACCGTTATCCTGGCGCAAACCGTTAAGGGTTACGGCATGGGTACCGGTCAAGCGGTTAACAAGACTCACTCATTGAAAGAGCTGGATCTGCAAAGCCTGAAAGCCTTCCGCGATCGTTTCGAGCTGCCAATCAGCGACGAAGACTTGCCGAAGCTTCCTTACTATCGTCCGGCTGAAGATAGCCCGGAAATGCAGTACATGAAGGCTCGCCGCACAACCCTGAAGGGTTTTGTACCATCGCGCGATCCAAAGTTCGATCCACTGCTGGTGCCGGCATTGGACGCTTTCGCCGCCCAGCTTAAGAGCACTGGTGAGCGTGAAATCTCCACCACCATGAGCTTCGTGCGTATCCTGTCTTCACTGGTGAAAGACAAGCAAATCGGCAAGCAAATCGTACCGATTGTTCCTGACGAAGCCCGTACCTTCGGTATGGAAGGTATGTTCAAGACCGTAGGTATCTACTCGTCTGAAGGCCAAAAATACACCCCGCACGACGCGGGCCAAATGATGTCCTACCACGAATCCGCCACTGGCCAGATTCTGGAAGAGGGTATCAACGAAGCGGGTTCCATGGCTTCGTGGATTGCTGCAGCAACGGCTTACAGCAACTACAAAAAGCCGATGATTCCTTTCTACATTTACTACTCCATGTTTGGTTTCCAACGTATTGGTGACTTGGCATGGGCAGCGGGCGATTCGCAAGCGCGCGGCTTCCTGTTGGGTGCTACCGCTGGTCGTACTACCTTGAACGGTGAAGGTTTGCAGCATCAGGATGGCCATAGCCATGTATTTGCCAACACCATCCCCAACTGCCGCTCTTACGATCCAACCTACGCTTACGAGCTGGCGGTGATCATTCAGGACGGTATCAAGCGCATGTATCACGACAATGAAAACGTGTTCTATTACGTTTCATTGATGAACGAAAACTACCAGCATCCGGATATGCCGGAAGGCTCGGAAGAAGGCATTATCAAAGGTATGTACCTGCTGGAGCAGGGCACTGGTAAAGCCAAAAACCGCGTACAGCTGATGGGTGCCGGTACTATTCTGCGCGAAGTTCGTTTTGCCGCGGAAATCCTGCGCAGCGAATTTGACGTTGAAGCCGATGTGTGGAGCGTAACCAGTGTGAACGAACTGACCCGCGACGGTCAGCGCGCTACTCGCTGGAACATGCTGAACCCGACTGAGCCACAACGTAAGCCTTACATCACCGAGAAGCTGGAAGGCCGCGAAGGTCCATTCATTATCTCTACCGATAACCTGAAAACCTACTCAGAGCAACTGCGTGGTTATGTTCCCGGTTCTTACACCGTACTGGGTACCGAAGGTTTCGGCCGCAGTGACACCCGTACCCAACTGCGTCACTTCTTCGAAGTTAACCGTTACTTCGTTGTGATTGCTGCGCTCAAAGCCCTGGCAGACCAGGGCAAGATTAAGGCAGACGTAGTGGCGAAGGCCATCAAGAAATTCGGCATTGATCCCGCTAAAGCGGATCCAATGAGCGTATAAAAACCATCGCCCTCTCATAAAGAGGGCGATGTCGTTTTAGCATTGAACACAATTTGATCGAGTTGATGCTCTCTATTTTATAAGAGCAATTTTTAGTGAGGAATAACTGTGGCAATTCAAACTATTAATGTCCCGGACATTGGCGGCGCTGAAGGCGTTGAAGTTATCGAAATCTCCGTAAAAGTAGGCGATGTGGTTGCCGAAGGTGATTCGATTGTCGTGCTCGAAACCGACAAGGCTTCAATGGAAATCCCGGCTGACAAGTCAGGCAAAGTTGTTGCTATCAAAGTAAACCTTGGCGATAAAGTATCCCAGGGCGCTGCGCTGATTGAAGTTGAAGCAGAAGGTGCGGGCGTCGTCGCCGCTCCTGTTGCTGAAGCTGCTCCAGCTCCGGCTGCCACCGCTGCTGCACCGGCGCCAGCTGCTGCTCCTGCCGTCGCATCTGCAGAAATCACTCTGGTAGTGCCAGACATTGGCGGTGCTGAAGGTGTTGAAGTTATTGAGATCGCTGTTAAAGCAGGTGACGAAGTTGCCGCTGGCGACTCACTGATCGTGTTGGAAACTGACAAAGCTTCCATGGAAATTCCTGCTGAAGTTGCCGGCAAGATTGTTAGCCTTGCTGTAAAAGTGGGTGACAAGGTTTCCCAAGGTACTGTGATTGGCGTACTGGCTACTGCTGGTGGTGCCGCTGCACCTGCGCCAACTGCCGCTCCAGCACCTGCTGCACCAGCTCCGGCCGCCGCGCCTGCTCCAGCCGCTGCTGCGTCAGCTCCTAAAGCGGCTGTTGCTGCGCAAGAAGTTGAACAAACTGGCGATATTTACGCTGGCCCAGCAGTACGTAAACTGGCTCGCCATTTGGGCGTAGACCTTGGTCGTGTTTCCGGTACTGGTCCACGCGGCCGTGTGCAGAAAGATGACGTGCGTAACTATGTGAAGCCAATCGTTCAGGCTGCACAGTCTGGTGTTTCCCTGGGCGGTGGTTCAGGTATTCCAGCGTTGCCAGTAATTGATTTCTCCAAGTTTGGCGAGATCGACATCGTCAAGATGAGCAAAATCAAAAAGCTCACTGCCGATGCAATGACCCGCAGTTGGTTGAATGTTCCGCGCATTACCCAATTTGATGATGCCGACATTACCGATCTGGAAGTATTCCGCAACAGCATGAAGGCCGAAGCTGAGAAGCGCGGCAGTAAGCTGACTCCATTGCCATTCATTGTGAAAGCTGTTGCTGCAGCTCTGGTTGCTGAGCCTTCTTTCAATGTGTCTGTACATCAAGATGGCGAAAGTATTGTGCACAAAAAATACGTTCACATTGGTATTGCGGTAGATACGCCTAACGGCCTGTTGGTGCCAGTTGTTCGCAATGCGGACAAAAAAGGCTTGTTTGAATTGGCTGATGAAATCAACACCCTCGCCAAGAAGGCGCGTGATGGCAAGCTGACTCCAGCAGAAATGCAGGGCGGTTGCTTCACTATCTCCAGCCTGGGCGCTATGGGTGGCAACGGCTTTACTCCAATGGTTACTGCTCCAAACGAAGTAGGTATCCTGGGCGTATCCCGTGCACAAATGAAGCCTGTGTGGAATGGCAAAGAGTTTATCCCACGCAACATGCTGCCTCTGTCACTGTCTTACGATCACCGCGCTGTTAATGGTGCGGACGCTGGCCGCTTTATGACTTACCTGGTATCTGTCATTGGTGATCTGCGTCGCTTGATATTGTAATTTGCAGATCAGCAAATGTTGTGAGACGCAAAAGGGTCAGCTCTGCTGGCCCTTTTTGTTTTTATCTTGTGCTACATTGATTGTGTTTATCAAATAACTATAAAACCCCGGCAATGGTGCTCATTAACTGATGAGATACTCACCATGAATAACTGCAAATACGCGACCCTGCTCTTAACTGCCATCTTGATGTGCGGTTGCTCTTCCATTACTGAGTTCCCCGATCCAGACAACAGCTATACGGCAGAAGTCACCTATAAAAAATTGGTAAAGGATTATCCCTTCATCAATATCGCCAGCCGCGATTTGCCGGAATCAGTCGCGGAGCATAAAAACCTCACCTATGTAAATTACGGCCGCCGTGCGCTGCAGTTGGATTTGTATCAACCCAAAAACTCAAAACACAAAACTCCACTGGTTGTGTTGGTGCACGGTGGTGGCTGGATGCATGGTTATCGCCAAAATCTGGCCCCGTTGGCAATGGGTTTGGCGAAAAATGGTTATGTGGCAGCAGTCATTTCCTACCGGCTTTCACCTGAGGCGAAATACCCCGCAGCCATTCAGGATGCAAAAGCCGCTGTCCGCTGGCTGCGCAGCAATGCGCAAAAATATGGGCTGGATGCCAATCACATCGCTATAGCGGGTGGTTCGGCGGGCGGACAAATTGCGAGCCTTACAGGTGTCTCTAACGGTGTGAAAAAATTTGATCCGCAGGCAGAGAGATCAAGTGTCAGCAGTGATGTGCAGGCGATTATTAATATCGATGGCCTTTCGGATTTCACTTCACCAGCTGCGCTCATGTATGAAAATGATCCGCAGAAAAAAGTATCGGCGGCGGGCAGTTGGTTTGGTGGTAGCTACGAAGAAAAACCTGAGCTGTGGAAGGAAGCTTCGCCGATTAATTACGTCAGCAAAAATACGCCGCCCATGTTGTTTATCGACAGCGCCCAAACGCGTTTCAGTGTCGGGCGCGATGAAATGATTGAGAGAATGAAGCCCTTGGGTATTCCTTACCAAGTGGTTTTCCTGCCGGATACTCCTCATTCCTTTTGGTTGTTTGATCCTTGGCTTGCGCCAACGCTAAAGGCGAGCGTAGCGTTTTTAAACGAGCAATTTCATTACAGCTGGCCTTGATTGGTGTTGGTGTTCAAAAAGCGCAGCGAGCGAAACCAATTTGCTTGCTGCGTCATCCAGGCCACGAAACAAAGTCCTAACATAACGCCGGTTGAATTAGCGCAGAGATCGTAAAGGTCGAAAGTGCGCGGCGGTAAAAAGTGCTGGCCAATTTCGATTCCCAGCGAAAATAAAATCAAAAATGCAGCGCGCCACCAAAGTCTCCATAGCGGGAACGCAAAGCTGATGGAAATCCCCGCGACTATATAGCCGCTACAATGCATTAACTTGTCGTTGAACATAGGGACGTAATTGCCCGGGTCACCGGTAAGCCCCAGAAAGGTAAAAATAACGAGCAACGCTAAAAATTGGATGAGACACAGCGAACGCCAGAAACGCATAACGGCAAAATCCTGAGGATGAAATTGATCAAAGCATAACACTGCCACGCCACAGTGTGTGTGGCCCGGCGCGCAGACAATTATTCTTGACGTTGATGATAGGAGCTATTGGGTTATTTATTTAACCAGCGCTGCCAATGGTTCTGCAGCATAAAGATCCTGCGGGGTATTGATGTTGAAGAAGGGATCGTAGCCATCGGCTTTGAAATCAACGGGCACAGGCTGGTGAGCCGTCATCCAGTCCTGCAGGCGAGGGACTTCGCCTGTCGCCAACTGGGTTGCTATTTCTTCCAGCAAGGATATATGCCAGAGCGCAAACACCGGATGGGCTTGTTGATTGGAGGTAGCCACGACCAGTTTGCTGTTACCAGCAGCTTCCAATAAAGCATCGGCGAGATTGGCGGGAAAGAAAGGGGTATCCGAAGCAACGCTCAGCAGCCATTGCGCTGCAGGTGCATTGTTTTTCATCCAGGTAAAACCTGCGTGTATACCAGCCAAGGGGCCGAGATTATTGGGGTACTGGTCTGCCACCACCGGTAGCCGGGTACGCGCAAACCTCAGGCTGTTGCCATTGGCGTTGAGCAGGAGTGTAGACACCTGGGGTTGGATACGGTCAATAGTGCGCTGCAGGAGGGTTTTGCCAGCGAGCGGGAGGAGGCATTTGTCGCCGCCGCCCATGCGACGGGCCAAGCCGCCAGCGAGGATAATTCCAACAACAGATTCAGTCGCTTTCATGGATGATCAATTCACCTGATATGGTCGTATAGGCTCATGCCTTGATATTTATACGCTCTCGCGTCCTAAAGGGATGCGATAGTTATGGCGCATAAATTTATATTCCTGTCTAACTAGTTTAGCCCTTAGTTGCTTTAGTACCTAAAGAATTTACGTCCTTTCACTAAAATCATTAATGTGTAAATAAAAACTATTAGAGTTATATTTTTAATTGATTTTATCTGTCTCAGTCTAACGTCTACTCTATATTCGTAAGTTAACGACTCTCTTCAAGCAAAACGGACGATACCATTATGACGAATAGCATCCTGACTACCTCGGCAGGCGCTCCCGTGGCGGATGACAACAACAGCATCAGCGCTGGACCGCGTGGACCTTTGACCTTTGATAACCACTATTTGTTCGAGAAGTTGGCGCACTTTAACCGCGAGCGTATCCCGGAGCGCGTAGTGCATGCTCGCGGTACAGGCGCTTACGGCCACTTTGTGCTCAGCAAGAGCTTGAGCGATATCACTATCGCCGATTTCCTGCAGAAGGCAGGTGACAAAACTGAGGTGTTTTTGCGCTTTTCTACCGTGGGCGGCGGTCAGGATTCCAGCGACTATGCTCGCGACCCACGTGGTTTTGCAGTGAAGTTTTACACCCGCCAAGGCAATTTTGATGTGGTGGGTAATAATACGCCGGTGTTCTTTTTGAATGACCCCATCAAATTCCCGGATTTCATTCACTCGCAGAAGAAAAACCCGCGCACCAATTTGCCAGATCCCCAGGCAGCCTTTGAGTTCTGGGCCAATCATCCGCAGGCGCTGCACCAGATGACCATCCTTATGTCGGATCGCGGTATCCCTGCGTCTTACCGCCATATGCACGGCTTTAGCTCGCATACATTGAGCTTCTGGAATGACAAGGGTGAACGGGTATGGATCAAGTGGCACTTCAAGACCAACCAGGGCATTAAGAGCCTGACCAACGAAGAGACTGTAGGTTTGCCAGCGTTCGGTGCGCAGCAGGATTTGGTGGACGCGATAGATCGCGGCGATTTCCCCAGTTGGACTGTGAAGTTGCAAGTGATGAGTGAAGCCCAAGCTGAGGCTTATCACATCAACCCGTTTGATTTAACCAAAGTGTGGCCACACGCAGATTTCCCGCTGGTTGAAATTGGCCAGCTGGAACTCAACCGCAATGTGCAGAACTATTTTGCCGAGACAGAGCAATCCGCCTTTGCGCCGAGCAACCTGGTGCCAGGCATAGGTGCATCGCCCGACAAGATGTTGCAGGCGCGTTTGCTGGCCTATCAGGATGCGCATCGCTACCGTGTGGGCGTTAACCACAACCAGTTGCCGGTCAATGCGCCGCGCTGCCCGGTTAACCACTACCAGCGCGATGGTGCTATGGCGGGATGCCCATTCCATGTAGGTTCTGGCCACAACAGTAATATTCAGGGCAGTGGGGCGAACTTCTACCCTAATGATCGCGCTGCCCAAGGGGCTCCAGTGCCAGTCCCCAGTGTGGCGCAACCGCCCTTGCATTTGTCTGCGGCGGCGGTGAAAGCCTACGACCAGTCGGATGCAGACTATTACTCTCAGGCGGGAGATCTGTTCCGGTTGATGAGCGAAGACCAGAAGCAACAACTCGCCCGCAATATTGCCGGCGGTTTACGTCAGGCCGATGTCTCAGTGCAAGCGCGCATGTTGGCGCACTTCGCCAAGGCAGATGCGGATTACGCCGTGCGGGTAAAAACATTTTTATAAATTCGTTTCAGATTTTGATGGTTCTTGTTCGTTTTGCCCTGGTATGTGTTCGGCTGCCAGGGCTTTTTTGTTTTTGTGGTTTGTCTTGTCTTTGGCTGCGCCCTTTATCTGCAGCAGCATTCCCTATAGCATCGCCGTTCAGGTTTTCAAAAAGGATCGGTGATGAAACTAGTTGCGTGGCAATCGCGCCGTTTTTGGGCGGTGTTTTTAGGGGTATCGCTGCTGTCGGCGCTGGCGGCATTTAAATTGATGTTTGCCTATGTGCCCTTGTTGGAAGTGGATATTCGCTTTTCGCGGGCTGAGGCAGTGGCGGCTACTGCCGAATTCCAGCGGCAGCAATTTCCTGCGCTGGCCACCAGCCGCACGGCGGCGAGTTTTATCAGCGATCGCGAATTGCAAAATTATGTGGAGTTGGAAGCCGGCGGCGTGAGCGCCTTTAAAGCGCTGATTAAAAATCCCGATGCGGCGCTTTACTACTGGCGCGTGCGCAGTTTTAGCGAGAATCAGGAAAAAGAGCTGAGCACTGCCTTCAGCCCCAGCGGTAAATTGCTGTCCTATTGGTTGACGGTTCCCGACCAGGAGCCGGGCGTGTCCCTGGATGAAGCTGCCGCCCGCGCTATTGCCGAGCGCGGCGCGCGCGCTTTATTGGGCGAACGCTTTGATCTCTACAAACCCTTCGATACCAAAATGAAGCGGCAAAACACGGGCCGCACCGATCATACCTTCACCTACGAGCACAGCCAGCTGCAGATTGGCGAGGCGCATTTTCGTTTGAATATCCTGGTGGTGGGCGATCAACTGGCCGGCGTGGATACGGATCGCCACATCCCCGAGGCCTTTAACCAGCGCTTTCAGGAGATGCGCGCTACCAATAACCAGATCAGCCAGATCGCCACTTATCTCATGATGGCGCTGCTTGGCTTGGGCGGGCTGGTGGGCGGCGGCATATGGTTACATCACCGCCATCAATTACACTTGAAGCGCGCGGTTATACCTGGTTTGTTGGTGGCTGTGGGCCTGGCGGCGGCCTCGCTCTGTAATCTGCCGGCGGAGTGGATGCACTATCAAACTACCGTCTCTACTAGTAACTTCTTGCTGCAGAAGGTCGCCTCGGCCGGCAGTATCCTGCTGGTTTACGCCCTGTTTTTATCGTTGATTTACGCCGTGGCGGAGGGGCTGTCACGGATGGCCTTTGCCGGGCATCCCCGTATTTACGACGCACTGCGCCCGGCGGTTTCCGCCTCGCCAGAGGCCTGGGGCAGGGTGCTGGGCGCCTATGCCTGGACCGGCTTTTTCCTGTTGTATGCCATCGCTTTTAGTCTTATCAGCCAAAAATGGCTGGGCTGGTGGCAGCCGACAGATACTGAAGTTGATCCTAATGTGCTCGCCAGTTGGCGCCCCGCGCTTGAACCGATTTTTACGGCGTTACAGGCGGGGACTTGGGAAGAATGTTTATTCCGCGCGATTCCCCTGTCGCTGGCGGTAATCATCGGCCGCCGCTTTGGCATCCTCAAGCCGCTGGTGATTGCCACCCTGATTGGTCAGGCGTTGATCTTTGGTGCTGGCCACGCTAACTATCCCAATCTGCCTGGCTATAGCCGTGTGGTGGAGTTGTTTATCCCTGCACTGGCGTTTGGCCTGGTCTATCTGCGCTTTGGTTTGCTCGTCGGTATGATGACGCACTATCTCTACGATCTGGTGCTCATGAGTCTGCCGATCTTTTTTGCCCATGACACCAGCTTGCTGCTTGATAAAACGTTGGTGGTGCTGGCGGGCATAGGTCCTTTGCTCTGGGTGATCTGGGCGCGCCACCTCGCCGGTGCTGCCAATCCACTGGCAGATGATTGGCGCAATGGTATTCCCGCGGAGGTGCCTGCCCCCGTGCTGCAAGCAGACACGCCCAAGCCTGTTCCCAGTGCCCGCCCGTTGCTGCTGAAAACGAGCTTGTTGATTCCGTTGGTGATCCTCGCGGCAGGCACTGCCTTTATGGGGTGGAACAAAGCACCGCGGGTGGATTGGCCCATGTTCCAACTCAGCCGTGAACAGATGTCACAACAAGCTGATATCGAGCTGGAAAAGCAGGGTATAAAGCTCACCGGCGAATGGCACAAAACCCTTCAAACCCACACAGGCAACGGCGATGACGCCGATTTTGTCTGGCGCGAAGCTGATCGGAGTATCTTTAAAAAACTGCTGGGCACCTATCTCGATGTACCTTATTGGGTGGTTAGCTGGAGCCGGTTTGATGGCCCGGTAGAAGAGCGCGCCGAGATGTGGCAAATGTATTTTTACCCCGATGGCCGTCTGAATGATGTGGTGCACCGCTTACCAGAAGGCCGCCCCGGCCCGCAGCTGACGCGCGAGCAGGCCAAGGCACACGCGTTGGGTTGGATAGTCGGGCACGGTTGGGGCGATGCCAACCAGTTGGAGGAGAAATCCATCGAAGAGACTGTGCGCCCGGCGCGTAGCGATTGGGTGCTCAAATATATCGACAAGGCTGTGTTTGATCTCAAGGGCGGCCAAGCGATTATCCGTATCAACCTGGCGGGCGATGAGGTGACGGGCTTTTCACGCAGCATAGATGTGCCGGACGATTGGCAAAGGCGCGAGTCAGAAACCAACTCGCGCAAAACGCCTTTCAGGATCGTCTCCCAACTTACGGTACTCCTATTGCTGGGCATGGCGGCCAGCAGCTTTCTGCGTCGCCACAGCGGTCGCAAACTCAACTGGCGGATGGCTATGCCCTGGGTGATCACCGGGATTGTCTCCAGCTTGATATTAGGGGTGATGCGGCTTGAATCCTCGATGGCTGACTTCCAGCCCACCATGGGCTGGACGTTACAGCTCTGGATGAGCCTGGGCGGCAAACTGCTATTGGCCTTCGGCTTTGGTGTTTTGTTGGTATTGCTGGCCCAGATACTCCACGGCGAGCGAGCCAGCTCTGGCAATGTGCGGCAGGATTTTATCCAGGGTGGCGCCTGGGCACTGTTGATTGCCGGCTTGCAAGGCTTGGTGGTACTGGTTATGCCCAGCAACGCCACACCGCAGCCTTACGACGCTGAATTGGGTAGCTATATTCCCGGGTTGGCGACTGTTGCCAACGGCCTCAACCAGTACTGCGCTGGCATGTTGATACTCTTGTTGGCTCTGGGTATTGCACGCTTCCTCACCAGCCGCAAACGCTTATGGGCGGTGGAGTTTTTTGCCCTTATCTGGTTACTGGCCAGCAGTTTTGCCAGTCACGAGATTCTACTGACGCTGGCCGGCAAAGCCATCACATTAATCAGTCTGTGGTTGATGGTACAGCTGATCCAGCGCCACCAGATGGGTGTGGCACTGGCGATGGCCGGCTGGAACATAGCGCTGCTGCAGGCTGGTGTAGCTCACGCGCTCTACGCGGGCGCGGGCATGCATGCGCTGGTGGCTGTGCTGGTTGTGTTGGCAGTCAGTTATTTGCTGCTGCGCCACTGGCGTAACAGGCCCCTGGTATAAATTACGGGTAGGCGCCGCTGAAAAATATGCGCTGAGCTATGCCTTTTGAGGGCGCGCCATTAGTATGCGCAACTGATTTTTAAGGCAGTTACTGTGAGAGAGTATTTATGGATCTTCATCTGGAAAATCTGCGCCGCGAATACACCCAAGGCGGCCTTGAGCGCGAAAACCTGCTGGATAATCCCATCGAACAATTCCAGCTTTGGCTAGAGCAGATTATTGCTGCGCGTATTCCCGATCCTACCGCCATGACGATCGCCACTGTGGATGCCAGCGGTCAGCCCTCGCAGCGCATAGTGCTGCTCAAACATGTGGACGATGGCGGCTTTGTGTTTTACACCAACCTGCGCAGTCGCAAAGCACAGGAGCTGAAGCAAAATCCTAAAATCAGTTTGCATTTTCCCTGGTATTTTTTAGAGCGCCAGGTAAAAGTTTGCGGTGTGGTGGAGCAGCTTTCCACAGCGGAAGTTTTAAAATATTTCATCACCCGCCCACGCGACAGCCAGTTGGGTGCTTGGGCCAGTCACCAAAGCCAGCGCATTTCATCGCGCTCGCTGCTCATGCAACAATTCGAAGCCATGAAACATAAGTTTGGTAAAGGTGAAATTCCACTGCCGGATTTTTGGGGCGGCTACCGCGTTAAACCTCATCAAATCGAATTTTGGCAGGGCGGTGCGCACAGATTGCACGATCGCTTCCAATATGACCGTCAGGCCGATGGCAGCTGGGCAATTGAGCGGTTGGAACCCTGATGGATATGCGCTATATCGCCATGAAAGCATCAGGTGAGGCCGATGTGCTTTACCTTGATCAAACGTCGATTCCTCAGCCAGGTGCTGGTGAAGTATTGATTCGTGTTGCAGCGGCTGGCATCAATCGCCCGGATATTTTGCAGCGCAAAGGGCTTTATCCTCCGCCTGCAGATGCATCGCCGATTTTAGGTTTGGAAGTGGCTGGTGACATTATCGCCTGCGGTGACGATGTTACAGATTGGAAAATCGGCGATCAGGTTTGCGCCTTGGTCAATGGCGGTGGCTATGCAGAATACGCGCTGGCGCCGGCGGCGCAATGTTTGCCAATTCCATCAGGCTTTTCATTGATTGAAGCTGCTGCATTGCCGGAAACTTTTTTTACCGTCTGGAGTAATCTCTGGATGCGTGCCGGTTTAAAAACGGGCGAAACTCTATTGGTACATGGCGGAAGCAGCGGTATAGGTACCACGGCAATTCAACTGGCCGTTGCATTGGGGGTGAAGGTTTTCGCTACCGCCGGTTCAGCGGAAAAATGCGCAGCTATCAATACACTTGGTGGCGTCGCGATTAATTATCACGAGCAAGATTTTGTCGAGCAGATAAAAAATCAAACCAGCGGGCAGGGCGCTAATGTCATTCTGGATATGGTGGGCGGCGATTATATTCAACGCAATTTTTCCGTCGCCGCCAAAGATGGCCGTATAGTGAACATCGCCTTTTTAAACGGCAGCAAGTCCCAACTTGATTTAATGCCACTCATGCTCAAGCGTTTAACGCTGACTGGATCTACCTTGCGTGCACAATCTCCTGCCGCTAAAGCAAAGATTGCACAGCAATTAAAAGCGCAGGTATGGCCGCTGTTAGATACACAAAGAATAAAACCGCTAATTGATTCCGTGTTTCCACTTGCCGAGGTAGCGAAAGCCCATGAGCGCATGGAGTCCGGAAATCACATTGGCAAGATTGTTCTGAACATTCATTCATAAATTTTCTAAGTTATCACTATGACTACTCAACGGCGCCCCCTTGATGGTATCCGCGTTATCGAAGTCGGCCAGTTACTTGCCGGCCCTTTTGCCGGTTGTATGCTCGCGTACTTCGGTGCGGAAGTAATAAAAATCGAACCGCCGGAAGGCGATCCAATTCGCGGTTGGCGCGTATTGGAAAATGGTACTTCCCATTGGTGGCGCAGCATCGGTCGCAACAAAAAAAGCATTACGCTGGATTTGAAAAAAGCGGAAGGCCAAAAACTTGCCAAACAATTAATTGATACCGCCGATGTGGTCATTGAAAACTTTCGCCCGGGCGTTATGGAATCCTGGGGTTTGGGGCCAGATGAAATCAAGCAGAGCAATCCTAAATGTGTTTACGCGCGTATTTCCGGTTACGGCCAAACTGGCCCCTATGCGAGTAAACCTGGCTTTGCATCTGTATGTGAGGGCATGAGTGGATTCCGCTACGTAAACGGTTTTCCCGATCAAGCGCCGGTGCGTCCCAACTTAAGTATCGGTGATACCATCTCCGGTATTCACGCTGCCTTGGGTATCGCATTGGCGTTGCTGGAGCGCGACCGCAACGGCACAGGCGAAGGTCAATTGGTGGATGTTGCCCTGTACGAATCCATGTTTAATTTGATGGAAGCCGTAGTGCCCGAGTTTTCCGGTGCCGGTGTTGTCCGTCAACCATCGGGTACTACAGTCACTGGCATTGTTCCCACGAATACCTATCGTTGTAAAAACGGTAAGTACGTTGTGATTGGTGGCAACGGCGATTCGATTTTCCAGCGTTTGATGACGACTGCTGGCCACCCCGAAATGGCAAGTGATCCGCGTATGGCTAACAATGCTGGCCGTGTTACTCATGAGCTGGAAATAGATCATGCCTTAGCTACCTGGTGCCTAAGCAAAGACTCTGACGAAATCCTCAGCCTGCTCGACACTGCCCGCGTTCCCGCTGGCCCGATTTATAATGTGGAAGACATGTTTGCTGATCCGCATTTTAATGAGCGTGGCATGTTTGAGCAGGTGGAAATCAACGGCAAACCTTTAAAGATTCCCGCCATACTTCCTAAACTTTCTGAAACTCCGGGGCGTACGGATTGGCCCGGGTTGGAGGTTGGGAGTCATACTCAGTATGTGTTAGAGGAAGTTTTGAAGTTATCTTCTGACGAAATTGCTCGGTTGAAAGAGCAAAGTGTTTGTTGATAGATCTTTTTCTCCTCCTGGCGAGTCACTTTTCTTTGCTTCGCCAAAGAAAAGTAACCAAAAGAAAGGCGACCCCGAATCGCTCCTGTTTCCTGCGCGCTTCAGAAAATTGCTCGGGGAGCTCAGACGGGGACCCGTTTGGTGCCACTATTTGGAAATGTGAAGAAAAATTATGAATCTAAAACCTGGTCTATACCGCCACTACAAAAACAACAACTACTACGTCTTCCAAATCGCCCACCACAGCGAAACCAGAGAGGCGGTAGTTGTCTACCAATGCCTCTATGGCGACTTCTCCTGGTGGGTACGCCCTCTGGAAATGTTTACGGAAACCGTCGAAATTGGTGGTGAAGTAATTCCTCGTTTTGCGTTTGTCCGTGAATTGGATGAACAAGAACTGGCAGCAATACGCTCTTCCAAAGGTAATTAAATTTGGACAGCAACGAACAACAATTGCGTGACGAAAATTACATGCGCCGCGCGCTTGAGCTTGCCAGTCAGGGCGAAGCCCTGGGCGAAGTTCCTGTGGGTGCTGTGATAGTGCAGGGCGATGAAATTATTGGTGAGGGTTTTAACCAGCCGATTACGAGCCATGATCCTACTGCCCATGCCGAAGTCATCGCACTGCGCGCTGCAGCGCAAAAGCTAGCTAATTATCGTGTGGTAGATGCAACGCTTTACGTAACGCTTGAGCCTTGCACCATGTGCGTGGGAGCGTTGGTGCATTCGCGTATAGCGCGCTTGGTGTTTGGCACTACAGAGCCAAAGGCCGGTGCGGTGGTGAGTCAATCGCGGTTATTGGATGCGGCGTATTTTAATCATCGCATTGCGTTGGATTCAGGTGTACTTGCACAGGAGTGCCAACATCAGCTCAGTGATTTTTTTCGGCGCAGGCGTGAGGCAATCAAGCAGCAGAAAGTTGACAGCAAAAACAGTGAACTTGAATAACAAAGCCCGCCTTTTGGCGGGCTTTGTTATTGTCGGTACGATTATTCTTTCAAAAGCTCTTCTGCAGCATTAACAAGGAATATATAACTGGCGGCTTCATCAATTACATATTCATTTTCTCCCCAAAAGAACGGCCAGTCTTCATGGTTTTCCGGATAGTCAGGTTTGAGTATTAAAACACCTGGCACGACACCACCGGGAATAGACGTGAAATCCGCGCGATTCATACCGTAAGCAACTTCTTTTGCATGGGTGCCCACGTTGGATACAAAGGACAAATTATGTGCTGGGTGGGTACCATACAAATAGTTCAAACCTTGCAATACAGATTCGCGGCTTACCAGGTCGGGAAAGGCTTTATGCAAATAATAATTGTTGATAGCAAAGCGAATCACCCATCCATTCCCTGCCCAACCACCTTCGGTAATAGGCACAGCATAGGGGTTTTTCGTTTCTATAGTGGCGAGATTCGCTTTGTAATCTTCCGCCAGCTTACGTATTTCGGTAGCGAACTCTTTAGGCATTACCGGTAATGCGCGCAGCAACCAGGGAATATGCGCTGGAAAGCTGGCCTTCAATTGCGGCAACAAATCGGCGATGGCTGCTGCGTATTGTTTATCGCCGGTGGCGAGTAATAATTCAGTAGCGGCTTTGATTTTTTCATCTTCCAATTTTCCGCCAGTGGTGTTGCCCCAATGGAAAAGATCAGGCTTGGCTTTGGCTTGTTCTTCTGCCCATGCTTTTTTGGCCGTGTTAATTGATTCATTGGCCAAGGCCGGGTTTTGTTGCGCGAGCGCACGGCTTGCAGCGGCCAGTGCAGCTATGGAACCGTAATTCAGCGGAGTAGATTTACTGGTAAACGCCCAGCGATCATCGAAGTTTCCGCTTTTAAAACCATCGCTTTCGCCCTCACGTTTTTTGGCATCAAAAATTAAATTGTCGGTTTTGGTACTGGCATCTCCCAAATGGGTGTACTGGTCGATATGAGCTTCCACTATCCCGGGAATTGCATGGCCCACAGCTCTAAACTGTGAAATTAAGGCGAGGGTTCCGTGTTCAATCTGTTGCAGCAAATCAGGCTTGCCATCCGCCTGGTGCAACTCCACCAGTTTCTTGTTGTAGTCCACACTGGTTACGTCGCGCTTCAAGCCAAATTTTTCCCAGGTATTTACCAAGTGCATGACCACGTCATAGTGGGTTTGTGTGCGTATGTCAAAATCTCCCGCATCAAACCAGCCACCAATGTTTAAACCGGGAATATGTTCTCCTGGTTTATAGGGTGTATCTGTGGTTGGCCCCTGAGCGTACAAATCAAAATGCTCGTGGTTGACTGGAGCTTGCAGTGCGTCATCCAAATGGGATGCTCCGTGCCAGACGCGATAGGCTTCGTTCACCATCACGTGATCCATTTGTATTGGCAGGTACGTGTCGAGGCTGGGTTGCCATGCATTATTCAACACATCGCTCGCGATGCGAAATGGCTCGGTGCGCTGGTTGCCATATTCAATTAGATAGAGGCCTGGTTCGTTAATGCTGCTGAAATCGAATTGGCGGTAGTTATAGCGTAAATATTTTCCCCAATCCTTACCTTTGTTACTTAATGCCAGGCTATTGCTGCCATCACCATTTATTTTAAATAGTTTTATTTCCGGTTTGCGTTTGTCATTTTGGTCGAGTTCAATTACCGCTACTTTTTTCTGCGCTGGATAATAGCCAACTTGTGAATGACCTATAACAGGTTCACGCAGCCAGTTTTTCTGACTTGTGGCACTGAGTTTCCATTCAAGGACTTTTCCGGTTTGATTGGCTGGTAACACACTGCGTACAACAAACCATCCGTTTTGTGCTTTGGTTCTGCCATCGTAAAGTGAAAGGGGAATGGTGCTTGATTGAATGCTGACTTGATGCTCATCGTCACCAGGCGCCAGTACCAATTTATTTCCCTGCGCTAACGGCAATGGTGTTGCGACGCTGTTAATTTCTTTCAGGCCACTGGGATAGTAGGGCAGTGCACCGCTGGTTTCATCCATCAGGAAGGCTTTGTGAAAATAAGCGGAGGGTAAAAACTCCAGGTTAAAACCAGCGCGATTTACCAGCGCTTCTGGTAAGTTTTTGGGTAGGTTAACACTGATAACAACACCGGAATCCTGCGCCTGCACTTTAATGGAATATTCGAATTGGTAATCCGGATATTCCATAAAAGCCTCTATGGATTGCTCCGCCTTATTTATTTTTCGCTCTTTGAATTTGGGGATAGGGTCCCATTGTTCGGGCGTTGTTTGCAAACGGAGATCACCGTTTGTGACGCTGCGTAACCCGTGATGAATTAACTCCACTCCACTGGTTTTTGAATCGCTGAACAATCCGTCGTACCAGTTGCTAAACACAAGTACGTTCAGTCCCCGGGTTTCAAAATATTCTTTGTCATTGAGTGTTAGCGTCGGCTCTTTGGACCAAGCCTGCAAGGGTAAAGACAAGCCAATGGCCAAGCAGGTGACAGGCCAGGTGATGAGCCAGCTGGATTTGCGTGGGGCTGATGCCATAGTAAAAACTCCCGGATATTGTTATGAATTGAATTCTTATAGTCTATGTGATCATAAGGCGATGAAAAAATGCCTTTTACAAAAAATAACCGAGTAGGGTGCCGGTATTTACAGGTGAAAGCGTTTTAATTTCGGGGGGAGGGCGCGTAGATTTTCGTATTATTGCCCGCTAGTATGGCAGGGCGATTGGTTTGGTCGTATCACAAATGGAATGCCACAATAATGATCATTGTCCCCACTGAAAAGCAGCTGGATTGGCGTCATGCGCCGGTCATGCTGTGTTTTATTGTCCTTATTAATATTCTGGTGTTTTTTGTTTACCAAAGTGGTGATCAGAAAAAACTTCACACCGCATTGGATGCCTATTCACAAAGCGAATATTTCGAACGCGAATGGCCACTGTTCCAAAATTACCTCGAAGATCACAAAGAGACCAAGCTCTTTGATCAGGTGCGCGAAGAGTATGAGCGGGAGGCGTATCCCCAGGTCATGATAACCCTGCTAATGCGCGATGATTTTTACGAGTACATGAAAAAGAATGCGCGCCAGCTATTTGAGCCCTCCTTTTATAATCACTGGGATACAGAGCGTGAGCGTATCCAGAAGTTAATTGCGTCCATCAGTCAAAACGCGTTCGGATTGCGTGCGGATAAGCTGCAAGCGTTCGATTTTATCAGTTACCAGTTTTTGCACGGCGGCATCATGCATCTGCTGGGCAATATGTTCTTTCTGATTGTGTGCGGCTTTGCTGTGGAGGCGGCCGTTGGGCATTGGCGATTTCTGTTGTTTTATTTATTGGCCGGTGTTGGCGGCGGCGCCGCGCAAGTATTGATGCATATGGATAGCAGTATTCCGTTAGTGGGGGCTTCCGGTGCTATATCCGGTGTAATGGCTATGTATCTGGCCTTGTTCCGGTTAAAGAAAATTGAGTTTTTTTACTGGCTGTTTTTTCTGGTCGGTTATTTCAGGGCGCCAGCGCTGATGATTTTGCCTTTTTATGTAGGTAAAGAGTTATTTAGTTATTTTGAGGATGCGGAATCTAACGTAGCTTTTATGGCTCACACCGGCGGATTTATTGCAGGTGCTTTATTAATTGGCATTACCTGGGTGGTCAACCGCAAGTTACTCAATACTGACTATATCGAAAATGATCAGGTCGGCGACCCGCAGCAACAAAAAATGGCGGATATCTATAAGGCGATTGAACAATTTCAATTCGATCGCGCGCTCAAATTAGTTGATACGCTGATTGCTGCAGAGGGCGAGAGTTTTAGCCTCTCGTTGATTCGCTACAACTTGTTGCGTCTTAATCGCGGTGAAGCGTTTGAAAAAGCGACGGTGAAACTGTTGTGTTTGCCATCCCTGATGCCTGCCGAACTTAAAAAGCTGGATAAAATCTGGCGAGATAATCCGGAAGTGCATGGTGCTTTGGACGAGCAGCAGTTGATAAAGCTCGGTGTGCAGTTTGCCAATCATGCCAGTGCTGAATCTGCCGAAGCTATCTATCAGCAATTGCAACAATGTGGTTGCAAAGATTCCACTATGCCGGTCTTTGCTGCCAAGTTGGCGAAGGCTTATCAACAATTGAATGACCACGCCAAGAGAACCCGGTTCGAACAATTGGCCAAAACCGCTGGCCATTAAGACAGGAGGTCACCATGAATCATTGCAAATATCATCCTCTCTCCGGTGCAACCTACCATTGTCATAACTGCACGACTTTTCTATGCGACAAATGTGTAGATGACAGTCAGCGTGACAGGCGTTGCTTTTGTTGCTCCACACCATTGGAAAGCCTGGGTTCGGGTAACACTGTTCCGCCGTTCTGGCGTCGTTTGCCAGAGGCGTTTCGGTATCCGCTGAATAGCTCGTCCCTGAGCCTCATCATCGGCATGGCCGTGCTTACGTTTGTATTGAGCCTGATGCCGTTCATCGCTTATGTAACAGTAATTCTTTATTTGTTTGCAGCTGGCTCTGTTATGAAATACAGCTTCACTTGCCTGGAACGCACTGCGCTGGGGGAGATGAAAGCACCCGATGTGATGGATGCCTATGAGGGTGGTATCAGGCTGCTGCGACAGTTAATTCTTATGACTGCTTTGTTGGCCGGTATTGTGATTGCGGGTGGCTACTATCTCGGTATGACCGTAGGCGGGTTTCTCCTGACAATAGTGGTATGTGCTTATCCTGCAATGTTAATTCGTTTTGCTATCACCCAAAGTTTACTTAGTGCGCTGAATCCTTTGAACGCGCTGTCGATGATTGCTGCCATAGGTCTGCCTTACGGACTCTTGATGGCGTTCTTGTTGATCATGGTGAGTTCAGTGGCCGTGCTGGAAGGCATTATTGGTAATGCCGTGCCTGCGCTTTTCCATTTGCTACAAGGCATCATCTCCAATTATTACACGGTGGTTATGTTCCATTTGATGGGATACATGTTGTTCCAATATCAAACGCAGCTGGGATATAGCGCACGCATGGATGATGAAGATGAATCCCGTCCTGAAATAGAGCAGCTTAACGCCAAGCTCGATGTGATGTTAAAAGAGGGTTATTACGAACAATTGGTTGCAGGTTTTTATCAAGCGTTTAAACAGTTTCCGCAGGAGACATCGTTTTACGATCGCTATTTTGAATTCCTATGTGCCTGTAAGAAGCCAGCATTGATGAAAGACTTTGGTGAGTTATACCTGCGATTGTGGTTAGCGAAAAAGCGTTTCGATAAGCTCACAGTAGTCTACAAACAGATATTGTTTGTAGTGCCGGATTTTGCACCACTTGAACCAGCTCTGCGCATGCAATTAGCGCAGCAGTTGCATTATCAAGGTGATAATAAACAGGCGATTAAATTATTGAATGGCATGCATAAACTTTATCCGGAGTTTTCCGGGCTCGGCGAAGCTTACAGTTTATTGGCAAAAGCGCTAGAACAAACGCCGGGAATGCAGGCTCAGGCAGAAAAATGTGTTGCCTGGGTGGAGCAGTACAAGCGTAAGCAATTGTCCCGGATTTTGGAGCAGAGAGTGCAGGAGCAGAAAAAAGAGCAAAGGGTGCAAGAACACAATGCGGTAGCACCAATCACTT
This sequence comes from Cellvibrionaceae bacterium, assembly GCA_021151695.1. Taxonomy (GTDB): domain Bacteria; phylum Pseudomonadota; class Gammaproteobacteria; order Pseudomonadales; family Cellvibrionaceae; genus Cellvibrio. The sequence goes on along the minus strand of JAGKWU010000016.1, from coordinate 64,878 downwards.
CGCCTGCAACTGCGACTAAATCTGGCTTGGTGCTAGAGTTGGTGCCTATTGATAAATGAATCTGCCAATAAATAAAGCGGCGCGAATGTGTCTTGGTTTTGGCGCTACAAGTTTACTGTTTACGATGGCAAGTGTTCCGGGATAACTATCCCGGAAGCTTTACAAAAATGACAGGCCTGAGTTGCTGCTCAAACGAATGCGATTAATTTTTTCCAGCGCACTTTTTTCCTGAGGTGCGCTGGTAAAATTCAGTTCATCATCGTTTACGCTGGTCGCAATGCGCAATTGCTCTTGCTTTTCACGGAATGCGAGAAGTTTTTGATAGTTTAAAACGCGTTTAACGTAATTTACTGCTTCCCACCCGCGAGAGTAACCAAACATAGCTTTACTGTAGTATTCCTGCCTGGCTAACAGGGGGAAGTTTTTACTTACATCAGCCCAACTATTCGCATCGCCTTTTAATCGGCGAGTAAGCGATCGCGCATCATCCAGGTGGCCTATGCCTTGATTGTAAGCTGCCAGCGCCATATAGAGGCGATCATCGCCTTTAATAGCTTCAGGTAAAGTGTCCAACAGGTAGCGCATGTATTTGGCGCCGCCATTAATACTTTGTTTTGGGTCATCAAGATTTTTAACGCCCAGCTCACGCGCAGTTTCAGGCGTAAGCATCATAAATCCGCGCACGCCAGTAGGTGACTGTGCATTTGGAATCCATTGTGATTCCTGATAACCAATGGCTGCCACCAATTGCCAATCAAGATTGTATTGGGTTGCCGCTAATTTGATGCTTTCCGCCCAGCGTGGAAAGCGATTTTCAATGCGCTGGGTAAACATCAGCGCATCGTCAGTATTTACATCAATATATTGTTCAAAAAAGTGCGCAGAAATTTGTGCGAGCTGACCGTTGTTTTTAATTTTATCCAGATATTTTTGTGCAGCATCGTACAGGCTGTTGTCGCGTGATTTGGTGAATGCCCATGCCAGGTCACGTGGTTTATCTATGTTGAAAGCGACTTGCGCGTGGGGATAGGAATAGCGATGTATGTCATAAATAGCAGAGTCCACCACGGCATAATCTGCTGTGCCGCGCTCAATCATTTCCAGCAGGTCCGTCATTTCGACGTTTTCAACGACTTCCCATTGTATTTCCGGCATGGACTGTTGCAGTTCCTGCATGGCGACAGGTACAGAGGCTTTGTTAACATAAAGCACTTTTTTACCAGCTAATGCTTTCAAATCAGCAGGAGCAGTTTGATTACTGTTGTAAATCAACTGAAATTCAAGTTGCAAAAATGCGCTGCTAAAACGCAATTGCTCTTTTGCCGAATGATTATTGATGGCGGTGGGGCTGATCAAATCAATTGCAGATTCGGAATTGGTTTGCAGCAAGCCGCTAAATTGTTCGGCCTCAGTTAATACGAGCTTAACACCCAGTTCATCAGCAAAGCCTTTGAGCAAGCTGTATTCAAAACCTGTGGTGCCCTCAGGGCCTTGATAGTGACTCAGTGGGCCTGTGCGGGCCAATACGCGCAATTCACCTGCGGTAATAACTTGTTCTAGTTTGTTGGCAGGAGCGCTGCGGTTAATAAAAGCAGTGGAACAAATAAGTAAAAGCGCAATCAATAAATTTGAAATAGAAAATCGTTTTACAACTGTTCGCTTGCGGCCTTCCATTAAATATCTATAGGCCATAGGGGTATCTCCGGTTTTTGAATTGCATCGCCCGAAATGGGAAATAACTTCGTATATGCACTCATGCCGAATCAAAATCCTTTCTTGACCCGTGCAACACATAGGAAGCATGGTAAAGGCTTGCCGGTGGGTTGCCTAGCTTGTTTTTTGAACATGATTAGGTTAGTCAAATGGCGCTTTTGGCGACTTCTTTTTTGGGATTCTATTTAAAATCAAAAGCTTATATTTTCTCTCCCAGCATTTCATAAAGCGAAAAAAAGCCGAAAAAAATGTATTTTTATTGATTTGTGCGTCATTTTTGGGCTACTTTTCCGGGCTCAAAAGCCTTTTCTTGCTGCTTTTTTTGTAAAGATTTGGTCGGATTTTAGGCTATTTTGTGCTAAAAACCCTTGGCGATCCTTATATTGACGTTTTTTTGGCGGAGCTTTTCCGGGGTTTACCGCGAACATAAATTTTCGACAATTTTTCATTAATTAATAATGTCATCATCTTCTGAGAATACCTTTCCGGTGATTAATCAAATCCCATGAAAAATAGAAATGTTGTGCAGGTTTCTGAAATACCTGTGCAATCGCGATCTTTTTATAATGATCTACTTACTCCTTTATATACTCCGTCTTGAATGGTGAGCTCGGGATGGGGCCGCAGGGCTAAAATTCCATACCGGCCAGCCGCCAAATCCAGTACAATGCGCGCCTCGATTTTCCATCCCCCCGACGCTTGAGGCTCAAATCACTATGCTGATTCTGCGTGGCGCCCCCGCTCTTTCCAGTTTCCGTACCCAAAAACTCCTGGCTAACATTCAACAGCAAGTGCCTGGTGTTAAAGGGATTTCTTCCGAATTTGTGCATTTTATCCATGTTTCTGCACCGCTTTCCGACGAGCAAACCGGTGTATTGAAGCAGCTTCTGACTTACGGCCCCAAAGTTGAGGGTGAAGTGAGCCATGAAGGCGAGCTTTTCCTTGTGGTTCCCCGCTTGGGAACTATTTCCCCTTGGGCCTCCAAGGCGACTGATATTGCCAAAAACACCGGCCTGGAAACGGTAAAGCGCGTTGAACGCGGCGTTGCCTATTATGTGCAGGGCGCTATTTCAGCGGCTGATCGTACTGCTGTAACTGCCTTCTTGCATGACCGCATGGTAGAAACCGTATTTGATAGCCTGGAAGCTGCAGAACAAATCTTCAGTGATCACACCCCGGCAGCGCAAACCAGCGTAGATATTCTCGGTGGTGGCCGCGATGCGCTGGTTGCCGCCAACAAATCCCTCGGCCTGGCGCTGGCGGACGACGAAATTGACTATCTGGTAGAAAGTTTTATTACCTTGGGCCGCAACCCTATAGATGTAGAGTTGATGATGTTCGCCCAGGCAAACTCCGAGCACTGCCGCCATAAGATTTTTAACGCCTCCTGGACTATCGATGGCGTAGATCAAGAGCGCAGCCTGTTCAAGATGATCAAAAACACCAACGAAGTCGGTGGTGAAGACGTACTTTCCGCCTACGCGGATAACGCCGCTGTAGTGGTTGGCCACGAAGCAGGGCGCTTCTATCCGAACCCCGAAACCAAGGCGTATGAGTACACCCGGCAGCCAATCCATATGCTGATGAAGGTGGAGACTCACAACCATCCAACGGCGATTTCTCCGTTTAGTGGTGCCGGTACCGGCGCTGGTGGTGAGATCCGCGACGAAGGTGCTGTGGGTCGTGGTTCCAAGCCAAAAGTAGGTTTGACCGGCTTTACCGTATCCAACCTGCAAATCCCCGATTTCGTACAGCCCTGGGAGCAGGATTACGGCAAGCCAGGCCGTATTGTGACGGCGCTGGACATCATGATCGACGGCCCCATTGGCGGTGCTGCGTTCAACAACGAATTCGGTCGCCCCAATATTTGCGGTTACTTCCGTACCTTTGAAGAAAACTTCGACGGCGAGCGTCGTGGTTACCACAAGCCCATCATGTTGGCGGGTGGTTATGGCAATATCAAAACTGAACATATCGAGAAGCCGCCTTTTAAGGCTGGCTCTAAATTAGTGGTTCTCGGCGGTCCAGCCATGTTGATTGGCCTGGGTGGTGGTGCTGCATCTTCTATGACTTCCGGTTCTTCATCCGAAGATCTGGATTTTGCTTCTGTACAACGTCAAAACCCCGAAATGGAACGCCGTTGCCAGGAAGTGATCGACGCCTGCTGGCAGCAGGGCGACAAAAATCCTATCGCCTTTATCCACGACGTGGGTGCGGGTGGTCTGTCCAACGCCTTCCCTGAATTGGTGAAAGATGGTGGCACCGGTGGCAAGTTCGAGTTGCGCAACGTGCCTAACGACGAGCCGGGCATGAGCCCATTGGCCATTTGGTGTAATGAATCGCAAGAGCGCTATGTGTTGGCGATCAAACCGGAAGATCTGGAGCGTTTCGAAGCCATCTGTAAGCGCGAGCGCGCTGCTTACGCAGTGGTGGGCGAGGCGACTGATGAGAAGCATTTGATCGTTAACGACAAGCACTTCGATGCGAAACCTGTTGATCTGCCTATGTCGGTACTCTTTGGTAAACCGCCAAAGATGCACCGCACTGCCGAAGCCCACAAGCCAGCGGTTAGCAGTTTTAGCACTGACGATATCAACATCAATGACGCTGCCGAGCGCGTGCTCAAGCATCCGTCTGTTGCGAGCAAAAACTTCCTGATCACCATCGGTGACCGCTCGGTAACCGGCATGGTGGCGCGCGATCAGATGGTTGGCCCATGGCAGGTTCCTGTTGCAGATTGTGCGGTGACAACCGTGAGCTACGACAGCGTCAAGGGCGAAGCCATGAGTATGGGCGAGCGCACGCCGCTGGCATTACTGGACGCGCCTGCATCTGGTCGTATGGCGATTGCCGAAGCTATTACCAATATCGCAGCAACTCGTATTGAAAAACTGTCAGACGTAAAACTCTCTGCCAACTGGATGTGCGCCGCTGGCCACAAAGGCGAAGACGAAAAGCTTTATCGCACCGTGCAGGCAGTTGGTATGGAATTGTGCCCTGAGTTGGGCATTACTATTCCAGTAGGTAAAGACTCCATGTCCATGCGTACTGCATGGCAGGATAACGGCCAAAACAAGGCCGTGACGGCGCCACTGTCATTGGTGATTTCGGCATTCGCGCCGGTGGTTGATGTTCGCAAAACCTTGACGCCGCAATTGCGCACTGACAAAGGCGCAACTGATTTGATTCTGGTTGACTTGGGTAACGGCAAAAATCGCTTGGGCGGTTCTATCCTGGCGCAGGTGTACAATCAGATGGGCGATGTGCCTGCTGATCTGGATTCCGGCGCGCAGCTCAAAGGCTTCTTCGATGCTATGCAGGCTTGCATCAAGCACGACGACATTATTGCGTACCACGATCGCAGTGACGGTGGCTTGTTCGCTACTCTCGCGGAAATGGCGTTTGCCGGTCACACTGGTGTTGAGGTTGATCTGGAATGCTTGGGTGACGATCTGCTTGCTGTGTTGTTCGCTGAAGAAGCTGGTGCAGTGTTGCAAGTTGCCAGTGCGAACCGCGACAAGGTGTTGGATCGTTTCTTCGCCGCCGGTGTAACTCACGCGAAAGTGATTGGTACTCTGAACAGCGAAGACTCCATCTGCATCAAGCAAAATGGTGCGGTAGTGTTCGATCAATCCCGCGCTGTATTGCAAAGCCTTTGGTCCGAAACCAGCTATCGCATTCAGGCACTGCGCGATAACCCTGCCTGCGCCAAATCAGAATTTGAAAATATTCTGAAAACTGATCCGGGCTTAAGCGTAAAGCTCGCTTACGACATTAACGAAGATGTTGCGGCGCCTTTCATTAACAGCGGCGTGCGTCCTTCTATAGCTGTATTGCGTGAGCAAGGTGTAAACGGCCAGGTGGAAATGGCGGCGGCGTTTGATCGCGCTGGCTTCAATGCCGTTGACGTACACATGAGTGATTTGTTGTCTGGCCGCGTATCGCTGGAAACTTTCAAAGGCTTGGTGGCTTGCGGTGGTTTCTCTTACGGTGACGTATTGGGCGCAGGTGAAGGTTGGTCAAAAACCATTTTGTTCAACAGCAAAGTGCGCGACGAGTTTGAGCAATTCTTCCACCGTAACGACACCTTCAGTCTGGGTGTATGTAATGGTTGCCAGATGATGTCCAACCTGAAAAATTTGATTCCCGGTGCTGACCACTGGCCGCGCTTTGTGCGCAACCTGTCTGAGCAATTTGAGGCGCGTTTCAGTCTGGTGCAAGTGCAGGATTCATCTTCTGTATTGTTCAAAGGCATGGCTGGCTCACACATGCCGGTGGCTGTTGCCCATGGTGAAGGTTATGCAGAATTCGCCAATGAAGCAGCGCTTAAAGCCTGTAACGAAAGCGGCACTGTGGCTATGCGTTTTGTAGATCACAACATTAACGCTACGGAAGTTTATCCGTTCAACCCCAATGGTTCACCGCAGGGTATCACCAGTGTTGCCAGTCGCGATGGTCGTGTGACTATCATGATGCCGCACCCCGAGCGCGTGTTCCGCGCGGTGAGCAACTCCTGGAAGCCGGATGATTGGAAAGATGACGGTGCCTGGTTGCGTTTGTTCAGAAATGCGCGAGTGTTTGTGAGCTAAGAGCAATCAAAATCGACAAAAACAAAAAGGGCGCAAGTGATTGCGCCCTTTTTGTTTTCGAACGAAATAAAACCCCTCGAATTAACGAACTGCGTTTTCCAATTTCCATACCATTTTGGTTTGGTACCAGCAGCCTACAGCGGTGCCGTCTTCTACACAGGGAGTGAACTTCCAATAGCGCGCGTGTTTTACGGCAGCGTCATCCAGTCGTGAATAGCCACTGGAAGAGGTAACTGTGGCTTCTGAAACACGACCATCAGCAGTGATGTACAAGTTTAAATAAGTTGTCCCATGCTCTTCCAAGCGCACTGATGCAGCGGGGTAAGCTGGGGTGGTGGGGTTTTGCAGCTTGGGCTTGCTCATGGTTGCTTGAACAACGGTGCCGCCGCCGGTACCGACAACAACGGGTGGGTGATTATCTGTTACAGGGTCGGGCTCAAAAGTTTGTTGTTGGATAGGTTTTATATCAATGGTGGTGCGTGATTCTATATTGACCGGCGCTATTTCTATGGGAGGGATCTCAACAGGTTTGTCTTTAATGTTATTGACCGTAATGCTTTCGGGAATGCTAGTAAAATTCCCAACCTTTAAACCTGTAATTAACCCAAAGATAAGTACAACATGGAAGGCGACTACTGCGATGATACCGAGGGATTTTTGTTGCGAGCTTTGTTGAACGTGATAAGACATGTAACTACCACCTTTTTTAAATATGACTCGTGTTTAAAAAATGATTTGGCGGTACTGCAATCCATCTTTTCCGGAAAGGCTTCCCACCATTTCACGGTTGTTATTTTCCGGCGCGAAAATCGCCCCGGCAATTTGAGTATAGCCAGCTTTAAAATTTCGCAACTGGCTATTTGAGTAAATTCGTAAAAAGAGTTGGGTATATTCGTAAGCTGCCAAATAAAATCTGTTGATAAAATACCCAGTTTTTAGTGCGTTTTGATCAAAGCGTTTTAGCCAATGCAACTAATTGATCTAAAGCCGCGTTCCAACCTTCGTGAAAACCCATCTGGTTATGCCTCTGGCAGCTTTCCTCATCCTGATGTACAACTCTCGCCGTGTACTTGGTGCCTTTGTCGTGGGCTTTGAGGCAGATAATGGCGGTAAATAAAAACATATCCGGCGGACAGTTCGCAGGGCGAAAGCCTTCATCCATGGCGTTGGTCCATACGAGTTTTTCATTGGGAATGATTTCGAGGTAGCAGCCGTTGTTAGTTACCTCCATACCTTCCGGCGAGCGCATGGTGGTGCGGAAGTGGCCGCCCGGGCGCAGATCAATTTCACAATGTGGTGTAGTCCAGGGGGCGGGAGTAAACCATTGGGTGATGAGGTCGGGGGTGGTCCAGGCCTTCCACATAAATTTGGGCGGTAACTCGACAATGCGTTCGAGGAACAGATCGCGAGTAGGGTCCAGGGGGCATTCTTGGGTCATGTGTTTCTCCTTTGGATTACTACATAGAGCCAGATCGTTCTCAATATCTGCAGATTTCAATATTGCAAGATTTCTTGCCAGTTATTTTGCGCGGCTTTAGGTACTGCGTCTGTGTTCGGGCCGACACAAGGCTGTGTTCTATCACTTATTGGGAAGAGGGGGGATCCAATCTCTCTTCTCATATTCCTCGTATTAATTGTAATCAGGTTATTGTCTGGCGCAGGGAACAATCTTTAACAAAATACCCTCTTAACAAATCATCAGTGGCGTCACTTTTGTGGTTCAATAAGGCTATGAGGTTTTATTTCTGGAGGGGTTATCATGAAACCTGTCATTTCTTTCTCTCTCTCGTTGGTGGCAGCGTTTGTCTTGAGCGGCTGCGGTGTCACCAAACCACACGAAAAAGATGCCAAGGCGCAGGCTGAACAGGCAGGCCTGGTGGCTGCGGCCAAGCCCCGGCTGGATGCAGTATACCAATCACCATCGGTCAAGTTTCACAGCTACAAAAAGCTCAATATCGCCAGCCTTGATTTCTCCCAGGTAAAAATTATTAACCCGACATCGCCTCCATTTTATGACCAAAAATGGGAGTTGAATGATAAAGATAGAGCCTATTATCAGGAGCGTTATTTCACGGCCGCAAAACGTGAATTGCTGGAGTCAAACCTGTTCGCCGCCAGTAGTGAATCAGCTGCAGATACCTTGGTGTTGCGCGCTAAGGTCCTGGAGATAGCGCCCTTGGCATCCAAGGATGACTTGAAAAGCCGACCAACCTTGATGGATGTATACAGTGAAGGTTTTGGGCGTATGACGGTGGCGTTTGAATTCTACGATTCCACGAATAACAAGCTTGTGTTTGCACTCACAGATGAGCACGATCTGGGGCGTATCTGGGAGAAAAACAACCGCGTACAAAATGCTATGCAAGTTCGCTTGGCCTTTGATTACTGGTTGTCCGCTGTGAAAAGGCAGTGGGAAATGCTGCCTGATTGATTGCTTACTGATAAAGCTGCGCCCTCTAAACCGGTGCGTGGCTTTTTTATGCTTAAAGACGATCTGGTACACTGCGCCCACTTTTTTACAGACGCAGGTTTCCGCTATGTCCCAACTCGACAATATTCCCCTGTCAGAACTCTCTGTCGGCCTCTCCAAAACCTACAGCAAAACCCTCACCGAAAAAGATGTGGCTTTATTCGCCGCCTGCTCCGGCGATGTAAATCCCGTTCATCTCGACAAAGCCTACGCTGCCACCACGCCTTTCGGTGAGCCTATAGGTCACGGAATGTGGACGGGCGCATTGGTCTCTGCTGCTATTGCCACGCAATTGCCAGGTCCAGGCTCCGTATATCGCAGCCAGAGTTTGCAATTTAAAAATCCGGTAAAAATTGGCGATACAGTGACTGTGACTTTGGTGGTGAGTGAAATCAAAGAGCGCGTTAAGTTGGTAACGCTGGAGTGCGAAGCGCACAATCAGGATGGCAAATTAATTGCCAAGGGTATTGCAGAGGTAATTGCACCTACGGAGAAGCTTTCGATCGCGGCGGCGGTGTTGCCGGAGATTAACGTTGTTTGATTGTAGCGCTTTAAAATTGCTGCTATCCGAGTTTGGTGTTAGAAGGTGTTTGTTTTGAAACCCTCGCGCCACGGATGGCGCGCGGGAGCTACAGGATGTATCTATGCGTTTTCGAAGCAAGCACTCTCTAATGGCAAGCGAACTACGAAGCGCGTTTAAAAACTAGCTATTCTTCTCTTCCTGCATCCGTACCCTCAATCTCGCCCACACAGCATCTGCATCTGTATTGCCGACAGGATTTGCCAGCTGCGTAGTCACCACTTTAGTCGTTTCCAAATGCTTAACAAACCGCCGGCAATTAGCGCAGATCATCAAATGCCAACGCATGCGCAAGCTGATTGAACCGCTGAGGTTTTTATCGAGGTAATCGCTAGCCAGAAAGGCTACATCTTTGCATTTCAGCAGCATGAGCCTGTCTCCTGGTAACGGTCGATCATTTGCATCAATGTCAAGCGTGCGCGATGCAAGAGCACGCGCACATTAGCAGGGCTCACCTGCAACATATCGCAAATAATCTCAAAGGGTTGCTCTTCCAATTCACGCAAAATAAAGGCTGCCTTTTGTGCGGGAGGCAAAAGCTCCAGGGTTTTGTTGATGCACTCCTGCAATTGTTTTTCTTCCATGAGAGAGTCCGGTGAGTCGCTGCGCCAGATTGGAATCGCCGATGTCCAATGCTGCGTCTCGTCAAAGCGTGCGCTATCCAGATAGCTGCCGGGCGTTTCGCCATCCAGCTCATCCAGCGACACCTTGCGCGCTTCGCGCCGCAAGCGGCCTTTAGCTTCATTGCTGGCGATAGTCATAATCCAGGTCTTGAGCGAGGAGCGGCCTTCAAACTTGCTGATATTCCTATGCACTGACAGCCAGGCGTCTTGCACTGCATCATCGGCAAAGGCATCGCCCACAATCGCACGGGCGATGGCCAGCATCAGGTGATGGTGGCGTTTGATCAGTGCGCAAAAGGCTTTTTCGTCACCGGCCACTAACAAGGCAATAAAGGCTTGTTCGTCGTCAGGCGTGCTATTTATATTATTCGTCATTTTTAGCTCAAGGCTGCGGGCTATAGCAGTTGGTATAGCCAATGTGCGCGCAGCTTAACATCCTGTTTTAATGAATTGCAGCCTGTCGCTCGTAAGTGGAGATGCCGCTCCACCTATCCAGATGCATGGCAAATGTGTTTGTTACGGCCTGGGGTGAAAAATTTGCAAACTTTTTGCTGGTCAGGCCAGTGGCTGCTTTATATACTCGCCGGTCTCGCAAATACTGCGTCCGCTGAGCGAGGTTTAGCCTGCTCGTTTTACTCTCACGTGACCTTTGGTAGGGGTCACCACTGAAAAAGGATACACCATGCCTGTTATTACTCTTCCCGACGGTTCCAAGCGTCAATACGACAATCCGGTGAGTGTCTATGAAGTTGCTGCCAGCATTGGCCCTGGTTTGGCCAAGGCAACTTTGGGTGGCCGCGTCTTTTTACATGGCGATAAAACGGGCCAACGCGTAGATGCCCACGATCTCATCACTGAAGATGCCGATCTGGTTATTTTTACGCCTAAAGATGAAGATGGCCTGGAAATTATCCGCCACTCCACCGCCCACTTGCTGGGTCATGCGATCAAGCAGCTCTGGCCCAACGTAAAAATGGCTATTGGTCCAACCATCGAAAATGGCTTCTATTACGATGTGGATCTCGAGGAAAAACTGACCGAAGAGGATATAGCAGCGCTCGAAGCGCGCATGCTCGAACTGGCCAAAACCGAATACGATGTGGTGAAAAAGCAAGCCACCTGGCAAGAGGCCTATGATGTATTCACGGCTCGCGGTGAAACCTACAAGCTGGAAATCCTGGATCGCGATATCCCCAAAGATGCGACCCCCGGCCTCTATCATCACGAAGAATACGTAGACATGTGTCGCGGCCCCCACGTGCCCAACATGCGTTTTTGTCTCAACTTTAAATTGATGCGTTCGTCAGGTGCCTATTGGCGCGGCGACTCCAACAATAAAATGTTGCAGCGCATCTACGGTACGGCGTTTGCCGATGCCAAGCAGCTCAAAGCCTATTTAAACCTGCTGGAAGAAGCCGCCAAGCGCGATCACCGTAAGCTTGCCAAGAAATTTGACCTGTTCCATCTGCAGGATGAAGCACCAGGCATGGTCTTCTGGCATCCCAAAGGCTGGACGCTGTGGCAACAGATCGAGCAGTACATGCGCGCCAAGCAAAATGAGTGGGGCTACCAAGAGGTAAAAACCCCGCTGATTATGGATCGCACCCTCTGGGAAAAATCCGGGCACTGGGAAAACTATCGCGACAATATGTTTACCACTGAGTCCGAAAAGCGCGACTTTGCGGTTAAGCCCATGAACTGCCCCGGCCATATCCAGATCTTCAATCACGGCCTGCGTTCCCATAAAGATTTGCCATTGCGCCTGGCGGAGTTTGGTTCCTGTCACCGCAACGAGGCATCCGGTGCACTGCACGGCATTATGCGTGTGCGCGGTTTCGTGCAGGACGATGCCCATATCTTCTGTACCGACGATATGGTGGTGAACGAAGTTTCCAGCTTTAACCAAATGCTCAAGTCCGTCTATGACGACTTCGGCTTTACCGATATCGCCGTAAAACTCTCCCTGCGTCCTGAAAAATACGCTGGTACCCTGGAAACCTGGGAAAAAGCCGAAAATGGCCTGCGTGAAGCCTTGCGTGCGGCGGGCCTGGAGTGGGAAGAGTTGCCGGGTGAGGGCGCTTTCTACGGTCCCAAGATCGAATACCAGATCAAAGATGCCCTGGGTCGCTCCTGGCAATGCGGCACTATCCAGCTAGACTATGTGCTTCCCGAGCGTCTGGATGCCGAATATGTAGCGGAAGATAACGCTCGCAAGCGCCCGGTCATGCTACACCGCGCCATCCTGGGTTCCTTTGAGCGTTTTCTTGGAATCCTGATCGAGCACTATGAGGGTTCTTTCCCCGCATGGCTGGCTCCAGCCCAGGCGGCGGTGATGAATATCACTGATAACCAGGCGGAATACGTCAAATTGGTGGAAAAAACCTTGCGCGATAAAGGCTTCCGCGTCATTCCGGACTTGAGAAACGAGAAGATCGGCTTTAAAATCCGCGAGCACACAATTCAGCGAGTTCCCTACTTGCTCGTCGTTGGCGATAAAGAGGTTGAAAATCAACAGCTTGCAGTTCGCACAAGGGACGGAAAAGACTTGGGTGTAATGAGCCTTGATGCATTTATCGAGCTCTTGACCGCCGATGTGGCGCGTCGAGGTCGAGTTATTTCTGAAAATTAACAATTATTTTCAGCTAAATGCACCGGTTCGTTCCTTTTAATTATTTGGAGATACAACTATCAAACGAGATAACGCCCCCGCTGCTAAAGGAGCTTCCAAGAAAGCGCGGATCAACGACCAGATCGAAGCTAAACAGGTTCGTTTAATCAATGCTGAAGGTGAACAGGTTGGTATCGTCCCCTTAAGCGACGCCCTTGCCCAGGCGCAAGCGGCAACACTGGATTTAGTGGAAATCGTTGCTGATAGCGATCCGATAGTCTGCAAGATTATGGATTACGGCAAGCATCTGTTTGAGATCAAGAAGACTAAAGCGGCTGCCAAGAAGAAGCAAAAGCAGCAGCAAGTCAAAGAAATGAAATTCCGTCCAGGGACGGAAGAGGGTGACTATCAGGTGAAATTAAAAGCCTTGATACGTTTCCTGGAGAGCGGAGACAAGGCCAAGGTAACCCTCAAGTTCCGCGGCCGCGAACTCGCCCACCAAGAGTTGGGGATGGAAATGATGCAACGCATCGAGAAAGACCTGCTCGAGTTGGGCACCGTAGAGCAAGCTGCCAAGATGGAAGGTAAGCAATTGACTATGGTGATCGCTCCCAAAAAGAGAAAATAGTCGGGCTTTTAGCTGCCTTGATTATTTATTTTATTTACTTAAATGTGTGGAGTTCTATCACATGGCAACCAAAGCTAAAGTACACAGCGGCGCCTCCAAGCGCTTCAAAAAAACTGCTGCTGGCTACAAGTTCAAGCACGCAAACAAGAGTCACATCCTGACTAAAATGACAACGAAACGTAAGCGTCAACTGCGCGGTACCAGCATCGTTGATGCTGTAGATGTACCACGTGTAGATCGTATGTTCCGTGCCAATTAATCTTGGCTTTTTGAATTTTTAGAGAGGATTAATCATGGCTCGTGTAAAACGTGGTGTAGAGGCGCGTCGTCGTCACAAGAAAGTATTAAAAGCTGCTAAAGGTTATTACGGTGCACGTTCGCGTACATTCCGTGTTGCCAAGCAAGCGGTTATCAAAGCTGGTCAGTACGCTTACCGCGACCGTCGCGTTAAGAAGCGTAACTTCCGCGCTTTGTGGATCACTCGTATCAATGCACAGTCTCGCGCTGAAGGTTTGACCTACAGCCAACTGATTGCTGGCCTGAAAAAAGCCGCTATCGCATTGGATCGTCGTGTACTGGCTGATCTGGCTGTATACGATAAAGCAGCTTTTGCTGCAGTTGTTGCGAAGGCTAAATCAGCTCTGGCTGCTTAATCGTCCAACGACTTCGGGTATTGAGCAATCAATACCTCTGTGATCGCGATGAAAGGGGAGGAGCTTTTTAAGCTTCTCCCCTTTTCTTTTTTGATGCAGGGGATTTATGGAAAATCTCGACGAGTTAAGAAAAAGTATCGACAACATAGATAACGCAATAGTCGCTATGTTTGCAGAGCGTTTCAAAATCACAACGAAAGTCGGCTATTACAAAGCCATCAATGGTCTACCCGCAAAAGATATTCAGCGCGAGACCATTCAGTTTAATCGCATTGGCGAACTTGCAAATCATTACGGCCTTGATCCGGAATTTGCAAAAGAATTATTGAGTAAGGTGATTGATCGTGTGGTGCAAAAACACGAAGCAATCGCCAAAGAATATTTATCCACCAAATCTTAAAATCTATTGGAAAAGCAGATGGAAAATCTCGCTGCGCTTACGCAAGAAGCGCTCAAGTTAGTTACTGAAGCTCCTGACCTGGCGGCGCTCGATGCTGTTCGTGTCGATTATTTGGGTAAGAACGGCAGTATTACTGCGCAGATGAAGACCCTTGGCAAATTGTCGCCCGAAGAGCGTCCTGCCGCTGGTGCAGAAATCAATAAAGCCAAAGATGCCGTGCAGGAAGCTATTAACTCGCGCAAAGAAATTCTTGAGCAAGCCGCAATCGCTGAAAAACTGGCTAGTGAGGTTGTGGATGTGACACTGCCAGGTCGTGGTCAGCATACGGGTGGCTTGCACCCGGTTACGCGCACGCTGCAGCGCATCGAAGAGATTTTCGCAGCTGTGGGTTACACCGTTGAGGTCGGCCCAGAAATCGAAGATGACTACCACAACTTCGAAGCGCTCAATATTCCCTCGCACCATCCAGCGCGCGCGATGCACGATACCTTCTATGTGGATGATACCCACGTATTGCGTACCCATACGTCGCCAGTACAAGTGCGCACCATGGAAACCAAAACACCCCCGATTCGCGTGATCTGCCCCGGCCGTGTTTATCGCTGCGACTCCGATATGACTCACTCGCCTATGTTTCATCAGGTAGAGGGTTTGGTAGTTGATAAAAATATCAGCTTCGCCGATCTGAAAGGCACCATGGATCAATTCCTCAAAACCTTCTTTGAGGCTGATGTTCCAGTGCGTTTCCGCCCTTCCTATTTCCCGTTCACTGAGCCATCCGCTGAGATGGATATCCAGTGCACCCAATGCCGCGGCAAGGGTTGCCGTATGTGCAAAAACAGCGGCTGGTTGGAGGTGGGTGGCTGCGGCATGGTTCACCCGGAAGTGTTCAAAGCAAGTGGTGTAGATCCTGAAACCTATACCGGTTTTGCCTTTGGTATGGGTGTAGAGCGCCTGGCAATGTTGCGTTACGGCGTTAACGATTTGCGCTTGTTCTTCGAGAACGACCTGCGCTTCTTAAAACAATTTTAAATCCTATATGTAGGTTGGCGGTAAGGTGTGAGCTTGCGAACTCCGCACCCCAACATAATGAATAAAGACGATTGTTGGGGTGCGCTTCGCTTAGTCTTCGCGACTCGCCCCAACCAACGGAAAAAAGATTATGAAAGTAAGTGAATCCTGGTTGCGCGAATGGGTTAACCCCGCAGCCACTACCGACGAACTGGTTGCCCAACTCACGATGGCGGGCTTGGAAGTAGATGCTATTGAATCTGTGGCGGGTGACTTTGCCGGCGTAATTGTGGGTGAGATTGTTGCCTGCGAACAGCATCCAGATGCTGACAAGTTGCGCGTAACCCAGGTTGCTGGTTTGCCTGATGGCCCTACCCAGGTGGTATGCGGTGCAGCCAATGCTCGCGTGGGTATCAAGATTCCCTTCGCCACTATAGGCGCAGAATTGCCCGGCGATTTCCAAATAAAAAAAGCCAAGCTGCGCGGTGTGGAGTCCTTCGGCATGCTCTGTGGTCAGACTGAGCTCAAAGCTGGTGATGATGATACCGGCTTGTGGGAGCTGGCTGCTGATGCGCCTGTCGGTAAAGATATTCGCGAATATCTGAACCTCAATGACAAGTTGATTGAAATTGACCTGACGCCAAATCGCAGTGATTGTCTGAGCGTAAAAGGCGTCGCGCGTGAAACGGGCGTGCTCTTCCGTGCGCCCGTACAAGGTCCCGTGATTAATCCGGTTGCTGCCAGTATCCAGGATACATTTCCGGTAAGCCTGAATGCCGGGGCTGCCTGCAGTCGCTATGTTGGTCGTGTTATCCGCAATATAGATATTTCCCGTCCAAGCCCGGTATGGCTGCAAGATAAGCTTGCTCGCGCTGGCTTGCGCAGCATAGATGCAGTGGTCGATATCACTAACTACCTGCTAATTGAGCTTGGTCAGCCCATGCATGCTTTTGATCTGGGTAAACTTTCGGGCGGCATCAATGTCCGTTTGGCGGAGCAGGGCGAAGCTATTACGTTGTTGGATGGCCAGGAGATTAAGCTCAATGGCGACACCATGGTTATCGCTGATACAAGTGGTGCGTTGGCTATTGCTGGTGTTATGGGTGGGAAATCAAGCGCTGTGAGCGCAACTACACGAGATCTTTTCCTGGAAAGTGCTTTCTTTAATCCTCTGGCTGTTGCTGGTCGCGCCCGCAGTTATGGTTTACACACAGATTCATCCCATCGTTTTGAGCGCGGTGTTGATTACGAGCTGCAAGTAGATGCTATTGAGCGCGCAACGGCATTGCTTTTGGGTATTGTTGGTGGCGAAGCTGGTCCGCTTGTTCATGTGACTAACGAGCATCTGCCGCAAGAGCGTCAAGTCAGTTTGCGTAAAGCGAGAATTGTGAGCGGTCTGAGCCTGGAGATGGCCGATGACGAAGTGGTTGATATCCTTTCCCGTCTTGGTCTGAAGCTTTTGTCGCAAAACACTGACGGCTGGACTTTCGCTGTGCCCAGCTATCGTTTCGATATAGCTATTGAAGCAGATTTGCTGGAAGAATTGGCACGTGTCTATGGCTATAACCGTTTGCCGACACGCAGCCTGGCAACACCGATTGCTATAGGTGAGCGTCCTGAAGCCAAAATGGGTGTGAATGCGGTGCGCCAGCAGTTGGTTGCGCGCGGATATCAGGAGGCGGTGACTTTCAGCTTCATCGAGCCCAGGCTTTCGAAATTATTTGATCCCGAGCGCGAGCCAGTCGTTCTGCGCAATCCTATCAGCGCTGATTTGGCTGCTATGCGTACCAGCCTGTTTCCGGGCTTGGTGAGTGCGCTGCGCCATAACCTGAACCGCCAGCAGGAGCGTGTGCGCCTGTTTGAAACAGGTTTGCGTTTTGTGCCAGAGGCGGATGGTTTAAAGCAGGAACCAATGCTTGCTGGTCTGATTTATGGCAACCGCCAGCCTGAGGGTTGGGCTAACCAGGTCGATGCGGTAGATTTCTTTGATGTTAAAGGTGATGTGGAATCCATTCTGGCGTTGACGGGCGATAAGGCCAGTTTCAGCTTCCAGGCGGGCAAGCATCCCGCATTGCACCCAGGTCAGACAGCGGCAATCTATCGCAATAGTGAGTTGGTGGGTTATGTGGGGGCTTTGCATCCTACACTTCAACAGCAACTGGATATTCCAAAATCGGTTTATCTGTTCGAGTTGGCGCTAGCTGCTGTCACCCAGGCCCGTATTCCGGCATTTAGCTCACTGTCGCGTTTTCCTGAAGTTCGCCGTGATTTGGCGGTGCTTGTAGACCGCGATTTACCTGCAAAAATCCTTACTGACAGGGTTTCTACTGATGCTGGCGAGTTCCTGACAGAGTTAAAGGTGTTTGACGTATATATTGGCAAAGGCATTGATCCACATAGAAAAAGTATCGCTTTGGGGTTGACCTTTCAGCATCCATCGCGCACTCTTAACGAGGATGAAATCAACGCTTCCATGGATGCAGTTATCAAATCTTTGGAGGCGAATTTTGCTGCCACCCTCAGATAGCCCTATGACAGCTTTTAATAGGAAGAATAACTATGTCGGATGGTGCTTTAACCAAGGCCGATTTGGCTGAAAAGCTTTATGAAGATCTCGGTTTAAACAAACGTGAAGCAAAAGAGCTGGTCGAACTCTTCTTTGAGGAGATTCGACATGCTCTTGAAAATAACGAACAGGTTAAGTTGTCCGGTTTTGGTAATTTTGAATTGCGTGATAAAAGCCAGCGCCCTGGGCGAAATCCCAAAACTGGCGAAGAAATTCCAATTAGTGCGCGCAGGGTTGTTACCTTCCGTCCCGGACAAAAACTTAAGGCTCGAGTAGAAGCTTATGCTGGAACCCAGTCATAATGATGAACTCCCGGTTATACCCGGGAAGCGCTATTTCACTATTGGCGAAGTCAGTGAATTATGTGCGGTAAAGCCGCACGTATTGCGCTATTGGGAGCAGGAGTTCCCACAACTCAATCCGGTAAAGCGTCGTGGTAATCGTCGTTATTACCAACGCCAGGACGTGATGACTATTCGTCAAATACGCTCTCTGCTTTACGATCAGGGATTCACTATAGGTGGGGCTCGTTTGCAGATGAGTAGCGAGGCAAGTCCAGTGGATAATGGCCAGTTTAATCAATTGGTGGCTCAAATGATTGGCGAGCTGGAACAAGTCCTGAAAGTTTTAAAATCGCGCTAACTCCTTCTGCGCAAAAGCAAATTTCCATGTTGCATTCCCGCTTAATTAGGGTATTATGCCGGCCTTCGCAAGCTTGGCATCGCCAGCAGCAAAAAGTTTTGTCGGAGCGTAGCGCAGCCAGGTAGCGCACCATACTGGGGGTGTGGGGGTCGTGGGTTCGAATCCCGCCGTTCCGACCATTAATTTAAAAAGGCGCCTTTTATAGGCGCCTTTTTTATTGCCAAAAATTCCGCTTTCATGAGGTGGCACTGGGCGTCCAAAGTGCTAACATTCATCCTTCGCTCCATCTCTATTTCGTTTTATTTTTCCAAAGCACCTAAGTGCTGAACAATAACAAGGGGTATTCCTGTGTCAAAACAACTGATGATTTACGACAATATTCAACCTTTATCTGACAAGCATGCTAAATGGTCAGTAAGTGTTGAAAACTATGAGTATGTCGCGCATTTAAATTCATCCCCATTATTGGCCACTGAAATACCTTTTGCAGCTGGGGAATACCCAATCATCTTTTCGGCTACCGCGAGTGAGGGGGAGTATATTCCCTTGGCGGTAATGGGCCTTAAAGATGGTCAAAATCTGCTGCTCGATGACAAAAAAATGCTGACCACCCGCTACGTGCCTGCATTTGTTCGTCGCTATCCATTTGTTTTGGGTGGTAATAAGGATTCCGATGTCATGGCGCTCTGTATCGATGAGGGTAGTTCATCGCTGGTGCAGGATGGCAGTAAAGGTATTCGTTTGTTTGAAGATAATGGCGAACAAACTGAACATTTGAAGGGTGTTGTAGAGTTCTTGAAGGACTATCAATACCGCGCGGAAATGACCCGTATTTTTACCAGGCGCTTACATGAACTCGGCCTTCTTGAGCCTATGACTGCTAACATCACGTTCAAAACAAAAGACGCTGCGCCTTTGAATCTAAGCGGCTTCTTTGTGGTAAAGCGTGAAAAACTGAAAGAATTGAGTGATGCTGATGCGTTGGCTTTGTTCAGGCAGGATGGCCTTGAGCTTATTTATGCTCATTTGCAATCCCTTTCCAATTTCAATCATTTAATCGATCTTATGTCGAAGCAATTGGAAGCGGCTTCCGTCTAAGTTATCTGTAGGTGAGCATAAAAAAAGCCGGGCCTTACGCCCGGCTTTTTTGTTTTTTGGAATCTGTGTCAAGCTCCTTAATGAGCCATGCGTTGTTTAGCTGTGATTTGTTTCACTTTTCGTTCGGCGCTGTTAAATAAGTCTCGGACAGCCAAATGAATGGATTCATTATCCTGGGTAATAGCGATTGGGTGGCCTTTGATGTCAAGCTCAAGAGAGGCGCGAAATTGTTTACCTTTGTGTTTGTGGTTGTGAGGAGTGTCGAGCACTACGCGGCTATGAATAATCTGGTCGGTGAAGCGGTTAAGTTTTTCGAGTTTCTTTGAGATGATTTCGTTGAGTGCAGCGGAGGATTCCAAATCACGATAAACAACGTCGACAGCAGGTTTCATCATAAAGCTCCTTAACGTTTATGTTAGAGGACTGCTCAATTTCTCATCTGACTCGCTTGAGCTTCGTAAAAATCGTTAGCCCTCAATCCCACTATTGACTCTTTGCATTCAAATATCAAGATTATCCTTAATAACATTTTGATCTCTGCGAGGTTTCTTAAGCTTATTCAGGAATAAGGGGTTTTGGCTCTATCCTGGTTGGAATCCATGAGAGGCGCCGGTATTCAAACGAATAAATAAGAAATTTTAAATCTCGCACTTGAAATAAAATAGCGAGTCTATATCTCTCGAATCGTAGCTGCTCAGATTGAGGGCTACAGACCAATTAATCGACTTGATCGCTGGATAAGTCACATTAACTATTGCTCAATTGAGGATATATTATGCGTAGCTTTGATCTTTCCCCTTTCTATCGTTCCGCCATCGGTTTTGATCGTATGGCCAATATTCTTGATAACTTGAATCGTACCGAACAGAATCAGCCAAGTTATCCTCCGTACAATATTGAATTAACTGGTGAAGATAAATATCGCATTACCATGGCGGTTGCGGGTTTTGACCGTGCAGAAATCAATATTGAAGTTAACCAAAACAATTTAACCGTATCTGGAAACAAGGCAGCAGAGGATAAAGCGCGTACCTATTTACATCAAGGTATAGCTGCGCGCAGTTTTGAACGTCGTTTTCAGTTGGCGGATCATGTGCAAGTACAGTCTGCCAATTATGAAAATGGTTTGTTGCATATCGAATTGCAGAGGATTATTCCTGAGGCTATGAAGCCTCGCACCATCCCAATTGGTGGTAATGCTCCTCAGGAAAAATTGGTGCAAGTTGAGAATCCTGCAAATGCCGCTTAATGCGTGAATTGACTTTGTTTGGTAAAAAGCCCGCATAATGCGGGCTTTTTTATTTTTATGGCTCAGGAAACGCTAAATAATTTTGCGCGTACAGTTTCGCGGTAAGCGGTGGGTGTTGTTGCCAAATGTTTTTTGAAGAGAGTGTTGAAGAAGGCAATGTCCTGGTAGCCGATTTTGTCAACGATTTCGCTAATAGAAAGGTTGCTTGTCTTTAAAAGATCTTTGGCAATATTAATGCGTACTTCTTGTAGAAAACTTAAAGGGGAAATTCCTAGCGCTGTTTTAAATCGACGATTGAGTGTGCGGGTGCTCATGCCAAATTTTTCAGCAAGTTGCGGCATATTGATATCGCGGTAGTAATTATCTTGGAGCCAGATTTGAATTTGAGTGATGTCTTCATCTGGATGGCGACTGTGTTCTTGTTCAAAGAAACCGCTGGCTTCATAAGCGCGACGGATTTCGTGCGAAAAGTGGCGCTCCACATGGTTAGCTATGTCTTTACCAAATAGTCGTTGGATGAAGTGCACCGTCAAATCTGCCAGCGAGTTAACGCTGGCCGCGCAATAAAGGTTTCCTGCCTGGGTGATGAAATACTGCCGCTTAAGTTGCACTTGCGGATAGTCTTTTTGAAATTGATCAAAGTAATGCCAGTGAGTAGTAGCGGCTTTGCCATCCAATAATCCTGCCTCCGCTAAAAAACAGCAGCCGGTACCTACGGCACTAATGAGTGCTCCATTTTCATATTCTCTTTGTAACCATTTGAGCAATTGCGTGCTTTTTTTGAGCAGGGGGCGTGGGTTTCTCCAGAGGCCAGGAATATAGATAATCTGACTGTTGCTGATATTGTCGATGGTGGTATCTGCTAGCCAGCGCATTCCTGTCCGGGTGATAACTGGCTTGCTGTCCGGGCTCGCTGTGCAAAGTTCTATTTGGGTCTGGATTGTCGGGTTGCGGCTCGCAGCGCTTTGGGCGGCTAGTAGCATTTCGGAGGGTAGGGTGGCGCTGGTGGCTAGCATGTTATCGAGCAGCACGAAGGTGATCCGGGTGGCCTGCATGATGAATGTAATCTCCAGTTGCGGATGGCCAAAATACCATTATTTATGGCTTAAAAGCCAATGACATTAAGTTTTGATGACAATAGACTGGCTGTCATTGTTCGATTTAGAGGTTTGGTATGTCGCATTTGCCAGTCATAGTAGGATTTGGTGGGTTTAGCGCCGCTGGTCGCAGCTCGGGTCATCACGCTTATCGCCGTATGGTGATTGAAAGCTTGCCTGCACAGGAGCGTCAGGAGACGCTGGCTGGGCTCGCGGTAATGATGGGTTTAGTCAAATATGAAAATAATGCTTATGTAAGCCTTGATGGGCGACTACTGAATCTCGTGCAAATTGAGTCGGAGTATGGTGAGGCTGTACTCGATGGCACTCTCATTCGTCGTATCGAAAAAACCTATTTTGATGTGGATGCCGCCCATTGGCAGAAAAATGCCGTTTTGGGCGCGGTCGGTACGCCGCTGGTGTTTGAGATGCGTCGCCGCGACTTGCCTGAGCCTGTGCCTGCAGATTGGCAGGTAACTGATCTTAACGAAGATCGTGT
Source organism: Cellvibrionaceae bacterium (assembly GCA_021151695.1). Classification (GTDB taxonomy): domain Bacteria; phylum Pseudomonadota; class Gammaproteobacteria; order Pseudomonadales; family Cellvibrionaceae; genus Cellvibrio. The sequence goes on along the minus strand of JAGKWU010000016.1, from coordinate 42,452 downwards.
TCAGGTTAGCGTGGCTAATGGTTTGGAGGTCAAATTTGATAGCTATCGCGAATTGCCGGTGAAATCTGCGGGGCAGTTGCCGCGCGGTTTTAATCCCGGTGCTCTCTACAACTCCCATTACCATCCGCGCGCGCTGCAAATGGCAGTTATTGGTGCTTCCGACGCTGTGCAATCTATAGGTATTGATTGGCAGGTCGTTATGGATGCGGTACAGCCCGACCAGGTTGGTGTCTATGCCAGTAATGTGATGAGCCAGATGGATGGTGATGGTTTTGGTGGTTTGTTGCAGGCTCGCTTGAAAGGTGGGCGCGTAAGTACCAAGCAATGCCCCTTGGGTTTGAATACTATGCCGGCGGACTTTGTGAATGCCTACATTCTTGGTAGCGTTGGTCACACTGGTGCTCTGACGGGTGCCTGCGCATCTTTCCTTTACAATCTGCGTGCTGCGGTTGAGGACATTATTGCGGGCAAGTGTCGAGTGGCTGTTGTGGGTTGTGCCGAGGCGCCCATACTGCCGGAAATTATCGACGGCTATGCCACTATGGGTGCGTTGGCGAGTGAGGATAAGCTCAAAAAACTGGATAACGCGGAAGAAACTGATCCCCGCCGTACCAGTCGTCCTTTTGGTGAAAATGCCGGTTTTACTATGGCGGAAGCCAGTCAGTACATTGTGTTGATGGGTGATGCCCTGGCGTTGGAGTTGGGTGCTGACATTCACGGTGCTGTGAGTGATGTGTTTATTAATGCGGATGGTTTCAAAAAGTCTATTTCTGCTCCCGGGCCGGGCAACTACATAACCATGGCGAAAGCGGTTGCTGCTGCTCGTGTGCTGTTAGGGGATGAGGCGGTTCGTGAGCGCTCAATGATTCAGGCGCACGGTTCGAGCACTCCGCAAAATCGTGTGACTGAATCCCAGATTTTTGATCAAGTGGCCCAGGTCTTTGATATCACTCACTGGCCGGTTTCGGCGGTGAAGGCTTATGTGGGGCACTCATTGTCGGCAGCGAGCGGTGAGCAGCTGATTGCTTCGTTGGGTGTGTTTAAGTATGGCTTTATCCCCGGTATCAAAACCATTGATAAGGTTGCGGATGATGTGTTTGCAGATCGCCTGAGCATTTCTATTGCGGATGTAAATCGCAAGGATTCGCCGGTGGATATAGCTTTCCTTAACTCCAAAGGCTTTGGTGGCAACAATGCCACTGCCAATGTGCTGGCTCCCCGTGTGGTGGAATCTATGCTGGTTCGTCGCTATGGTGAAAAGAAAATGGCGGATTACAGGGCGCGCCGTACTGCGACAATCGCCAAGGCGGCTGATTATGATCAGCAGGCTCTTAAGGGTAACTTTGATACTATTTATCAGTTTGGCAAGAATCTGATTGATGAAAGCCAGATCACCATTAGCAAATCTCGCATAACCATGCCGGGCTTTGCTCACGCGATAGATATCGAAATGCCGAATCGTTTTGCCGATATGGTTGGCTAAGTAGCAAAAAAGAAGAGGGAAAGCCCCAAAATGTTGGGCTTTTCCCCTATATCTAGTGTGTGTAGTTCTAAACAAGTCTATACAAACCTGATTCATTCCCTTAAAATGCCGCGCCTTTCGCACACCTTATTGTGCGACTAACGATTTTTATTAAACCGGGATCACATAAGATCTCTCCTAGACATCACAGGAAGAAGACCTCAATGGTAACTATTCGTCTGTCACGTGGCGGCTCTAAAGCGCGTCCATTTTATCACCTGACCGTAACTAACAGCCGTAGCGCCCGTAATGGTCGTTTCATCGAGCGTATCGGTTTCTTCAACCCGGTTGCTCGTGGTCAAGAAGAAACTCTGCGTATCGATGCTGACCGTTTGGCTCACTGGGTTGGCCAAGGCGCTCAATTGAGCGATCGCGTTGCTGCTCTGGTTAAATCAAGCCAAAAAGCTGCTTAATTGAAGCTGTTGCCCGATGTCTGCTAAATCTAATCTGGTTAACGTTGGGCGTATCACTGCAGTGTTTGGCATCAAGGGTTGGGTGAAAGTCCACTCTTATACCGAGCCGCAGGAAAACCTGTTTGAGTACCATCCCTGGTTTTTAAAGACCGCGCACGGTATCAAGCAGGTTGAGATTGACGATGCAAGACCTCACGGTGATGCCTTTGTAGCGCACATTGTGGGTGTGGATGACCGCAATTTGGCGATGGAATACACCGCGGTGGATATCGCCATAGAGCGCGACCAGCTTGCCGATCTGGATGAAGGTGAATACTACTGGGACCAATTACAGGGCCTGTCGGTATATACCCAATTCAGCGGTGAGCGTCAGCGTTTGGGTGTGGTCTCCAAGCTGTTTGAAACAGGTGCTAATGATGTGCTGGTGGTGCAGGGTGATGCCCAGTCCATTGACCAGCGCGAGCGTTTGGTGCCCTATGTTCCAGAGCAATTTGTACTCTCGGTTGATATATCGGCTGGCGAGATACTGGTTGACTGGGACCCCGAATTTTAAAACGGTCGAGGAATAGCCGTGGAAGAAGAGCCACTGGCGCAACGAGAGCTGCTGAAAATAGCGGTTATCTCGATTTTCCCCGATATGTTTGGCGCTATCGCCAACTTTGGTATTACCAGTCGCGCACTTAAGCAAGGCTTGGTAGAGCTAAAAACCTGGACTCCCAGGGATTTTGCCCACGACCGCCACTCAACAGTCGATGATCGCCCCTTTGGTGGCGGACCCGGCATGGTGATGATGGTGCAGCCGCTGCGCGATGCCATCCAGGCTGCCAAAGTTTGGGCGGGTGAGCAAGCCAAGGTGATTTACCTGTCGCCTCAGGGTAGAACCCTGGATCAGGCTGGTGTTGTTGAGCTTGCGGGCTATAGCAACATGGTGCTGGTGGCAGGGCGCTACGAAGGTATAGATGAGCGTTTGTTGCAAACGGTTATCGATGAGGAATGGTCTGTTGGTGATTATGTGCTAAGCGGCGGTGAGCTGCCGGCCATGGTGCTGATAGATGCAGTAACAAGACTGATTCCCGGTGCCCTTGGGCATGCGCTATCAGCAGAGCAGGATTCTTTCACTGAGGGTTTGCTGGATTGTCCGCATTACACCCGGCCGGAAGAGTTTGAAGGTATGAAGGTTCCTGAAGTGCTTATGTCAGGTAACCACGAGCATATTCGGCGCTGGCGTCTTAAGCAGGCGTTAGGGCGAACTTGGCTGAGAAGGCCAGATTTATTGCAAGCAAGAAACTTAACCGAGGAACAGCAAAAGCTGTTGACGGATTTTCGTCGGGACCTTGATAACGACACACTCTAGCTGTGAAGCTATAGACTCTTAGGAGAATATCAATGACTAACCCAATTATTCAGGCTCTCGAAGCCGAACAACTGAAAACCAACGTACCTGAGTTCTCTCCAGGTGACACCGTTGTTGTTCAAGTGCAAGTAAAAGAAGGTGACCGCGTGCGTTCACAGGCTTTCGAAGGCGTTGTAATCGCTATTCGTAACCGCGGCCTGAACTCTGCTTTCACCGTGCGTAAAATTTCTCACGGTGTAGGTGTTGAGCGTACTTTCCAAACTCACTCACCACAAATTGAAGGCATCAGCGTTAAGCGTCGTGGTGATGTGCGTCAAGCTAAACTGTACTATCTGCGTGACCTCACTGGTAAAGCAGCTCGTATCAAAGAAAAGTTGGCCTAATGACAATTGGCTAAATTTTTTAGCCAATTGTTTGCCACAAAAGCCGGAGCGGGAAACTGCTCTGGCTTTTTTGTTTTTGATTGCGGGGATTTTTGATGAGTGACGTCAGGCTCACCGATGCAGAAGAATCTGTCATTAGTTTTTATCTGGACGCAGTCTGGATGGAAAAGGGATTGAGCAAAAACTCCCTGGATTCCTATCGGACGGATCTGGCGCTCTTTGCGCTTTGGTTGCAGGGGCAGGGCGCTTATTTGTTAAGCGTTGACAAGGCTTTGTTGCAGTCTTATCTGGCCTATCGTCTGGAGCAGAAATTTCACGCTCGCTCCAATGCCCGCTTCTTATCCTGTGTTCGTGGTTTCTATCGCTACCAATTGCGCGAAGGTGTTATCACCGAAAATCCGGTTGTTTTGATTGAAAGTCCGAAATTGCCGCGTGCTCTACCGAAATCTTTAACCGAAACTGATGTCGAAAGCTTGTTGGAGGCTCCCGATCTGGATGATCCAATTGGTTTGCGTGATCGCACTATGCTTGAGGTGCTTTACGCTTGTGGTTTGCGGGTTACCGAATTGGTAGAGTTGACCATGCCGCAGATCAATTTGCGGCAAAATGTGATTCGCGTGATGGGTAAGGGCAGCAAAGAGCGGTTAATTCCCATGGGGGAGGAAGCGGCTGTTTGGTTGGCGAGGTATTTTCGCGAAGCGAGACCTTTGTTGCTGAATAATTTACCGAGTGAGGTAGTATTCCCAAGTACGCGGGCGCAGGCGATGACACGACAAACCTTTTGGCATCGCATCAAGCATTGGGCTACAGTAGCGGGCATCAGCAAACCCATATCGCCTCATACCCTGCGGCACGCATTTGCAACACACTTGTTAAACCATGGAGCTGATTTGCGTGTGGTGCAGTTGCTGCTTGGGCACAGCGATTTATCGACAACACAGATTTATACCCATATTGCACGCACACGGATGAAGGAGCAGCATGCAGCCCATCATCCGCGTGGTTAATTGATATTTCAGGAGTTCAACATGATAAAAATACGTATTTCTTCCTTAATTGGCATGCTGGCATTCTGCTGTGCTGGTGCCTGGGCTGCCGATGCGGCGGCACCTGCTGGTAGTCTGGTAAAGCGCAAGTCACCCGAAGAGACAATTGTGGCCAAGCTACAGCAAGCGCGCCCGGACATTAAGGTGGATTCTGTGCATCCTTCGCCAATTGCCGGTTTGTATCAGGCGCGTGTAGGTGGCGGCACTCTGCTGGTGACTGCTGATGGCGAGAAAATGATTGTTGGCGAAATCTACAATATCGAAGCTAACGGCATTGCCAAATGGGAAGATCCTGCGCTGGTTGCAGAGCGCAAAAAAATGCTCGCGACTGTTAATCCCAATGATGCCATTACGTTTAAGCCTGCTGGCAAATCCAAAGCTGTTGTCTATGTATTTACCGATGTTGATTGTGGCTACTGCCGCAAGCTGAATAGCGAAATGGCGTCTTACAACCAGTTGGGTATTGAAGTGCGTTACCTGGCATTCCCACGCGCTGGTGTGCCCAGCCCGTCTGCAGAGAAACTGGTAACGGCCTGGTGCTCTAAAGACAAGCAAAAAGCCTTGACCATGCTGAAGCAGGATCAAGATGTTCCAAAGCTGACTTGTGCCAACCCTGTAGCAGCCCAGTTCGAGTTGGGTGGGCGTTTGGGTGTAAATGGTACCCCGGCTATATGGATGCCTAACGGCGAGTTGAAGCCTGGTTATTTGCCTGCTGATGTGCTGGCTAAAGAGCTGGGTATCCTCTAATTTCCCTTCTTTTTATAACTTCCCGATAAGTTAGCAATTCCACAGGGCTGGCGCATTGACAGCCCTGTATTCCCTGAGTATGGTGGCCGTCTTTTTCATTTACCACCATCGGGCGCGATCCGGTTTGGTGGGGTTTATCACACTCTATCGTCCTTAGGGGAAGTCACTTGAAACCAGTCAAAGTAGGCATCTGCGGTCTCGGTACCGTAGCTAGCGGCACCGTCAACATACTCACTCGCAACAAGAGCCTGATTGATGCTCGTTCCGGCTGTAATGTGTCTATTGCCCAGATTGGTGCCCGTCGCGATAACCCCAAGTGCGACACGTCTGCTTATAATGTAACCCGTGATATTTTTGACGTGGTCAACAACCCTGAAGTAGATGTTGTTGTTGAGCTGATTGGCGGTACTACCATTGCCAAAGATCTGGTGCTGACTGCTATTGCCAATGGCAAGCACGTCGTTACTGCCAACAAAGCGTTGATCGCCCACCATGGCGATGAAATTTTTGCAGCTGCCAAAGCCAAAGGTGTCACTGTTGCTTTCGAAGCGGCGGTAGCTGGCGGTATCCCAATCATTAAATCCATCCGTGAAGGCTTGGCTGCTAATAACATTGAATGGCTGGCCGGCATCATCAATGGGACTACCAATTTCATCCTGACTGAAATGCGCGATAAAGGCCGTGCCTTTAAAGACGTATTGAAAGAAGCCCAGGATCTCGGCTATGCCGAAGCTGATCCAACTTTTGACGTGGAAGGTATAGATGCTGCTCATAAGCTGGTAATCCTTGCCTCCCTGGCATTTGGTATTCCGCTGGATGTGAAAAAAGTCTTCACCGAAGGCATTACTAAAATCACTACCGAAGATGTTAACTATGCGGAAGAGCTTGGATATCGCATCAAGCATTTGGGTATTGCCCGTCGTTCCGAAAATGGTATTGAGCTGCGCGTTCACCCAACCCTGATTCCAGCAAAGCGTTTGATTGCCAATGTTGACGGTGTGATGAACGCCGTGTTGGTTAAAGGCGATGCTGTTGGCCCAACTCTGTATTACGGTGCAGGCGCCGGCGCTGAGCCAACTGGCTCATCCGTTGTAGGAGATATAGTTGATGTCGCGCGTACGTTGCAGGCTGCTCCTGAACACCGCGTACCTTATCTCGGCTTCCAGGATCAATTTGTTACCGAACAAAAACATTTGCCAATGGACGACGTGGAAACTGCTTATTACTTGCGTATGTCTGCACAAGATAAGCCAGGTGTGTTGTCCAAAGTGGCCACTATTCTGAGCGACTCTGGTATCAGTATCGAAGCGCTTATCCAGAAGGAAGCGAAAGAGGGCGAGTCCACAGTTCCACTGATTCTGCTGACTAATCGCGTGCAAGAGAAAAAACTCGTTGCTGCCCTTGGTAAAATTGAAACCCTGGATTCCATCAGTGGTTCCGTACAGCGTATCCGCGTTGAATCATTGAAATAATTCAACGTCGAACATTACATTTTTAAAGGTTATTGATCGTGAAATACATCAGCACCCGCGGCCAAGCTCCCGCACTGAGCTTTGAAGAAGTTGTTCTTACTGGCCTTGCGCCGGACGGTGGTTTGTACGTACCGGAAACCCTGCCAGCTTTCTCCAAGGAAGAAATTGCTTCCTGGGCTGGTCTCTCATACCAAGAGCTTGCTTTTAAAGTCATGCAGCCATTTGTGGCGGGCGCTATTAGCGATGAAGATTTCAAAAAAATTATCGCTGATGCCTACGCGACTTTCCGTCACGATGCGATTGCTCCGCTCGTGCAAACTGCCCACAACGAATACATTCTGGAATTGTTCCAGGGTCCAACTTTGGCGTTCAAAGATTTCGCCCTGCAATTCCTGGGTCACCTGCTGGATCACCTGCTGAAAAAACGCAACCAGAAAGTTGTGGTGATGGGCGCGACCTCTGGTGATACGGGTTCAGCTGCTATCGAAGGTTGCCGTCGCTGCGACAACATCGATATTTTTATCATGCACCCGAACAATCGCGTGTCGAACGTACAGCGTCGCCAGATGACTACTGTGCTTGCACCTAACGTGTTCAACATTGCGCTCGAAGGTAACTTCGACGATTGCCAGAACATGGTGAAAGCCAGCTTTGGCGATCAATCATTCCTGCCTGAAGGTCGTCAACTGGTTGCGGTTAACTCCATCAACTGGGCGCGCATCATGGCGCAGATTGTTTACTACTTCTATTCAGGCTTGGCGCTGGGTGCTCCGCACCGTCCGGTGGCTTACTCAGTTCCAACCGGTAACTTTGGCGATATTTTTGCTGGCTACCTGGCGAAGAAAATGGGTTTGCCAATCGACCAGCTGGTAATTGCCACTAACAGCAACGACATTTTGCACCGTTGCATCAGCAGCAACGATCACAGCAAAAATCAGCTGCAGCATACCTTGTCACCCAGTATGGATATCATGGTATCGAGCAACTTTGAGCGTATGTTGTTCGATCTTTATGACCGCGATGGCAATGCCATTCGCCAGCTGATGGATGACTTCAAATCTGGCAGCATGACCTTAAAAGAATCTGCGCTGTCACGTGCGCGTGAACTTTTCACCAGCTACGGTGTGAGTGACAAGGTGACTGTGGAAGTGATTCGCGATGTCTTCGAAAATACCGAATACTTGCTCGATCCACACACTGCCATCGGTGTAGAAGCTGCACGCAAAACCCGTCGTCGTCAGGATATCCCCATGATCTGCCTTGCAACGGCGCACCCAGCAAAATTCCCTGAGGCTGTACGTGAAGCTGGCCAAGCGGAAGATCCAAAATTGCCGCATCACATGACTGATTTATTTGAACGTGAAGAGCGTTACACGGTGTTGCCGCAAGAGTTGAAAAAGGTGCAGGAGTTTATTGCTGCCAATGTGCGTAAGTAATATTTCACTGCATTAAAAAACGCCGCATCGGCTTTGCTGGTGCGGCGTTTTTGTTTTTATCAGGATGATACGAATGATTTATCAAGTTATATTTGATATTACCAATGAGCATGTAATTGCAAATAACATTTTGATATTAATTTGCTTGGCCATGTTGTGTGCATTGGTTTTAAAAGGAAACCATAGGATTGTATTGAATTATAGGCGTGAAAACACAATTGCTTCTAAACCGATTATAAATGTTTTAGTGTTGTTTATAGGTGGGCTTTTCTTTGTGAATAGTTGTTTTACTATTTCCAATTATCAGGACTTGATATCGGCAGATAAATATTTAGTAGAGGGCGTTGTTAAAAACTATATACCTCCGGGATTAAGAGGGGGTAGCCCTGAACACTTTTGTGTTGAAAATATATGCTTTAGTTATCATGACTCTATCGATACCGGTGGGTTCAACCAAACGCGTTTATTTGGTGGGCCAGTTAAAGATGGCTTGCATGTAAAAGTTACTTACGTTGGCGGCATTATTACTAAACTTGAAATCGAGCAATAAATATGCAAAAACTCATCCGCCGCCGTCTCATCGAACAATCCACTCAATTTGAACAGCAGATACATCCGCTGTTGCAGCGTATTTACAGCGCGCGCGGCATTCAGCATGAGCGTGAGTTGCAATATCAATTGGCGCAATTGCATAAACCGAATTTTAAAGGTTTGCCGGAAGCGGTAAGTATATTGGCGGATGCAGTGGTGGCGGGAGCCAAAATAATTATTGTCGGGGACTTTGATGCGGATGGTGCAACCAGTAGCGCTCTTGCGGTACTTGCATTGCGAGCTATGGGGACGACCACTGTAGATTTTCTGGTGCCCAACCGTTTTGAATATGGTTATGGCTTAACGCCGGAAATTGTTGCTGTTGCAGCGGCGCAGCATCCTGATGTAATTGTTACTGTCGACAATGGTATTTCGAGCATTGAAGGTGTGCAGGCAGCGCGCGATCTTGGTATTGCGGTGGTGGTGACTGATCACCATTTGGCGGGCAGTGAATTGCCGGATGCCGATGCGATTGTGAACCCAAATCAGCCTGGCTGTGAATTCCCCAGTAAACACCTGGCGGGCGTAGGTGTTATTTTTTACGTGATGAACGCATTGCGCGGTGAGCTGCGCACTATGGGATGGTTTGCCGAGAGTGGCATTGCCGAACCCAATATGGCGAGCTTTCTTGATCTGGTTGCGCTGGGAACTGTGGCTGACGTAGTGCCGTTGGATTACAACAATCGCATTCTGGTATCGCAAGGTTTGCAACGTATTCGTGCCGGCTATGCGCGTCCCGGTATTAAAGCCTTGCTCGAAGTAGCTGGAAAACCTTTGCACAAATTAGTCGCCAGTGATTTCGGGTTTTCATTGGGGCCACGTTTAAATGCAGCAGGACGCCTCGATGATATGTCGTTGGGTATTCAATGTTTGCTGTCCGAAAGTGATCACCTCGCGCGTGAAATGGCGGCGCAGATGGATGATTTGAATCGCGATCGCAAATCTATTGAAACGGGTATGCAGCAAGAGGCTATGACCATGCTGCAACGTGTGCTGGCCGCTGATGAAACCGCCTTGCCTTGGGGAGTTTGCCTGTTTGATGAAGCCTGGCATCAGGGGGTGATTGGTATTCTTGCCTCGCGTATAAAAGATAAATACCACCGTCCTACTATTGTGTTTGCGGATGCAGGCGATGGACAGATTAAAGGTTCTGCACGATCTATCGCTGGCTTCCATATTCGCGATGGCTTGGATGCTATAGCCAAGCGCCATCCGCATTTGCTGCAAAAATTTGGTGGTCACGCCATGGCAGCTGGTATGAGCCTGGCGCAGAGTGATTTTGCGGAATTCGCCAAGGCTTTCGATGAAGAAGTGCGCCGCCAATTGCGCGATGAAGATTTATCTGCAGTAGTCATGAGTGACGGTGAGTTAAGTGCACCAGAATTTTCATTGGAGCTTGCCCAACAGTTACGCGAAGCCGGGCCTTGGGGGCAGCATTTTCCCGAACCGGTATTTGATGGTGAGTTTTATCTGCTGCAGCAAAAACTGGTAGGCGAAAAGCATTTAAAGATGGTGTTGGCGCTTGGTCCGAATCAACAACACATTATCGATGCCATCGCTTTCAATATAGATCCACAAATCTGGCCTAACCAGGTGGCGACAAAAGTACGCTGCGCATACAAGCTGGATGTGAATGAGTTTCGTGGTAAAAAAACGGTACAGCTACTCGTGGATTATATTGAGCCTATTGCGAGCCACTAATTATGTGCGTTTAACATTTTCTCCAATAGTGGCTTAACATTCTTGACCAGCATTGGTTGGGCTTCGGCAGTGGGGTGGATTTTATCGCTTTGGAAAAGCTCTTCTCTGGTGGCTACACCCTCCAGTAAAAACGGCACCAGTAACACATTATTTTTTTCGGCCAGTGTTGGATACGTCTCTTTAAATTGTTTTGTGTAGCGCTGTCCGTAGTTGGTGGGGATTTGCATTCCAATCAATAATACTTTTGCACCTGCCATTTGGCTTGCTGAAATCATCGTTTGTAAATTTTCCTGCATTAATTTTAAGGGTTGGCCGCGCAAACCGTCGTTGCCACCCAGTTCTAAAATCACCACAGCGGGCTGGTGGGTTTTCAACAGCGCCGGTAACCGAGTCAGTCCGCCACTGGTGGTTTCGCCACTTACACTGGCATTAATGATTTTTGCTTCGTTAGTCATTTGCTGTTGCAATAGATTTACCCAGCCTTGCTCCAACTTGATTCCATAGCCAGCACTCAGGCTGTCACCCATCACCAGCACGGTAACTGGTTTGGCGCTCACCAGGTTTGAGCAGAAGAGCAGAGTGATAATGAGCAGGCCTCTGACAAAAGTCATGTGAGTTATCTCCGTTAATCCATCAGCTTGAAAAATACGTCTAAACCCATAACTCTATCTGTTCAGCATTTGAGTAAGTAGAGTTTGTGTTTATTGACTGCATACTATGGTAAAACCCGGCTATCGTAAAACCCGGTTATGGTAAAAACAAAGAGTTACTTGCGCTATCCATTATTTGATGGCCTCACTGAGATTATGATTTATGTCATCCCCCCTTATGCTTGACGTACGCGCTATTACTAAAACAGTCATTACCCAGGAAGGTGATCTGGAGATTTTGCAACCCATTTCGTTGCAAGTGACGGAGGGCGATTCGCTGGCAATTACGGGTGCATCTGGCTCGGGTAAATCTACACTGTTGGGCATATTGGCGGGACTGGATATTCCCAGTACCGGTGATGTGTATTTGCACGGTAAATGCCTGACGGCGTTGGATGAAGAAGGTCGCGCACAAGTGCGCGCTGATAATGTGGGTTTTATCTTTCAATCTTTTCAATTATTGCCGGGCCTAACGGCCCTGGAAAATGTCATGTTGCCACTGGAGTTGCGCGGTGATAAGCAGGCGCGCCAAGCGGCTTTGCAATTTTTAACGCGTGTGGGTTTGGAGAAACGCCTTAACCATTATCCACAGCAATTGTCTGGCGGTGAGCAGCAGCGTGTTGCGATTGCGCGTGCATTTGCCAGCCAGCCCAAAATTTTGTTTGCAGATGAACCAACAGGTAATCTCGATAGCGCAACGGGTGCGCGGATTATTGAATTGTTGTTTGAATTAAACAGAACGCAAGGCACGACTCTTGTATTGATCACACACGAAGAAAGATTGGCAACACTTTGCCAGCGTCGTATCGAGTTGGCGGCAGGTGCCATAGTCAACACAACACAGGGCGCTGTGATTACATCAAAAACAGGTGTTGAGGTTTAATTTATGTTGTCGTTAACCTTACTCCTGCGTAACTGGCGCAGCGGCGAGTTGAAGTTGCTCAGCCTGGCGATGTTGTTGGCTGTGTCCGTGCTCAGTGGCATTGCAATATTTACGGATCGTCTTGAGGGCACTTTGCTCGGGCAGAGTAATAAATTATTGGGTGCGGATAATCTCGTTAGCAGCAGTAAACCCTTAGCGAAGGAGTGGCTTGATTCTGCCACCGCTGCAGGCTTGCGGCAGGCGCAGGCGGTGGAGTTTGGTTCCATGGTTTACGCTGGCGATGAAATGCAATTGGCGAGTATTAAAGCGGTTGGTAATGGTTATCCACTGCGGGGCCAGCTCGAAATAAGCGATGTGCCTTTCACGATGAATGAATCGCAGATCCAAACAGCAAACAGCATTCCTGCGCCCGGTGAGCTCTGGGTGGATTCGCGTTTATTACCCTCCATAAAAATCAAACTGGGCGATAAGCTCGCCGTGGGCGAAGCAGAATTTACCGTTACCAAAGTGTTGATTCGCCAACCAGAATCCGCGGGCTTGATGAGTGCCATGGCGCCGCGTGTGCTCATGAATCTTGCTGACGTACCAGCAACTCAGGTAATTCAAGAGGGCAGCAATGTTAACTATGTATGGTTGCTCGCCAGCGATAATGATGCGGCGCGTGAAAAATTTATTGGTGATTTAAAACCAAAACTCAGCAAACACGAGCGACTGATTGATATTACTACCAGTCAGGAGCGCCTCGCTAATACTTTATCGACTGGTCGGAATTTTTTGGTGTTTGCCGCGGTGATTGCCGTGGTATTGGCCGGGGTCGCTATTGCCATTGCCGCTCGTCGCTTTTCCGAGCGTCATACCAATCAGGTTGCGTTGATGAAAAGCCTGGGTACCAGTGCGCCGAAGATTCGTCGCTTGTATCTCGGGCAGTTATTGTTGTTGGGATTGATGGCTTCATTGGTGGGATTAGTCATTGGTTTTGGTTTGCAAGAATTGGTGGCGACTGGTTTGCGAACGCAATACCAGTTGAGTTTATTGCCGCCAAAGTTTTATCCCTTTGTGTTGAGTTTAATAAGCGCGTTGATATGCCTCTTATGCTTTGCCTTGCCCGCGCTTTGGTTTTTACCTGGCATTCCGCCGCTTAAGATTTTACGGCGCGAGCTGGCCGTTAAGAGCACTCATGTAAGTTGGCAGGCATTTCTGGCGCTGGCGGCTGTCATTCTTGTGGTGGGATTGTTTAGTGCTAACCTGCAACTCACTTTAAGTTTGAGTGGTGCTTTGGCCGCTGTGATATTCGCAGCCTTGGTCGTTGGGTTTTTATTGCTGCGCTTGAGCAAGCGCTTGGTGTTGCGAGCTGGCGGTATCTGGCGGCTGGCATTTTCCAGCTTGCAACATCGTCAGGGCCAAAGCCTTGTTCAGATGTTGGTGTTTGCCATAGCGATTATGTTGCTGCTTACGCTCACTATAGTTCGCACCTCTTTAATCGACGATTGGAAAAAACAATTGCCTGATCATGCACCCAATCATTTTTTAGTTAACATTTCTCCTAATGAAGCGACTGAAGTAGAGCATTTATTGCGAGAGCGGAAATTACTGGACTCGCCACTTTACCCCATGATTCGTGGTCGGCTGGTGCAAATCAATGGTGAAAAACCCGATGAGGCCAAAACACAAAAAGCCAACGCTTTGCAACGCGAAGTCAATCTCACCCAATCGGAAACCTTTGGCGCTGATAACAAACTTGTTGAAGGACAATGGTGGGATAGCTGGCAGAAAACTAGCGTGCCAGGCGTTTCGGTAGAGCAGGGTACGGCAAAAGATTTGGGATTAAAGCTGGGCGATAAGTTGCAATTCTCACTGGGGGGGCTTTTGCTGGATGTTGAAGTTGCCAGCATTCGCAGTGTGGAATGGAAATCCATGAAGCCTAATTTCTTTTTTATTTTTTCGCCCGGCGCGCTGGATACTTATTCGCCCACCTACATGACGAGTATTTATTTGCCGGCTGAACAAAAAATGTTTTTGACGGAACTTTTGCGCGTCCATCCCACTATGCTAGTGATGGAGTTTGATCGTGTAATCGAGCAGATGCGTAGCATTATTAATCAAGTGAGCGACGGCATACAGCTGGTGCTCTGGTTTACCTTGGCGGCGGGCGGCTTGGTATTGTTGTCGGCGGTAATGAGCAGTATCGATAGCCGTCAACAGGAAGCGGGGTTGCTGCGCGCGTTGGGTAGTCCGCAAAAATTAATTTTGGGCAGTGTGTTTGCGGAATTTTTAATCCTGGGATTGCTATCAGGAACCATCGCTATTCTCGGTGCAGAAGTGTTGTTGTTGAGTTTGCAGAAGTTTGTGCTGCGTACACCGATCCAACCGCATTATGTTTATTGGCTGCTATCGCCACTGGGAAGTGCGGCCTTGATCAGTTTGTTGGGATTAGTGTGCTGTCGTCGTGTGGTGACTACGCCGCCTGCCGTGGTACTGCGCGAGGCGGCATAGTGTTTGATCGGGGTTTAGATAATCTGTACGAACAGCCAATAGAGTGAACCTGAAATCAACATGGCGGCCGGGAGCGTAAGCACCCAGGCCGTCAACAGGTTGCGTAACGTACCCATTTGCAGACCGGATTTATTGGCGGCCATAGTGCCCGCCACACCTGATGATAAAACCTGGGTGGTGGATACCGGCAAACCATACATATCAGCTGCGCCAATCGTCATCATGGCAACCAATTCTGCTGAGGCGCCTTGGGCATAGGTCAGGTGGCTCTTGCCAATCTTCTGGCCAACCGTTACTACAATTCTTCTCCAGCCCACCATAGTCCCCAAACCGAGCGCCAGTGCTACCGAAATTTTTACCCAGAGCGGAATAAATTTGGTGGCGTTGTCGATTTGCTTTTTGAAGGCACTGAGGTTGGTGCGGGTTTCCTGGTCGAGCGTCAGGCTCTTATCCTTTTCGATAAAGCGAATGGTTTCCGAGGCCAGATACATGTCGTTGCGCACGTTTGCTACCTGGTCGGCGGGAAATTTTGCCAGGGTGCCGTGGGTTTTGACTTCGTCGCCTATGTCACCGGTGAGGCTGGCGAGGGCGGGGATTACCTCGGGCTGCATTTGATGGGTGCGCACATAGGTGGTGAGAGTTTCGCGCGCGTTGATAACAACAATGCCAGTGTTGGCTTTGTCGAGTGACGCCTGGGTGACTTGCGCCACTGCCGTAAATTGCACGGTTTGTTCGGCTGGAATCGCATGGTTTAGCGCATAAGCCATGGGCACTGTGCCGACCAATATCAACATAATTAAACCCATGCCCTTTTGGCCATCATTGGAACCGTGCGCGAAAGACACCCCGGTGCAAGTGAGAACCAGCAGACTGCGTATCCACCAGGGCGGTGGCGTTTTGCCAACGGGCTCTTCATAGAGTTCACGATGTTTGACCAGCTTGCGCAACGCCAGCAGCAGGAGTGCGGCGCACACAAAGCCAATTAACGGAGAGAGCAGCAGGGAGTAGCCCACTTTGGTGGCTTGGGCCCAATCTACACCACTGGTGCCGTCGCGGCCATGAATCAGCGCATTGGCAACACCTACACCGATAATGGAGCCGATCAATGTATGGGACGAAGATGCAGGCAAGCCCAAAAACCAGGTGCCCAGGTTCCAGACGATAGCGGCGATCAACAATGCAAACACCATGGCGAAGCCGGCATCGGAGCCGACCTGCAAAATCAGCTCGACCGGCAATAGCGAAATAATCCCGAACGCGACGGTGCCGCTCGAAAACAACACGCCCAAAAAGTTAAAAACACCTGACCAGACAACCGCCAGGGTGGGTGGCATGGAGTTGGTGTAGATCACTGTAGCGACAGCATTGGCGGTGTCGTGGAAGCCATTTACGAACTCAAAGCCCAGTGCAATCAGCAAGGCGACGCCCAACAGCAAAAAGGGTAGCCAGGTGGTCATGGACATGGCGCTATTGCTGACGTCCTGGGTCAGGCTGTAAGCGGTAAAAGCCAGCCCGGCCAGGAGTACGGCAACATAGATGCCGGCAGTGATTGGGCCGGGTTTGAGGCTGAGGTTGGGGGTTAGATTTTTTGCATCCAGCACGGCAGGGGTATCGCTATTCATGGGAGCTCCTTGAATCTTTCGGCATTATTCAAAAATACTGGGAACGAACATTTCCTCGGGGACGGGCATCCGCAGGTAGTCCGGGTTGTAAACGCGCTCGGGCAGATCTATAGGCGGGAACTCAACCTGTTTGTAGGGGATTTGCTCCAGCAAGTGCGTGATGCAATTAAGGCGCGCGCTTTTTTTATCCACCGCCTGCACAACCCACCAGGGCGCTTCGGGTATGTGAGTGCGCTCCAGCATGATTTCCTTAGCTTTGGTGTAATCCTCCCAGCGGCGGCGGGATTCCAGATCCATGGGGCTGAGTTTCCACTGTTTGAGCGGATCGTGGATGCGGCTGAGGAAGCGCAAGTGTTGTTCGTCATCGGTGATGGAAAACCAGTATTTGATAACGTGAATGCCCGAGCGAACCAGCATGCGTTCAAACTCCGGTACCGAGCGGAAAAACTCTTCGCACTCATCGTCTGAGCAGAAGCCCATCACCCGCTCAACACCGGCACGGTTGTACCAGCTGCGGTCAAACAAAACCATTTCCCCGGCGGCTGGCAGGTGGGATACATAGCGCTGGAAATACCATTGGGTGCGCTCGCGGTCATTGGGGGCGGGCAGGGCAACCACACGGCAAACACGAGGATTCAATCGCTGGGTGATACGTTTGATCACACCACCCTTGCCCGCGGCATCGCGGCCCTCAAACAGGATCACCACTTTATATTTGGTGGCAGCCACCCAATCCTGGAGTTTCACCAGCTCTGCCTGCAGACGAAACAGCTCAGTGAAGTAGCGCTGGCGACGCACTTTTTCTTGCTGGATATAGGCTGGATCGCGCGCCTCGAATGCATCGGCAAAGCAGTCTTCCATCTCTAACTCAAGGGCTTCGTCGTAGCCGTCGAGCACTTCGCTTTCCATGCGGCGTTGCAGCTCAAAATGTTCGGGAAAATTCATATCTATGCCTCCTCTCATGCCTCCTGAAAAGTAACCACCTGAGGTTGCATCTTTTATATGACATTTAGGCGACGGTTCGCGCCAAACCGATTAAACTGCCGGCCTTTGCACCCCTGGGTTGAAAAGATGAAGCACGCACCAAAAAGCCGGGTGTTGGATAAAGGATTGTGGGGGATGAGCGCCCCCATGTTTATCGACCAGGCTGTGACCTACACCATCCCCCTTGTTGACATGTACTTTTTAAGTCGCGTATCCGAAAGCGCAGCGGCCGCTGTCGGAGCCATCACGCCGCTGGTCTTTGTGGCCAATGCGTTTTTGATCGTCACCTCTTTTGCTGGCGCCAGCGTGGCGGGGCAGCGTATCGGTGCAAATGATTATGAGCGCGGCAGTGCGACCATTGGTGCCTACGCACTTTTTGTCTGCTGTCTGTCGATCATTGCAGCTTTGACGGTCAACCTCGCCGGGCCCCTGGTGGCTCGTCGTATGGGGTTAAGCCCGGAAGTGGAAAATTATGCGGTGATCTATCTCTCCATGATTGGCTGGATGGTAGGTTTTTGGGGATGCAGGACTATCTACCAAACCATCCTGAATATTTACGGCGCGCCCAAGTGGAATACGTTTAGCAACATCATTTTGTTCAGTGTAAACCTGTTGGGAAATATGCTGGCGGTATACGGCTTTCAGTCGCTACCACCAACCGGTGTTCCCGGTGTGGTGTTAGCCAATGTGTCGGCGGTGGTTTGCAGCCTGTTATTTGTGATGTATGCCGTGCACCTGCGTTTGAACATTCATATCCCGGCGCGGGCTGCCTGGGCGCAACTGGGTTACCTGCTTACGCCTGTGTTGATGATTGCAGCTCCGGCGATTCTTGAGCCTATGTCATTCCAGGCCTATATGATTGCCTTGAATTTTATCGCGGCCTCGGTGGGAGATTTGGCGCTCAAGGTGAAGATCTATACCTACAACACCTTTTTATTTTGCTTGATGATATCCATCGCGCTTAGCATGGCGACCGAAGCAATTATTGCTCAGCGGATTGGTCGCCGTGAATTTGATTTGGTGCATTTGCAACTCAAGCAAAGCCTTAAGGTATCGTTGATTGGCACCACGATTTTGGCGAGTGTGTGGCTGATCTTCAATCAACCTATTTTGAAATTGTTTACCAGCGATCCAGAAATTCTCGCAATTGGTTTTTGGGTATTTTTGTGGGGTTTTCTGGCGGAGCCTGTGCGCACTGTGAATATTATTATCGGCAGCGCACTGCGCTGTGCAGGTGATGCGACTTTCACCTCTGTATCCAGCATTCTAATTATCTGGCTGTTCTCAGTGCCCTTGGCTTATGTGTTGGCGATTCCCTGCGGATTGGGGATTTATGGGCTATTGATTGCAGCATGTTTGGATGAGGCAGCAAGAGCGGTAATTAAATGGTATCGCTGGCGGCAGCGCAAATGGCAAAAGTATGGTGTGGTAGCGCGTGAGTCGCAAACCGTTTCCTTGTAAGAATTTCTCCCGCAAACAAAAATCCCGCCAATCGGCGGGATTTTTTTCATCAAGCTTGTTCTGATCGCACTACATCGCTGATGTGATATTTGGGACGGCGTTTTACTTCTTCGTAAATTTTGGACATGTATTCGCCGATGATGCCAAGGCAGAGCAATTGCACGCTACCAATAAACAACAATGGCAAGAGTATAGATGCCCAACCTGGTACGGCGTGTTCGGAGAACAGGCGAATACCCAACACCCAGAGGATCAATGCAAAGGAGGCAAAACCTGAGAAGAGGCCAAGCAGGGTTATCATACGTAAGGGAACGGCAGAAAACGCGGTAATGCCTTTCCAGGCAAAGGACAGCATTTTCTTGAGGGGGTATTTGCTCTCACCCAATTCACGCGCCTGACGCTCATACTCCACGATGGATGATTTGAAGCCAACTTCGCGCACTATGCCGCGCAAAAACAGGTTCGATTCTTTGTACTCTTGCAATGCTGCCAGTGCGCGGCGAGATAGCAAGCGGAAATCCGCATGGTTGAATACCAGATCTACGCCCATGGTACGCATGGTGTGATAGTAACCTTCAGCCGTGAAGCGTTTAAAGAAGGTATCTGTCTTGCGCGCGGAGCGCACGCCGTACACCACTTCGCTACCTTTCAGGTATTCATCGATCATGTATTCGATATTGGCTGGATCATCCTGCAAATCAGCATCGATGGACACAGTCACATCTTCAGTGGCGGTGCAGAGGCCTGCGTAAAGCGCATTTTGGTGGCCCTTGTTGCGCGACAGCTTGATGGCAACGACTTTAGGATTTTGTAATGCGGTGTTATGCAGGATTTCCCAGGTTTTATCCCGGCTGCCATCGTCGACAAAATAATTTTTGGAGTCGGCAGTAATCTTTTTGGCGGCAATCAAACGATCAAGCAAATCGTTGAGTACCTGAATGGTTTTGGGCAGGCTTTCTTCTTCGTTATAGCAAGGTACAACTATGGCTAAAGAGGGTGCCGGGATGGCCAAAGAAGATACGGCCTCAGAGGGTGTTGCAAGAGTCATTGTTAGCTCCGCTTAATCAATCTTTATTAATAGTAGGAACAACTACATCGTAATAGTACGAACAACGGAATTGTAATAGTAGGAACAACTAAATCGGGTGCGAAGAGTAACAAAGGCACGTGTATTTAGGTAGGCGGAAGGCGGGAATATAGCGCACAAAAAAGTGCAGTTTTACGCAAATACGTCAGGGATCTATGATTTTGGTGGTTTAGGCGACAAATGAGTCTGCCGCCAATTGCTCCATCGGATTATGCCCAAGCCACGGCGGCGCGGGCGCGTTCCAGATAAATGTATTCAACGCGGTGGGTAACCGGGTGGCAGGCATGGCGGAAATGATGATGATCCATAGTCGAACCCATGTATTCCCAGCATTGACCTTCATACACACAAAGATGGTCGCCTGCATTTATACGATAGCCAGCCAACTCGTCCCACATTTTGGGCCATTCAGGGTGATTGATTTCAAGATATTCCATACGGCTGCTCAGCGGTTGTTCGTCTTGTTCACTTATTGTGGTTTATTAAATAAGTTTGTCAAGAAAGTGTCTCAGCATAATGATTTTAAAGAGAATTTTTTGAATTAATACTCGTTAATCATGAGCGGTGACGCAAAAGTTTGTCGTTTAAGTTTGCAAATTGTAACGTAAATTCCCGCATGGTGTGTAGTAGCTACACAAATTGTTCTAAGTAATATTGCTTGACCCTCCAGTAACGGAAAGGTTTATTATGGTTCTGACGTGAATTGAGAGGAGGCAATCAATGAATATCAGTCAGGCGGCTACCATGAGCGGCTTACCTGTCAAAACCCTGCGTTATTACGAAGAGATAGGCCTGGTGCAACCCGGGCGTCAGCAGGGCAATGACTATCGCGATTATTCCCATGGCGACGTTGAGCATTTGAGATTTTTGCAGCGGGCGCGGGCTGTTGGTTTTAGTCTGGAGATTTGCCGGGAGTTGCTGGAGCTTTATCGCAACCCGCAACGCCGCTGCTCCCAGGTCAAACAGCTTGTGCTGGAGAAGATAGAGCAGGTGGAGGCCCAGTTGCATGAACTTCAGGCGCTCAAGTCTATATTGAGTGACATGGCGGAAAGCTGTGCCGGAGACGATTCCAGCGATTGCACCATCATTGAAGCCCTGTCCCAGCAGACGCAAGTACAGCCAAAACCATTACCTATGACCTTTACCCTGGTGGAGTCTCATCATGAGTGATTGCTGTTCTCACGAATCAAAACCAACTGGTGAAACTGTAACAGTTGCAACAAATTGCTGTGATAGCAAGCCTCAGGTTGCGGTAGCTTCTTGTTGCGACACTGAGGCGAGTAGCGTCTATCACCATGATCACAGTCATGGTCATTCGCATCAAACATCAACCAGTAGTTGTTGCGAGCACGACCAGGATCATGGCGGTAGCGCGGATTATTTACTCTGGGGCTCACTGTTGATCTGCGCAAGCTTCTATCTTTTGCATCTGCTCGCGCCTTCATTTTTGCCAGCAAGTTTGCAGCATTTCGCACACAGCATTTTTGAAATGCTCAACACCATGTGGTGGGGAGTATTACTGGGTTTGATATTTGTCGGACTGCTCGCCAAAGTGCCGCAGAATCTGGTGCTCTCAGTGTTAGGTAAGGGCGGAACCCTGAGTGGTATCGCGCGCGCAACCCTGGCAGGAGTGCTACTGGATTTATGTAGCCACGGCATTTTAATGGTGGGTATGAAGCTCTATCAAAAAGGTGCAAGCCTTGGTCAGGTGATGGCATTTCTGATTGCCAGCCCCTGGAATTCCTTTTCGCTCACGCTCATCATGTTTGCACTTATCGGCTTCAAATGGACGCTGGCTTTTATTCTTGTGTCAATGGTAATAGCAATGATCAGTGGCTGGGTATTTGATCGTTTTGTTGCTAAAAAAATACTACCGGAAAATCCTCGGACCTATTCACTGGATGAAAATTTTTCCTTTTGGCCTGAAGTGAAGCGTCAATGGAGTGGTATTCATTGGTCGGCAAACCTGGTTAAAGATATTGCACGTGAAGGACTATCAGGTTCGCGAATGGTATTGCGCTGGTTGTTGTTTGGTGTGGTGTTGGCGGCATTGATTCGCAGCTTTGTCAGCCTTGAATTTTTTCAGCAGTGGTTTGGTCCAAGCTTGATAGGCATGTTATTCACGTTGATTGCTGCTACTGTGATTGAAGTTTGCTCCGAAGGGTCAACACCTATAGCCGCTGATTTGCTCAATCGTGCACTTGCCCCTGGTAACGCCTTCACCTTTATGATGGCTGGCGTATCGACGGACTACACAGAAATTATGGTGTTAAAGGATACGACCAAGTCCTGGAAAATAGCGCTTTTCCTGCCGTTAATTACATTGCCGCAAATTGTAGCGGTGGGATATGTGATGAATAACCTATAACCGTCTCGACTATTCAAAAATGAAAGAGGTAGTCTGGTGCGTCTATCAATATCTTATTCAACTCGCGACGGAGAATGAGGATTTAACCTCACGATAATCTTAATTACCTGATGACGTTATTTTCCGGCAGCTAACCTGCACTTAAATAAGATATTAATACGAAATAACTAATGACGCAGATTGACGACTGCGTAGGAATACTACGCCAGCTTTACCTCTATAATTAACCTGTCCACACAAGATAAATAACAACTGGATGGGCTATGGACACTGGATTTCTCAATATTCACGATATGGTTCTGGTACTCACCTTGATGGAGTGCCTGTTTCTGGCGTCTATACTGCGCTTTATCCCGGCGCAGACGCGTCAGTCACGTCAGTTGTTGTCGATATTTTTTTGCGTGCTGGCTGGTTGGATTTTTTCCTCGCTGCTGATCTGGAACCAGACCCTTCAAACCCTGCCGCTTAACGAATCTTTGTTTCCCACTTTGTTGCTCAGCCTGTGCATGCTATTGCAGGGGCCGTGCCTGTATTTTTATTTGCGCTCGCTGTCGGGCCAATTCAGCTGGCGGGATAAAAAACTTTTACTGCATTTGCTGCCGGCGGTAGTGGTGATGACAGTGATAGTGGTGTTTCACCTGAATGGCCCTACCTGGATTCCCTGGGCGCAATTACCGCAGGCGCAAAAGCTTGCGGTGAAGTTTTGCTGGGCAGTAACGCGCTGCTCCCCCTTGTTGTATGTGGTTGCCTGTTGCCATGTGGAATATCGCTTGCACCAACAGTATCGCCAGCAATATTCATCTGTGTCAGCGGTGGATATCAAGCTGGCAGATGTTGTGCTCTTCGGATTTTTACTACATTGGCTGTGGGGCTGTTTTGGTTATTTCATTGGCGGTTATATTTCACCGGCGGCCAACAACTGGATAGGTATTGCGGATAATTATTTGATTGCGTTACAAGTCAACGGGCTTTTTGTGTTGGGTGTGGCCAATACACGCAGTTTGTTGATGGAATTAAAACTGCCGGAGCCGGCTGATAAAAATCCCCCGCCAATCGCCGAGGAAAAAATCGCTCTGATTGAGGCTGCCATCAGCGATAAAAAAGCCTATCTCGAAAGCAATATTAATTTGGAGCGTTTTTCAGAGGTCGTTGGATTAAAGCCGCGGGAAGTTTCGCAAATTATCAACCAGCATTACCAGGTGAACTTTTTCGAATTTATTAATGGCTTGCGAGTGGAGGAGGCAATGCGTTTACTGGTATCACCAGAATTTGATCATCTAACGATTCTTGAAATTATTTACCAATCGGGATTCAACAGCCAATCGGCTTTCCAGCGTTTTTTTAAACGGCTGGTAGGTTGCTCTCCGGGGGAGTACAGGCGGAATACGCAAAAGATCAATGAAAAAGGCTGAAGCTAATGACCCGGGGTTGATTTTTTTCGAGTGGGGCCAAGAGCTTCAGCAAAACGCCAACAATTGAGATCAGCAAAACGCCAACAACAGCTAAAATTGATAAATCGATGTTTAGATTTTGGAAATACTGAACCAGTTAAAATTCCAACCTCCGGCGACTACAGCTATACCAAAAGTGTGTGTGCCTGCACTGAGTGCCACGTTGGTAGTGACCGTGGTCCAGGTATTCCAACTGCCGGTGCTGGGTACTGCAACAGTGGCGTAGGTGGTGCCGCCAGCCTCCTGGAATTGCAAGCTGCCGCCACCGCTCAGGCTAGAAACGCGGAAGGAAATTTTGTAGGTGCCAGTGGCAGGAATATGAACCTTGGTGCCCGAGTAAGACATCCAATCGCCCGCATCTATGTAGCCAACATTGTTGGTGCCATCCACATCAGAAGTTGCGCTCACTTGCACACCGTTCATGTAATTGTAGGCTTCCGCCTCAATGCGATAAGGGAATGCAGTAGGCCAGCTCCAGATAGCATTTTTTGCGTAGGCACCTGAGGCGGTGAGTTGTGAGGCCACCCAGCCACCCGTCGAGCTTGCGCCGGCAACCAGTGCTGATGCGCCTTCTGCTTTATCGTTAATCGACCAATTTGCGTTGCTCAAATTATTGGTCTTCATATAAGCCATCCACGCATCCGCTTCGCTGGTGGCGACGTTGCCGCTGCCGTCAGCATTAACGGAGCCCCACTCAGTGACAAATAACGGAATATTTTTATTGAGCGCTGTGGTTGCTTTATCGCGCAGCGACTGCCCATGTGAGCCGGCATAAAAGTGCAATGTGTAAGCGATATTCGCGTAACCGGTAATTGGATCATTCGCTGCTACATCCACATCCTGCGACCAGTTGGGCGTACCCACCACAATCAGGTTGTCAGGATCAATTGCGCGAATTGCCGCAATCACATCTTTAGCATAAGGCTTGATCACGCTGCTCCATGAAACCGCCAGAGGCTCGTTGTAGATTTCATAGATCACATTATTTTTATTGCCGTACTTGGTTGCCATCTCCTGGAAGAACGCAATGGCCTGGGTTTTGTAGTTGTGCGCGTTGTGTGAGTGCCAGTCGATAATCACGTACATGTCATTGGCAATCGCAGCATCCACCACGGCCATCAAGCGGGTTTTGTTGCTGGTATCGGATATATAGCCACCCGAATCATCAACGCCCATGGCGGCGCGCACCAATCGGCTGTTCCAATCGGCCTTAAGCCATGACACCACCGAGGTGTTGTAATATTTTTCTCCACCCCAGCCAGTATTGCTCCAGAAAAAACTATTGCCCGAAATACTGCCTTGCTGCCCGCCAATCAACACCTTATTACCGCTGGTAGTGATGGGCAATACATCGGCCTGGCTCAGCATGGCGCTCGCGGCAACGCTCGCAACAGTTGCAAATTTGAGTATGCCCACAGCTGCCGACTTCAATGGGGAAACATAACGATCAAAGAGTTTTTTATGCATTATTGGCTCCTTACATAGGTAATTGAGCGGAGCTGAAAAGCTCCACTGGTTTTGTCAGCCGCTGTTAATAGCTAACAAGACCAAATCCTATGCTCGCCACAAAATCGCACTATCCATCTGCTTCTGTTTGCGCAAAGTGATCAATCAGGCATTGAAAACCACTAAAAACGGGAAGCGGGGTAAAGTTGGTGGTAACAAATTGCTGTTCGCGGTAACACATGAATCTGCGCGGAGTAAAAGTGGGACAGCGTCAGAATGCGCTGGGAGCGTGAAGTGGTGCGTTGATTAATCAAATGAAGATAAAAATTACGGCGAAGAAGAAAGTGACTGGTAAAAGATGACAAGAAATCATAAAAACCCGCTCGACATTGAATAGGTCGAGCGGATTTAAAAATCAGGCTGCGGAGTTTTCAAACTGCTGCCCGTTAATCCCTACCGAGGCATCGCTCATCAAAAACAAATAATCGCGCATCAATGCTTCTGGCGCTTTGATGGTGGAAGGGTCTTCTGCGGGGTAGGCACCAGCGCGCATTTTGGTGCGGGTAGCGCCCGGGTTGATGCTATTGCAGCGAATGCGGGTGGTTTCTTCCAATTCATCAGCCAGGGTTTGCATCAGGTTTTCGGCGGCAGCTTTGGATACGGCGTAGGCACCCCAGTAAGCACGGCCTTTGTAACCCACGCTTGAACCGGTGAATACAATGGAGCCACTAGCGGCGCGTTCGAGCAGCGGCATTACTGCTTGCGTTAATAGGAAGGGCGCGTTCACATTGACTTGCATCAAACGCAGCCACACATCCGGTGCATAGTTGGCAACGGGTGTGCGTTGGCCCAAATCGGCGGCGTTGTGGAAGAGACCATCCAGATGATCGAATTCTTCGCTAATGGCATTGCACATATCGATGAAGGATTGCTCGTTGGCAATCTGGAAGTCGATAGGATAAATCGCTGGTTGTGGGTGGCCGGCAGCTTCGATTTCGTCGTACACCATTTCCAATTTTTGCAAAGTGCGACCAACCAGAATTACGGTGGCACCATGGGCGGCAAAGGTTTTCGCAGCCACGCGGCCAATGCCGTCACCAGCGCCTGTTACTAAAATAATTTTGCCTTGCAGACAGTCAGCGGTAGGAATGAAGTTTTCGGGAGTTTTCATAATCAGTATTCAATAAATTAAAGCTTACAAATATTTTTCGATAATTGGCCAGAGGTCTTCCGCGTGATCAACGCGATAGTCCGCCTGCCAATCTTCAACGGAAATTTCGTCTTCTATGTAGCCATAAGCAGCAGCTATGGTGATGCTCCCTGCACGGCGACCGCATTCGATATCACGATGGTGATCGCCTACGTAAATGATTTCTTCCGGTTTGCAACCAATAGTTTCAGCGGCCAGGAATAAAGATTCTGGATGTGGCTTGGCATCCTTCACATGATCCGGGCAAAGCACAATGACTGGCTCTGGCTGGATATTGAGCTGTTCCATCAATGGCACTGTGTAAGCAGCCGGTTTGTTGGTGGCAATGCCCCAGGGGGTATTGTGCTCGGCCAGTTTGTTCAACAGATCCTGTATGCCGGGAAACATTTTGGTAAATACAGCTAAGTGCTGTAGATACAATTCCAGCAAGCGCTCGCGCAATGGATGGAAATCCTCGTGGGTTTCCTCAATCGCAAATGCCATCATAATCAACGCGCGTGAGCCGTTGGATACGCAGGCACGGATGGTTTCGTGCGGCAACTCATCGCGCTCGTTCTCTATCAGCAGCTGATTCACAACGGCGATAAAATCGGGCGCTGTGTCCAGCAGTGTGCCGTCGAGGTCGAACATTACTGCGCGGATTTTTCTTTGGGTTTGCATAAACTCAGTCAACATTTAGCAGGGAATCGTCATCCTCGCGGAGCGGGGATCCAGCTCTAAACAAACTTTTAAATAACTGGATCTCTGCAAGCAGAGGCGCCTAGCCGAGGATGACGACTCCCTATTTATGGATAATTGTTCTAGGCAATCTTTTTGGCATGCAATAAGTAATTCACACTCACATCTTTCTCATCCAGCTTGTAACGCTGGGTGATAGGGTTGTAAGTCATACCGGTGATGTTTTGTAATTCCAAACCAGCTTCGCGCAGCCAATGGGCCAGCTCGGAGGGGCGAATAAACTTGTCGTAATCGTGCGTACCTTTCGGCAGCATTTTTAATAAATACTCAGCGCCAATAATCGCAAACGCATAGGCTTTAGGGTTGCGGTTGATGGTGGAGAAATATACATCGCCACCGGGTTTGACCATATCAGCGCAGGCTTGCACGACGGACGACGGATCGGGTACGTGCTCCAGCATTTCCATACAGGTCACTATGTCGAATGTGCCGGGGCATTGCTGCGCTTTATCTTCGGCAGTGACGCGCTCGTAAGTCATGGTCACGCCCATTTCCAGGGCGTGCAAGCGAGCAACCGACAGCGGCGCTTCACCCATATCTATGCCCGTCACATCAGCGCCACGCTGCGCGAGTGATTCGGCCAAAATGCCGCCGCCGCAGCCCACGTCAATCACTTTGCGCTCCGCAACAGGTGAGCGTTGGTCAATATAGTTAGCGCGAAGCGGGTTGATATCGTGCAGTGGTTTAAATTCGCTGTTCTTGTCCCACCAGCGGCTGGCGAGGGCTTCAAATTTTGCAATTTCAGCGGTGTCGACATTTGCCATAGCTAAAGTCTCTTTTGGCGGCGTGAACTCGGCCGCTATTAAGGTTTTTCTCGCTCCCAAGCTCCAGCTTGGGAGCGCCTTCTAAGTTACGTTCCAACGTTGGAGCTTGGGGCGCCTGGCGAGGGAACGAGAGATTGAATTCTTAGCGGCGAATTTTTTCCTGCCACTGGCGCACTTTGCTGTGCAGTTCGCGCTCGTTAACCGTGAGCAATTCGCGCTCGCGCATCAAGCATTTGCCGTTCACCCACAAGTGGGAAGCGCGTTGGCCGGCGTTGCTGTAAACCAATTGCGATATAGGATTGTAAATTGGCTGTAAATCCAGATCGCCCAGATCAATTGCGGCTATATCCGCTTGCTTGCCAATTTCCAGGCTGCCTATTTGGTCATCCAAACCCAACGCGCGCGCGCCGTTAAGCGTGGCCATACGCAGAGCGCTGTGTGCATCCAATGCCGCAGGGTTATTGCTTACCACTTTGGCGAGCAACGCTGCAGTTTTTAATTCGCCCAGCATATCCAGATCGTTATTACTGGCAACGCCATCGGTGCCGAGTGCGACATTAATACCGGCGCTCAGTAATTTGTCGACAGGACAAAAACCGCTGGCGAGTTTTAAATTGGATTCTGGGCAGTGCACAACCTGCGCGCCGCTTTGTTGCAAAATTTCTATATCTATTTCATTGATTTGCGTCATGTGTACGCATTGTGTAAGCGGTGATAACAGCCCCAAATCCATCAGGCGTTGCGTTGGGCGTTTACCGTATTTTGCGATGGAATCTTCCACTTCCTGCGCGGTTTCGTGCAAATGAATATGGACAGGTGTATCCATTTCCTGCGCAAGCACGGCGACTTTTTTCAGGGTTTCATCGCCAACGGTATAAGGCGCGTGCGGGCCAAAACCTATGCGCACAAGATTGTTGCCGCGATAGGCGTCATGCAACGCGAGACCTTTGTTGAAATAATCTTCCGGCCCAGTTCCCCAAGCGCAAGGGAAATCAAAAATCGTGAAGTAAACCTGGCAGCGAATTTGCGCATCCAATGCTGCTTGCGCTGTTTGCTCGGGGAAAAAATACATGTCCGCAAAACAACTTGTACCGCTGCGGATCATTTCTGCAATGGCCAGCTCTGTACCATCGCGCACAAATTGCGCATCTACCCATTGCTTTTCCGCCGGCCAAATATGGTTGTTGAGCCAATCTTCCAGTGCGAAATCATCGGCGTAGCCGCGCAGCAAGGTCATGGCCGCGTGGCCGTGGGCATTGATAAGGCCAGGGATTAGCAAATGTTGCGGCAGATTTTCGATACGTGCCGGGTGGTAGCGCTTGGCGGCTTCTTCCTGCGGTAGCAACGCAATGATGCGACCTTGATGTATGGCGAGCGCGCAGTCTTCAAAAATGCGGTTTTCGGGCACCACCGGGATTATCCAGCGGGCGTTGATCAGCAAGTCTATTGGCGTCATTGCAAAAGGCTAATTGAGTTTGAGCGGGCGCGCAGTATAACCCAGTTGCCGCTTCAAAAAGCACAAAAGCCCCGTCAGTGAACTGCGCGGGGCTTTTGCATCAGAGCGATTTAGCGCGAGGCTGTATTAGAAGTGTGCAATCACGGCGGCGTAAGGGCCTTTGATATCCACTTTGCCTTGCAAGTCATTGTCATCCACTGTCAAGGATAGCTTGCGGTAACCAGCCTCAAGGCCAAAGTCCAGAGCGGAATCAAACAAGTAACTTATTTTGGCGGAGTAATCGCTCAGTTTGTCGCCACTGTAGCTCACGTAATTGCCTTCAACACCAACGGATAAGCCGGTGAAGGGCAGGTCGAATTGAGCCTTGGCGTAAACCAGGGGCAATGTTTCATCCAGTTTTACCTTTTCACGGCGGGTAGGTGATTGGGCGCTCACATAGCCATCAAATTTGCGGGCTGAGAGACCCAGATCAAGGTTTACCCAGTTATCCAGGATTTCGTAATAAAAGGTAGCTTCGGTGTGGCTGAGGTCAAACTGGGAGGCGACATGCTCACCGGCGGTAAACGGGGTTCCATCAATCACAAAGGTGCGGGTGATGTCGGCGGACTGTTTGGCTTTGATATCGATATGGGACAGACGCACATTGGGCAGCACCGGAATAGGGTGCTCAATGGCAACGTAATAAAAGTTATTGGAGTGATCCTTTACTCCCAGCTCCTTCAAGCTGATGCTCGGTTCGCCGGCGTCACCATCGTAACTGCCGTTCCAGGAACCAGCACCAGCGTAGATACCAAATATAGTATCTGCCTGTGCGAAGCTTGTTGCCGCCAAGCCAAGTGCGGCGATCAGGGAAATTTTTTTCATGATGACTCCTTCTGCGTAACGTCTTAAAAGGAGCTAGTGTAACGATAAAAACTGCGCTGAGTGATTGTTTTATAAGGAATTTGTGATTTATGCGCCGGCTTTTGACGGTCTTGGCGTATGAAGCTGCTCAAGAAACATCCGCGCGGCATTGCTCAGGCTGCGCTGGCTGTGAAAGATGGCACCGAGGGAGCGAACAAGGGGAGGGTGGCTTACATCCAGCACTTTTAGGCTGCCGTCTATAAGACTATTGGGCAGGACGCCCCAGCCCAGGCCGATACTCAACATCATTTTGATGGTGTCCAAATGGTTGGTCACCATGGTGATGTCCAGCGGCTGGTTTTCGCGGTCAAACAGTTCCTTGATAAGGCGAGTGGTATAGGTGTTGGTGTCAGGCATTATCGCCTGATGGGGGCTTAAATCGGCCAGGCGAAGATCCGCCAACGCTGCAAGTGCATGGGAGGGTGCTGCGACGAACTGGAGTTGGTCTTGCCAGATTTCGGTGCTTTGGATTCGCGGGTCTTGCTCAAGCGCAAGCGTAATAATGGCGATATCGAAGCGGCCGAGGAGTATTTCGTGGTACGCATGTTCTGAGTCCAAAAAGTGTAAATCGAGTTTTACGTCTGGGTAACGCCTTGAAAACTCCCGCAAATACGGCGGGAGGTAATGCAAGCCTAGATGATGGCTGGTAGCCACGCTGAGTTTTCCTGTGACGTCGCCCCGCAAATCTGCAATCTCGCGCTGGGCGGCTAACACCTCATTCAAGATGTTTGTCGCCTTATTCAGCAATAAGCTCCCCGCTTGGGTTAAGACGACTTGTCTGCCAACCCGGTCAAACAGCTTGGCCTTAATTTGATCTTCCAATAATGCAATGCGTTTGCTGACTGCTGGCTGAGTAAGGTGCAGCCGCTCTGCCGCTCCCGAGAAGGAACCGCTCTGCGCAATCGCTACAAACGCTTGTAGATGTTGGGTATCCACCAGGGCACCTCGGAATTTCACACTCGCGCTGGCAGATGAGTTCTGCATGAGAAGCGCCCTTTGATTTATTTTTATACTATTCCTATTGGGAATGCAAATTATAAAAAAGATAAATTTGTTTTATGTGTGTGCCGGGCATAGACTGCGCTTCACAAATCAACGCCACTAGCCTTTGATGGCCTGCGTCTGGCCGGTCGCAAGCCCTGGCGTGTGGATTCCATCCTGGCGACTCCTGATCACAACGTTCCCACCACCCAAAAAGAGCGCGCTCACGGTGTGAAAGGCATTGAAGACCCTGTGTCTTTGATCCAGGTGCAAACGCTGGACGACAACTGCGATGAGTTCGGAATCGTCGAGTACAAAATCAACGACCACCGCCAAGGCATTGTTCATGTTGTCGGCCCGGAAACTGGCGCTTGCTTGCCCGGCATGACCGTGGTGTGCGGCGACTCCCACACCGCCACCAACGGCGCTTTGGGCGCTTTGGCCCACGGTATAGGCACCAGTGAAGTGGAGCACGTAATGGCGACTCAATGTCTGGTCGCCAAAAAGATGAAGAACATGCTTATTAACGTGGAAGGTAAACTCGGTTTGGGTGTAACGCCTAAAGACGTAGTGCTCGCCATCATCGCGAAAATCGGTACCGCCGGCGGTACTGGCTATGCGATGGAGTTCGGTGGCCAGGTATTCCGTGATATGAGCATGGAAGGCCGTATGACGGTATGCAACATGGCGATTGAAGCGGGTGCTCGTGCCGGCATGGTAGCGGTGGATCAAACCACTATTGATTACGTGCAAGGTCGTACCTACGCACCTAAAGGCGATTTGTGGGAAAAAGCCGTTGCCGATTGGCGTAACTATGTAAGCGATGAAGGTGCGCATTTCGATTCAGTTGTCGAAATCAACGGCGCTGATATCAAGCCACAAGTGAGCTGGGGTACATCGCCCGAGATGGTTGTGTCTGTAGAAGATAAAGTTCCAGATCCGGCTAACGAAGCTGATCCGGTTAAGCGCAACGATATGATCCGCGCCTTGCAGTACATGGGTTTGGAGGCTAACCAGCCAATCACCTCTATCTATGTGGATCGCGTATTTATTGGCTCCTGCACCAATTCACGTATCGAAGATATGCGTGCAGCGGCGGAAGTTGTAAAAGGCAAAACCAAAGCTGCCTCTGTAAAAGAAGCGATTGTGGTTCCAGGTTCCGGCGCCGTAAAAGCGCAAGCGGAAGCTGAAGGTTTGCACGAGATTTTTATCGCCGCCGGTTTGGAATGGCGCGAGCCAGGTTGCTCCATGTGCTTGGCGATGAATGCGGACAAGTTGGGTGCGGGTGAGCACTGTGCGTCAACCTCAAACCGCAACTTCGAGGGTCGCCAGGGCTACGGTGGTCGCACTCACCTGGTGAGCCCGGCTATGGCAGCGGCAGCGGCGATTGCCGGTCACTTTGTTGACGTTCGTACATTTAATTAATAGGAGATCGCCATGAAAAGTTTTACCGTTTTACAAGGCGTTGCCGCTCCTATGGATCGCGCCAATGTCGATACCGACATGATCATCCCCAAGCAGTTTTTGAAATCCATCAAGCGCACGGGCTTTGGTAAAAACCTGTTTGACGAACTGCGTTACCTCGACGAAGGCAAACCAGACCAAAGCTGCGAAGGTCGCCCGATTAACACGGAATTTCCATTGAATTTCCCTCGTTACCAAGGTGCAAGCATTTTATTGGCGCGCGAAAATTTTGGCTGCGGCTCATCGCGCGAGCACGCCCCCTGGGCGTTGGACGATTATGGCTTTCGCTGTGTAATCGCGCCCAGCTTCGCCGATATTTTCTTCAACAACTGTTTCAAAAACGGTTTGTTGCCGATTATTTTGAGCGACGAGATTGTCGATAAACTCTTTAAGGAAATGTACGCCAGCGAAGGTTATCAATTAACAATTGATTTGCATGAGCAGCTGGTGAAAACACCGAGCGGTGAAAGCTTCGCCTTTGAAATCGACGCCTTCCGCAAGCACTGCTTGTTAAATGGTTTTGACGATATCGGCCTGACCCTCGAGCACGCCGATGCCATCCGTGCTTATGAGGCTAAAAAGCGCGTAGAGGCTCCGTGGCTGTTTGATGTGGTGAAATAGCATTTCATGTTGATTTGTTAAGTACACGTTGGGGAGTAAAAAGGGTGTTGGTATGGGGCAACAGTTTCTAGAAGTGTCAGATAAGCTAAAAAAATTTATCGGTCAGCAAAAAATATTTTTTGTTGGTACTGCCACAGAAACGGGACGCGTCAATATTTCACCCAAAGGTATGGATTCCCTGCGTGTACTGAGCAGTACGCAAGTCATATGGTTAAATGTTACTGGTAGCGGTAATGAAACAGCGGCGCATATCCAGCAGTTGCCGAGGATGACGCTTATGTTTATGTCGCTTGAAGCAAAGCCGTTGATATTGCGCTTGTACGGTACGGCGCGTGCCGTACATCTGAATGACCCTGAATGGAGCGAGCTCTACGCACATTTTAATCCGCTTGCGGGCGCGCGGCAGATTTTCGATTTAACTGTCGATCTGGTGCAAACATCGTGCGGCATGGCAGTTCCATTTTTTGATTATGTTGGCGAGCGTGAGCAATTAAATGATTGGGCATCCAATAAAGGTGATCAAGGTATAAAAGAGTATTGGCTGGCCAAAAACCAAACAAGCCTGGATGGAATGCCTACGCACATAGCAAGTAAAAATCTATGATGCGGAAGATCTTATTGTTACAAAATTATTTTATTTTTTAAGGGGATGTTTCGTGGGTAAACATATTTTAATTCTGGAAGGCGATGGTATTGGCCCGGAAATCGTGCGCGAAGCGCGCAAAGTACTGGATGTAGTCAATGCCAAATTTGATTTGGGTTTGACTTTCGAAAACGAATTGATGGGTGGTTGTGCGATTGATGTGCACGGTGTTCCGCTGGCGGATTCTACGCTGGAGCGTGCGCGTCAGGCTGACGCCATTCTGCTCGGTGCGGTAGGTGGTCCTAAATGGGATAAATTGGATCGCGCCATTCGTCCCGAAAAGGGTCTGCTGAAAATTCGCTCGCAACTTGGTTTGTACGCAAACCTGCGTCCAGCGTTGCTGTACCCGCAATTGGTAGATGCATCTTCGCTGAAACCTGAAGTGGTTTCCGGTTTGGATATTCTGATTGTGCGCGAACTGGCCGGCGGTATTTACTTCGGCGAGCCGCGCGGCATTCGCGTGCTGGAAAACGGCGAGCGCGAGGGTTACAACACCTATAAATATTCAGAGAGCGAAATCATCCGCATCGGTCGTACCGCGTTTGAAATGGCGCGTAAGCGCAGCGGTAAAGTGTGTTCCGTAGATAAAGCAAATGTGCTCGAAGCTACCATGCTCTGGCGCGAAGTCATGGACACTCTGCACAAAGAGTATCCCGATGTAGAGCTGTCGCACATGTATGTGGACAACGCTGCTATGCAGCTGGTGCGCGCACCCAAGCAATTCGACGTGTTGGTAACCGGCAATATGTTTGGCGATATTCTGTCTGACGCCGCCGCTATGTTGACCGGTTCTATCGGCATGTTGCCGTCTGCCTCGTTGGACAAAGATGGTCGCGGTATGTACGAGCCATGCCATGGTTCTGCACCTGACATCGCCGGCCAAAACATCGCCAACCCGCTGGCGACCATCCTGTCGGTATCCATGATGATGCGTTATTCGTTGGGTTATCCGCAGGTTGCCGATGCTATCGAAGTAGCGGTAGGCAAGGTGCTGGATCAAGGTTACCGCACCGGCGACATTTACACTGAAGGCATGAAAAAGGTCAGTACTACGGAGATGGGAGATGCGGTTGTGGCCGCGCTCGCATAAAATTGGATAAAAATCCGGCGGTTGTGCGGTCAAATACGTCAAAAAATAGCGTAGAATCGCCGGGTTAAATCAGCTAAGTGAGAAATGAAATGAAAGTAGGTTTTGTAGGTTGGCGCGGTATGGTCGGCTCCGTTCTGATGGAGCGTATGCAAGCTGAAAATGACTTTGCCGATATCGAGCCAGTATTTTTTACCACCTCTAACGTAGGTGGCGCTGCCCCCGCTGTTGCCAGCGGCCTGCCCGCATTGAAAGATGCTTATTCCGTAGACGACCTGAAGCAACTCGATGTAATTGTGACCTGCCAGGGCGGTGACTACACCAACGAAATTTTCCCGAAACTGCGTTCATCCGGCTGGAATGGCTACTGGATTGATGCGGCTTCCAGTCTGCGTATGAAAGATGATGCCATTATCATCCTTGATCCTGTAAACCAGGACGTGATCAAAAACGGTATCGCCAAGGGCGTTAAAAACTACATCGGCGGCAACTGCACCGTGAGTTTGATGCTTATGGGTTTGGGTGGTCTGTTCAATGCTGGTCTGGTGGAGTGGGTTTCTTCCATGACTTACCAGGCAGCTTCTGGCGCTGGCGCGCAAAACATGCGCGAACTGATTTCGCAAATGGGTGCTCTGCACGCGTCTGTGGCGGACAGGCTGGCTGATCCGAAATCTGCCATCCTCGAAATCGATCGCATCATTGCAGAAACCATGCGTGGTGATGACCTACCAAAAGCCAACTTTGGCCATCCTTTGGCGGGCAGCCTGTTACCGTATATCGACAAGCAATGGGAAACCGGCCAATCCAAAGAAGAGTGGAAAGGCCAGGCTGAGACCAACAAGATCCTCGGTCGCGATGGCAATCCAATTCCGGTTGATGGTCTTTGCGTGCGTATCGGTGCTATGCGCTGTCACAGCCAGGCGTTGACTATCAAGCTGAACAAGGATGTGCCGATTGCCGACATCGAAGCGCTGATTGCCAATGCCAACCAGTGGGCGAGTGTGGTTCCCAATGATCGCGAAAGCAGCATGCGTGATCTGACTCCCACAAAAGTTACCGGAACCCTCAACATCCCGGTAGGTCGCTTGCGTAAAATGAATATGGGTCCACACTACTTATCAGCCTTCACCGTTGGTGATCAGTTGTTGTGGGGTGCGGCTGAGCCATTGCGTCGTATGTTGCGCATACTCAAAGAAGCCTGATCCTAACTTAAAGAATCGCTTTAAGTACCCCCAATAATCGCCAGATTATTGGGGGTTTTTATTTTTTGGTATTGCAAAAATAGCGGTTTGGAACTGGCTCGGGAGCTTAAATCATACTTTTTCAATAAAAAGCGTTGAAAAATGTGCAAAAAGTCCGCTCCAGCGTTGCGGTTGCGACGCCTAAGTGTTGATAAAAACCTATTTATAATGAATACTTACGAAAGATAGTGAAGATTTATTCGAGGTTTTTGCAGTACCCGCATACAACATCCGGTTAGGCCCAACATCCCTAAAAGTTCAACTAGCCTTAAGCCCGGGAGATAATAAAGGATCACCCTATGCATCTTCGTAAATTGGTTTTAGCCTGCGGTTTCGCCTCCTTGGCCCTGTCAAATTATGCCAGTGCTTTAGGCTTGGGTGAGGTTAAGCTGAAGTCCACGCTGAATCAGCCGCTCAGTGCCGAGATCCAGCTGTTGGATACGCGCGACCTCTCGGCCGACCAGATCCTGATTTCTCTTGCGTCGCCCGCTGACTTTGAGCGCAACGGTGTGGAGCGCGTCTACTTCTATACTGAATTCCAGTTTGAAGTAGCGCTGGATAATCCCGGTGGTCCTGTTGTTAGGGTGACTACACGTAATCCTGTTCGCGAACCCTACCTTAATTTCCTTGTTGAAGCCCGTTGGACTGCCGGTCGCTACATGCGCGAGTATACAGTCTTGATGGATTTGCCAACCTATGATGAGGCTGCGCCAGCCGCAGTACAGGCACCGCAAGCTGCCCCAAAGACTAATGCGCCGGCAGCCAAGGTAAGCCCGCCTCCAGTTGAGAAGCCTACTGTTAGCTCGCCCCAGTCAGCTGCACCCGAAGAAAAGCCCGATATCATTGCCGAGCAAGATAAAACGGCCAAAGCTGCAAAGTCGTCTGGCACTTACGGACCTGTTGGTAAAAACGATACGCTCTGGGAGATTG
Source organism: Cellvibrionaceae bacterium (assembly GCA_021151695.1). Taxonomy (GTDB): domain Bacteria; phylum Pseudomonadota; class Gammaproteobacteria; order Pseudomonadales; family Cellvibrionaceae; genus Cellvibrio. The sequence goes on along the minus strand of JAGKWU010000016.1, from coordinate 5,304 downwards.
CCTTGGCAGTGCGCCCTGACTCTTCAGTCAGCGTGCATCAAACCATGCTGGCGCTCCAGCGCCTTAATCCGGATGCCTTTATTAATGGCAACATCAATCTGATCAAGAAAGGTCAGGTGTTGCGTGTTCCTGACGCTACTGAAGTCAATTCAGTCTCCAAAAGTGAAGCTGTTCGCCAATTCAATGCCCAGATTGGCCAGCCAAATGCGACGGCAGACTCGTCTCTCGGCGCCCAGCTGGATGCAACCAGTCGTACCAGCAGCGGAAAGCGTTCTGCTGAGCCTGCATCCGGTCGCGTTAAGTTGCAGGCGCCATCTGCTACCGGCGGTGCAGGTGGGCAGGGCAGTGGTGCCAATAAAGGTTCAGGTCGCGCACTTGAAAACGAATTGGCTTCAGCTCTGGAAGAGCTGGATAAAGCTAAATCAGAAAAAACCGAGCTCTCTTCCCGTGTGCATGACTTGGAAGAGCAAGTGAAAACCATGCAGCGTCTGGTTGATGTTAGCAATGAAAAATTGCGTGCTATGCAGTTAAACGCTGCAAAGACAGATGCAAATACCAAAGCTGCACCAGCGAAAGATGCAGCGACCGGTACAGTCGCTGCGGAAAAAACAGCCCCGGCTTCTGTGGCTGCGGTTGCCTCTTCGGTTCAGGCGTCCTCAATGGCAGCTGCTGATGCTGCTTCAAGTGTGGTTCCTTCGGCGACCCCTGAAGCTGCCAAGCCAGCTCCAAAGCCCAAGAAAATTGTTATACCTCCTCCGCCAGAGCCAACGCTGGTTGATAAGCTGATTGAGTACGCGCCCTGGTTAGGTTTGGGTGCTGCCGGTTTGGGTGTGGCTGGTTTTGTAGTGGCGCGTCGCCGTAAGGCTGATGCGGAAGCCCAGGCTCAAGCAGATAAAGAGCTGTCAAGTTTCGATGAAGATGAGCCAAGCTTTGCTGCTTTCGATGAGCAGCAGCATGAAGCCGCCGAGTCTGCGCCTATCGACGAAATGTCTTTGTTTGACGAAGAGGACACTACTGCGGTTGCCGAAACAGGTGATGTGGTGGGCGAGGCTGATATTTATATCGCCTACGGTAAATTTGATCAGGCCGAAGAAATGCTTCTCAACGGGTTGGCAAAAGATCCGGCCAATACCGATATTCGCCTGAAACTCCTCGAAGTTTATTCGCAAACCCAGAACCTTGCCGAATTCGATAAGCATTACGCGGCCATATTGCCAGCGGCATCGGCCGCTACTCGCAACCGCGCATCAGAATTGCGTGCAAACATCGATGGTGCTGGCGAGTTTGATCCTTCTGGTGTTTCTGCCTCTGGTATAGCGGCAGCAGGCGTGGCTGCTGGTGTTGCGGCCTCTGCTTTGGCCGCAGATGAGTTTGAGTTGGATGATCTCGATGATGGCGAGCAATCCAGTGCGCATTCAAATGCTTTGGCGGACGATGATTTCAGTTTCGATCTTGATCTTGATGATGCAGATGTGAGTCCATCGGCTGCGCATTACGATATGGATTTGAGTGATAATCCTGTCGTAGAAGCTAATGCCCAGCTGGATGACGATTTCAATCTGGATTTTGATTTGCCTGATGAGCCAGCTTCTAAAGCTGAAGATCTGTCGGACATTTCACTGGCACTCGATAGTCTCGATGAAGAAGCGCTCCCTGCTGATCTGGAGTCTTCGAGTGATGATGAATTCAGCTTTGACTTCAATGAGTTGGATGACGATACCAGTGCTGTAGCTAAAGAAGTTGAAAGTATCAATGCTCCGCAAATAGCTGCTGATGACGACTTCAATCCGGATGTTCCGGGTGATGATTTCAACCTGGAAATGGATGTGGATGATCTGGATTTGGAAGCGCTCGACCACGAGATGGAAGCGCTTGATAAAGATCTGGATGTAACTGATGAAGATTTGTTTGCCGCAGAGCCGGCTACAGCAGCGAAATTTGATTTCGATGATGAGCTGGGTGATCTGGATCTGAAACTGGATGACGATAGTCTGCCTGAAGATTTGCCAGCTGATGATGCTTTTGCTGAGCTGGATGCGGATGCTCCTGCTGCAGTAGTTGCAAGTGCTGATTCATTTGAGTTGGATGATGAATTGTCTCTTGATGATTCGGCTGATTTGTTGGCAGGCGATGAATTGCAGCTTGATGAAGAGCTTGCGCTGGATGAAGTGGCGCTTGAGGAGAGTTTGCCAGAGGGTGATAACTTCTCGTTTGATGGTGAGCTTGATTCGCTGGATGATGAGCTTGCAGCAGATGAGGAGTTGTCATTCGAAGTTTCTGATGATGACTTGTTGACTGAAGAGCCTGAGGCGTTAGCGTCACTTGATGGGCTGCCTGAAGATCTGAGTCTGGATGCGGATGAATTTGATCTTGAGTCTTTCGATGAGCCACAAGGTGGCACTCTGAAAGATCTGGATGCAGCTTTTGACGAAGTTGCTCTTGATGATGAGCTTGCACTTGATGAAGAGGTGCCGGCGTTGGATCTTGCTGGCGAGACAGCTCCAGAGCTGCAAGATGATCCTGTAGTGCCAGAATTCAGTCTGGATGATGACCAGGATAATGCCGGTTTAATTCTTGATGAGGATCAACCTGAGTCCCAAGCTGTTCATGTGGTTGATAATTTGGATGCGAGCCTGGCTGAGTCCAGTGAAGAAATTTCCGATGATGACTTGTTTGAGCAAGCGTTGTCGGATTTTTCTGCCGACGAATTCACTATGGATGAAACCTCCGATATGTCTGATGAGGACATGGATGATGAGTTGGATTTTATGGCTGATGCCGACGAAGCTGCAACCAAGCTGGATCTTGCTCGTGCTTATATAGACATGGGTGATAGCGATGGCGCTCGTGACATACTGGCGGAAGTTGCCCATGAAGGTAATGATCAGCAGCGTCAGGAGGCGGCAGATCTGCTTTCGCGTATCGATGCTTGATTGCTGATTTAAAAATCCTGCCTATACAAGGCCCGGCATAGTAATATGCCGGGCCTTGTCGTTTTGATCTCCCTGTGTTTCGGTTTCGATTTTCCTGGATTTTGTATGAGTGAGAATTTCATTCCCAAGAGCAAAGTGTATGCGCGTAATGGCGAGGTGGTAGGGGATACCATTTGGCCTGAGGGTATGCAGCGTGTGGCCTTGGCAATTGAGTACAAAGGAAGTGATTATCATGGTTTCCAGACCCAGCCCAATGGCGTAAAGACTGTTCAGCAGGCATTGGAAAAGGCGTTATCAAAGGTGGCGAACGAGGAGATAACGCTGGTTTGCGCTGGTCGTACCGATGCCGGAGTTCATGCAACTAATCAGGTTATCCATTTTGATACATTGGCCAAGCGCCCTGCCAAAGCCTGGGTGATGGGGACGCGTCCCCATCTTCCCGATACGGTTGGTGTGCGCTGGGCGCAAGATGTGACACCGCAGTTCCATGCGCGATTCAGTGCGCTCAATCGCACCTATCGTTATTTGATTTCCGATTCGAAAACCTCGTCAGCCTTACTGCATGATCAGATCACCTGGTCATCGCGCCCGCTAAATATCGAATTGATGCGGGCTGGGGCTACACATTTGGTGGGGCGGCACGACTTCACATCCTTTCGCGCTACCCAGTGTCAGGCCAAGAGTCCGGTACGGGAAATACAGTACCTGCACCTGGTTCGGCGGGGGGATCTTATTGTTCTTGAGGTCCAGGCTAATGCCTTTTTACATCATATGGTGCGCAACATTGTCGGCGTACTTATGGCGGTTGGGGCAGGGGATAAGCCTCCTTCCTGGGTTGGTGAAGTGTTGGCAGCCAAAGATCGCAGCATGGGTGGAGTGACTGCCAGGCCCTATGGTCTTTATCTGGTATCGGTAGATTTTCCCGCCGAATTTCAGCTGCCTAAAGGCTTGCCAGGCCCGCTATTTTTGCCCGAGCTAGTGGGTGGATTTGCCGCTGAGTTGGCGAACTAATGGGCTGGTCGAGCCAGGACAATTGCGTGATAACTCAGTCATTTGCGGTTTTTGGCAGTAAATTCTGATACTATCGCCGCCTTATTTCCGGTCGCCTGAGTGGCGAAAGCGTTGCCCAAGCCAGAGACAATCCCAGCCAGTGAATAGCATACGCATCAAAATTTGTGGAATTACCTCGGTTGCCGACGGCCTTGCAGCGGTGCGAGCCGGTGCCCATGCCATAGGTTTGGTGTTCTATTCAAAAAGTCCTCGTGCGGTGACTCTGGAGCAGGCGACGGAAATTGCAGCCGCTTTGGGCCCTTTTGTCACGTTGGTGGGGTTGTTTGTCGACGCTGAACCGGAGTTTGTGCGCGCGGCTGCGGCGGTTGCCGGTCTGCAGTTGTTGCAATTCCATGGCGATGAATCACGCGAGTATTGCGAACAGTTCCAGCGTCCCTATATGAAGGCCATACGCATGCGTCCCGAGTTGGATGTGGTAGCCGCGATTAATGAATACCCAAGTGCATCCGGTATTTTGCTGGATGCCTACCGCCCCGGAATTCCCGGCGGCACTGGCGAAACCTTTGACTGGCAGCGAGTGCCTGCTCAATCTCTGCGCCCCCTGGTGCTGGCAGGTGGCCTGACACCCGTCAATGTTGCAGCAGCCATACAGGCGACCGGTGTTTACGGGGTGGATGTAAGTGGTGGTGTAGAGTCAGCGCCGGGCAAAAAAGATAAAGAAAAAATCGACCAATTTATTCATAACGCCAGGAATGCCTGAGCGATTAGCCGAATCTAACAGAAGGTATATAGCAGTGAGCGACACTAAGTATTCCGCTATTGATTACAGCAGTTTTCCCAATGCCGAAGGCCATTTCGGCCAGTTCGGTGGCCGCTTTGTCTCCGAGACATTGATCCACGCATTGGATGAGCTGCAATCCATTTATAACAGTGCGAAAGATGATCCCGCTTTCCAGGCTGAATTCGATAAAGACCTGGCCCACTACGTTGGTCGTCCATCCCCCTTGTATTTTGCTGAGCGCTGGACTCGTGAACTGGGTGGCGCGCAGATTTTTTTGAAGCGTGAAGACCTTAACCACACAGGTGCACACAAGGTTAATAACACCATTGGCCAAGCGTTATTGGCGAAATTTACCGGCAAAACCCGCGTAATTGCTGAGACTGGCGCAGGTCAACATGGTGTTGCCACAGCAACTGTAGCGGCGCGTCTGGGTTTGAAATGCCGTGTTTATATGGGCGCAGAAGATATCAAGCGTCAAGCATTGAACGTATACCGCATGAAGTTGCTGGGCGCGGAAGTGTTCTCTGTAACCTCCGGTTCACGCACCCTGAAAGATGCCATGAATGAAGCCATGCGCGA
>JAGKWU010000029.1 GCA_021151695.1 Cellvibrionaceae bacterium | reverse complement strand
ATAGATGGTGTTATCGTCGTAATCGCCAGATATGCCGTTACTGTTATCATCACCACGAATAATGCGAGTTTCGGCTTCGATATCACTGATACTTAATGCAGTACCATCGGCAAGTAAAATGGAATTCAATTTATAGGAAGAGCCATTAAACCAATTGGTAATAGTAACCGTCTCTTTTGTATCCTTGATTTGCCCAACCAGGTTATAGCCAGTGCGAGTCCAGCTGAGATCGGACTTAACAATACCTTCGCTAAAAATGAGCCGATCATTTTTGTTAGGTGTGGTGTCATAGGTTGTGTTATCGATCAGATCATTTCCATCACCACGCCCCCAACGATAAATATCGCTTCCATAGCTCCCCAGCAACGTATCATTTCCGCCGGCGCCATACAGATCATCATCACCATACCCACCGTCTAACGAATCATCACCAGCTCCGCCATCAAGAACATCATTATCCAGACCGCCATCTAAATGGTCATTTCCAACCCCACCAAACAACTTATCGTTACCGGCGTAGCTGAGTAGAAAATCGTCGCCTCCGTATCCAACTATTTCATTATCATCCGATGTCCCCACTAGGACGTCAGCACTCTCAGAACCTTTAATGATTCGTGTTTGTTGCTCGATGTCAGATATGCTAAACCTTGTGCCATCAGCCAGCAGAATCTGTTGCAGCCTATTGGATTGGGTAAACCAATCTGAAATGGTGAGTTGCTCGCCGGATAGATTGATAGTTGCAACAAGGCTATCACCAGATCTACTCCAGCTAATATCCTCCACCTTAGTTCCTTCCGAAAAAATTAGGGCGTCTCCAGTTAGCGGACCATTGCCTGCTGACGAGTCAACAATAACGTCATTCCCATCGTTTAGTCCCCACTGATAGATATCACTTCCATCGCCGCCTTGTAACAAATCATTGCCCCCGGCTCCGTATAGAAAATCATCACCAATATCGCCGCTTAAGGAATCGTTACCACCGCCTCCATAAATATAATCATCTCCAACATCACCAGATATAAAATCATTACCCTCTTCACCATACAACTTATCACCATCGTTACCGCCATAAATGACATCAGAACCTAACCCGCCGTAAATAACGTCATTCCCGTCACCGCCTAGTAGAGTATCATTACCATCACGGCCATCGATTAGATCTTCCCCTCCAAGTGAGTGAAAGAAATTGTTTGAATCATTACCCGTAAAGTAATCCGATCCATCACTGACAGTAGCATCTTCGGAAAATGAGAGAGCCAATTTCACCGTTTCGAATGCATCTCGGAGCAGCTGATTGGAGGCCGCTTGTTGCATCAACAGTCTAACTTGGTCACTTCCATTCCAACCATAGCCCTCCAATCGAGGCCCATAAACTTTATAGAAATCTAGAAGCAATGCTGCACCTTCATATAAGTTATTTGAGCTTAGATCGGATAAATATTGATTAACCTTTTCAAAATTAAACGAAAAACCCTCGGTCGGTGAAAAATTTAATTCGATTTTTGAAGTAAGGTTATAGAGTCTTCCGGGACCGAGTAAATTTTCACTTACATCATCAATTAACCTATCCCAGAGAGAGTCAATAAATGGCAGGCCACTCGAAGGGTTTTGAATTGTCGCTAATATGTAGCCGTCAACACTAGAATGAATCCCATTTCTACTTTCTAATATAACCTGCGAAAAAGGAACCCAAACTTCGACGGGATGATCGTGGTATATTGATATGGTTGCTCTTGGAATATTGTCTGCATCATTTTTTATCTGGCTCCAATCCAGAAATTTATGCGCTGTAAACGCTTCATATGCATAAAGCTTTTCAAGCTTCCCAACCATTCGATCTCTCATAGCGTCAAATTTTATTAAATCCGGCTCACTAAGTGTTGCCCGAAAACTTTCCCTTTCATCGACACTACCCTTAATTGCAATATCCATCCAGCCCCTTTCTTGATCATCGTTGGGTTCGCTTAGAATTAACCCAAACCCAGCACTCAAAGCTTCTTCGCCAGCACTGACATACTCCGGCGAATTGCCCCAAGCAAGTAGCAATTTCGCGACACTGTTTTCGTATTCAGATCTAGTCTGTGACCCGGTTACTTTATTAAAAGCAGATAGCAAATTCGGATCATTCGTTGCAGCCTCACGCAAATCCCGTACCCAACCGCTTCCAATGATGTTAGGCAATGCCTTTGCGTCAGCACTAACTGGGATTGAAGGAAACACTCTAATAAATCTATCTTGATCTAATACGAAGCTTCCAGCCTCACGAATACTTCCATCGGCAGTTGTGTAAATGCCAACGCTAACTAATGACGCGTCACCATAGTTCAGGTTTACAGAAGCCCCCTGGGTTGATATACCTTTCACACCTGACTCTTCGAGAGTCTTAAGCTCTTCAGCTTGACTTACACCATCCTGATTCAAATCCCTCCAGATCCTTAAAGTTGCAAATGCCTCGTCTTTATTATCAAAAACCCCATCCTTTTCACCTACCTTCAAACCATCAATAAGACTTCCGTTATCCAAATCAGCCAATGCCTCAAATCCATTAGATGCTTTTAAACCGCTGGACAAGATGGTTTGATCGCCAAACAGTTCAAGTCCCGAGTCAATGCGTCCGTTATTGTTTCTATCCCACACTAAAAATCCATCAGAGGAACTAACCCATGCCGTAGCATTTTTTATCCCATCTGCATCTGCATCAAACAAAACTGTATTAGGCAGCTGGGTTATATCAAATCCGTTACCTCCCAAATCCAATACCAATGGATCTATGGAGTATCGAAGAGTCTTCACTAATGGATCTGGACTATCGCCTAATTTTTTTGAGGTAGTATGATTTACATCAGCGTCATCCAAGATTTTTTTAAACATTTCCATTTGCTTATTAACTTCTTTCTGCGGCTTGGCCGCATTATCATACATCCATTTTGCAACTTGACGATTCTCATCCTCATCATCCTTTGGTATTTCTTTTGCCTTTTCTTCAACTTTCTCTTTGGCGTAATCCTCCAACCTTTTCAATAATTCTTCTCGACCCATAGGCAAAGTGGGTGGCCGCCCATAAACGTTTGCAGCTTTCGTTGCTTCAATAATAGGCGCCATCAGGTCGATAAACTCTTCCTCAGTCATTGGTTCAAAATTTTCATCTGTCATAGCTATATCCTATATTTGTAAATATTCTAATGGTGTTACGTGACTGGGTTGATTTTGGGTTAAATGCTGCACCACAAAAGAAAAAACATAACATTTAAATATAAATAAACGCGGTCTACTAATGAATGAGAAAAAATCATAAACGTTAATGTGCTTGCGTTTTACAAGCAATCGAGGTATCCCTAGCCTTGTTAAGCGCATTATCTAGAGATTCCTTTATTTCGTTTTCGTATTTTGTTCCAATATAATCCCCCTTATTGATTGTGCTTACCGAGATGGCGGACCAATGCATTAATAGCGCGTCGGCTTTCTCGCAATCTCCGGCTATGACAATCTCTCGTAAATCCAATAAATTTTTTAATCTCAAAGCTTCCGCATAAGCGTTAATCAACGTAATTGATCGAGTAATTTTTTTTGTCGTTGCTGATTTTGATTGTTCCCAGCCAATCCAAAACCCAAGTCCACCTCCTAGCCCGAACAAGACAATGCCTAAAAAAATGCTTATGTTTTTTTTCATAATTGAATCCAATTTTGCAAAAAAAATTACGCTGACTACTTATTGGGTATCAGCCCCTAAAAGACTCGCACCTAAGTGGTACGTAAGCAGGGCATTATGAGTCAAGTCGATCACCAAATGAAAATCGACCGTGCAGCTGTCTTTTCACTTAATACACTCCGATAGGTCAGTGAAATGGAGAGAACGAAACCGCAGGAACCCATACTGCTAGCAAAAATCGGCTAAGCAGTTTTTTATCACCGCTCCCTGATACTCTCGTGTTTATATTTTAGTAACGGTGCCAGAAAGAACTCAATCACCCGCCGTTGATCCGTCTTCACCTCGGCCGTTACCGCCATGCCCGGGATCAGCTTCACCATTTTGTTTTCCACCTGAATGCTACTTTTATGCATGCGCAAATGCATGGCATACACCAGCCCCAACTTTTGATCGATAATCGCATCATCGGAAATATTCGTAACGGTGGCGTCGATCAAACCGTATTTGGTGAAGGGAAAGGTGTGGATTTTGATTTCGGCGGGCATGTCTTTTTGGACGAAGCCTATGTCGTTGTTGCCAAGCATGACTTCGACTTCCAAGGTTTCTTCCTCGGGTACGATGGTCATGAGTTTTTGGGCTTCGGTGACGACGCCGCCGATGGTGTTAATGGCCAACTCCTGCACATAGCCGGATACAGGTGCGTAGAGGATTTCTTTGGCGTTGACATCGCTGGCCTTGATCAACTCGTCGCGAAGGCTGGCCACTTTTTGGGTGCTTTCGGTAACCTGGCTCAGGGTTTTGTTGAGGGCATCGGCTTTGAGCGCGTTGATTTGTTGCGAGGCTTCGCGAATCGCAGCATCCAATTGGTGTTGGCGCTGTTGCTCAGCGGCGAGGTTCTGCACATTTTCGATGCGCGCCTGTTCTATCTCCATGTATTCCGCTTCGGCTGCCAGGTTCTTTTTGTAAAGGCTGTCCACACCCTGGGCGCGCTTGGTCACCATGGGCAGGGTTTGTTCGAGTTTTTTGAGGGTTTCACCGCTTACGGATTTTTCCGCTTCGGCTTTTTGCAATGAACCCTGCAAGCCGCTGAGCTGCGCCTGGTATTGCTGCCATTGTTGCCATACCATTTGTTGGCGCAGGGTGTTTTCGGATTCAGGTAGCACAACATCCTGCGGTAGTGTTAGGTGGATCTGCGCGGCGCTGACCAGAGTGGTTTTGCCAATCAGCAATTGATGGAATGCCTGGGCACCGGCCAAATCCAATAGGCTGGTGCGCAATTCTTTTTCCATGCGCGATTGGTCAGCGGCGGTAATCGTGCGATCCAGTTCGACCAGTACATCACCTTGCTTGACGTACTGCCCTTCTTTTACTTGGATGGATTTGACTACGCCTTTGGCCAGGGGCTGCACAATCTTCACGCGTGAGCTGGGAATGATTTTGCCTTCAGCGCTGGCCACCACATCGACTTTGCCAAAACACGACCAAAGCAGTGTCAACGCAAACAATGCAATTAAACTAAACCCCAGCCAGCGTGAAAGCGGATGTGGCGGCGACTCCTGGATCTCCAGCGCCGCCGGTAAAAATTCTGCAAGGATTTGTGACTTTGAAGCATCACCTAAGGAAGCGCGCTCGCGCCAGGCACTCGTCAATACATCAAACCAACGCTTCATTGGGCACCGCCTTCTGTCTCAGGTGCCTTTTGCAGGTCGGGTGCTTTTGAGTTGGTGTTATTGTCCCGTTGCGAACCCAAGGTAAATAATGGCTTGTTGCTGGTGCCTGTTTGGGTAACCACCACACCACCCGCGGTGGTGGTTGTGCTGCTGTTGGTGCTCGCGGCTTTTAATACGGGTGAGTGATTTTGGTAGCTGTGGAGCTGGGCATAGTAGCCCTGCAAATCCAGCAGCTGTTGATGGCTGCCCTCTTCCAGTATGCGGCCTTTGTTCATGACGATGATGCGATTGCAAATGCGCACGGTACTGAGGCGGTGCGCAATGATAAACACCGTACGACCCTTACAGATTTCCGCCATGTTGTCCTGGATGATGCGCTCGGATTCATAATCCAGCGCGCTGGTGGCCTCATCAAAAATCAAAATGCGCGGATTGGTGAGTAGCGCGCGGGCAATGGCCAATCGTTGACGTTGACCGCCGGAGAGATTGCAGCCCTGCTCGCCCACTTGGCTGTCGTAACCTTCCGGCAGATCCAGAATAAAATCGTGTGCACCCGCCAACGTGGCAACCCGCACTATGTCTTCCATGCTGGCAGCCGGATTAACCAATGCAATATTTTCGCGAACGCTTTGGTTAAACAAAAAGTTTTCTTGCAACACCACACCTATGTTGCGACGTAACCAGGCGGTATCCACCACGGCGAGATCAACACCATCAACTAATACGCGCCCTGATTCAGGTACATAGAGGCGCTGGATTAATTTGGTAAGGGTACTTTTACCCGAACCAGAGCGACCGACAATGCCGATGATCCCGCCAGGCTGTACGGGCAGATTGAAATCTTCCAATATCACCGGACCATCGAGGCGATAGCGAAAGCGCACGTGTTCAAACTCTACGCGCCCCTGAATCGACGGCAGTGTTGAGCGGTTGGGGTTGTAGCCAGGCTCGCGCGGTGTGTTAAGGATATCACCCAGGCGTTTGATGGAGATGCCCGCTTGCTGGAAATCCTGCCAGAGCTGGACGATCTTCAAGATAGGGCCACTCACGCGGCCAGCCAGCATGTTAAATGCTACCAATTGGCCTACCGTCAGCTCACCATCCATCACCAGATGGGCGCCCCACCAGATAATCCCGAGCGTCATCAATTTATTGATCAGGCTGGCAACCTGATTGGCGACATTGCCAAGGTTCTGACTGCGAAATGACGCATTCACATAACCGGCCAATTGGTCTTCCCATTTGCGCTGCATCTGCGGCTCAAGGGACATGGCTTTTACCGTTTGCACACCGGTAATGGATTCGGTGAGAAACGCGGTATTCACTGCGCCGTGTTTAAATTTTTCATCCAGCCGGTGACGCAACATCGGCGTGACAAATACCGACAGCAATACGTAGAGAGGAATAGTGCCCAACACAATAAAACACAAGCGCGGGCTGTAGTACCACATCACCGCGATGAACACGACGGTAAAAAATAAATCCAGCACCAGGGTTAACGCCGAGCCGGTAATAAAATTGCGGATGTTATGCAGCTCGTGCACACGGGCCACACTCTGTCCTACCTGACGCGATTCAAAATAACTGATGGGCAAACCCAGCAAATGGTTATACAAGCGCGCACCCAACTCCACATCCACACGGCTGGTGGAATGCGACAACACGTAGGCGCGAATCCCTGACAATAACACTTCAAAAACAGAAATCACAAAGAAGCCGATGGCGATCACATCCAGCGTACTTAAACCGCGATGCACCAACACTTTATCCATGATCACTTGAAAAAATAACGGGGAGATCAACGCAAATAATTGCAGAAAAAAAGAAGCTATTAATATCTCGCCAAACAAGCGGCGGTATTTTACAAACGACGGGATAAACCAGGTGATGTCGAAGGTTTGTTGGAGGCTTTCTTTTAGCGTGTTGCGGCGAGTGAATAATATTAGTTTGCCAGACCAGAGCCCCTCAAATTCCTTGAGATCGATAATGCGAGGCTGGGATTGCCTCACGTCGTGGATTAATAGTTTATCCAGTACGCCATCTACAACAGAGATCTTCGCTAGAATCAAAAACGCCCCTGACTGAGTCTCAAAAACTGCAGGCATAGGAGTTTTAGAAAGATCAGAAAGAGAGGGGTCGACTTGCTTCGCCTTGAGCGTTAAAGCTTTTGCCGCGCGAAGAATAGAAATAGAGTCAAAACAATCCCCAGAAGGTGAGAATTGGTGAGCAATTTGACTTTCATTAAAAGGTAACTGGTGAAACTGGGCAATAACACCTAAGCACTTGAGACCCGTATCCATGCAATACAACTTCCGAAATTTTTTTGGGAATGCTACGGTAGGATGTCATTGAAATCAACAAGACCTGTATTCTAATTTGGGATAGATATTTAAATTTTTCTGATATTTGTGCTTACACAAACCATCCAAGTTTCGAAATAGCTCCAAGGGAAAATTTAAGAGGCCAAGAGAAATTGGTTATTGTTTTTTCACCACAATTGTCTCAAGGTCACATTTATCGGAAATAAGCTGGCTTTTACATGAAAAAGTTGCACTTTTTGCAAGGGACTCACTTAAAGCCTCATGAATATTATTAAAGGATTTAAGTTTTTCACTTGCCGAAGCAATGTCAGGTTTTTGACTGACAATCATAAATGGATAACCAAACCGACCTCGAACGTCAAATTCCCCACCATAAAGTGCCACTCCTTGTCGTACGGAAAATGTGAATGTACCTTTGTTGAAAAAAGTATTTGAAATATAGTTCTGAACGCCACCACCTATATATGTTCCATTGATACTTACCAATATCCACTCTCCTGGCGGTACCTCAAAAATAAAATAATCGTGCCCTCCTGGCCGCGAACTCTGCCCGGACATAAAGGCTGAGAACTTCTCCGAATCCGTCAAAGCATCCATTCTTGGCTCAATTTCGAACTTCGTTTTTGAGTTAACCATGCCAGAAACAGGATCATATTGAATAAAAGTTAAGCGAGGGCTCTTAAAGTCCCCTTGTACGTTTACCCCAAGGACAACAAGCCCATTGGAACTATTACGATTAAACTCTTGATCTTTTCCGAGCTGGCCCATGCTAGTGCACCCGCTCATAAGACAAATCAATGCAATTAATACCCAACCCACGAATACCTCCTCAGTTTATATATTCCGATCATCAAATCGCGCGACACCAATAGCCGTTCACTATAGCCCATCATTTTGGGTTTTCGAGCGACAAGCCACCCCACACACAAATTATTGGACCAACCCGGGAATGAGATATCTACTCAACATGAGCCACATAAAAGAGATTCATTTAGGAGGTATGAGCAGGAGACCATGAGATTTGCTCGCCCGATGACAGGTTTTGACAACCTATATTGTCAGGAGCCGAACCTTATCTTCGCATCGTTGAGGCCACAATTTGCACCCGCCGCCGCCAAAGAATCCCCATCAGGAATATTTTTTATTGATAGGCAGACTTTAATTGCATGATCACTTCTCAATCGATATGAACACTAGGAGAGCTGTACCGAGACACACAAAGTGTTGTGTATCAAAATTGTAATCACAGAGATATGAAATTAAATAACCATTTAAAATCAAATAATTATAATTATTTTTCAAGTCCTTTCCTGACTTTTAACTCGCTACGCCACACAATTGTTGTTGCTCACCTTCGTCCGTTCTGGCGAATTGCGTGGCGCACGCTGGGAATCGCGATTGCGTTGCAATTCAGGTAAAGAAATGGCTGTCAATGTAGAAGTGGCAAGCAGCAGCCGCAACTCCGGCAGTGAAACAGAAAGCGATTCCGAAGAAACAGAACGATGCAAACTACGCGCAATACGAAGTAAAACTTCCGCGGCGGATTCCAAGTTCGATTGAGATTGTCGAGATTGAATTTCAGCATGCATACCAACTCCGAATGCTCGACTTGCAATCGAATATTCCAACCTTAAGTGCACGCTAAAAAGCGCACAGCAAAAACCTAAGCTCTCGCTGTGCAGTAATTTAAAGAAGAATTTTTGCGGCCCAATCGCGACTGGCGATTTGTTCATCTTGAGGAAAGCTCAGCACGCTTAGGATGCCTTCGCCGTCCGCAGTGATCGAAATCGCTTTTTGCCATTGACCATTCATTGGGTCGAACCACTTCAATGTGTAGGTCTTGTTGGGAGCGAAGCCTTTTAACTTTGGCGCTACCGATTTATTTTCAAAATAAAGTAGCGCGAAATCTTTGTCGGCTGTACACATCATGTAAGACCAACCATCGAGGCCATCTTCTGGACTGCCTTGCGCTTTACGCGGTAAAACTTGATCAGATGCCAACAATAAATCCTGATAGCGCCGACCTTCCGATTGTATAAATACTTTCAGATGCTGCATGTAATTAGCGGAATCGTAAGTCAATGCATCCCAAAAATGTGGCCGCGCGCCTGCGGGTTCGCCGGTGGAAGTCATGTCGTAGGCGGCGGCGCCATGAACGTGCCCAGACAATCCGCCTGAAAGTACAGAACCGTACATCTGTGCACGTGCGAAATAATTATCCCGAGGGGAGTTTGCGGGCGGCTCTTCACCTGCGGGCTTATTGATTGAGTGGAGCCAGCCGGTGTAATAAGGCTCGAAATTAATCGTTGGATAAGATGGAGTCAGTTTGAATTCAGTTTCCAATGCTTCACCTACCCGATGATCGCGCGGTTTGTTGCCCACGCTATGCATGGTCATCCAAGGCACCTGCTCGCCATGACCAAAGGCTTCGTAAGTGGACCGATCAATGAGCACAGTTTGCGGTTGGCTAAACGGTGGCGAGCCGTACTTTTTTAAGTGATAGGTCAGCGCTTCATTAAATTGTGCGGCGGTAAGACTGAAGTCTTTAGGAATCCAATCCAGATGAATACCGCTAAACACGAGATTGCTCGCACCGTAACGCGAGATTAGGTATTGCACGTAACGGGAAAACGTCTCATTGAAATTAAAATAGGCGCTCCATGACGGGCCCGCGTCCCGCCGCACCGTCTCTAGCAGAGGCACGAAACCCTGCTCGGATAGATAAGTCATTTTGTGGTCGAGGCTTTTGAAGTAAGCCGGGTTGATACGCGTAAAATCCGAAACGCCTTTATGTTGTTCTGACATAGCGAACGGCAAGTGGCCGTATTCGTCACGCATGCTTTTTGCTGTGAAAGATCCCCAGTAACTCACACCGCCAGATGCGTCGGTTCCCTTTCCGCTCGCAACGTCATAACCGAACTTTTCCCAAGCATTTCTAAGGTAAATGCCGCTTGAATCTTCATGGGTACTGGGGTTCAGATCCGCATCCCAATTGGGGAAGGCGGAGATCATGCTGACGGAGTTAAAACCCTGCTTTTTGCGAAAAGCTACCGCGTCTTCAAAGCCAATGCCTGGGCCTGGCCGGTAATCATTTGAGGTCGGCGCATTGCGAAACGGCAGTCGCCAAGTCGTGCCTGCGAGCCAAGTGTCACCCACCATAAAGAAGGGTGTGCCGTCGGCATATTCAAGTGCGTGACCATTGGGCGAGGCACGGACAAAGCCGTGTCGATTGGGGTTCTCCCGCTTTTCGCGAGCAGACCATTCGATTGCGGTGAAGGTGCCGGATCGACCATTCAAACCAGCATCGTCAGGGTGGTTAGAAGCACTGTGCCAAGTCCATTCGCCCGGCATGGTCGCGACCATGCGCACAACGTAGCGGTTCTCGCCATCCCAGAAACCGTACACACGCTTGTCGAACCCAGGCCCCTTGAGCTGGACCCACATATCGACATCGGTGTAATAATTTTCGTAATGCTTTTCCGCAAGGAGGACAATTTCCTGCATCTCCCAAGGGTGTATTTGTTTTTGCTGCGCAGTATTGGTTGATGGTGTAGCGCAACCGCTAAGCCCCGCAGCCTCAAACAGCACCAGCAATATGCTTATTAACAGCTGTTTAAAAAATCGGTTCATTGTTAGCCTCTTTATGCAGAACATTTCGAGGGGATACTAGCAGATGCAACCTTGAATTCAAATTGACCATAAGGCTATGAAATGCAAAGTACCTGATGATAAAAATTTACAAATAGATAGCGATTGAATGCCTTAATCAAAAGGTTCGCTCAGAGAATGAAAGGTGAGTGATGCGTCACAGTCTTATAGACAATCCAGAAGATAATGCGAAAGGATTTTCAGTATGCTCCAGAACTATTTCTGGCGAATATACGACGCGCAAAAAACCTCAGTTAACAATAGAGGCAGAATCTCGCAAAAGCATCACAAGGTAGCTCGCTTTTGATTTCGGCAGCAGAGTGCCCACTCGCAAAAATATTGTCAAAGTTTCAACCGAAGATTTTTAGTTTTGACAACTTCGGCCAAAAGTGGACGTTAATTCACTCTGACCCGAATGGCACTTACTTAAGCTAGTTATCACTTGCGTAGTGGAGAGTCATTTTTAATTTTCCTTTGTTAAACAGCTGGATCCCCGCTACGCGAGGATGACGCCCCCTTTAAAAACAGGAAATCCAAAAGAAAAAGGTCTTAAGTAAGCGCCATTCTACTCTGACCCGATTATTTTGGTTTTCATGACCCAATTATTTTGGTTTTCAATCTATCGTCACTGCGCAGCCAAAAACAGACATTACTTGGCATACTTCCAAAATCGTCCTTTGCCTTCGGCAATCCACGCCAGTGCCTCTTCGATGCGCTTGTTACGCGTTGCTTCGGTTTTCGCATCGCCAATCCAAATGTTGTATTCCTTTTGAAAGGACGCCGATTTACTCTCAAAAATCTTTGCTATATTCGGGTTAGCTTGCAGCTTTTCAGTGAATGCCGCAGGCACGTCAACCTCTTTGGGTGTCTTGGATTCTCGTGCAGGGAGTTTAAGGCCTTGCTCATTGAGCGCCATAGCTTCTTTAATCCAGGATTTAAGCTCTTGGTCTGATGGCAGATCAGCAACACTCGTCAGCTTGCCCATAAAACGCTTCGCGGCTGGCATGCCATCGTTGGCCTTGAGACGCGCATCGCCCATCAGCGCGTCTTTATAAAACGTAAACGAGCAGTGCTTCTTGTAGGCGGCAAAAATACACATCATATCGCCTTTATAATCGAAATGCGGATTCCCCCATTTGATTTCCTCGATTACCTCCGGGCAGGTTTCGTGAATGAGACCGCGCAGATGTGCGAAGATTGGTTTCGCAAAGTCTTCAACCTTTTCTGCAAATGCATCAAGTTTCGGATTTTGTTTTGGCGTGGACATTGGATGAAATCCTTTCATGACTTAGTTAAGGGTTAACAGCAGCTCGTCCAAACGTTCCAGCGTCGAGGTCAGCCCCTCTTTTAGCCCCATATCAATCACTTGTTGGAGCGCTTCAGCTGACGCATAGGAAACAACCGTTTCTACCAGCGTATGCGCGGCAACATTCACGAAGGAAACATTCCATGTAGATCTGGGTAAGGCAGGGTTTAGTGCGCCGGAGCTATCGCAAAAACCGTCGAGCGCGGTGTAATGAGTGATTGGCTGAATCTTTTGATAGTCCATGCGGCCCCAATATTCTTGTCCGCCGGGATCAACCATCGCATAGAGCCAATGCCCACCTTCCCTGAAATCCATAGACTTGGTTTTTGTTGTTAAGGGTTTTGGCGCAAACCACTGATCAAGCAGTTCCGATTTCGTGTAGCAATCCCAAACCAATTGTCGGTTGGCCGCAAACTCTCTTTTGATCGTGAGAGTGCTATTTACCTTATCAACAACGAAGTCAAATTGAACGCCAGCTTTCATCTTTCTTTTCCTTTCAGATTAATTAATAAATTATCAAGATTGTCGTATCGACTTTCCCAAGCCATACGCTGCTCGTTGAACCATTTTTCGGCGGCAGCCAATTTCTCACGCTCCAGCTTGCAGGTTCGCACCCGCCCCACCTTCTCTGAAGTAATGAGACCGCAACTCTCGAGAACGTTGATGTGCTTCAAGAACGAAGGCAGCCCCAAACCAAATGGTTCTGCCAGCTCCTTGATGGATGCAGCACCGCTACCGAGACGCGCAATGACCGACCGCCTGGTAGGGTCGGCCAGTGCGTGAAATACATCGTTGAGAGATAAAGAATAGTTTTCCATGTGGAGAACTATATATAATAGTTTCCCACTTGGCAAACTATTTTAAAGCGGCCCATTTATCGCCGGAGCACACTAAGCGTGGAGGCAATGTTCGTTATTTTGATATTGACGTGGACAATGCATTAAAAGATGGCTGAACATCGAGCCAAGCAACAACTTTAAGCTTGCAGTCATTCCACCTTGCGCGCAGCCGCTACATCGAGCAACAGTTGATCAAGGGCTTTTTTATCCAACCATTTACCTTTAAGCATTAC
The DNA here is from genome assembly GCA_021151695.1 of Cellvibrionaceae bacterium. Lineage (GTDB taxonomy): Bacteria > Pseudomonadota > Gammaproteobacteria > Pseudomonadales > Cellvibrionaceae > Cellvibrio. Next base: position 4,997 of record JAGKWU010000029.1, on the reverse strand, counting down.
ACCCTGTATATCCCTGGTGTTCTTTATGTCATTAAGTGGATTTTTGGATAAAAGAATAAACTCTGCATTTTTTCCGATGCTGATTGTCCCTGCAATTGCTTGACGTTTTAAATAGCGCGCACTCAGTGCTGTCGCCGAATTTAAAATAGCGAAAGCCGATACTCCCGCTGCACTCATCGCCGCCATTTCATCGTGAATAGAAAAACCGGAAATTTGCAAGCCGATATTATCGGTACCAACCAGCATAGGAACACCCGCCTCATAAAAAGCTTTAGTTAATAGCTGCGTACCTTTCACCAACTTATCCACTGCTTCGATACCTTTCGGACTCGAAAAAACTTCCCGACGATATTCCTTACCTTCGGTCGTATAGTTGAGAAATTCCTCTTTTGATAAAAATTTCGTCTGCGAACGATTTTTTAATTTATCAAAGCGCACGTCATCTCTGTAGTCCTGAATCATCGCCAATACGCTGAGTGTAGGGGAAATATAAACGCCGCTACTTTTAACTTGCGCCGCTATTTTTTTGGCCTCCTGATCGCTGATATCCGCTATTTTAAAATTTTTGTTATCTGAAAAAATATCTACAATTTCCTCCATGTGGGCAATAAGCGTCAAGCGCAAGGTATATTCAAGTGGAAGCTCTCGCTGTGCATGACCGACCACTGGAACTCCCGCTTTTTCTGCTTCACGCAGCAGTGTCAAATAGGTATCCAACGTAAAATCTTCATGGACTTTGATAAAGTCATAGCCGCGCTGCTTGTGATAACGTACAGATTCGATAGCATCTTTGGGCGACTTCAGCTCGTCACTACCAAGAAACGGCCCAGCGGTGAAATATACGGGAGCCAACACAGATGGATTGTTGGCATGATCTCTAATGGCTATTGCGTCTTGACCAACATCCTCGCCCATACTTATTACCGATGTAATACCGTTAGCAATAAGTAATTTATAAAATAACTCAAAGTCCTTTTCAGTGGAGGCTCCACGTGGATGGTAATGTGCGTCCGTCAAGCCTGGCAGCATATATTTTCCGTGACAATCAATAGTCCGATCTGATTTATGTATTGCCTTGGCAGACATGGGCTCAATTACCGTAATTTTGTCATTATCCACAACAACACGGTAATTGGATAAAACTAGCTCCTCATCCATAGGTATTACATTGACATGCTCGAATGTAATAATTTCAGCATCCGCTTTTTCAACACCGAAAATAAAGCACACACTCAACAGCAGATTTCTATTTAGTAAAAAGCGCATTTAATACTCCTATTTGTAAAGTTTATTCGTCTGAGTCCCAGCTTGCGATAGGATCACCGTAGAGTGATATCGCAATCGCGCGCAACTGATCGTAATATTGGGTGCTGCTATAACGTGCCCTCATGTGCGACGCCAAAATACCCAAGCTGTTGCCACGAATGGAAAGTAGTTTGGGATTTTCATCATGTACTTTTTGATAAGCCGCTTTAGCCGCATCGAATTGTCCGCTAATCAACAACTCCAGTGGTTTAAGCTGATCATCGCCAAGCCTATGAAGAATTCGTTTTTTACTATTCGGCTGTCTAAATTCAATATTGCCATTGGGTAGCCTTGTTAACTCGACTCCAGTCAAATCTGTTTTCAAGGTATTCTTTGAATGCGGATGCAAACCGGAAAATATCCACTCGGTAACTTCCATGTGAAGCTCTCCATCTTTTTCATAAATTTTTAACGCTTTATCTGGACTGTAATCGTAACGCCCTACCCAGCTCGCATAATTATCCAGTGTCGCGGCCTGCACTTTTCGTGGCGAATAATGTAAACAGGCTTGCAAAACGGGATCACGGCCAGAAAGAAAATCTTTCAGCGTCAATGTAACGGGAATATCCAAACTTACAGCATCACACTGATCATTGTCGTAGGTGGAATTCCACTCAGAAAAAGACAGGCTAACCACAATGCCCGAATTGGGTAAACTATGCCTCGCCTGTGGCCCGACCTCACCGGCAAAAGTCGCGCGGTCGGGCACCTTCTCGCCAACAAATAAAGCTCGTGTTTTCACGGCCATATTGCCGGCAAAATTAATCGCTGCAGAAAAGGTATTGTGATTGGTTAACACAAATAATTTTCCGCGCTTATTTATTGAGGGATTGTTAGCGATGGCATTAATCAAGGGGGCATTAAAAAATGAATCGCCGCCGCCATTGTCGCGTTCGTCAATAATCAATTTTTGTACTTCATGGCTATTTAAAAACTGCACCAATTGCGCCGTGAGGCGATTGATGTCGCCCGGGGTCTTTTCAATAACAAGTGCGAAGCGAAGATAAATGGCTTGTTCTTTCTCCAGATAAGTAAACCACTGATATTGATCTTGTTGCTGGCGATAAAGTGCAGCATCCGTACCTTCAGGCTCCTGAAAATCTACCGTTTTATTATTGTTTTTACGTAACCAAAATTGTTTTTTAACCCTGTTCCCATTAGTCAATTCAAGCGTTAATTCAATTGAATCCATGCTTTTACTGATACCCGCCACGTGCATTAATCCGGCAAAATGGTAAGCATCTTTTGAATGAAACTTAAAACCGCTAGCATTAACGACGGGAATAAAGGGTGCAATGCGCTTGTTGGCTTGCTTTACTTTCATACCATCGAATGCAAGTACCTTTGCGCCTAAAAAGGCGCGGTCGCCCTCCTCCAAGCTAATAATGTAAAGATCATCACCAAACCACTCCAAGCTGTAAGAGAATGCACCAAACCGTGCCGTTTTGTTGACCACATAAGAATGCCCGTCGGAAATATAAGCAACCAGCTTTTCGAAATAGCCGTTAACAATATTCGTATCAATTGTTTTAGCCTTGGCAATATAATCCTCCGCTTCCTGATAAAGACGCTTGTAGCCAGCTTCATTTTTAAACCAGAAGGGATTGATGTGATATTGGCGAATATTCGCATCCAGCTCATTCAAATCCTGTTGCCATTGCAATCGTGTTAAATTTTCGTAACCCAGAGTGCCGGAGGGCTCCGCAAATACCATGGAACTTGCCGTTGCCATGATTACAACAACATAGAGACAGCCCCTAAAGATAGCTATACATCCAAGCAACAGATTTCCATAAAACATAAAAAGCCCTTACACACAGAGAAGACATGTTCAGGCTATAGAAAGGAGAGGTCTTGATCGTCCAAAATGATCATTCTGGACGTGAATTCGTTGTTTAATGATCAAATCAGAAGAAAGCTGAAAGGAATTGAAGCAATATCCCATGAACAACATAATCAGGATATTAAAATATCTGGTGGATACTTCAGTTCTTTGGTAAACGCGAAACTAACTCCCAGGGTTATTGGACTGAGCCACATACTGGCTAGGCGTCAAACCCGTATGTTTTTTAAACACAGCATTAAAGCTGGACTTGGAATTAAAGCCCGCGTTAAACGCAATATCCAATATGTTTTTATCATGCGTTGTTTGTCGCAAAAAATCCTTTACATCCTCAATGCGCAACTCATTAATAAAATCCGAAAAGTTCTTTTGTCCTCCGGTATTAATAGCCCAGGATAAATCCTGCTCACTCAACCCCATTTCATCCGCGAGATTACGTAGCGAATATTTAGGGCGACGGTAGGCAAGCGTTTTTCGTTGATGATCTACTACCGCTGAAAATAACGTCTGAGCCATTCCAGTATCCACGGCAGGCGAGTCAGGTATTGCGGGCGTTTCAATCCGACGCTGAATATCGGTTATACCCGAGTAAAGCTGAGGCTGTCGAACCGCCTTAAGCACCAAATAGGCGGTACATAACAATGAAGTGAGAGCGCTGATAAAATACCATTGTGTGAGCACGTCAACACTTAGCACTAGCTGCAAATTCAGACGAACAAAATCAATAAACTCAAATGTACCTATAACAATGAGCGTATTAATTAGCCATTTTAGCGAGTGGCTTTCACCGTCTGATACTATATCTCGCAAAATGCGGTGATAATGGGAAAGCAATTTGTAAGTAAGCACAAAATAAATTATTAAAATGACAAAAGCGGCCATCAACTCCTCGGGCCACCAGCGTGTAAAACCTATGGCGAGCAGAGCCGGCAATAGGTGTACAAGGTGTTTGCGCGTTTTGAGATCACCGTAAATCAGGTTTTTTGCAAACAAATAATAGAGAGGGCCATAAGCAAGCTGGAGCGCAGGAGTGATTAAATAAATATCACCGCCAAAGTGCAGCTCTTCAACAATATTAAGTACCTCTTCTATAAGATGGACACCTAAAAGCAATGCTAATGCTTTACATTGAGCCCGCCCCAACACCAAAAAAATACCAAATAAAGTCAGCGTTATATAAGCAACGTGAATAACATGTATAGGGAGAAGACTGACTACCGCCACTCACTACTCCTTGGAAATAAACGGATTAACAAGTGAGTAAGACACCAAGCCAGCCTGGCTGGATTCGCCTGGATAAAAATATTTTTGCTTATCCACCACGATCTGGACCTTCCCCCAACAAGCACTTTATGACCTCGCGGATTTGATGTAGCGGGTGCAGGGATTTTGTGAAAAGCTTAGATTAGAAGAACAACGCGACCGAAAGGCCGCTTTGTTTAAAAAGATGAAGGGCTGATCAAAATTAAATCCCTCCGGTCCCTTTTTTAAATTAAATCCCTCCGTCCCTTCTTGAGCGGTCTCTGGTTCCCAAGCTCCAGCTTAGGAACCGCAGTGTTAGGTCGCCCGACTTACATTGGTTGCCGACTCGCATTGACAGTCGGCTCTCGTTGACAGTCCTGTGGCCATCCCCTACCCTGACGCCGCCATGGTAAAACCCATGGCCGGGATTGCAACCCCCGTATTTTTCCACATTGGCACATTGCGAAATTTCGCAAGTCGTGTCCTCGCACAGCTTTGCCTGTTGTTATGGCGGCTGGGTGGGGCCGCCCTCGGGCGGGCCGGTGTTGATGTGGAGCCGGTGGTTGCAACCCTGTCCAGTCGCCCCCATGAATTGCAACCTCATGTG
>JAGKWU010000015.1 GCA_021151695.1 Cellvibrionaceae bacterium | reverse complement strand
GGTGCTTATTACTCCTTCGTGGTGAATCCCGCTCCTAACGCGACAGGCACGGGAATGATTACGTTGAAAGCGTACGACGGCTCATCGACCAGGACAGTGGATATTCCTGTGATGATCAGTGCTGTAAATGACGCACCTACCATCTCAGCTATTTCCACGCAAACCACCAGTGAAGACACGGCATCCTCGCCTATTGCATTTACTATTGGTGATGTGGATTCCGATGTGAACTCGTTAACTGTAACTGGCTCTTCAAGCGATACCAGTATAATTGCTAATTCAGGTATTCAAATTTCGGGGACAGGTGCTAGTCGTACTCTTGTGCTGACACCTGTTGCAGATGCAAATGGAACGGCAGTAATTACCTTGAGTGTATCTGACGGAGCTGCGCCTGCCGTTTCCACCAGCTTTACGATAAATGTTACAGCGGTGAATGATGCGCCCGGCATAACAGCATATCCTTTCTCGATAACCACTGACGAAGATAAGCCATCGGCTGGAAATTCCTTTGCTGTTTATGATATTGATTCTTCACTTTCTTCTTTACAGGTATCGGCTGTCTCAAATAACACGGCAATTATTTCCAGTGTTACTGTGAGCGGAAGTGGTTCATATTATTCTGTTGTTGTTAATCCTGCTCCCGAGGCTAGTGGGACCACCTCAATAACCATTAAAGTTTCTGACGGTTCAGCATCAAAAACGGTCGATGTTCCGGTAACTGTTAATGCCGTTAACGATGTGCCTGAAATATCTGATATTGCCGATAAAGCAATTGGTGAGGATGTTCCGAATTCCGGTGTCATCAGCTTTATTGTGAGCGATAAGGAAACGGCCAGTGCTTCCTTAAATGTTTGGGCGTTGTCAACAAACATGACGCTGTTACCCAACAACGCTTCAAATATTGTATTAACGAATAATGGCGGTACGCGAACGATTACGTTGTATCCGACTGGTGTGGTTGGCCAAACAGAGGTTACAGTTTTTGTTTCAGATGGTGTTAGTACTGCGAGTGACAAATTCATTTTCAAAGTAAATGACATACTCGCAAAGTTTACGAATATACCTACATCGAACGCGACTGGCTCTTACGACATATCTTGGGCTTATGGAAGCGGATCAATAAAAATCAATGAAAGCTATAATGATGGCCCATGGGTTAACATTAGTAATGGGCTAACCTCTGGCAGCGGAACTCTTACACTACATCAAAATAAAAATGGCAATTTCCGTTATCAAATAGAAGATTGCGCCACTGCTTGTACTCCAGGTGATACCAAGACTGTAACGGTAAATATACCTAAACCGACGAAGATACCTGCGTTAAGTATAAATGCTCAAACAAGCACTGATGGAAATTATGTTCTGTCATGGACAACCGATGAGTTAGCGGCAAGTTATGAGTTATATGAAAACGAACAGCTGGTTACAAACACGGGTGATCCGCTTGCAACATCAAAAACGTATAGTGCAAAAATAACCGGTGCATACACCTATAAGGTGCTTGCTTGTAACGGAACTGGTTGTACTACTCCGTCCAATACGCAGCAAATCAAAGTGGTTAATCCGGAAAAGCCTGGATATGTGTATGCTAACTTTAATACTAGCACAGCTATAACAACGATTTATTGGCCTCCGGCATCTGGTGCAACTTACTATTTAGTCCAGCAGCAACATGATGGTGTTTGGGCTAATGCAATAAAGGTTACCAATGCACAACTTTATGCGTTTCCAAAGCTGATTGCAGGTGGTGTATATCAATACAGAGTGCAGTCCTGTGGAGAAGCGTTGGACTACCAGCGTTGCAATCCCAGCACTACTGACTCCGATCCTATAACCGTAAATGCACCCGGACCGAGTGTGATCTTGTCCGCACCTTCTACCAACTACACCGGAAATTATACCGTCACTTGGTCGTCTTCTCAGAATGTTACTGGATATCAATTCAGTGAGAACAACAATGCACAAAATGTTACAGGGACCAGTTTCGATATCAGTGGTAAAACCAACGGTGTTTATTTTTATCAGATTGCCGCCTGCAATTCGGTAGTTTGTACGGAGCCAAGTCTTCCGTACCGTGTTGTGGTAGCGCTTCTTGCCGATATGGGAGCAGTGGCTGCCGCATATGATGAGCAAGCCGGCGCAACGTCTGTTAGTTGGAGTCCGGTATCGGGTGCAGCCTATTATTTGGTGCAACAAAATTTCAATGGTGCTCCGAGTGGTGAGCCTCGCTTATCGATAGTGCCAGCCGTAAATTTTGGCGCTGCGTCATCCGGCGGAAACTATTCATACAGCGTGCAACCTTGTGTAGATGTTGAAGGCATCAGGAATTGCAAACCCGCAATAGAATCCAATCCAATATCCATTGCGTCACTACAGGCGCCATCCATGAATCAACCCGTTTTAGGTGAGCCTGGTAGCTACACCTTGAGCTGGGGTCAGGTAGCCAATGCGATAACTTACAAACTTTATGAAGGCTCACAATTAGTCGCGGTTGTTGATAGCACACAAAAATTGATTTCAGGAATGAGTAGTGGTCATTACACCTATTATGTGCAGGCCTGTCGATATAACAGTGTGCTGTGTGGCGATCTCAGTGTGCCTGTATTGGTTATTGTTGAGTCTTCCAGTGAGGGATCATCCACAACCAGTAGCTCCTCTACAGCTTCATCAGTTCCCACTGATGGAACTCTTTATCAGGCTGAAACGGCAACGCTCTCCGGTGCTTCTGTTGCAACTGATGTTTCTGGATATTCAGGAACTGGATACGCACATTTTGCTGCTGGTGTGGCGGGTACCTATGTTGAGTGGAGTGTAACCCAGGCAGAAGCTGGTTATGCAAGCTTAGTATTTGGCTACGGTAATGGCGGAAGTGCGGATGTACCAATGAACCTATTGGTTAATGGTGTCGCCACCAATACATTGACCTTCTCCTCCGCATCAACCTGGCAGGATTGGTCTTCAAAATCCACGGATGTTTCGTTGAACGCGGGCGTCAATAAAATTCGAATTGTGTTTCCTGGCAGTGCTGGTGATATCAATATCGACTATTTGCGAGTGATTGGTTATCAAACAACAACAACGAATTACACCTATGATTCGGCGGGTCGTTTGATCGACACGCACTAATAACAACGCATAACTTATGTGCCCGCTGTTGGCGATATTGCTTCAAAATTTAAGGGAGCTTTTTGTGAAAAAAATATGTTTTAACCTGATGAAATTATTGGGATCTGTCTTTTTACTTTGCTTTATTTCTTCATCTGCGTTCGCCGGTGGTTATTGCGGTATTTCGTATTCTCAGAACGATGGATACTCTGGTTGTATGAATGACACAACGTCTCGCGATTGTGGAGGTTTATCTGGCTCGTCTTATGAGGACTGTGCGAGGCGTGCCGAAATGGATTGCTCGCAAGCATTTCCTCCCATTCTTAATTGTACGGTTGTGGGCTACTCAGGGTTAGATGATTTTTCTATTTGGCTTATTCAGTCGAAGCAATCTGTAAACGCGCCAACTATGCCAACAGCATCGGATCCCAATAAACAAAATGATGCTGATAAAAAAACGCCGACAGGAACTACGCCATGTCCAGTAGTAATTTCATCTGGTGTGAAGGTGCAATCTGAATCTGACTTTAGAGATATAGGTGAATATCCTCTGGAAATCTCCAGGGAATATACTAGCGATTCAAAAAAATACGGTGTTCTTGGCCAAAATTGGGCATCAACTTTTGATACCAAAATGGGATTCTATTTTCTCGATGGGGGAAAATGTCTTTCGGCAAATGGTACCGATTGTGCCAGAGCAAAAAACTATGCTGATCTTTCTGGCGTCGTCATAACCATTGCGGGTAAGGAGCATTCATTTGCAAAAGATGGCGGCAATGGATGGACAAGTGCCAATTATTACAGCGATCCTGTAAGGCTGGACCAAAATGCAGATGGTACCTGGATATATACAAGTTATGAGCAAACCAAATTTGTATTTGATAGTTATGGGAAAATTAGATCTGCTACTAATTTAAATAGTATTGGTTGGACATACCATTACACCAGTGAGACCTCCAATAAATTTGACACTATTACTCATACGTCTGGCCGTCAAATGAGTTTTATATGGAACAGCTATTCCATAAAGTCAATCACTGTTCCTGATGGAGCTCTCTATCAGTATGAATATACTCAGCTTAATCAATACAGTAATGTCGATAGATTGGCGAAAGCTATCTATCCAAGCAATAAAAAAATCCTCGAATACGGTTATGCGGATAAAAATTCGCAGCTGCGCCTGATAAATACCAAAGTAGATGGAATCATCCAAAAAGAAATTACCTATGTTTCAGATACAGATAACCGGGTTAAAACAAGTGGTTTGGTGGGCGGTGTAAAAAAATCGACATTTAATTATGACGACACTGCCAAAACAACGGTAGTAACAAACGCTTTGGGTGGTACGACTACTTATAATTATCAGCAATCCGCTACGATGGGAAAAGTGCTGGGTAGTATTGATAGAGCATCTGCATCTGGTTGCGCAGCGGCAACAGCGGGATATGACTACAACGAAAATGGGAAAATTGAAAACAAGATAGACTGGAAAGGCAATAAAACCACTTATTCCTACAATGCCGACGGAACCATCCGCACCGAGTATGGTAAGGGTAAAACTATTGAATATGTCTATGACGATAAAAAGCGTCTGATAAGTAATAACCTATGGAAGGGGGTTTATTATCTCGCTCGCTTTAACACAACAGATCCTTATGTGGGTGATAATTTAATCGTTGGAAAGCGATATGCCTATTACACCGCAGCGGAAGCTAATGACAGATTAAAATCTTTCACATTGGTAGATAGCAATGGTTCTGAGCGAGTAACTACCTATACCTATACATTCTACGACAACAAGATGTTGAGAACTATGGTGGTGGATGGCCCGCGTACGGATGTCAATGACCTTACGACCTATAGTTATAATTCTGATGGCAGCCTCGCCTCAATCAAAACGGCAGATAATAATACCGCAACCTTTGCCTACACAGATTCGAGTGGTTATCCCGAGAGCGTTACCGACGCTAATGGCCTAGTGACAGGCTTTATTTATGATGTTTTGCACCGTCAAACTAAAGTAAAAATTAATAAAAACTCCAGTCCGTTAATTACCAGTTTTGATTACGATTCATTTGACAATGTGTCGCTCATTACCTATCCGAATGGTGGTTATATTTCGGATACCTATGATCCTGCTGGTCGCCTGGTTACCCGAAGAAAACCCATTGCGGCGCTGGACCCTGCCTATACCGATAGATATACCTATTTTGATTATGACTTGGAAAGTAATCCAAAAGCGGTAAAAGATGTTTTTACAATTGATGATGAATCTACCGATACGATAACGCGCGAAGGGCACGAATACGATGTTAATGGGAACCTTGTGGCAGATGTAGGTGCAGAAGGTCGTCGCTGGACCTACACCTATGATAAAAATCTTAATAGAGATTCTATTACTGATGCGCTAAATAGAGTGACACATTTCACCTACAGAACAGATAACCAGTTAGAGACAAAAACTAATCCGGCTAATGAAAAAACAATTTTTAATTATGATACCGCCGGCTATCTCACAGGTATTACCGATCCATTAAATAAAACAACCAGCTATCCCAAAAATGATGTGGGAGAGACGCAAACACAAACTAGCCCAGATACTGGGACAACATCTTACACCTATTACCCAAATGGTATGGTTGATACGCTGACGCGCGCGAATGGCGTAATCAACGTATATAAATACGATGCGATGAATCGCTTAATCAGAGTCAACGCATCAGGAAGTGGTTTTGCCGCTGAGCAGGTAAGTTATGTATACGGTGTAGCAGCGGGCGATTGTCCGAACGGTATTGGTCGCCTGTGTTCTGTTACTGATAGCTCCGGCAGTGTCAGTTATGAGTACACTATAACCGGGCGGTTGGCCAAGCAGACCACTGTTATTAAGGGCGTGAGCTACGCGATAAGTTACGGATACGATTCCTATGGCAGGCTCTACACAGCGACTTACCCAAATGGCGTTGTAGTGCGCTACAGCTATGACATTAATAACGAACCTATCAGGGTTGAGGCGAAAGTTAACAATACTTGGGTGACTGTTGTGTCTGACACAACGCTGGAAAATCCATCGTCCACAGCCTGGCAATATGGTAATGGCCTAACACGTACCGTGAGCTTTACGGATGATGGTTTGCTGCGTGGTATTTCGACGCCTGGCGTTCAGGGTTTAACAATGTCCTATAACAAAGTGGGTGAAATTGGCAGTATCTCCAATTACAAACCTGCGCAATATTCGGGCGCTGAAAATCAACGTTTTACCTATGACGCGAATGGCAATCGCACCAGCCATACCTGGGGTGGTAGTACAGATGATTATGGTGTGCCTGCACAAGGCAATCGTATCCCCGCTATCACCGGGCTTCGTGCTAAAGCATTTGAATATGATGCCGTTGGTAATATCACATCAAAAACAGGTGCAGGCGGTGAATATACTTATATTTACGATGCGCTTAATCGTCTCAAGCAAGTCAATAACAATAATTATTCGAGCAATGGTTACAATCAGCGTGTATACAAAACCACCACTAATGCGACATACAGATATCTTTACGATGTCTCAGGTGCAATGGTTGCCGAAACGGATAACGCTGGCAGCGCGCTTTCCAGTATTTACGTATACTTCAAAGGACAAACGGTAGGCCTTGTACGCAGCAATGCGGTATACGCAATACATAACGATCATTTGGGACGCCCTGAAGTCGTCACTAATTCAACTAAAGCTGTGGTATGGCGAGCAAATAACTACGCATTTGATCGCTCCGTGGTTTTGAATACTATTGGTGGCCTGAATATTGGTTTTCCTGGTCAATACTTCGATGTGGAAAGCGGGTTATGGTACAACTGGAATCGATATTACGATGCGAGTATTGGGCGTTATATACAAAGTGATCCGATTGGGTTGAACGGTGGGTTAAATACTTATGCTTACACATTCAACAATCCAATTAGTTTTGTAGATCCCAATGGAGAGTTTATTTGGGTTGCGGGTGGCGCAATTGCTGGTGGGTTGATCGGCGGTGGTGTCGGCATCGCGTCTGCAATTGCGTCTAATCAAAGCTGGCGAGGCATAGTAGCTAGTGGCGTAACAGGTGCTGTCGGTGGAGCGGTGACGGGTGCACTATTAACTGTTAATCCTTTGGCTGGACTTGCAATAGGCGCGGCTGTTGGTGGAACTTCCGATGCTATTAATCAATATGCAGAAAAAGGATGCGTTGATACAAAAGAAGTTGCTGCTCAAACGGCTTTAGCCGCGGTAACAGGATTCGCTGGAGGGAAAGTTGCGGGAGCGATTTTTAATCAGATGGCCAATCCAAAAGTTATAGGATCTGCATTTGGTGCCGCGCAATTTGCCCAAATGGGTAATGTTACTACCTCCGGTGCAATGACCCTTGGCATTAACTCTGTATTACCAAGCTCACTTGGCGGATTGTAATTGACAATGCTGACTAAGAAAATGTGCCCAAATTGTTACCATGAGATTAACATAAATCGGCGCACTTGTTTTCGGGCAATTTTTATCGATGTTACAAGGGCAGGGCCTCGTATCTATTGTCCAAAATGCCATAAGGCTCTCGATTTTTCTTATACCTGGTTGCCAGTTATATCTATATTTTTATGGTTTTTGGCATTGCCTGCACTAACATCATCGGATGCTATAATCACTATTGGTTATATTCTTGGTTTATTATTTGGTTATACTTTTGGAAATTTATTGATAGTGTTATTTTCGAAATGTTCGATAAGTTAATGGCGTAACAACAATTGGGAACGGAAAAGAATAAATTAATTGTTGTTAACTAGAGAAAATACCGCTAAGGCCTGACACAGGAAATGTGTCGGGCTTTTTTATGGTTGATTAGCTGCTTGCGTTACTCAGGGGGGGCGGCATGATCCAGTGGCTGGATTTGTATACCCGTCGTTAGTCGGTAAGTTTCCGAAAATCCATTACATAGGCTGGATATAGAAGAGCTGTAGCCGCACTCCGAGCATTTTTTTATTGATCAATTGGGGCGCTATAAAATTGTCGGAGTGCTTTATAAAATACTGACATGAGCACTGTGCATGATGTTTACCAAATGCCAAAACAAAAAAGCCGATCCGGAAATCCAGATCGGCTTTTTTATCGTCTTGCAAAGAAATATTAGAACGAAATACGAGTACCCAGTGATACGGTCTTGCTCAACAGAGCGGTACCATAGTTCATCAGATAATCAGGGTTGTTGTTGGTAATTGAATGGTAGTAGGTCCGGAAACGATAGTTCGTTAAGTTGGTACCATCCAATGTCACGACCCAATTGTCAGTCAGGTTGTAACTCAGCTGCAGATCGAGGCTCTCTTCAGGAGCAGAGTAAATTTGCAGTGGGCTGGCGAACAGCGTGCCGTCGTTGCGTTGCAGGAACTTCTCGCGCCATACGTAGGACAAGCGCGCGCTGAAGCCATGCTTCTCATAAGCTACCACAGCACTGTAGGACGAATCAGATACACCAAACAAAGGCGAATCAGGAACAGGAACCAGGTTCCCGCTTACGTCATAGCTTGCTGGGTTGGTTTGGTTTGAGTCCAGCATTGTGTAACTGAACTGGCCGCCCAAACCGTCCAAGTAGGATGGCAAGTTTTTCGGAAAGTAAACCAAACCGATTTCCGCCCCTTTCAGCCAGCCTTCAGAGCTGTTGTCAGGTTTGGTATACACGTAATCTAGCCCTTCGGTTGGACCGCTGATGACTGATTGCGTAGACAGGACAAAACCTTTTACATCGCGCTCAAACAATACGCCGTACAGTGAGCTTGATTCGGCAAAGTACCATTCAAGGCCCAGGTCATAGTTTTTAGACTCGGTTGCTTTCAGGTTAGGATTACCACTGCCCGCTGTGCCGTAAGGTGTGGTGTTTGGCTCGGAATAGGAAATTGCCGGGTTCAAATCACCAAAACCTGGGCGACGAAGGGTTTGACCAAAGTTGAAACGTGCAACCAGATCGTCTTCCAGCCAGTAGCGAATACCAAAGCTTGGCAATACGCGGGTGTCAGTAGTTTCTGATGTGCCGGTGTAAAACTCGCTGGTATTTTTGATAGAAACAGCACGCAAACCGAAGTTGCCGTCTACTTTTTTATCGCCGAGTTCGGTTTCGAAATCTGCTTCAGCGTAAAGCGCGGTATTCAGTTCTTTTACATTGTAGGATGAAGCGGGCAGCCAATCTTCACCACCGGCTTTTATGCCGAATAGTGCACGATAAGTATCAGTGTGATCGATCAGCTCTGTACCGTCAGCAGCGAACCACTGTGAGGGCACATAGCCATAGCCATCAAAGAAACCTTTGCGGCTGATGTCGATAAGTTCTGGATGCAAACTGATATCGCACGAAGCATTACCCGCGCAACTGGATACAGTTTTATCTCTGTGGAGCGAGTCAGCTTTGCGTTGATCAACACGTAGGCCAAAACGGGTTTTGGTAATCACGCCCCAGTTTGCATCGTACTCACCGTCAATAGTCAGTGTTGTACCTTCACCGTGTTGCTTATCGGCGTTGTCATAGAAATTACTGAATTTGGCATTGCCCAGTTGGGTCATGTCAGATTCATCGAAGCTGGTGGTTGGGTCATCCAAAAACGCCAGCATGATGGTGTTGTTGTTGTGGTAGTTGTAGTCAGCTATCGCCTGGTAGCGGCTGAAGCTCCACTGGTTTGCAACAAAACGGGTTTCGTAATTACTGATCTGGTGGTTCAGGTCTGCTTTAACTTTAAAGTTATCGCTGATATCCCACTTACCGCCCAGTGCGTACATGATGCTGTCAGTCTGGCCTTCGCTACCGTCACCACTGCTGAAGCCTGTTGGATTATTTACATAAACTTTATGGACTACGTTGGTGTCCGGATAAAGTTCGGTCTCCTGGAATTTGCTGGGGCCGTTAATGAAAGTAAACAGCAAACGGTTTTCACTTTGGTTGCGATAGCCGGTGTAGAAAGTTTCAAAAACGTATTCAGAGGAATCGTTGGGAGCCCATTGCAAGGACAGGTTTGCGGCTGGACGCTCACGAGTACCTTGGAAATCACTCAGGAACATGGCGTCACGTTCCAGAATGTAATCAATGCTCTGGCCATTCATGGTCAGGGTTGAGCCCGCCTTGTCTGGCAAACCACCTACAGTACCCTGAATCCATACCCTGTTTTTGGCGGCATCGGTAATGGGGATCTGGTCGCCCACTTTGTAAGAAGTGCCGTTGGAATCGATAAAGTTCTGCGTGAACATCGGGAAGAGGGCGCCCACGCTGGCACTCTGGTCGCGATAGTGGGTTGTCACAGTAGAAACGTTTAATAACGCACCCACTTCACCAATGCTGGTATCCCATTTATTACTGAACAGGGCACTTACATTGGGGTCGTATTTTTCAGAGGTGGTTTGATAGGTGCCTTTAGCAGAAATAGCTATCTTGCTACCGTCAAAATCAAATGGACGGTTGGTTCTCACGTCGATAGAACCGGCCATACCGCCTTCAATCTGGTTGGCGGAACGGGTTTTAAACACATCTACACGGTTCAGCAGGTTTGCTGGAATATCTTGCAATGCCAGGGTGCGGCCGATACCGGTAAAAATTTCGCGGCCGTTGATGGTGGTTTCCACATCTGGCAGACCGCGAATGGTAATGCCGGACACTTCACCTGAGCCACGGTTGGTGGTTTGTACACCGGTTACACGTTGCAGTGATTCTACAAGGTTGTTGTCGGGGAACTTGCCGATATCTTCCGCTACCACCGAATCAACGATCTGGATGTTCTCTTTTTTGATTTCCAGGGCTTTGGTCAAACTTTCTTTAATGCCCGATACCACAATTTCTTCAACTTCATCGCCAGTGGCAGGAGCTGGTTGACCCTGGGCGAGAAGTGGCTGGCTGGCGAGCGCCATGGCCAGGGTGATTGCGCTGCTTAGTGCTGAACGCGTAAACATGAGGGGCTCTCCCTTCTAAGGTTGAAATTTTGCCTCTCGCGTAACTTGGGCTTAGATCGAGTGAGGCCTAGTCTTTATTGTGCATTATCTTGGGTATATAAAATACTATTGTATGACATTAGCATTGTCAACGCGTAATTGTGCATAAAGTGTGCGTCTTACGGGCTATGCTAAGGTTAGTGCAGGCTCGAAAAATGTACAAAATTTGAAAAAAAGAGTTGTTTATCTAGAATTAATAGGTAGTATTGTATGACTAATTGTGCGTTTGGGTTGCGGAAGCAGTTCTGCATCAATTGGGGTGCTGTACCGGTTGGGCGCTGGTGCGTGAGAGGCACTCTGCTAAATAAGTGATAACAAAGAAAATTTTTTGAGGGTTCATCCATGAAGCTAAAGCACTTAGCGCTGGTTACCGCCAGTCTGCTCGCTCTGTCGAGCTGCGGAGGTGGTTCGGGCGGTAATAAAGGGTTGCCATCTGACGCCTTGCCCACCACTGTAACCAGCAGCGATCCAACTGCAAACGCATCCAGCATTGTCTACAACGACATGGCGGTACATGATCCATCTATTGTTAAAGCAGATAACGGCACCTATTACGTATTCGGCTCTCACTTGTCCGTGGCCAAATCTACCGACCTGATGAGCTGGACCCGCGTCGCCGAAGGTGTTAACGATCAAAACCCACTGTTTAATACCTTCAGCAGCCAAATTGCTGAGGGCACTGAGTGGACCGGCGGCTATAAAGGCTCCTGGGCACCTGACGTCATCAAATTAAAAGATGGCAAGTACTATTTCTATTACGATTTTTGCACCCAGCCAGCTACGGGTAACTGCGATGGTCCACGTTCTTATATCGGCGTAGCTACCTCCAGCAACATCGAAGGCCCTTACGCTAATAAGAGCCTTATCCTGCGTACCGGTATGACCGACCAGGAAATCGCTGATGGCAAAGGCCCGGCGGGTGTCACGTCGTTTGATGGCGCCACCATGCCTAACGGTATTGACCCACATGTGTTCTACGACAAGAACGGCAAGCTGTGGATGGTGTACGGCTCTTACTTCGGCGGTATTTTTATCCTCGAATTGGATGAAAGCACTGGCGCCCCCAAAGCTGGCCAAGGCTATGGCAAGCATCTGGCTGGTGGTGGTTTTGCACCTATCGAAGGTACCTGGATTACCTACAGTCCAGAGACTGATTACTACTACATGTTTAACTCTATTGGCGGCTTTGCGGCTAATGGCGGTTACAACATTCGTGTATCTCGCTCCAAAACTCCGAACGGCCCATATTTGGATTCCGCTGGTAAAGATATGGTGGCGGCCAATACCAACGTTGATACGCTGAGCAAATATGGCGTTAAGTTGATGGGTGGTTTTAATTTTGTATCGGAAGTAGGGGATGGTGGTGATAGTTGGGGTTATTTGTCGCCAGGCCACAACTCCGTTTACTACGATGCAACGGCTAAAAAATATTTCCTGGTTACCCACACACGTTTTCCAAATCGTGGCGAAGAACACTCTGTGCGTGTTCATGAGTTGTGGTTAAACAGTGACGGCTGGTTCGTAGCATCTCCTCAGCGTTATGCACCTATCTCTGGTACGAATACTGTAGATTCTGCGGATCTGGTAGGTGATTACCGTCTTATTGGTCATCAACATGATACCAATGCTACGGGGCACAATTCTGTTTACGTAAAACTGAACGAGAATCGCACCATTAGTGGTGAAATGACCGGCTATTACACACTGTCCAGCACAGATAAAAATCGTATCAACCTTGTTATTACCGGAGCCGCGGAGGCTGCCAACATAGGTTCTTATGAAGGTGTTATGCAGTGGCAGTGGGATGAATCTTTGCGTCAACTCGTGCCGGTATTCTCTGCGGTATCGACCACTGGTTCTTCGTTGTGGGGTTCAAAATTACCTAACAAAACTACTGCTGAAGCCTTGACAGCGATTGCTGATGACTTGGTGTTGCCTGCTGAGACGGCCGATTCTACGTTGACAGTGCCGCTACGCGGAACTCATGCAGCGACAGTATCCTGGGCATCAAGTAATCCAGCGATTATTAATCTGAAACGCGACAAGAAGACTGGTGAATTGACTGGTGTTGCTCATGTAAATCGTCCTAGCACCACCGCAGGTGATCAAAATGTAACATTGACAGCCACGATTACCTTGGACGGTCAAACCAAAATCAAAACGATCGTGGTAAAAGTTACCGCACCGAAAATAGTTTCAGCTACCGCACAGTACAAATTTGATGGCGGTTTGCAGGATGCCAAAGGCAATTTTGCTGCCGCTACTACAACAGGCGATCGTATCGATAACGCTGGTGGTGTAGCTGCTTATAGTGCTGGTCATGATGGGCAAGCGGTTGCATTAAATAATTATGGTGTGTTGTTGCCTGACGGCATTATCAATAATTACGAATACACGGTTTCATATTGGTTGAAACCCGCCGCCAAAACTGCACATACACCTAGTTTCTTTGCAGCAGTAGGTTTTGACTGGATTAGTTTGCCTCTGGAAACCTGGTGGGATGCTACGTTTAAAATCTGGCACATTTCTACTGTAGTTGGTACGGGTGATGCCTGGTGTGCTTCGGGTGTTGCGCTGCCATTAAATGAGTGGACTGCAGTAACTTTCTCTATTGATAAAGGCTTGGCAACCGTCTACTTAAACGGTGAAAAGAAATGTACCGTCAATGGTATTGTTGATTTGTTTAGCAATAATGTTGGCAAGTTCGCTTTGGGGGTTAACTATTGGGATATCCCGTACAATGGTTTGATCGATGATCTGAAAATTTACAACAAGGTATTAACGCCCGACGAGGTTGCTTTGACTGATCCTGGTAGCATGCCAGCCGCTGATGTTCTTGCTGAGGCGAAGGCTGCTCTGACTCTTGGTGACATTTCAGCTCTGAAAGAAGATCTTGATCTGCCGTTAGCGGGTGAATACGGTGTTGCTGTTAGCTGGACAAGTAACAACTCAGGTGCACTGGATGCTGTTGGTACTATTACACAACCAGCGGCTACAGAATCTGATGCTACTGTCACTTTGACCGCGACCATTAGTTATGGTGGCTCGGCAGTCACTAAAGAGTTTGTGGCTACTGTTAAATCCAAAGCGCCACCATTCCCAGTTGCTGTTTACAAATTTGATGGAAATCTTGACGAACAATCTGGTGTATTCGCCTCAGGTATTGTTAAAGGTGGCTTCCTGAATGTGGATGGTGGTGAAGTCTCTTACGCAGATGGTGTTGCCAACAAAGCATTGGTGCTGAATGGCAGCTCCTGTGTGAAACTGGGTGACAATATGATTCAGGATTTCAGCTACTCGGTATCTCTGTGGTTGAATGCCGCTGAAGCTAAAGACTACTCATCCGCTTTCTTCGGTATGACTGATGTTAATCATTGGATTAGCCTGGTTCCTGGCCAGCTACCTGGCGGTTCCAATTCTCTACTATGGTCCGGTAGCGCCAGATGGTTTGATGGTGTGTTCGTTAAGAACAACGCTCCTTTTAAACTGCCGCTGAACACTTGGGCCAATGTGATTGTCACTGTCGACAACGGTAAGTACAAGGCATACATTGATGGTGTTAAAGTTGCTGATATGGTTGATTTCCCGAACGTATTGTCAGGTGCAACCCAGTTCTCCGTAGGTTGTACCTTCTGGGATACTGCATTCCACGGTATGGTTGACGAGGTGAACCTATACAACGATGTGCTTAGTGCTGAGGATGTAAGCTTCCTCTACAACAAAGCGACAGCCAAATAAGTTCGAATTGTTTGTAATCTCCAGCGGGCCTCTTTGAGGCCCGTTTTTTTTTGTTTCTACCAAAACATCTAGATCTCACTTTATAAAAAGTCGTTGACTATCCCCCAAAACAAACATACGATCATATTGTCTTACAATATGCACAAGGCGGCATTCCAATGGAAGACATGAGAACATTTGACGGCTTTTCCTGCTAAAAGCCGCCAAAACAATAAAATTAATAATACAAATACCTGATACCAGGTTTACAGGCTTGGTACGAGGGGCGGAGAGGACTAACTCATGTTCAGTAAAAAGATATTAAGTGCGGTAATAGCAATGACGACAGTCGTGGGCAGCGCCCATGTATTGGCAGCGGATGAAGCCGTAGAAGAGATTGTTGTTTCCGGTATCCGTGAGAGCTTGGCGAAAGCTCTGGATGTTAAAAAAGAGAAAGTTCAAATCGTTGACTCGGTAGTTGCCGAAGATATCGGCAAATTTCCCGATAACAATCTGGTGGAGTCTTTGCAGCGTGTTACCGGTGTACAGGTAACCAACCGTGGCTCTGGTGAAGTCTCTGGCATTTCCATTCGTGGTTTGACTGACGTTACCACTACTGTGAATGGCCGAAATGTATTTACCGCATCTGGCACGGCCGTTCAGTTGCAAGATATTCCCGCGAGCCTGTTGAAGCAGGTTGACGTCTATAAAACCCGTTCCGCAAGTCAGTTGGAAACCGGAATTGCCGGTGTAGTCGATATTAAAACCCAGCGACCCTTTGATTTTGAGGGGAGCAAATTTGTCGTTGCCGCTCGTGGAATTTATCAAGAGCAGGCTGAAAAAACTGACCCAGCTATCAGTGCTCTTGCGAGTGACCGTTGGGATACAGGTGCCGGTGAGTTCGGAGCTTTGGTTAACTTGTCTTACACCAAAACCAACTATCGTGACCAAAGTGTAACCCCGGGCGCTATGGTGCCTTTTGCTACAGGTACGCCGACTACCGTATTTACTCCCTGGGAGCGCATTTTCACTGACCACGCTGGTGTGGCTGAAAATCCCATCTGGACCCCAGGCCAACTGAATGGTTTGGCTACTGCTCCTGGCTCTACCCTAACCGTAAACGGAAAGCAGGAAGCCTACGTGCTGTCGCGCGATGCGATTTTCGCCAGTGACTTTACTGGTGAGCGCGAACGTCCAGCAGCCAATATTTCATTGCAGTATGCGCCGGATGACAAATCTGAATATACCTTTGAAACTTTCTACAACGGCTACCGCAATTCGTCTTTCAACTCACTGTTGTTTTCTTTCGTAGACTGGTGGGGTGATTATGCTAATAATCCATCGGCGGCGAATGTTGAGCTTTTCCCCGGCACTAATATTGTGAAATCGCGTAGCGACAGTCACCAATATATGTTTACCAGTGGCGACCTGACTACCGGTCAGACCGATAGCTACGTATATTCATTGGGAGGCAAGTGGGACTTTACCGACAACCTGCAAGTAAAATCAGAATTGGTTTATCAAAAAAGTACCTTTAAATCTGATTTCTTCGCTATGCGTTTCGATAAAGGTGGCTACGGTATCAACGTAGATTTTAATGATAAAGGCGGTATTCCAGCCTACGAATTCCTTGATGATCCAGCGACGGCGGTAAACGAAGCTGATTCTGCGGATGCATCGCAATGGCATTCAGCCCAGTTGTATGACAACGCGAACAAAAATCAGGGTGACGCAACAACCTTCACAGCAGATGCAACCTACACCGCAGACGCTGGTATTTTCCACAGCTTTAATTTCGGTTTGCGTTACGATGATCGTGGTGTATCAGAAGCTAATAGCACACAAGACGGCTACAACAATTCTATAGACCTTGCCGCAACACCTGGCTTGGTATACATCAATCACGGTTTCTTTGATGGCCGTGCAGACGTACCAACCACTTGGGCTGCTGCCAACGGTTTCTACATCAGATCTCACGCTGATGAAATGCGCGGTATTTACAATCTTTCGAAGCAAGATCTGTTCAAAACTTTCGAGATTGATGAAGTAACTACTTCTGCATACGCGGTAGCTAAGTACGAAACTGAAATTGCCGACCGTAAACTGGATGGTGAAATTGGTGTGCGTTACACCGGCACCAGCACTGACATGGTGTTTTACGATAAAGCAACCGGTGTTTCTTCCACGGGCTCTGCTGATGGCTCCAAGTTCCTGCCAAGTGCCGTGATACGTTACAGCCTGGCAGACGATTTGATGGCGCGTTTCAGTTATACCGAAACATTGCGCCGCCCGGGTTTCTCGTCGCTAAACCCAAACATTACTTACACTGACAGTGTAACTAATACCAACGGTTCTGCGGGCGGTGGAAACTCTGATTTGAAATCAACGGAATCGAAAAACTACGATCTGTCATTGGAGTGGTACTTCGCTCCATCCAGTTCTTTATACGGCACTTTGTTCAAGCGCGATATTAAAGGTTTCATTATTGATTTCCGCCGCCCAGTCCAGCACACCAATGCTCAGGGTGTAACCTCAACCTATATTCTGAGTCAGCCATACAATGCGTCTAACGGCGAATTGCACGGTGCGGAATTGGGGTTGGTTTGGTTCCCCGAGAATCTGCCAAGCGTGCTTGATGGATTTGGTGTTCAGGCCAGTTACACTCGCTTGTCATCATCGCAAACTACGCCGATCACAGATTCTAACGCCAATATTACCGGCTATAAGGAAACCTCGCTGTTTGGTGTATCTGACTCCTCCTATAGTGTGGTGTTGGCTTACGATAAAAACAAATTGGGTGCGCGCTTGTCATATGCATGGCGTAGCGCATTCCTGAATAATTACGAGGCGGCACTGTTTGCTAACCCACTGGAAGTATGGAGAAAGCCAGAGTCCAGTATGGATCTGCAAATCAGCTACAAACTGTTGGATAACCTTGAGCTGACGGTAGATGGCACCAACCTGACTAATGAGATTTATCAAAGTCATTACGGCGAGAATGGTGCGACCATTAGCAACTTCGGTTCGTCTATTTACAGTCGTACCTTTGCTATTGGCGCGCGCTACTCATTTTAACTGATGGCCGCGTAACAAAAAGGGCAACTCTCTTGAGTTGCCCTTTTTGTTTGTAAGCCCTGATGATTGAACTAAAATTGAACTCAATTATTTTCTGAGTGAGGAAACCTGTGAAAACATTATTTTCCGTCGCCTTGTTGGCAATGCTGATCCAGAGTCCTCTGGCGATGGCAACAGAACTGTTCCCTCTGCAAGACGTTCGCTTAAGCCCCAGTATTTTCCTCGATACCCAAAATACCGACCTCCATTATTTGATGGAGCTTGATCCAGATCGCATGCTGGCACCTTTCCAGCGCGAGGCGGGTGTTGAGCAAAAAGAGCCGAGTTATGGCAATTGGGAGTCCACCGGACTTGATGGCCATATGGGCGGGCATTACTTGTCGGCGCTGTCACTTATGTACGCTGCTACGGGCGATGCAACGGTGTTGGAGCGCGTGAATTATGTGGTGGCTGAATTAAAAAAATGCCAGCAAAAAAATGGTGATGGTTACCTTGGTGGAATTCCCGGTGGCAGAGATGCTTTGTTACAAATTGCCCAAGGTAAATTGCAAGCCGATAATTTTTCGGTAAACGGCAAGTGGGTGCCCTGGTATAACTTGCACAAGCTATTTGCCGGTTTGCGCGATGCTTATAAATACACCGGTAACGAAGACGCAAAGGTTATGTTGGTCGCATTGTCTGATTGGACGCTTGCGCTCACTAATCGTCTGTCCGATGAGCAGATGCAAAATATGTTGCGGGCAGAACAGGGCGGTATGAACGAAGTACTTGCCGATGTTTCCCAACTGACGGGCGATAAAAAATATCTGGATCTGGCTATTCGCTTTTCCCATCAAGCGATTTTGAATCCACTAAAAGAAGGGCAGGATAAACTCACCGGTTTGCATGCCAATACGCAAATTCCCAAAGTGATTGGCTTTAAGCGCATAGGCGATATTACCGGCAATAAAGATTGGAAAAATGCCGCACAATTTTTTTGGCAAACAGTGCATGACCATCGCACGGTTGCCATCGGCGGTAATAGCGTGAAAGAACACTTTCACGATGACAAAGATTTTTCGAGCATGATCAACGAGGTGGAAGGGCCGGAAACCTGCAACACCTACAATATGCTCAAGCTCACCGAGTTATTATTTTTAAGTGATAGCAAAGCCAGCTATGCCGATTACTACGAGCGTGCGCTTTACAATCATATACTTTCATCGCAGCGCCCCGAGACCGGTGGCTTTGTGTACTTCACGCCTATGCGCCCCAACCACTATCGTGTTTATTCACAAGTCGATAAAGGCATGTGGTGCTGTGTTGGCTCAGGCATTGAGAGCCATGCCAAATACGGCGAATTTATTTACGCACACGATAAAGATGCTGTGTATGTAAACCTGTTTATTCCGTCCACCTTGAATTGGCGAGAGGAAAATATCCAGTTAAGCCAAAACAATCTGTTTCCCGACGAATCCAGCACCAGTATTAGTATCAATAGCAACAAGAAATTTTCGTTGAAGTTGCGTTACCCGCAGTGGGTCAATGCGGGTGCGTTGCAGCTTAAAGTTAACAATAAGCTGGTGAAAGTGGATGCAAAACCGGGTGAGTATATCGACCTGAAACGCAGTTGGCGCAAAGGCGACAAGGTTGAATTGAGTTTGCCAATGCATACGCAGCTTGAACAGATGCCGGACCACTCAAACTATTATGCACTCTTACATGGCCCTATTGTACTTGCCGCTAAAACCAAACCCTTTGGCGACGAAAAGTTGGAGTTCCTCGCCGACGATTCGCGCATGGGCCATATAGCGCAGGGACAGGTGTGCCCGCTGGAAGCCGCGCCTTTGTTTGTCAGCGATAGCACGGATTTCCTGGCGAAATTCAAGCCCGTCCCCGGTAAACCGCTTACGTTTGTTGCTGAAGGTTTGCTGCAAGGCAAGAACGCGCAGAATATCGAGTTTATTCCATTCTTCCGCCTGCACGATTCACGGTATATGATCTACTGGCCTTACTCGACGCCAGAGAATTTAAAAGTGCTGCAAGCGCAGACGGCGGAGAAAGAAGCCAAGCGCTTGGCGTTGGAAGCGCAGACTATTGATCAGGTCGCACCGGGCGAGCAGCAGCCGGAATCGGACCACTTTTTTAAAGCGGAGGGCGGCGATGCAGGTTTGAATAAAGGCATGCACTGGCGCCATGCGACTGGCTGGTTGAGTTACGATCTGACGGATAAAAAACGCGAAGCAAAAGTATTGCGCCTGAGTTATTCAACACTGGATGCTGGCCGCAAGTTTGATATTTACATCAACAATCAGCTGATCAAATCAGTAACGCTTACCAATGATGCACCGCAAGAAATCTACACGCAGGATTATGAAATTCCCGCGAGCCTGGTAGTGGCGAGCAAAGGCAAGTTGACGGTAAAGTTTGTCGCCAAGCCTGGCTCCATTGCTGGGGGCTTGTATGGATTGCGTTTGTTGCGTTAATTTGGATAACGGTGGTTCTTTGAAATAATAAATGTATCTAGCAAAGGGGAGTCGTCATCCTCGGCCACAGGCCGGGGATCCAGTTCTTATAGTCTTCAACTTCCAATATTTTTAAAGCAAGAGCTGGATCCCCGCTAGGCGAGGATGACGACTCCCCTCCGTTAGATTCACTTCCTGTTTCCGATGTAACGACCTAGCCCCTCCTTTATTCCCTGTCTATAATCCGCCCTCCCGCTAAACAAGAGAAAAAAAGTGAATAAATATCTGTTATCCATTGGTTTGGTAGCCTATGGATTGATGCAAGTGCCTTCGGCGCTGGCGATTGCCAATATCGAAAACGAACGCCCTAATTTGCCCGACGAGGGTTTATCCGGTTCGGTAAAAATTGGTTTGGGTGGCAAGAGTGGCGATGAGGAAAAAGAATCCTACGAAGGCGCCGCCAAGATTGTGTATCGCGAAGACCAGAATATTTACCTCGGCTTGTTCGCGCGCGAATACGGATCAGACCACGGCGAAAGAGACACGGATAACACCTTTATCCACGGCCGCTGGACCCATTTGCTGGATGACCACTGGGGTGTAGAAGCTTTTGGCCAGTGGGAAAAAAACGAGTTTAAAAACCTGAATTCACGTGTACTGGCTGGCGGTGGTGGCCGTTACACCATTGCGCAAAAGCAGGATGTCTATTCGTTTGTGGTGGGTGCCGGTGCTTTTCGCGAATACGAAAAACTCGACCTGGTTACCTACGAAGAGCACAACCACTTGTGGCGAATGAATAGCTACTACAGCTACAGCCACCAGATAAACCCGCAGGTGGCGCTGATCAATACTACCTATTACCAGCCGGCGACCAACAATTGGGACGATTTCCGCGTGCTGTTTGATGCGGGTATCGACGTAAAACTTTCAGATAAGTTGGTGCTGCGGGTCAATTACCGCCTGACCTACGACAGCGAACCGGCGCAAAACCTCAATCTGCCAGAGCCCATCGATAACCACAAAACCAACGCCGAATACAAAACGGCCATAGCATTTAATTTCTAGGTGTTCCCTCCTTGCTGCAGTGCCCCTGAGCTCGACTGTGACTGGTCAGTTCGGGGGCTTCAATTTTTTATACATAAAAACCGCTACCAATAATCGCACTTTTTCCCGTGAATCTTCCCACTTTCAGGTTAGCGGTAACACCTGCGGTGTGGAGCGCCAAATAAATTTGACTGACAAATCTCTCCCTTTTAGCATGTAAACGGTTACAGGTTGTTTTTGCTGATTTGTAATCGGTTACTGAGAGAAAATAAATGAGAGGTAACCGATTACTCGCTTGTAACACCGAAAAGGGAGTTTTCGTCTGAAGGCGTTCAACCCTTGTTAGGCGCCTTGGCAGTTGATGGAGCTAGCTGTACTTCGTCGCAAGAAAACTCCAAACAATAACGTCTAATAAGGTGTGCACCTATGAATAACTACTCTGTTAAACCTCGTGTATTTCCCCTGAAAAAGTTACTCGCTGGCGTGGCTTTGGCCGGTGTTTCCGCCGTGAGCTTTGCCGGTGAATTTGGCAATGGCGTCAACCTGCAGCCCTCTTACTACAACAACGGTAATGTGGATATGGGCTGGTCGTTGATGAAGTCCAAGGGCAACATTAAAAGTGTGCGGATTGAGATTGAGCCAGGTAAAGAAACCCAGGGTAAAACCTGGATTGCCCAGGCCAAGAGCAATGGCTACACGGTAATTGCCACTTATCACAAGTCGTCTGTATTGGGTTCGGATTCCGCTTCAGAGCTGAGCACTGCCGGCACCTGGTGGAAAAACAACTACAGCAACCTGGCCGCCGCCGGCAGCATTTTTGTTAACGTGATGAACGAGTGGGGCAGCCACAACATCACCTCTAATGCCTATGCCAGTGCCTATAACACGGCGATCAGCTCTGTGCGTAGTAAGTACAGCGGCCGCATCGTGATCGACATTCCCGGTTGGGGGCAGGAGACTGCTACCGCTGCCGCTGCTATCAAGGGCACCAACGGTACCAAGATCAGCGACACCTACATCGTTCCCTCAATTCACGCCTATCCCGGTGCTTGGAACCAGGGTAAAAACGCCTGGTTGGCCAAGTCGGATGTGGATGATCTTGGCTCTGCCGGTCGCGGTGTGTTGGTGGGTGAATTTGGCAACGGCGGCTCAGGCAGTTCTGACTGGTCCGGCATAGTCGATTACGCAAAATCCAAGGGTTACAACGTATTGGGTTGGGCCTGGAACGGTGACGGCGGCTCCATGAACATGGTGACGCCAAGCTGGTCCAGCAATCCAACCGCTACCAGCTTTAGCACCAGTTCCTACTTTTCCACCGTGTACAACAAGCTTTAACAATGGCTAAGCCCCAAGCCTCTTTACGCCTGACGCTGGGTTCCTCAGGCTTGGGATACTTTCCCGCCGGCAATAGCCACCCCTAAATGCCGGCGGGGATTTTTTGGTGCTCCCCATAACCATAATCACGAAATCACCATGTCAAAATTTACTGCGTTGATTCTTATTCCTGCCGCCCTGGCAACAGCTTTTGCTGCTGGTCGTTGGACAGCTCCGGTGCCTTCAGTGGTTACCAATCCTAATGCGGCTCCTTTTAGCCTTGCTGCACCCCTGGTAGACAAAAGCTGCAGCTTGCCGCCAGTGGTTGTTAAAGCGCCGGCCCCTTTTGACGGCGTGACTGCTGCAGATCTCAACAAAAAATTGCAGGACAACAAAAGCCGCATGCCCAGTGCCGCCACCCAGGATGAGCAGCGTCAATTGCTAGAGGCTCTGGCTGCGGTAGATCCGGTTGCGGCCATGGCGCAGGCGCAACAATTAAAAGGTGATCGCCAGGCCCAAGCCGTGGCGGCGGTGTTAGCGGTTTGGGGATCAAATGATCCGGAGGCGGCCTGGAAATGGGTGTCGCCAGACAATATTTACCAGTACGACCAACTGCTGGAAGTGTTTGGCAAAAATGATCCGGAAGTTGCAGCGCGCTTTGCCAGTGGTTTGGCCGGCAGCCGCCCGGAGTTAACGCAAGAGTTGTATCTCGCCGCACTCATGGGCATCACTCACTCCGGTGGTTATGGCACTGCTCGCCAATTGGTGGAATCCGCCAACATTCGCAGCGAAGATCGCAATGTGTTGATGAATTATGTGGCTGGCGCCTGGGCAACCTACGACCCTCAAGCTGCCGCCCAGTGGGTAATGGGACAAAGCGGCGATGCGCAAAGTAGCGCGCTCATTGGTTTGGGAGAGTCATGGTCCAACGTGGACCCACAAGCGGCGGCCAATTTTGCGGCGCGTCTTACTGGCAGCCCACAACGTCAGCTGTTGCTGCAGCAATCTATTTCCAAATGGTTGATGGAGAATCCTGCCGCAGCGACAAATTGGCTGGCGTCCGCCGAAAACCATCAGGATTACGATCAGGCCATACACACGCTTTCAACTCTACCGAACCTTGTGCGCGACCAGGCGCCGACAGCGCTTGCCTGGTCCGAGCGCATTTACGACAGCAATTTGCGAATGACGGCGGTACAGCAAATTCTGGGTGAAATGAAAGTTAAAGATCCGGTAGGTGCCGTAGCCTACGCGCGCAATGCACCCAACTTTACACAGGTGCAGCGCACGCAGTTACTCAATGGTTTGGAAGGAAAATAATTCGTTGCTAATGCAAGGATGCAACTGGACCTTTCAATCCATGAGCCACAAACACCGCCAAACAACCGTGCACATTGATAATCACTTTTTCGAAATAGGCGTTGAGTACATCTTGCAACCCCTGCTCATCGTCTTCGCGATTGCAGAAAATTCCCTTGCGATTGTAAATCTCCATTAGCTTGCGCGCGGTGCCGCTCATGGGTTGGTCTTTGCCCAGCAGGGTTGCGCCAAACACATGACCCCGTGGCTGGAGCAGGCTGGCGATATTGTTAAACACCATGGACTTGTCGTAGATGCTGCCGGGTAAGCAGTGCAGCAGGTAATTAGCAGAAATTGAGCTGAATTTTGGAATTGGTTGGGCGATGGATTCTGTGAGCGGTTCAAGAATATTGGCCTGATAAGTTTCCGGCTGGAATCGGTCCAGGCGTTTGGCGGCGGTTGCCAGGCTATTGGGGTTGAGATCCATCAGCGCCAGGCGGGTATTGAAGGCCAGCTCGTCTTTATCCAACTCGCATTTATCCAGAAAATAACCTGTGCCTACACCTATATCCAGGTGATTGCGAGTGGTGTAAGTCTGGTAGAGGTCGACCAGGTGGCGAGTGGGGTGCTGCCAGATAAAACTGTTGGAAAAGCCCAACACCCACCAGTCGTAAATCATCAGTACCGGCTTGGTATAAATCGCCTGTCCGGCTTCAACATCTTTGGAAATAATCACGGCTTACTCCTTTATACAGCGAGCCTATTGTTCAGATACTTGGTTCGGGTGTTCAGATACTTGGTTCGGGTGTTCAGATACTTGGTTCGGGCGCATTCTGGCCCAGCCTTGGACGCATTTCAGTGAAATGCCGCGGCCCCAAACTGACGACTGAGCGGCAAACCGGAGATTCCGAAATTAAAACAATGGGTTGATATGACTTGGACGGGACGACGCTGCGTAAATCTTGTGCAATTGCTTGCGCTTTAGTGAATTATTTGTATGATTATAAACATTATGGGTCATAAGAATATAAACCCGTCATTGCAGAAGATTAATCATGCCCAAGTTTTCCTTTCTTGCTGTCTGGACTATTGTCGTCGCCGGTGTCGGCTTTGGTGTTGGCCGTTGGAGTGCGCCATCTCCTGAGCCGGTTGCCCAGGTGGCACTTCCTGTGGATAGCCAATTTACGGCATTGCCTGCGGTACCTGTGAGTGCACCAGCCGCTAACTCCGCAAACGCGGTTGTTGCCAAAGCAGCTGCACCTTCCAGCCAGAAAATCATCCGGCGCAGTTATGCGAGTGACCATCAACAGCTGCAGGCACTCTTAACACTGGCCGCGAGCAATCCACAGGCGGCGATGGAAGCCGCTCAGGCATTTCGCGGCGCTATCAAAGCCAAAGCCGAGGCGGAAATTCTGGATATTTGGGCCGCGCAAGATCCCAATGCGGCCTGGAATTGGGTGACCGGTTTTGCGCCGGAGAACAAAGCCCATTACATCTGCCTGCTGGAGGTGATTGGTCGCAATGAACCACGTACAGCCATCCAGTTGGCCGAGCAATTCGTCGCTAAGCATCGCGAGTTGCGCAAAGATATCTACCAATCGCTGCTGGCGGGCATAGCCCAGGGTGGTGCCTACGACCAGGCCACGCAGTTGCTGGCTGCCGCTGCGCTGGAGCCGCAAGTAAAGGCGGAATTGACCGGTGCGCTGGTATCCGATTGGGCCGCCTACGAGCCCCAGGCCGCCATGCAGTGGCTGGCATCCCAACCTGGCGACCTTGATGAGGCAGCGCTGGTGCGCTTGGGCCAAAGCTGGTCTGCTGCTGATCCCCAGGGCGCAACCCAATACCTGGCGACTATGAAAGGGCAGGTGCGCGATGACCTGCTTCTCCCCAGTTTTAGCCGCTGGCTCACTAATGATCCTGCCGGAGCCGCTAACTGGCTGGCCGCTAGCCAACGCGATGCCAGCTACGATTCGCTTATTAACGAGCTCGTTACCTCCCCCGGCTTTAACGGTCAGGAAAAAATGGCCCTGGAATGGACCGAGCGCATGAAAGATCCGCAGCAGCGTCTCAGCACCCTGACCAGCATTCTTTCGGCTACGCGCCAGCGTGACGCCGCCGCTGCAACTGTTTATTTGCGCGATATCCGGTATCTGAATGAAGCGGAGCGGCAGCAGCTGGCTTCGGATTTGGCGCTCAATTAGCAGGGAAAAGTTACCGAAAAAGCTGATCAGTTACCAATCTACTCAATTAGTATGATAATAATATTCAGGTGTTGAGTCCGTTTGGTTTTTGCTCTAGGATTGCTCATGTCTTGTTATTATCAGACAAATTAACCATTCCTAATAAAGATAACGAAGGGTAAAACTATGAGAGCATTTAACCATCTTAAAAAGCTTGGCATGGCTGGCGCTTTGGCGATCACATCGCTGTTGCCAGTGTCTGGCGTATACGCCTCTACCTGGACCTTGACTGGCGCCATTGGCACCCACGATCCAGGTATCACCAAAGAAAGTATCTGGTGGATCGGTGAAACCAGCACGGCCGGCGGTATCGCCATCAAATACTCTGCCGACGGCAAAGCCTGGACACAAGGTGTACCCATCTTCGGTAGCGGTCTGTCCTGGTGGAAAGAATACAACGGCAACACCGCTAGTACCTGGGCACCGGACATTTCCCGTTTCAACGGCAAAACCAACGTGTTCTACGCTGTATCCACTTTCGGTTCAACCAAATCAGCAATCGGTCTGGCGCAAGCCACGTCTATGGCAACAGGCGACTGGGTGGATAAAGGTATTGTCCTGTCTACCGCTGCCGGCGCAAGCGTAAACGCCATCGACCCAGCCTTCGTAACCAGCGCTTCAGGCTCCCCATTCCTGACCTATGGTTCTTGGGGCAACGGCATTTACATCACCGCATTGAACTCCTCAACTATGATGCCAACTGGTAACTCCTACCGCATCGCAACCGCCAGCGGCGGCCTTGAAGGTGCCAATATTGTGTACAGCGGTGGTTACTACTACCTGTTTGCCTCAAAAGGTGTGTGCTGTGCCGGTGCCAGCAGTACCTACAAAATTGTGTACGGTCGCTCCACCAGTATCACCGGCCCATACCTGGATAAAAGCGGTGTGGATATGAAAAACGCCGGTGGGACTGTCTTGGAAAGCTCTGATTCTCTGTACGCTGCATCAGGTGGCCAGTCTTACGCTAACGGTGTACTCGCCCGTCACCGCTACGGCAAATCCGACGGCGCCAGCTTGCTGTTCATCAGCGACTTGAGTTTCTCCAGCGGTTGGCCATCCTTCTAAGTTACGCTCTTAATCCACGAACCAAGTTGTAGTTAACTTTAACCCCGCAAGTGATTGCGGGGTTTTTTGTTTTATAGTGGGCGCTTTTTAGGGGAATGGAGTTTGTGATGGAGCGTTTCTTTCGGGTAGTTAGCAACATAAACCAGCTGTTGTTTTTATTGGTGCTCTTAGGCGCAGCCTTGCTGATGGTGTGGGGAGCTTTTGAAAGTAATAACTGGCGCACGCGCAATGCTGTGCCCCTGGCTGAAACTGGAGCGGAAAAAGCCCCGGTAGTTTCCTTTAGGTTCAGTACACTCAAGGCCATCAATGGCACAAATGTCCAGCTGATGGAGTTAAAAACAGAATCCGGCCACGCGAGGCTCTCGTCCGGTAGCAGTTATGAGGATCAAACCCGCAATTTATTGTTTCTATCTGGCGACGAAAAAAATCCGCATTGGTTATTCAATGATCACAAAAATCTAATTGTCGAAACCGAACAGCTTACCGAAAAAACCTATAAAGATGAAAGTCGCCAAACACGAGCAATTTACGTTGAGTTTATAGATACCGACACCAACAACGACAAGCTTCTCTCCATCGACGACAAGCACAATGTCGCTCTCATCAAACCAGATGGCCAGGGCATGTTGGTAGTGCTGCAAAATGTGGATAAAGTATTTTCCAATAATCTGCCAGATGCAGAACACCTCTCTGTAATCTACCAAAGAGACGGCCAGGTTAAACACGCAAGCTTTTTGCTGACAGATTTCAGTTTGTTGCAGAATCAGGATATTGTGAGCGTGCCTGAGAGGCTTGAGTAAAGTTTTCTCGCTCCCAAGCTCCACCAAGCACAGCGTAGGGCGGCACCTAAAGCGAAGCGTGGTGCGCCGTATTTTATCCTACGGGTCGATGTCAGAAAAATTACTGAACAAGGGATATTTTAACCTGCGCATTACGCTTTGCTTTAAATGCGCCCCACCTGTTAAATGAGATAAGTCTATGCCTTGGATAATCACCAAATACCTCATCACCGCCGGCATGGTGGTATTAATTTCTGAAGTGGCCAAGCGCAGTGACAAGCTCGGTGGTTTGATTGCGGCTTTGCCGATGGTCACTGTGCTCACACTTATCTGGCTGTATGTGGAGCAGCAGCCCGCTAGCAAAATCGCTAACCACGCCTGGTACACCTTTTGGTATGTAGTGCCGACATTGCCGATGTTTCTGGTTTTTCCTGCATTGCTGTCCCGTATTGGCTTTTGGCCAACCTTGTTGGCTTGTGTGGTGATTACCCTGGTTTGCTTTGTGGGGTTTGCGTTGTTTGTTAAACGGTTTGGGATTGAGTTGTGGTGATCCGAATTCTCAAAAGGAAATAAACATGGGCGTTGCTGTTGATAATCCGGCTATTGGCTACCTGGCTTTTGCAGCGATAAAAGCAATTGGTTATACAGGCGCAGCCATTTATCTACATCGAAAATTCGGTAAAGATCTACTATCGGCGATAAAAATTGGTATGGCGCGCCTTCTCATCGGGATGTTTTTCGGATTGGGCGTATGGGGAACCATCTGGTTATTCACCTTGGCAGGCGTCAAATCAAGCCTGATTCCGGTTGCGTATATATTGCTACTTTTTCCGGTTCGCTGTTTTGAATGGCATCTTCTTTTTAAATGGTTTTATAAAAAAGAATATGAGGCCAGCTCACGCAAATATATATGGCTCTTGTCCGGTTCCGTGCTTTCTTATCTATTGGATATTCCCGCTGCTATCGGTTGGATTGCAACAGCCGGGTTTTGGGTTTGTTAGCGCAAAAAAAAAATTAAGAGGAAAATATAATGCAAATTACCCTTACCAGCCTCATGGTAGAAGATCAGGAAAAAGCCTTGGCTTTTTACACCAACATTATCGGCTTTGAAAAAAAGCATGATATCCCAATGGGAGCATTTCGTTGGCTAACGGTAACCGCACCTGAAGGCATCGCCGGCGTTGAATTGGTTCTTGAGCCAATGGCATTCCCTCCCGCACGCACTTACCAGCAAGCACTTTATGAGGCTGGCATTCCAGCGACGGCATTTATCACCCAAGACATTGCAGCTGAATATGCTCGCTTAAAAGCGTTGGGTGTTGTGTTTCGCGGTGAACCCGTAAATGCCGGGCCAGTAACTGTGGTGTTGTTTGAAGATACCTGCGGCAATCTTATTAATCTCGTGCAGCCTGCTATTTAATTCAATAAGGTTGCACCTGTATGCCATTTACCCCTTTTCACATGGGCCCTGGGTTACTCATTAAATCATTGCTGCAAGGCAGCTTTAGTTTAATGATTTTCGGTTGGACCCAGATTGTTATGGATATCCAGCCTCTCGTCGTTATGTTGCGTGGCGAAGGGCATATGCATGGGTTTACGCATACTTATGTCGGCGCTACGTTGGTTGCCATTGTTGCTGCTATTTCGGGAAAGTATTGTTCAGAGCTTGGATTCAGAATCCTTCAGGTCGAGATAGCAGGTGGCGGGAAAATAAAATGGTGGGTTTGTTTTCTGAGCGCCTTTATCGGCAGTTACACTCACGTTTTTCTCGACAGCATCATGCACAGCGATATTCAACCTTTTTATCCTTTCTCATTATTTAATGGATTGCACCACTATATTTCTGTCTGGGCACTACACAAGGTGTGTTTGTTTAGTGGGGGGCTTGGGGCAGCGATTTATCTTTTGGTTTCTCTGTGGCAGAAGAATAAGTAGTTTTGTAGGTTGTATTAAAGTGCCGCGTTAGACATATATAGATGCGATCTAACCTCTGTATTGAAAGTCATTTGCGCAACTGCAGATACCAGGTGCTATGCTTTTCGGGCTATAAAAATTACCCACAGCAATTATTTAAAAGGATGATCAATATGAACGATGTAGCAGATATAGATGCCAAGTTGAGCGAGCCACGCGAGCTTCACAGTTCCAGTGCGACAGATACCATCGATAAACTTCGTGTCGCTATTTCGCAGGCTATAAGTCGTGCCGCTTACAATGCTGTAAATGAACAACAGCAGTTTTCTATTACGGCACAAGCGGCTACTACTCAGGCTATTATGCAAATTTTTAGCGTGGAAGCAGCTGCCATTGGAAAGACCGCTTCCGGTATTGCGGCAGAAAATTCAGCTGCTACGCCTGGCAGTGCCTTGAACGAAATGGCAGGCGGAAAGTTAGAAGGCAACGAAATCAATGTGGGGTCCAGTGATTTGCAATTGCTGGCTGCGGTACCAGACGAAGACTTTGCAAAGGCCTTTGATGCATTAATGTCCTCATTTAGTCGTGCGCTCAACACTATTGCCCGGGATCAATTAAACATCGGTATGGCGTTAGTAAAGCAGTCCTTACAAACGGCAATCATATTGAAAATGGTTGAATCACCCGATAAGTTTGATCTCTATAGCAAAATATTGGATAAGGTTTCAGACGTTTAATACGTTAACGTGGACCGTTTTTGACTCCCTCGCTCTGCGAGGGAGTCAGTAATCCGCTATACCGCACCCGCAATTTCCCCCGCGTCATACCAAACCCCATACTTATCCCCCAGCCACGCAAAAAAGTTAAACGCATATCCCGTCGACAACATAAACAAACCGCCGATTAATGCTGGATGCTGAACAAGTCCGAGCGCGCAGAATAAAAAGCCGCTGATATGGCATGTAGCAATTGATCGGGTTGTCGCTTTGCGAGAGGGGCGAAAACTGAAATAGTTGAAAAAGAACCACCACTTAAGCCATACCGGCAGGCCGCGCCATATATCCGAGTTTTTGTCGATCATAAATTTCTCCTGGTTCAAGGTTGCTATGTCCACTTCAAGCACAGAGGCGAGGCATTTAAGGGATTCCACGCTGGCGTTGTGGCCGCTCTCTATACGCTGGATAGTCCTGACGTTTAAGCCGGACATTTGAGCGAGTTGCTCTTGTGAGAGATGACGGCTAATCCGCAGTTGTTTAAGAATCATTGCTTGCCCCTGTCTGTGCGAACCAAAAATTAGGATGGATTTTACAAAGTCGGTTAGGAATTTAACCCGACTTTCGCCCGACAGTGATGATTTTAGGGATTATTTTTCGGATAAATAAAAAGCTCCCTCGTCGGGCACTTGGGGTGCCCGACGAGGGAGCTAGAGATCGCGGAATGGAAACTGGAGCGTTAAAGCTGTCCGTTCGCGCCTTGGATAAGTGCATCCAACGCCTGCTGATCCAACACGGCATTATTTTTACGATCCAGCAGCGAGCCTGTGTCCCAATAGAAGGGCAATAGGCCATTGGCTTTGGCTTTGTTGGCAATGTATTTGAAATAGTAAGCTCTACTATTCAAATGCAACTGCAAAGCGTCGCCAGTTAGATTGGTGCGGATACCTGTACCGAATTCGCCGATAACAACGGGAATGCCCTTGTCGACAAATTGCGCTTTCATGAGTGCGAAATTGCTATCAACCGTATCCTCTTCGCCCCAGGTGGGGTTGTGAGCTGTGTCGGTGGTGGAGTGGAAATTTTTACCCCAGTAGTAGAACTGGTTGCCCCACCATTCATCGGCCGTCATACCGGTGAAATTCCAGGGTGTGTAGTAATGCACTTCTGCCATCAGGCGATTGCTCGCTGTATCCACCGGTAGTTGCGTCATGAGTTGATTGGTTTTTTCCACATCCGTGGATGGCCCTTGCACGATGATAGTACGGTAAGCATTTTTACCACCGGTTGCGCGCACTGCATCGATAAAGGTTTGGTGATAGGACATAAGCACGCTCATTTGCGTGGCATTTTCTACATTGGGTTCGTTGGCGCTGGCAAATATAACGTGCTCATCAAAGTCGCGCAGTTTGGTTGCTATCTGCTCCCAATAAGCTTTTTGTTTGGCATTGTTGGCGACTTGTTTTTCGGGTGTTACGTTATTTTCCAGCCAGCCGCCGTCCCAGTGAATATTCACAATTACATAGAGATCATTATCCACGCAGTACTGCACCACTTCTTTCACGCGGCTTAACCAGGTGCTGTCAATTTCAGCGGTTGTCTGGTTGGCGTATTGATCCCAGGAGCTTGGCAAACGAATGGCGGTAAAGCCGGATTGTTTTACAAAGCGCACAAACTCGGGCGTGATTTTCGGGTTGCCCCAGTAGGTTTCTGATTTGCCACCGGTGGCTTCCAGCGTGTTGCCAATATTAAAACCAATTTTGATCTTCGCAGCGATTTGCACAGCTGTGCTTCCCACACCGCTGATATCGGGTGCAAGCGGATTGGTGTTGTAGCTGGGATAGAGTTGTGATGAGGTCACGGAAGAGGATGACGACTTGCTGCTCGACGTGCTGGTAGCTGTACTTGAGCTGCTGCTTGAAAGATTACTCGAAAGGCTGCTCGACGTTGACGAGCTGGTTTTAACACTGGAGGAAGTGGCGCTTGTAGTGCTGCTGGACGAAACTGCGCAAGAATTTACCAAACCATAAGGAGAGGGTTGCGAGGTGCAGGTGGAATTCGAAATGCAGCTCTTGCCGTTTTCATAACCCCAGCCTGAGGTAGTGGTTACGCAGGATGGATAGAGCGTGCCATACCAATTGCACTGCGTTGATCCGCTGCAGGTTGATGATGCGCTGCTGGTACTTGTGCTCACAACGGAGTTTGAACTGGAGCTTTTTACGGAGCTTGATGTTGAGGCGGGCGTTGAACTCGAAGTCACACTGGAGGATGACGTCTTACTCGCGCTAGAAGTGCTGCTTGAAACAGAGCTGCTCGTAGTGCTGCTGCTCGCCAGTGTTGAACAAACCGCGCCGGTCACAATCGGCTTTTCGGCTACGCCTCCGTTGGTATCGCCCTGCACACCAAAGCTGACTGATTGGCCGGGTTGAATAGTTTTATTCCAATCCAACGCGCTTGCTGTGTAGGGATTGCTGCCGCTGAGAGTTGCATTCCAGGAACTGGTGATTTTATTGGCGCTGTATTGCCAGCCAACCGTCCAGCCGTTGATGGTGGTAGTGCCATTGTTGGTAATAGTGATGGAACCCTGGAAGCCGCTGCCCCAGTTATTGACTACATCGTAACTGCACACTGCCGCTTGGGTGCTGGCGGAAAACGCCAGGCCCAAACCGGCGGCAAGGCCGAGGAATTGTTTTATCGAAAATGTCATTGAATTCTCCAGAAATTGGCTAAGAGGAGCGCCTAGAGGGCCCCATGATTAACAACACGAATTATTTTTATTGTTTAGCCAACACAGGTGGAGCGGCGCAAATC
Source organism: Cellvibrionaceae bacterium (assembly GCA_021151695.1). Lineage (GTDB taxonomy): Bacteria > Pseudomonadota > Gammaproteobacteria > Pseudomonadales > Cellvibrionaceae > Cellvibrio. The sequence continues at coordinate 62,491 of JAGKWU010000015.1, read as the reverse complement.
CAGTCAGCCGGTTAGCGCGGCCACTGGATTTAGGCGATGGGAGAATAATGAGGCAGAAGAAGCGTCGATAATGGATTCCGTAAAAATCCTAGCAATCGACAAAAAGTTGAATAAATTTTGCGGTTAGTTTTATTTTTAATTCAGGTGGTGGCGCGATTTTTTGCATACGCGCTTTGCTTTAGGTGGAGAAGCAAAAGAAACTTTTCTGGGAGTCGTCATCCTCGCGCAGCGGGGATCCAGTTCTGTTTTGCTCATATGTTGAAGAACCTTTAAAAGCTGGATCCCCGCTGCGCGAGGATGACGACTCCCTATTTAATTAACTTTTTCGCTCTCCCACCTTACTTGGGAACCAGAGAACAAAGGCGCCGGACCGCCAGCCGCTGGACCGCCAGCCGCTGGACTCCCTTATAGGGATGACTAGGTAGATATTGGGCTGAGAAAAGAAATGGAGATTACTTCTTCACCTCCACCAAATTCATTTTCTTCACCAACTCCTTCGCATCCACCGTTGGCCACAAGTCTTTATCCCATTTCATTTCCAGAATTTTCAGCTTGGGCAGGTACTTGTCGTTGGTGTCATAGGCGTGGAAGACGAGGTAGTCTTTTTTGTTGAAGCTGTAAGCGCTGTTGTGGCCCAAGGCTTTGAAGTTGGCGTCGCCGCCGAGGACAAGCGAGCCGCCGCCTTTGCGCATGTCTTTGCCGGTTTTATCCAGATAGGGGCCGGTGAGGGTTTTGGAGCGGCCGACTTGAATGTTGTAGGTGCTTTTTTCCGCGCGGCAGCAGAGATCGAAGGAGACGAACAAATAGTAGTAATCACCTTTTTTGAAAATAAACGGCGCTTCTACCGCACCTTCGTTAGGCGGTTGGTTGGGAATGGGCTCACCACCGCGGGCGCGTTCGGCCAGGGCTACCCACTGTTGTGGTTCGGCGGGGCGGGTGCGTTCTTCATTGAGTTTGAACATTTTTATGCCGCCCCAAAAGGAGCCGAACACCATCCAGGCATCGCCTTTTTCGTCGTCGATAATATTGGGATCGATCGCATTCCAGTCGTCGCGGTTGGGCACTGAGCTGATCACAGTGCCCAATTCTTCCCATTGGTAATCCGGTGACCTGGTATCGAGGGTTTTGTTGGTCGCCACGCCTATGCCGGACATGTTTTTGCCGAAGGTGGATACCGAAAAGTAGACGTAGTATTTGCCGTTGTGGACGTAGAGATCCGGTGCCCAGGGAAAGCCAGCGTATTCGGGGGCCGAGGCGCGGGTTATTTTGGGTTCGGCGGTGAAAACTTCGCCGGCTTTGGTCCAGTTTTTCAGATCGGTGGAGCTGTAAAAGGGAATGTTGGGGCCGGTGCTGAACACGTAAAAGGTTTTGCCTTCCTGCGCCATGGCGGGGTCGTGGACGACGACTTCGCCGGCCCAGTTGTTAAGGCTGGCCCCCAGGCTGAGCAAGCAGATGGCGGAGGCGAGTAGGTTGCGCATGGTGGTTCCCCTTGTGGTGATTCAGTTAAGGCGGCGATTGTATTTGGCTTAAATTGTAAGATAATAATACGCTATGAATTATCATATTCAAGTGCAACAGCCTCCTTCTGCCCATAGCTTCTTGCTAACATGCGCGTTCTTGCCAGCGGGCGCGCCTGTGCGGGCGAAATAACCAGAGAAGAAATCTATGTCCATAAACCCTAATTCAACATTATCTGTGTCGGAGGCGGCTTTCGGTCAGTCGCTCGAAGGCCAGCCAGCCAGTCTCTTTACCCTGACAAACGCCAAGGGCATGCTGGTTCGGATCAGCAACTTTGGCGGTGTGATCACCGAAATTCAGGTGCCGGATCGCCAGGGCAAATTTGCCAACGTCAATCTGGGTTTTGATGAGGTAGAGTCTTACCACAAGGTATCACCATACTTTGGTGCTCTGATTGGGCGTTTTGGCAACCGTATTAAGGATGGAAAATTTACGATTGATGGCGTGAGTTACCAGCTGGCTACCAACAACGGCCCCAACCATTTGCACGGCGGTGTGCAGGGGTATGACAAGGTGCTGTGGAAGGCTGAGCCTTTTACTGGCGAGTCCTCTGTAGGTATCACTCTCAAGTATCTGAGTGTTGATGGCGACCAGGGTTATCCCGGCAATCTCGACGTAACTGTGGTGTATGAGCTGACCAACGAGAATGAAATTCTGGTGAAATTCCATGCCGTTACCGACAAGGCCACGCCTATCAACCTTACCCAGCATGCCTACTTCAACCTGGCGGGTGAGGGCGATGTGCTCGGCCACCAGATGATGATCAATGCCGACCGCTTTACGGCGGTGGATGCAACCTCAATCCCCACTGGCGAGTTGCCGCTGGTGGCGGGTACGCCCTTTGATTTCCGTGAGCCGCGCTTGATTGGTGAGCGCATCAACGCGGATGACGAGCAGATTAAGAACGGCGGCGGTTACGATCACAACTTTGTGCTCAACAAAACTTCGCCCAAAGCGTTGAGCCTGGCGGCGCGTGTGTACGAACCAATTTCCGGGCGCGTCTTGGAAGTTTTCACGCAAGAGCCGGGCGTGCAGTTTTACAGCGGCAACTTTATGGACGGCAGCTTGAGCGCACGCGGTTGGACTTACAACCACCGCAACGGCTTCTGCCTGGAGCCCCAGCACTTCCCCGATTCGCCCAACCAGCCGCACTTCCCCAATACGATTTTGCGTCCGGGTGGGGAGTACACCTCACTGATGAGCTACAAGTTTTCGGTAGCGTAATAACACCCAAGCCGGGTCGATAAGGCCCGGTTTCCCCTGTCTTATAGCTGTTCCCCGCCAATTTCCCGTTTGCCCAATCCTTTCAGTCTCAGAAATGTTCAAAGATTGTTAATCCCCTGTTTTGAGCACGAAACGATCTGTCCAGCCTCTGTCACATGAATTGTCATTTAGCTACACTAATTTTATTCTTATTGTAAGATAATTTTTTGGGCGGTAATCGCAGAGTCTGTGCATCGGTCTAACCCTGTAGGGAGCATCTATTTTCGCGATCCTGGCGGCATCCCCAACGATGACCGGTGCCGCCAACCAGCAGTGGTCCATGTCGTTTTACCTCCTCGAACCTCCGTTAACTAACAGGTACAACGGAGTCTCTGTACCCCGCAAGCTCTGCTTGTGGGGTTTTTTATTGTTGGAGAGTGGACTGCCAGAAAAGGTAAAGCTGGATAAAAAGGCTGGTATAGAGCTTAATTTGTATTATTATTATAATATTGTGGTTGCGGTCGCTCAGACAGGCCGCCCATAACAGCTATAACAGCCATAAAAACCGAATATCCCAAGGAAATCCCATGCTCAACCTTCATTCGCCAAAGCCCTTGGCTGCCCTGAGTTTGACTCTCTCCAGCCTTATGCTCACCGCCTGCAGCAAGGCGCCGGTTCCCTTGACCAGTCCCGATAAGCATCTGCAAGTGTCGGTAACCCAGGGCGAGGATGGCAGCATCCATTACGCGATTAACCGCGACGGCCAGCCAGTGCTAAAAACATCGCAGTTGGGTTTGGCATTGAGCGATGCGGATTTCTCCAAAGGGCTCAAGCTTTCCAACACCACAACACCCAAAGCAGTCAGCGATGACTATGAAATGATGGTGGGAAAAAAACACCAGATTCATTACACGGCTCAAGAGCAAACCTTCAGTTTTAAAAATGCGGCCGGTCAGCAAATGGATGTGATCTTTCGTGTGTCCAATGACGGTGTGGCGTTTCGCTATCAAATTCCCAGCGCCAGCAAAAATGTCCTGCAATTTAACAATGAATTCACCAGCTTTGCTTTTGATGCCAGCGCCAAAGCCTGGATGCAGCCTATGTCGGTTGCGCAAACCGGTTGGAGCAATACCAACCCGTCTTACGAAGAACATTATTTGATGGATGTGCCTGTGGGCACCGCATCGCCATTGCCATCCGGTTGGGTGTTCCCCGCACTCTACAAAACGGGCGATACCTGGGTAGCTATTTCTGAAACCAATATGGATGGCAGTTTCCATGGCTCGCGTTTGCAAGCGGAATCTGCCAACGGCGAATACAAAATTGGTTTGCCCATGGCGGCCGAAGTGTTTACCGGTGGTGGTTTGCTCGCAAAAAGTAACAGCGATTTAACGTCACCCTGGCGCGTGCTGGCGATTGGCAATTTGCCAACGGTAATGGAATCTACGTTGGGTACAGACTTGGCCGCCCCTGCAATTAATTTTGATAAAAATCTGGTGCAACCGGGCCACGCTTCATGGAGCTGGGCGCTGTTGAAAGATGATTTCACCGTGTACGACGTGCAGAAAAAATTTATCGATTACGCCGCGGAAATGCATTGGGATTACACGCTGATTGATGCCGACTGGGATAAAAAAATCGGCTACGACAAAGTAAAAGAGTTGATCGATTACGCCGCGACAAAAAATATCGGCATCATCCTCTGGTACAACTCCTCTGGTGATTGGAATAAAACACCTTACAGCCCAAAAAGTATGTTGCTCACCCACGAACAGCGCGAAGCGGAATTCAAACGCTTGCGTGAGATGGGGGTGAAAGGTTTGAAGATTGATTTCTTCGGTGGCGATGGCCAATCCATGATTGCCTACTATGTGGATATTTTAAAAGACGCCGCTGAGCATGGACTGTTGATTAATTTCCACGGCGCGACATTACCGCGCGGCTGGCAGCGCACCTATCCCAACCTCATGACTATGGAAGCCATCATGGGCCTGGAGTTCACCACATTCACGCAGGAAAACCAAAACGCGGTGGTTACTCACGCCGCGATGGCACCTTTCGCGCGCAACCTGTTTGATCCTATGGATTTTACGCCCATGGTGTTTGGCGATATTCCCAATATCAAACGCGCCACGCGCAACGGTTTTGAATTGGCGGAATCCGTGCTGTTTATTTCTGGCATCCAACACTTTGCCGAAATTCCCGAAGGCATGGCGACTGTGCCCGCCTATGTAAAAAGTTTTCTGCAGGATTTGCCGCGCCATTGGGATGACGTGAAATTTATTGATGGTTACCCCGGGAAATATCTGGTGGAAGCGCGCAAAGCGGGTGATAGCTGGTACGTGGCTGGATTGAATGCGGAAGGCGCGGATAAAACGCTCGCACTGGATTTACATTTTATTGGCAATAAAAAAGCGACTCTTATCACCGATGGCGAAGGCGAACGCGATTTTACGCAAAGCGAGATTACCGCGAGCAACGCAACCGCAATTACCCTCAAAGCCAAAGGTGGTTTTGTAGCGGTATTCAAATAAAGCACCATACTTTTGTACAGAGTTTTTACAGCTAACTTTTGGGGTGGCAAATGGTTAAGTATATTTTTCTGGCGAGTGCAGTCTGCGCGGCCAGCTTATTATTTTCCTGTGGTGAACAACCCGTAAAAAAAACGGTGGCGCAACCTGAGCCGGCAAAGACAGTCGTCGCCGCTAGCGAGCAAGGGCCAGTCTTTACCAATCCGATCATCCCCAATGGTGCAGACCCGTGGTTGCAGTTTTATAACGGCAATTACTATTTAACGACCACCACCTGGACGTCGCAATTGGTGATGCGAAAGTCGCCAACGCTCGCTGGTCTCGCCACGGCAACACCAATCAATATTTGGTCAGAGAGTGCGGCTGATCGCTGCTGTAATTTCTGGGCATTTGAATTTCATCGTTTGATGAGCCCCAAGGGCCCGCGCTGGTATGTGATGTACACCTCCGGCACCAAAGATAATTTTGATGGCCAGCATTTAAGCGTAATTGAAAGTGAAGGCGATGACCCTATGGGGCCTTATACCTACAAAGGCTCGCCCATGCCCAAAAGCTGGAACATTGATGGCACCTATCTGGAAGTAAATAACGAACTCTATTTGCTCTGGTCTGAGTGGCAAAAAGACGAGCAATTATTGTGGGCGGCCAAAATGTCCAACCCCTGGACAATTGTTGGCGAAAAGAAAATTATTTCGCACCCGACATTCGACTGGGAAAAATCTGGTATGAAGGTGAACGAAGGGCCGGAAGTATTGCAAAAAGATGGCAAGACCATGATCGTGTTTTCCGCCAGCTTTTGTAATACGCAGGATTACAAGCTCGGTGTGTTGGAGTTGAACGGCAAAGATCCATTGGCAGAAAACGCCTGGCACAAAATTGAAAAACCTTTCTTCGAAAAAGCTAACGGCGTATTTGGGCCAGGCCACAATGGCTTTTTTAAATCACCCGACGGCACAGAGGATTGGCTGGTATATCACGGCAACTCCAAAGCTGAAGAAGGCTGCGGTCCAACGCGTGCACTGCGCGCACAAAAATTTACCTGGAGCGAATCGGCAAATGGCCCCGTCCCTAATTTTGGTCAACCCGCTGCCAACGGCCAAAAACTCGCTTCACCTTCTGGTGAGAATGGTCCTATCAGAACCATTATTCCCGGCACCAAAGTTCAGCTGGTTAATAAAGCAAATAATCTCTGTTTGAATACTGAAGGTGGTACTGCTGCCTGCAGCGCTACATCAGAAGCCTGGACGCTCGATTACACCACCGATGGTCAATACCGTTTGGTCAACGGCCAGGGTTTGACGCTCGTGAATAAAGATACTGGTTACGGTCCATCGCTGTGGCAAAACGATCCTGCGCAACAATGGAAAATTGCTATAGCCGCCTTGCCACCCGAAGCGGGCATCTGGTTTAACCTGAATAACCAAGGCACGCAAAAACCGTTGATCGCTGACAACTGCAATGGCGCCGATTGCACAGCATGGCGCATTCAGCCAGCGGGCGAATCGGTTATTGCCAGCACGCAAAGCGGCAAGGTAGTGAGCGCCGCCAAAGCAGAAAAAAATAAACCTGCTGCCTTGGAGCAAGATGAGTGGAATCAAAAATCCGCGCAGCGCTGGCAGTTTGTGCATGTAGAAAATGGTTTCTACTCTGTGCAAAACGCCAATAAACAATGCATCGGCGTAACCGGCAAAGCGATCACACCTGGTTTTGCATTAACAGCAGCCGAGTGCGGCGATAAAACCGCGCAGTGGTGGGTGGATTATCAATCCAACGGCACGCAGAAATTAATTAACCGTGTTTCCGGTTTGGTAGTTGATGTGGCCAGCTGTGGTGTTGCAAATCATACTCCACTCAACCTTGCACCTAATTTGAATACGATTTGCCAGCAATTCAGGTTGTTGCCGGTTGGGGAGTAGGTCTTAATTTTCCATTTACCCGCTTCCTTATGGGCGCGATAAAAATAGTTAAATAGGGAGTCGTCATCCCCGCAGGGGATCCAGCGCCTTTTGGGTTAACCACACTGGATCCCCTACGGGGATGACGATTCCCGGAATGTAGTAAGTTTCCCTCGCTCGATTGTTCTAAGGAACTAAATATAAAAACAAAAATTTTAAGTTATAAAAAATAATTAATCCCTCCCCACGACACCCGCTTCACATGGATGCTGAAATTTTTTGACGAAGTAAGCAGTACAAAATAATAACCTCAGGATGATTTTTCACAATCGGGCAACCGAGGTTTTCGGCTGTCTGAATAATAACGAAGGTAAAATCATGAAAATAATTAACCGGCCTGACACTAACACGGGCCAGCTATTTCTACGTGCGATTTATTTTTTTATGGCAACTTGCGTGTTGTTGGCGTTATCTGTCATCAACGCACGCGCGGCGACCTTTACCAATCCACTGATCAGCAATGGCGCCGATCCATGGCTGGAGTATTACAACGGTAACTACTATCTGACGACTACCACCTGGAATTCGCAGATAGTCATGCGCAAATCACCGACTATCGATGGATTGAAAACGGCGGCCGCTGTGTATGTGTGGTCAGATACTACGGCAAGTCGCTGCTGTAATTTCTGGGCGCCGGAAATTCATCGCATCAATGGCCCCAGTGGTTATCGCTGGTATTTGATGTTCAGTGGCGGTGTCAGTAGCGATCTGGGCGGACAGCGCAATCAAGTGCTGGAATCTGAAGGCGATGATCCAATGGGGCCTTATAAATATAAGGGCACACCTATTTCGTCCTACTGGAATATTGATGGCTCCTATCTCGAATACAGCGGCAGTTTGTATATGCTCTGGTCGCAGTGGGTGGGTTCCTACCAAGCCATTTTTATCAGCAAGATGAGCGATCCCTGGACGTTGACTGGTTCATCCGTCGCGATTTCCACACCGACCTACTCCTGGGAAATGGTGGGTTCCAATGTAAATGAAGGTCCGGCGATTATCCAAAAAAACGGTCATACTTTTATGGCCATTTCTGCATCATCCTGCAGCACACCGGATTACAAGCTTGGACTACTTGAACTGACAGGCACCAATCCGTTGTCGGCATCTTCCTGGACTAAAACATCTACTGCTGTGTTCAGCAAAGCCAACGGCGTTTATGGTCCGGGCCACAATGGATTTTTTACATCTCCTGACGGAACAGAAAATTGGTTGGTATATCATGGTAATGCTTCATCCAGTGATGGGTGCGGCAGCACTCGCTCGACACGTGTGCAAAAAATTACCTGGAATAGCGACGGCACACCAAATTTTGGCTCACCAGTTTCCACCTCTACAACAGTGACAGTTCCCTCCGGTGAAACCAGTGGCATCACCATGGTTCCCAAGGGCGCGCAATTTCAATTGGTGAGCAGAAGCAATGGATTATGTTTGGGTATCTCCGGTAACAGCACCAGTAATTCCGGCGCAGCCGTGTTGCGTGCGTGCAGCGCAGCCTCAAGTAATTGGGTTGTGGATTCTACTGCGAATGGCTATTACCGTTTGGTCAACGCTAACAGCGGTAAGTCATTAGACATGACCAACTGCAGTACAAGCGATGGTGGTATAGTCGATCAATACAGCTGGCTTGCCAATAACTGCCAGCAGTGGCAATTGAGCAACACCAGTGATGGCTGGATCAAACTCACCAACCGCAACAGCGGAAAAGTATTGGATGTTGCGAATTGCGGCACCAGTGAAAATACCGCGATTGACCAGTGGAGTGCGTTGGGTAATGCCTGCCAGGATTGGCGTTTGCAACCGGTAGGTACAGTTGCTATTACCAGCGCATTGAGTGGAAAAGTGTTGGACGTTGCCAGTTGTTCAACCGCGAGCGGCGCGGCGGTTTCGCAATACGAATGGCTGGACACCAGCTGCCAGAAATGGACTTTCACGCACGCTGACAGCGGTTACTATGCGATAAAGCCTTCGCACAATACCAGCATGTGCCTGGCGGTAAGCAATGCATCTACTAGCACCGGTGCTGCGTTAGTGCAGGGTACTTGCGGCACTACGGCGAGCCAGTTCCGCATTATTCCGCAGAGCGACGGCACACTGCGTATGATTGGCCGCGGAAGCGGTTTATCGCTGGATGTCACCAATTGCGCACTGGCTAACTCAACGACGATTGATCAATACACATGGCTCGATAATATTTGCCAGCGCTTTCAATTGCGCTCTGCGAATTAACGAAGAGTTACTGTAAAAATAAAAAGCCCTTGTCGTTTGCACGGCAAGGGCTTTTTTAAGTCGGAAGAAATTACTTCTTCACACCTTCCACATTCAGGTTCAGTTTCACTGTTTCTGATGCTGGGCCGAGGGCGAAGTTGATATTGAAATCTTTCAGTTTCAACTCAGTGCTGCCTTCGAAGCCAGCGCGGTAACCGCCCCATGGGTCATTACCTTCACCCACTTTTGTAGCATTGATGGTGATGCTTTTGGTTACGCCGTTTAATGTCAGATCACCGGTGATAACAAAGCTGGTTTTATCCGCACCTACCGCAAATTTCTTACTGACGAAGCTGGAGGTTGGAAATTTCTCCACGTTCAAAAAATCTTTGCTGCGCAAATGTTTGTCGCGCTCGGCATGGTTGGAGTTAACGCTGTTGGTGTCAATGGTTACGGTGATACTGCTGGCTTCTGGCTTGGCTGGATCATAACTGAATGAGCCATCGAATTTGTCAAAGCGACCAGTGAGCACACTGTAGCCCAAGTGCTTGATGGAAAAGTTGATGGATGCGTGGGCGTTCTTGGTGTCTATAGTGTAGTCAGCTGCAAACGTTGGCAGGCTAAATAGTGCAGCACTGCTTATTGCCAGGCCAGCCAGTGTTTTTTTGCGAATGCTAGAATTAATCATGCTTGTCTCCTTTTGGGGATAGAAAGTTTACTCGGATTTGCCAGCGGGCTTTAGCATGCGCACCAGCGTTTTATCGCGTTTAAAAAAGTGATGGAACAGTGCTGCAAGCGCGTGGGCTACTGCAATAAACACCAGGCTCCAGGCCACGTACTTGTGAATTTTTCCGGCCAGATCCACTTGATCGGCGGTTAGCTTGAGTGTTGCAGGAATACTAAATATGCCAAAAAAATTTGCAGCATCGCCCTCGGCTGTTGTAATCAGATAACCACTGAAGCAAATAACAAACACGCCAAGGTATAACAAAAATTTAACCAGTTTGGCGGCGGCCAGATTTGCCTTACTGATACTTGCTATGTCTTCCGGTTGTGGGCCGCGCAAACGCCAGAAAAGCCGTAACACCATCAAGGTAAATATGAGAATGCCAAGCGCTATATGTAGCTCTGGCCCCTTGTGGTACCAGGGCGAGTAATAGTCCAGCCCGCGCATATAAACACCCAAGCCGAATAGAAAAAATATCAGCAGTGCACAGACCCAATGCAGTGCAATAGTGACTAATCCATAACCTGAAGAAGAATCTTTAAACATGCTCATAGCTACTCATGAACAGACGTTAAAATTTATTATCCGCAAATTTTCAAAAAAAGCAGCTGATAAAAAATAGCCGGGCTTAAGGCAAAGACCAGCGGTTTTCAGGCTGGTTCTGTATCCCATTGAAAATTATCGATTATTTTTTTCAGGTGAAAAAGTTGCGGATAACTCATCGAAATTCTGGTGCGATTTGATCAGAAAACTACGTCAGCGAAACGCTGCCATCCCTTATCTAGACAATTACTTTGCGTTTTTTCCCCTGGTCATCAATCGCAACATACACAAAATTGCCCTCGGTGACCTTCATGGTTTTGTGGTTGATAAAGTCTTTGATCCAAACCTCCACTCCCACCGTGATAGAGGTAGTGCCTATGGCTTGCAACAAGGCATAACAGCTCACCAGGGTGCCCACGGGAACCGGCCGCAGGAACGTCATGCCGCTAACCGCGACGGTTGTCACCTTGCCCTGGGCTACCTCAAGTGCCAGTACGGCACCGGCAATATCCATTTGGGATAGCAGCCAGCCGCCGAAGATATCGCCGTGGGGATTGGTATTAGCGGGCATGGAAAGGGTTTGCAGGGTCAGGGTGCCCTTGGGTTGCTCTTGTTCAGGAAGGTTGTCGAAAAAGGGATCAGTCATGGTAGCTACTCGGGCTAAATCAGTGCCCTAAGTGCAGCATAAGAATCCGGTAGATGCCAGTGAAAGAAGTTGTGGATGTGGGATTTGCCAAAAAATAACGGCCATAGTCTTTGCTATGGCCGCTTCTATCAAGCTTCGTTGCTGGGTTTACCGATAGTGGCAAGGATACCGCCATCAACGTAAACGATTTGGCCAGTGACAAAATCAGAAGCCTTGGAGGCGAGGAAAATGGTAGCGCCCTGCAGATCATCCGGGTCACCCCATTTGGCGGCGGGTGTGCGGTTGATAATAAAGTCGTTGAATGGATGACCAGCCACACGAATAGGTTCCGTCTGGCTGGTGGCGAAATAACCTGGGCCAATACCATTTACCTGCACATTATATTTTGCCCATTCAGTCGCCATATTTTTGGTGAGCATTTTCAAACCGCCTTTAGCGGCAGCATAAGCGCCGACAGAGTTGCGGCCCAGCTCGCTCATCATGGAGCAGATATTGATAATTTTTCCCTGACGACGCTCAACCATTTTCCGCGCAACCGGGCGCGTCATGGTGAACACACCGGTTAAATCAATTTTGATCACTTCTTCAAAATCTTCCAGCGACATTTCCAGTAACGGTGTGCGTTTAATAATACCGGCGTTGTTAATCAATATATCGATGGGACCGTGATGTTTTTCGATTTGTTCAACGGCAGCAGTCACTTGATCTTCGTCGGTCACATTGAATTTATAGCCGTAGGCTTTGAAACCTTTTTCGCGATACCAGTTTACCGCGGTATCAATTTTTTCTTGCGAGGAGTTACCATTGATAATCAAGGTGGCGCCGGCGCTGGCGAGGCCGGATGCCATAGCCATACCCAAACCATGAGTGGCGCCGGTGACTACGGCGATTTTTCCAGTTAAATCGAAAAGATGATGAGTCATAGTGTTCGCTTCTGTTTTTGTGGGACGTCGTCATCCTCGCGTAACGGGAATCCAGCTTTTAAAAATCAAGAACTGGATCCCCGCTACGCGAGGATGACGATTCCCTATTTAATAATTAGATCAGGCGCAAAGATAAATTCAAGCCTCTTCCCTTTGATTTAACGAACATCACTCGGCTTATGGAAATCCATATCCGTATAGTCGTGGTTTTCGCCAGCCATGCCCCAGATAAATGTGTAGTTGGCTGTGCCTACACCTGAGTGCATAGACCATGGCGGCGAAACAACCGCTTGCTCGTTGCCAACCCAAATATGGCGAGTCTCTTCCGCCGGGCCCATGAAGTGGCATACGGCATGAGTATCGGGAATATTGAAATAAAAATAAGCTTCCATACGACGACTGTGGGTGTGCATCGGCATGGTGTTCCAAATACTGCCGGGCTTTAATTCGGTCATGCCCATTTGCAATTGGCAAGTGTCAATCACAGTGCTGATCATCAGCTGATAAATATCGCGCTCGTTGCAGGTATCGCTGTTGCCCATGTGCAACACCTTGCCGTTTTCTTTATCCACTTTTTTGGTGGGATAACTGTGGTGTGCTGGTGTGGAATTGATATAAAACTTGGCAGGATTACTGGCATCGTTGCTGCTGAACACTACGTCTTTTGCACCGCGGCCGATATAGAGGGCCTCTTTGGTATTGATTGCATATTCAGTGCCGTCAACCGTGACTTTCCCGGGGCCACCGATATTGATTGCACCCAGCTCGCGGCGTTGTAAAAAGTATTCGGCTTTCAGTTGATCGTAAACGCCCAATGCGACCGATTGATTAACGGGCATGGCACCACCCACCATCAGGCGCTCATAGTGAGTGTAAGTGAAGAGAATCTCGTCAGCCGCAAACACCTGCTCAATCAAAAAATGCTTGCGCAGTTTGGCAGTGTCGTAGTGTTTGTAGTCATCCAGGTGGACGGCAAAACGTTCTTCAAGAATTTTCATAATAAACCTTCAGTTGCTCGCAAAAAAAATAAAAGCAGTGATGATTAAACCATCACTTGCCCAGAAGTTTGTAAATCTCCAATCCCGACAGAATAAAAGGCACATTACCTTTGGCATCGTTGGAGACTATGGGTTCGGTCAGATAATAGTCGTAGCTGCCATCGCGACCAAAGCCAAGGCCCGCTACCAAACATTGGTTATTCATACTGATTTTGCCATCGGGATGAACGGTAATAAATTCATTCACCAGCCCCTGATAACTTTTCAGTGCGGCGGCGCGATAAGAGTGTGGCAAATAACCTTTATTAACAGCTTTGGCCAGGAAGTAAGTAAACATAGCGCTCGCCGTGGATTCGCGATAGTTACCCAAGGCGCCTGGCTTATCGGTAATTTGCCACCAGATGCCGGTAGCAGCGTCCTGGTAGCGCAAAATATCGGGCGCTAATTCCTGCACTATATCGATCAAGGTTTTGCGCATTTCCGGTTCGCTACTTGGCAAATAATCCAGTACATCGACCAATGCCATGGCATACCAGCCCATACCACGCGACCAATATTGGGATGCCAGCCCCGTCTCTTTGTTGGCCCATTCCGCTTTACGCGATTCATCCCAGGCATGGTAATACAAGCCGGTTTGCGGGTTGCGTTGGTGTGCGCGCGCTATAACAAATTCATGCACAGCTTCTTCAAAACTTTTGTGTTGCGCTGCGCCTGTCTCGTAAGTGGCTGCGTATTGGGTCAAGAAGGGCATACCCATATAAACACCATCCAGCCACAACTGATTGGGATAAAGAATGCGATGCCAGAAACCACCTTCCGAGGTGCGAGGATGCTTGCGTAAATTTTCGCGTAAAAAATCAGCCGCTTTGCGATATTTTGCTTCTTTGGTGCGCTGCTCTAACAGAATCACCATTTCACCAGGTTTGGTGAGGTCGATACTAAACAGATCCGGTTTGTAAGTGAGGATGGTGCCGTCATCAGTGATATAACTGCCGGTCACCGTTTCCAGTGCTTTGCGATAACGTGGATCTGGGCTTAGCTCATCAAGTTTTTGCAATGCATTGATTTGCATGCCGACCACATCGTACTCAAATTTGGCGGGGCGCTGGCGATATTCGTCCCAATTGTTGTAAGCGTAAGCGAGTGTTTTGCGCTCCAGTTCCGAGTCCGCTAAACGCTTGCTCCAGCTGAGTGCCTGGCTGGCATTGGGTGTTTTACTTTTCTCTGCATCGCTCAAACTCGTTTTCAGGCGAACGCGCGGCTCTTTGGTTAAACGCTCAACTTCCTGATCCAGATATGCTTTGAATTCCGCCTCGGTTTTAATGCCATTGGGTTCTTTGTCCCAGGCAGCGACAAAATAATAATCCAGTTCGCCACCGTTGGTGTTCATCACCGAAACATAAGAACCATCATCTTGTGTTTGCTGCTGGCGATCTCCGCGACGGAAAAGCACTGCCATACCGAGATAATCATTGTCACCACTTAAACTTTGTTTGCCCCAACTGGCCGCGTAGGTCCAGGCGGTGCCAGTAATATTGTCGTTGCCCTGAATCAATTTGGTGCCGGGGTGTTTTACGACCCCAATAGCGAAATTGGGCAGCTGCTTGGTGATGAGCTCTTTGGGATGTCCATCAGATTGTGGGTTGGCGGAAGTCAGCTTCAAATTCACATGGGCCAAACGGCTGCCAGCTCCCATGGAAATGGTGGATGACAAATTAAAAACGTGATTATTAATTTCCCACTGGTTGTATTTGATATTGAACGCCGAATAAATATCGCCGTTGTCAGTAATGCTGGCATCCCAGGTTTTTACTTTGGATACCAGTTCAACATTTTTGCCATTCCAGAAACCATAACCACCTGCTCCAAGGGTTTTGCCAACCTGAAGTATGTCCTGTCCCCAGGGCGCGTCTTTGTGATAATCCTCGTAACCTTTTTGACCGATATTTTGTAGCACCATGTCGCCGGTTTTTTTGCCCCAGATATCAAACCCGTTACGCCAATCGAGATAGACGCGATAGCCGACTTTGTCTGATTCTATACCTGGCCCTTCATAGCGAATGAAATAAGAGTGATCGGTATATTGTGGCGGCGGTGTGAATTTTTTTACATTGGCGAAGTGGGTAAAGTCTTCGTAAACCTTACCGTTCCAGTGTCCACCTTCTTTGATGGAGAGTTCAGCCTGGGTTTGTTTTTTGAGTGTGGGAATTTTTACCTTGGCATCGCTCAGGATGCTGAGATCGCGCGTTTGACCTGCTGCAAGATCTGCCGCTATCACCAGCGTATCTGGCTTGTCATCGTTATTGGTATCAATGATCTGGCTGGGAACAATGGTATTTTTTTCTTTCACCAAAAGATGTTGTGTGCGCGCATCATTATCGGCAAGGCCAAGCTCATAAAATGAAAAATGCAATGGCTCTTGTGTGCGGGAAAAATTGCTCGGATTGGTGACGTTTGCTGTAGCGATAAGTTTATTGTTCGCCGGGTGGCCTCCTGAGGTGGAGCAGGCGATAAGGCTCGCGATTGCTGCAGAAATCAATGTTGCAACAAAAACAGAATGCATGTTGTTCAAAGTACTTTACCTGTTGGATGGTCGATGTTTGTTCGTTGGCGATAAAGTGCTGGTTGTCCTTGTACCTTATGTTTCAGCGAAATCTGTATGGGTTAATTTCACATTTTCTTTTAAGTAAACAGGGATGCCGGTAAACCGGCATCCCCTTACGTCCTGCGAAGCAAGCGCTTGTTACGTGGATTAGAACTTGTAGTTCACACTCAAATTATATTGAGTGCCTGTTTCGTGGTAATAGGACAGGCGCTTATCAGCAGCATCTACCCATTGATCATCCGCTTCGTTAGTCAGGTTCAATGCGTCAAGTGTTACCTTGAAGTTGTCGTTGATTTGATATGAAACCTGGGCATCAATGTTTGTAGTGGCATTGGTTCCATTTTGATCGTTTCCATTCGCATCAACGACGGCATTTGTTAAATAGCCTGCGCGATGTGCAACTGAAACCCGAGCATGGAATGCATCTTTTTCAAAGTAGAGAGTCGCACTTGATGAGGTTGGCGAAAGGTTTACCAGAGATGCCGTCGAGAGTACTACACCACTGCTGTTGACGTAGTCCATGTCGGAGGTCACGTGGGTATATGAACCAGTGAAACCAAAATACTTGCCAAAACCAGGCAAGAAGGTAAAGGGTTGTTGGTAACCAATTTCATAACCATTCAATGGACCGCCAGGACCATTTACAGGTGCGCTAACAGACCATTGTTGCGATTCATGGCAGGGCGTTGCTGTATTCAGGCCGTAGTTAGCTGCACAAGCAACTGATGCCGCCGCAGAAGCATCAGCCTCGGAATATCCGCGTGAAGTAAAATACTCTGTCAAGGTCATGCTTTCGCTAACAGTTTGAACTTGTGTAGAAAGCTCTTTTCTAAATACTGCCAAGCTAATAACTGACTCGTCTGCAAAATACCATTCAACACCCAGATCATAGTTTTTGGAGGCTGTTGGTTTTAACAGTGGATTACCACTGGAAACTGCTCGACTACTACCTGATACGGTAATGTTGGTATCACCTACCAGGCTGCTCAATCCAGGGCGCGCGATGCCTTCGGAATAGCTTGCACGAATTTGAACTTCATCGATAGGCGATAACACCAGGTTCAATGCGGGTAATACATCCGAATAGTTGTGATCAAACGGTTTTTGAACATAACCGGTTGAAGTATTTACCCAGCCGGTGGAGGTTTGATCAGTTGTGAAATGGCGTACACCTATATCACCACGGAAAGGCATACCAAACAATTCAGTTTTAAAGTCAGCTTGAATGTACTCGGCGGTGGTATCTTCAGATACGGTAAATGTGCTACCACGGTTCACAACCATTGGTTTATTCCACAAATCCGCGGAGCTCATCACGAGCGCGCGATTTGGCAACAACCATGAGCCAAAGTCAGATTTGAAATTGATTATTTGGTCAGTAGCAAAGTTAGCCAAGACATAACAGGTTGGCGCTGGGTCACCTTTAGTGCCTGCACAGTTATTGTTGGCAGTGGTGCTCGTTTTGCTCCCTAAACCCTCTCCACCAGAGTATGCGGTTTGAAATGTTTCCATCTCAAATTTTTTGAGACTCGCACCGGCTTTTAAGGTGAATACATCGTTCAGATCGTATTCCAGACCGAATGAACCAGTGTCATAGGTGTTAACTGTGCCTTGTGGACGTTGACGCACACTGCTGACAGACCAGTTTGTTGGAACGCCCGCCGCAGAACCAACCACCAAAGATGTATCTGCATTACCGCCGCGATAATCCCAGGTAAGTTCCTGATTGTCCGCTTGCATAATAACGGTGTTTTGAATGGGGTTTTGGAAATCCGATTTGGATGTTCCCACCATAGCTTTGACGCGGAACGCATCGCTAAAGCTGTGCTTGCCCGTTAAGGTGTATTGATAGAAGTCAGTTGTCATCTCGTCCTGACGGCTTTCAGACAACAGTTTTACGCCTGTCAGTTGCGCATAGACGAGAGAGTTTCCTTCAACGGCATAATCAACAACATTCACCGCTGAGTTAGTGCCGTTCATAGAGCCTTCTATGAATTTTTCAGTGCGAGTTGCCTCATATTTTGAAAGCAATGCATCAAGACTTATTTCAGTATCGTCTGTCGGTTTAAATTGTAAGGATGCACTTAAACCGTCGCGTGTAAGATCAGTGTTGTACACGTCATAGCGCGGAATGCGGGGATGGAATAGACCTGTGTTGTATACGCAGGGAGTTGAAGGCTTATTGTCGGTATCGTTACAGGTTCCATTCACCTCATCAAAAGCGTTTGGAGTGGTTGGTGTTCCTGCAACACCGGCCCCAAGCGCGCCAGCGCTCAAACCTTTTACCTTCCCAAATTTTTCTGCGGCTGCGTTACTCCAGCGAACGGTACTATTTCCCTGATCGAGAATTGTTCTCTCGGAATGAGATACGGATAACAACGCACCGACTTTTCCATCTGCAAATGTATCGCTTATTAAAAATCCTACCGCGGGGTCGTTTTCTTTAGATAAATCGTTGTACCCGATTTGCGCATTTGCGGTAAATACAAAACCATCATGATTAAAGGGTTGATCCGCCTTCATTTCAACGATAGCGCCAAGTGAACCCTCATCAAATTCGGCTGCACCCGTTTTGCGTATGACCAGAGAGCTGAATAAATCGGACGTGAACGTGTTGAAGTCGAAGCCGCGACCACGGTTGTTGCCGCCTGTTGCATCGGTACCACCGGTAGTGGAAATACCTTCCATGCCATTGATTAATACGCGTGTGAAATTTGAACCCAAACCTCGCACAGAAATATTTCGACCTTCGCCACCTGAGCGGGAAATTGCAACCCCAGGAATGCGTTGTAATGATTCGGCCAGGTTGTTATCGGGAAATTCGGCGATGTCTGACGCGGTAATGGCATCTACTGCCCCTGCAGCTTCACGTTTTGTATCAAGCGATTTTGCCACGCTCGCGCGGAAGCCAGTGATTTGGATTTCCTCGATGGATTCGCTTTGTGCATAGACATGCGGAGCAACAGGTAGCGCGACTGCCATGGCCAACACAAGCGGGTTCAATTTAAAGGTTTTCATTGCTATTCCCCATAGTTATTGTTGATAAATCACATTTAGCGGTGTGAATTCTTATTCACTGCAAAGCAGTGTCTAGCGTCCGTAGAACAGGGTTTTCCCTGTTGTTATTTTTGCCGTAGTTGGTGCGGTGTTCCGCACTCGAATAAATAAAACCGAAAATCTCCGGTAAGAGATTTTTCTTAAATTGAAAAAGGTTTGCCTTTGATAGTGACGTTTTTAGTGGCGAAATCATCGAGGTTTTTAAGTGTTCCTACATCTTTCACATCATCAAAATGCGTGTTGATCAGATGTAAGCTTTTTATCGGTGAGCGTTCATAGCCCATCACATTGAAAATTTGTTGTGCCTTCTTACAATGCAAGTCGCGCACTTCAATATTGCGTACTGTGGGTGTGAATTTTCCTGAGTCACCTTCTTCGTAGGAAAAGTCCACCACTATGGCGGTTTGCACTTCACCAATATTGATGTTGCGGAAGTAGACGTTTTCGATCAAACCGCCGCGTACAGAATTGGTTTTAAAGCGCAGGCCGCGCTCCAGATCCTCGCTGCTCATCTCGCAATTTTCCGCAAAAATGTTGCGCGCACCGCCAGAAATCTCACTGCCAATAACAACACCGCCGTGGCCACTGCGCATTTTGCAATTGCGGATTACAATATTTTCGGCGGCCACATTGACTCGGCGACCATCGCCGTTTCGACCGGATTTAATCGCAATGCAATCATCGCCGGTATCGAAATAACAGCCATCGATAATGACGTTTTTACAGGATTCGGGATCACAACCATCTGAGTTTGGGCCGAGGCTAGCGCAAGTGACTCCACGCACAGTGACGTTTTCGCTGAGCACCGGATTGATCAGCCAGAAAGGCGAGTTTTTGATAGTGATGTCGGCAATTAAAATATTTTTGCAGCTATAAAACTGCACAAAGGGTGGGCGCAAATAGGCGCCTTCCGCGTAGAGTCGCTCTGTTACCGGCCGATTACTTTCGGCATCCAGTGCGAGTTGCGCGCGCGCTTTATCTTGTGTCGGGATACCGGGCTTGCCCCAACTTTTTCCACCTTTCCAGGGCCACCAGGTAGTTTCGTTGGCTTGGCCATCCAAAATACCTTTGCCGGTGACAGCGATATTTTCCTGGCCATGGGCGTAAACGAGAGGTGAATAACCCATCATTTCCATGCCTTCCCAGCGCGTCATTACTGCGGGCAAATAATCTTCCGGCTTGGTGCTGAAGGCTAGTCGACAACCTTCTTCCACATGCAAATTCACATTGGAAAGCAAATGAATTTTTCCGGTGAGAAACTGACCCTTGGGAACAAGCACACGCCCCCCGCCAGCCTTGTGGCAAGCGGCAATCGCTGCCGCAATTGCGGTGCTGCTATCGCTCTTGCCATCCGCTATTGCGCCAAAATCTGTAATTAGAAAATCGCGTTTGGGAAATTGTGGTACTGGAGTGTTGCGTAAAATGTCGTGCGCTTTTTGCCAGGCAGCATCAGATGCGCGAAGAAGTTCGGCTGTTGGTTTGTCGCCGGAATCCAGTAGTGCACAGCCGGTAAAACCCACGCTGCTTGCGCCCAGGCCGGCCGCCCGCAAAAAAGTGCGGCGACTTAATTGACTAAGAGGTTTATTCACCAACGCTGCTCTCTCGTGTTGTTCAGGTTGTATTTGTTGTGCGCCGCGACCAGGTGCCAGTAGGGCTGTCGGGGCCAGAGCAGGCTTTGCTGTTAATTGCCTGCCCTAGTTATAGCTGAAATAAGTCAGTCAAATGCCGAGAAAAGTATTTTTATGTGTCAATTTCGTTTTAATTGTGAAGAGCGGTCGAAATAAAAGCAATAACCTAAAGTGTAAATTTTTCTATTAAAAGTCATGTTTGTAGTTGATTTTTACTACTAA
This sequence comes from Cellvibrionaceae bacterium, assembly GCA_021151695.1. Taxonomy (GTDB): domain Bacteria; phylum Pseudomonadota; class Gammaproteobacteria; order Pseudomonadales; family Cellvibrionaceae; genus Cellvibrio. Next base: position 41,730 of record JAGKWU010000015.1, on the reverse strand, counting down.
AATATAAGTAAACGATTACATTTTGCTTGTTATTTTTATGTAAACGGTTTCATATATTTCTCGGCAAAAATATTTTTAAAAATTTTTGTAAATATTTTGCGGGAGATAAATCCTACAAATTGGCACTTTTCCTTCGGTTTCGACGGTGGATTGCGGTTTTCATGGGATAGATAGCGCTGGAAACCACAAAAGGCTTTGTGAAACCGTTTCAGTGAGGCGTTTTCGCGGCGGGAGTGGAGTTGCGGACAAAATATTCGGGGTGCTAGTCTGAAATTGGTATTGACCGAATACCATTGCCGATTTGGGCGCCGCAAGGCGCCTGTTTTTCTTTCAGGCCCCGATTTTTGTAAAAAGTGTTTCGTTTTGTCGTCGCTTTTTGCGCAATAGTTAAAGCGCCTTTCTATGTGAGGCGCATATACATGTGGTTCTTTGAGCAGGTGGTTCCTTGAGTAACATTCTTCGTCTACACGAACGCGATAATGTCGGAATTTGCAAAGTTGCTTTACCGGCTGGAACCCAACTGATTTCTTCCGATGTGCGTTTAGCTACCGATGTGCCTGCGCTGCACAAAGTTGCCCTGCGCGATATACAAGCTGGCGAAGCCATCCTCAAGTACGGCCAAACCATGGGGTTTGCCAATCAATTTATTCCTGCAGGAGCCCATGTGCATGTGCACAACTGCGTGATGGGCGAAGCGGATAAAGATTACGGCTTTTGCAGCAAATCCTCGCCTACGGAATTTATTCCCGAAGCCCAGCGCGCCACCTTTCGCGGTTACAAGCGCACCAGCGGCAAAGTCGGTACGCGCAATTATATAGGCATACTCACGACGGTAAATTGCTCGGCGACAGTGGCGCGCGCCATTGCCCAGCACTTTACCTTTTCCGGCGAACTCAATAATTATCCCAATATCGATGGTGTAGTTGCCCTCACTCACGAGACCGGCTGCGGCATGCGGTCTGATGGTGAAGGTTATGAAACCCTGCGCCGTACTTTTGATGGTTACGCGCGTCACCCCAATTTTGGCGGTGTGATGATGGTGGGGCTGGGTTGCGAAACCATGCAGGTTCAACGTGTGTTGCAAGAAAGCGGCCTCGGTGACAGCGACACATTTTTTGCTTACACCATTCAGGATGAAGGCGGCACTCGCGTCTCTATCGAGAAAGGCATAGCCAAGCTGCGCGAGATGTTGCCGCTGGTGAATAAATTCGAACGCGAAACGGCACCGGCGAGTGAGCTGATGATCGGTTTGCAGTGCGGTGGCTCCGATGCCTTGTCGGGCGTAACGGCCAATCCGGCCTTGGGTATCGCTGGCGATATTTTAATTCGCCACGGCGGCACAGTGATTTTATCGGAGACGCCAGAAATTTATGGCGCCGAACATTTGTTGACGCAGCGGGCAGCTAAACCCGAAGTAGCGCAACAATTACTTGACCGCATTCGTTGGTGGGAAGAATACACAGCGCGCAACGATTTCGAATTAAACAACAATCCCTCGCCCGGCAACAAAGCCGGCGGCCTCACCACTATTATGGAGAAATCCCTTGGTGCCCAGGCGAAGAGTGGCTCCACTAATTTGAATGGTGTTTATCTCTACGCGCAGGGCATTAGTGAAAAAGGCCTGGTGTTTATGGATAGCCCTGGATACGACCCCGTGTCAGCTACTGGCCAGGTAGCGTCCGGTGCGCAAATTATTTGTTTTACCACGGGACGCGGTTCGGCTTTCGGTTGTAAGCCGGCGCCCTGCATTAAGTTGTCGAGCAACACACCGCTCTATGAACGCATGAAAGAAGATATAGATATTAACTGCGGCGGTGTGTTGGATGGTGAAATCAGTTTGTATGAATGCGGTGAAAAAATTTTTCAGGAAATTTTAAAAATCGCGTCGGGCGAAGCTACCAAGAGTGAACTGCTTGGCTACGGCGACAACGAATTTACTCCGTGGAAAATCGGCGCCACTGTATAAGCAGTCGCGCCGCCAGTGACTCCGGGCGGTGAGCTGTATCAACCAAAAAATCATTTATGGGGTGGGTCGTCAACCTCGTCGAGTCGCGGAGCGGCTTGATCAACTGGCGGCAAACATACTCATAATAACTAGTGTGTGTTCAAGCAAACGCATGAGTAGCGCGGGGTACGCTTGCGCGCTGCTGCTACGGTCAATTTCCAATAACTATCGCAATTGTGGGTGCCTGGCATCAGGTGTTTGCTTTTGCCTAAAAAAGGCCGGGGGAACAGGATGAAAATCGCCATTATGAAAGAGCGGCGCGCGCAGGAAAAACGCGTGGCAGCAACACCGGAGACGGTGAAAAAATTAATTGACCTGGGCTTTAGTGTGGCGGTGGAAGCCGGCGCTGGCCTGGGTAGTCATATTGCCGACGCTGACTACAGCGCGGCTGGCGCACATATAGAAGCAGATCCGAAATTGTTGCTAAAGGATGCGGATGTGGTGTTCAAGGTGCAGCGTCCTTTGCTCGCGAGCGAAGTCCTGGCGGGCGAAGCTGATCTGGATGAGCTTGCGCTGTTCAAGCGCGGTTCGCTCTTGCTAGGGACTCTTGCGCCTTACGCCAACACGGCGGCGATTTATGCCTATGCCGCAGCTGATGTTACTGCCGTCGCGCTCGAATTTGTGCCGCGCATTACGCGCGCGCAGAGTATGGATGTACTTAGTTCCCAGAGTAATCTCGCCGGTTATCGCGCCGTGCTTGAAGCCACGCATATTTTTGCGCGCGCCATGCCCATGATGATGACGGCTGCGGGCACTATTGCGCCCGCCCGTGTGATGATATTGGGTGCAGGTGTTGCCGGCTTGCAGGCAATCGCTACCGCGCGTCGCCTGGGTGCGATTGTGTGCGCAACCGATGTGCGCGCCGCATCCAAAGAGCAAGTTGAAAGCCTCGGCGCAAAATTTGTGATGGTGGAAAGTGAAGAGACAGCCACGGCAGAAACAGCCGGCGGCTATGCCAAAGAAATGAGCGATGACTACAAGCGTCGCCAGGCGCAGCTGGTGGCAGAGACATTGCAAAAGCAAGACATAGTCATTACCACAGCATTAATTCCCGGTCGTCGCGCTCCTATATTGATTACTGCAGAGATGGTGCGCTCCATGCGCGCCGGCTCGGTAATTGTTGATCTGGCGGCGGAGCAGGGCGGCAATTGCGAGCTGACCAGCCCTGGTGAAATTATTGAAGTGGAGGGTGTGACTATTGTAGGTCTCTCCAATTTACCCAGTCGTCTGGCGACTGATGCCAGCGCGCTTTACGCTAAAAATTTATTTAACTATCTCGCCGCGCAAGTGCAAGAAGGACAGCTAAATATTAATTGGCAGGACGACATTATCGCGGGCTCCGTACTAACCCATGCCGGTGAAATTGTTCACCCGGCCTTTAAAGCAAAACAGGGGTGAATCATGGATGCTCAATTTATTTCCCAGTTATCGATTTTTGTGTTGGCGATATTTGTTGGCTACTACGTTGTCTGGAGTGTGACACCGGCGCTACACACGCCGCTGATGGCGGTCACTAATGCTATTTCCAGTGTGATTATTGTGGGTGCGCTTATTGCTGTGGGTCCAGCGGGCATGAGTCTGTCCAAGGTGCTTGGCTTTATCGCCATGCTGCTGGCATCCATCAATATTTTTGGCGGCTTTACCGTTACCCAGCGCATGCTGGCTATGTATAAAAAGAAACAATAATCGTAAGCGTCGAAAACACAATGTTACTAACCACAAATTCGTGAAACCAAAAATGCACGAAACCACAAATGCAGGAAAGCGTTACGCGGGGACATCATGTCACAGGTTAATGAAGGTTTAACATCGCTCGCCTATTTGGTGGCGGCGGTGCTGTTCATCATGGCGCTGCGCGGCTTGTCGTCGCCGGAGAGTTCGCGCCGCGGCAATTTTCTCGGCATGCTGGGCATGACCATTGCGATAGTGACTACCGTGCTCAATCCGGCGGTGACGTCTTATGGCTGGATATTATGTGCACTCGCAATAGGTGCCGCTATTGGTATTGGCATCGCTAAAAAAATTGCCATGACCGCCATGCCGCAATTGGTGGCGGGCTTTCACAGCTTGGTGGGTATGGCAGCGGTGTTGGTGGCGGGTGCGGCGTTTAGCAACCCGGATGCCTTTCATTTGCTCAATGCGCAGGGTGAAATTTATATCGCCAGCCGTATCGAAATGGGCTTGGGCGTAGTGATTGGCGCTATCACTTTTTCCGGTTCGGTGATCGCCTTTACCAAACTGCAGGGGCTAGTGTCGGGCGCACCGGTCAGATTTGCCGGGCAGCATCTGCTCAACCTGCTGTTGGCGCTTGCGCTGCTGGCCTTACTGATTGGCTTTTGCAATGCGCAATCGCCGTGGATTTTCTGGAGTATGACGGCGCTGGCCTTTGTAATGGGGATTCTATTGATTATTCCCATTGGTGGTGCCGATATGCCAGTGGTGGTATCCATGCTCAACTCCTACTCGGGTTGGGCGGCCGCCGGCATAGGTTTTACCTTGCATAATAGCGCGCTTATTGTAACTGGTGCACTAGTCGGCTCGTCAGGTGCCATATTGTCCTATATCATGTGCAAAGGTATGAACCGCTCGTTTTTCAATGTGATTCTCGGCGGCTTTGGTGCGGCGGCGGGCGATACCCAGGTTGCGTCTGCGGAAGATCGCCCAGTGAAGCGCGGCAGTGCAGAAGATGCTGCCTTTATCATGAAAAATGCCGGCTCGGTGATCATTGTGCCTGGCTATGGTATGGCGGTAGCCCAGGCACAGCATGCGTTGCGCGAGATGTGCGACACACTCAAAGCAACCGGTGTAAAAGTCAGTTATGCGATTCACCCGGTGGCGGGCCGTATGCCTGGCCATATGAACGTGCTGCTGGCCGAGGCTAATGTGCCATACGACGAAGTGTTTGAGTTAGAGGACATCAATAACGAATTCTCCACTGCCGACGTCGCCTTTGTTATAGGTGCTAACGACGTAACCAACCCGGCGGCCAAAACCAATCCGCAAAGCCCTATTTTTGGTATGCCGATTTTGGAGGTGGGTAAGGCGCGCACGGTGCTCTTTGTGAAGCGCAGTATGGCCTCGGGTTATTCAGGAGTGGATAACGATATTTTCTACCAGGACAACACCATGATGCTCTTTGGTGATGCGAAAAAAATGGTCGAAAACATTGTAAAAAATATTGCCTGATTTTTACGTAAAGCTTTGCGTAAAACAGCCGCGATTAACGCGGCTGTTGTATTTTTAAATGGTCTTAAAAGCCCGGCCCTAAGCGCCAAGTTCTTTATCAAAAACAGATCTTTCGATAACGGCACCACGATGGCGGATAATAATGCCGGCGCAGCGAATGCCTTGGCGAGCGGCATCTTCGGCGGACGCATTTTGCAAGCGCGCTGCCAGATAACCGGCATTAAAGGTATCGCCTGCGCCGGTGGTATCAATGACGTTAGCAACCGGTGGTACAGGTACATGCACTTGTGATCCACTGCTAATGATTACTGCATCCTGCGCACCGCGTTTTAATACCAGCTCGCGCAGAGGACACTTTGCGTAACGTGCTTTGCAACCTTCAATGCTATCGTCGCCCCAAAGTAATTGTTCATCGTCGAGTGTCAGCAGTGCGATGTCGGTGTATTGCATGATTTGCAGCATGGCGCTTTGCGCTTCCTGCTTATCGCGCCAGAGGCGGGGTCTATAATTGCTATCAAAAGCAATGGTGACGCCGGCAGCACGCAACTGCGTGAGTGCGACGAGTAAATTATTGCGACCTTGTTCGCCGATAATGGCGAGGGTAATACCGCTCAGGTAAACGCAATCGCAGGTTTTGAGTTGTTGTACCAAGGCGGCACTGGATTCGGCAGTTGTAAAAAGTTCGCGCGCGGGCGCCTCTTTGCGCCAGTAAAAAAATTCGCGTTCACCGTCTGGCGTGTTGCGAATAATGTAGAGGCCTGGTGAGCGACCAGCTACGCGCTCGATCATGTCAGTGCCAATATTTTCACCGGCCATGCGCTGTAAAATTTGTTGTGAGTAGGGGTCTTCACCCAGCTTGGTCACATAGTCAGTCTTGAGGCCGAGGCGCGCCATATACACCGAGGTGTTGTAGGTGTCGCCGGCAAAACCGAGTGCCATAATGTCTTTGCCTCCGGCCTCTGCTACGCTCACAGGAAAGGGAGCAAGCTCCACCATGACTTCGCCAATTGCTGCTATGTGTGCCATAAATATTTCCGCTTGAAAGATCTGAAAAAAAGAAAGTATTACTGCAGTGATTAAACTGGTCAAAATATATCACTGAAGAAAATGAATGCCTAGAAAAATCAGCGGCAAAAAAATCAACTGAAAATTGTTTTAAAATTATTGTGGAATTTTTTATGAATAGATTGAGTCAAGCGCAAATAAAATCACTGCCCGCCGATGTTATTTTACCGACCTATGATCGCACTCAACTCAAAGCCGGCATTGTGCATCTGGGAATAGGTGCATTTCATCGCGCACATCAGGCATTTTATACCGAGGCCGTGCTCAATCAATTTGGTGGTGACTGGGGAATTATTGGCTGCAGTTTGCGCTCGCCAACCGTGCGCGATCAATTGGCGCCGCAAGATGGGTTATATACCTTGGTGGAGCGCTCTGGTGATGGTGAGAAATTACAATTGATTGGCGCTGTGTTGCAAAATCTTGTAGGGCCGGAAAATCCCGCAGCGCTGGTGGCTGCTATGGCCAACGCAGACATTAAAATTGTTTCGCTTACGGTAACTGAGAAGGGCTATTGCCACGATCCCGCTACGGGTAATTTAAATGTGCAGCATCCTGATATCCAGCATGATTTGCAAAATCTCGCATCTCCCAAATCTGCTATAGGTTTCATAGTGTCCGCCTTGCAGAGGCGCGCTCAAGAAGGCGGGAAGAGCTTTACGGTATTGAGCTGCGATAATTTGCCGAATAACGGCGAAGTCCTGGAAAAAGTTGTTGTGCAATTTGCGCAACAAGTTTCCCCTGTGTTGGCTGATTGGATCAGCAGTCACACAAAATTTCCATCCACCATGATTGACCGCATAGTGCCCGCTACTACGGATGATGATCGCCGCGAAATAGAAAACCGCCTGGGCCTGCGTGATGAAGGTATGGTGGTTGCCGAGCCTTTCAGTCAATGGGTAATTGAGGATAAATTTTCCGACGGTCGTCCGCAGTGGGAAAAGGTTGGCGCACTTTTGGTAAAAGACGTACATGTATTTGAAAAAATTAAATTGCGCTTACTGAACGGTGCGCATTCGACTATGGCTTACACAGGTTATCTCTCTGGCTTCAATTACATCAGTGAAGTGATGGAAGAGCCCGCCTTCGTCAATATGATCAAACTCTATATGGCGCGCGAGGCGGGCGAAACCCTAAATGTGCCAGATGGGTTTGATGTTGAGGCTTACAAGCAACAGCTGCGCGACCGCTTTTCCAATAAGGCGCTCAAGCATCGCACCTGGCAAATCGCTATGGATGGCTCGCAAAAATTACCGCAGCGTTTGCTCGAAAGTGTGCGCCAACAGCTTGCAGGAAATGGCCATATAGATATTCTGTGTTTGGGTGTGGCCGCCTGGATTCGCTATGTATCCGGTGTTGATGAGCAGGGCCAGGCTATTGAGGTTTCCGATCCATTGTCTGCCGAATTGCGTGCGCTCTGCGATGCCAGTGCAGGCAATCCTGCTGCAACAGTTCGTGCGATTGTGGGCTTATCAAAAGTCTTTGGTGATGATCTTTCGCAAGATGAAAGATTCGTCGCCACGGTGATTGGCTGGCTCGAACAATTTTATGCGCGCGGTGTGCTGGCTACCATCAAAGTACATTTTTCCTGAGGGCCGCACCTTGGGTGACCTGAGACGCGCAGCTTGAATGAATGGGAGTTTGCATGACAATAATCAATCAAATGTCGGTCTCGGCTTTAACGGTACTTTTACTTATTGGATTATTGTCCTGCACTTCCCAATCACAGAAATATGATGCGGTGGTGAATAGCGATCCGGCCAAAGCCGGATTCCACAGCTTGCAGGCTGCTATAGATGCGGCGCCCGAAAATGCACCTAAGCCCTATCGTATTTACATTGCACAGGGAATCTATCGCGAAAAGTTGCGATTGCAAAAAAATAATATTCAATTGATGGGTGCGGGCCGCCATAAAACACATCTTATCTACGATGATTATGCGGGGAAAACAGCAGGGTCAGGCAAAACACTTACGACACCAGGCAGTGCGACTTTGACAATCACAGGTAGTGATATTCGCATTGAACATCTGAATATAGAAAATAGTTTTGATTTTTTGGCAAACGATGCGCTTGCCAATGATGACCCGAAAAAAATTGTCGGCAGCCAGGCTGTTGCTTTATTTATTGATGGAGCTGCTGATCGCATTTTAGTGCGGGACGTAGTGTTGCTAGGCTATCAAGATACGTTGTTTGCCAATGCCGGTCGCAGCTGGTTTGATAAAGTGTTGGTCGCCGGCAACGTGGATTTTATTTTTGGCAAAGGCAACGCGCTTTTTACCGACTCAGAAATCAAATCCTTGTCGCGCGCGAAACCGGGGAATCCGCTCGGTTATATCACAGCGCCCTCCACACAAATTGCCAGCGAATTTGGGTTAACCTTTATTAATTGCCGGTTAACCCGCGATCTTGCCGTGGCTGATAACACAGTGCCACTCGGCCGCCCCTGGCATCCTACTACCCAATTTAATGATGGCCGTTACGCCGATCCCAATGCTATTGGAAAAACTGTTTTTATTAATAGCTGGATGGATGCGCATATCACCCGCGATGGTTGGTTCTCCATGTCGGGCTCCACTAAAGAGGGAGGGCGCAAAGCTTTTCTGCCGGAGGATTCACGCTTCTTTGAATATGGAAGCAAAGGTCCGGGAGCTGCAGGAACTGATAAACGTCGACAACTGACGGCGGAGGAAGTAAAAAGCTACACCATCAAATCTATCTTGGGTGACTGGCAGCCGCATTGATTGTGCTGCTTTGTGTAAGTGTCTGCTTGCTTCGAAGGAGCCTTACTTTTCAAAATTTAAAATTCTGATTATAGTCGCCACCGGATGGCACAGACGCCATGACCTTTACGGATAAGTGAGTCTTACTATGATCATTGGAATAATTACCGCTATCGCGGGTTTACTTTGGGCACTGCACAGCCTGCAAAACTCTGGTGTTAACCTCAATTCCTTCAATCCTTTTTTCTGGTATCGCCGCCACCAGTGGAGCAAACTCTACGGACAAAAGCCGCTGTACGCCATAGATAAGCCTATGGATGTGGCGGCGGTGTTAGTGTTGGGATCGGCGAAATTAGGCGGGGAGCTGAGCAAAGAGCATAAGCAACTGGTGCTGGATATTTTCCAAGGTGAATTCAAACTGTCTGCCGGACAAGCGCAGGAACTGTTTGCATCCAGCTCTTTCCTTCTGCAATCCGATGATAATTATGCGCAGAATGTCGATAAAATTCTGGTACGTACCAAGGACCAATTTAACGCAGCGCAGATTGCATCTACGTTGGAATTGGTTGCGCGTGTCGCTAACGTGGAAGGTTCAGCGACTGTTACCCAGCAACAATTTATTGCCAGTATCAACAAGGCTTTTGCGTCTACCCGGGGGCCTGTATCCAAATGGTAAACCTATTGGAGCATTAGGCTAAGACTGATGCTCCAATCTGTTTTCGGGGTTTATTTCATTTGTAAAATGTCAGGATGTTCGGAAAGGAAATCCATTAGCACTTGCTTGAGAATTCTGTCGTCTTTGGCAGATGGATGCCAGTGACAGCCGGCTTGATCCAGATTATCAAAATTCAACGAGCTTATACGTTTGTTGCCCGCCGCTTTTGCCTGGGCTACCACCTTGTCAACTTGCTGCGCTATCTCACCTTCAAATGCTTTTGAAGCCATTAACAAAATATAGGCTTGCGGCTGACGTTCATGCAATTGTTGGATAAAGCTTGCGTAGGTGGCCACATAATCTTTGCGCAACTCCTCGCGTGTTTTCCATTTTTCCCCAGGGTTTAAGGGCGTGGAGAAATCATTGGTGCCCAGGCCTATTATGATAAGCTGCGGATTCCAGCTACTGTCCTGATAGACTTTTCCCGCATCATTGAGTGTATAGGGGTAAAGTGTTGGCAGGCTTTTATCAGGGCTGGTGCCGTTATAATTACGCACTACGCCAAAGCCTGATGAAGCATTGATTTGATAATCAGCATCCAGATGTTTCGCCAGCAGCGGGCCAAAAGCCACCTGCGTATTCGTGGTTTTGTAAACATCTTCTGTTGTGCACTCGCGCGTGCTGGAGGTGTTGCCATAACCAACAGTATAAGAGTCACCGATAAACTCTATCTGACGCTGGCGTGCAGGTAGTGGAATGATCTTTTGATTAGAGGGAATATAAAAGCCCTCAAATTTTCCAGTCGATGATTGTGTCTCCGTCAGCTTTTCCAGGCGCACGCTGTGCCTTCCCTTATCCAAATCCTTTACGGAATAAACCAGTTTTCCTGGCTTGCTGATTTGAATCGGGGGCTTTCCATCCACGATAAGCGAAAAAATATTCTGGTCGTCATTGAAATGTAAGTCTAATGATGGGCCTACAAAATCTACGGCAAAATATACCCCGGGCCAGGAATAAGTGTAGGTGTTCTGCCCACCTGCTTCTTCCTGTAATACGCGTCCACCAATATGAACAGGCATTGCTATTTTTTCTGCATCTTTAGCTAATACTGGTATTGCAGATGCGCTGATTAAGAGGGCGATAAAACTCAAACAGAATTTTTGCATAAGGGCTCCATCGTTTTTATGTGATGTAGAAATAAATGGTCGCTGCTGCTATCGAGTTATTGTAGTGAGGGAAGTGTAGCAGTAAATGAAATGCCCTTCTGCCAAGGTTTGTAAATACAATATTAAATAAAACGTGACTCACGGGCCCGCTAAATGCCCGTGGTTATGAATGAGAGGGGTGAGTTTATGTGAGATACTTGCAATAGGCTTCCACTTCACCTGAGGAGCCCAAAATCACTGCAATGCGCTGATGCAACTCGCTCGGTACTACTTCCAGAATTCTCCGTTGTTCCGTAACTGCTTTTCCACCGGCGCCCTCCACCAGCATCGCCATGGGATTGCCTTCATAAAGTAAGCGCAACTTCGCCGGTTGTTTTGGATTGCGGCAGTCAGATGGATACATAAAAATTCCGCCGCGTAACAGTACTCGATGTACGTCGCCAACCATGCTGGCATTCCAGCGCATGTTGTAGCGTTTTCCACGCGGGCCTGTTTCACCATCCAGCAGTGTTTGTATGTAGTCGCACATAGGTGGAAACCAGAAGCGCTGGTTGCTCATATTGATGGAAAATTCTTGCGTGTCAGCGGGAATATTCAATTCTTGTTGTGTGAGCACAAATGTTTTGGCATCCGGGTCCAGCGTAAATAACAGGGTGGTTTTGCCCAGGTTAATCACTAATTGGGTTGATGCGCCGTAAATAGCGTAGCCAGCAGCGATTTGGTTTTTCCCCGCTTGTAAAAATTGACCCTCTGCAGAAATCGCAATATTTTTCAATCGCGGCAATAGGCTAAAGATAGTGCCTATCTGACCGTTGATATCTATATTAGACGATCCGTCGAGTGGATCGAAGGCGATCAGGTACTGGCCGCCTTCGTTCATGGGGACGCTTTCATCTTCCTCTTCCGATGCTATGGCGGCGACAGCGGAGTTTAATTGCAAATCACTTTTTAAAAGATCATTGGCAATTACATCCAATTTTTTTTGGGTTTCGCCTTGCACATTTTCCTGCTTGGTGGTGCCCAGTACGCCAGCCAATTCACCGCGCTCAACCAGTGCGGAAATTTTTGCACAGCTCGCGGCCAGCGTGAGAATCACGCTGGCTAAAGGGCGAGGGATATCTTGCGTTTGTAAATAGTGATCCAGTATTTGCATGGTCTTACCGGTATTGGTTGAGGCAGTGTAAATCCGCAAAGCTTTGCTCCAGGCGCTTGGCCATCAAATCTTCGCTGTGGCGCAGCCAAGCGCGCGGATCGTAAAACTTTTTGTTGGGCTTATCATCGCCATCGGGGTTGCCGATCTGGCCTTGCAGATAAGCCCGATTCTTCAAGTAATACTCATGTACGCCTTGCCAGGATGCCCACTGGGTGTCGGTATCTATATTCATTTTGACCACACCATAATTGATGGCCTCTTGAATATCGGTTTGTTCAGAGCCGCTGCCACCGTGGAAAACAAAATTCAAATGGTTGTCGCCCACATCGAATTTTTTACTCACAAATTCTTGTGAGTTGCGCAAAATTTTCGGTTGCAGTTTTACGTTACCTGGTTTGTACACACCATGCACATTGCCAAAAGAGGCTGCGATAGTGAAGTTGGGGCTGATCGCGCGCAATTTTTCAAACGCGTAGGCCACGTCTTCCGGTTGTGTGTAAAGCGCGGAGCTGTCGATACCGGTGTTGTCTACGCCGTCTTCTTCACCGCCGGTGCAGCCCAATTCAATTTCCAATGTGATGCCGAGTGGATGCATGCGGCGCAAATAGTCGCTGCAGATGGCGATATTTTCTTCCAGTGACTCTTCCGACAAATCGATCATGTGCGAGCTGAATAAAGGTTTGCCGGTAACCGCTATGTGCTTTTCGCTGGCGTCAAGCAGACCATCAATCCAGGGCAATAATTTTTTTGCCGCGTGGTCGGTGTGCATGATCACCGGGATGCCGTAAGCAGGCGCGACTGTGTGCACATATTGCGCGGCGGCGATGGCGCCCAGCACGGATTTGTCGATGTTTTTGCTGGTAGCGCCCTTGCCAAGGAAGAAGGCCGCTCCGCCGTGGGAAACTTGCACAATCACGGGCGAATTAACGCGCGCGGCAGCTTCCAGGGTGGCGTTAATGGATTGGGTTCCCACCGCGTTAACGGCGGGATAGGCACAGCCATTTTTTTTGGCGTGGTGGAAAAGCTGTTGTACCTGCAGCCCAGTGGCGACACCAGGCACGAGCAGATTTTTGAGTGAAGTCGATGCCATTGAGTTCATGATCAGTCCAGTTAGTTGATGTAGTCATGTTGTTGGGACTGTATTGGCTCATGCCATTGCCTGTTCGGACACCTGCTCGCAGATAGCGAGAAAGTGCCCCGGGTCCAGACTGGCGCCGCCTACCAAAAGGCCGTCGATGTCTGGTTGTTTAAGTAATTCTGCTGCGTTGGTTTTGTTGACGCTGCCACCGTAAACGATGCGTATGCGATCGGCGACGGCTTCACTATAGAGATGTTCGAGCTCACGTCTGATAAAGCTATGCACTTCCTGCACCATCTCTGGTGTGGCGGCGAGCCCGGTGCCAATGGCCCACACAGGTTCGTAGGCGACGCAGAGGTCTTTGTCGTCCAGTTGAACTTTATCCAGGCATTCCCGCAATTGGGTCAGCAACACGTCGGTTGTGCGATTCTGGCTGCGCTCCTCACCTGTTTCGCCTATGCAGAGCACGGGTAAGAGGTCGTAGTTGAGTGATGTTTGTACCTTGATGCTGCAGCCAAGGTTGTTTTCCGCAAACATGGCGCGCCGCTCCGAGTGGCCGATGATGCATAGACTAACGCCGGCTTGTTTCAACATTTGGGCAGAGGTTTCGCCGGTGTAGGCGCCGGATTCGTAGCGGCTCACATTCTGGCTGCCAATGCGTAATTCGGAGTACTGCAAAAACGTCAGCATATCGCGCATGTAGAGGTAGGGTGGGCAGACGACTATGTCGGCCGCAAAGTGCTTGCCGATGAAGGAGGCCACCGAGGTACAGATAAGATCTATACCGCCGTTGAGTTTCCAGTTGGCTATGACGATGGGTTTACGCTGTTTCATGTTTGTCTCTTGGCAAAGTAATTATCAGTAAAAGTGGTCGCCGATGACTATTGCCGAGGTCAGGTTGTTTGGTTGTTGTTTAAAAAATACTACACAGGCGGGTGAGGGTGCGCAATGGGCTGTTGGGATAAGTTTCTACTTTTTATGAAAAAAGTGTAATTTTTTTACGAAAAAGGCCATGAAAACGAAACAAAAAAACCAATCAATTTTAAGTAATCGTTTACAATTTATCAGTGGAAATATTCTGATAGTGAAATACGGGGCATAAAAAAGGCTCCCGAAGGAGCCTTTGAAAAACATCTGGCTATTGGATGGGCAATTAGATGCGGAAGCTGTTGAGCTCTTTCTGCAACTGGCCGCTCTCTTGTGACAACTGGCTGCCGCTGACGTTGACCACCTGGGCATTGTCGGACACTTTCTCCGAAAGCGCATGTATGGCGGTAACGTTCTTGCTCACCTCATTGGCCACTGAACTCTGTTGATGTGAAGCTGTGGCGATCTGGTGATTCATGTCATTGATAATGCTGATGTTTGAACGAATCTTGTCGAGCGCACCACCTACTTTGGAGGCAGTTTCGATAGTCTCGCGGGCGGCGGCTGTACTGGTGTTCATTGCCTGGTGTGCTTCGTCGGCAGCGCGTTGCAGTTGGACGATGATGGATTCGATTTCTTCCGTAGAAGAGCGAGTCTTCTGGGCCAGTGAACGCACCTCGTCGGCTACCACGGCAAAGCCGCGACCCTGTTCGCCAGCGCGCGCTGCTTCGATGGCGGCGTTAAGCGCAAGCAGGTTGGTTTGTTCGGCGATGGTGCGAATTACCTCCATCACTGAACCGATATTGACCGAATTGTTTTTGAGAACCTGAATCTTCTGGGCGGTGGATTCAATTTGGTTGGTAAGGCGATTTACGTTTTCCAGCGAGCTATTAACGATGTCATTACCTTGTTCTGCCAGTACGCTGGTGGCGTTGGTGCGTTCGGCTGTGTCGCCGGCGTGGCGGGCAATTTCGTTGGCTGAGGCTGATAATTCTTCCACCGCGGTGGCAACCAATTCAATTTCACGCAACTGCTGGGAAGTAGAGCTTACAGTGCTTTCGGTCGCGCGTGACATGGTGGAAACGTTAGTGCGCACCTTCTCGTTTACGTCCACCACGTTGCGGATGATATGGGCGATATGTTCCATCACGCGGTTGAAGTTGTGGGCAAGAGCGGCCACCTCATCGCGGCTTTCGGTAGACAGGCGGCGGGTCAGGTCGCCACCACCATCAGCGATGCTGGACAGGGAGCGAGTAACTTCAGATACGGGACCAAGAATCAGTTTTTGCGTCAGGAAATACACCACTACCAGGCTTGCAGCCAGCAGCATGGCCACCACGACGATGATATTAATAGCCTGGTTGCGCAATGCGGCTTGCATACCGCGCGTGGAGAAGGTGATGTCGTAGCTGCCGATTTTGCTGCCGTTGTAGAGGATCTCAATGCCTTGCTTAACGACTTGGCCATCGGTTTTATCTTCGTCTTTGGCTTTGGCCAGCTCTTGGCCGCGGTGGTCGACAACGGTGACACTGGAAATCAAATCAGTATTGACCAGTGACTTGGCAATGGCCTGCACCTGTGCAAAGTCGTAGGCAAAAACCGCTTCCTGGATGGAGGAGTTGGTCAGCTCAATCATGGCTTTGCCTTCGCTGTCGAAGGCTTCCTGGAGATTGCTGGATGCCATGTTGTAATTTACGGCCGCCACCACTACGGCAACCACAAACATAACGATGGTTAGCGTGGCCATAAGTTTGGTTAATAGAGATTTTTGTACCATCGTGTCCCCCGACATCTACGGATTTTTCTTTTAAAGAGTGCATTAACTTAGCGGCTGAAGATTTTTTATCTTTAACCTTTTAATAAGACTTTAGGTTGTTATGACGTTTATTTTGATGCCGCCAGGTGAGGCGCCCCAAAGTGCGTGTTTTGAGTATAGATGCACATTTCTTAATGTGTATTGTGTGATTAAAAAGAAAAATGGCTGGAAAGGGTAAAGAAATGTCGGGGCGGAGGGCTTTGGCAGGGGGAGATAAAGCTAAGTGATTGTGGCGCTTAAATTTTCCAGCGGTGAAGGGCTCCACCGCTGGAAAGGGCAAAAACAGAGAATTGTTACTCGTCGTCGTTACCGCCAGCCATGCCCAGGTCTTTGAGTTTGCGAGTCAGGGTGTTGCGGCCCCAGCCCAGCAAATTGGCGGCATCGCGCTTGCGACCGGCAGTGTATTTGAGTGCGGTCTCAATCAGGGCGCGCTCAAAAGTGGGAACTGCCTCGCTTAGCAACTGGTGCTGACCTTTGGCCAACGCTTGGTCGGCCCAATGGCGAAGGGCGCGTTCCCAGTCGTCTGCGGGGGCATTGCCTTCTTTATGTTCCAGCAACTCGGGCGGCAGATCTTCTATATGCACTTCACGGCCGGACGCCATCACGGTGATCCAGCGGCAGGTGTTCTCCAGCTGGCGCACGTTGCCCGGCCATTGCAGGCTGCAGAAGTAATCTTCGGTTTCTGGCAGCAGGATTTTGGTATCCACGTTCAGCTCTTGCGCCGCCTTGTGCAGGAAGAAGCGCGCCAGTTTGGGGATATCCTCCCGGCGGTTGGCCAGTTTGGGAATGTGGATGCGAATAACGTTCAGGCGATGGAACAAGTCCTCGCGGAAGCGGTTTTCGGCTACCAGGGTTTCCAGGTTTTGGTGGGTGGCAGCGATGATACGCACGTCCACTTTTACGGGGGTATGGCCGCCGACGCGATAGAATTCGCCATCGGCCAATACACGTAGCAAACGGGTTTGGGTTTCAGCCGGCATATCGCCGATTTCATCGAGGAACAGTGAGCCGCCGTTAGCTTGTTCAAAACGCCCCTGGCGTTGCGCAGCAGCACCGGTGAAGGCGCCCTTCTCATGTCCGAACAGTTCGGACTCCATCAAATCTTTAGGAATGGCCGCCATATTGAGTGCGATAAACGGCTCATTGCGACGCGGACTATGACGGTGCAGGGCGCGCGCTACCAATTCTTTACCGGTACCTGATTGGCCATTGATCAGTACGGTAATGTTGGATTGCGACAGGCGGCCAATGGCGCGAAATACTTCCTGCATGGCGGGCGCTTCACCGATGATTTCGGTATTGGCGTCCAGCTCGGTAGCGACAGGTGCGTCGCTCTTTTGCTCTTGCGCGTGGGCCAGGGCGCGCTGGGTCACAGCAACGGCATCGTCCACGTCAAAGGGCTTGGGCAGGTATTCGAAGGCACCGCCTTGGTAGGCAGCTACAGCGCTATCCAGGTCGGAATGGGCTGTCATGATAATGATGGGAATATGGGGATGCGTTGAATGCAGATTGCTCAAAAGTACCAGACCATCGGTGCCGGGCATGCGGATATCGCTGATGATGGCATCGGGGGTGTCGCGGTTCAGTTGGCCTAATGCGCTATCACCGGAATCGAATACGCGGGTATCGATATTGGCTTGTTGCAAGGCTTTTTCCAGCACCCAGCGAATTGAGCGATCATCGTCGATGATCCAGACTTTATTAGACTTCTGCATGTTGCGCTTCCATTGGTAAGTAGAGTGAGAAGCGGGTTTTGCCCGGCTCACTGTGGCACTCGATGAGGCCGTTGTGTTGGTGGATAAGGTGTTGCGAAATCGTTAAACCCAAGCCAGTTCCCTCGGCGCGACCAGTGATCATGGGGTAGAAAATGTTCTCGATCATATCGCTGGGGATACCTGGGCCGTTGTCGATTATGTCGATACGGCACACCAGCGGATGGTGCTTGCGGCCAATGGTGTATTGGCGTTGGATACGGGTGCGCAATTGAATCACGCCATTGGTCATATTGGCTTCCAGCAAGGCCTGCATGGCGTTACGCACAATGTTGAGGCACGCCTGGATCAGCAGTTCTTTATCGCCTTGCAGGTTGGGAATACTGGGGTCGTAGTCGCGCACCAGGCGCAGGGCATCGTTGCTCTCGGCCTTGATGATGGTGGCGACGCGCTCCAGTACTTCGTGGATATTCAAATCCGCCCACTTTGGCAATTGATTGGGGCCGAGCATACGGTCGACCAGATTCCGCAAGCGGTCGGCTTCATCAATGATGATGCTGGTGTATTCGGTGAGACCAGAGTTGGGCAGTTCGCGCGCCAGCAGTTGGGCCGCACCGCGGATGCCGCCAAGCGGGTTTTTAATCTCGTGGGCCATGCCGCGGATCAGGTTGCGGGTGGTCTCATGGGAGCTGGTCAGCATCTCATCGCGGCTGATGCGTAACAGCCGGTCGATCGGCTGGATTTCAATAATCAGGCCTTCATGCTCACCAAAGGGAGTGACTGTGTAGTCCACGGTGATATGGCTGTTGTGAATGAGCCGCCATTCGGCGTGGCGCTTGGTGTAGTGATTGGCTTTGCTGGCAGCGAGCTTCAGCTGCTTTTCGGTTTCTTCAGTTTCAAAAAAGAAGTAGGTAAATGGTTCGCCGCGATTGGTTTCGCAGCTCATGGCGAGCAGGGCTTCAGCCGCCGGGTTCATGTGAATCAGGAGGAGGTTGCTGTCCACCAACACAATGGCAGTACTGAGGCTGTCCAGTAGCGGTTTGTAAATATCGCGTTCGCTCACTCTCTCGATAAACTCCAAAATGCCTTGGGAAGGTGCAAGTCTAAGAATGCAAAAAGCAAACCAACTACTGAGGGGCCAGAAATTGGGGCGTTTGAAGGGGGTTATCTTTAATTATAGAGTAAGTGGTGCATTATTATGGTGCGCGCTGGTTTTTGAGTGGCACCGTTTTTGGCGTTTGCCTGATGCTGGGGCGAATGGCGTTCGGGCGAATGAACCGTGATTGCGCCAGGTTTTGTTTTGCTTATTGTTTTTTTGCGGAGGGCTCCAGCGTTGCGCCCCGAAATAGGTCAGTCTCGGCGACCGAATGGAGATGTGAGGATGATGGGGCAATAAAAACAAAAGGCCCGCATTATGCGGGCCTTTTGTTGATCTGTGGCCGGGGCCGCAAGACTTACACGCTGTAGTAGAGTTCGAATTCTACTGGGTGTGGAGTCATGTTTACGCGTTGGATGTCAGCCTTCTTCAGCTCAACGTAAGCTTCGATGAAGTCTTTGCTGAACACGCCACCACGAGTCAGGAACTCGTGATCTGCTTCCAGGGCAGACAGGGCTTCTTCCAGAGATGCACATACTTGTGGGATTTGTGCTTCTTCTTCTGGCTCCAGATCGTACAGGTCTTTGGTAGCTGGCTCACCTGGGTGGATCTTGTTCTGAACGCCGTCGATACCAGCCATCAACAGTGCAGCGAAGCACAGGTATGGGTTGGCAGTTGGGTCAGGGAAGCGAGTTTCGATACGCTTGGCTTTCTCACCAACAGTGTATGGAATACGGATAGAAGCAGAGCGGTTGCGAGCAGAGTAAGCCAGCATTACTGGAGCTTCGAAGCCTGGAACCAGACGCTTGTAAGAGTTGGTAGAAGCGTTACAGAAAGCGTTCAGTGCTTTAGCGTGCTTGATGATACCGCCAACATAGTACAGAGCGGTTTCAGACAGGCCAGCGTAAGCGTCGCCAGCGAATTGGTTTTTGCCGTTCTTGGAGAAAGACTGGTGAACGTGCATACCTGAA
This sequence comes from Cellvibrionaceae bacterium, assembly GCA_021151695.1. Taxonomy (GTDB): domain Bacteria; phylum Pseudomonadota; class Gammaproteobacteria; order Pseudomonadales; family Cellvibrionaceae; genus Cellvibrio. Next base: position 22,241 of record JAGKWU010000015.1, on the reverse strand, counting down.
CCGTTGTCACCGATCAGTGGCTTCGGCATGAAGGTAGCAGTTTTGCCGTACTGGTGAGCAACGTTGTGCACACAGTACTTCAGGATTTGCACTTCGTCAGCTTTCTTAACCAGGGTGTTGGCGCCTACGCCGATTTCACACTGGCCAGCGTTAGCTACTTCGTGGTGGTGAATTTCGATTTCCAGGCCCATAGCTTCCATAGCGTTACACATAGCGCCACGGATGTCGTGCAGTGAGTCGATTGGAGCAACGGGGAAGTAACCGCCTTTTACGCGTGGAGCGTGGCCGTGTTTGCCTTCAACGTCGTCACCTGATTGCCATGCAGCTTCTTCAGATTTGATTTTGTAGAAAGCGCCGCCCATACCTGAGTTGAAGTGAACGCTGTCGAAGATGAAGAATTCTGGTTCTGGACCAAACAGGGCGATGTCACCCAGACCGGTAGACTTCAGGTACTCTTCAGCGCGCAGGCCGATGGAGCGTGGGTCGCGGTCGTAGCCTTGCATGGTAGCTGGTTCAACGATGTTGCAACGTACGATGATGGTAGCTTCGTCGTAGAATGGGTCCAGTACAGCGGTAGAGTCGTCTGGCATCAGAATCATGTCTGAGTCGTTAATGCCTTTCCAGCCGGCGATTGAAGAGCCGTCAAACATTTTGCCTTCAACGAAGAAGCTGTCGTTAACAACGCTGGAAGGGAAAGTAACGTGTTGCTCTTTACCTTTGGTATCGGTGAAGCGCAGGTCAATCCAGCGCGCTTCGTGTTCTTTGATCAGGTCTAAAGTCTTAGACATGTGCATGCCTCCAAGTGTTTATAGCTTTTAACAGAGCTAGGTCAGTGAAAATTTTTCCCGTTTTCATCCTCCGCTCATCCCCTGGCAATGAGCGGGCGAGGTAGGGTGTTTCGAAAAAGGGCAAAATATATGCCATCCACCGAAAATAGCAATAAGTCTTTATAAATAAGGGCGCGCTAAAAACGGTGCGCCGAATGTGTGATTCATATTGGTGCATTTTGATGTGCATATGCATTATTTTGGTGCTTTTAATGTTTGGCGGCTGGAGTGAGTGAGCTGAGGTACCTTATTTTCGCTGCGATCCCCGTTGGAGGCTCAGGACAAATAAGACTCCATCGGCGACATTTTGTGCTCCTATGGTTCCCCCCATTTTGGCCATATAAGTTTTGGCCACAAACAAGCCCTGGCCGCGACTGCCGCGTGCAGCTGAGTCTGGCTGGTCGGATACGCCGTATTCAAAGATCTTGTCGATCATGTCGGCGGGGATTGCCGGACCGCAGTTGTGGATGCTCAGGGTAGCGAGTGTCTCGCTCATCGTCAGGCTCATGGTGATGGGGGTGTCCGGCAAGCGATAGCGCTGGGCATTATGCAGAACGTGGGAGACTACATCCTCCAGAGAGTATTCATCGGCTTTTACCATCACTGAGTCCGGCGGTCCCTCATAATGCACCTCAGGTATGCCCGCTATTGGTGCATTTTCGGCAATGTGCTTAAGAAACTGAACCAGGTCTATTTCAGTTACCTGCAGCAGGCTGGACTGAAAGGCTTCGCTGGGTGATGCGCTGCCGTAAAGCACTTTGATGGCCTGTTGCATACGCTCTATATAACGTTGGCTCTGGTTTTCTCCCTTGCCCTCAACCCCTTCCTGCAGAGCCATAAGCGATTGCAGTGGCGACATAATCTCGTGGCCCACCGCATGCCACATATCCTTCTCCTGTTCCGCCCTGATGGCCTCGCGCTCGACATCTTCCCGCACACGGCGCAGCAGGTCATGCAGACAGCTGGCGAGTACGCCCAGTTCATCGCTGTTACGCAGATCCTGCACATCAAAGCGCTCCCATCCTTTCGCGCCCACGACAGTTTTCGATAGCGAATCAGCGCGTTTGGTTAGCAGGGTGATGCGGCGAATGATGCGGATTTCGATAACCAACCAGACCAGGAAAATCGCGAAGAGCATAGAGCCTACAAACCAGGAGGCGCGCGTGGCCACCACGCTCAGGCTTTTGCTGGCGCTGCGCAGATCGCCGTTCAAGGCGACTTCGTATTTATCCAGCGGTGTGCTGATGATCTCGCGGCTGGCGAGCGCCGGGCCGTCGGTCTCCACTGGCAGCTTGCGAATCAGGCGTGTGAGTAAACTGGAGGATTCATCGGCGTCTTCAAGGTGACCGGTGAGTTGTACCAGCTCGCGTTTGTCGCTGAGTTTTTTGATGGTCAGGGTTTCGCCCGGCAAAAGCATGGGTTGCAAATCGCGCAGTGAAAAAGGCGCAGAGACGGGTGGATGGTTGCTATCGAAAACCGGCGTGTCGCTGTCGGGTGGCAGGATTTTTAATTCCACCTGTATTTGATCGAGATCTTCCGGTGGCCAGACAGGCCGGCGTTTTTCAAACAGGGCCTCCTGCAAAACGGGGATGGGCAAGCGCAGGGAATAGAAAGCGTCTTTCAGGCAGTTTTCCGCAGTGCCTGATGCGCACTCTGGTTTTTGCCAGATCCAGCCGCGAAAATCGCGTTCGGGTTTGGCTTTGGGTTTGTTGATTGTCTCGGATGTAAAACCGGTGAGCCGGCCGTAAACCGCTGGCTGGTTAACAAGCGCTGGCTCCTGCTCATAGAGCGCGATCCAGTGATAGCTTTGGCCGCGCAGCGATACGGTAACGGCCATGCGATGGGCGAGCAGGATATTTTTCTCGCCGCGCACATGGGAGACCAGCCCTCTGCTGGCAAAACTACCGGCGATGTAAATATAGCCGCCCGCCCAGGGGTTATTGCCAATACCCACGCAGAGCGATGCGTTGTCTGCGTACTGCAGCAGGCAGCCGGACATAGCGATGGCCTGCTGTACTTTATTCTGGTCATCAAAATCCAGCGCGGAAAATGGCAACAGTACGGGATGCAAGGGTGCACTTGCACCGCTCGCCGGTGGATTGAGCAATGCCATTTGCCCGGTGGGATGACGCAATGTGGCGGAAATTTGTTGTTGGGTTTTTTTAAAGTTGGCTTGGTAGTTGTTGTAGCCGAGTTGTTTCTCTTGCTGAAGCAGGGAGATGGCCAGTGCGATTGTTGATAGCGCCAACAATAAAAAAGCACCGCGAAAAACCAGGCGCAGGCGAAATTGCGCAAGCCAGCTGAGCAGGCTCACTGGGTGCCGCCATTATTCACCCAGCGAAAGCCGCGCATGGGTACATTTTCAATGCATTCAAACTGCGGATCTATCTCGCGAAAGGCTTCGCGAATAGTGCTGACATGCTTGCGAATATTTTCGCGATTGCGCCCGCTCTTCACCACCTCATACAAATCTTCGTAAGAGACGACTTGACCGCGACGAGTAAAAAGCACGGTTAGGATTCGCTGGGCGGTGAGTGGCAAATTAATGCGCTGACCGCGCCAGATGGGTGTGCGCTGGCGCAAAGGGTCAAGCGTGAGTTCGTCGGTATCGGCGGTGGGCGTTTTGGCTTTGTCATTTTGTTGCAGATGCTGTTTGCGCTCTTTAACCGCGCGCAAAATTTCCAGGAAGGTATCGATAAAATCGCTTTCTTCGAAGGTGGTTTTTTGCAAATAGTCCCAGGCATCGAGGGCTTTCATAATGCTGCGATAAATAGTCGCCGGCATGGCGGATACTACCAGTACAGGTGTGGCCTGCTGTTTGTTAATGGCATTGATGATGGCTACGCCGGCATGACGCTCGCGGCCCAGCTCGATATCCAACACTACCAGATCGTAATTTTCACGCGCTATGGCGGCCTCCGCGTCGTCGCGGTTAAACCACTGGTGCAGGACTATGTCTGGCTTGGCGGATTCGATCCACTGTTTAAGTTGGTTGCTGGTGGGTAGGTCGTCTTCGATAACCGCCACTTTGATCGCGCTATTGGTCACGCTAGTCTCCATCGCTTTTTATGCAGCCAGCAGTATAGCCGCGCGCTCACCCACCGGTCATGGGGTGCTTGTGAGCATTTCTTCACGCCGCTGATTTTCTATTCCGCTGTGCGAGCAAACCTGTATGGCTCGCGCATTGAACCTTCTCGCTGTGCAAATCCATGATGGCTGTCAGGAAAGGGCGTTCACCAACCCCGCTCATCCATTCAACCTTTTACATGGAGTCCATCATGCTCAACCCGCTTAAAAATATGCTTAACAAATTGGGTTCATTTATCGCTTCCCGTGCGACTGGCGCCGGTGCCGGCTTGCGTTCGGCCTCGGGCGCAGCGGGGCAGATGATGCCGCCACGTTCGGTGTTGCTCGCCGTGGGAGTGGTGGGGGCGGTGGGTTATGGAATTTATACGCATCCGCCGGTTGCCCAAATTGCGCGCGGCGAAGTGGGCCTGCGTAGCAATCAACTGACGGGTAGCCAAACCCTGTTGCAAGAAGGGGCTGTGCTGGTATTGCCCGGTTTGCACAACCTGTGCAAGTATCCATTGCGCGACCAAACTTACCGACCCATGGACACCACCAGCGAAGCACCTTTCCAATCAAATGAAGGTTTGTCTCTGGGCGTAGACTTAACCGTGCGCTACGCCATCAACCAACAAACCTTGCTGGCCAATGCCGGTCATTTGCCCGATGACATTAACAGCGATTTGGTAGACCCCATGGTGCAGGGCATCATCTACAAAATTTTTACGCGCTACACAGTGCGCGAAATTTTTTCCACCAAGCGCCAGGAAATCCAGCAGCAAATTGAAAGCGAATTAAAACCCAGGTTAATCGCTGAAGGATTGGTATTGCGCAGTGTGATGGTGGGAAAAATTAACCTGCCGGAAGATTACAAACGCGGCATGGAAAACTTGCTGGCTGCAGAGTTGGAAAGCGAAAAAATGCGCTACACATTGGAGTTGAAAGAAAAGCACGTGAAGGAATCCGAATTGGAAGCTAGCGCCGAAAAAGTGCGTCGCGAAACGGAAGCTGCTGCCGCTGCCAGCGAACAAATTATTGCCGCCCGCGCGCAGGAAGAAGCTATGAAGCATGTGTTGCCCTTTAAACAAAAACAAATTGAGCAGCGCCAGTTGGAAGCGGAAGCTGAAAAAGTCGCGCGCGTAAAAATGTCGGAAGGTATGGCGCAGGCGCGTGTAATTGAAGCGCAGGGCGAAGCGGATTCGCGCCGCAAATTGGCGGATGCCGAAGCTTATCGCCAGGAATTGGTAGGAAAAATCGCGAGCGAACAATTGGAGCGCGACGGTGCGTTGCTGACTAAAAATCCGCTGCTGATTCAAAAGACCATGGCCGACAAGCTCTCCGATAAAGTCTCGGTGATTATTGCACCAGCGCCTGCAAGCGGCGGGTTTATAGGTTCTGCGCTGTTGGGCGCAAATAAAGTGGCTGCGAGCGATGCCACCAATACAGATTCTGCAGCGCAATAAAAACGATCAGGAGAGCAGGGCGATGTTCGGTGTAATGGCCTTAACGGCGATGATGAGTGCAGCAACAATGAATACTGCCATAGTCACCCTGGATCAGGCGCCGCTGCGCGCCTCGCCACGCGACAGTGCGCAGCAGCAAGCGGTGCTCTGGCAGGGCGATAGCTTGGACGTGCGCGGTGAAAAAGCAGATTACCTGCAAGTCTACGATCACCGGCTTGAGCGCGGCGGTTATATCAAGGCGAGTCAGGTGCGCCAGTTATCGCTGGAGCCGGAGCACGCGCCCGAAGCCTTGGCAGTGGTGCGTTTTGTGCGCGATACCCCCGGTGCCGAAGCCTTGGGCATCGCCTATGTGGCTAGCTATTTAAAAGCCGCGCCCGCTCGCGATATAGGCCCCGAAGCACTGGATGCCCTGGGAACTATGGCGGAGCGTTTAGCCAGGCGCGCTTCATCGCGCAAAGCGCGTCAGGATGATGCGATCATCGCTGCACATCTCGAAGTGGCTGCGCAATATGGTGTGGTGATGCAAAGTTTCGAGCGCGATGGCCGCGTGCAACTTTGCTACGAGGGCGATGCGTTTCGTCGTCTGCTGGGAATGAATGCCAGCAACGAACAAAAAGCACGCGCCGCCTTGGCGCTTACGCGGCAGGATTGTATTGATCCTGCCATCACACCCATTCAACGCATTGCGTTGGATGAATGGCGAGCTGAACTGCTCGATAAGGTTGAATTGCTGGGTGTGCCCGAGTATTTAAAAAATCGCGTGCGCATGCGTCGCGCTGGTGTCTTGTCGAGTGTGGCTTATCAACAAAGTCGCAGGGGCAGCGATCAATCGCGCAACCAATCACGCAACACTGCCAATCGCGCCCTCACGGAATTGGCGGGCATAAATAGAATGGAGTTAACGGATGAAGACAGCGCCGCTTTTAATGACGCTGCAGTGCGCGTGGGCGCGACCCGTTGGGCGCAGGAAATGGTTACTCCACCAAAATCAGATTTGACGATTGCCACCAGCGCAGGTGAGCCTGGTGAAACCTGCGTGACGCTAGTGGATGCAAAACAAAATGCGTTGGTAAAACGCTGCACCTACAGTCAGGTGTGGCAGGCATCAGCGCGAGCTAACGCGGGCAACAGCGCACTGACATTGGCTGTTGAACCTTTAGATGGCTGGCGCGAACTCTGGTTGTTCCATCAGGTGGATAACGCCTGGGTTGTCGATGTACTGCCGCCCGCGGCCACTGATCCGGGTTTGGGCTATGTGGAATTTGCGGGTTGGGTGCCTGCCACCGACAAAATGCTGGTGGCGCGCGAGGTAAAAATGGATGGCCGTTTCAAACGCAGTTTTGATCTGGTGAGCATCGCGAGTTTGCAGGTAGAAAAAACGGCGGATAAACCGGAAAACCTGAGCAGCTTTTACCGCTGGCAAGATCCGCAATGGAAAAGCCAGAACCTGATCGTTCGATAAACCAAATCATGGGGCTTGTTTTTACCGTCGGCGCTCGACACACTCTGCGGCTAGTCCGACAGCCAGTCTGTTCGAGACCGACATTTCCCCTCGCTTAAAGGACAAGCCCACGCCCATGATAAAAAGAATTCTGTTTGTAATTGCGCTTTTTCAATCCCTCAGTTGTGTTGCTGAGGATAAGGATTCCCTCGCCCAGATCCTCGATGCCCACAGGGCGATGGTACAAATGTTGGCCAAGGGAGCCTCTAACGATCCTCTGGCCGATAATGTATTTGCCGCGCGCAACGCCTATGCGATCAAACAGGAATTAATTGAAACATTACTGGATGAAGCGCGCCTGGCGACGAGTGATAAATCCCAGGTAAGCGGTCCCAGTCAGGCATTGATTGTCTACGCCGAGCAAGTGGTGAAAGAGCATCCGGCGGATCTACTCGCCTTTGGTGACCTCTACGATAATTTGGTCGCCATTGAAAAAGAACGTGGGTTGACGTCGGCGCAATTGGCCAGGCTGGATGTCTCGGTAAAAACTTACCAATCAGTGTTGCGCCGCTATCGCGCTGACTATGGCAAGGTGTTGGATGGTTTGAAGCGCGGCGAGCAATACGAAAGCTGGGATGATTACCTTAAATTTCTGGATAGCAAAGCCGATGTGCGGGAGCTGATCCAGCATTACGCCAGCGAGCAACCAAGTTTATTTCGCTACATGATGCGCGGTGATAACAATTCCAAAACCAAAACCGATGAATTAACCGATCAAACCCCAAAAATTGTCTGGGGCAATGGCCTGCCGGAAAAAACGGTGGTACTTACCTTTGATGACGGCCCGCACGCGCTCAATACCCCGCAAATTCTCGATATCCTCAAACAGTACGATGTGCACGGTTATTTTTTCAGCCTGGGAAAAAACCTGGGTGAAAGCGATGGCAAGAAAGTTATCACTACACGTAATGATGCGGTGGTGAAGCGCATCATTGATGAGGGCCATATTCTCGCCAACCACAGTTTCAGCCACGCGATACTGACTAAACTGGATGAAGCCGGTCGCAGCGGCGAATTGGATAAAACCAATCTGCTGATCAACAAAAGCAAAGGACAAAGCAATACACTTTTTCGTCCACCTTATGGCTCGCGCGACAAAGAGCTGGACAAGCTGGCGGCAAAAGACGGCATGATTTCGGTGATGTGGAATATAGATTCCATGGATTGGGCTGATCCCATTCCCGAATCCATTGCCGATCGCACTATGCTGGAATTGGAAAAAACCAAAAAAGGTATTTTGTTATTTCACGATATCCATAAACAAAGTGTGCTGGCGCTGCCCAGTATTTTAACGGCGCTGGCTGAGCGCGGTTATCGTGTGGTGACGCTGGATGGTCGCAGCTTTAGCGAAAATTCCACCGGCCTACCCAAAGTGCAAGCAGCGCCTACGGATTTTTATGGCAAGAGTTGGGCGGTGGTGATCGGCATTAACGACTATAAATCCTGGCCTAAATTGCAATACGCAGTGAACGACGCAAAATCTGTTGCCGAACATTTATCCAGCAAGTTGGGTTTCGCCAAAGAAAATATCATTGCGCTTTACGATCAGGATGCGACCTCCGAGCGCATCACCGAAGTGCTTGGCTATCAATTAGCCGACCCAAAACGCATCGGTGAAAATGATCGCGTGTTTGTGTTTTATGCGGGCCATGGCGCTACGCGCGAAATGCCTGGCGGAAAGTCTCTCGGCTACATCATTCCTGTGGACGCCGATGCCGAAAAATACCAGAACCGCGCTATCAGCATGACACAGCTCAATGATTTCTCCGCATTGATTCCCGCCAAGCATGTGTACTTTGTGATGGACAGTTGCTATAGCGGTCTCGCACTCACCCGCGCCGGTATGAGCGTTGGCCAGTCAGTGAATTACATCCAGCAAATCACCGGCCGCAAAGCGCGGCAGATACTCACGGCAGGTGGTGCTGATCAGCAGGTATCCGATGCCGGCCCCGGCGGCCACTCGGTATTTACCTGGACATTTTTGCAAGCCATCGAAGGCCTCGCGGATACCGACAACAACGGCTATGTAACGGCCTCCGAATTGGGAACCTATGTTGCGCCCGTTGTCTCCAGCTATTCCGATCAAACACCCGCCTTTGGCAATATGTTGGGCAGCGAAGGCGGGGATTTTGTATTTAAAGTCCAGAGCAATGCGGTTGCTGAAATCAACCAGAAATTAGTGGAAGACTCTAAACGTGTGGAGGACGAAATTAATTCGCTGCGACAAAACACCAGCGCCAATATCAAGCGCCGTCTTGAGTTGGAAGTGGCGTTGGAAAAGCAGAAAAAAGGTGAGCCGGTAGCGGCAGCGCCCATGGCCAAATCCGCACCAACAGCCTCCTCGTCTGCAAAAGCTGTAGCGGGTGCTGTGACGGTAGATCGCAAACTCAAAGCCAATCAGTTGAATGCTTCGGCGCTGGAATTTTTCAAAGCGAAAAAGTTTGTTGAAGCCAAGCGCGATCTGGCAGAGGCAGTGAGGTTAAATCCCTACAATCCCATGTTGCTGAATAATTACGCCTACATGCTCGATCAACTCAACGAAAACGAAGAGGCACTCAAGTGGTATTACCGCACGGTGGAGCTGGACCCCAAACGCACAGCGGTTTATCTCAACCTTGGCGATATGATGGTGAAGCTTGGCCGCCAGCAGGAATCTGTTCCCTATTACGAGCGTTACCTGCATTTGTATCCGTCTTACAAGGACGCCAAATTGCTGCAGGAAAAAATGGAGGAATATAAAAACGCCGCTGGTTCGATACCAGCGGCGGAGGCGGGAAAATAATTCAAATCACAGGGCTAAATGACAACGCGTGCGGCTAAATTACAAAGCGTGCGACTAGCCCATTCAAACTGTTAGCGAGACGTGCCAGTTCGCTCGCCGACGCGCTGGTTTGATTGGCGCCGGAGGAGGATTGGGCGGCCAGGGTGCTGATGTTGACTATGTTGCGGTCCACCTCGCGCGCTACGGCGGCCTGCTCTTCCGAGGCACTGGCAATGAGCAGGTTGCGATCGCTGATGAGGCCGCTCTGCTCGCTGATTTGATCCAGCGCTTTGCCAGACTCCTGGGCGATGCTCAGGGTTTGTTGTGTGTGGCCCGCACTGTTGCGCATAGAGATTACGGCCGCATCGGCGCCGGATTGTATCTGTTTGATCATCTGTTCAATTTCGCGCGTGGATTCCTGGGTGCGGTGGGCCAACGCGCGCACCTCATCAGCCACCACGGCAAATCCACGTCCCGCTTCACCTGCACGCGCCGCTTCGATCGCCGCGTTAAGGGCGAGCAAATTGGTCTGCTCGGCAATTGCGCGTATCACGTCCATCACCTTGCCAATGTGTTGCGATTGTTCTGCCAATCCCTCCACCAATTGGGCGGATTTCAAGACTTCATCGGTCATAGCCTGGATGGAAGACACAGTTTCCAGCACGCGCTCGCGGCCAGAGCGAGCCAGTTGGGTGGATTGGTTGGACGCTTCGGATGTGCTGGTGGCGTTGCGGGCTACCTCATCCACGGCAGCGCTCATTTCGGTAACCGCGGTGGCGGCTTGCTGGATTTCGTCGTTTTGGCGATTCAGGTTATGCGTGGCTTCGTCGGCCACGTGGTGTAATTCCTCGGTGGCGGCGGCCAATTGGCTGGAGGAGTTGGCGATTTCGGTAATCGTCTGGCGCAGGCTGCTCTGCATTTGTGAAAGCCCTGCCAGCAAGCGCGCCGGCTCATCCTGACCATCGACCTGTATATGTCGGGTCAGGTTGCCGCTCGCCACCAGCTCTGTCGCATCCAGGGCCTGATTAATGGGCGCCGTAATACTGCGAGTCACCACGTAGGCTAGCGCCCCTGTTAACAAGAGGGCTATCGCAATAGTGCTGGTGACTATGCCTTTGCTCTCGCTATAAACCTTGTCGGCGTGGTTTGCCGATTCGTCCGAACCCTTTTTGTTAATTTCGACCAGCTTTTCCAGGTAGCCGGTGATCTGATCGGCGAGTTTGCCCTGGTCGCGGGTGTACAAGGCCCTGGCCTGATCCAGGTCGCCCGCTTTTACAAACTCAAAAATGCGGCGGCTGTTATCCGCATAGCGGGCCTTGGCCGCTTCCAGTTGCGGAAAAATTTCCTTTTCGCCAGGTTCGGTAATCAGGGATTTGTATTTGTCCATGGCCTTGTCAACCTCGTCCCCAACGCGGACCAGGTTGGTTTCGCTAGTGCTTATGCCCTCGGCGGAGGTGTCTGCCATGGTGCGCAGGCTGATCACCCGGTAATACATGAGTTTCATGTTGAGGTTGCCCAGCGCCATGATGGTGGGAATCCAGTTTTCGGATATCTCGTTCTGGCTGGCGTCCATGCGCGACATGTTCTGTAGCGCCATACTGCCCTGGATCAGTATCAGCAGGGCCAGTATGCCGAAGCCCAAGCTTAACCTTGTCCCCAAATTAAAGTTGCGAATCATTTTGCGGTTCCTCGTTTAACATGCCTTGTGTCACTGCTTTGCAGCTAATCAATTAGGTGTAGCAGAGGCGGGAACATATGCCAGTGGAGAGAGCTCCAGCTGGCCTTATCTGGGCGCATTTATCGATGGCGGGGTATAATGGGAGGTTTTCTCCGCCCCATCCTTGTCGGACAAGTCCTTTTAGCCAGGTTTTTATCCATGCACTTCATTGTCAAAGTTTTCTCCGAAATCATCATCAAAAGCCCACCTGTACGTAAGCGTTTTATCAAACAATTGCGCGATAACCTGCGCAAACTGCTGGCCGATAAGGGCGTAAATGTGGATGTGCAGCGCGATTGGGAGAAGATCGAGATAGTGGCGCCTGACGCCGATGAATCGACCATCGCGCAGGTCTCTGAAGTGCTGGCCCATACCCCCGGTATCGCCAATTTCTCGCTGGTAAAGGCTTATCCTGTGGGCGATTTGGACGACATCTTCCAAAAGGTGCTGCCGCACTGGAAGGATCAGCTCGCCGGCAAAACCTTTTGCGTGCGCGCCCGTCGCCACGGCAATCATGAGTTCACCTCCACCCAGGTCGAGCAATATGTCGGCGGCGGCCTCCTACATCACTCCGACGCGAAAGGCGTTGAGCTGCGCAAGCCTGACATAGTGGTGCCGCTGGAGATCAAGTGGGAGCGTCTGTTTGTCGTCGCCAGCAAAAAGCAGGGCATGGGTGGTTTCCCCTTGGGGGCGCAAGATCCAGTGTTGTCGCTGATTTCCGGCGGCTTCGACTCAACTGTCTCGACCTATCTCTGCATCAAGCGCGGCCTGCGCGCGCACTACTGCTTCTTTAACCTTGGCGGTCGCGCCCATGAGATCGGCGTAAAAGAAGTCTCCTACTATCTGTGGAATAAATACGGCGCATCCCATCGCGTGAAGTTTGTGACCGTGCCTTTTGAAGATGTTGTGAAAGAAATCCTCGAAAAAGTCGACAACGCTTACATGGGCGTAACGCTCAAGCGCATGATGTTGCGCGCAGCGGAAAAAGTTGCGGAGAGTTTGGAGATTCCGGCACTGGTAACCGGCGAGAGCGTAGCGCAAGTATCCAGTCAAACCCTGGTGAATCTGAACGTGATTGACCGCGCGATTGAAACCGTCGTGCTGCGTCCGCTGGCTACTATGGATAAGGGCGACATTATCGATATCGCTCGCAAAATCGGCACTGAAACGTTCGCAGCGCAAATGCCGGAATACTGCGGCGTTATCTCGGTAAACCCCACCACTCGTGCGAAACTGCACAAGGTAGAGCGCGAGGAAGCCAACTTCGATATGGCGGTTCTTGAGCGCGCTATCGCCGATCGCCGCGCGCAAAATATCGACGAAATTGTTAATGAACTGGATGCGGATTTATCTGTGCCGGTTGTCGGCGATATCGAGCCGGGCCAAGTCGTCATCGACATCCGCCACCCCGACGAAGAAGAGTCGAATCCACTACGTCTCGAAGGCATAGAAATCCTGAAAATCCCCTTCTACGGCCTCAACAACAAATTCCCGACGCTTGAGCAAAACGCCCAGTATTATCTCTACTGCCAGAAAGGTGTGATGAGTCAATTGCATGCGGCGAATTTAAAAGATGCGGGGCATTTGAATGTGGGGGTTTATCGGCCGGAGCCGAAGAGTGCTTGTGCGATATAGGTTTTGAAGTCAGGGTGACCATAAGGTCACCCTGAGTTTGTTTATTTAAACTTTGGATTCGTAAGACAGTGCCGTGGCTTTTAGTTGATCAGCTAAATTAAAAATGTCATCTACAGATTCAATTTGCTGCAAAACCTCTTCTTTCTTGTCGTTGAAGATCCCTACGCGAAGATTTTGAGTGTTATTAAATCGTAATCTGCAAATAGGCTTGCGATTGTTGTCGTCAAGAAGGATTGCACAATAGCTTTGCGCGTCTCTCATCGTAATACGTTTTGGTTGTATTACGTCTCGAAGAATTGCTTTGATGGAGTGAAAGCCTTCTATTTCCTCGGGGGTAGTAAGTACCTGCGGTTCTGCATTTATATCTGCGGGAGCTGGATTTGTGGATGACTGAACAGGTTCTATTATTGAAGGAGATTCAATAGTCATCGCACCTTTTAGTCTGTCGTTGATTCTTTCGCCAATGAATTGGTCAAGTGCTCGCTTAGTGATCAACGTGAATTGATCTTTTACTTGAGGCGTGAAGCGCTTATTTCCTAATAAATCCGAAGATATCATTCTTACAAAATCTTCAGGTGGAGAAACGAACCATTCTGATAACTTGTTTTGAATTGATCGGGTATATTTTAGCTCATTGGCCGTTGTTAAAATTGTGTCTATGTCGAAAGTAGCTTTGGTGAACTTTTTCAGCTCTTCCACATCACGCTCTTTGAAATCGAGAATATTAAATTCAAAGAACGGCTTCTCATCCATTTTGTTGGGTTGTTCTAGATCCGTAAAGAATCTATAGGTAAGGCCATTAGTCAGTACGCCAAATCTTGCAGCAGTAACATGAAAATACCGGAAGAGCTGAGATGCGTGATTGATATGCAAATCTCCCCCTGCTTTTTTGCATTCAAACAATATAATTGGCTGGCCGTCTTTTAATATCGCGTAATCAACTTTTTCGCCTTTTTTTGTTCCAATATCAGACACAAGTTCGGGAGTTACTTCGAGTGGATCGAAGACGTTGTATCCCAGAATTTGGATAAAGGGCATTATCATCGAGTTTTTGGTGGCTTCTTCCGTTTGGATGAGGTTTTTTGTGGCAGATATGCGAGTTGACAGAAGGCGAAGTTGATCTACAAGGTCCATGAGTAAATTCTCTAGTTGAAGTAAAAAGGAGCTATTTTTTGTGGTGTCGTAATCCTAGATCAAACTTTGGGGATTCGCTAGATGAAGCGATGAGGCAGGTATAAGAGCGTTTAGATAATATAAGGCGAGGAAGGTCTGATTAATATTTGCGTAGGGCAGGATTAGCCGTTAACCCAGTTTTCAACGGCTAACCCATCCACCCGCAAAAATTCACTCTCATTATTGGTGACCAAAACCCAATCCTGGCTGCGCGCATGGGCGGCCAGCCATAAATCGTTGTTGCCGATGATCTGCCCGGATTTTTGTAATTGCGCGCGGATTTCGCCGTAATGAAGTGCTGCTGATTCTGGTAACTCTTCAATGCCGATTAAATTAGTAAGCTCTTCAATCACCGCAAGCGCTTTGGCTTTTGCCTGACTTTTCTCCGCGCCGAAACGTAGCTCTCCCAAAGTAATTACGGAGATCGCTAACTCATTGGCTGAGTGCTTGGCGAAGCGTTCGCGAACAGCAGGTGGATTGTATTTGGCGATATAAATGCAGATGTTGGTGTCGAGCAGATAGCGGATGGTCATTGCGGTTCCCTGTGCGGCGCCTTAAAAACTGTCGCGTTCCTGTGGTGGGGTATCGTCTCGTCCATCTTCCATAAAATCAGCGGGCAGTTGTGCTAGTGCATCAAAGATGGCTTCGGCATTTGGCGTGACGGCACGCAGGACGATTTCATCGCCACGACGGAAGATTTCTACTTCATCTACATCAAAGCGGAACTCTTTCGGTAAGCGAACCGCTTGGCTGTTGCCAGATTGGAAAACACGGGCAAGTGTCATAAAAGCGCCCTCATGGATATATATATTTGGAGTATATACGAGGGGTTGCTGCTTTCCTAGGTTAAAAAATCATCAATTTCCTGCGCCAGCCATATCCCTGTCACCTCCACATAGGTATAATGCGCGGCCTTCAATTTAGCCCCTCACAGAGAATCTCACGTGACTACCCAAGCTTCCATCGAAAAACTGCGTAATATCGCCATTATTGCCCACGTTGACCACGGCAAAACCTCCATGGTTGACCAGCTGCTGCGCCAGTCAGGCACCCTTGACCGTCGCGACGATACCGGCGACCTGATCATGGATAGCAACGACCAGGAACGTGAGCGCGGCATTACCATTTTGGCGAAAAATACCGCCATTAAGTGGAACGACTACCGTATCAATATCGTGGACACCCCCGGGCACGCCGACTTCGGTGGTGAGGTAGAGCGTGTTCTGTCGATGGTGGACTCTGTGTTGCTGATCGTCGACGCCGTAGGCGGCCCCATGCCACAAACCCGCTTTGTGACTTCCAAAGCCTTCGAACAAGGCCTGAACCCCATCGTTGTTATCAACAAAATCGACCGTCCCGGTGCGCGCCCTGAGTGGGTGATTGACCAGGTGTTTGATCTGTTTGACCGTTTGGGGGCAACCGAAGAACAACTCGACTTCCCGATTGTTTACGCCTCGGCGTTGAATGGCGTTGCCGGTCTTGACCCAGACAATATCGCGGAAGATATGACTCCACTGTTCCAGATGATCGTGGACAAAGTGAGCCCGCCAAAAGTAGATACCGAAGGTCCATTCCAGATGCAAATCTCTGCATTGGACTACAACAGCTACGTAGGTGTTATCGGCATCGGCCGTATCACTCGTGGTTCTTTGGCTCCTAACCAACAAATCGTGGTGGTGACGCCAACCGGTGAAACCCGTAAAGCAAAAGTGCTGCAAGTGATGGGCTACCACGGCCTGCAACGTATCGAAACCGATCGCGCTTACGCTGGCGATATCGTTTGTATCACCGGTGTAGACAAGCTGGGTATTTCCGACACCCTGTGTTCCCCAGATGCAGTTGAGGCTTTGCCAGCTCTGTCTATCGACGAGCCAACCGTAAGTATGACCTTCCAGGTAAATGATTCGCCATTTGCTGGTAAAGAAGGCAAGTACGTTACCAGCCGCAACATCAGAGACCGTCTGGATCAAGAGTTGATTGCCAACGTTGCGTTGCGTGTTGAGCAAGGCGATACCCCGGACAAATTTAAAGTATCTGGTCGCGGTGAATTGCACCTGTCAGTACTCATCGAAAACATGCGTCGTGAAGGCTATGAGATGGGCGTATCGCGTCCTGAAGTAGTTCAGAAAGAAGTTGATGGCGAAATCCATGAGCCCTACGAGCAAGTGGTAATCGACGTTGAAGAACAACATCAAGGTAAAGTGATGGAAGAGCTGGGCCTGCGTAAAGGCGAGCTGACCAATATGGAGCCGGACGGCAAAGGTCGTATCAAGTTGGAGTTCATCGTTCCTTCACGCGGCCTGATCGGCTTCCGCGGCAACTTCCTGACCATGACCTCCGGTTCCGGCATCATGACCAGTATTTTTGATCACTACGGCCCGGTAAAAGTGGGTGAAGTGGCCAAGCGTCAAAACGGAGTGCTGGTGTCCATGGTGAAGGGTAAAACCCTCGCTTACGCACTGGATATGCTGCAAGAGCGTGGCCGTTTGTTCCTCGGCCCAGGTTCTGAAGTCTACGAAGGTCAAATCGTTGGTTTGCACTCACGCAACAACGACCTGGTGGTAAACCCAACCAAAGCCAAGCAGCTCACCAACGTGCGTGCTTCCGGTACTGACGATGCGGTAGTGCTGACTCCACCAGTGCGTCACACCCTTGAGCAAGCGCTGGAATTTATCGAAGACGACGAGCTGGTAGAAGTAACACCGCAAAGCATTCGTCTGCGCAAAAAACTGCTCACCGAAAACGAGCGTAAGCGCGCCAAGTAAGAGATGAGTTGCTAGTAACCAGTCGCTAGATAAAAATCCCTGATATGAAAATATCAGGGATTTTTTTTTGCATTGAATTTGGAGTAACGACTATGACGGAAATAAAAACGCTGGAGAGCAACATTGTTTACGAAAATAAATGGATGCGCGTTAAAGAAGATCGCATTCAACGTGCGAGCGGTACGGAAGGGATTTTTGGTGTAGTGGAGAAGCCGGACTTCGTGGTGATTATTCCCATAAGTGATGGCTATGTGCATTTGGTCGAGCAATACCGCTATCCGGTACAGGCACGTTATTGGGAGTTGCCGCAAGGCAGTTGGGAGCATGATCCCCATGCAGATCATGTGGCAATTGCCGCTGGCGAGCTGCAGTTTTTCAGTGTTTCCCTGATTAAATGCTATCGCGACCCGCTTTGTGCTTTTGCTATGCTCGGTGCCACATTTTTAAATCCATTTTCTGAAAAAAGGGAATGCTTGGAGTGGTAATAACGAGGGGAAAATATGAGTTCGGTGTTGGTGGTGGATGCGGCCTGTGATCTTCCCAAAAGTTTTTTGGCTGAGCGCGGTATTTGGGTTTTACCTACCTCTATTCGAGTGGATAACACCGTTTATACCGATGATAAAGATCCGGAAAAACTCCTGAACTTTTACAGCAACGGGCTGTTGAGCCGCGATCACGACGCTGAGTCACTTGCCTACACTGCCGAGCAAATTACCCAGCTGTTTCCGGCAAAAATTGTTAACAATTTTGATTTTGCGTTGCTGCAAACCGTCAGCCGAAAATGTTGGGCCAGGTTCCATTGGCTTGGGCTTTCTAGCGCTTGACCGCGATTTTGTGTTGGGAGAATAGTTTTCACTCTTTCTGCTGATTGGCTGCAGGGTGAGTGAAACAAATATTACACCCAATTAAAGCTCTGCTTTTTACCATTCAACAGCCACTGCGAAGGCGTGGCTGTTTCCATCCAATCCAGTGGTTCGCACAATGCTTGTGGTTTAGATGCAAGCTCAAAACATTTTTTGATAAACGCTTTTTGCTCCGCGCCAGTTGCATCCGGTTGTGCAGAGATAAACAGGGGGGTTCCGCTGCGGGCGAGCAATTCCATCCACTGTTTGTTTTTGTCCCAGGGCACATTGGTGGTGAGGCCCACGCAGTCGGCATCGGCGGCATAAAAAGTGCCGTGTTGCATGCCGCGGAAGGCGAGTGTGTTTACACCCATCTTCAGCGTGGTTTCCCATTTCAAACCGCTAGTGTCGTCACCTATGCGGTTTAACTCAAATAATCCCGCCGACAAATGGCTGATAGTATTGCAGCCGATAATGTAAGTTTCTCCCGCCGCTGCACGAATAGTGTTGTAGAGGTTGTTGATGATCTCAGCGTTGGTTTTACTGTTGTCGTACATGCGCCAGTTACCATCGGCCATGCGACCATCGCGCAACATTTCAAAACCCCATTTGCCAAAAATATCATCGCTGGTGAAATCAAATTTCACCATTTCATAGCCCCATTGGTTATAGAGCCTGAAGTAATCTTTTATGCGTTCGAGGTTCTCGGGGATGCTGGGGTCGAGCACAGGTTTGTTGGGATTATCGCGGCCAGGTGCATTGGGTAACAGCAAGGATTTAGGATCTTTGTAGCTGCCACATAAAGGGCGCGTCCAGATGCCCGGACGCATATCCAGCTGCTTAATTTTTTCAGCCAGCTTCGCCATATCCGGAAATTTTTCGTCGGGATTTTTCATGTCGTCACCCCAACAGCAATCGTCGATTTGCGCGGGGTTACCTTTAAACCAGCCAGCATCAATGATTGAGAAGGGACGATTGCTGAGGCCTTCAGTCATGGGCGCCATCATTTGTGTGTGTTGCAGGATAAGTTTTTCTGATGTGTCGCCGTAGGAGAAATACCAGTCGTTAATACCGTACACAGGTGCCTTGGGCATGCGCGCTTTATCACACATAAGTTTCGTAAAGCGTCTGCCAGCCTGGAAGGGCGATTCGCCCTCACGTCCACGCAGAGTGACTATTTCTGCCGCCTGCAAAATGCGATCACCTAACACTACACCTTGGGTGCCAGAACGCGTATCCAGCGTTAGCAAAAGTTGGTCGCCCGCAATCTGCCAATAACAAAATGTATTAGCTCCCGTCTTTACGCCAAAGCCGTTAGTGCGGCCATTGTTATGCTCCAGAAAATACCAGGGCAGGATTTCATTGGTCGTTGAGCCATGCCAGGAGGTGTCGCCATAGGTGCGCTCCCAGTGGTCATTCAGGATTTTGGCCCCGGTTTTACTGGCAATCTTCCAGCTCAGGCTTACCTCACTAAGGGGCGCTGCAGATTGAATCGCTATCGACGTGTTTTCGCCGTTGTAGCCCAATACAACTCCGACATCGCCACCTATCCAACTTTTCCCATCGCCGCTTTTTAACGAGATGCTTCTGCCATTGGCTATAGCGCTCACGGCATCGGGCATCTTGAGGTTTTCGCCATTTTTACTGGTGATCGCCAGCAGCGGTGAGCTGATGAGTGCGGCGGCTATGGAGGCACCAGTGGTTCGGATAAAGGAGCGGCGATTCATAAGACAAAATCTCTCGGTTTATAGTGTTATTCAGGATTTTATGGACAGACAGTTGCTATTGGTTTGGCTCAGGTTGGTATCCGTAAGAAAGTGTAAAACTGCTTCTTGAATCAATAGTAAACGGTTACATTTGCGTAAAACCATGGAATTATCCATTTTTTACAAATATTGACCATAGCGGATAAGCGCTTAATGCCTTTCCTGCTCGCTCGGATAATCCTGATTTTTATAAAAATAATATTTATAGGTAAATAGTACTTTATTGGTTCGGAACAAGGTTTTCGAAGGATGGATGGTCTTTGGAAGGCCCCATCTTTATCTTCATATATAAAAATAGTGAGAAGCTCTTTATGCGTAAAACACGTCTGTTTGTTTGTCTGGCGCTCAGCCTGGGATTGGTGGGTTGTGGAGGAGGTGGCTCTTCCGGGACATCGTCGCCGCCAGCGAAAACGAGTGCCGCTACCTCAAGCGCGGCTGTATCCAGTGAGGTCAGTTCTTCTTCGACGAGCACCAGCTCATCGTCGCGTCTGTCGAGTTCTTCCAGTGCAGCAAACGCTGCGATTCTGACTAAAGAAAATGTTAGTGATTTTATGGTGGATGCTAATGCGACTGCAGAAACCAAGGCCCTGTTTTACAACCTGAAAGTGCTATCCAAAACCCAATTCGCTATAGGCCAGCAGGATGCGTTTAACAGTTACTATCTGGGCGATGCCAGCATGTCAGATATCAAAAAGACAACGGGCAATGATCCGGCGCTTCTGGGCTCGGATTTTATTTTTATTACTGACAAAAATAACAACGGCAACAGTGACAACTGGTTTTACCAGCAAGAAGTGGAAACGATCAAAGATATTAAAGAAGCTTATGGCAAAGGTATGATCAACATCATGTCCTGGCATTTGCGCGAACCCAATCGCGAAGATTCTTTTTACGTGAGCGATATGAGTGCATCAGAAAAAGCCACGGCTTTTAAAAGCATTATGCCTGGCGGTGCCAATCACGAGTGGTATAAAAAGAAGTTGGATAAAGTTGCTTCTGTATTTGGCAATTTGAAAGGCGCGAAAGGTGAGTTAATCCCGGTTATTTTCCGTCCCTTTCACGAATATGACGGCAGCTGGTTTTGGTGGGGCGCCGATTTCTGTACACCCGACGAATTTAAAAGCGTCTATCGTTTTACGGTTGAATATCTGCGCGATACCAAAGGTGTTCACAATGTTATTTATGCTCTCGGCCCCGATAATAGTTACGACACTAAAGAGAAATATTTGAGCCGCTATCCCGGCGATGATTATGTCGATGTACTGGGCATGGATAATTATTGGGATCTGCGCAAAGATGCCGGCCAAGCTGGTGCAACACTCGCGCATAAAAAATTAAAAGTGGTGTCGGATCTTGCCATCGAAAAAACCAAAGTGGCCGCTATGACAGAAACGGGTTATGAAGTTGGCGGCACTAATGCAGCTGTGGCTGGCTGGTTTTCCAATTATCTTTATAACCTGCTGACAGCGGATGGTCTTGAGATAGCTTTTGTGATGTTCTGGGGTAATGGCGGTAACAACGGCAATAATTTTTATGTACCTCCGCCGTCAGCAAGCAACGCGCAGGATTTTATTGATTTCACCAATAAGCCAGATGCGGTTTTGCAGCATCAGTTGCTCAATCTTTATGTGCTGCCCTAGCCGCGCAGGGTAATAATCGTTTCCGGGCGAGGGAGTGCCGCAAAAGACTTTCAGTAGGGAGCGTGGCTGACAGCAAGGCTATCCAGTAAACTAGCCGCTCATTTTTCTGCTTTCTGTTGGGCCTGTCTTGAATATCCTTGAACTCTTCTCGTTTTTGTTGCTCGGCGCTTTTACGGGCATCTTCGCCGGCCTTTTCGGTATTGGCGGTGGCGGTATCATGGTGCCGGTGCTGACCTTCCTGTTTATCAAACTCGCTTTTCCCGCTGAACACATAGTGCATATGGCATTGGCGACCTCCATGGCTGCTATTGTGCCTACCGCAATCGCCAGTTTGCGTGCGCATCACAAACGTAAGGCTGTGCTCTGGCCCGCGGTGGCGGGTATTGCGCCCGGTGTGTTGGTGGGAACTTTTGCGGCAACGTTTGTGGCGGCTTATCTGTCGGCAAAGCCACTCGCCATTTTCTTCTCCTGTTTTATGGCATTTGTGGCGCTGCAGATGATTGTGGATCGTAAGCCAGCGCCTGCTCGTCAGCTTCCCGGCAATCTTGCCCTGGGTGCGACGGGTACCGGCATCGGTGCCATTTCTGCACTGGTGGCTATAGGGTGGTTTCCATGGCGGCGGCCAGTTTTTTTACGGCGCCTTTGGGGGCGCGTCTGGCTCATAGTTTGCCGGTATCTATGCTGAAAAAATTATTTGCGGTGCTGCTGGTGGCGCTCTCATTGCAAATGCTGATGACTGTTGTGGGGCGTGGGTGATGAGTATTAAAACGGAGATTCTGGCCGCGCTCAGGCAAAATCTTTTGCCGGGCCTGGTGTTGCAAGCGTTTGCATTGGCGATTGTTTGCACTTACTTTTTTGTGCCCAGCTCGCAACCTGTGTTTGCCTGGTTTGGCGTGCTTAAGCAGCAATTTGGTTATGGCTATTCCTTCGTTGCCACTGCGTTCTTTGGTGGTCTGCTGCCATTTTTATATCTGTGGTTAACCAACGGCCTTGATGTTCGCCGCAATGTTATTGGCTTGCTGGTGTTTTATCTGGTGTTTTGGGGATTGAAGGGCATGGAGGTGGATTTTTTCTATCGCCTTCAA
>JAGKWU010000046.1 GCA_021151695.1 Cellvibrionaceae bacterium | reverse complement strand
CGCCGCCAGATGGAAGCAGCAGCCCAGCGCGCACAGGCCCAGCGGCAGGCTGAGTTGCAGAATCAGATGGCGCTCTATGATTACAAGCGCGCCAATCCCGAACCGGCAAACGACAGCTTCACCCGGGCATTGAAGGCGGCGGGTATTCAGCCCGGTACACCGGAATATGTGGCCCTTGCCCGCAAGCGCGCGGAAATGCTGACCAATCCTGTCCAGCTTGTGCCGGACGGCTTCGGCGGTGTGCAGCCGGTGCGGGTTTACGGTGAGGACGGCGAACAGGAAGCGCCGCCCACGGCTCCGGTCGGTAGGCTCATTCCATACAACGGAGGCCCCGGTTCGTCCGGGGGCATGTTTCCCTGATCCAACGAAAGCACCGGGCCGCATGACAAGCGGACGGCGCACGGTTCAAGGCAATGCGGCGGTGGGTGGCAAGCCTAACAGCCATCATCTTAACGGTGACGCTGCGGATTACGTGGGAGCGTCTATGGCGCAGCTTCAGGGCTATTTCGGCCCGCAGGCCCGGTATCTCGATGAAGGCGATCACATTCACGTGACGATGCCCGGCTATGGGCAGGTGCCGTATTTCGGCAAGAATGGAACGAGGGGCCGCTAATGGCGCAGGCAGTAGATCAGGCTGGTAACATCTGGGAAGTCGATGCGCAGGGCAATCCCGTGCGTTATGTCGGCAAGGTTGGCGGCATTGCGCCCAACCCCATCAAGGTCCAGCAGGCGCAGACCGACATTGCCAAGACGCAGGCCGATACGCAGGGCAAGGCTCTGGACAATGCCATTACCGCGCAGACGCTCGGGCCTACGGTTTCCAAGGCAGTCGCGGATGCTATAAAGGCCAATGGCGAGGGTCGGATCACTGCCAAGCAGGACGCTACCAACGCAGGCGTGATTGGCACGGCGGAGCGTGCCAAGGCATTGCAGCAGTTCAACGGTGGCCGCGCGCTTGGCGCGAGTATCTCCGACATCCAACAGAAATTTGATGCAGGCCCCGGCGCGACTACTGGCATTTCTGGACTGTTTGACTACCTGCCGCTACCCTCAAACCGGGCGTTTGACGCGGCGGGCACTTCGGTGCGCGGCCCGGTTCGCAACGCTCTCGGCCTTACCGGGTCGGAGAACAACAGCCCCGCCGAACAGCGTATGAACTTTCAGGCGTACATTCCGGAAAGCGCCAATTTCGACAACGTGAACCGCGACATTATCGAGCGCCTACGCCGGGTGCAAAATCAGGCGGCGATTGACGCAATTCAGAAGCTCGGCGGTATCCCGGACGCAAACGGCAATGTTGTGCCTCTCACGCCTCAGCAGCAGCAGGTGTTTCAAGCATTTTCGGCTGCGGGCGGCGAAGTGCCCAAGGGGTATAATGGGGACATCTACAGCGCGCTTCTGATGGGCGGCGGCAATCCCCCCGCTGGACCTACGGGCGGCGCTGGTGGGCCTTCTGGGCCGTCTGGTGGACCTAACGGTGGTGGTATGCCGCCCGCAGGCCCTACGCTTGGCCTTTCGCGCGGTGAAAACTTCACCACGCCGCAGGATATGGCAATCGCCGCAGCGGTGCAAAAGGCGTTTCAGTCCGGCGCTGACATTAACGGCCTCGTTCAAGCCGCGCAGTCAGCCCGTGGGCAGATCACGCCTCAAGACCTTGCCAACTTTGAGCAGGCCATTCAGGCGCGCAAGGCCGGTCAAGCTGTCACGTTCAACCCGCAGGCTACTGGACGCCGTACGCCCTTTGAGGCGGCAGCGGGAAATGCGCTTATGTCACCGCTTGGCACGGCTGCGGCAACGGCGATCTCGGGAACCGGCTTCAATGCTTTGGACGGCATTCTCCCTGACCAGATGAAGGCCCTGCGCTCACTCAATCCCGGCTCGGCTGCGGTGGGCGATGTCGGCGGTGCGCTGCTGGGCACTGGCATTAGCGGCGCGTTGGCAAAGCGTATCGGAACATCACTTGCGCCCGATCTTGCCGCCAAGGTGTTCGCCAACTCGCGCGGGGCCAACTTCGCGCGGCAGCTTGCAGGGGATACGGCGTACGGCGCTTCCTATGGCGCGAACGTCAATGGTGATGCAGCGGGCGGCGCTCTTGGGGGTGCGCTCGGCAGCGCAGGTGGTCAGCTTGCGGGCAAGGTTTTCGGCGCTGGCATCGGTGGTTTGCAGCGTTCGCAGGCTGGGCAGTACCTTGCCCCGCGCATCCCTGACATGACCATTGGTCAGCAGATGGGCGG
The DNA here is from genome assembly GCA_021151695.1 of Cellvibrionaceae bacterium. Classification (GTDB taxonomy): domain Bacteria; phylum Pseudomonadota; class Gammaproteobacteria; order Pseudomonadales; family Cellvibrionaceae; genus Cellvibrio. The sequence continues at coordinate 1,986 of JAGKWU010000046.1, read as the reverse complement.
CGCGTTCAAGTCCTTTGAGGATGCGGCGACGTCAATCCCCGGAATTGGCGACATGATCAACGCTCGCCGGAACGCCAGCATCACCGGACTCAATAACGCTGCGGTGAATGAGGCTGCGGGGATTGTCGGCGGTCAGGCGGATAACGTTGATGGCCTCGCACCGCTTCGCACGAATGCCTATGACACAGCCGTTGCTGGCAAGTCGTTCCCAATTGATCCGCAGGCGATGGCAGACCTTCAAGCAGTTCAAGCGCAGGCTGCTGGGCTTCCTGCCGATTTGCGCGGCAAATTCGACCTTGCGATGAAGAACCGCGTTGGTCCGGTGGTGAATGCGCCGCCTATGTCTGGCGATGCTTATCAGCAGGCCATGCGCGGCCTTTCCGGCTACAAGGCAGAAATGACCAAGCCGGGGTTTGAGGCTGACTATCGTGATGCTCTGACCGGCGCGCAAAACGCTCTCAGGGGTGCGGTTCTGCGTAGCGCCAGTCCTGAAACCATCGGCCAGCTCGGCAACGCGGATCGGCTTTATCGCGCTGAAAAAATCCTTCAGGATGCCGTTGGCCGTAACCGCAAGGACGCGATGGGTATTGGCTCTGATTTATTCCGCCCTGGCGATCTGACCGACGCCGTGGCCGCAAACGCCCGCAAGTACGGCGGCAATGTTCCATTTGCTGATCTGGCCCGCTACGCTCAGGAAGCCATTCCCTCAAAGATGGCTGATAGCGGCACTGCACGCCGTCTGACGCAGGCCAGCCTTGCAACCGCTGGGTTGGGCGGCGCTCTTGGTGGCGGTGCTGGTGCTTTCAATAGCGAGGACAGCGCAGGCGGTGCGGTTTCGGGTGCCACGGATGGCGCTGCGACGGGGCTTGGGCTTCTGGCAATTTTGGCGCTCGGTGCAAGCAAGCCCGGTCAAAAGGGCTTGTCGGAAATGCTATTCAACCGGCCCGACTCCCTCACCGCTTTCGGGCGGAAAGTAGGGCAGAGCAAGGGGCTGTTTGGCACGGCGACGGTCCCACTCCTCCTTCAAGGCGGAAACTAGGGACGGATCAACGCCGCGCTCCTTTCGCTTTTCCCGAACGTCCTTGATCTCTGACCAAATGCCCAAGATCAGGGCTTTGAAAAACATGATCCAGCCAATCGACATGGGCTGATCCTACCACACCTCGACACCTTACCCAAGCCGCTCCTCACCGGGCGGCTTTTTCTTTGGAGAAAGCCCAATGTCATTTTGGGACTGGTCAACCACGCCTGGAAGCAATTCCACGGTTGACGGCGTGAACATCGCGGAAGGTTGTCCGCCTGCCGGGATCAACAACGCGATCCGCTCTGTCATGGCTCTCACGCGCGCGGCATTCTCAAGCGCGCTGACAAACTTCTTTGCAGGCTCTACACCGCTGCCGGTTGCTAACGGTGGCACTGGCTCTGCGACGGCGTTGGATGCGCGCACAGCCCTCGGGCTTGGCACGATTGCGACGCAGAATGCCAATGCCGTTGCGATCACTGGCGGCACGATCTCGGGGCTTGGCACGGCGCTTCCCATTGCTTCGGGCGGTACTGGCGCAACCACGGCCTCGGCGGCTCTGGCAGCGCTCGGCGGGCTTGGTGTGTCCGCCTACAGCTTCGGCGCAAACGGCTACATCAAGTTCACCAACAACCTGATTCTGCAATGGGGTTCCGCGTCGGTCACGCAGGACAATCCCTTGTCCGTCACGTTTCCGCTCGCCTTCACATCGTGGAACGTGCCGGTTGTCTCGGCAACCGCGCTTTCGGGCAGCACGACCAACAGCCAGAACACCGGGCTTTCAAGCTGGTCCCTGACAACCCTGACAATCTGGAACGCAGACGACCGCACTGTCGTCGTTCCTTGGTTTGCCATCGGAGTTTAAACGATGTTTCACTACTTTGGAACAACCCAAAACACCAAGGGCGATGCTTTGCCGGGGTGGTATGCCGAAGCAATTGATATTGTCACTAGTGCCGTTGTGC
>JAGKWU010000136.1 GCA_021151695.1 Cellvibrionaceae bacterium | reverse complement strand
AGGAGAGTGTATACATGAAGCACATTGAATACACGAAGAGAAAGGCGTCTAGCCTTGAATGGAGAGGAGAAAGAGGGAAACAGGCTATCTATTGTACAATCTGGAATAAGAGAGGAAGGCTGTTGTCTGAAGGAAGCAATAGTTACAAGAAAACTCACCCTAGACAAGCTAGAGTAGCAGAGAGGGAAGGAAAGGAGCATAAACAATTCTTACATGCTGAATGTAATGCTATCCTTTCCTTAGTGAGGAAGAGGAAGGAGAAAGAAGCATATTTGCTTTGTGTTGTTCGAGTGAACAAAGAAGGAGAAGAGAGGATGGCAAAGCCTTGTGTAATCTGCCAGTCCTTGATAGAAGAGATAGGGATAAAGAATGTTTGTTTTTCTTTATAAATAGAGGCGTATACAAATTTTGGGCATAACTAACCCCCTTTATATCCCGTGACTATCCCAGAGTACCCAACTGGTTCTCTATCTAGGAATCACTCCGGTGCTAGTAAACACCTTATTGGATATTCAGGTTGTCCTCAGAGCCTTCAGCTATGCTCTACCCTCCTTTCCCGTAGGAGGTCTTCCCATTGGCTATTACCCCAGCCAATCAATATACATTACGACTATCATAGGTATTCATGTATATTGGTATACGGGGATGTCATTTACATGACTTGTCACGGTCGTGGGTTGTCAGGGGACGACAGAGCCCACACTTGCCCGCATTGGGCCATTTTGGTCATGCGAACTACCACTGTTTTAAGAATGATAGCACCAATCACATTGTCGGGTTTTGCTTTAGTCTCTAGTAGTGTGCTAGACTACCTTCCTCAAGGGAAACCGTCATTTAAACGCCTATAACTAATAAACAAAATTAGTAGTTACAGTATAAGTATATCAGTGATTTTCAATTCTGTCAACAAAAGATTAGAAGAAAATAAAGAAATAATGTTTGACATAGTTTCAGAATGTGTGTATTCTTCAACTACCAAACAAACTAAGGAGAATCAGAAT
>JAGKWU010000135.1 GCA_021151695.1 Cellvibrionaceae bacterium | reverse complement strand
TAACCAAACTCTATACATGAGGCCAGATGGTCTTGGTAACTCTAAAAGTTGGTCTACTCTATTGTGGTCCGGTACTGTAGGCGATCAAAATCTTCTTAGTATTAGCGGTGAATTTACTGGATTCCCTACAATTCGTGCATTTGATGATGTAGAAAATATATCAGAGTATGCTGCTCTTAATAGTGGTGATTTAATACCTACAGTACAAGGGTACGGTGCACCTTTCTCACCAACTGCTCCTTGGAAACATAGAGACACACAGTATAGTACACCTTTTAAAATTGAAAAGGATATTGGTGGATTAAGAGGTGGTAGAAAGTCCGTATATAAAGCTACTTACGGTGTGAATGGTGGTTCTCTACAAAGAGCCGCACTTGAGTGGAGCAATCAGATTGGTATATCTAATAACTGTAGGGATTTCTATGCTTCTTGGTGGGTAAAACAAAGTTGGCCTATTGAAAATGGTGCAAATAAGTATGTACGCCTATGGGCACATCCTGATGGAATAAGTGGTCATGCTAGGATTTCGTGGGAAGATGGCAAACTTGAAGGAACATTAGGATGGTACGTTCAATCTGACAATTCTTCGGACCCTCATGTAATCTATTCTGCTGGACCTATCAATACTCTTATGACTCAGAATCAGTGGACTAGACTTGAAATTCTTGTAAAAGAGACAGGTATTAAGCACATTTAATGCTTGTACGCAACTTGAACCACAAGAAATTGTGTCTCTTACTGGTAGTAATTTAATTATTCGTCAGAAACTAGCAGCCCTATCTGGTCCTCTTTGGATTTACCAATTAGATAGTAATCGAAACCCTCTTAATAATGTCGGCGTGGTGTTGAGAACTTAATATGGCACTAAATTTAAATGGGACAACACAACGAGCACTTGCATTAATAACCCCAAGTTCAGCAGCAGCAACTTACACCTTTGTATGTTACTGGAAACCTACAACAGCACCCTCAGCTTTACAAGATATTTTTGGTCTATGTAGATCAACAATTAATTTTAGAATAGAGCATATGATTGCTGTAAGAGGGGATCAGGTTGGTGATCCTATAGCATCTCATTCTTTTAATGGAGCATCTGAAAGATATGCTACAGGCGGGAATGCTATCATAGGAGACTGGAATGTAATTGTTGTAACTAAGACTACTACTAATGGGTCTGGTGTTTCAGAAACAGCTTTTGTTTATGCAAACTCTACTACAGGAGTTTCTCATACATTTACTTCTGTTTCAGGTTCTTGTAATGCTTTATCTATAGGTGCTGTGCAAGATAACGGCCCTTGGACTAATTTTGCAGAAGGAGCTATAGCCCATGTTGCATACTATGATGGTTCTGTACTAAACGGAACAGATATTGCTGCTTTAATGAATAAGACAGCATCTCCTGTAACTCTTCCTTCAAATACAACTCCAACTTATTATAGACGTTTAGTGGGAGATACTACTACAGGGGTAGGTGCAGCTACTCTCACTCTTACAGGTTCTCCTACTGTAGACTCTGTTGACCCTCTTTCAAATACCACTCTCACTGATATTGATGGTGATGAAATACTATTTGATGGTCAAGCTAACGCTATTTTTACTGGAACTTCACTTTCCAGTGTAAATAATATATTGGTAACTTCTTCCAATACAAGTAACAATCAATCATGGACTGTCTCCAACGTAACAGCAAC
>JAGKWU010000134.1 GCA_021151695.1 Cellvibrionaceae bacterium | reverse complement strand
TACAGCAGCGGCGCATCAAACAGCGCCACAATATCGGGAAACCTGCCAAAACTTGTCGGCTCGATAACTCTTAACGAAATTAATCCAATAAACAGCGCGGCGGTTAATGGTCAGCTTCCGAGGCTCGCTGGCGCTGTATCGCTATTGCAGAAGCAATCGGTAACTGTTGCAGGTCAGATGCCAAAACTGACAGGCTCCGCATCGTTACGACTCAAGCAGTCAGCGGCTGTATCTGGTCAGTTACCGCGCATGACTGGCTCTCTGTCGCTGGTGTCTACGTCCAACAATAAGCAAATCACAGTCACGGCAACAATGCCGAAAATGACAAGCTCGATTCAATTGAGCCAAGAGTTAACAGCAGCTGTCGCTGGCACCATGCCGCGCTTGACGGCAGATATACAACTTAGGCTGGCTGGCGTCTATCCACAAGCCGATGCTGGCGCGTATGTTGTGTCGTACAGGATTGCAGGCGATGCGGTGTTAACGGCTTCTATTAGCGAATCGACGCGCTTTAGTGCTATTATTAGCCAATCGACAACAGTTAGATACATGGTGAGCTAATGCCATACCAAAACAGATACAACACGATTATCCTGTCAGGCGCTATGTCTGACGGCGTGCCGTTTGATGCTGCTGATTATTCAGCAGCTGAGTACACGATTTACTCGTGCGCGGCGTCAGGTGCAGGCACTCCGCAGGTGCAAAATGCGGCAGTGATTATCCAAAAGACCTTGGCAGATGGTGGGTTGGTGGTGGCAATTCTTGACGGGCAAAACGTCTTGCAATGCACGCTAACTGACACAGAGACGCAGAATCTATGCGGCAAGGTTTACCATGAATTAAAAGTAGCGACAACTGGCCAGCAGTGGCTTGGCGTACAGTTGTCCAGTCAAGAATTGAATTTTATCAAAACTAGGAGCTAACGCATGGCTATCAGCACAGGCACAGTAACACAAGGCGCAGCCGCTGAGGGCGTGCGCACAACATTAAACACAGGCGGTACGTTT
>JAGKWU010000133.1 GCA_021151695.1 Cellvibrionaceae bacterium | reverse complement strand
TAAAAGCGTTGCCAAACGCACCCGTCGCCCCGAGGTAATGGCCGGCCTGGGTGGCTTTGCTGCCCTGTGTGAAATCCCCGAAGGCTATCGCCAGCCGGTGCTAGTTTCCGGCACTGACGGTGTAGGCACCAAATTGCGTCTGGCAATGAACTTGCAGAAGCACGACACCATCGGTATAGATCTGGTCGCCATGTGCGTAAACGATCTGGTAGTCACTGGAGCAGAACCATTGTTCTTCCTCGACTATTACGCCACCGGCAAACTCAATGTTGACGTTGCCGCTGCAGTAGTTGCCGGTATTGGCGATGGCTGCGAGCTGTCTGGCTGCTCCCTGGTAGGTGGTGAAACCGCTGAAATGCCAGGCATGTATGAAGGCGAAGACTATGACCTGGCAGGCTTCTGCGTAGGCGTGGTGGAAAAATCTGAAATTATTGATGGCAGCAAGGTAAAGGAAGGCGACACCTTGATCGCCCTCACCTCTAGCGGCCCTCACTCCAATGGCTACTCATTGATTCGCAAAATTATCGAAGTCAGCAATGCCGACCTGAATCAGGATTGTGGTGGCAAGCCTTTGGCTAACGCACTGATGGAGCCGACTCGTATTTATGTAAAATCGGTACTGAAGCTGATCAAAGAATCCAGCGTTAACGCTATGGCCCACATCACCGGCGGCGGCTTGACCGAAAATATTCCGCGTGTTTTACCAGAAGGCTGCAAAGCGGTTATCGATACCAAGAGCTGGGCCTTCCCACCGGTATTCCAATGGTTGCAAAAAGGCGGCAATGTGGATATCCGCGAAATGTACCGCACCTTTAACTGTGGTGTTGGCATGGTAATCGCGGTTCCTGCCAGCGAAAAAGATGCTGCATTGAATATTCTGCGCACTGCCGGCGAAAATGCCTTTGTTATTGGTCATATCGCCAAAGCAGTTGGCGATGAACACCGCGTTGAACTGCAAGGCCTCTAATCCATGTCCAATGCTGTAAAACCCTTGCGCGTCGTTGTGCTTATT
>JAGKWU010000132.1 GCA_021151695.1 Cellvibrionaceae bacterium | reverse complement strand
GCGGTGGCGGGCTTCACGCACATTGCCTACCTTCAGGAAGCGGTGGGCGCGAAGATCAACATCACGCCGCTGGAATCCTGACATGAAGCGGCTTGTCGATACCGTCGATGGCGTGGCGGAAACGCTGCATTACGACGAAGGCGAGAACACGTTCACGATCAGCCGGACGGCAGACGTGCAGGCGGTCGCGGATGACGTGGCGGCAAAGCATTCCCAGACGCTTGGCAAATGTGATCTGGGCTGGCATATCGGCTGCATGACAATCTTTGCGGTTCCAACCAATTTGGCATTTGATAGCTATAGCGCGTTGATCTCGGCCATTGGCGATTGGATGGACCGCAGCGACTTGTCCGGCGTTGCGCCGCAGATGGTCGCATTGTGCGAAGCGCGGCTACGCAGGAAACTGGCTCCGTACTATAACCAGACTACGGCGACTTTGACGACCGCTAGTGGCCTTGTGGCGCTACCTGATGACTGCGGAGAGCTGTTGCGCGTGATCTATGATCACAACACGCTGCCGCGCTATTCCTCGCTGAACGTGTCCGACATGGACTATGATGCCAGCGCAGTGCAGCCTTATGCCTATTCAATCGAGGCGGCGGACATCCGGCTTTGGCCTGCGGTCGATGCGTCCATTACGGTTCTGTATCAGCAGACGTTTCCCGCGCTTTCGGAAAACACGCAGAGCAACAAGATTCTAGATCAGCATCCTGATCTGTATTTCTTCGGATCGATGCTGTTTGCGGAAGGGTTTGTTGCCAATGATGCCCGCGCGGCGACGTTCAAAGGTCTGTACGATGAAGCTCTTGAAGAGGTCATCGCGTACCTTGAAAAGCAGCGCTACACTGGGCCGCTTGCGCCGAGGCTGCGGAGGGAGTTTTGATCAACACCCTTGCCCTGCCGCAATGGGCACCGGACCAATCGGCGAATTCGGGCGGTCTAAACGTCTGTTCCAACGTCATCCCGCGCATTGATGGCTATGGCCCGGTCGGGGCGTTCTCTGCGATTGCCGATGCCCTGCCTAATACGTTCTTGGGCGGTGGGTCCTTCGTTGGATCGGACGGTTCAAGCCAGATGCTTGTCGGTACGGCGTCTGGACTGGTGAAGTACAACGCCGGGGCTTGGGATAATCTTGTCACCGGCATGGCGGTCACTGAGAAATGGCGTTTTGCCCAGTTCGGTGATTACGTGGTTGGCGTCAACGGGCAGGCCACCAAGCAAACGGTTCTCTCTGGCGGCACAACTACCGACATCAGCGGCGCTCCT
>JAGKWU010000014.1 GCA_021151695.1 Cellvibrionaceae bacterium | reverse complement strand
AGATACACTCAACGTGATCACTGCCGAACCATTGGCATCACCCACAGGGGTAATAACCACAGAACGACTCGCACCCGCACCAGAAATTTGAATACCAGCATTAGCAACCACGCTCGTATTGCTGGAAACTCCTGTCACAGTTAATGAGCCAACTGCTGTATCTATATCCGCAACAGTAAAAGCAATAGGCGATGACGCCGTGTCTTCACTGGTGGTTTGCGTGGAAATAGCTGAGATGGTAGGTGCGTCATTTACGGCATTAACAGTTACCGGAATATCAACTGTTTTAGTTAATGATCCATCATATGCTTTTAGCGTTATTGATGTTGTTCCCGTCGCATTAGGAGCGGGATTCGCAACAAAGGAGTAGTAAGGACCACTGCCGCTTACCGTAACACTCGAAATGATCGATGTATTGTTGGATACAGCAGAAACTTGCAAGGAAGCACTGGACGTTTCAGGATCTGAAGCTACAAAGCCTTGGCTGCTACTGGAAGTATCTTCATTAATAGTCACTGACGTGGGATAAGCCGTAATGGTTGGCATATCGTTGACAGCCGTAACATTGACCGTAAAGCTGGTAGAAACTGCTGGTGCTATACCATCAGAAGCGCTTAACGTAATCACTGCCGTCCCATTTGCATCAGTAACAGGTGTTAGTACTACGGAGCGACTATTACCAGTTCCTGAAATTTGAATACCGGAGTTGCTAATAAGATTGGTATTACTTGAGCCGCCTGTTATGGTCAGTGAGGTGGCTGCCGTGTCAACATCATTTACAGTAAACGCAATAGCGGAAGAGGGGGTGTCCTCGTTTATTGTTTGCGTTGGAATTGTCGAAATGGTTGGAGCGTCATTTACTGGATTAACAGTGACATTGAATGAAGTAGCCACATTATTTCGACCATCGTAAACATTTACAGTAATCGCTACCGGAGTTCCCGAGGTATATTGGTTCGCAGCTGGCACGACGGTTACTGTTCGAGAAGATCCACTACCACCAAATGTAATATTTCCGTTTGGGATAATTGTTTGATTACTTGAGGTGCCAGTAAGAACCAATGAGGAAAGACTCGTATCAGAATCTGAAACTGTAAAAGCTACAGCCCCTGTTGATGAATCTTCATTTACTGTTTGAGCGGAGATAGAGGATATAGTTGGAGGATTATTAATGTCGACTACGACGGTTTTATAAATGTCTTCACAGGTGCTATAGCAGCTGGAAACCTTGTATTGATAGGTTCCGTTAGGCTTATAGTGAATGCTGTATGTATAGGTGGTTGCATCAACACTGTAAGTAACTGCGCTCCAGGGGCCATTTACAGATTCATACAAAGTGACATATCGCTGCCCTCCGGACCAACTGATATCAAAGTGAGGACCGGTAACCAGTGTCGGTGCCGTGACAGTGAATGCAGCGAATGCAAACTGGGAAAAAATAAGACCTAGAACAAACAGAACTGCTTTCAAGCTGTTTTTATTAGCCATGAAAATCCCTTATAAAAATAATAAATTATTTATTTATAATAATACAAATCACAAATCTTAATCATTGGCACACAAATCGTCAATAACTCTGTTATTGGGGTCATCAAAAATAAAAAAACCGCTATGAGTTTCCTCATAGCGGTTAAAAATGGTGTGGGCAACACAAGGTATTGCTACACCCTCCAACGACAAACAAACAGCGAACAAGACAAGATCGCAAAACCAGCGGCTTCACCCAAAAGGGTAAGAGCCAAGATTCGGGTAGATTGGAAATTCTCATCAATCTATTTGTATTATAATAATCTCATAATTGAATTATGTCTAGCGCTTTTTGAACTTTCTTTAGAAGACCATTCGCTACTAACTCAGGGACATTTACAAGCCGCCCAACATCACCAGCTTTTTGTGGACTGACATGCAACTGAGCGTGTAACCGGTTGTCAGATGTCGGCCCATCCAGCAACATAACGGCGGCACCCATTCAACGCTTAGTCACCATATCTGTCAGTTTGGCCAAGTAAATTTTGGTTTAGCTCGCAAGACTGCGCAAAAAACGGGCAACAGGGCATTCAATCCGCCAGCATATTAATAGTATAATAGGACGTTATTTGACCCTTGCAACCGCTGACCTTATAAAAATTAGCCGGTTTCACCGGGCCTAAATAAAGAGACTTAAGAAATAAAGAGACTGAAGAATAGGGGCTGCACAGGCCAGATCAGTCTATTGTCAGGTTAAGCACCGGTTTTCTGGTGCATTCAACCCACACCCTTTGCCATAATTGGGGGCGTTGCCCTCGTAGTAGACAATAATCGATCAAACGGGGGATACAATGTCTGGTGCTCAGCAAGACGTAACAGTCGGTCAACAATCAACGGAAAAATCTATGTCCAACACTCAAACCAAAAGCGGCAGCCTTATTCTGGCTATCGTTTATATCACTGCCCTGTTTTTTATTTGGGCGTTTGTAACTAACCTGATTGACCCGTTGGTTAAGAGCATGAAGGTGATTTACACCCTCACGGATGCGGAAGCCCAGCTCAACCAGTTCGCCTTCTTTATTGCCTACGGCATCATGTCGATTCCCTCCGCGGCCTACCTGGCTAAAAAGGGTTACACCAATTCCATTATTTTGGGCCTGATCGGTATTGTTGCTGGTTGCCTGATTGCCTGGTCCACCACCTTTTCACACAGCTTTGTGACTGTACTGCTCGGCCTTTTCGTCGCGGCTTCCGGTATCACCTTGCTGCAAGTAGCTGCCAACCCGTTGATTGCCTCTATGGGTGATCGCAAGGGCGCGGCTTTCCGCTTAAACCTGTCGCAATCATTCAATTCATTGGGTGCCTATGTAGGCGGCGTGTTCGGTGCAAAATTTTTGTTGGATGGCCCGTTATTCCATAAAGACGTTGTCATCACGCAAGAATTGCTGGACACAGGTTTGTCTTTCGTGACCAACGTGTATCTGCTGATTGCGGTAATTCTTTCCGTGTTTACTTTGGCGGTATTTGCCGTGCGCAATACCATTTCCAGCCACGCACCAAAAATGGCTGAACATTCCGAATCACCCTTCTCAGCATTGAAATCCAAATGGGCCAACCTGGGCGCCCTGGGTATCTTTTTATACGTAGGTGCCGAGGTTTGCGTTATCTCCGGCATGATTTTTTTCCTGGAACAAAAACACATTCTCAACGTGCCCGCACAAACCGCTGGTTACGTAGCGCCCTACTTTATGCTGCTGGCGATGATCGGTCGCTTCGCGGGTTCAGCGCTGCTGCGTTTTGTAAACGCCACCACTATGCTGGCCCTGGTAGCATTCTGGGCAACCTTGCTGTGTATGTTTGTGATGGCCACTTACAACATGGTGCCAACACCACTGGGCGGCACTGTAACTCTGCATGGCTATGAAACTGTTATCACCATGGGCTTCCTGCCTGCTGTTGCTGCCATCCTGATCGGCTTGTTCAACTCCATCATGTTCCCCACCATCTTCACACTGACATTGGAGCGCTCTACTGCACCAGCTTCAGCAACCTCAGGTTTGATGTGTATGGCAATTTGCGGTGGCGGTTTCATCTCGGTTGCTTACGGCCTTGCCGTGGACATGCTGTTAGCCCACTACCCCACTGGCGCTCGCTCACTGGCGTTCGCAGTACCACTGGTGTGCTACCTGTACGTATTGTGGTTTGCTTACGCAGCCCGCAAAGCACCAACCCATGAAATTGAAGAGGATATGGTGCACGGTCATTAATCTGGCTGAGTAATCTGTACAAAATAAAAAGCCCCGCGAGGGGCTTTTTTTATGGCGAGTGAAAGAGCTCATCCTAGATATCTGCAATCCCATGCTTGAAACTTGGCGCGTCCGGCGAGAGAGAAGAAAAATATCACTTTTAAAGTTAATAAATCTCTATACCGAAGGGAGTCGTCATCCTCGCGTAAGCGGGGATCCAGCTTTGTAGTGCGGGTTAGCCAAAGGCGTAACCCGCGTATCACAACCTTGATTTTCCACAGAAGTAAAAAATATATTTACTTGGGCTCTCCATTTCCGCGCGGGTCTAAAGACCCGCCCTACCGAATATATAAAATATAAAAAGCCCCTTAAACATTCCTGCTTAAGGGGCTTTTTATATTTATCAGTTAACTGTGCGGAAAAATTACTTCTTCACCGAAAACTTAAAGCTAAGTTTTGAATTGTATTCAGCGCCCGGTTTAAGAATGGTGCTTGGGAAATTGGCTTTGTTCGGTGAATCCGGGAAGTGTTGTGGCTCCAGGCAGATGGCGCCGCGGTAAACGAAGTTTACGCCTTTGCCGTCTACTTTACCGTCCAGGAAGTTACCGCTGTAGAACTGGATACCGGGTTCGTCTGACCAGACTTCTAACACGCGGCCAGATTTTGGATCAGTGAAAGTTGCATCCAGGCCCCACTCGTCGACTGATTTTTTATCAAGCGCCCAGTTGTGGTCGTAGCCACCGCCGTTTTTCAATTGCACATTTTCTTGCGCAATCATATCGCCGATTTTGTGCGCTTTAGTGAAATCAAAAGGAGTGCCTTTTACCGCAGCAATTTCACCGGTTGGAATCAAGGTGTCATCAATAGGTGTGTAACGGCTAGCGTTGATTTGCAATTCCTGATCGAGAATAGTGCCGCTGCCCGCCATATTGAAGTACGGATGCTGGGTCATATTGATCGGGGTTGCTTTATCGGTGGTGGCCTTGTACTTAATAACAAACTCATTGTTATTGTTGAGTTCATAAACCACAGTCGCATTCAAGTTGCCTGGATAACCCTGGTCGCCATCGGGACTCAGGTGAGTCAGTGTCACACCCACAGTGGTATCGGTTTTAAACGGTTTGGCATCCCACAGGATTTTATCGAAGCCGACAGTACCACCGTGCAAGTGATTGGTTTTATCGTTCAAGGTGAGTTGGTATTTTTTACCATCCAGTTCGAACTGACCCTTGCCGATGCGATTACCGTAACGGCCAATCACAGCACCAAAGAAAGATTTGTTTTTCAAATAGCCATCAACATTATCAAAGCCCAGCACCACATCACCAAGCTTGCCATTTTTGTCGGGCACGTTAATAGAGGTAATCACACCACCGAAGTTAGTTACCTTAACTACTACACCATTGGCGTTGGTCAGGGTGTACAGAGTTGTGGCTTCGCCTGTTGGCAACTTACCAAAAGGTGCTTCTGTATAAGAGGTTTTAACCACTTTGGCAGCCGCTTCAGTTTTTGCTGTATCGGCAAATGAAACCTGGCTCAATCCGGCGGCAATGGCAACTGCCATACTTAATTTCTTCAACTGCATTGTTTATCTCCCGTTATTATCAAAAAAACATCTGTGTAAAAACTATTGATTGTCAAAATCCTGTTGAGTTCAGCTGCCGCTTTGCCAATGTGTGTTAAACAATGTTTATAGCGATTTACAGTGAAAAAGCGCATGCCTTTCAGCCTGCGCTTTTTATTAACTCACTCGCGATTATTTGATGTTGATATCGTTAGGCTTGTCCTGGCCAAAGTCGGGCATGCCGTCTTTTGTCCATTTGAGCGTGCGCAAATAGGTGTGGCGATTTGGATCGCTTAATGGATCGCCATGCAAACCCATGTAGTCGCGTGCGTGGTAAACCAATACATCTGTCTTGCCATCTTCTGCCACTATGAAGCTGTTGTGTCCAGGGCCGTAACGATTCAATTTTTCATTGGTCCAGAATACGGGCTTGGGTGATTTGTGCCAGGATTTCGGATCGAGCAGATCCGCATTTTCATCCGCCCACAATAAACCCATGGCATAACGATGATCAGTGGCACTAGCAGAGTAAGACACAAACACTTTTCCATTGCGAACAATCACGGCTGGCCCTTCATTCACTTTAAAGCCCTGAATTTCCCAGTCTAATGTCGGCATAGTAATTTTTGTTTCCACCGGGCCAATTTTGGTGGGACTCAATTGTTTGGCGATATAAATAGCGGAGTTAACTGTCTCCTCAGCATCGCGTTGCGCCCATAGGTAATAGCGCTGGCCTTTGTGTACAAAACTGGTGGCATCCAGCGAGAAGGATTCGCGCGCTGTTTTCACCTGGCCCAACTCTTCCCAAGTGCCTGTGGTTGGATCGGAGGATTTGTTGATTAGCGCATACATGCGAATACGCCATACATCTTCTGCATCACCAGCGGCAAAATAGATAACCCAGGCACCATCCATCTGCACTATTTCTGGCGCCCATATATGGGAACCCATAGGACCAGTAGCGTGCTTTGTCCAAATCACTTTTACTGGCGCTGTAGCTATGCCCTTAAGTGTTTTTGCGATGCGCAACTCAATACGATCATATTCAGGTGCAGTGGCCACATAATAGTAATTGCCATCACTGCCCTTGATCATGCAGGGGTCGGCGCGCTGCTCAACCAGTGCGACAGGTTTTGCTAAATCTGCTGCAGGTGAACTGCCTTTACTGGCAGCGCTGGAAGCAGTTTGCGCAATAACGGGCAAGGCCACTAAAGCGGCGACAGCAATCCAACTTGCGATTAATTTATTCATAAAACCCTCTGTGTTTTCTTCTGGTTAATCACACTCGGGAAAATAATCCGACAGGTTTCGGATGACAGTTTATTCATTATTTTCCGTTACCAAAGTCTAGCATCGGGAAAATGAGTTGCCTGTTTTTCAACAAGGTTTGTCAGTGCATTTTGCACTTTAAAAAACGGCCGTTTGTTATTACGGCTATTTGCGTCATTCCAAAATGATAACGGGCGAAACCACAAAGGTTCGCCCGCACCAGCATCAATCAATCAGCGATGGTTTGCCAAATACCGGCATACCTTTTTCATCCCAGCGCAGTGGTTTTACAAAGGTGTGGCGATCAGGATTCCACAGCGGATCACCAATGATTTCTGTGTAGGTGCGAGCATGGTAAACCAACATAACACCACCATCTTCATCGTAGGTAAAACTGTTGTGACCGGGACCGTAAATTTTTCGTTCCAAATCAGAGCAGAGCACTGGCTCTTTGGATTTGGTCCAGGATGCAGGATTGAGCAGGCCGGCATTTTCATCCGCCCAGAGCAAACCCATCGCGTAGTTTTCGTCGGTAGCACTGGCTGAATAGCTCAGGAAAATTTTGCCATTGCGTTTAACAATCGATGGGCCTTCGTTAACCCAGAAGCCGCGAATTTCCCACTCAAATTCCGGCTTGGTCAACATGATCGGCTCACCGGAAATTTCCCAAGGGGTTTTCATGGGGGCAATATAAATATTGGAGTTGCCTTCAATCGCGTTATCTTTTTGCGCCCACAGATAATAAAGCACACCATTGTGCGTAAAAGTGGTGGCATCCAGACAGAAGGTGTCTATTCCGGTATCAACCTGGCCTTTAAATTCCCACTCGCCTTCCAATGGATTTGCACTGGGGTTGCGAATGCAATACATGCGGTGTTGGAAGAGGTTGTATTTGATTTCGCGCGAAGGAGCAGCCGCGAAATACACATACCAAGCGGCATCGCCGGTTTCGGGGTTTACGTTGTAGTGCATCTCCGGCGCCCAGATTAATTCGCTGTAAGGGCCAGTGTCCGGCTTATGCCATACATCAACGGTTTCTGCTGTCGCCAACTCTTTAATGGTTTTGGCTCGGCGCAATTCAATACGGTCGTACTGGGGAACAGATGCGGTGAAATAGTAGTAGCCGTCTGTGTGCTTATAGATATAAGGATCAGCGCGCTGGGGAATTAAAACACTTACAAGTTCACTCACAATTTATCTCCGAAATTATTTATAGCTTAAATCTTTAGGACAATTTAATTCTTTAGGGGAATCGTCATCCTCGGCGAAGCCGGGGATCCAGCTCTTGAAAAAGCAAGACGAGTGCATCACCCACCAGTAGAATTTTTTTACCCTAACAATTTTAGTAACTTCTAGCTCGCGGAATTTAAGAACTGGATCCCCGGCTTCGCCGAGGATGACGATTCCCTATTTAACTAATTTACGGTGGACTTAATCGCCCAACGCTCTTAATTCGCCAAATAACCCTTCACACGCATCTCATCTTTCACTTCGCCGTAATAGCGATCATTGATGCGATATTTGAACATCAGCATACCCATAACGGTGTGGAAAAAGCCGGGGATGATGGACAGCATCAACGCAATACCCATCAGCGAGAAATCACTTTGCGCCTGATTGGGAACGTATTGGAAGTAAGTGAGCAGCGTACCCACCATCAGGCCAGCAATGCCCATACCGGCTTTTTGTCCTACGGAAATACCCCCATAAGCAAAACCGGAAACGCGCTTGCCATTTTTAACCTGACCGTAATCAATGGTCTCGGAAATGATTGACCAGAACACAGGCGCGTGCAGATCTACTACAAACGACAGCAGGAAGTAGAGCACAAAGGCGAGAGCGACATCTGTGCGACCTACGAGGAAATAGATCGCCACGCTCAAGGCACCTACGACAAGTTGGGTGTAACGAAACAAATTAATTTTGCAGAAAATTTTTGTAATCCAGGTAGAAGCCACCATAGACAAAATCGCGGCGGCAACGCCGGTAGATAAAAATGCTGACACCAACTCCGCATCTCCACCCAAATAATATTTTGCGTAATACACAGCAACGGAACCGCGAATAACATAACCGATAGTGCCTGTCACGCAGACACCCACCAGAATCAACCACTGATCATTGCGCAACAGTTGTTTTAATTGCTCACCTAAAGGTTGGTGTTCAACAACATGAGTGACGCGCTCGCGAGTATTGAAATAGCAGAACAGGAACATGGCGGCACCAACGGCGGCCATCACTGCCATGGCAATTTGATAACCAACAGAAGGATCAGTCCAGCGACCCGCAACCAGCGGCACGACAATCGCCACCATAAAGGCGCCGATTTTGGCGAGGAACAAACGATAGCCGTTAGCAGAGAGACGATCTTTTGGATCAGCGGTTAAAACACCGGGCAAAGAAATATAGGGAATACCCACACCAGAGGTGATCAGCGTCATGATGATGTAAGTGGAATAGGCCCACGCGAGTTTTGCATCGTAGCCCCAATGCGGAGTGGTAAATACAAAGAACACACTGATGCCGTAAGGTATGGCGAGCCACAACAACCAGGGTCTGTAACGGCCGTTGCTAAAACTGAATTTGTCAGTGAGCTGGCCCATGATTAAATCAGAGATAGCACCTATCACTTTTACCGAGAAAAATAATATGCCCATATCCATTGGCGTGAGACCAAAGATATCGGTGTAATAGAAGGTGATAATCAGCATCATGGCGGAGATCACCACGTTGAGGGCCATGTCGCCCATGCCGAAGCCGATCTTTTCACGAATACTTAAATGATCGTGCGTAGATACTTGTTGAGACTGCATTATTATTTTCACCCGCATTACAGGGATTTCAGGGCTAAAAAAAGCGGTTGCATGGCAACCGCTTCCTTCGTTTTTCTCCGGCTCTCTCACCGCCGTAGTCGACGTTTGCTAACGTCTTTACCTCTTGCCACTTATCTTCTGCAATGCGCCACCGGGTTTCCGCCACCGGTATCGCCTACAAAAAATAATCGTTTTCGATATTGTGTACCAGCAGCACATCAATACCTGCCATGCCTGCACTGGCAGCTGCTTGCAGGCCCAGCTTTGAATCTTCGAAGACCACGCATTTTTTCGGGTCTACTTTTAACAACTCGGCGCAACGTAAAAAAGTATCTGGCGCTGGCTTGGGATGCTTCACTTGATCAGCGCCAACTACTGCACTGATATATTTATCCAAACCGCAGAGCTGCAAAATTTTTCTGGCTTCGGCAGTGTATGCACCTGTGCCAATCGCCATGGGTTTTACGCCGTGGTATTTCTTCGCCACCTCAATCAGTGCGGTGGGTTTTACAAAACGGTGCATATTGTCGTGCACCCAGGCTTCTTTAAAATCGTTCATCTCATCCAGACTGGCATCAACCGAGAGATTGAATTTTTCCAACAAAATATCGATGGTGCCTTTGGTGGGTACGCCGGCCAGTGAGCGCATCAATTGGCGATCAATGGGGATACCATATTTATTGAGCGTCTCGCTCCAACCAAACTCATGCAGCTGGCCACTATCGACCAGGGTGCCATCCATATCAAAAATCAGTGCTTCATAGTTGTCGTACATACGGCGTCTCGCTCTGCTTACGGAAAAGCAAATTAGAGCATAGAAGCGTGGCAACTTTGAAATAAAAACACGGTTCTTTACGTGACCGGCTAGGTCGGATTGTTTCTATCGAGTTTCGAATCACAAACTACGGACTCTCTGCCCCTGGTAAAACTTGTTACATTGGGAGTCGTCATCCTCGCGTAGCGGGGATCCAGTTCTTCATACCGCTAACTGGCGTCCTACTACGGCTTTGCTTCGAGGATGACTCCCTACTTACCTACATCTTCTAACCGACTTGCATTTTTAAGAACTGGATCCCCGCTACGCGAGGATGAAGATTCCCTATTTAATAAAGATCATCGTTACTTCATACATTTCTTACGCGGGTTACGCCTTACGGTTAACCCGCCCTACACTCTTACATCAGTAAAACGTAAACATCACCTTTCAAATGCTTACACGCCGTCTTTAAGGTGGTAGTAAGCCGCGTTGTGGCGCAGTTCGGTTTTGAATGCGCGCACGGTGGTGTCTTCGCCGATAACAACAGCTTCGATGCCAGCGATTTCAGCGTAGTCAACGATTTCGTCAGCAGTCACACCCTGGGTGTAAGCACTGTGGTGAGCACCACCGGCTTGAATCCAGGCAGCGGCAGAAATTTCCAGGTTGGGGCGTGGTTCCCACAGGGCTTTGGCCACTGGCAACTTGGGCAATTCTTGCGCTGGAGTTACGGTATCAACTTCGTTGATGATCACGCGGAAACGAGTGCCTATATCCACCAGAGAGATGCACAGGGCTGGGCCCGCTTTGCCGGTAAAAATCAAACGTGCGATATCGTTGCGGCAACCGATAGTGTGCAAGTGCACTTCCAATTTTGGTTTTGCAGCAGCGATAGTTGGGCAAACTTCCAGCATGTGTGCACCCAATACCTGATCAACACCACCGAAGTGGTAGGTGTAGTCTTCCATAAAGGATGAACCACCTTCACGGCCTTTGGAGATTACTTTACAGATGTGCACCATAGCGGCGGTTTTCCAATCGCCTTCGCCACCGTAGCCGAAGCCAGCAGCCATCAAACGCTGGGTTGCCAGACCTGGCAGGTTGGTCAAACCGGTCAGGTTTTCGAAGCAGTTGGTGAAAGCGCCGAACTCGCCGTCAGTCAAAAATTTCAACATACCCAACTCAAGACGCGCTTCGTTTTTCAGCATCTGGAATTGATGAGCGTCATCAAAAATTGCTGGATTTACTTCGTATTCTTTTTTGTAGATTTCAATTTGTGCAGCAACTTGCTCGTCAGTCACAGCATCCACAACTTTTTGCAGATCGCCCAAACCGTAAGCGTGAACTTCGTAACCGAAGGTGATTTGTGCAGATACTTTATCGCCATCAGTAACCGCCACTTGACGCATGTTGTCGCCAAAGCGCGCTACTTTCAGGTTTTGGCTTGCATACCAACCCATGGCCACACGGCACCAGCTGTCGATTTGCTTTTGTACAGATTCAGTTGCCCAGTGACCAACAACCACTTTGCGCTCTTGACGCAAACGGGTGCTCACATGACCGAACTCGCGGTCGCCGTGCGCACTTTGGTTGAGGTTCATAAAGTTCATGTTGATTTCTGCAAACGGCAATTCAGCATTGAACTGGGTGTGCAGGTGCATGTAGGGCTTGCTCAGCGCGCGCAGACCAGAGATCCACATTTTGGCGGGAGAGAAAGTGTGCATCCACAGGATCAAACCTACGCAATTTGGATTGCTGTTTGCAGCCTGGCATACCGCCAGAATTTCACCGGGTGACTTAACAGTGTCTTGCGCAACAATCTTGATAGAAATGTTGCTGGATTCAGTTAGACCAGCCGCGATTTTCTGGCTGTTCTCGGCAACTTGTTTCAATACACCGGGGCCGTACAAATGCTGTGAACCTGTGACCAACCAAACTTCTTTGTCGCCGTAGATTTTCATGTAGATTTCCTCAGAAAACTTTTAATTACAATTTCAGTATTTTTTTTGCGTGCCGGCAAAGCCGTACGCGATATTCATTTGGGAATCGTCATCCTCGCGCAGCGGGGATCCAGTTCTTGCTTTACATCTTATGGATCCCCGCTGCGCGAGGATGACGACTCCCCACTTAATTCAATGCTCACTAGCAACTCACCACTTATTTCTGCCCGTAGTAAGCATTCTTACCGTGCTTGCGCAGATAATGTTTATCCACAATACCTTGCTTCAATGGCAGAGTTGTTTGTTGCAATGTTTTGGTGAGGTAGGCCATGCGAGCTATCTCTTCCAGAATCACTGCGTGATAAACCGCATCGGCGCCGTTCTTGCCCCAGGTAAATGGCGCGTGGCCGGCGACGATTACCATGGGCACTTCTTTTGGGCTGCGCTCTTTAAAGCAATCGGTAATTTGCACACCGGTTTCCTCTTCGTAATCGCGCTCGATTTGCTCGTCGGTCATCACCGCGGTGCAAGGGATTTCACCGTAGGCGTAATCTGCATGGGTAGTGCCGTAGCAGGGAATCGCCTGCTGGGTTTGCGCCCAGGCAGTGGCATAGGTGGAGTGAGTGTGAGTCACGCCGCCGATGCTGTCGAAATGGCGATACAAGTGTGTGTGGGTTTTGGTATCAGAAGACGGACGCATGCTGCCTTCAACAATATTGTTGTCCAGATCCACAATCACTATGTCATCCGGCTTCATGACTTCATAAGCCACGCCGCTCGGTTTAATGGCGATCACGCCTTTGGCGCGATCGATTTGCGATACATTGCCCCAGGTGTAAACCACCAGGTTGCGACGCTGCAATTCCATATTGGCTTCGTAAACTTCGCGTTTTAATTCGAGGTAGCTCATTTAAGTGCACCCGCATTAACAAAATTGCCGAGGGTTACATATTTTTGATACAAGCCTTCGTAAGCAGCAGCGGCTTCAGCATTAGGTGTGTAGGTTTTGCAAACGGTAGAAGCCATCACTTTTTGCGCAGCCTCTACAGTTGGGTAAACCTCGCCAACAACCGCGGCAAAAATTGCAGCACCCAGTGCGCAGCTTTGCTCGCTTTCGAGAACTTCGATTGGGCAGTTCCATACGTCAGCGCAGGTTTGCATTACGAAGTCAGATTTTTTGGAAATACCGCCAATCGCCACTACCGAATTAACCGCAACACCTTCTTCTTTAAAACGCTCGATAATCGCGCGAGCACCGAATGCAGTAGCTTCAACCAGGCCGCGGAAAATTTGCGGCGCATTGCTGCCCATTTTCAAACCGGCAATTGCCATGGCAACTGTTTGATCTGCGTCTGGTGTACGACGACCATTCACCCAATCCAGCGCAGTGATTCCCGCTTCGCCGATGGCGAGCTGGCTGGCCGCCTTGCTCAGGGCAACGATGGTTTTGTCTTCAATTTCTTGCGCGAGTTTTTGTTTGGTGTCTTCATCCAACAGTGACGATGAAGCCAACAAATTGGTTACTGGCCAGTTCACCAGATTTTTAAACCAAGCGTAGAGATCACCGAAAGCGGATTGACCGGCTTCCAGGCCTACGTAGCCGGGCGTTACTGAACCGTCAACTTGGCCGCAAATACCGCGAATAGATTTGTTACCCACTTCTTCATAAGTCGCAACGGTAATGTCGCAAGTGGAGGTGCCCATAATCTTGGTCAACACACCTGGCTTCACATTGGCGGCAACGGCGCCCATGTGGCAATCAAATGCGCTAAACGCAACCGGTGTGTTTACCGGCAAGCCGAGCAGGCTCGCCCACTCTTGCGTTAACAGGCCGCAGGTTTGATCGGAGGTGAAGGTCTCAGCGGGCAGCTTGTCGCGCAGGCCGTCGAGCAGTGGATCAATACCGGCAAAAAAATCGTTCGGCGGGTAACCGCCCCAGCTCGCATGCCACATCAACTTGTGGCCGGTGGCGCAACGGCCCATCCGCAGTTTGCTTGGGTGGGTGGTGCCGGTGATAACAGCGGACATCCAATCACAGTGCTCAACCCAGGTGTGCGCAGCAGCGGCAACAGAGGCATCTTCACGCAGTACGTGCAGGGCTTTGGCCCAGAACCATTCAGACGAGTAGATACCGCCTTCGTATTTCAGGTAGTTCTCAGTGGCTGCATTAGCAGCAGCGGTGATCTCTTGCGCCTCTTTGATCGCGGTATGGTCTTTCCACAGCACGAACATGGCATTGGGGTTTTCGGCGAACTCAGGTTTGAGCGCCAGGGCAACACCTTCACTATCGACAGCAACAGGCGTTGAGCCGGTGGTATCAAAGGCAATGCCCACGACTTTGGCTGCAGCGCCAGCAGGTGCGTTCGCCCACAGGCCTTGCACTACCTGCTCCAGGCTCTCCAGGTAATCCAGAGGATGTTGGCGAAATTGGTCTTTCGCAGGCACACAAAACAGGCCCTTTTTCCAGCGCGGGTAATACACCACATTGCTTGCTACTTCGGCGCCGGTAAGGGCATCCACCAACAGGGCGCGGACAGAATCGCTGCCGTAATCAAGGCCCAAAGCATAAGAGGTCATAAGTTCACCAGAGAGTTTTTGGTCATCCCGTAGGATTTTTATATTGTATGATAATATTATTCACCAAAAGCCCTGAATGTCAATCTCGCCAGCGACTTTTTTTGCGTTATGCGGCAGCTTGCAAAGCCAGAATTAACGGGCACTTTAACCTCACCCATGCACAAATTCGCACCCATAAAAAAGGCCGAGAGTTTTTAAAACTATCGGCCTAATCGGAGCTATTTATCTGACCTTTTGCAAAGAAGCGTAAAGGCACTGCTTATTTTGCAGGCGTCGCCCCCTCAGTTGTCATGACAATACGTTTAATGGTGCCATCAGGGTTGTAGAAGAGATCGTCCACGCAGACAGAGCGGCGGAAACTGCCACCATCAGGTACCGAACCACCATTGTGATAGATGAAGTAGCTGCGGCCTTTAAAGTCGATAATTGCCTGGTGATTGGTATTGGAATTGCCCGCCAGCTCGTTGAGCAGGCCTTTGTACTCCCAGGGACCATTCACGCTTTTGCTCATGGCATAGGCGAGTTTTTCGGGGAAGCCGGTTGCATAGGACAGGTAGTACCAGTCGCCATGTTTATGAATCCAGAGCGCCTCGGTAAAGTTGGGCAGGCTGATTGGCTGGATTGGACCATCCAGCTCGGTCATGTTCTTTTTCAGCTTGGCGTAGCGCGGTTTGGTGTTACCCCAGAAGAGATAAGCCTGGCCGTCGTCATCGATAAATACCGAGGGGTCGATATCATCCCAGTCGTTGGGTGTATCGGTGGTCATGTCGTTAGTGATCAGCGCCTTACCCAGCGCATCCTTGAAAGGACCGAGGGGCGAATCGCCCACCGCCACACCTATGGCAAAACCGGGTTTGGTGTCGTCGTGGCGCACAGCTACATACCAGTAATACTTGCCCTTGCGCTCAATAATCTGGCTGGCCCAGGCATCACCCTTGGCCCATTTAAAATCCTTCACCGACATGCGCGGGCCATGGGCCTCCCAATTGACCATATCACTGGAGGAGAACACCAGCCAATCGTGCATTTCGTAGAACTTGGTATTGTCTTTGGCTTCATCATGGCCGGTGTAGAGGTACACCTTATCTTTCACCACCAGTGCTGCCGGGTCGGCAGTGCGTACGTCGGTGATAATGGGATTGGTAGCCTGGGCGTTTATGCTGGCAAGGCCGACTGCAATAAGGGATGCGAGGGCTAGCTTTTTCATTATGGATTCCTCTTAATAATATTGTAATACAATATAGCCAGAAAGAAATCAGTGTCAACGAAAAAACAGGAATTAACCGCTAAAACAGCTAGCAGACAACTATATGATGCGGGCGGGATTATCCCGGAATACCTGGTATCAATACCCATTACAGAAAGGAGCTGTTATGTCACTTAAACGCCTGACAAGGCATAGAAATGTGGTGTGCATACTGATTACAGGATCAGTGCTGAGCGGATGTCATAACCACAAACCGAATTCCGTCCAAGAGTCTCCACCCCGGTACACCTCAACCACTCTGCCGCTGGATGTAAAGGGGGTTAGATTTACGCTAAGCGCGCCCTGGAACAATAGGTTGGATTTACAGCAGCAACAAGACCAGGCACTCACCTACACCAACGAAATCGACAGTGAAGACCGAAAAGTACGTCAGTACCTGCAAGTGGAAAAAATGCCGGGAGGCAATTCCCTATACAGGTTGCGAAGCGGTATCAAAGCCAAAAGCCCGGATCACAATTACGATACCTATCTTGAATACACCCTCAACGCCAGCTGTCAGCACATCCAATCCCGGCTGGATTGCGAGTACTTTGCCACTGAGGGCCTCTATCAAGTGGATTTACCTGAAACCTCGTCCTTAAAAGCCAGCCAAACCCCCAAGCAAATGGAGGAGAACGAAACCGTTGTACTTTCCAAACTCAATGCCAACCCCATCACCGTAACCGACACCTTAACCACATCGCTGTCGTTAAGTCAGATTAAAAAGAAGCTTCAAAAAAAACAGTTTGTGGTAGTGAGCAGCAGCTCCGGCCTACTACTGGAGCGTAAAAAATACAATTACACAGTGGAACTGTCGGATCAAAAAATCAATCGCAAATCGGTGATCAATGCCCGCTACAAAATCAATCCCTGGCGCAACCATGTTCACCAAACAGATTTTGTGGGTCCATTTAATCAAGCGAAAAAAGATTTATTCGCTGCACTACAGCAATAACACATTCTTATAAATTCGGCCGGTCTCCTGACAAGACCGCCAACCACCCTGTATTCATACGCGGCGAAGCACGCGCCCTGCAAAAAAAACTCCCTTAGGTAAATTTTTGCAAATAAAGAGTTACCCTTTCGCGCGGAAGACGTGGATTTTTATTTCCGTGATAGAGTTGCCTTCCAACATACACAACAAACCAACTCAACCGACAGCGAAAACACTATGCGTTTTACCTTGCTGCTACTCGTATTTTTTTGCTCACCGCTATTTGCGGAAAACTTCAAATCCAATGCGTTTACCAAAGATATTGTTTACAGCGGTGCAAACACCCCAAACAATCCGCACAAGCTCGATCTTTATCTCACTGCCCAACAAAAATTGCCGGGCGCAGCGCTTGTCTGGTTTCACGGCGGCGGACTTACTTCCGGCAGCAAAGATGGCGCGACCGATATAAACATTGCGGATTTCTGGCGCAGCAAAGGTATTAATGTCATTACCGTGAATTACCAGCTGGCGCCCGCCGCAAAATTTCCCGCATACCTTCAAGACGCAGCACTCGCTGTAGCCTGGGTAAAAAATAACGCCGTTAAATTGCGCGTAGATCCGAGTAAAATTTACGTTGGCGGCCACTCCGCCGGCGCTTGGTTAGCAACTATGCTGGCGATGGACGAACACTACCTGCACGACAATGCGATTGACCCCAAAAGCATCGCGGGTTTTATTTCGCTGAGCGGACAAATGACTACGCACTTTACCGTGCGCAAAGAACGCGGCTTAAATGATTTGCCTGTGATAGTCGACGATGCAGCCCCTTCCTACTATGTGCGCGCCGACATCCCACGTTTACTGCTATTAATCGGCGATCACGATTGGCCGGCGCGCCTGGAAGAAAACCAATTGTTATTCGCGCAATTTACCCAGCTCGCTAAAACAGACAAAGCCAGCTTTCACATCATCAAAGATCGCGACCACAATTCGATTTATGAGCGGATTGCGCAGCCGGAAGACGAGACGCAAAAAATTATTGCAGCGTTTATGGGGCAAAAATAGCCGCTACAAAAAAACCGCGCCTGTTACCAGTGCGCGGCTTTTTTTGAATTTCAACTGTAGATTAACGAACGGCCAACTTCTCTTTAGCACGCTCAACCGCCGCTTTCACCTGCGCAGGTGCAGTACCACCAATGTGGTTGCGCGCCGCGACTGAACCTTCCAGCGTCAACACCGCGAACACATCATCCTGAATTACGCTGGAGAATTGTTGCAGTTCAGCGAGCGACATTTCAGACAAGTCTTTGCCAGTCTGCACGCCATAGCCTACAGATTTACCCACGATTTCATGGGCATCGCGGAAAGGTACGCCGCGACGCACGAGGTAATCCGCTAAGTCAGTTGCTGTAGAGAAACCACGCTTGGCGGCTTCATACATTTTTTCTTTGCGCGGCAGAATCGCCGGTACCATATCGGCGAAGGCGCGCAGGCAATCTTTGACGGTATCAATCGCATCGAACAACGGCTCTTTGTCTTCCTGGTTGTCTTTGTTGTACGCCAATGGCTGGGATTTCATCAGGGTCAACAACGCCATCAGATGGCCATAGACGCGGCCGCTTTTACCGCGTACCAGCTCAGGCACGTCGGGATTTTTCTTTTGCGGCATGATGGATGAGCCGGTGCAGAAACGATCCGGCAAATCGATAAAGCTGAATTGTGATGAGGTCCAGAGCACCAGCTCTTCACTGAAGCGCGACAAGTGCATCATCAGCACGGAGGCGAAGCTGGAGAATTCAATCGCAAAATCGCGGTCGCTCACGGAATCCAGCGAGTTTTCGGTGGGCGCATCAAAGCCCAGCAGTTGCGCGGTATAGGCACGATCAATCGGATAGGTAGTACCAGCCAATGCAGCGGCGCCCAATGGCAGTTGGTTCATGCGCTTGCGGCAATCCAACAGACGGCTGTAGTCGCGCTGCAGCATCTCAAACCAGGCCAGCAAATGGTGGCCAAAGGTCACCGGCTGCGCAGTTTGCAAATGAGTAAAGCCCGGCATGATGGTGTCGGCCTCGCGCTCGGCTACACTCAACAGGCCCTGTTGCAGGCGGGTTAGCTCTTTGGCGATTGCGTCGATTTCATCGCGCAAATAAAGGCGTATATCGGTGGCCACTTGATCGTTGCGCGAACGGCCGGTATGAAGCTTTTTGCCGGTAATGCCAATGCGCTGGGTGAGCACATGCTCGATGTTCATGTGCACATCTTCGAGACTGATCGACCAGTTGAACTTGCCCGCAACGATTTCTGCACGTATCTCTTCCAGGCCGGTGATGATCTGGTCGCGCTCGGCGTCGGTGAGTACACCAACTTTGGCGAGCATGGTGGCATGGGCGATAGAGCCGTTGATATCGTGGTGGTACAAGCGATAGTCGAAGCCCACGGAGGCGGTAAAACGCTCAACAAAGGCATCGGTCGCTTCGGTAAAGCGGCCGCCCCAGGGTTTAATGGGCTGGTCGTTCTGGCTCATGTGGCAAGTTCCTATATGTGATGCACGAAAAAAGTGATGCAAACAAACCCACAAAATGGGGCAAGTTGGGGTATGAGAAAATAAAAGTCGGGCATTATAGCCCTATTTGACTGGCGCTGGAGCCACCGTGACTGACCTAAAGCACAATCCCAAGCACAATAATCCTTTGCACAATGGCCGGCCCCTCGGGGAGTTCCTGCCCAACCTGTGCAATGCCCAGTCGGTACTGCTGATGGTGCTGGCCGCCGAGCTGATTTCCATACTACTCAGTCTTAACAGCTCTATGCTGCCTATCTTCGACTGGGATC
The DNA here is from genome assembly GCA_021151695.1 of Cellvibrionaceae bacterium. GTDB lineage: Bacteria > Pseudomonadota > Gammaproteobacteria > Pseudomonadales > Cellvibrionaceae > Cellvibrio. Next base: position 124,911 of record JAGKWU010000014.1, on the reverse strand, counting down.
TGCTTGCGCTCTACTCCTTTCAGATCCAATGGATATGCCTGCTGAGCGGCGCCATCATCTGCCGCCTGCGCCCCTGGTTGCGCCGCTGGACGCCTGTGCGCGCCGGACTGGCCGCCTATGGTACGGTGCTGCTAACGACACTGTTGTTATCAGTGGTGGGCCAAATAGCCCTGCAACTGCTCAATCCCGGTCGTCTGCCAGGAACACATCTCTTTATTAACGGTTGGCGCCTGCTCGAAAACCTGATTACCGCCGCCATTCTGGCCGGCATAGCCCTGCGCTATCTCTATCTGCAACAGGCACTGCGCAACCAGCAGCAGGCCGAACTGCAAGCGCGTATACAGGCATTGCAGTCGCGCATACGCCCGCATTTTTTGTTTAACAGTATGAATAGCATCGCCAGCCTGATTGGCTCCGACCCGGATACGGCCGAGCGCGTTATTGAAGATTTGGCCGAACTTTTCCGCGCGAGCCTGGCCGAACCGGCACTGATTCCACTGGAGCGCGAACTGACCCTTTGCCGTCGCTATCTGGAGATAGAACAACTGCGTATGGGTAAGCGTTTGACGGTGGACTGGCAAATTGCCACTCTGGATCCTCGCATCAAAATCCCCAGCCTCATGCTGCAACCCCTGGTGGAAAATGCCATCTTCCACGGCATAGAACCTATGCCCAAAGGTGGTACTGTGACCATCAAAATTTCGCAAGCCAAAAATCAATTGATGGTGGCCATTACCAATCCCTATCCACTAGGAAAAAAAGTAACCACCCCAACCGGTAACAACTCTGACGCCAATGAACAGCGTCACAATCCCAATGAACAACGCCATAACCGTATGGCGCTGGATAATATTCGCCACCGTTTGCGCGTACACTATGGCGATGGCGCGCGCCTGTCGTCGAGCGCCGAGAATGGTTTGTTTACTACCTATATTTTCTGTCCGCTGAAGTTTTCAGCTCCAGTCAACTAATGCCATGAGTTAAAAGATGGAAATTTTAATTGTTGATGACGAACCCCTGGCCCGCCAGCGCCTGGCCCGCATGATCGAAAAGCTCGAAGAGCATCATCTGGTCGGGGAAGCAGAAGACGCCGAATCAGCACTGGCCGCTATAGATGAGCATGACCCGGATGTAGTGCTATTGGATGTGCGCATGCCCGGCAAAGATGGCTTGGCCCTGGCCCACGAGATAAGTGCGCTCGAATGCCCGCCAGCCATTATTTTTTGTACCGCCTTCGATCAATACGCACTGGATGCTTTCGGCACCAGCGCCGTGGGTTATCTGCTCAAACCCATCAAAGCAGAGCAGTTGCAGGAAGCCCTCGCCAAAGCACAAAAACTCAACAAGGTTCAGTTGGCCGTGGTTCAGCCAACCACATCCGACCCCAAAACAACTCGCACACATATCAGTGCAAAAACCCGTCGTGGCATAGAGTTAATTCCCCTGGAAGATGTGCGCTACTTCGTTGCCGACCACAAATACGTCACCGTATTCCATCGCAATGGCGAACATTTGTTAGATGAAACTCTTAAGGAACTGGAAGAAGAATTTGCACCGCGTTTTATCCGTATCCACCGCAACGCACTTGTCTCTGTAAAACATATTGAAGCCATCGAGCGCGCAACCCAGGGCCAGCATCAAATCCGTTTGGCGGATACCGACCAGCGTCCCATCATCAGCCGCCGCCATGTAAGCAGCGTGAAGGAATTATTGAAATTTATGTAACCTAAAATAAAAAGACCAATAAGCCTGGTGGAATACCGGGCTTTTTTATTGCGGCAAAAATAAACTCCGACCAATACGAAATACATTTTCATCCAATCCCATCGCCAACTCCAACGCAAACACCAATAACAGATAGCGCATCATGGCTTACTGATCCTGCGCACAACCACTGCGGCAAATACCATAGCGACCAGCGTCCATATATCCAGCGCACCGCCACCGCCGCCAGAATAACTTGCCGATTTGATGACCTTAACTTGCTCCGGATTTTCTTTGACTTTTTCACGGAAGCTCGCCAATTGTGCATCCAGGTTGGCAATCATTTGTACAGTTGCCGACTCGAAACCTTTGATACTGTCATTGCGCAATTCTTCACTCAGGTTTACCGGTGTCGAACGTCCTTTTACATTACTAATACCGGGAGCGCGAAATAAAAGTTTGCGGCTGGCAATGTCGTAAACCGCTGTATCTATAAGCGTGCTGGTATCATTTTTCTCACCTGAGACAACGTAGACGCCCACCAAGGTCCAATAACTAAATGACAGCAAGCCTTCGTCGGTAAATTGCACCTGATCATGGGAGACCAGCGCAATCACATCTATGCCGTACATGGTTTTAATTTGATCCAGATTGGCAAAGCTTCCCCCTGGCGTTAAATAGTTAGAAGGGATCTGTTGTATCTCGCCAATAAATGGATATTTTTTAAAATGGGCTGACATAGCCTCGATAATTTTCATCTTGCGGGTTTCAGTAAGCGCCGAGTCACTCGCCGAGCTTCCCGCCCAAAAGCTGTAGCTATCATTGAGCACCGAAGCCTCTGGCACAAAGGCTATGCCCAATTTGATTGGCAGTTTTAACAGCGGCACCGATGGCTCAATATTTACCTTGGATGATTTTGGGTATAGATAATCCACCACACTACTTTTGCTGGTTTTTTGGTGGCTGGATGCACAACCCACCAAAATACTCATGGATAACATCAGCGATAAACCAACCGAAAAACAACGCAACCATTTTATCCAAAGCTTCATAAAGGTATTCCTCAGTTTTATGCTGCAGACAGTTCGAGTGCTACTTGCTTGGCCTTGCCGAAATCAGTTTTACCGCTACCGAGTTTCGGAATCGCCTCCAGCGTAAACACACTGGAAGGAATCATCATGGCACTGGTATTGATCTCCAACAGGCGTTTGCGCAATTCATCCGCCTCAATAGCGAGCGTTGTCAGCAATACTACTTGCTCGCCTTTTTTCTCATCAGGGATATTGACCGCTACTAATTCCACATCTGGTTCGCTAATCACCTTTTTAATTTCTTGCTCTACCGCACCCAGGCTAATCATTTCACCACCGAGTTTGGCGAAGCGCGAGTAGCGATCAACAATCGTCAGGAAGCCATCGCTATCCACATGGCCTTTGTCACCGGTTTTGTACCAGCGGCGACCATCCAGCTCGACAATAACCGAACGGGTTTTTTCGTCGTCATTCAAATAACCCATCATCACTTGCGTACCGGAAATCAAAATCAAACCGTCTTCATTGACGGGCAATGTTTGCATGCTCACAGGATCAACAATACGGAATGAGCAACCTGGCAATGGCAAACCTACGGTGCCCAGCTTGCTACCCACCTGCACATGCCAATCGCCAGAATCCAGTTGGTCGGGAATATTCACACTGGCTACAGGTGTAGTTTCAGTAGCACCGTAGCCCTCGTAGATCACTTTATTAAATTTACTGTGGAATTCTTCGCGCACATCGTTAGAGAGCTTTTCTGCACCCGCCACTACGATGCGCAACGAATCAAGCATCAATGGCTGCACTTTTTTATTTTTGCTGTACAGACGCAAGAACGTCGCCGTTGCACACATGATGGTGACATTGTTGCGCGAAACTGCTTTCGCGATATTCACGACATCCGTAGGATCGGGATGGCAGACAACGCTGATACCCTCAATCAACGGCAGAAAAGTCGTTACTGTCAAACCAAAAGAGTGGAAGGGCGGCAGAGAACCCATAACCACATCGTCATCGCGAGTTTTCAATACATCGCTAATTTGTTTGATGTTCGCCATAAAGTTGCGATGGCTGAGCACAATACCTTTGGGTGTGCCTTCACTGCCGCTGGAGAACAAAATAGCCGCCGGATCATTAACGCTAACTTTGTGGCCAAACAGACGATAGAAGGCATTAGCTGACAGAACGCGGGTAAGCAAAAAGCTGAACAACAAAAAGGCTTTGGGTAATTGTTTTTGCAGATCTTCCAGATAGATTACATTGAGGCCTTGTAGCATCGCAGCAGTATCCAGGCCCTTGCTGTTTAATTTATCGATAAATTTTTCTGAGGTATACACGGTTTTAATGCCGGCATTCTTCGCGCCTGCCTGCACAGCGGCAACACTGGTCGTAAAGTTCAAGTTGACTGCCGTTTGGCCATTCAACATCACAGCCATGTTGGCAATGATGGCGGCGCTGCTGGCAGGTAATAAAATCGCCACATTTTTTTCGCGGTCGATCTTGCGCATGCTGCGTGCAAAAGTCGCTACTGCAGCCATCATTTTTCCGTGGCTAAGTTCTACACCATTGGTATCTATTACACAGGGCGCGCCCAAATGTTCTTTGGCGGAGCGCATCCAGGCGAGGGGCAATGGATCAAAGCTGTCTGCGCGATGTTCCCAGGCATCAAACGACAATTCAAATATTTTTTGTTTGAGAGTTTCGGCTTTGGTATCCACCAGCAAGGCTTTACCGAAGGTGACAATCACTTCACGGCGTAAACCGCGCGCGGTATTTTTTCGCAACTTCTCACTGTTGGCACGCGACAAACGGCTGCCCCACAATCCATGCAGATAGAAAGGAATAATCACACCTTCAACACCATCCACTACACGTTCAAAACCTGTGTGGAATAATCCGAGCGAGCCAGTACGGCTGATAGCGCCTTCCGGAAACAGACACACCACTTCGCCTGCTTTCAACAATTCATTAATTTTTTGCAGGGACTCTTTGCTCTGGCCACTGCTAATTGGAATCACACCGAAGAATTTGAAAATAGGCTTTAAATACCACTGCTCATAAATACTGCGCAGCATGACAAAGCGTACCGGACGCGGGCTGGCGATCTGGATTATGGCCCAGTCAATCCAGCTGATATGGTTACCCAACAGCAGAGCACCGCCGGTTTTGGGCAAATGATCGAAGCCCACTACATCCACTTTGTATTTTCCCGACACCAGCAAGCTGGCAATTATACGAGTCAATGAGTGAGGTAATTCATAGACTGTGTAAGCGGCACCCGCAAGTGCAACTACCATCAGCAGTACAAACAATTGCGCGCTGGTCATGCCAATAGATGACAGCAAAATAGTCACGCCTAAAAAGCCGAGCATACCGATATTTTGCACCCAGTTATTACCCGCTAATACCGTGCCCAACTCATCTTCTTTCGCGTGGTATTGGATAAGCGCATTGAGCGGAATAATAAACAGGCCACCGAATACACCCATCGCCAAAAATGCAAAAGCCATTGGGATGTGACTGGTAAGTGCCGGCAACATACCGAGCAATACACCAAAACCCAGGGCGCTGACAGGAATCAAACCCAACTCGATATAATTTTTGGAGAGACGTCCAGCCAGGAGTGAGCCGAGGATAATACCAATACCTGTGCAAGCAAGAATGCCTTGAATGACCAGCGTGTCTTGTTCGTGCAATACATCTTTCGCAAAAGCAGGAAACGAAGCTAGCACAACTTGCGATACCGCCCAGAACATCGTCAAGCCAACAATCGACAACCAGATGGCACGCTTGCCAGAAATAATTTTTAAATTTTGTTTGAGATAGCCGCCAGTAACAAACTGACCAGCAGAAAAATGTTTGCTGCTGTCGCGCTCGCGCTTGGCTGGCAAATTGTAGGAGAGCAGCACTTCCAATGCGGTAAGCCCCACCAATATCCAACCCAAAGGCGCTATGTGACTAACCAGCATTGTGGTCTCAGTCAAACGCAAACCACTCAGCAATTTTTCAAAGAAAGCGGAGAACACAAAGGTGCCGCCGAGAATGGCCACTATAGTCACCGCTTGCACTACGCCGTTCGCGTTGGCGAGCTGCTGGTCCCCCACAAGTTCACGGATATAACCGTATTTAGCCGGCGAATAAATCGCAGCCTGAACGCCAAGAATCAACGTGAGCGCGAAAGCGGCCCAGAACCAACCTTGATAGTAAGCAAAGGTAATCAGCAAGACCGCACCCAGCGCAAACCAGGCGCTGTAGCGCATCACTTTTTGCTTGGGATATTTGTCGGAAATAAATCCCGCCGGCGAAAACAGCAAGATAAAAGGAATGAGGATGAGCGCGTTAACCACCGCCGTCAAAATCACCTGGGTTTGGCCGTCGTAAATTTTGAAGATGGTGTTCTGGATTATTATTTTATGCCCCAGGTCCACAAAGGCATTGATAAACAACATGACGACGTAGGGCAAAAAGCCCCGGATCTTGAACAGCGACTGCATAGCATCTATCTCCTTGTTAAAAGTGGGGCAAGCATGCCCGCGACCACCAACATTTACTACTATTTTTTGCCAAGTAGCGCTAAAGTGCCCAACCGGTAGCGTATTTTGCTACTTTCGGTTAACCCTACAGCCCTTGGTGACCTATGGCTCAGATCAACTCCCTGCTCGCCGCCCTTAAAAAAGCCCTCAAGGCCCACGGCCTCACCTATGCCAGCATCGCCCCGGCACTGGAGCTGACCGAGGCCAGCGTAAAGCGGCTTTTTTCCGAGCAAAACATCTCCCTGCAACGACTGGAGCAGATCTGCCAATTAATGGATATGGAGATTTCCGACCTGGTGCAGCAGATGAACGAGCAGCAGCCGCGCCTGCAGCAGCTCAGCGTCGAGCAAGAGCAGGAAATCACCTGCGACCTGGTACTTTTGTTAGTGACAGTTTGCGTACTCAACCGCTGGACCATGGAAAACATCACCAGCTTTTACAAACTCAGCGATGCCGAATGCACCCAAAAACTGGCACAACTGGATAAATTAAAAATCATCGAGCTGTTGCCAAAAAATAAAATAAAACTATTGGTCGCCACCAACTTCAGCTGGCGCGAGAACGGCCCCATACAACAATTTTTCCAGGAAAAAATCGCACAGGAATTTTTCAAAAGCAAATTTAAAAATGATGAGGAATGCTTGTTGGTACTCAACGGCAGCCTGTCACCACAAAGCAATGGCGAGTTTCAGCGAAAACTCAAAAAGCTCGCGCGCGAATTTGACGATATCAACAACGATGACGCGGCCTTGCCGCTGGAAAAACGAAATGGCGTGACTGTGGTGATGGCGGTACGCAACTGGCGTTATGGATTGTTTGAGCCGTTGTTGCGGAAGTAATCAAACCTGAAGCGCTAAAGCAATTTACCTATTCCATGGACTGGCCTATTATTTATGAACTGAGCTACTGTTGATGGGCTGAGCTACGAAAAGAACGCTGGAAACAAATAATACTCACAAAAGGGACACCTCTATGAATTATCAAAAATTCGAAGCGCTGATCACCAAACTCGAGCAAGAAGCAACCCTCAACCCACGCGCCTATATGATCAAAGTATTGCTGGTTGCTGCCTTGGGTTTTGCGGTACTCGGCGCCGCAGTTTTATTTGCGATCTTTCCGTTGGCCATTCTTATCGGACTGGGCTTTCTGGTGGTCGCCACTGGAGGTAAAGCACTATTGCTCGTGGCCAAGTTTGGTAAGTTACTTTTTCTGATGCTGGTCCCCTGCTGGGTGATGCTTAAAGCATCCTTTCAAATGCTGTTCTCCCGCTTTCCTGCGCCGCAGGGTAGAAAGCTCGCCAAGGACGAAGCTCCGGACTTATTCGCGCGAATTGCGGAATTGCGCCAACGCACTGGGGGACCAGCCATTCATCATGTGCTTCTCACCAACGAACTTAACGCCGCCATAGTGCAGCACCCACGTTTCGGTCTGCTGGGCTGGGAACAAAATTATCTGATCCTTGGTTTACCACTCCTACAACTCTTAAGTGAAGAAGAAGCCCTTGCTGTTATCGCCCATGAGTATGGACATCTCTCTGGCCACCATAGCCGACTCGGTGGATTTATTTATCGCTTCCGCAGCACCTGGGGTCAACTGCAGGAGTTATCCCAACAATGGGAAGATTGGGGGTCACGACTGATTACGCGTTTATTTAGTGCCTATGCTCCCTATTTTAATGCTTATACCTTTGTTTACGCGCGCCACAACGAATACATCGCGGATAGTTTGTCGGTTGAACTGGTGGGTGCAGATGCAACGGCCCATGCCCTGATACGCACGCAAATAGCTGCTGAGTTTCAGCAAAAGGAATTCTGGCCAGGTATCCAAAAACTTGCCGGCCAGCAGGCTAACCCGTTAGATAATTTGAGCAGCTTTTGGCGAGACTCACTTACACAGAAGTTGGATGAAGAAAAGCGCAATCATTATTTTGCTCAGGCTCGCCAACTTAAAACAGATCATTTTGATACTCACCCTGCACTCGTTGACCGCTTAAACGCTATTGGCTTTATCCCTGACGAACAATTGGCGGTTTCCCTATTACCACAACAACAGGCGGCCAGTGATATTTGGCTGCAATCCTCACTGACAAAAATTGCCAGTGAATTTGACAGTGCATGGCAAAGAGACATTGCTGAAAACTGGGAGGCACAACACAAACACACTCAGGAGCAACATCAAAAACTTGCCGAGCTGCGCAGCAAACAAGACCCCGATAGAGATGATCACTGGCAGCTATTGGTATTGGAAAATGAACTGGACTCCGAGTTGGACAAAAGCGCTTTATTCATTGCTTTTGCCGATGAATTTCCTGAGCATATTTCTGCCCGTTATCGCCGGGGACTTATTTTGCTAGAGCAGAAAAATGAGCGTGGCGCAGCCGATCTTGATTACGTCATGGAAAAGGATGAAGAAGCCATTCCCTCCGCTTGCGAAATTCTTATCGGCTTTTACCAGGGAAAGAGTGACGAAAAAGTGGAGTTCTATCGCCAGAAATGGATCAACTATTATGAGTTGACACAAAACATCAACAAAGAGTTTTCTTCCTTGCCGGCAAACGCAACCCTGATCAGCCATGACCTCGACGAGCATGAAATAGAGAAAGTAAAAGCCCTATTAGCACCAAACCTGGAGCACATTAAAAATTTGTATCTACTAAAGCGCCCATCCAAACACAACCCAAAGCTTCACGATTATGTAGTGGCTGTCGAAATATCCCGCTGGACATTGGGTGATAAAAGTAATCAGGTACTTCAGCGTTTGAGCAAGGTAGAACTTCCTTTTTCAGCTTTTATCGTAAACCTTAACAACAGCACCTATAAGAGTTTTCGCAAAACCATTACATTATTGTCAATTAAACCGCTCTTCGAGCAATAGCAGTTTAGTGCGCTGCAGCTTCAACAACTGCAGCGCCAATCCCATCAACCAAATCACCTGTGCAGCGTAATTAATCCGCTGGAAAACGCCGAACAAACCCCATTGAATACCCGCGCCCATTAAGGGAAGCGTCACCAAAGTGATGATCAGAGTGAGCAGCGATAGCTTTTGAAAATGTGCACTGATGCCAAAGCGCTTGCCACGCGCAACCCACAATATGTTTGCCATTAATAAACTCAAACACATAACCAAGCCAGAGAGATTGTGAATTATCTGGCTCGCGGAGGGTTGCGGAGGGTGATCAAACAATCTGAAAATTGTTGATTGGATGTAGCGGATAACATAATTAAATCTCAGCCTCCACCGTTGAAGGCCGAGAGTCGATCTATATCTTAATTACAATTTGGAACTGTGTTGATAGTGCCGGTAATCGCATTTAAGGTTCTATAAGTATTACTTGATGTCAACTTATAGCAAATTTCATTTCCGGCGGCGCCATCACGGTTTTTGCTGGTGTCAATAATCTGGAAAGCACCATAGAGTTCAAAGCTGCGATCCTCACCATATGACCACGGATTGGATGAGTCGCGAATCACGTTGATGGCTGTAGAACCCGGGTATACCAACACAATTTCAGCAGCCGGATTGCCATCGGTATCCATAAAACCGAAAATTTGCGAGCTGCCATTGCCAACGTTTTTGTGATAATCACGAACAAAGGGGGTTTTAACACCGTTGTAATTGGCTGACACTATAGTGACATTGCCGCCGGGAACATAACCCAACACAATTTCTTTGCCAGGATAACCATCAGTATCAATCAGCGTGAAAGAGGCCGGGTTTGATCCAACAAGATAATTGTTGAGCGTTGCAGCATAATGGTTTATCACCCAGATATAATTATCACCGGGGAACATAACGACAATTTCATTCCCCACAGTGCCATTGGTTTGATCCACTGCTCTGATTTGATAATCCTGATTACCCGTTGCGCCGTTTCTATAAATTGAATATTTGGTCGGGTAGCCGTTATTGTCGTCGACAACATAGAGATAATTTTGTCCGGCAACTACAACAATGGCTTCCAATCCCGCATCACCATCAAGTTGCTCCAGGCTGCGCAAAGTTTTCGTGCCCGAGCCAACATAATAGGCGCGAATATTCGATGGCGTTTTCCCATCTTTTACTTTGAGATAATCGCCTTCAATATAAACAGTATCCGCATAACCATCACCGTTCATGTCTCCCGTCAATGCCCAGGCAGCTGATGCGAACAATGAAGCAAACAAGATTGCAGTCAAACCTAAATACTTTTTCATGGTAACTCCTGATTTAATCCATAAATATCACGCGCTCCTTTAGCGCAGGCGGACATTAAAGATAAACCGGGGTAAGAACAAGTTAGGAGTTGAATGCTGCGTCAGTATTATTGCTATGGAAGTTTCTTCTGCCAAAAAAGCGCGTTCCCCATTTGCGGATCTAATGAGTAACCTGCATAGCCGCAAGTTGCATATAAACTTTGGGCAACTTTATTTCCTTCGAGCACTTCCAATGTCACTTTGCAGCAACCAAGTTGCCGTGCAACCTCTTCTACTTTGTACATGATTTTCTTCGACAAGCCGCGCCCGCGAAATTCCGGGGCAACAGTAATATCGTGAATATTTAATAAAGGTTTGCAGGCAAAGGTGGAGAAGCCCTCAAAACAATTGGCGAGGCCAGCGGGTTTGCCGTCGATAAATGCCAGCACTATGTGTACGCCGGGGCGCTGTTGTAATTCGCGGATTAAATTGGCTTTGGTGTAATCCGACAAATCTTCGCCACCGCCCATAATGTCGCGGGCGTATTCGTTGAGGAGATAGATGATGGCAGAGGCGTGCTGGGGATTGGACAAATCGGCGCTGAGAATTTCTTCGGTCATAAAGCAGGTCGGCTCGTGAGATTGGTCGACACGAATCCTAACTCAAATGTGTACCTGTCCAAAAATAAAAAATCCCGCCATGGCGCTCCATAGCGGGATTTTTTATTTCCTGGTTACTTACAGCTCACCGCGGGTATTTCCGTGGCACCGCCATTGGTGTTGCCCTGGAAGCCAAACTCAACAGTTTGGCCGGCGCCCACGCTGCCGTTCCAGGCGAGGTTGGTAGCGCTGTAGGGGTTCGAGCCGGTAACGGTTGCATTCCAGCTGCTGGTCAAGCGGTTGGGGCCGTTGTATTGCCAGCTGGCAGTCCAGCCGTTGAGGGTACTGGTGCCGTTGTTGGTGACACGAATAGCACCGGTAAAGCCTGCACCCCAGGAATTGCTCACGACATAAGTACAGCTGATACCACCGCTGGCAGCGGAGCTGGATGAGCTTGAGGTTTTGCTACTGGTAGCCACGCTGGTCGCAACGGAACTGGAAGTCGCGACGCTGCTGGAGGTTTTGCTGGAGCTTGAGGTTGCAACGCTGGTCGCCACACTCGTCGCCACGCTGGAGCTAGTCGCACCGCCCACTACACCGTAAGGCGCAGGCTGGCTTGTGCAAGTGGAGCGGGCGATACAGCTCTTGCCATTTTCATAGCCCCAACCACTGGTTGTGGTAGCGCAGAGCGGATAGAGAGTGCCGTACCAGTTGCATTGCTCGCCGCCAGAAACGGAAGAACTGCTGGAAGAGGTACTCGTCGCCACACTGGTCGCCACAGATGAACTTGTCTTCACACTGGATGAAGTCGATGTCGCTACCGATGAGCTGGTTTTCACGCTGGAAGACGAGCTGTTGGTCGTCCCGCCATAGTTAGTCGCCAGTTTGGAAGTGGCTTTAATGCCGTTGGCACTGTTGATCAGGAAGTTGCCCCAGGTGCTCAGGTTGGCAGGGTCAAAGTTGATCACTATATCCAGCGCCGTGCAGCAGCCGCCGTTACCGCTCCAGCTCCAACCCATATAGCCGATGCCCATTTGCTGGGTCAGCGACAGAATGGATGCCTCATCCACATTATTGCCGTTGTTCTCGGTACCAAACTCACCCACCAAAAGCGCGCGGCCAGTGGCCTGGAAGCTGGTGAGATAGTTCTGGATAGTCGTAGCGTTGTTGTACACCTCGTACATGTGCACCGAGAAAATGGTGTTGCTGAGCGAGTCCGCCTGGAAGATGGTGTTGGCGTTGTCGCGCATGGCGCCGGCCCAATCCTGGCCCCAGGCGGGAGCATCGATCATGATCTGGTGGGTCAAGCCGGCATTACGCAGGGTTTTGATCGCCGCCGAGGTCTCGCTGGTGTAGGTGGCGGCGCTGGTGCTGTTGCCGTAGGGCTCGTTGGCTATGTTGATAATCACATAGTCTTCCTGGCCGATGATGGCGTTTTTGATATCAGAGCTAACCCAGTATTCCGCTGCTTTGGAAATGTTGGTCGCGGTGGATTGCTCGCCGTAACCGGTAGAGTCGTGCACTTCCAGCACACACACCAGCTTGTTGGCCTTACAGAGGCTGATGATATTGGCCACATCGGTGCCGCTGTTGCGCGTCCACTGGGTGCCGTTACTCAGCACCACACGTACCGAGTTAGCGCCGGTGGCGGCAATGTCGCTCAGGGCTTTGGTAGTGGTGCTGGTGTACCAGGTGTGGGCGTGGTTGATGCCGCGATAGATAAAGTTGTTGCCGTTAGGATCAAGGATCTTGGTGCCGTTAACGCTCCAGCCGGCATAGGCCGACATAGCCAGCGTTGAGCTCAAAGCGAGACTGATGGAATTGCGCAGGAACGACTTCAGTGTGGTCTTTTTCATAATAATAAATTCCGGTTGGCGGCGAGACAGGTACGCCGCTGCTGAATGTTGAGTTTGAATGCGCTCACAGGTCCCTCATCGCAACCACCACATTTTTTGTGGACGAACAAAAGCCGCCCGCATTTTTTGGCAAGATTGAATAAGGGAACTGCAAACACAGGAATTACGCCAACACAGCTACCGGAAACTTCACTTCGCCCAAGGACGGCATTAATGGGTGCGCAGAGGGCACATGCCTGCCGAATTATTATTAGCTTGGGAAAAATACTGTCGAAGCAACAGGTAATCGGTTACATACTAATCAAAGCTGACTCGTATAGCAACCGGTTACAAGCATGCGAATATGAGCGGATAACCAATGCGAGTACTGGTGCAAGTTTTAGCGGGATTTTTATCGAGTCGCCTGCAACCTTATCCGCCAGTGACCGTATAGCAGTGGTAAGCCGCACTCCAGGTGCAATCATCTGATCAACTATACTGACCCACTACCGGCCAGACTCTTACAGGCCCGTTGGTTATCGGAAGGATTAATGAAACCCATTAGCGCTAAAGCCCCGGATATCCGGACAATGGAAAATCGCCAGCCAAGTAATGATGAGACCAGCGCGCGCGACCGGGAGCTGACCAACCTTATCGGTCGTTGCGCCCTGCGCGACCAGGCGGCGCTCAAGCAACTGTTTGAGCGGATTGGCCCTTATCTGAATGCCATCGCCTTTCGCATTTTGCGCTCCGATGAAGCGGCGGCCGATGTGCTGCAAGAAGCGTTTATCCAGATATGGAGCAACGCCGGCAGCTACCGCCCGCATTTGTCCAAACCGCTTACCTGGCTGGCGAGCATCGCGCGCTATCGCGCTCTGGACAGACTGGACAGCGAGCAGCGCCTGCGACAGAAATTCAGAAGTTTTGGTGATGACGACGACATAGAATCCATTCCCGGCCCAGCCAATCCAGAGGCAGATGTGCACAAACTCCAGCTCAACTTTCACCTCCACCGCTGCCTCAGCACGCTGGGAGACAACATCAGGCGCAGCATTGAACTGGCCTATTTGTACGGCCACACGCGCGAAGAAATCGCGCAGCAGTTTTCCACCAACGTCAACACCGTAAAATCCTGGCTACATCGCGGCGCCGAGCGTTTAAAACAATGCCTGGAGGCGCTATGAGCGAACTGCACACAGACGACCAACTGGCGTTTGATTACGTGTCCGGCGTTATGCGCGGCGATGAGCGCAAAGCGTTTAGTGAACGCTTATTGCGCGATGCGCATTTGCAAGGGCGCGTTAATTTTTGGGAGGAGGAGTTGATCGCCATGAGCGATATTCGCGAAGAGCGTCCCACCGATCTCGCCACCTGGAAGGCGATAGAAGCGCGCATCAATACCACAAGCAAAACTGCCGACAGCAAAAGCAAATGGTGGCAGAGCTGGTGGCTGCCAATAGCAAGTGCGGCCTTCAGTGTGGTTGCACTGGCGATCATGCTAATCTCACCACTGCAACACTCAATACCGCCGAGCCCGAATTATGTCGCTGTACTTACCGACACCAAGGGTACTCCAGTGTTAACAGCACTTAGCTCACTGACAGCGCATCATCTGTCACTGAAATGGGAAGCGTTAAAGGTTTCGCCGGACAAAAATCTGCAACTATGGGCTGTCTCGCGCAACGATGGCCAGATACGTTCGCTTGCCGTCTTCACGCGAGCGGATCAACGTGAAATGACGCTCAACGATACTCACGTACATTTAATTCGCGACGCGGCCTATCTCTGGTTAACCGAAGAGGAGCCCGGCGGCTCACCGCTGGATGAACCCAGCGAAAAAATATTGGCCAAAGGCGCCTGCGTGTTTTTGGATAAAACACAAACCTTGTAAGCGAGGGACTGCTCGTTTTTTACAGGACTTACGATGGACACAACATTGATTATTCGAAGCGCTTTGCTTATTCGAGGCGCATTACTTATTCGAGGCTTATGGTTTAACGCGCTTTTTCTATTTGTCGCCAGCACAAGCCAAGCGCTGGAACTCAACATTAAAGACGAAAAGCTGCGCTTCTGCGTAGAGCAAACTGCCGCTAAAAATAACTGGCAGACTGTACAGGACATTACCGCGCTGGAATGCCACAACCAGAATATCGTCAGCGTCGATGGCATAGAGCAGTTGGTCAATTTGCAAAAGCTGTCGCTCTACAACAATGTCATTAGCGACTTCCCGGCGATAAAATTGCCCAAGCTTACCCAGCTCAATCTCGCCAAAAACAAACTCACCCGCTTGCAATTAAAAGATTTTCCCGAATTGGATAATTTCCTCGCTTTTGGCAATCAGCTTAAAACCCTGGAACTGCACAATTTGCCCAAGCTGAAAACTTTTAAAGCCAACAACAACCAGATCACCGACTTCATTTACACCGACCTGCCCGAGCTGGAAAAGCTGTATATGTTCGATAATAAAATGGTGACTATCGATATTTATCGCATGCCCAAAATGAACTATATGGATGTACGCCAGAACCCCATGCCAGACAAACTTTACGAAGACATGGACAAGCTAAAAGGCGTGACCTTTTTGCACAACGGCAATACGAAAGATTGGCACCAGTAGGATTGATGATGAAATCACTGCATAAGCTCCTCTGGTTATTCGCCACTACAACGCTGGGTGTGCAAGCCGCTGAAGAGGCAACCCACCAATTCGAATTTGCCAATCGCACCCGCTACGCCGAAGTGAGCGATGGCGATACCGGAAAAGATATATCTACCTTGCTGCGCGTTGATGTGAAATCACAATGGACAGAACAACTGGGCACATTGCTCGAACTGGATTACGTACAAAGTTTTTGGCCAGGCGAGCGCTTCGACGGTGTGGATGCCAGCCGCAAACCTATGATTGCCGATGCACCGGGTGGCGATATCAACCAGGCCTTCGTCAGTTATAAGCTTGAGGATGCACAAATCAAACTCGGCCGCCAGCGCCTGGCATTTGATAACCAGCGTTTTATTGGTGGCAATGGGCTATGGCAAAACGAACAAACCTTTGATGCGCTGCACAGCGTTTTTAAATGGCAGAGCAATTCATCTATCAGCTACAGCTACATCGCCAACGTCAATCGCATTTTTGGTGATCAAGCTGATCGCGACAATTATGTTTACGATGCAGGCTACAGCGGCACCGATTATTGGGGCGAACCGCCGCCGAAAATACCGCGCCCCGCTGCCCTGCTCGGCGATCATGAGCACAACACCCATTTGCTCCATCTGGAATGGAATGAGTGGGATTATTCGCAACTCGTAGGCTACGCATATCGCCTGCGCAACAAAGATTTAACCAGCGACTCCAGCGATACCTTTGGTGCGAGCTACAGCTTTAATTTTAAAGGCGACCTGTTCAAATATCGCGTACAAACTGAAGTGGCCACACAAAAACGCAGCGCGATAATTGATGCACCGCGAGTACCTTATTATTTACTGGATGCCGGGATTGGTATTAATTCGCTGGAGTTCAGCGGCCGCTATGAAGTTATGGGTGCTGACAAGAATATTCCCTTTATCACACCGCTGGGCTCGCTCTACGATTTTATGGGCTGGGCCAATAAATTCGGCACAACACCCGACACAGGCGTAAAAGATTCATCACTGCGCCTGCTCTGGCGCGCCTCGCCTTTCCGCGTGGATGCGCGTTACCATATTTTCCACGCTTACGATGGTGGCGAACGCTTGGGCGATGAAGCGGATCTTGATGTGATGTACAAATTTAATCGCAAGCATGCTGTATCACTTCGCCTGGCATATTTTGAGCCGGAAGATTCTGCGCAGCCGCATACGCGGAAGGTGTATTTGGATTACACCTATAATCTTTAAGCTATACTCAATGACCGCTAGAACCTCCGTCATTCCTGTAGGGAATCCAGTGCCTTTAAAAAATACCTCTCAAAATCAAAGGCGCTGGATTCCCTACGGGAATGACGATGTAGATAATTCGCGGAAACGTAATGACATATTCCCTCGAACACCTGCGAGTAAAATTAATAATAAAAATGCAGCTGCGCAAAAAAATCTCTGTAGTTATCTTCTACTCGCTGTGGAATATCTTCACCTTTACGCAAACCCACTCTTAGCTGCAGATTCGAGAAAGGCGTGTATTCCACCAGTAGCGAATTGCGGGTGCGTTGGTTTTCGGCGATGTTGCTGTCCGGGTCGAGATACTCGGTGGTGAATTTCAGGTTGACGCCTTTGGTTAGCTCACGGTTAATTTCGAACAGACCAACACGCTGTTTTTGATAAGTATCAGGCACAAAACTTACCGACTCATCCGCAATATGATCTGCCTCTGCCAAAAACGTAAAGCCCAACCAATTAAAACCGCCAAAGATATTAAACATGCGGCGCTGACCGAGTTCTGCATCGTTTACAATTGCGCTGGCACCAACTCGCCAATTGCCGTGCAGATATTCAATTCGTCCGAGATACTGCATGCGTTTATCGTCATTGGTTAGCCCGGTAGTGCCGTTGCTGATGGCAAAATTGATCAAGGTATTGGTGTATTGCAAACCCAACTCGACACCATTATCGCTGTTTTGGAAGTTAATGCCCGACGCCTGGCGAATAAATGCCGTGTTGTCCTCCAGCCGAATGCCGTAGGGCAGCATTAGTTTTCCTGCTTTAACGTAATAGTTATCGCCGAGGCGCGCCAAAATAAAGGTCTCACGATTCAGCGCCGTGCCGGGTGCAATTTGTTCGTCCACATAGAGCGTAAAGCGCGAATCCTTTGGCTGGAAAATAAAATACACCTGGCCAGTTTGAGTTTGAAAGGTTTTGGTATCGCCCGCGCTATCCTCATCACTATCGTGCTGGTAATAATTTGCACGGAAGTTGGCGCCTATACGAAAAGTATCACTGATATTTCCCGCATCAAATTGCGTGCCGCTGCCAGCGTGCTGTGGCAACATTTGTGTCCCATAGAGCGCGCCGTAAGCGGTGCGCGCACCCCCACCTATCGGGTTTACATGGCAGGCGGCGCACTGCAAATTGTTTTTGACCGCGAGATAAGGTTCAGCATTTACCCGTAGTGCTAACAACAGCAGTATCTGGGCAAATGCGGCGCCTAACAGGCGCATTAATTTAGAATGTGTAAACATAGTGATAATCCCCTCCTTCACTACCATCCATATCACCATCCAACGCTTTGCCCTCATCATCCAGCACAGCCACAACGGCATCGCTTGCAATAACAATTTCAATTCCGCTTGCTGAAGCGGGAATACCACGTAGCTCTAACAGTAAATCCTGCCCTTCCAATAACTGGGAAAACTGCAGAGCTTCGTCTCGCTCACCGACTGACGATAGATAAAAAATACGCACGGCGTTTTCACCCAAACTGGAAAAATTCACCGCGCGACTGAAATGAACACTGGCGGAAAAACTTCGCGAGGTTTTTTCGATAAGTGTTTTACTGATTTGCGTAGGCGCTGTGCCTGTCCCTGTGCGCGGCGCGCCATTGGCAATCCAGTCGCGAATTAATTTGATTTGTTCTTGCGAGAGATAAGGACCACCCAGTGGCATTTGTCCGCCGACGATATCCGACGCGCCTTCGATTTTTTTGACGATGTAGCTTTGATCCGGCTTGCCGGGATTAACACGCATTAACGAAGGCACTTCGTCTGAGGCGTGATTCACCAGAAACGCGTAGCTGTTCTCTTCCGAATCCAGACGCAAACCACGCGGCGCTGTTGCACCTGTGTGGCAGCGTGCGCATATGGCTCCAAAAATAGTTTGCTGCAAATGGGCGAGATTAGCGGATGGATCAGTATTGCCGCCGCCGGGATTATTGGTGTTGATGGGCAGGCCCTGCGCATCCAGCCCCTTGCCCGAACCGGCGCCACATCCACTCAGGATCAGCGCGATCAGGCTAATTGTTATGACAGGCTTCATAGGCCCTCCTCTTCCTGGATTTCTCTAGCGCGCGGCAGCCGTGACTGCCGCGCAAACTGAATCAGAACTCGCCTTATGGGCGCGCTATGGTCCAGTTGGTGTACTCGCCGTTTACGTCGCCGGCGGTGCTGTCACCTACGTAGAAGTAGAGGGGTTTGCCTTTGTAGGCCCATTGTTTTACGCCTGTGTTTTGATCGCGCACGACAATGGTGAAATCGCCCGCTGCCTTGGCATCAGCAGCGGCATAGAGTGCGGGCCAAACAGCCAGGCAGCCGTTAAAGCAGGTAGTGCTGCCGAGCGGATCTTCGTCAAAGGTGTAAAGAGTAAAGCCCTGGTGAGCGGCATCGGACCCACCGCTCTGATTCACCAGATTGCCCTTGGCGACAAACAACTTGCCCTTGGTGGAGTGCTGCATCACCGCAACCGGCGCCACGCGCGCCAAATGCCAGACACCGCCTACACCTTCACCATTGGTATCGCCTGCTTTGGTATCAGCGGCGAAGAAATAGAGCGGCATACCATTGAGCGCCCACTGGAATTTACCGCTGCTGCGAGCCACCAAACTATAGGGTGGAACAGCTACAGCACCCTCGTCCGCCATCAGCGCCGGCCAATTGTTCAGGCAGGTGGCTGAGCAGTTGCTGGTGCCCAGGGTGTCGTTGTCAAAGGTATAGAGCGAGAACTCGTGACGGGCAGCTGTATTGATCTGCTCAACCCCACCCACATCAGTTGCCACTTTTACGGAACCATAGGCCGTGAGGATGCTGCCGTAGGTGGCGCTAGTGCCAGTGATCACCGGCAAGCGACGGGCAAGATGCCAGTTGGGGATACTTTTACCAGCAGTCTGGCCGGCTGCTGTATCGCCCACGTAGAAATAGAGCGGACGTCCCTGATAGGCCCATTGGCGTGCGGTCGCAGTACCTCCCATGGAGCGAGTGATAATGGAGTAAGGCGCCTCTGCCTCATCATCCTCATCGGCCAACAATGGCGGCCAGGCAACCAGGCAACTACCGGAGCAATTGGATTGGTTGGTGGTATCAGGATCAAAGAAATAGAGGCTGTAACCGTCGCGATCCAGATATTGCGCCGCGAAGTCCGTGTTACCGCCATTCAATGGCATACCCACAGGAGGCTTGCCGACCGCAATCAGGTATTCCCCATCATTGGCGTTTTGACTGGCACGGTTCAGGTCTACCGGCGCATAGCCGGCCGCGTGCCAGACCTTGTTAACACCATCGCCCTTTATATCTCCAGGCTGGGTATCGCCCAAGAAGAAATAGAGCGGCTTGTCGCGTAACGCCCATTGCTTGTTACCATCCTCGCGGGTGATAAGGGTGAAAGGTGCCACCGCATTGGCATTGCTATCCGCAATAAAAGGCGGCCAGTTAGTAATGCAGGGCTGTGAAGTACAGGCGGAAGTACCTGGCGCATCCGCATCAAACACATAGAGTGTCAGGTTGGTTTTGTTTTGCTGTACCACTGAGAGGCTGCCGCCACTACTCACCAGCACGCTGGCGAAGGCTTTGGCCACAAATACATCGCCAAGGTTACTTTCACCATCGCTAATAGGCATGGGATCGACCGGCATCAGGCTGCTGGAACTGGAGCTGGTCGCTACACTTGTTGCCACACTGGTCGCCACCGATGTAGCGGCGCTGCTGGTGGTCGCCATACTGCTGGAGCTGGCAGGGGGATAACCAGCACTACTGTTGTACTTTTTCCCGCCTCCACCACCGCCGCCGCAGGCACTTAATACCAGCAAACAGCCCCCGATAGTCATCCAATATCCAAACGACTTTTTCATTTCCAAACCCTCCACGGTTAATGTGCGCGAACTTACGCAGGATTGCTTCGTGGAGGGACTTACGGACGCTGCCGGTCCAAGGTTGCACAGGCAGGGCAACAATTTGATGGGTTAATTTGAAATGTAAAGACAGATTTACATAGCATTTTCGTATGAATGAGCGCCTGAGCCTTTACTAGAACGCGTTCGCCAGCTGCTATCCTCTATAATCAGTAACACCTGACACCCAAAACAATAGTCCAACGGACACCCCGGGTACTTCAACAAATGCGCTGTCACTCATCGCCTTTGGCCCAAAACCATCCATTACAAAAACCGTGAAAGGTATTCTTTATGAATAAGAATCTTCTTGCGACGCTGACGGCGGTGTTGATGACATCGAGCCAGTTGAGCATGGCAGGCGACCAACAGACCAGTTTCTCTACCGCTGACAAAACGGTCAGCGTTTACACCACAGCAAAAGATACCGACAAGCGTCTCGCCCTGACCGACACACTCAAGTTCGGTCCTGCGTCACAGCCAGGTGAAACCGAGATTTCCATTTTCGTGAATCCCGATGCCCGCTACCAAACGCTGATCGGCATCGGCGGCGCCATTACTGACGCCTCTGCCGAAACTTTCGCCAAGCTGAAAAAAGACCAGCAGGCCGAATTCCTGAGCGCCTATTACGATCCGCAAAAAGGTATTGGTTACAGCTTTGCACGCACCACCATCCACAGTTCAGACTTCAGTAGCGGCAGCTATACCTACATCAAAGAGGGCGACCAAGAGCTCAAGACCTTTGATATCAAGCACGACCAGAAATACCGCATTCCTCTATTGAAGAAGGCCATCGAAGCCAGCGGCGGCAAACTGACCCTGTTCGCCAGCCCCTGGAGCGCCCCGGCGTTTATGAAAGACACCAAGACTATGCTGCAAGGTGGCAAGCTGCTGCCAGAGTACAGCCAGGCCTGGGCCAACTACTACACCAAGTTTGTTAAAGCCTACGAAAAGCAGGGCATCCCGATTTGGGCTATCTCGGTTCAAAACGAGCCTATGGCCAAGCAAACCTGGGAATCTATGATTTTCACTGCTGAAGACGAGCGTGATTTCCTCAAGAACTATCTTGGCCCCACCATGGCGAAAGAAGGCCTGGGCGATAAGAAAATCATCGTGTGGGATCACAACCGCGACCTGATGACTTACCGCGCCGATACCATCTACAAAGATCCGGAAGCCTCCAAGTATGCGTGGGGCATGGGCTATCACTGGTACGAAACCTGGACCGGTGGCGACCCTATGTACGACAACATCAAAACCGTACGCGATGCCTATCCCAACAAGCACCTGTTGTTGACGGAAGCGGCCATCGAGAAATTCAGCCCCGAGCGTTACCAGTTCTGGGGTAATGGCGAGCGCTATGGCAAGTCGATGATCAATGACTTCAACAGCGGCGCCGAAGCCTGGACCGACTGGAACGTACTGCTCGACCAAACCGGTGGCCCAAACCACGTAGGCAACTTCTGCTTCTCCCCGCTGCACGGTGACACCACCACGGGCAAGCTGATTTACACCCCGCCCTACTACTACATCGGCCACTTCTCCAAGTTCATTCGCCCGGATGCGCAACGCATTGGTGCCGCCAGCAGCCGCAGCCCGTTGTTGACCACATCCTTTATCAATAAAGACGGCAAGGTTGCCACTGTAGTACTGAACCAAAGCGATGCGGACATCAGCTACAACTTTATTGTTGGCACCTCCAAAACGGTGGCTAAGATCCCTGCTCACGCCATTCAAACGCTGGTGTTTTAATTTTCCAGAGTTAAGCAGGATCTAAACAAAAAGAGGCCCGGGGAGAAATCCTCGGGCCTCTTTTTTTTGTATCAGCTATGTGGAAATTAATATTGCTTGTAAGGTAGAAACTTGCCCGAGAGCACCACGTTCACGCGATCACCCTTGGGATCTGCCTCACGTTTGATATCCATACTGAAATCAATCGCGCTCATAATGCCATCGCCAAATTCTTCGTGAATTAACTCCTTGATGGTTGTGCCGTAGACATTCACGATTTCATACCAACGATATATCAGCGGATCAGTTGGCACTGCTGAAGGCAACGAGCCTTTATAGGGAACAACCTGCAACCACTTTTGTTCTTCGTCACTGAGCTCAAATACATCACCCACAATTTGCGCCTGCTCTGCACTTAGCGTCATCTGCCCAAGACAGGCTGCCGTAGTCCATTCTTTACTCAAGCCCAATTTTTGGGCGAGCTCGCACCATTTAATGCGCAAGCCGAAAGTTAAAAAGCCCAACAGCAGCAACATAAAAATACTCGCAGCACCACCGCCTCCGCCCGAACCTCCACCGCTACCAACTTGTGTATTTGTTGAACTTTGCGCAGCAGAAGATGAACTGCTTGAGCTGGATGAAGAACTGCTCGATGAAACCGGCATTTCGTTGATGGTAATCCATTGGCTGGTATTACCAATATTTCCCGCTTTATCGATAGCCGTCCACGTCACCCGATGGGTACCTACCGTGAAAGGGCCAATTTGATCAGGCGTTGCATCAAAAATACCATCCACAATATCAAACGCTTGGGCAATTCCCATATTGACCGGTGTAGTAATACCGGTAGCCGTCATAGTGACATTGGCTGGAGGAAGGACGATAGGCGCAGTGGTATCAACAATAAGCAATTTCTGGTTGGCTGTTGTTATAGCACCGGCTTTGTTGGTAGCGCTCCAAATAATGTCGTGCTCTCCCACCGTGAACGGCCCTTGGGTCGTAGTGGTGGCGATGATCGGACCTTCGCGGCGATCATAGGCGGTCACTGGTTGAATTTCATAGGGCGTCAAAGGTCCGGTTGCCTCTTTTACCAAATGCGGCAGCTCGCCAAATTCCGGAGCGGTGGCAGGTCGTTCTGATCCAGTACCCAATATAAAAACATTATTCAAAATATGTTCGGCACTGTTGCCTTTGCCATCATCAATAGTGATTTTCAAAGAAGCGGTGTGCTCCCCTTCAAGCACAGGCAATTTTGCTACCAATTTATTATTGCTGGCTTGCAAGGTAGTGGGTTGCCAATCTTCGTTAGCATCCAATCGATACTGCAGCTTGATTGCCTCTGAGGCGTAGCTTCCATGTGTATCCGGATTGAGTGCAACCACCGAAACTAGCGGATCGGCGCCATCCAGAATCCGCGTTCTTTTATCACCATCTGAAAACACCACTTGATCCAGCAGCGGCGACGATACCTGATAGCTGAATAGCGTTTCTTTTGTGTTGAGTACAACTCGCGTAGTGGAAGTATTTTCTTTACCCAGGAAACGAACCGGATAGGTCAACTCATAAATAACCTGATCACAAGTTTGACCCGCTATTTTGGTGTACATATCACTGTCTGTTGCTTTGCCTTCACCTACCTGTCGGCTATCACAAAAAACTTTATAACTCACATCTTCTGTAAAAATATTTTCCTGATGATCGCGCAGTTCATTCGCAGCGCTGAGATAATTTTGGGCATTCATCAATGATATAGTTTTGAGTGCAACATTATAAATAAACGTTTTATTGTTGAAGATGCCATTGTCTTGCACTTCAAGCTGATTGGTATCGCTGATAAACGAGCTATTTTTCCAATCAGAAAAATAGCCGGGGAATTTCAAATAACGAGTATTGGAGGGAAAACCGAGAAAGCCGGTGCGCATTGCACTTTGGTTGTCATTATATCCATTGGTGACGACGATTCGCCCTACATCCAATTCGGGATACCACTCACCATCTTTGAATGTAGACACCGTTGAATAGAGTGCTTGTCTAACTGGCGTATAGGTTGGTTGGTTGTCAATTAACGCAAAACCAAACGCATACCATTGGGCGGCGGAGCGAATTTCACTCAAGCGATAATAGTGCGCTATACCTTGCTCTACTACAGGTTTATCGTCGTAGTAAAGATCCAGCTTGTGCATATCCGCCGTGTTGAGCGTTACCAGCTGATCCGAGGCAACACCATCATCAATAATAAAATTGTGGTAATAGGTGCTGCGAGTTGGTTGCTCAGATAAATCCTGCAGCATAACCGCACCGCGAATTTTAAACGCCGATGACACAGCGTTGGTTCGCATCCAGATATTAGGAGCATAATTATTAACCGTATAGGTCGCCACCTGTGCATCTGAGTGATACCAGGAAATTGGCGAAATTTTCGATGTTAATAAGGCAGCATCTTTGATGGTTTCACCTGCTATCACCTTATCGACACCCACGCGATAAATAGCTTCGGCAATATCCACCGATAGAGTTTGGCTACCGGTGAGCTCCAGATTTTCGCGGAACACAAAAGGATTGTCAGCACCACAATAACTGGTGATTAACTGATATTTTCCCGGCCGGACATTAAACGTTTGCGAAGTAGCGTCGGCAGCACACCAGACATATTTAAATTCATTAGCGCTATTGTCGTTATTAATCAAACCGACATATCTCACATTGCTACCGGTGTTAAGTTTCAATTGGGCCGCTTTAATGAGAGCTACAGGTATATGAACGCTGTGCGAGCCCGCATTGAGCGAAAATTTATTTTCGTGATGAAGCGACCCGCGTGTCGAGAACGGCAAGAGCGCATTATCCACTGAGATGGAGAAATCTATATCTGTACTCTCACCGGGAGCGAGCGTTTTTTGATAGCTCACCGGTAAATTAATATCCATTCCCACCAAAGGTGTCACAGGTGCGGTCAGCGAGAGATCTACATTCGCTGTTGCCAGGTTTTTCACATTGATTTTGGCCTGCGCACTCCAGACAGGCACAGTGGTATCTTCAAACCCTAAAAACTGCAAAGGAGTAGTAACCAGCACATCGGCAAGTACGGCAGCCTGAACATCCATCGCTCCTGCCCCTTGGGAAAATATATCCTGTCCCAAATCGCGAGCACTGGATATCAGTAGCGCTTTGAGCTCATCGGGCGTCAAACCTGGCCTCGCCTGCAACACCAACGCGGCACCACCGGCCACGTGGGGAGTTGCCATACTGGTGCCACTCATAACGATATAACCACCACCGGCCTTCACCGAATTGATGTTGACGCCGGGCGCGACTATTTCAGGTTTTACATAATTTTTGCCAGCAACAGGTCCACGCGAACTGAAGTCAGCAATGGCATCCTGATTATCAATTGCGCCCACAGTTAACACTCGTTCACCATTCCCCGGCGAACCTATAGTGCCGTATTGCGAACCGCTGTTTCCCGCCGCTACTACGACCAGTGCACCAGCGCCCATGGCTGCATTGGCCGCCTCTGTCAGTGGCGAATCCGGTAGGCCTGGCCCCCCCAGGCTCATACTGATAATGTCGGCGCCATCATCTGTAGCAGGATCGCCGTCGGGATTAACTGCTTTTTCCAGCGCGGCAATGATGTTACTGTCGTAGCCAGAACCCTGATCATTCAATACTTTATAGGCAAAGAGGCTCGCATCCGGCGCCATTCCCTTGAGTGTTCCTGAAGCCGCCACTATGCCCGCCACATGGGTGCCATGGCCGTGGCGATCCATAAAATCGGTAGCGGGTGTATCTGTTACAAAACTCTGCCCTGCAACCACTTTACAGCCAGGTCCAACACAGCCGCCCAGATCTGGCTGAGTGTAATCAATACCTGTATCCAGAATTGCTACCTTGACGCCTTTGCCCGTGATGGGATTCCCCGCGGCATCTTTCATTGCCCAGACTTCTGGCGCATGGGTGGTGGGTACACTATCAGCCAGCGATACACGCACCTCATTATCAGGATAAACCGCAGCTACCTGCGGTAGATGGCGCACCGCCTCAACCGCATCTGAAGCAAGGCTAACGCTCAGGCTATTGGTTAATTCACGAAATTGGTGATGGACTTTAGTGATGAGCTTACGATTCCGGCCAACGCTAATAAGCTGGTTCTGTGCACTCAGGATGCGCTGCTTTTGCAGGGCGGACGCGCTGGCAAGCTGGGCCTGCAGCCCGGATTGGGTAGTGCCAGTCACTACCACTTGCGATTTGAATTGACGAACAAACGGCTGCAATGGCTGGTCTTTCAGTCGCACCAGATAACGGCCGGAAATGGAGAAGGCTTGCACCTGATTGGGTTTAGCGACCAAGGTGACGTTTGTGCCTGCCGCAAACTGTTGAACGGTGCCCATGGCGGAGCTACCACCATGCATGGTGATTTCGAGCCTGGCATCCGATTGCTCCTGCGCGCCCACTGGCACCATAAATCCCATCAACGACCAGCAGGCCGCAACCCACACTACAACACCCAGCTTCCGTATACCCATCTGCAACTCCATGAAAAACCAAAACAGCGCCAAAAAACTTTTTACAGACTAGTACACAGACGCAGAGCGCGCCCGCCATAAGATCTGGTTATTTTGGCGCCATCATAGGCGAAGATGGGATCCAGCAGAAGAGCCCTGCAAGCCTGCAGGGCACAATCATAGTAATCAGGACATTAAGGCCAATAGTCTTGAACCTGGCGTTTTGGTGATTTCACCCGTCAGCAACCAATGCGTAATATCAAAGTAGCTGTAGCGCTTCTTAAACAGCTTGGCGCCATCCACCAACGCGGTGCCGGCCTTGTTGCGCAGAAAAGGGACATGAAGATGGTTGGGGTGTTGAAAGGCCTGAAAACCCAGCGACAGTTTGTGACTAAAAGGCAGGGCATGAAAGCGTGTTAGTTCTGCCTGACCACAATTTTCAGCATCGCAAAGTTTTATATAAAGCTCAGTGCCGGCGGTGCGCGCCTGCTGCATGCGTTCAATGCGGCGAGTCCATTTATTGCGTGCGTCTGCCTCTGAGGTGTAGTGCAAAAAATGGATTTCAATATCATCGCCCAACACACCAATAGGGTAGTGTTTTTTCTGCGTGTAATATTTTGATTGCTCTTTAAATTGCAATTCTTGCGCAATGCAGCTTTCAAAATTTTCCAGTAATCGCAGATAGCAATCGGGAAATAAAAATAAACCTATAAAGGGTGTGTTGTACTCGCGCCCGGTGGCCTGATACAGCTCATACCCCCAGCAATTATTACTGATGATCACATAGGGTTTGCGCTTGAGACGGCGCTGTTCGTAGTTCGCGAATAATTGATCGCGCCCACGCTGCAGCTGTTGCTTAAAGCTGGGTCTGGTGGGTACAAAGTTGGATTTGTCGAGATGTACTTGTTGATTCACTGCCATTTCCTTTATCTCCTGAATCAATTGCCTATTGTGGCGTAACTTGGTGACAATCCTGTAGTACCGGCACACACTTTTGCCCCGATTACATGCATTTTGTCGCCAGAAGCCTCGCCATCAGGTAATTAAGAGAACCTATGTGGAGAGCTGCAACTAGCGGGCCAGTTAATTTGTACACATAGCAACAATTGGCGAGATAAAAGCCGACCGGCAAACCAATAAAGCAATAGATCAATAAAAAAGGGCAACCCAAAGGGTTGCCCATAAAGCGACTCATGAAGCAGTCGAAGAAGAGGAGGAAACAGCAGCGCATGCGTCCGCTGTAAAAAATTTACGCCTGTACGTGCACCACACCGTTTTCGATTTTTACGGGGAACACAGGTACAGAATATTCAGGCTTTTCCAGGCACTCGCCAGTGCGCAGGTTGTAATGCTCTTTGTACAGCGGTGATGCAACCACAATGGCATCGCCCAAAGAGCCGAGAATACCGCGCGACAGTACGTTGGCTTCGCCGATAGGATCGTAATTGGAGATAGCAAATACTTCGTTCAGGCGGCGCGATTTAAAAATGGCCACTTGTTGGCCGTTTACTTTGGCGCATACGCCTGTGTCGGCAAACAGGTCTGATTCATTGCAGATACTGATCCAGGATTTTTCGCTCATGATCTTTCTCACTCAAAAAATGTGTTGGTTAAGGTTCCCATCCACTCCCCTCCCCTTTTAAGGGAGGAGAATTTTTCCACTGCCGCTTACGCAATGGTCAGGAATTACTTAGTCGACTAATTCAACCAAATCGATTTTGTTCGCGCGCTCGTCTTTAAACGCCGGACGGATTTGCTCGCGCTCAACCACATAGGCCAGGTTATCATCGCGCTCATCAGTGTTGATGAAGTGCTTGAAGCGTTTTTGCAACTCGGGGCTCTCAACAGTGGTTTTCCACTCGCATTGGTAAGCATCAATGTTGGCTTGCATTTGCGCTTCCAACTCGTCCACGATGCCGAGCTTGTCATCGATCACCACTTTCTTGAGGTAAGCCAAACCGCCTTCCATATTTTCCAGCCATACAGAAGTACGTTGCAGACGATCCGCCGTGCGGATGTAGAACATCATTACGCGGTCGATGTACTTAACCAGCATCGCATCATCCAAACCTGTCGCGAATAAATCCGCATGACGTGGGCGCATACCGCCGTTGCCACACACATACAGGTTCCAACCACTTTCAGTAGCGATCACACCGAAATCTTTACCTTGTGCTTCAGCACATTCGCGAGTACAGCCAGACACACCAAATTTAATTTTGTGCGGCGCACGAACACCCTTGTAGCGATTCTCAAGGTTAACCGCCATGCCGACGCTATCGAGCACGCCGTAACGACACCAGGTAGAACCTACGCAAGATTTAACGGTACGCAGTGATTTGCCGTAAGCGTGGCCAGTTTCAAAACCAGCTTCAACCAATACTTTCCAAATCGCTGGCAACTGATGCAATTGGGCACCAAACAAATCGATACGTTGGCCACCGGTGATTTTGGTGTAAAGCTTGTAATCTTTTGCCACTTGGCCGAGAACAATTAATTTCTCAGGGGTAATTTCGCCACCGGCGATACGCGGTACGATGGAATAGGTACCGTCTTTTTGCATGTTGCCGAGGAAAATATCGTTGGTGTCTTGTAAGCCAATGTGCTTTTTATCCAGAACAAATTCGTTCCAGAAGGATGCCATGATGGAACCAACAGCAGGTTTACAGATTTCACAACCCAAACCATGGCCGTGGCTATCCAGCAATTCGTCAAAGGTTTTAATTTGCTTGATACGAACTATGTCAGCCAATTCTTGACGTGAATGCGGGAAGTGCTCACAGATGTGATTGCTAACTTCAACACCCAGTTTCACCAACTCAGCATCCATCACTTGCTTAACCAGCGCAGTACAGCCACCGCAAGACGTTGAGGCTTTGGTGATGGCTTTGATATCGCCCATGGTGTTTGCGCCGTTTTGCACCGCGCAGCAGATAGCGCCTTTGCTCACATCCATACAGGAACAGATTTGCGCGGTATCTGGCAGAGCATCCACACCCATCGCGTGGCTTGCACCATCAACGGAAGGAAGGATTAAACCATTTGGATCTTCTGGCAAATCCATACCGTTAATGCACATTTGTTGCAGCGTGCCGTAGGCTTCTACGTCGCCAACCAATACTGCACCCAACAATTTGGTATTGTCGGCCGACACGATAATGCGCTTGTAAACTTCTTCTACGTCGTTGCTGTAGGTGTAGCTCAGTGAACCTGGAGTATTGCCGTGCGCATCGCCAACAGAAGCTACGTCAACACCGAGCAATTTCAACTTGGTGCTCATATCGGCACCCATAAATTGATCATTGCCGCCAGTGATGTGCGACACAGCCACTTTCGCCATTTGGTAACCTGGCGCAACCAGACCGTAAATGCGATTGTTCCAGAGTGCAGATTCACCGATGGAGTAAACATCTTTTACTGAAGTCTGGCAGTTGTTATCAACAACGATACCGCCGCGATCGCCCACTTGAATGCCGCACTTGCGCGCCAGTTCGTCTTGCGGACGAATACCCGCAGAGAAGAGGATCATGTCAGTTTCCAGGTGGCTGCCGTCCGCAAAGTTCATGCGGTAGCGCGCTTCAGTACCTGCAACAATTTCAGTAGTCGCTTTTTGGGTGTGAACTTTTACACCGATGGCTTCAATTTTGCGACGCAGCAATTTGCCACCGCCTTCGTCCAGTTGCACTGCCATCAAACGTGGCGCGAACTCAACAACGTGAGTTTCCAGGCCAGCAGCCTTGAGTGCAGCAGCCGCTTCCAAACCGAGCAGACCACCACCCACTACCACGCCCACTTTGCTCACAGCAGAGGATGCGGTGATAGCCTCCAGATCTTCGATGGTGCGATACACCAGGCAGTGTTCACCGTTGTTGCCAGGGATTGGCGGAACAAACGGGAAAGAACCCGTAGCCAGAATTAATTTGTCGTAGCCTTCGCGACGACCGGAAGCGGTGATCACTTCTTTGTTTTCAAGATCCAGATCAACCACTTTGTCTTTCAGGATAAATTCAACGCTTTTTTCGTTGTAGTAATCTTCGCTGGTCAGCATCAAATCTTCTGCAGTTGAACCGGAGAAGTATTTGGACAATTGCACACGGTCATAAGCCAGGCGCGGCTCTTCCGAAAAGGTGATGACCTGATAGTTTGCGGCGTCCGCATGGTTCACCAGGTTATCGATGAACTTGTGACCCACCATGCCGTTACCAACTACAACAATACGCTTCTTCATAATTGCCTCACGTTTTAAACGCTTTTTAAATTTACTAAAACTTTTACGGTTGCTAATTCTTTGGTTTCGTCATCCCCGCAGGGGATGACGATTCCCTATTTTCTAAGCTCTTAACTGGGCTTCTTCCATCCAGGCTTGCACTTGCAGTTGCTCACGCAGGCCAACCACTTTGCCAACCACAATCAGCGCAGGAGATTTCACTTGCTCGCGCAACACATCGGTGGGGAAGTCAGCCACGGTGGAGATCACATTGCGTTGGTCTTTGCGGCAGCCGTTTTCGATAATCGCCACAGGCGTATCGGCAGCCAAACCACCGGCCAACAAGTTGTCAGAGATTTCACCGGCACGAGTCAGGCCCATGTAAAACACCAGGGTGTGATTCAGTTGCGCCAAGGCATTCCAGTTAACGTTGAGCGTTTTTTCGGCGTGACCGGTTACGAAAGTGCAACCCTGTGAAATGCCGCGATGCGTCAGTGGAATATCGGCATAGGTAGTGCAACCTGATGCGGAGGTGATGCCGGGAATAACGTCGGCTTCAACACCAGCGTTGCGCAACTCCAATAGCTCTTCGCCGCCGCGACCAAACACAAAAGGATCGCCACCTTTGATGCGGCATACATTCAGGCCAAGTTGCGCCTGGTTAACCAGCAGTTGGTTCAGATCTTCTTGCGGGATGCTGTGGTTGTTTTTAACTTTGCCTACATAGAGCGCGGGAGTATTTTTTGGAAAGAGTGCGCAGATTTCTTCGCTCACCAATTGATCGTAAAAAATGATGTCGGCAGCGTTGATCGCCTTGAGTGCTTTTACGGTCAGCAAATCTGCATCGCCAGGACCAGCACCTACCAGCCAGACTTTGCCCGTGCGCGGAGCGCGTGGCTTGTGCTGGTCATTCGCATTGCCATTAAACAGTTTGGCGTTGGCGGTGTTGGTAGCGACATGTTTCATATTGGCACCTTGCAGATTGCTTTGTGAACTTGCTTGATGTGACTCTTGATATGACTAGAGCAAGGACGGTGCCAGTTTCAGTTTTTTGGTATTTTTAAAAATTAAATCCAGCAAATTCAATAACCTGCAAAGCAACAATCAACTGCAAAAGACAGCAACGCACCAAAGAGGAAATATGCAGGCACATAAAACACGCTGCCATTTGGTGCGACAGCGCTCCACAAGAAGGCAAAAACAAAAACCATCGATTTTTAGTTTTGAAATCATTTGGTGCAAAGAGATGGTGCAGCGTGATCCACAAAAAAGCATTTTGGTTTTTCGACTAGTTTTTAGCTCGACATACCCTCCCGATCACCCGATCCCAAGCTCCACACAGACACACCTCAGCCAGCTAAAAACGAATAAAACCGCCAGATTCACCATTTTGAAGCACACATTTAACAGCTCCCCTGCCGGAACTGGCCCGGATACTGCCAATGAAAAGGAGAGTTTCGCCCCCAACAGATTGGTAGCGTCTTATAATGGCTACAGACTTGGACCACCGATGTCGGTAACCCTGTATAGATAGAAGAAGTCAGGCAGAAGAATCCCATGAACGCCTTTACCCCCAAAGCCAACCCCGTACCAGCGACCCAGCTGGTAGATAGCTTTGGGCGCAAGATCAGCTATGTGCGCCTGTCGGTCACCGACCGCTGCGACCTGCGCTGTGTTTACTGCATGGCCGAGGATATGACCTTTCTGCCGCGCCACCAGGTGCTCTCCATAGAAGAGCTGGCGCTGCTGGGCCAAACCCTGTGCGAGCTGGGTGTCACCAAGCTGCGGCTCACCGGCGGCGAGCCGCTGATTCGCGGCGGCATAGTAGAGCTGGTGGCGCGGCTGGCCCGCCTGCCGCAAAAACCCGAACTCTGCCTGACCACCAATGGCACCCGCCTGGCGGACTACGCCCAACCACTCAAAGACGCCGGTCTCGACCGCATCAACATCAGCCTCGATACGCTGAACCCGGAGCGCTTCCGCCAGATCACCCGCTTTGGCGATCTGCAGCAGGTGCTCAACGGCATTCAGGCCGCCAAGGCCACCGGCTTTGAACACATCAAACTCAATTGCGTCGCCCTCAAACACTACAACGCCGAAGACGCTGCCGAACTGGTGAGTTTTGCGGTTAATGAAGGGCTGGATATCAGCTTTATTGAAGAGATGCCGCTAGGCAAAATTGACGACCATGGGCGCGCGGCAGAATTTGTCAGCAGCGCTGAATTGCGCACACTCATCAGCGAACACTTTCCCTTAGTCGCCAGCAGCGAAACCAGCGGCGGCCCAGCGCGCTACTGGCACACGCCCGGGTTTGAATCGCGTATAGGTTTTATCTCGCCTCACTCAGAAAACTTTTGCAGCAGTTGCAACCGCGTGCGCGTCACTGCCACAGGAAAATTAATTTTGTGCCTCGGCCAGGAAAACAGCGCCGACCTGCGCGCCGCCATGCGCGAATCAGATGATCCCGCCAGCGCGCTCAAACAAACGCTGCTGGACGCCATAGTGCACAAGCCCGAGAAACACGATTTCACTCTCGCCGATGAACCACAGATTTTGCGGTTTATGAATGTCACTGGCGGTTGAGAACCACACCATTTTAATTAAGCAGGTAGTCGTCATTCCTAGGGGGCCGGCCGGCTAGGCATGACTACTACCAACACAAATAGGTTTTTTGCTATGTCATCCCAAAAAGAATTCGAGCCATTGAACATTTGTGTGCTCACCGTTTCCGACACACGCAACTTCGAGACAGATACCTCCGGTCAAAAGCTGCAGGATTTACTCACCGCTGCCGGCCATAAACTGCACGACCGAAAACTCGTCATTGATGACATCTACCAAATACGCGCCGTAGTGTCGCAGTGGATTGTGGATGCACAAGCTCAGGTAGTGTTGATTACTGGGGGCACCGGCTTTGCAGGACGCGACAGTACCGTGGAAGCCATGGCGCCGCTGTTTGATAAAACCGTGGTAGGTTTTGGTGAGCTGTTTCGCCAAATTTCATTTAACGAGATTGGCACGTCGACCATTCAATCGCGAGCCCTCGCCGGCCTCGCCAACCGCACATTGATTTTTTGTCTGCCCGGCTCTACCGGTGCCTGCACCACTGCCTGGACTCACATTATTGAGCAGCAACTCGATAGCCGTCACAAACCCTGCAACTTTGTTGGCCAATTGCGCATATCGCAAAACACCTGATAGTTCTTGTTGCCTCCAACCAGTATTGCGCCGCGCAATACTGGTGCAAACATCCTCCGCTATGCCCCATTAGCGTTACCCGCAACAATATTTTTATGCACACGCCTGGGTTACAAAGGCTCACTGCACCGCAATCTCTTATATAAAAATAATGATTTGTAAATTTTGCCTGCAATTGCCATTCAAATAGTCATTTTCAGATTTATTGGCAAAGTCCTTGCTATTTACACTTGCCGCGCACTTCCCGCGCCTGATTGATTATCGATGCAATGAACAATTTCCTTCTCCGCAAGACGGCTGTCCCCGCCCTGCTGGCAGCTATGGATGCGCTGACGCTAGAGCAAGACTTCCAGATCTTTTTTAAAAAAGCCGCCACGTCTGTGTGCAAACTCTTGCAGGCTGATGGCGCTGCATTAATTCTGCTCGACGAGCGCCGTGAATTTTTTGAGTACCACTTATTTGAAGGTGACGAGCAAGACAGGCTCAATCCATTTAGAGGCATGCGTTTTCCCGCCAGTGAAGGTATTGCGGGGCGCGTACTCAAAACCAAGACCAGTATTTATGTTGCCGACTATAGCCACGATCCCGATGCCATGCAGGATTTGGTTCGCGGTGGCCTGGTTGCGAATTTTGTTATTCCGTTGATTTCATCCGATCAGGTTATCGGCGTTTTGGCGGCTTCGTGGTTTCATCAGCCATTACCAAAACTTCCCCCACAAATTTACATGCTGGCCGAGCGCATTGCGAGCCAAATAGCGGTAGCCTGCCATCGCGAGCAGCTTGAAAAGCAATTGCGTTCGCTGGCGATTATTGATCCACTCACACAACTCAATAATCGCAATGGCATCATGAATTTTCTCGAACAAAAAGCCGAGCAGCTGGCACGCCATAATCGCAGCTTTGCTATTTTTTTTATCGATATAGATGGATTAAAAACAGCGAATGACCAATGGGGTCATGAGGTTGGCGATAATTTGTTGCGCGATGCGGCGAGTCGCCTGCGCGACGTCGTGCGAAAAAGCGATTGCATAGGTCGACTGGGTGGCGATGAATTTTTAATTGTGGCGGAGTGCGATGAGCATCACCTCACCACGCTTGCCAACCGTTTTTTGTTAGCACTGAGAATCCATTTCGGGCACGGCCGCAAAAAAGGCCGCTTGTCTGCCAGCATTGGTATCGCTTTTTCACCCACTGACGGCACAGACCCAAACACCTTATTGCGCAAAGCTGATGCGGCAATGTATTCCGCCAAAACCGAAGGCGGTGATCGTTTTCATTTTGCGTCGCGCTCGGCGATATTGCGCGACCCCAAAGCCATATCCGCCGTGGATATTGAAACTGCGCTCTACAACGAAGAAATTTGCCTTTGGTATCAACCCATGATTTCACTGCGCGATCGGGTAGTAGTGGGTTTTGAAACCCTGGTGCGCTGGCAAAAACCGGATGGCGAGTTGGTGGGTGCATTGCCCATTATCAACGCCATTGAATCAGCGCGCGGCGATTTGGAAATTCGTTTTGGCAATTGGATTATCACCAAAGCGACGCAGCAAATTTCACGTTGGCAGCAAGACAACTTTCCCTACGATATTCACATAAATATTTCGGCGCGCCATTTTTTGCATCCGTCATTTTTACAAGAATTGCATAAAGTACAATTGCAAAATCCGCAAGTGTGCAAGGCACTTATTGTGGAAATTACTGAGACGGCCATGTTGGATGATCTGGAGCGGGCGCGTCGCATTATGCTTCGCTGCCAGGAGCTGGGTGTGCGTGTTGCAGTGGATGATTTCGGGACAGGTTATTCGTCGCTTACTTATCTCAAATATTTGCCACTCAATTCACTCAAGATTGATCGTTCCTTCGTTATGGATTTACCACACAATCAAGTGGACAGGGACATTATCAGCGGCATAGTGTCGATTGCCCACGCACTAAATTTATCCGTGGTGGCAGAAGGTGCAGAAAATGAGGATCAACTGGATACGTTGCGAGCACTTGGTTGCGACCAGCTGCAGGGTTATGTCATTCGTAAACCCATGCCGCTGGAGCAAGTCAAACCCTGGCTGGCGGACTATCAACACAACAATATGATCGCCACAACATCTTTTGAGCTAAAGTCTCCTGAGATTAACTCCCTTGAGACAAAAGACCGCTGCGCCAGTTGTTAATGAAGGCTTGAATCAAAACGTCATTGGCAGGCGTTTGAGCATAGCCCGGCGCGCTGCAATCAATTCCTTATAGGTTTGGATCATAGTGAAATTGACGTGATTGGCATTTAGCTTGAGTGCGTCCTGTTGGCGCTCGTATTCGGAAATTTCGGCAATTAATTTTGCCCGCAAATCTTCTGTACGATTCAGGTTAATGCCAACACCCATGGAGTAATTGTGTTTCTTCATCGCGACCGCTCCTTAAGATTACGCTTGAGCCAATCTGCATTATTGCCAATTGGCCCTACTGTGGTTGATGGGGAACAGACAGTCATTGCCCGCCCAGCTGTTTACTGTGAATATCGTCTGTAGCGATATCTTTTTTCTTTAAAAAACCAAAACTGCCCGTCGCCAAAAGCCTCACACTTTTATGAGAGGGCATTTTTAAGAATAGCCCAGACAATTGGCGAATAAATATACCGCCTAGAACGTTTACTTCTGTGCGCCCGTATACTTAACGGGGCCCTGAGACGCAATTGGAATATAGAGGGAGAAAAACAGCGGTTTTGAATAGGAATGACAGGGCTTATTTCCAATAAAAACCCTTCGTTTTCAAAGAGCTGTCGTCTAAATCTAAGGCATTCATTCAAGCAATAGATTGATGTACAGCAAAAAAATACTCTTTTATCGACTTGAGTTCTTTGCAAAAAAAAATCCCCAGTGGGTAGCACTGGGGATTTTTGGTTAACAACAACTGGTAAGCGACTACAGCTTCTCGAAGTTATCCGTGAGCAAGCAGTCGTAGCGACGCGCATCGTATTGCAGCAGGCGATCTACATCCTGTGGCTGGATGATATTTTTACTCACTGCGTCCTGCAGTTTTTCTGCCATGGTGGCACCGCTGAGCTTGTGCTGGTTTTTGAGCCAGGTAGTCCAAAGCGGGCCGAGAGCCAACAGCATTTGATAGGTACTTTCCACACGGCCGGCCGCATCCTGTGGGTCCAGGCTCACATGCAGGTATTGGCCGAGCTTTTGGCGCACAGGGTTGTCTTCCAACATCAGATCACCCAACTCACGTACCAGCTCATCCGATGGTTTGCTGATAACGCGTCCCCATGGCATTACGGCAAACTTCATGAGTTTGGTAACCCAGCTGACAGGGAAGTTATCGGCAAAATCCACCAGGGCTTCCTGCGCCTTGTAGAGTGCACTATGGAGCGCATATTCCGCGTGGGCATCCTCGGCGCGTGTGCGTGGATGCGCAGAGTGATATTTCAGGATGGAGCAGGCAATGAACAATTGGCTATGGATATCGCCGAGGCGAGCTGACAACAACTCGCGACGTTTCAAATTACCACCAAGAACCGCCAGTGCTATATCCGACATAGTGGCAAAAGCCGCACTGAACAGATTGATGCGCTGGTACCAGCGCGCACTAAAATCATCCGCATTGGCAGGCACATCACTGAAGTGGCCACGACTGATGCCTAGCAATTTTGCACGCACTACATTACTGAAGACGTGGCCCAGATGCGCGGTGAACAACTTGTCAAAGGTCGCCAGACCACGCGCCTGATCTTCGTCCTGCATGGCCTGCATTTCGTTGAACAGGTAAGGATGGCAACGCATAGCGCCCTGACCGAAGATCATCAGCGAGCGGGTCAGGATGTTGGCACCCTCCACCGTAATGGCCACAGGTACGCTGTGATAGGAATACACCAGGAAATTGCGCGGACCTTGCTGGATGGCACGGCCGCCAACAATATCCATGGCATGTTCAACGGATTTACGCATCAACTCGGTCGCATGGTATTTAGCCATGGCGGTCATCACCGAAGGCGCACCGGTTTCCAAACCTTTGGTTACCAGCTGGCGCATGGCCTCCAATGTATAAGCAATACCGGCGATATCGGCGGTAGCCTCTTGTACACCTTCAAACTTGCCAATTTCGGTATTGAACTGGCGACGCACACGGGAATAGGCACCCACGAGACGATAGTTGTATTCACCGCTGGCAGTAGACAGTGACGGCAGTGACACACCGCGACCTGCCCCCAGGCATTCAATCAGCATGCGCCAGCCTTTACCGGCCATGGCGGCACCGCCGATGATCCAATCGATGGGGATAAATACGTTGGTGCCAAAAATGGGACCGTTCATAAAGGGTGAGCCAGGATTGTGGCGCAGACCTATCTCTATACCAGGATGTTTGGCGGGAATCAGGGCACAGGTGATGCCGTATTCTTTTTTGCCAGGATCGCCCAACAGGCCGTCAGGATCGCGCAGTTTAAAGGCGAGACCAACTACGGTAGCCACAGGTGCGAGGGTGATCCAGCGCTTGCTGAATGTCAGGCTCAAGCCCAACACTTCCTGGCCTTCGTGCATACCCATACAAACAACACCGACGTCAGGAATCGAGCCAGCGTCAGAACCGGCTTCAGGGCCAGTCAAACCAAAGCAGGGAATCTCGGTGCCGTTGGCGAGGCCTGGCAACCAGCGCTGCTTCTGCTCCTCGGTACCATAGTTCATCAACAGCTCGCCGGGGCCGAGGGAGTTGGGCACCATGGCGGTTACGGCGGTAGTGCCGGAGCGGCTGGCGATCTTGCTCATCACGCGGCTTTGCGCGTAGTGGCTAAAGGCGCGACCACCGTATTCTTTGGGGATAATCAGACTGAAAAAGCCTTTCTCTTTGAGGAACTGCCAGGCTTCGGGCGGCAGGTCTTTACGTTTGTTATAAACATCCCACTCATTGATCAGCTCGCACAGCTGGCTCACTTCGTTATCAAGGAAGGATTGCTCCTCGGCAGTGAGTTGCGGCAGGCCAATCTGGGCGAACTCGTTCCAGTCGGGTTTGCCGCTGAAGAGCTCTTTTTCCCACCAGGTAGTACCCGCTTCCAGCGCTTCGCGCTCGGTCACACTCATGCTGGGCATGGTTTTTTTGAGCAGGCCAAATACAGGTTTGGTCAATAGCACGCGGCGCAGGCCGCCTATATTAAGTGCCAGCAGCACCACAACCAGCGGTACCAGCACCCAGGGCGATAAGAGGCAAGGTACTATCGAGCCGAGCACCAGCCAAAACACCAACACCAGCGCAGACGCGGCAGACAACGCAACCTGGCGCAGGGTAAGCACAGCAATCAGTGCCCAGATAGCGACCAGTGACAGTAGTAACAACATAAAAAACCTCTCTTCTTATTAAACCCGTGCAGGCTTGCGCCTTAATACCCTAACAGGCTCACGCCTGATTCCTTTGAGTCTAGCTGCAACCGGCGGCTATTGCCGCCAGCTGCACAAGATTTATTCATCGCATTCCAGATTGGTGCAAAGCCCCAACAACTGAGCCTCGATCATTGCCGCATCTAGCGGTTTGTCGTCAATCAACTCCAGGCGGCTGTCCAGTATATCGGCCGGCGCAACGGCCATGGGATTTACTGACAAGACGCCGTTCTCAGCGTTGAACATATATACGCCTTCAGTGGTGTTCATTACCGCCTTGGCCCGCCAGCAATCCAGGCCGGACAGTAATCCAAACAGGCCATTGAAGTGAAATACCAATTCGGGGGCAAACAACCAGCCGCAACTGTGCGCCTCGCCGCTGCGGTTTTCGCGCCGTATAAAACGCTCGCCCTCAGGTAGGGATACCTTGGGATTGTAGGCATCGCGCTGCGGACTTAAGGGATTTGACTTGCCCACCGATTGGAAAGACTGGTGGTGTTGAGGATTCTGAAGCTGGTGGGATTGGCGCAGCACATCCAGCCATTCCGGCTCAAGCGCCCCCTGGATCACCTTGTGTACTGCCAGTTTGGGCGGTTCAAAAGCGGTGACCAGTTGATCAAAACGCAGCTCATCCTCTGGGCTGCAGGCGTCCATTTTATTGGCCACCAATACATCGGCCACAGCCAATTGATCCTGGAAATTGGCGTTAGTGGTATAGCGCTCGTCGGCGAGTTTGCGCGGGTCGACCAAGGTCACAGTTGCACGTAAATCCAGCACCTCATCGTAATACTCGCCGGTGAGGGTATTGATGATCTCTTCCGGATGGCCGAGGCCCGTGGGCTCCACAATGATACGGTCAGGATTAGTGCGGGCGATCAGCATATTGAGCGCCATTTTCATGGGCAGGCCGGCCACGCAGCAAATGCAGCCACCCGGCACCTCGCGTACCTGGGCATTGGTCTCCTGCAGCAAGGCGCCATCAATGCCTATCTCGCCAAACTCATTAACCAATACCGACCACTTTTCCCCCTCCGGCTTGTGCCGAAGCAAATGGGTAATGGCCGTAGTTTTTCCTACGCCAAGGAAACCGGTGATGATGTTAGTGGGAATGCGGTTGGCAGGAGTGCGCTGCGTCATGTTCAGGCCCTGATGGAAACGAACGGCGAGCCTACACAGATTTGACGAGTCACAACAGCCCTTAGGAGAGGATTCCACCCCCCGATGGTCGCTTTTCAAGATGGCGGGCGGCAGCCGTCAAAAAACGCGTTTTGGCAGAATTAACCACAAAAATTGTAACCGGTAACACTTTTGCGCGCCAACCGCCATAAAGTTAAGTGCGTCCATATACCTAGCAACTCGTAAAAAATAATATTTTTAAAACAATAACTTAACTATGTTTTTCATATTTGAAAAACATAAAAATCCATTTTTTAGCGAATTATTGAATGACGAAACGTAAACTTACGTTAATTTTCTGTTGATGGTGTAATCGGTTTCATCTATTTTAGCCCTGCATCTTACTAAGCATATGGGGAAAACAGGCCGGTAATTGCCCGCCTTGCCATAGGGGTCGAGAGCGAATTTATACCTATAACATCAGGAGTCAGTTATGCAGCACTACCTAAAAAAACTGCGCCAAACCATACCTCCGCTTATGGCGGTCTGTGTGGTTGGCCTTCTCAGTGGTTGCCTCGACGAAGGCAAAACCAACCCGGATAAAGTAAGTTATACCCCCGAAACCCGCATCCTGGGTGTGATCGCCGGCGAAGGCGCGGAATACCAGCAAGGTGCCCAGGTGACACTCGCCGGGCGCCTTATAGGCACAGTCACCAACCAGACCGTACTTTGGGAGCAAATCGAAGGCGACCCAATCCCCGGCATCACCGACTGGACCAAACCCAACCTCAGCTTTACCGCTCCGGCGGTAGATGGCCTCAAATCCTACAAATTCCAGATTTCTGCCCGCGATCCCCAGGGCGCCATTGTGAACGGCAGCGATGGCAAGCCGCTGGTGGACCAGGTATCTATTGTCATTTACGACCCGGCGGTCATTCGCACAATTGAAGTGGAAGACACCAGCTTCGCCTCTTTGGTGGGCGGCGCAACCCTGGTTGGTCAGGGCGATAACAACTTCATCTCCGGCGCTATTGGCAAACACACGGCGGACATTACCCCCGGCGCCAAGGCCGTATTTACCATCGCTTCCGGCAGCATGGCGGGCGACAAACCGCTAAACGCCGGTTTCTATACCCTTTACGTGCGCTACGCGATTCCCGGTTCTTACGGCGGAAAAGTGGGCGTAGTTACGGTTAACGGCGTGGAATCGCAAATGCAGTTCAATGCCTCCGGCGCCTGGGAGAAATTCCGCGTGGGCACCGTCAAGCTGAATGACGGCGACAACACCATCGAAATCGGTGGCGGTTGGAACTACTACCGTATCGATAGCATCTCGCTGATCCCCGCACCTGCCCCAGCCAAACCTTTGGCAGTCGCCCCAACACTGAGCAACCCCGCGGCCACCGATGCAGCCAAAGACCTGATGACCTTTCTGGTGAGCAGTTACGGCGCCAAAACCATCAGCGGCCAAACCGAATATATGGATTACGGCAGCAATAAAACCGGCCTGCGCGATTTCAATAAAGTGGTTGAACTGACCGGCGGCGCGGCACCAGCCATCACCGCGTTCGACTTTATCGATTACTCCAGCTCGCGCGTTGCCTGCGGTGCAAAACACGGCAACCTGTCGGAAGACATGATTGCGGCACACAAAGACAAAAACGTTATTCTCGCCCCGCTCTGGCACTGGAACGCGCCTACCAAGCTGATCGATACCAACTGCAGCGGCTCCGGTAACACCGCCTGGTACTCAGGCTTCTACTCCACCGCGACGACGTTCGATCTGAAAGCAGCCCTGGCCAACCCCAATGGTGCTGACTACCAGGCACTGTTGGCCGACATAGACACCATCTCTGCCGAGTTAAAGAAATTTGCCGATGCCGATATTCCCCTGCTGTGGCGCCCTTTACACGAAGCCCAAGGCGCCTGGTTCTGGTGGGGTAAATCCGGCCCGGACGAGCTGAAAGCCCTGTGGAAACTGATGCACGACCGCATGACCAAAGAACACGGCCTCAACAACCTCATCTGGGTATTCACCTACTCAGGCAGCGCCGATGCCAGCTGGTATCCGGGTGATGACTATGTGGACATAGTGGGCTACGACGGTTACGACGGCAAAAACGCCAACAACCCCTTCAAGAGCCAGTTCGACACTATCAAGGATCGCCACGACGGCAAGAAGCTGGTCGGCCTGACCGAGACAGGCACGGTTCCCAACGTAGAGCTGATGCAAACCCAAAATGCCTGGTGGGCTTTCTTCATCACCTGGAATTCGGAAAACAGCAGCGAATACGGCCCGGTAAACGCCGATGCTACCGCCCTGAAAGCCAGCTACAGCTTCGCCAACACCATCAACCTGGACAGCGTTCCCGGCGGCCGCGTTAAACAGGAAGCGGGCCTCTTTACCGGTTTCGAAATTCCCACCGGCGATTGGGGTGCACAGGTGAGCTGGTCCAGCACCACCGGAATCAAAACCTCTGGCGCCTGGTCGGCGAGTGGCCTCAATTCGCTGTCACTCACCAAAGACCTGAGCAAAGAGTCCAGCCCGTCCAACGTGGTATTCCAAACCTACCCAACCGGTGGCCTGGATGTCAGCGGCAAAACCAAACTTAAAGTCACCGTGAACTCCACCGGCTCAGGTGCGGGTACGACCGCCTATTTGTTCGTGAAATACGGCAAGGATTGGACCTGGGCATCCACCTCGGCAGTGCCTGCCAACGGCGGCGCTATCGAATTGGATATCACTGGCTTCGACACCCTGGCCGGTTACGGCCTGGTGTTTGAAGGCTTCGACAAAACCAGCACCGCGGCCAACTTCTATATCGACAAAGTAGAACTGGATGGCAAGGTTATTCAGGACTTCGAACCAGATACCTCCGGCTGGGCCACACAAGTGAGCTGGTCTGATACCGCGGGCGCAACCCTGTCCAATGCCTGGAAAAACAGCGGTCAACGTTCACTGGCACTCATCAAAGATTTGAGCAAGGAAAACGCGCCTTCCAATGTGGTTTTCCAAACCTATCCAGAGGGTGGCATTGATGTGAGTGCAGCCAGCAAGTTGAGCATTGCCGTTAACGCCGCCGACGCAGGCGCCGGCACCACCGCTTATGTGTTCGTCAAACATGGCGCCAATTGGGAGTGGGCATCTACCTCCGCTGTCAGCGCCAATACCACCACTATCGACATTGATGTATCCGGCTACGACACCTTGGCAGGCTACGGTGTGGTGTTTGAAAACTTCGACAAGAGCAGCACTGCCGCCAGGTTTTATATCGACAGCGTCAAGCTGGACGACAGTGTGTTGAATGATTTTGAAGGCACAGGCGCCTGGGAGTTCCAAGTGAATTGGTCACCCGCCGTTGGACTCCAATTGGCCTCTGACTGGGTTGCATCAGGTAACTATTCACTCGCCGGTTTCACGCAACTCAAAACCGGTGACGACAACATCATCCTGCAAACCTATCCCACCGGTGGCCTGCTGTTGGGCAGTGTGACCAAACTGAAAATCACCG
Source organism: Cellvibrionaceae bacterium (assembly GCA_021151695.1). GTDB lineage: Bacteria > Pseudomonadota > Gammaproteobacteria > Pseudomonadales > Cellvibrionaceae > Cellvibrio. The sequence goes on along the minus strand of JAGKWU010000014.1, from coordinate 80,622 downwards.
CGCATGCTGCCAATGCAGGTAGCAATGTGCAGGCGCAATTGTTTGCCAAAGATAAAGACTGGAATTGGTCCGACGGCGGTGCTGTAGCGCTGGTCGACGGCACAGCCACGCTCACGTTGGATATTTCCAGCCTCAAAGAATTAAAAGGTTTTGGTGTTCGTTTCATGGGCCCGGTCAATGCTGACACACCATCAAGCTATTACCTCGATGATGTCACCTTTGAATAAGGCTCGCGAAATATAAGAGCAGAGTGGCGCTCCAGCTTCAGCTCCATTGCGAGCGACGAGTGCGAGCGCCCTCTCACAATAACCAAAAGTACACAGGAACGAATTATGTCTTTCCCTAAACAAGTATTTAGTAAAAATTTACTCTCTGCGACTGTAGCCGCGCTGCTGTTGCAACAATCCGCCGTAGCGCTGGCGCAGGACGATAACGACGTTACCGAAGTCGTTGTTTCCGGTATTCGCGAAGCCACCAAAAGTGCGATTGATACCAAACGCAATGCGGGCTCTGTGGTCGACGCCATTTCGGCAACCGATATCGGCAAATTACCAGACGCGACTATCGCCGACTCATTGCAACGCGTAACAGGCATCCAGATCACGCGCTCCGGCGGTGAAGGTGCGGGCGTGAATATTCGCGGCAATAGCAACGTGACTACCACACTCAACGGCGAGCAAATGTTGTCCGCCGGTTCCATCACCACGGTATCGCCCAACTTTGCCGATATTCCTTCCACTATGGTGTCAGGCATCGAAGTGTTTAAATCCGCCGAAGCCAAAAATGTGGTGAGCGGTCTCGCCGGTACCGTCAATTTAAAAACCAATCGTCCATTTTTATTGGAAGACGGCTTCACCGTCGTTGGCAAAATTGAAGCAGCGCAAGGCGCACTGGGCAAACAAACCGACGGCACTTTTTCCGGCTTTGTTGGCTATAACAACAACGACGAATTTGGTGCGACTTTAAATATTTCCAAAGGCTCCAGCTACCTTGCAGATTATTGGAATGGTTCACAGGGCGGAAACCCCGGTACCTGGTCTGGCTGGCGCAACATGGCCACGGAAGAAACCGGATTTGTGCAAGGCAATGTGGATGTAAACGGCGATGGCGATACCAACGATGCGTTTTATTCGTTTGAGGGCCATCAGGCAGCTAACCGTTTTATTGATCGCGACAGAACCGGTGTGAATGGTTCCATCCAATACAAAATTAACGATGCCTTCGAATTAACCGGCGATGTTTTCTACACCAAATTGGAAGAACACACTTATATGGCCGCCTTTGTGGCCGAGCAGTCGTGGCAAAAAACCATTGGCTGGGCAACGCCGGATGAAGATGGGCTGACCGCGTACCCCAACATTACGCACGATATGTCTACTCACGAATCCACTGTGCAAGCGGGCAACCTCTACACGATTAAATCCGGCCTCTGGCAAACGCGCTTGGTAAAAACCCAGAACCAGACAATCGCCACCGACAAGGAAGCCATCAACACCAATATCGAATTGAACTACGACAATGGCGGTGCCTTCACCGGAAAATTGCGTTGGATTTACGGCAAAGCGGTAAACGATTTGGCGAACAGTACCGTGGATTCCACCATCACCGATGGCTCACAAATCAATGATATTTATCGCCCGGCGCACGGCACCCAGTCCTGGGCCAACCCCTGGGGCTACGGCGGTTTTAACGCAACCTTGCCCGATGGTACCGAGGTTGCAAATTCGTTTACGCAAATCCCGATTCACATCAGCTACAACGGAGGCAAACAACATTGGGTTCTGCCCAACCAAAATCTGCCCATTACTAATGCCGACGGTAGTGCCGGTACTGTTAACGAAGTTTTTGGCAGCAACCTGAATCGCTACAGCCCAAAATCTGCTAACTTGACGGGCACCTATTCCAATGCAGATTTAAATATTTTGCGTATGGATGGCAGCTATAAATTTGATTCGTCGTTATTCGAAACGTTTACCTCTGTCGACGTAGGTTTGCGTTACGGTGAGCGCAATGTTTCCAAAGAGGGATGGATCGGCGGTTTGCTGCGCACCAACGAATACGGTGATCCTTTTGTCGCACGCTGGAAGGACACAGTGTCGCCCGCACCTGTCACGGGTGAATCCTATGTTTCACCTATTTCGTTCACGGATTTGAATGCCCAGGGCATGATCAAAGGCATCAGCGATTTTTACGGCACTACCGGCATAGGTACTGTGTATTTTATTGATCCTAAAGCAATGGATAATCCAATTGCCTGGCATGAAAAAATGTACGGCCCGCATATACTGGTGCCGGATGCCGCTAACGTTTACGACATCAATGACACAACGATGTCGGCGTATTTCCAGGCGAATATCGACCGCGATATTTTTGGTTTGCCGCTGAAGGGGAATCTCGGTTTGCGCTACATCAAAACCGACTACACCATTGATCAAAGTGTCTCCGGCTCTGCAAGCTCGGTAGTTTTCAACAACACAACCTACCTGCTCGGCCCCGGCATGGTGGCAGCGGTAGGTAAAACCATTACCGCCGAAAATAGTTACGACGATTTCCTGCCCGCGATTAACCTCGCCCTGGATTTAACCAGCGAACAAAAACTGCGTTTTGCGTTTACCAAATCCATAGGTACACACAACACAGATTCCCTGGGCGGCGGCTTGAATGTCAATTACGTTAACTCCTGTAACATCACACGCCCCAATGGCGGCCCGGTGGCTTGCGCCAGCTCCGGTAGCCAGAACGGCAACCCCGGGCTGCTGCCCAACCGCCAATACAATGCGGACATGAGTTACGAATGGTATTTCAGCGATAGCAGTATGCTGAGCCTGGGTGTGTTTTGGGTGCAGGGGCTGACCACGATCGACTCGCGCCGCATCTACCGCAGCGACATCCCGGATGATGACGGCACCATTCGCGGTTACGACCCGGAGACAGGCAAGTTCACCGGTGTAATCCCGATCCAATCCACCCTCAGCTACAACAAAAAAGGCGATGCCACCAAAGGTGTTGAAGCGGGCTACAAACAATCCTTCGATTTCCTGCCCAGCTTCTGGAGCGGCTTTGGTCTGGACGCCAACTTCACCTGGTCGCCCAGCGAGGGGACGGATCGCGATTACTACGGCAACAAATCGCCTGGCGTGAACAACTCCGAATACCAATCCAACCTGGCACTCTGGTATGAGAAGGACGGCTTGCAAGCGCGTATCGCCCATAACTATCGCAGCAAAATGTACGTTGGCCGCACCGAGCAAGGCGCTTACCAATTCGCCTACTACCAAAAGCCAACCAACTACATAGATGCCTCTGTCAGCTATGAGTTTGTGAAAAACATGACGCTCTCACTGCAGGGCACCAACCTCACCCAGGAGTATCAGGAGTACTACAACCAGTGGGAATCCAACGTGGACTCAACCTTCTATAACGAGCGCCGTGTCACCCTTGGCCTGCAAGTGAAGTACTAAACCCTCTCAATCCCCGGCTCCCGCCTTTCTGTTGGCGGGCCGGGATTCCCCCTTTCTCCTCGAACGCCAACAGAGCTCCTCGGAGCACTTTTGAGGGCAGTCTACCTGCCCTCCTTTTTGTAAAAATTACTTTTATTCACACATTTTTTGTAACCGATAACAAACAAAAGCTTACAAAGCTTAACTTTTTGTCAATTTTGGTCTTCCATAGAAGAAAATAAAAATTTCTTAATTATCAACAAATTAAATTAAATAAAAGAACAATTACCAAAAAAAATCCGCTGATAAAAACGTGTTATCGCTAACCACTACGCACCAAATTAGTGTTTATACGACTTTTTCGAGTTGATTGTGTAATCGGTTTCATTTATTTTAGCGCCGCACCAAGTAACCTTCACCTGCACCCGGAAGAGGGTTACGAGACTCGAACAAACACGAGAACAACACTATAAAACCAGGAGATTGTTATGCATCAACCTTTTAAAACCAGCCTGCTCTTTAAAAAGAGCCTGCTGTCCAGCTGTATAGCGGCAGTGGCTTTCAGCACCCTCCCGACCTCTGCCTTTGCACAAGATAACGTTGAAGAGCTGGTTATCACCGGTGTACGTGGCGCCCAGGAAAAAGCGATCGATATCAAACGCAATTCCGCCGAAGTGGTGGATTCCGTATTGGCCGAAGACATAGGCAAGCTGCCCGACGTGACTATTGCCGACTCTCTGCAGCGTGTAACCGGCATCCAGATCAGCCGTAAAGCTGGCCAGGAAGGTGGTGAGGTCAGTATTCGCGGTATGAAGCAAGTACTGGCAACCCTCAATGGTGAGACCTTTTTGACGGCCAAAGCCCTGACCGGCAACGGCGCTGACTTTACCGACATCCCCTCCAGCCTGGTGTCAGGCATGACCGTGTACAAATCACAGTCAGCCACCAACCTGGAAGGCGGTGTGGGCGGCGCTATCGACCTGCAAACCAAACGCTCACTCAAGCTGAATGATGGCTTCACCGTCGTTGGTACTGCCAAGGCTAGTTCCGGCAGCGAATCCTCCGGCACTGATCCCGACGTAAACGCCCTGTTTGGCTGGAAGATCAGCGACGCCCTGGCTACCTCTTTGGCGGTGTCTTACAGCGACTCTACCCTCACCGACAACCGCGGCTTTATGGACCCGGATCTGGCGGTGGAGAGCTCCTGGGGTTGCCCATCCACCGGCTGTGCCGATCTTAACGGCGACGGCAAACTGAGCAGCGAGATCATCGAAGGCGCCAGCTGGGATAGCAATATCCAGTCCCGCCAAACCGAGCGCGAGCGTTTGGGTGTTAACTACAACTTCAACGCCATGCTGAGCGACAGCCTGGAGCTGAACGCTGACGTGGTGTACAACAAGATCGACGAGAAATCCGCTGGCCAATTTTTGTATCTGACCAACGGCACCGACCGCGGCCAGTTCCACAACCTCACCGACGCTTTCCCCAAGTCTGGTCTGCATGACGCGAGCCTGGCGGGTCGCAGCTACTACGCCACCGAGTTCAACACCCTGATCAACGGCCTGCGCGCTGGTGTGATGGGCGATTACCGTAAATCCGATGCGCTCAACACCAACCTTGAGTTGAAATACGATAACGGTGGCGCTTTTACCGGTAGCACTCGCTGGGTTCATGGCACTGCTGACAGCACCAACAACACCCTCACCTTCGCCCAGGTAACTTACGGTCGCAAAGTGGTGAGAACCCCGAATGGAGTTGAAGAAGAAATCAACCCGGGTGCTATCGACAACGGCAATATCTACAAAAGCCACCTGAAGTTGAACGACGAATCCGTTAGCTTCTCCATTGATCCAACACTGGCGAACCTGGCCAAAGCAACGTCTGCCTGGTACATCCACTCAGCGTGGATTGACGGCGGCAAGCAGAATGCAGACTCCGATGTAGTTCGCGCTGACGGCAATTTCAAATTTGCCGAAAAAGGCTTCACCTCCATGGACTTTGGTCTGCGCTTCTCTGATCGCAGCACCACTAACGAAAGCTTGTCCTTCTTCTCACCATCCGGTTACGTGAAAGACGGCGTTAACCTGCTGAACAAATACCACGAAGCGGGCTATGCCGTTGGTCAGGCTGGCAACTTTGGCGGTACCGCTTACGGTGCTACCTATGATCCGTTGCCTGTGTTTGGCCTGGATGACGCCAAGCTGAGCAAATACCTCACCACCGTGAGCAACTTCGGTAAAGCCGGTTCAGGTATTTCTCTGAACGTACCCATGATCGATGTGAACAAGATCGATGATCCTGTCGCGTTCGAAAACTACTTGTACGGCAAAGGCGAGCAGATTCTTAACCCTGATCGCTCTTATAAAGTGGGCGAGAAAAAACAATCGGTATTTGTGAAATTCAACTTCGACGCTGACTTCAGCGATGATGTGAGCATGACCGGTAACGCCGGTATGCGTTACGTGAAAACCGATTTGGAAGTAACGCGCAACCTGGTTGACCCAAGCAAGTTGAATCCGCGCATTCTGGCGGGCACTGACCCCAACCACACCACCTATCTCGACTTGGGTGATGAAGTGACTGACGTGTCTTACAACCATGCGCTCTCCAGCTTCAACACCACTTTTAATTTGGGTGAAGAGTGGAAAGTGAAAGCGGCTTACAACGAGACCATGTCACTGCAAAATCTCGACAGCCTGGGCCAGGGTTCTATCACCTACTTCAAAGGCGAACAGGTTGATCCAGTTACCGGCCAGAAAGAAACGTTCCAACGTGTTAACTCGCGCAACAACAACGGCAACCCGAATTTGAAACCTTGGGAAGCTGGCACCTTCAGTTTGGCAGGCGAGTGGTATCCCAACGAGACTTCATTGATATCGCTGGGCTACTTCAATATGCGTATCGACAGCTTTACCTTCAACGACAGCAAGTTCAACGCGAACCTGGCTGACAGCGATGGTGTAGTGCGCGACGGCGCGGTTGAGTACACAGTGTCCAACGGCAAAGGTGGTGTGATCAGCGGTTATGAATTCGCGTGGCAACAAAGCCTGACCTTCCTGCCAGGCTTCCTGAGCAACACAGGTATCACCTTCAACTACACTTACTCACCGAGCAAGGGTAGCCAGAAGTTGGCCAATGGCGACCGCTCTCCTTTCAGCAACACCGCTGAAAACCAAAGTAACCTGGTGCTCTGGTACCAAGGTGAAAAATTCCAGGCGCGTATCGCTGGCAATTACCTGAGCAAGCAGTACCAAGGTCAAGACAACCACTGGACCATTAACAACCCCAACGGTTTGGACAAATGGTTGAAACCGCAAATGTTTGTGGATGTATCCGGTAGCTACGATATCAACGAAGCTGTGCAAGTCTCTTTGGCGATCAACAACCTGACGGAAGAAAATTCCATTCAGTACACGGGTTGGGAAGACAATATTTCCCAATACGATTTGTATGAGCGCCGCGTGACCGCGGGTGTGACGGCGAAGTTTTAATCGCGCAGTAACACGGGAATAAGAGAGCCGATGGCGGAGTAATTCGTCATCGGCTTTTTAGCTTGAACGTGTATTAGAGCAGCACTTCGAATCAGCTTTCCCTTAGGTATCATTTTTCGAAAACGCATGAATACGTCCCTGTAGCTCCTTCAAGTCATCCATGACTTGAAGGTTTCGAAAAATGATACCTAAGGGAAATCTTGAAATGTAGATAACTGGAAGAGTCATTTTCCAAACTCTTAAATTAAAAAAATCAGGCCAAGCCATGTCAGATAATCGCATTCAATCAATCGTTATTCTAGGCGGCGGCACCGCCGGCTGGATGGCTGCCGCCGCACTCGCGAAACGTTTTTCGCGCAGCAATTTAAGGATCACACTGATTGAATCAGCCGAGATCGGCACTATTGGTGTGGGCGAAGCGACAGTGCCCTTTATCAAAGAATTTTTAAAATCCTTGCAAATCGACGAGTTGGATTTTATTCGCAATACCAGCGCTACTTATAAACTGGCGATTGATTTTGACGGCTGGAAAAAACCGAGTGAAAAATTTTTGCACCCCTTTGCCGGTTACGGCGCCCGGGTCGACGGTATTAATTTCCATCACTTCTGGATCAAGATGAAACAGCAGGGCCAGGCGCAAGCGCTGGATACCTATTGCCTCGCTTCACAAATTGCACGCGCCGGGAAGTTTGCACTGCCCAAAGCCAATGCAGACAGCGACTTGTCATCGTTTAATTATGCCTTTCATTTTGATGCAGGATTGTTTGCACAATATCTCAGCCGCTATGCGCAGCAATTGGGAGTGCAGCGCATTGCAGCCACTGTGACGGCTGTTACGCAACATAGTCACAGTGGTTTTATCGAATCATTGCAGCTCAATACTGGCGAAAAAATTAGCGGCGAATTATTTATCGACTGCTCCGGTTTTAAAGGTTTATTGATCGAAGAAACTTTAAAAACCGGTTATGAAAATTGGCAACAGTGGTTGCCCTGCGACCGCGCTATCGCCATTCCCTGCGCAAGCACCCTGGAGCCTGCACCTTACACACGCTCACTCGCCTGCGAAGCCGGTTGGCAGTGGCGCATTCCGTTGCAGCATCGCGTAGGCAACGGCCATGTGTATTGCAGTAACTTTATCAGCGACGAGCGCGCCTTGGCGCAGCTCGAACAAAATCTCGAAGGCCCTGCGCTTGCGGAGCCCAAATTCCTGCGCTTTACCACCGGCATGCGCAAGCAGTCGTGGAATAAAAATGTTTTTGCATTGGGGCTCGCGAGCGGCTTTATGGAGCCGCTGGAATCCACCAGTATTTATATGATTCAGGAAAGTATTAACCAGCTGATCGACAATTTTCCTAATCGTCAGTGGAACCCCATGTTGATCACCGAAAGCAATCGCCTCTTGCGTATTCGTCAGGAGCGGCTGCGCGATTTTCTGGTATTGCATTACCACCTCAACCAACGCAGCGGCCAGGCTTTTTGGGATGCCTGTCGCTCGGCGCCTATTCCGGATTCACTGGCGCAGACTATTGCACTCTTTAAAAATACCGCGCAGCTCTCGCTCGACTATCTGGATTTTTTCCGCACCAACAGCTGGCTGGCAATGTTCGCGGGCTTCGAGGTAATACCTGATCACTACCACCCTCTGGTAGATAGCTTTGACGAGCAATTAGTGGCGCAAGAGCTGCGCAATATCGCCAGCGGCATCAGTGACGCGGTGCAAGGGCTACCGAGCCACAGGCAATTTATCAACGCCAACTGCTCGCCTGCTGCAATGCTCTAGTGAGCTTGGCTGAAAAATCTGGCGCAAGGAAATGTAAAAGCCAGCGCAAGCAAAATCCAAAAGTGGTAAAACGGAGTTGTATCTCATTCCAACGCTAATACCAACACCACCGAAAGGATTTTAATAATGAAACTTTCACTCATTTGTACCGCCCTCAAGCGCACCTGCACGGCGCTTGTGCTTGTTGCCGCTATGCCCATCGCCGCTTATGCGGAAAGCAACCCGGTCGCCGAGCATGGCGCGCTTAGCGTCAAAGGGAACCGCATCGTCGATAGTAAAGGCGCACCCGTAGCCTTCGCCGGGCCGAGCCTGTTCTGGAGCAACAACGGCTGGGGTGCTGATCGCTACTACAACGCCGATGTCGTGAGTTTTGTACATAAGGAGTGGAAGGCCGGGATTATTCGCGCCGCCATAGGTGCCGATAAAAACGGTGGCTATGCGGCGGATGCCGAAGGCAACTTCACTAAAGCCGAGCGCGTTGTCGATGCGGCTATCGCCCAGGGCATCTATGTGATTGTTGACTGGCACGCACACGATGCCCAAAAAAATCCCGCCCTGGCCGTGAGCTTTTTTGAAAAGATCGCCAAAAAATATGGCAAGACGCCCAACCTGATTTACGAGATCTACAACGAGCCGCTGCAAAATGTGGATTGGTCCAAAGAGATCAAACCCTATGCCGAGCAAGTCATCGGCAAGATACGCGCAATTGACCCGGACAACCTGATTATTGTCGGCACCCAGACCTGGTCGCAGGATGTAGACAAGGCCGCCGCCGATCCGCTCACCGGTGTTAGCAACATCGCCTATACCCTGCATTTTTACGCCGGCAGCCATGGCCAATCGCTACGCGACAAAGCGCAAAAGGCGATGGATAAAGGTATCGCCCTCATGATTACCGAATGGGGTTCCGTCAACGCTAATGGCGACGGCGGGATCAATAAACAGGAAACTGAGCTCTGGCTGGCCTTTGCCCGCAAAAACTACCTAAGCATGTGCAACTGGGCGCTCAACGACAAGAAGGAAGGTGCCTCGCAGCTCAAGCCCGGCACAGCGCCCGACGGTAAATGGACAGACGCCAACCTGACTGACGCGGGCCTTTACGTGAAACAGATTCTCGTTAACTGGGATAATGATCTGGCGGCCAGCGCTCACTAAGCTATATCAGGGCTTGTGATAAGGCTTATCAGCAGAAATCGATTTACCCGGCGCTGGTCTATGTGTATAAAGCCGCTTTTTAATCAGGCGGCTTTTCTGCCCCTCTCAGGCAATACCGGGAATAGCACATGACCTTTGTAGTCACCGACAACTGTATCAATTGCAAGCACACGACTTGTGTGGAAGTCTGCCCTACAGACGCCTTCCGCGAAGGCCCGAACTTCCTGGTGATTGACCCAGTGCATTGCATCGACTGCAACCTCTGCCCCATGGAATGCCCCGCCAACGCGATTTTTGAAGAGAGCGAAGTACCCGCCGGCCAGGAAAAATACATCCAGCTAAACGCCGAGCTGGCAGAAGTCTGGCCCACCATCACCCTGCGTAAAGATGCTATGGCTGAACATGAGAAGTGGGATGGGGTGGAGAATAAGTTTCCGTTGTTGGAGCGTTGAGACTAAATGATACCTGTAGGTTGGCGGTAAGCGCAGCGCACCCCAACAATTCTGACTCACCAACACCTCATTGTTGATTGTTAAAGGGATTGCCAATTTGGCGTTAGGTTTATGCGACGAGATGGTCATGTTGGGGTGCGGCTCTGCCTTACCCCAACCTACGGTACAACTCGTTATTTTTTAGCTTTCGCCAACTGATCCGCCGCCATCACCAAAAACATATAGTTAGTCTCACCACCACCCATCACATATTCCGTTTGTTGCCAGAAGAAAGGCCAGATTTTCAGCTCGGGCAAATCCGGGCGAATCAGCGCCGTTCCTGAAATCACACCGCCGGGAATATAAGACCAATCCGCACGATTGCCACCATAAGCGGTCGTCGCCGAATTAGCGCCCACACCCGACGCAAAAGATTGGGTGTTGGAACCAGGATGCACACCCAATACAAAATTGAGCGCATTCAAATAGGAATCTGTACCTGTGTATTCCGGCCAGCTTTTATGGAAGAAATATTGTTTGACACCAAACTCCTGAATATCCCAGCCCGCGCCCCAGATGTTAGGTTTGTAAGGCACGCCATAAGGCGACTCAGTACGTGCACGTTCTTTCACACCTGCTTGATAAGCCTGCACGGCTTTTGCGATTGCCTGTTTAAATTCTTTATCCTTAATTTTTGGCAAGACGCGTCCCAAAGGCCAACCGGCCTCACCTATGTTTTTAATCAAATCCTCGCGGATGCCAACCAATTCATCGAGATATTCTTGCTTGCCAGTGCTCAAGGCCAATTCGGATAACGCAAAACTTTTTGTTTTCGCTTTTTTCACACGCGCCTTGGCTTTGCTATAAAGATCTTCCGCCGCCGCCAGGCTTTCGGCCGCCAGCGCCGGGTTGGATTTTTTCAACACCCGCGCCGCTGCCGCGAGGCCAGCGGCAACATAAGCTTCGCGATCTGGATTGTCTTCGGTAAACACCCAGCGATCATCGCGCTGGCCAGATTTGCCGTTAATGCGCTCGTCCGTTTTCAGTGCAGGATCATAAGGCAAATTATCGGTTTGCAATGAGCCATCGCCAAGCATCACATACTGACGCAAATCCACATCAATAATGCCGCGATAAATGCGCCCCATGGAACGATAACCACCAAGAACACTCAGCAAACCGTGTTCGATTTGTTGCAGCGCATCGTTGATACCATCTGGCTGGTGAATTTCCACAATTTTATGTTTCTGGTCGATGCTGGTGGCATCGTAGTTGAGGCCAAATTCTTCCACCATTTCTGCCAGTAACCAGACAGTGCCCATTTGCGATTCCACGCGCAAATCATAATCGCCCGCGTCGTGCCAACCACCGGCATTTAATCCAGGTACTCGCTCGCCCGGCTGATATTTGGTAAGCGTGGAAGGACCGGAAATGTAACCGTCGTAATGGTTGTAGTTGATCGGCGCCATCAGCGCATCGTCTTCGTGATCCAACCCATGCCACACGCGATATTTTTCATTTACCCGCATATGGCACATCTGTACCGGTAAAAAATATTCCAGGGTTGGTTGCCAGGCGTGGCGATCAAAAACCTCATTGGAAATCGTAAAGGCTTGCGTACGCTGGCCGCGATAACCCAACTGGTAGCTGCCAGGTGTTTTGATATCGGAAAAATCATAGGTGAGATAGTGATAGCGCAAAAAATTCCCCCAATGCTCAGCGGCACCTTTACGTACAAGTTGCGCACCTGACTCAGTGAGTTTGTAGAGGCTCACGTCATCCGCCCTTTCGTCGAGCGCATCCTGCTCTATCACCAATTTTTTAGGTTGTGTTGTGCTGTAACCCAATTGCGATACTTGTAGAACCGGTGTGTACTGCCAGCCTTCAACTACGTTGGGAGCAATAATCCACTCGATCGCCGTTTTACTGGCTTTGGCGGGGATTGCGCTGCGCACAATAAACCAGCCGTTGTTGTGGTTGGTGCGACCATCCCAGAGTTCGAGCGCACCGGTTTTGCTTTCGATCACTATGCGCTGCTTATCCACATCAGGTGCAACCACCAGCTTTTTGCCTGTCGCTAAAGGTGCTGCAATAAACTCGCCGTTTATTTCGCGAACCGGGCCATTAGGTTGCCGAGGAAAAATGCCCGCCTGCTGATCCATTAAAAATGCTTTGCCAAATAATTCACCGGGAAATAATTCCAGGTTAAAACCCACCTTGCCAATCCACTCAGCTGGCAAGGGCTTATCCAGATCAACGGTCACTTTGATTTTATTATCCGGTAAGGCGGTAACATTCACCTGATAAGTAAATTTCAGGTCAGGATAATTAATCGGGTTAAAACCCTTTTTATCTTTGCTCGGGTCGGGATAAGAGAGCGTTTGTATAATACGCTGCTGTTCGCGATCCACTGTTTGCTCGCCGCCAACAGGTACAGGCGACCATTGGCCGGGCGATATCTCCAAACGCAAATCGCCATTAGCGGCTACGCGGCTGCCGTGCTGGATAATGGTCACACCTGTCTGGTGGCCGTCGGGATAAATATCGCTAAACACAGTGACATTGAGCCCCTGCATGGTGAAATAATTTTTATCGTTGAGATGCAGCTGATCAGCGATAACCTGCGTGCTGGCGGCAGCAAAAATGGTTGCCAGCATAAACTTGGCGAGAGACATGATATGTGTTCCGTCAGTGAATTGTTATTAGGCGCATACAAGTGCGGGCGCCCGGTTAGCATAAACCTGCAGCGCCCGCACCCGGAGTCTGTTTTTGTGGAATTATGTTAATTAGTGTTAAATCACCTAATGGTAAACAACATCTTTGTAGGAAGGCGCCAACAAGGCGAGCAGTTCATTTTGTGTCCCAGTGGGAATTTTTTTTCGGTCCATAGCCACCATCAAATCCGCCACTATCGCATTGAACTCCGTATTGGAATAATTGTGGCCAGCGTGCACCTCATGCAGAGAATCACCTGAATAATTGCAGGGGCCTTGCGCCAGCGAGCAAATGTAATCGCTCAAACCTTTTCTGAATTTCTCCATGTTTACACCGACATAGCGCGGCTTGACGCGCTCATCCTGCGCAATCACATGGATTAATTCCACCACCAAACTATCTATGCCTTCATATTGCCCAAGGCGATCATAGAGCGGACTTTTATGGGTATGGGTGCAAGCGCAGAGCAGCAGCGCCGCCAACAGGAAAATGGATTTTTTCATGATTAAAAACTCCCCTGTGCAGACAGATACCAGCCAGTCTGATCCTTAAAGGTGGCTACCTCACCCAGATCAACATAGGCCGCTACCAGTGAAAAATGTTTATTGGGAAACCAGGCCAAAAATAATGTCTTCCAATCATCCTCTTTAACCGCAGAAAGATTATTCGGCTTTTGTCGATATTCAGCGCCCAGCGCCCAATGCGTATTAAAAAACATACCGGCCGAGACCTCACCCACCAGCTCGCGATCAGCATTGGCATCGCCCCCAAAACCCACAAGTCCTGTCTGGTTGGCATTGGTATAACGCGCGGCGGCATTCAGTAGCCAATTGCGCTCGCCCAAACCGGCGAGAATTAATTTGGTGGCAGATACGTATACATCAGTACCTGAATCTTTTTTGGCACCCACGGCTTTAGGCACAAAAAAATCCAGGTTGCGTTTGTATTCCAGGCCTGCACTTATTTGTGGAATATCCGTGTAAATCAAATCACCCGCGAGCCGTACCTTGGCGCCGAAGATTTGCTGCTTGATGTCGTTGTCAGGCAAGTGCAGCGCATCGGTGAGTGACTGGTGAATCAATTGCTGCTCGGCAATGGAAAACTCCACGCGATTGTGACAACTCCAACTGGCACCTACGACTTTTAATTCATAGTCGGGTGTATTGACGTAGCTGGCAAAGGCGGTGCCTCCCCACTCTTCCTGCGCACCATAGCCAGAGATGACCGCCATAGGCACTATGCCGCCACCGGCCACACCTTCAATGGTCGTCGCACCGCCGGTAGCAATAATACGGCTGCGCGTCTCTATTTCTTCCGCCATCAACGCAGGTGCGAGCAAGCTGATAATCAGCGCTGTTCCTACAAGTTGTTTATGCATGACATAACTCCCTTCTGCAAAAAACCAAAGCCTCGCAAGCGGCATATTAATGTGCGCTTTGCGTCAGGCCGGCAAGATAGGTATCGAGCCACTCCACAAAAGCTGTTGCAGGCAAAGGCCTGCTGTAGAGATAACCTTGTGCCGTATCACAACCATAACTGATCAGGATATTTTTAATGGCCTCAGTCTCCACACCTTCGGCAGTAACGCTTAAGCCCATGGTATGGCCAAGCTCAATAGTGGAGCGCACTATGAGCATATCGTCTTCACTGGAGGCGAGATTCAAAATAAAACTCTTGTCGATTTTTAATTCGGATACAGGTAATTTTTTCAATTGCGAGAGCGACGAATAACCGGTGCCGAAATCATCAATAGATAGCATCACACCAACCGCTTCCAGCCGCAGCAAATTGGCCAGGGATTTTTCCGCTTCGCGCATAATGGCGCTCTCGGTAATTTCCAGGCAAAGATTACCCGCGGGTACCCTATAGTGCGCCAGCAAATCCGCCACATAATCTGGCAAATCATCCACTAATAAATCCAGCGCAGACAGGTTGACCGACAAGGTCATATCCAGATGTGAATCCAGTAGCTGCCTTAACTGCTGCACTGCCTCGCGCAATACCCAGCGCGTAAGCAAGGTGATTTGTCCGGAGCTTTCAATCACGGTGATAAATTCATCCGGCGGAATAAAGCCCATCTGCGGGTGAATCCAGCGCACCAATGCCTCGGCCCCAAGGCTGGTGGGATTATCCAGATTAATTTTGGGTTGGTAGTAAAGGCTGATGTGATTGTCGCGCAGGGAATTTTCAAATTCGCGAAACAAATGCAAACGGCGCAAATGCTTTTCATCCCAACCCTGTTCGTAACAACAGGTACTGCGCGAATTGGCGCGGCCGTGATTGAGCGCCAACTGGGTGCGCCGCAATAGAATTTCCGCTGCATCCGCATCAAAGGGATAATTGGCCACACCTATATTCACTTCAATATTGATCTGGATTTGTCCGAGAGTGACCGGCGCTTTAAACAATTGATGAACAGATTCAGCCAACTCCACCGAGGCCTGCCGATCAAATTGTTCTATGATGCAGAGAAACTCGTCGCTCCCAAAGCGCAACACGGCGCCCCTGTGACGAAAATGGTGCGCAAGATTGGCTCCAACTTCATGCAAAATTAAATCGCCAATTTCGTGGCTCAACTCATCATTGAACTGCGCAAAATTGCGAACATCCACAAGTAACACTGAAAACCCGGTTGATGCCAGGCGAGCCTTCTCAATAGCAATCGATAATTCGGGAAACACACGGCTGCGATTAGGCAGACTGGTAAGCGTATCGTGCTCTGATTGATAAATAACTTGTTGTTCACGCTGCGCTATGGCGCGCTGCATACTGAGAAAAGCTCCCGCTAAATCGCCTAGCTCATCGTTGGATTTGACTTCAATAGGCGTGCTGTAAAATCCGCGCGCAATGCGCTGCGCAATACTTGCCAACAAACTCACCGGCCGTGTCACGCTGCGCGCAAGCCAAAATGCGCAGATACCCGCCACCAGCGAAAACAACAAAGCCAGAATAAGCAATTGCAAGTTGAGCCCGGAAAAAGGTGCAAGCACCTTGCTCAACGGCACTTGCAATACCGCGATCAACTCGTTATCTGGCCGCCCTATAGGCACAGCCAACGACATAAGCTGATCATATTCAAACACTCGCCCGGGTACGCTATGGGTTAACCCTTTTTCCAAACCAGAGCGATCATAATGTTCAATAGTACCGGCAAGGTAAAACATCTTTTGTTGACGATACTGCACAAAAGAAACATCGAGATTGGTGAGTTTTTTTAACTCATCACTGAATTCCTGTTTTATCTCAAACCCCATGCCAGCGATGCCTACAGGCATAGGCGCTTTTACTTGGGACAACACGAATTGGTAAGCTTTGCCATCCAGTACAACGGTGTTGTATGCGCGCCCCTTTTGCTCAACTTGGGTACGCAGTTCGGAAAATTGTGCAATGCTATTTTCGGGCAAGTCGCGGCTGGCAATTAATTGCCCTTCGCTGGTAATCACAATGCCTATGTCCGCCTTTACCCGAGCGGAGTGATTGTTTAACGCGGAGCGAATAGTATTTTCATCGGCGCTGGTGACGGCATCCTTAAATCCGAAATCGTCAGTCAGCACCGAAACCGACAAGGCCAACTGCTCAGCCTTATTTTGCATAAGGCGAGTAAAAATTCCGCCACCACTGAGCAACTCCGCTTTCGCATTTTGTGTTACTGCGTTATGGATCACTATGCGTGTCGCCACATAGGTAATAGCTTCCAATACCGCTACCAAACCAATCAATAGCAACAACAATTTGATCAGGTAACTGATTCGGCGAGCGGGACGCTGTGTCGATTTTTGTTTAGCGTCGTGCGGCGACGTTGACACTGTCATGTCATTCACTTGAAGAGGCTATCCAGACTATCTTCACTCACTTTTTTCGCCTCCACAAAATTATTCAAAGTAATTTTCTGCTGCAGGTTTTGCTCGGCAGTGAGCGTTATTTTTTGTGGGGGCCAGGGCTTGGCCAATTTGGGTTGGTAGATTTCCAGGGTGTAATTGCCAGCTGGCACATTGGCAATAGCGAGCTGTCCCTGGTCATTGTCGACAGCAAAATATTCAGTGTCGACCACGTAAATGTAACCCACCATGGAATCGTGAATATTGCAGCCGAGAATGACTTGGCCAGGTTGATCAAATAACACCGGCTCCGCTGTACGACCATGATAGAGGCGCAACTCAAAGCGCTTGGCTGGCGAAAATGAGTAGACTTGATGACGCACATCGTCACTGTTGGGAAAGTGAATCAGTGTATTGGTACGCACCGCCAACACGCCAGGTGTAAATTGCTGATGGCGCTGATCCATAATCGCTTTGGCTTTATCGGTGAAATTGGGTTTAGCTTCTGGTACCAACGCCGCCACTACTCCTGTGACAGGCTTTCCCGCTGCATCTGTCGCTGTGAGTGAAAAGCTTGCAGCCACTGCATTGCCACCGGTGAATATGCCTATCAATAATGCACAGCAAATCACCGGTACTTTCCTTTGGGATCTAGCCATAGTCTCCTCACAAATTTAGCCAGTGCGCGTGCAGTTCCTGCCACTGGATTTGGCTTGGTAGAGTGCGTTATCCGCGCGCGCAAACGCGCTTTCAATATCATCATCCGCGTTAAATTCGGTAATGCCGATAGACAAGGTAATGGACAGCGGTTCCTCTTTGTAATTAAACGCAGCTCCCGCAATAGAAGCGCGGATTTTTTCCAACACAGGCAAGGCTTCTTCCAGGCTGGTTTCCGGCATAAGTGCAATAAATTCTTCGCCGCCGTAACGACAGAAAAAATCCACTTCCCTCAATCGTTTTGCAATGGAACGACCAATCACTTTCAACACACGATCCCCCGCCTGGTGACCGTGCGTATCGTTAATTTTTTTGAAGTGATCTATATCCAGCACTGCCAGAGTCAGCGGGCGACCATAGCGCTGCCAGCGCTGGTATTCATAAGCGCTGCGCTCGTTGTAATACTCTCGATTGGGTAATTCGGTAAGCGGATCGTGGAGCGCGCGGTGGCGCTGTTTTTCCAACACGGTGCGATTGCGCTCCGCTTCCGTCTCCATCACTTTAACTTTATTGCCCAAGGCTTCGAGTTGGCTGGCAAGTTGGTTTTGCAATTGTTCCGATTGCTGGAAGTTGTCCAGCGCCTGGCGAATATTGCCGAGCTGGGATTTCACCTGATTTTTCAATTGCGCAAGATCAGTGGCGTTTTCGGTATTGGCTTCGAGGGTTGCCATCTCCTGCATCACCGTTGCCTGCAAATTATCTGACGCGCTACGCAGCGAACTGCCCGACGCCACCGAGCCACCCACAACGTCGTAAATATCGGCTAACTCTTGATTAACATTTTTTAAATAGGTCGCAAACGCCTGGTTGGAGGAGAGATAGGCTTGCATTACCAGGTCGCGCAAATTTTCGAGCGTGCGGATAAACATATCCACGCTCATATCCTGCGTGATACTTGCGCGTATGGCCTCAATTTTTTTGACTAGCGGCGTCTCCTGCTCCAACCCGATTAAAAATTGGTTGATCACTTCTGTGACATTAGTGACAAACAGACGAGGCAATTCCCCTTTGTCATCAAGGGGCGAAATTGTTTTTGAGGTCGTAACGGGGACAGCGGGGAGAATCACTTCACTATCGTTGGTGTCCGCTATTGCTGAAGCAACTTTCTCAACCGCCTGCTGTTCCTCCAGCTCCTCCGTTGTAGCAGCCACATTTTTAGGTGGCGGGGTTTGCCCGAGCAATTTCTGCAAGAAACCTGTTTTGGGCTGCTCCAGCTCTTTAACGACCTGCTGTTGGATATCCGCAAGCTGCTGCAAGAGCGCCGGATAGAGACGCACCTTTTTACTGCGCTGGGGCAACTGGGCGAGGTATTTATTGATATCTTTTTTAACCGAGCGCGATAACTCCAGCTGCTGGAGTGGCCGCAGGGTGTTTTGCAAGGATTGCAATACTTCGAGGGCGTTTCGGTCGCGGTGCTGCTCAAAACCGATGGCAGCTTCGTCGAGGCGCGCGAGCAGTTGGCTTATATCGCCTGGTGCGACGCTGCGCAGGCGCTCACGTATTTGGTTAAGGATTTCATCCAGCGCATCATCCTGCCCTTCCGCCGATACGCTCACACGCACCAGCGCCCGACGCAGCAATTCCTGCTGGGCAGCAAACTGTTTTTCCAGCTGCTCCTGTTGATCCAGGGCACCCAGGTATTTCTCACGCCAGTTGGCGCCTTTATCCTCCGGCCTTTCCGCCATAACTCCCGTCACTCTCACTCTAATCAGGCTGTAATCGTGCCTTTGAGTATAGACAGTCCTATGGAGAGCGCCGGGGCGACGAACCAATAAAAACGCCCGCACTTCCGGTAGGAAGACGGGCGTTTTTAATCAGTGACGAAAGATCAGTGCTTGGCGCGTTCGGCGCGAACTTTATCCACCAGGAACTGCGCAACGGCCAGGATATCCTCGTGCTTGGTAGCGGTGATGCGGTACTTGCCATTCACCACCAGCTGGGGCGTGCTGGCAATCTTCAGATCGCGCACACGGGCATCCGCTTGCTTCATTTGGCTGCTTACACCAAACGAATCAAAGGTTTTGACTACAGTTGCTTTGTCAGCGCCATAGAGCGACAGGAAATCCGCCCAATCTTGCGCAGTCAGCAGTTCTTTATGGGCAACATGAACAGTATCAAAAACCTGCTGGTGAACTTTATCTTTCAAACCCAGCGCTTGTGCGGTGTAAAAACCGCGCTGATAGATAGGCCAGTCGTGGTTAAAAGACGCGTGAACCAATACCAGGCTCACATCAGCCGGTTGTTTTTTTGCCCAGGCAGACAGCAAGGGTTCAAAGTGGAAGCAGTGCGGGCAGAGGTAGGAAAACACCTCGGTGACTTCGATTTTAGAGGGATCTTTAGGGGTAACAGGTTCAGCCAGGGTCACGTAATCCTTACCTTCCTGATAGGTGTCTGCCGCTATAGAGGCAACACTCGACAAGGAAAGGACCAGGCCAACAAAGGCAGCAACAATACGCATAACAAACTCCAGCGAAGAAAGGGACGGCCGGGCAGGCCAGAAACAACTGCGCCCGCCAAATAGACTAGCGGGCGCAACTTAATGAGTGATTAATGCTTGGCAGCGGCAGCGGCAGCGGCGCGCTCGGCACGGGTTTTGTCGACCAGGAACTGCACAACCTTGAGCATATCGTCATAGGTGGCAGAGGTACGGGTACTCACGCGGTATTTGCCCTCCACCACTATCTCGGGCGTGCCGGTGATTTTGTAGTCGCGCGAACGCTGATCCGCCTGGGCCACCTGGCCAGTCACAATAAAGGAATCATAGGTGCTCAATACCGATTGCTTGCTAACACCGTAGGCTGCCAGGAAATCAGCCCAGGCTTGCGCGTCAGGCAGCTGCTTTTGTTGTTCGTGGATAGCTTTGAATACCGCCAACTGAACCTTGTCTTTCACCTTGAGGGTTACGGCGGTATAGAAGCCGCGCTGGTATGGCTCCATACCCGGGCTCCACTTGGTGTGGGTTTGCACCAGGGCAACATCGTCTTTTTGCTTTTTCGCCCACTCTTCAATCAGCGGCTCAAAGTGAAAGCAGTGTGGGCAGGTGTAGGAAAACACCTCCACCACCTCGATTTTGGCCGGGTTGAGCGTGCGCACTGGCTGGTCGAGCAAGCTGTAATCGCGCCCTTCAAGGTAAGCGGGTTGGGCAGTATCGGCTGCAAACACAGCCAATGAGAACAAGGTGCCGAAAGCGGCAGCTAAAATACGCATCAAGTCACTCCATCTTTCATCAATAAATAAGTGCGCATTGGAACTCTTATGAATCTTTTCGTTCCCTGTGCGCTTGCAGGTCATCACCCAAAGACGCCGCCGGTCGGCCGCGTTCAGGCAGGGGTTAGAGCAGCCAATAAAAAAGGCGACTCAAGGTCGCCTTTTTTACGCATTTGCTGCGATTAATTCAAGCCTGCAATAAAGTTTGCCAGTGCTTTGATCTCTGCGTCACTCAATTTTTCAGCAACGGCGCGCATTGTCTGGGTATCGCCATCATTAGTACGGTTGCCAGCGCGGAAGTTGGTGAGTTGCTTTTCAATATAATCCGCATGCTGACCACTCAAGCGCGGGAAGCCAGCCGCAGGGTTACCCTTGCCATCCGGACCATGACAGCCGGTACAAGCTGGCACACCATTGGCGAGGTTGCCTGAGCGGTAAGCTTTAGCACCCAGCTCAAGGGCATCTACCTTAATACCTGAGTTAACCTGCACTTCCATTTTCTTGGAACCGCTCAGTTGGGTATTTTGAGAGGCGAAGTAGGCAGCCACGTCGGCAATATCCTGCTCGCTCAGATTGGTGAGGATACCGGTCATTTCCATCACAGTACGGCCGGTAGAAGCCTTCTTGGCCGGGTTGGTTTCAGTATCCCAGGCTTTGATATCGTGGATTTGCTTGAGCAGGTAACGCTCTCCCTGACCAGCCAATTTCGGGAAGTTGGCAGCCAGACTGTTGCCATCAACACCGTGGCATGCGCCGCACACAGCAGCTTTGGCGGCGCCAGCTTTAGCATCGCCAGTTACTGCCGCACTGGTTGATGCCAGAGCAACAGCAGACTGCATGGCCACAGCCACACCCAGGGTAACAAGAGCATTTTTTACGATATCTTTCATTGGAAACCTGTTATTTCAATGTATGTTGCGAACAACCAGTATCAGCTTGGGGTATTTCATTCGCTATGGCAGAGGTGTCAGGCTACAATGCCGCCCTTTGTTTCCCCTGTGACAAAACTCGTCCCACACGTGCCTATCCCCCAGCGAGGGTGCGGCATTATATACCATCGAGCTAATAACACACTATTTTGAAGGGTTTTTATGACCAGCGAAATCAACTTCCACAAAGCGGTCTTTACCCAGAGCGCCCCCAGCATTCGCGAATGCCCGCCAGAGACCGGCGTAGAAGTCGCCTTTGCCGGACGCTCCAACGCTGGAAAATCCAGTGCCATCAACGCACTTACCAACAACCATAAGCTGGCTCGCGTGAGTAAAACACCCGGCCGCACCCAGCTGATCAACTATTTTGCCCTGAGCGACACCCAGCGCCTGGTGGACTTACCCGGCTATGGTTACGCCAAGGTCTCGCGCACCATGAAGGAAGAATGGCAGCGCCACCTGTCCGAGTACCTGCGTGAGCGCCGATGCCTTGCCGGCCTTATCTTGCTAATGGATATACGTCATCCATTGCAAGAATTCGACACCACCATGCTCGACTGGGCCAACCAATCAAAAATGCCCGTCCACATTCTCTTGACCAAAGCTGACAAATTAAGCCGCGGCCAGGCAGGCAATACTTTGATGGCAGTCAAAAAGGCAGTGAAAAATGCTGGCATGGGCGACCTGGTAACAGCCCAATGCTACTCATCACTTAAAAACACAGGCATAGATGAACTTAAAGCCAAACTGCAAAGCTGGCTTGCACCGGAAGAAAATATAGCAGGTGCTGAAGAAATCTCAGGAGATGAATAAAAAAACCGGTGGTTTCAGAGGAAAACCACCGGTGGAAATACTGGCACATCCGGCCAGATAGGCTTTGGGAACTAGCAGACAATGCTGCTATTTCTATGGCCGTTGCCAAGGCTATAAGTTCGCCCAACCAATAAGTTTTTCTCCCCCAACGTTATCATTTCACAAAAATGACAGGCAAAAAAAACCCCAACCAGTGGTCGGGGTAGCTTTGCATATTTGGTCAACGCTTAGCTGGCAAAATGCCATTAGGGGAGGAGTTAGCTCATGAAAGTAAAACACACATAACTGAGACTAAGCCCCCCACCAGAAGTTCATCCAAAAGCAAAATATTTTTCCACAATTTTTGCACAATTAGAAAAACCACTTACATATCATAGTGTTAGACCTTAAAAAATATTTCAAAATCAGGCCAAACTAAGTGGATACTAGTGCGCCTCATCCCAATTGTTACCCACTCCCGCCTCCACCAGGAGCGGCACTTTCAGCTCCGCCGCCGCCGACATATGAGCCAAAAGCCCCTCTTTCAGCAGGTTAACCTGATCCTCGGCTACCTCTACAACCAATTCATCGTGCACCTGCATAATGATGCGCGCATCCAGATCACTGTTGGTCAGCCATTCATCCACCCGGATCATCGCGCGCTTGATGATATCCGCTGCCGTACCCTGCATAGGTGCATTGATCGCGGTGCGCTCTGCCGCCATCTGCAGGTTTTTGTTTTTGGCATTGATATCGGGCAAATAGAGGCGGCGACCAAAAATGGTCTCCACAAAGCCCTGCTCGTGGGCGAGCGCGCGAATATTATTCATATAGCGCTGCACACCGGGATATCGCTCAAAATACTTATCAATATATTGTTGCGCCTCATTGCGCCCGACATGTAATTGCTTGGCCAAACCGAAAGCGGACATACCATAAATCAAACCAAAGTTAATCGCTTTCGCACTGCGGCGCATCTCCGGGGTTACTGAATCCACCGACACACCAAATACTTCGGCAGCGGTAGCGCGATGCACATCCAACCCCTGCGAGAAAGCATTGAGCAAACCAACGTCATCTGACAGATGCGCCATGATGCGCAATTCAATTTGCGAATAGTCCGCCGCTACCAATTTGTAACCTGCAGGTGCAACAAACGCCTGGCGAATGCGTCGCCCTTCTTCGCTCTTGATTGGAATATTTTGCAAGTTAGGATCTTGCGATGACAAACGTCCTGTCGCAGCAACTGCCTGGTGATAGCTAGTGTGTATGCGACCGGTGCGTTTGTTAATTTCAAGCGGCAATTTATCGGTATAAGTGGATTTTAATTTGGAGAGTGCACGATATTCCATCAACACTTTTGGCAGCGGATAATCGAGCGCTAATTCCTGCAACACCTCTTCAGCTGTCGAGGGAGTCCCGGTTGGTGTTTTTTTAATAACGGGTAATTTTTGCTGCTCAAACAAAATGACACCCAATTGCTTGGGCGAACTCAAATTAAATTCTTGCCCTGCAAGCTCGTAGGCTTTGCGCTCAAGTTGCACCAAACGCTCGCCGAGCTGGATACTTTGTTGGCCAAGTAATTTTGCATCCACCAAGGCACCATTGCGCTCAATTCGCGAAAGCACCGGCAGTAACGGCATTTCAATAGTTTCAAAAACTGATCTAAGCGATTCAACTTTTTCCAGCTGTGGCCAGAAGTAGTGATGCAAACGCAGCGTAATATCAGCATCTTCCGCGGCGTAATGACCTGCATCTTCAACCTTTAATTGATTGAAACTTAATTGCTTGGCACCTTTGCCAGCCAACTCTTCAAAAGTGACAGTTTTGTAATCCAGATAATTTTGTGCGAGATCATCCATATTGTGGCGACTGCCAATGGAGTTCCATACGTAAGATTCGAGCATGGTATCGAATTTAATTCCGCGCAGTTCAACACCATAGTTGAGCAACACACTGCGATCATATTTTAAATTCTGGCCAATTTTGAATTTATGATCGTCTTCCAGCAGCGGCTTTAATTTTTCCAGCACCCAATCCAGAGACAATTGTGTAGGCGCACCCATGTAGTCGTGACCACAGGGAACATAAGCGGCGCGACCTGCTTCAATCGCAAAACTTAAACCGACAATTTTGGCATCCATGACATAGAGACTGCTTGTCTCAGTATCAAACGAAAACGCTTTGGCTTGCTGCAGCAGCATCAACCAGCTTTCAAATGTTTTTTCGTCTGTGATAATGTCGTAATTTTTTTCCGGATGAATTATCGCAACTGCTACTGCATCCACCTCACCATCAGCTACCGCGACGGTAACTTCCAAAGTATCGTCAGGTGCAGCGACCGATTCCAGATCTTTTACCCAGTTTTTAAACTCAAGTTCTTCAAACAATTCACGCAGACGTTGATTGTCTACCGGCGCGAGCTTTAATGAAGCCGGTGTGTGCTCCAACTCCACATCCGTTTTAATGGTCGCCAACTTATAAGAGAGCAACGCCATATCACGATGCTCCAATAATTTTTCCGGCATTTTTTTTGCGCCGCGAAAATCCAGCGCGCGCACTTTTTCGATATCAGCGTAAATAGCTTCCAATCCACCCAGCCCTTGAATCAACGCCTGCGCCGTTTTTTCGCCAACACCAGGCACACCGGGAATGTTGTCGACCTTATCGCCCATCAACGCCAGATAATCGATCATCAACTCAGGACCAAAACCGTATTTGGCAGTCACACCCGGAATATCCAGATAAGAATCCGTCATGGTATTCACCAGATGCACATGCTCGGTCACCAGTTGCGCCATATCTTTATCGCCAGTGGAAATGATGACCTTGTGGCAAGTTTCCGATGCCTGGCGCGCAAGGGTCCCGATAACATCGTCCGCCTCTACACCTTCTACTACCAATAACGGAAACCCCATGGCCTGAACTATGTCCAGGATCGGCTGCACTTGCGGGCGCAAGTCATCAGGCATAGGTGGGCGATTAGCCTTGTAGTCGGCAAACATGTCATCGCGGAAGGTTTTTCCTTTTGCGTCAAAAACTACGGCTATCTGGCTATCTGGATAGTCCTTCCGCAAGCGGCGCAACATATTGGCCACGCCTTTTACAGCACCCGTCGGCTGGCCCTTGGAATTTGTTAAAGGCGGTAGCGCGTGATAGGCACGATAAAGATAAGAAGAACCATCCACCAGAATCAGGGGTGCGGTTGGCGGTAACAATGAAGATTGGGAGTCCATCATGAGGCATCTTTACTGGTCAAAAGGGAGGGAAAAGCTGGATTTGGGCCGAAGAATACACCAAAAGCCCGCCGCTAACGCAGTCAACAAACCCTGCAAGCACCCTAAGTGTGCGGTTAGCAGCAGATTGTTACAAACAATGTGTTACCTTTGTGCACATTGACACAGTTCACATAAAAAAGAGGAAAAATGCGCAATTCATTGATATTCCTTGTTTATTTATTGATATGCCAAAAAATTCACAAAAAAAGACTAGCCAAAAATTAAAAAGGTGTTACTATGAGTAACAAGAGGTAACAAAATTACCTCGGTAACGAAAGTAACAACCCCAAAAGGAGTAGCACATGAAAAAGTCATCTTTAGCCTTAGTAGCCCTACTGTTAGCAGCACCTGTATTTGCTGACGACGTGAAAGCCGAAGCGCCTTTAACCCTGGCCTCAGCTGACACCAGTGTTTCAACCAACCTGCAAGCCTCTGAATCTGCCGATTTGGGCTCACGTTTGGACAAAGAAGTGAAAGAGTTCACCAGCGCTTTGAGCGAAAAAATTGATGCTGAATTGTCAGCTACAGTCGCCAAGCAAAGTGTTACCAGCGTTAAGTTCTAAGATCCCCCGCAATTTGCGGAGGGTTTCGGGAAGCAGATACTGATCAGGATAATCTGCTAATTGCAGACTTGAGCGATGTAGCCGTGCGGATTCAAATGGACAGAATTATGTCCACCCTGACTACCCACTGTGTATAGATAGCTCCGTGATGAGTAATCACTTCCGGAACCTGGCGCTGGCAGCGCAAACCCGAATCTTTACCGGTTGGCTGCTAGTTGAGCGAATCGTTTTATGTAGTAAATGTTATTGATCTATTTGTTTTTATTGTTGTTTTGTTTAGCTGTACCGTTTGTTTTCTCTCCTCGTGTTTGACCCTGCATAGGCTCCGTGATTCGTTATATCTTTTTGTTATGGCGACGCGGGGCCCTTTTTTTGCGTGAGTCACAAATTTTACATATATCTCCACATTGGCATTTTAACGAACACCACTGATTAAAGTTTGACCTAGACTGAATATAAACCTCAACAGAGCTTGAGGCGAATTCACAGCACGACGCTCAACCGATCAGACATTTACCAAGGAGTTCTTTAATGGAAACGCTAATCTTCTCGCAATCTGCGATTTTTCGACTGCAGCAGTTAGGCAGCCTCTATTATCACCACACCGGCGAACGCCATAAGCTTTCAGCAGAAATGGGAATTATCGGCTTGCTGCGCGACAGCGCGCTTTCCGGCGACCGCAAAGTTCGTAACGCATACGATGCTTTTATTCTCGAGCTCAACAAGCGCCAACTGGATGCGTTAACCGAACGCGGTGTAAAAGTGCGCATGCCAATGCAGCTTCAGGTTAACCTGACCACCCCTATCCGCCAGGCCGGTTAATCCAGGGCTTAAGCCCCATCGCCAAGACATGACACAAAAGCAGCGGCCATCTGCTCCATCAACTGACTATAACTGTTGATGTTTTGCCCCCCCAGGGGATCCAGATTGCCTACTTTTATATTCAGCTCACGAGCCAGATCGCGGGCTGAAGTCATGTCGTTATAAGGCTCCAAAAACAAACATCTGCCCTCTCCCGCCAAGTCTTTTCGCAACTGCGCCACGTGCTTCGCGCCTGGTTTTTGCTCGGGTGTGTAGGTGACATAATTAAGCTGACGCAACCCGTAGCGACCAACAAAATGGTTGTAACCTTCGTGATAAACCGCGAAGCCACGCCCGGCGACAGGTTTGAGTGATTGCGCTAGTTTCTCATCCAACTTCGTTGTTTTTTGCACAAAAGCCTGCAGGTTGGCGTCATAGGATTTGACGTTAGCCGGATCTATTTTGACTAATTTTCCGTTTATCGCTTTCGCCAACTGCATCGCATTGCGAGGGTCCAGCCATAAATGAGGGTCGCGCTCGTGGTGATGCTCTCCTTCATGACTATTCTCCACAGGCCAAAATAAACCTGGCAAGACATAAGCGCTGAGCAACTTCTCAGACGCTATATTGGACACTGGCTTTTGCAGAAAGCTCTCCATTTCCGGGCCCACCCAAATCACCAGATCTGCGGCGCGCAGCAGGCGGTGATCTGACACTTTGAGGGGATAATCGTGATGGGAGGCAGTAGAGGGAATCAAGGTCTGTACATCGGCTTGATTGCCCGCGATTTCCTGGGCGATCAACGCCAGCGGCTTGATGCTCGCTACGATCAACGGCTTGGCCAACGCCAATTGCGAGAACACCAGCAAGCCCAGGAAACTTATTAATGGTCTGATTTGCATTTAAACACACATCCAAAAGAGCGGAAGCGCAATTTGGCGCACCCATGTAAGGTTATAGTGTAACATATTGGTCTCTATAGCCTGCACAGCGCTCTTTATAAGCTTCTGGATGCCGTCATGTTTACCCTCGCCAAAGCCTGTAGCCACCACAATCACAACCACTGTATTACCAGTGCGTTGGACTCAGCCCGCGAACTTTGCGACCAGCGCGGTGTGCGCCTGACCAGCTTACGCGAGCAAGTGCTGGAACTGATCTGGCAAAGCCACAAGCCGTTGGGCGCCTATACACTGATGGAAATGCTGGCCAAGGCTTCCACCCGTCGCGTGGCGCCGCCAACTGTTTACCGGGCGCTGGATTTTTTGCTTGAGGAAGGCCTGATCCATCGTATTAACAGCTTGAATGCCTTTATCGGCTGCCCGTCGCCGGGACAAAAGCATCAGAGTCATTTTTTGATTTGCCAGGGCTGCAATGTGGCGGTGGAGCTGGATGATGAGCAGCTGAACCAACTCATCCAGGGCGCGGCTGCCAACGCCGGTTTTAGCCTGCTCAGCCACAGCGTCGAGATTAACGGCCTCTGTCCCGCCTGCCAGTCAGCTTCGCGAGAATAATTCCATGAATGAACCCGTCCCCCTGGTGCTCGCCAAAGGTGTGAGTGTAAACCGCAATGGTCGCCAATTGCTGCAGCGCGCAGACCTGCAGTTGGATGCAGGCAAGATTGTTACGCTGATTGGCCCTAACGGCGCCGGTAAAACGACGCTGGTACGCAGCGTCCTCGGCTTAATCAAGATAGATGAGGGTAGTATCGAACGAGCGCCCGATTTGCGCATTGGCTATATGCCGCAAAAATTGCACATAGAGCCAAGCCTGCCGTTGAGCGTAAAACGCTTTCTCGCCCTGGGTGGTAAAACCCGCGTTGATATGGCCGAGATACTGGCGCTGACGGGCATCGAAAAACTCACCGACTCCCCCATGCAATTGCTTTCTGGCGGCGAAACCCAGCGGGTGTTGCTCGCCCGCGCCTTGCTGCGCGACCCACAATTATTGGTGCTGGACGAGCCAGTGCAGGGCGTGGATGTAGGCGGTCAGGCGGCGCTCTATACCCTTATTAATGACATACGCAAAGCGCGCAACTGCGGCGTACTCCTGGTTTCCCACGATTTGCATCTGGTGATGGCCAATACCGATACCGTGGTTTGCCTCAACCAGCATGTCTGCTGCCATGGCCACCCGGAGCAAGTCACCAGCGACCCCGCCTACCTTGCCCTCTTTGGCAGTGCGCTGGCCAGTGACGAGGGTGGAAAAGTCGCTCTTTATACTCACCACCACGATCATCAACACGACGCCCACGGCAACGTGATTTTTAAAGCCGGCCCCGGCTGCGGCGATAACTGCGAGCATCATCACCATGGCTGATTTTTTGATTTATGCCTTATTAGCCGGTTTGGCGGTGGCGCTGGTTGCTGGCCCATTAGGCTCTTTTGCGGTTTGGCGACGCATGGCTTACTTCGGGGATACCCTTGCCCATTCAGCCCTGCTCGGTATTACGTTTGGGCTGCTCCTGGGCGTTAACCTGAATCTGGCGGTCGCCTTGGGATGTTTGTTGCTGGCATTAATCCTGGTCGCTATGCAGCAAAATCGTTTTCTGGCTACAGATACACTGCTGGGTATTCTCTCCCACTCCACGCTCGCACTCGGGCTTGTCTGTGTAAGCCTGTTCAGCGGCACACGTATAGATCTGATGGCCTATTTGTTCGGCGATATTCTTTCGGTTACAGCTGCAGATCTGCTCAGTATTTGGCTGGTGGCAATCGCGGTTATAGCTGCATTGGTGTGGCTCTGGCAGCCGCTATTAGCAATTACCGTCCATGAAGAGCTTGCGCAAGTGGAAGGAATTCCGGTCAATAAAGTGCGCACAGCTCTCATGTTATTGATGGCGCTGGTGATTGCCATTGCCATGAAGGTGGTGGGTGTTCTGCTGATTACCGCGCTGCTGATTATTCCCGCTGCGGCGAGCCGCCGCTTGACACACACGCCGGAGGCTATGGCGATAGGCGCCAGTCTTATAGGCGCGGTTGCGGTCGCTTTGGGGCTGTATGCATCTTACCGCTGGGATAGCCCCGCCGGTCCATCCATAGTGCTCTCGGCAACCGGCCTGTTTGTACTTACACTTACGCGCAAGCAACCGGTATAAACAACGGGCTTTGTAAGCCAAAGCGCACAAAAACTGACGTCACTCTCGGCTGGTGGCGAAACGATCAAATCCCGATAATGGTCACATAGCCTACAAGGATCAGGAGAATATAGTGACCACTCTCAACATTGGAAATACGGAACTCAACAGCGAAGAAGTCGCCCGCAAAGTGGAAGAGGACATCGTCTTCCTGAGTGAGCGCCTGCATCTACTGGAACAACAGAGCAAGCCCAACGCGGTTATCCTGCAAACCTACAAGGACATGCTGGAAAGCCGTCGCGCCGTGCTCGACTGGTTACGCCAGGGAGACAAAAGCCATAGCGACGCCCAGGCAAAAGCGGCTGGCTAACACCCTTAATTAATAACTCCCGCCAGATCCCCTCGACCGCCGTAATGGCGGCTTTGGTCATTAAACATTCACACAAGTGTTGCGTTTTCGTCATAAGGTTTTGCGAGCATGCGTGCAAACAACCTTAGGGAAACGCCTATGAACGCCTCCACTTCTGCGTTGTCTCGCAACCTGTTTGATATGGCAGATACCATGCTTGCCAGTCGCCCTGCCAGCCCGCTAATCCACGCTCGCACCTTGTGGATTTCTGATGTGCATTTAGGCTATCGCGATTGCAAAGCAGATTACCTGCTGGATTTTCTCAACCATATCCACTGCGATACCTTGTACCTGGTGGGCGATATTATTGATCTCTGGGCGCTCAAGCGCCGCTTCTGCTGGCCGACCAAACACTATCAAATACTGCTCAAACTCCATGAGCTTGCGACGCGCGGTGTGCGTGTCATTTATGTACCGGGAAACCACGATGAACCGGTACGCCATTTTTGCAGCGAATCATTCGGACCTTTTGCCTTTGGACCAATCGAAATTGCGCTGGAGCACGAATATGTATCCGCCGATGGCAAACGCATGCTGATCATGCACGGCGACGCTATGGATGCGCATATCAACCACAGCTGGCTCACCAAATTGATTGGCGATAATGGTTACGATCTGCTGCTGTTTATTAATCGCTGGAGCAACCGCTTCCGCAAATGGGTAGGCCGCCCTTACTTTTCTCTCGCGGGTTTGATCAAAAGTAATATCAAAGGGGCTAAAGCCGCGATTGATACTTATCAACAAGCCTGTATGAATGAAGCTAAAAAACGCGGCTATGACGGCGTTGTCTGCGGCCATATTCACTACCCTGCACTTTTTGAACAGCAAGGTATTCGTTACGCCAACTGCGGCGACTGGATTGAAAACTGCACCGCGTTGGTAGAAGACCACCAAGGTCGTATGCGTTTACTTCACTACAGCGATCGCCTGTATTGGCAAGATGAAATTTCTGCAGAGCCTTTATCGATGGTGCAGAAGGCTTCTTAAATTTTTCCGAAGGATTTACGGATATTTATTGATAGGGAAACAAAGGATTTTTTAATAGGGAATTTCAGGATTAATCATGACGGATCATCAGGGCTTTTTACGCAAGGATTTGCCCAGCCAATCGAAAGGATATGAAGGAATACTGCAAAAGGACATGAGGGAAATTGAAAAGGAATTACAGAATCACAAGATTGATAACAACAAACAAACTAGCAAGACATAAGGACAATAAATAATAACCAGGCAAGACTATGCCCCCAACCCGCTGTGCGCAGACTCTGTGTTTGCCATGAAACGAGCCGTTTTTAACATCGCATCGCAAGGAGTGGGATGCGACCGCAATCAGGATTGCATGGTAAAAGCGTCTGGTTTCATGGTGGACATGCGCAATATCGAAAGCCTCACGGCCAAAGGGCGTAAATCAATCCATAGATAACAAATTGCAACAAGTGATAACCCGCATCTATAAACCACGCAACCGCGGAGCGATTGGCAAATTGATAGTTAATTCCAAAACTGGTCGCCACCAAACCGGCGCCAACCAACAATCCATAGGTGAGCGCACGCTCAAAGCCGGGATGGCTGCCCAACAACAAATAAAAACTGCCCGCCGCTACCAACGCGAACAAAAAACTGAGACCGAAGACTTTGATTGGATGTCCCTGTCCCATCTCGCGGCTATCGCCCATTTCGCGCTGCCAGATGCGACCAAAGAGCGCACCCGAATACCAGAGGCCGCCGAGTAAAAAACTACTGAGGGCCGCGAATAAAACCGTTACACAATCCACAGTGCCGATGGCAATTGCACTCATGACTGCTCCTCCGTATAGGTTTGCAGAACGCGATTTAAAAACCGACGTCCCAAATCGGTTGTGCGCAAACTGCCCGCGACTACTTCCACGAGTTTTTGCTGCTCAAGTTGCTGCCATTGCGGTTGCAACGCATCGAGCGACAAGCCGGTGCGCTCGCTAAAATAATGGGCGGGCACGCCCTCATTCAGACGCAATCCATTCATTAAAAATTCCAGCGGCAATGCATCTGCTGTTAACACTTCGCCACCACCGGCGTAACTATTTTGATGACCACCTATATGCGCCGCAATTTTGTGCTCGCCGGCAAGATAGTGTTTGGGCAGGCGGGTCTTCCATAAGCGAATGATGTGTTGTTGTGCAGGTAAAGTGATTTTGCCGTGCGCGCCGGCACCTATGCCAAGGTAATCGCCAAACTGCCAATAATTGATATTGTGGCGCGCGCACTTTTTGTCGCGCGCATAAGCAGAAACTTCGTACTGTTCGTAACCAGCCGCCGCTAATTGTGCAAAGCCGGCGTCCTGGATATTCGCGAGGATTTCCTCTTCCGGTAACACTGGTGGCGCGCTGTAAAAATGCGTGTTCTGCTCAATCGTCAGCTGATACCAGGAGATGTGCTCCGGCGCCAGGGCAATCGCTTGCGCAAGGTCAGCTTGCGCAGCTTCCAGGCTTTGCTGCGGCAAGCCGTGCATTAAGTCCAGATTGATATTGTCGAAACCCGCTGCACGCGCAACAGCAACTGCACGCAGCGCTTCATCGCGACCGTGAACGCGACCTAGCGCCTTCAATTGCACATCGTTAAAACTTTGGATGCCGATGGATAAACGATTCACGCCCGCGGCGCGAAAACCGCGAAATTTGTCTTGCTCGAAAGTACCAGGGTTAGCTTCCAGGGTGATTTCGATATCCGGTTCAAAACCGATAATCTGCTCAGCATCTGCAAGAATTTGCGCTATGGTGTCCGCCGACAAAATACTCGGCGTGCCGCCGCCAAAAAAAATGCTGGTGAGTTTGCGCCCTTGCGCAAGCACAGCGTCCTGTTGCAAATCGCGACGCAAGGCTGCCACATAGTCCTGTTCGGGAATATCGTCATTGGCCTGGTGCGAATTAAAATCGCAGTAGGGACATTTGCGAATGCACCAGGGGATATGGATATAAAGCGCCAGTGGTGGCAGTACAAGGGACATGGCTTGACCGGTATAAAAAGATTGTCGTTTAACGGGTGATTACTGGTAAGTAACACCCTTGTGTTTCAGCCATCCATGAACATGTTTGCCGCGCGGATCGCTATGGGTCCAGTGTACTGTGCCGCCCTTTTCGTTCCACACATATTCACCCGAAAATTCCACAGTATCGCCCTGCTGTAAATTCGCAATGCGTGGTGCCAGATCAATATTGTGCGCTATAAGCACGCTGACATCTTCCGGTGTGTGCAGGATAAAACGCTGGTGTTTGCTACCGCTGTTGTCGTCGGGCAGAATTTTTACAACGCGCCCCGTACCCTGGACCTGCGCATTTTCAAGATGTTGTACGTAAGCACTGGCCACCACCAGGTAATCGGTATGCTCGCGCGCATTAATATAACTTTCCGCTGCAGATGACGGCCGGTTCGCAGGTGCCTGCTGCGCAGCTGGCGATAAATCCGGAATTTGCAGTTTGTATTGATTTGCCTGATCACCTGCTTGCGCCTTCGGCAGAGCTTCGGGCAAAGCACCCGAAAACTGGTGGACTTCCGCCAACAGGATTTGCTGTTGCTGGAAGGGCAACACGCGGTAAATCACCGTTAAACAACCACAAGCTATTATCAATAGCATCAATGCTTTTTTCATAATCTTCCCTCTGTCAGACTTCAGGCTTGCGATATTTTTTGCAGCAATTCCTGCATGGCTTTGCCACGATGGCTAATGCGATTTTTTTCCGCTTTGTCCAACTCCGCCGAGGCACATTGGTGGCTGGGCACAAAGAACAATGGATCGTAACCGAAACCGCCTTCACCACGCGGCTCCGTTAATATAAAGCCCTCCCAAACACCGTGACAGAGAATCGGCGTGGGATCATCCGCGTGACGCATAAAGGCGAGCACAGCGTGGTAGCGCGCCGTACGCTGAGCGTCAGGTGTGCCCGCTAGCTCCTGCAATAATTTTTCGTTATTGCTCGCATCAGTCGCACCGGCACCGGAATAGCGCGCCGAATAAACGCCGGGACGACCATTGAGTGCATCCACTTCAATACCGGAATCATCTGCAATTGCTGGCAGGCCAGTGGCGCGGCAGGCATGGCGCGCTTTGATAATGGCGTTTTCAACAAAGGTTGTGCCTGTTTCTTCCGCTTCGGTCACGGCAAAATACGATTGCGGCAGCACCTCAAAACCGCGGTTGGCGAGCAACTCCTGAAATTCGCGCAATTTGCCTTTGTTACCGCTGGCCAACACAATTTTCTGGCTCATTTCGCTTTTCCTTTTTTGGTAGCAGGTGAGGATTGTTGTGTGGGAGCAACGAGGGATTCCTGCGGGTATTTGTAGGCCCAAAACAATACCGCAGCGCCCACGGCAATCATCGGCAAACTCAACATCTGGCCGGAGGAAATATTCATTCCCAGCAATTCAACTTGCCAATCAGGCGTGCGGAAATATTCCGTGATAAAGCGCGCGCAGCCGTAGAGCGCACAGTAGAGCGCACCCGTTGCCCAGCGGGGACGCGGCTGGCGAGCAAAAATCCAGAGGATCACAAACAACAGAATCCCATCCACAAGGGTTTGGTAAAGCGGCGAAGGATGGACCAGGTAGTCCAGCTCTGGCCATTGCATGGCCCAAGGTAAATCGGCGGGAGCGGGGCGGCCAGGTAATTCATGATTAATAAAATTGCCCATGCGCCCGGCGGCATAACCCAGCGGCACCAGCGGGGCGATAAAATCGTAGACATTGCCCAAGGGCATTTTGACTTTACGGGCCCAGAGCCACATGGCAATTACCACCCCGATAAAGCCGCCATGGAAGGACATACCGCCCAGCCAAGTCATGGGGATCTCCAGCGGATGCTCCCAGAAATAGGCTGGTCGATAGAAGAGTACCTCACCCAGCCGGCCACCAATCACCACCCCCAACACCCCCCAAAAGAGCATGTCGCCCACGTGGTCATCGGTCCAGCCCTGGGCTTTCATCTGGGGCTGCTTTGCGCGCAGTTTGCCCAGCACAATAAATTGCGCAAAAGCCACGCCGTACATGATGCCGTACCAATAGACAGGCCAACTGCCGATATGGAAGGCGACGGGATCAGGGTTGGGGTGAATCAGCACAGGAAATCCTCTAACTAGCGACTGGAATGGCCGGCTATTCTGCCACAGCTTTGTGACATGAGGCGCCCGGCATCCACTGTTTCAGCTAGGCAATAAGACAGCTAAAGCCTACAATGCCGGTTTTTATCTGACGAAAGCGCCGCATGTTCAACGAGATACCCACCAGCCGCCCCGCCACTCCGCTTCTGGACAGCATTGATTCACCCGCTGACCTGCGCGCGCTGGATGAAAAGCAGTTGCCGCAACTGGCGGACGAGCTGCGCGCGTTTTTGCTCTACAGCGTTGGCCAAACGGGCGGCCACTTTGGCGCTGGCTTGGGTGTAGTGGAACTGACCATCGCCCTGCACTATGTCTACGAAACCCCGGATGATCGCCTGGTGTGGGACGTCGGCCACCAGACCTACCCTCACAAGATCCTCACCTCCCGCCGCGAACGCATGAATTCAATTCGCCAAGGCGAGGGACTCTCCGGTTTTCCCAAGCGCGATGAAAGTGACTACGACACCTTCGGTGTGGGCCATTCGAGCACCTCCATTAGTGCGGCCCTTGGCATGGCCATTGGCAACGAACAAGCAGGTAATAGCCGCAAATCTGTGGCGATTATCGGCGATGGAGCCATGACAGCGGGCATGGCGTTTGAGGCGCTCAACCACGCTGCCCACACTGAAACTGACATGCTGGTCATTCTCAATGACAACAATATGTCCATCTCCCCTAACGTGGGCGGGCTGGCGACCTATCTGTCCAAAATCTGGGCGAGCAAGTTCTACAACGGCCTGCGCGAAGGCAGTAAAAAAGTGCTCACCAAGATTCCTTCGGCCTGGGAATTTGCGCGTAAGACCGAAGAACATTTCAAGGGTTTTATGTCCCCCGGCACCCTGTTTGAAGAGATGGGTTTCAATTACGTGGGGCCCATTAACGGCCACGACCTGATCGACCTGGTGAGTTACCTGCGCAACCTGCGCGATATCAAAGGCCCCAAGCTGCTGCATATCATCACCCAGAAAGGCAAAGGCTTTGAGCCGGCCGAGCTGGACCCGGTGGGCTATCACGCGCTCAACAAAATCGAGCCGAAGAAGGCGCAGAGCACGCCCAGCAAAATCAAATTCCAGCAGGTGTTTGGCGATTGGCTGTGCGACATGGCCGCGCAGGATTCACGCCTGGTAGGCATCACTCCAGCCATGTGCGAAGGCTCGGGCATGGTGGAGTTTGCGCAACAATTTCCCGCGCGATTTTACGACGTCGCCATTGCAGAACAACATGCAGTAACACTCGCTGCCGGTATGGCTTGTGAAGGTCAGAAGCCCGTAGTCGCCATCTATTCCACCTTCTTGCAACGCGCCTACGATCAATTGATTCACGATGTCGCCTTGCAAAATCTCGATGTAACTTTCGCGATTGATCGCGCCGGCATGGTGGGCGAAGACGGCCCCACCCACGCCGGCAGTTTCGATTTGAGTTTTATGCGCTGCATCCCGCATATGCTGATAGCCGCTCCCAGCGACGAAAACGAATGCCGCCAATTGCTCTATACCGCTTACCAATATCCCGGCCCTGCCGCTGTGCGTTATCCGCGTGGCACAGGTACTGGCGTAGCCATCGAAAAGGCAATGACTGCATTGCCGATTGGCAAGGGCCTCGTTAAACGCGAAGGCAAACAAATTGCGATTTTGTGCTTCGGCACACTATTGGCGACAGCAGCGCAAGTGGCCGAAAAACTCAATGCCAGCCTCTGCGATATGCGCTTTGTAAAACCACTGGATGAAGAACTGATTCGCCGCATGGCTGACAGCCACAGCTTGCTGGTTACTATCGAAGAAAATGCGATTGCTGGCGGCGCCGGTTCAGCGGTGAGCGAATATCTCGCCAACCAGGGTTATGTCATGCCGATATTGCATCTTGGCCTGGATGACACTTTTGTCGATCATGCCAGCCACAATCAACAGCTCGCCGCGCAGGGTTTAGATGCAGCGGGAATTGAAGCGCGCATCCTCAACCGTGTTCAATTACTGGAAGGCAATAAAGCCAAAGTGATTTAAACAGCGATTTAGTTTTTGCGTTTGCAAATGAGAAGTTATGTAAGGGCGCTTGCGCCCTTTTTTATTTTTCGGATACTGCGGTTTTATTCTGCCAACAGGAGCCAGCCATGAGCACAGCTAATAGCAAGGGCAATATCGCGCATCTCTCCCACCAGGTTTATTTCTGGTTACACGATCCCGATCATCTCGATCGCTTGCTGGAAGGTGTACGCAGTCTTACCCATATCGAAACCATAAAGGGTTTTCACATAGGCGTGCCGGCGGCAACGGAAGAGCGCGGAGTAATCGACAATAGTTATGCTGTATCCTGGCTAGCGTTTTTTGACAACGAAGCCGATGAGCAGATTTACCAAACACACCCTATTCATCTGCAATTTATTGCGCAGCATGAAAGCCTGTGGAGCAAAGTGGTGGTTTACGATGCCGTGAATACATAACACCATCAGAAGCGAAAATAAAAACGGGGCGCCATTGTGATGGCGCCCCGTTTTTTTATTGTAAAACTCGATTATTGGTTAGTCTTTTTTGTACGTGATTTTCTTTTTGCCCACTTCGCAACTGCCAATCACTTTTTGCTCTTTCACGTCTTCACTGGCTACGACTTCCAGGGTGTAACCCTTAACCCCTTTTGCGTCCAGCTTGGCGGCGATTTCGGTTTTGAGTTCTTCGCAGTTTTTCTCTGCAAATGCCGGGGCGGC
This sequence comes from Cellvibrionaceae bacterium, assembly GCA_021151695.1. Lineage (GTDB taxonomy): Bacteria > Pseudomonadota > Gammaproteobacteria > Pseudomonadales > Cellvibrionaceae > Cellvibrio. Next base: position 42,196 of record JAGKWU010000014.1, on the reverse strand, counting down.
AGCAATCAAACCCAGGGCCAAGAATGCAATTGTCTTTTTCATGTCTACAGTTCCTTTAATTAAGCCTATAAATATAAATCGCTATTGTATGACGAGCACAACTACCACTTACGCGAGCGAATCTTATCCAGTAGTTTATTAATGCAAAATGAATAAGATGCCAACGATCTTTTACCAGGGCAGCAACTCACCATTGGAGTGCCAGAAGCTGCCAGTATTTTCCATAGTCAACTCTGCAATACGTTTACTCAAACGCCTGGCGGACTCCGCTGCCGAAATGTCGCCACCAAAATTAACCATGGCCGTTTGCACATAACCGGGATGTAAAATCGCCACGGAGATTCCACGCCCTTTCAAATCCAGACTTAAGGATTTGGCACCTGCATTGAGCGCCGCTTTGGACATGCGATAACCGTAAGCGCCGCCGGAGGTGTTATCTGCAATGGAGCCCATGCGGCTGGTGATAAACGCAATCTTGCTGCCCGCTCGCAAATTGCCCAGCAATCCTTCAGCGACTTGCAAAGGTGCTTTTGCATTGACGAGAAATTGCCGCTCAACCTTGGCGTAATCAATTTCGCCCAAGAGGTCGCGCTCCAGAATGCCGGCGTTATTGATCAACAAATCCAGCGTGTTGTTGCCAAGCTCGGCGCGCAAGCGGGTGATAGCAGCCGGCTCCGTAACATCTATACCGGCGATAACCTGGGCACCGCTGGCATCAAGTTCGGATGATGTCTGGCGGCAGACGGCCAGCACTTTCCAACCCTGGCCCAAATATTCGAGTGTAAGCGCTAAACCAATACCGCGGTTTGCACCTGTGATAAGCGCAGTGCTCATGGGAACTCTCTCCTTTGGTAGATAAATGCCAAAAATCAATGCCGCCATGCTATCCCAAGCCTGTTGAGGGTGATACCGGCCAACAAGCTTTCCTGCGCCAGTTTTTACTAACTCATGCAGGATATTTTGTTCGCCAATGAACCTGGATTGCTTGCGCAAAAATCCTGAGTTTTTGGTATTTTCATTTTATTAAAAAATAAATTTTCACGCATAAAAACAAAAAACATTTTCGCGAATTTATTTAACGCCAGTGCTGTCAATTGTTTCTTGAATTCCGCCACGCAAAAGCCTAATCTCAAACGCGTTGGCATTTTGCCAATGAAAAGCAAACGTTTACCTTGCGCCTTATCGTTTGAGCTTTCCGCTGATCTTGTGCGACCCGAATCGCCAACATCATGCTCACCGATCAGGCCATCGTTTAGTTAATTGCGTTTTTCTCCAGTTTTACCCCCGCTTAAGCGGCCCACTTGGTGAGCCGCTTTTTTATTGGTCGGACCTGTCGCCATAATCGTCACTTGCCGCACCGATTCACTATAGCCATCTGCCGCCGACTTGTTACAAGCGACCACAATTCTGTGACCACGGTAGGAAAATTGCGGCACAAGCTTCAACCCAATTGCAGACTGCGCCAGAACAAGGCAAGATTCGCCCGCAAGAGAAGGCTGTGTCTTGCGCAGCCGTGAGAGGCAAGGTGTGCTGTAATCAGATATTCAGGGTTAAAGCCGCCATAAAATTCTAATAAGTGACGACTATCCTCTAACCCTAATCTGACAAGACCTACAACCTAGAAGTGCCACTGCCATGCCAAAACAACAAGAATATGCGGGTTTTGCTTTAGCTTTGCTTAAGAAGAACATCTTCCCGCTGATACTGCTTATCTGTTCCTTCGGAATTTATTTCACCCATTACGGCAATCCCCAATCCATGTTTTGGGACGAGAACTACCATGTAGCCTCGGCGCAAAAACATGTGGATGGTGTGATGTATATGGAACCTCACCCACCTTTGGGCAAGATGTTGATGGCCTTGGGGGAAGTGGTGATCGGCGCCAATGATGGCCTCGATAAACATAAACTCGACGAGACCGACTACATCAAGGGCGAAGATGCACCCGCCGGGATGAAGTTCACCGGTTTCCGCTGGCCCCCGGTAGTCGGCATGGCGCTGTCGGTGCTGTTTTTCTACGGCATCATCAATCGCATCACCCGGGTACCCGCTTTGGCCTTTATGTTTACCAGCCTGGTGATTTTCGATAACGCCCTGGTCATTCAGGCCCGTGCCGCCCAGCTCGAAGGTATGCACCTGTTCTTTATCCTCGGCGCGGTTTACTACTGTGTGCGCAGCATTACCAGCGGCAACATTACTCTCAAAAACTACATCATCCTGGGCCTGTTGATTGGGCTGGCGCTGGCGGTGAAGGTAACTGCGGCAATTCTGTTGTTATTGTTTGTGATGCTCTACGGTGTAGACCAATGGCGCAACATCCAGAACGTTGATATCCCCGCCCTGTTCAAGCGCTTGTTGCAAACGGCACCCTTGGGTGTAGGCGCGGTAGCACTGGTGTTCTTTGCCGTATTCTACGTACACATAGGCATGGGTACCAAAGTACTCGATGGCCGCACCTACAAAGCTTCACCTGAATACCTGCAAGCTATCCAGCGCGGCGATACCTGGAGCCTCTCTACCTTTATCGTCGGCATGAAAGATAACTTCCGTTATATGAACGAATACGCCGACGGCGTACCGCGTCTGGACGAGTGTAAACCCGACGAGAATGGCAGCTTTGCCATGGACTGGCTGGTGGGTAAAAAAACCATCAGTTACCGTTGGGACAGGGATACCGTCAACGGCGTAGTGCAGGTCAAATACATGACTATCATCGCCAACCCTATTGTCTGGTTTAGCGTGCTGGGCGGCATTGTGCTGAGCCTCGGCCTGATCATGAGCCGGTTTATCTACGGCAATCCAGTAAAGGATGTAGCGCTTTTTTATTGGATATGCGCGTTCACCGGCCTCTATATGAGCTACATGATCGCCATCTTGCAAATCGAGCGGGTGATGTATCTCTATCACTATATGATTCCGCTGCTGTTCGGCGCGGTTAATCTGGTGTTGATGATTACCTATATCTTCCGCGACGGTATCTATAGCTACAACCGCCACACCTGGATCAACCTGGCCCTTTATGTGGGTTTGATTATCGCCGTGTTCGCCTTCTTTTCGCCCCTGACCTATGGCCTGCCGCTAAACGCAGACCAATTTGAGATGCGCAACTGGTTCAGCTTCTGGAAATTGCAGGTGGTGAGATAATGAAAGCGATAAAACTGAATTTGGACAATCTGTCCTTTAACCGCGATTGGGTGTTCTCTGCGCTCTTACTCATCGTGGTGATTGCCATAGTCAACCGCATTACGCCGCCCATGGTGAATGAGGTATTTAATCTGGTGATCAGCAAGAACCGCGTGAACATTGTGGATATCCACCAACCGCGCGATATTGAAACCAGCAAAGTCGTAAAAATCGATCGTATAGACCTGACCGATAAAAGCCGTTTCCGCCACCCCAAACTGGGTGACATTGGCTTTACCGACGACTTTTTTGTGGATATAGACGCACCCTTCGCGGTGAAAAAAGCCGGTGATTACACCTTTTACGTAGGTAGTGACGACGGCTTTGAGCTGAGCGTAGATGGCCGCAAGCTGTGTGAATGGACTCACGACCGCCCACTTACCACCGATGCCTGCCATGTGCAGCTGACCGAAGGCACACACAACTTCAAGTTGGTGTACTTCCAGGGCTTTGGCAACTCGGGACTGGTGATGAGCTACGCCTATACCAGCGACGGCAAGCAGTACACAGCAGGCGATGATTCCAAGTACATCAAGTTCCTGCACTAATCTCTATAAAGTGCTCTGATAAAAAAACCGGAAGCTGTTATTTGCTTCCGGTTTTTTTATGCGCGAAATGTAGACCTCCCCCTTTTCTAACTTATTGCCTGCCAACCCTTGCAGGCTGGATACGTGGAGCAGACCCACAGGGTGCGCCCTGCCTGGGCACCGCTGGTAACTGAGCGCTTACGCATGGGCGCCAGGCAGAGCGGACAACTCTTGTGCTCATCCGCCGACGTCACATCAACCACCCCCATGACCCCCAGCAATTGCTGGCGCAGTGCCGGGATTGCCGGTGGATTGTCAGCTGCCAAGGTCACCAAAGGCAATTGCACGCTGCGGCAGATTTCTTCCAACTGGCGAGTTTCCGGGTCATTTACCTGAGGATCATCCAGCGCCACCAGACACAAGGGATTTAAATCCTGCTTGTTGCATACCACAAAATCCACCCGGCGCTGCAAACGCGCTTCGAAGATCGTCGGCGCCGTCACCAGATCCGCCAAATGGATTTTCGCCAGTAGCACATACTCGCCAGCCAGCGCCTGCTGCAATAGGCGGTAACTATGAGCTTGCTCAGCGGTGAACCAGCGTGGCTGGCGGTGATAACTGGATACCGGCGGACGAGCAACAGCAGGCGATAGGATCTGCATATCAGCCATAGGGGCTGCAGGGGTTTTGGGCGTTACAGAACCCGGCAAATCCCATTCGTGTGGACTGAACTTGTCCTTGTATTTCTCTTTGAGTTTTTTATCGGCCCGATAGACAAAATAGCCCACCAGCAACAAGAACGCCCCTATCCAGATAATACTGCCAGCCATACATCCCCACTCTTGAGAACCCATCCGGGTCGATTGACCTTATTTCAGCTGATAAGGTATAAACTTTCAAATGTTATAATATAACGCTTGCGACTGTCATATAAGTCTGGTTAGATGTGTCTTATGTCGAATTTTATCCGCCAATCACGCCGTTATTTGCGCCTGTGGCTGCTGCTTGCAGCGGCAACCCTTGCGCTTGTCTCGGTAATTGAGGCGAGCCACGTCCACGGTATTTTCAGCGATCTGGATGCCGGTTGCGCCCTCTGCCAGCACAACCAGGCCCTCGACAAAGTCACAAGTTCACCGCAATTGCTACTAGCCCCTGTGTTGGTGACTATCTGGATCGGCCTGGCCCTGGTGGCCGCACCGGTCAACCGTCCCACCCGCTGCACGCCCATTCGCGCTCCACCCACCACACTCCCAGCCCTGTCATAACCAATGATTTATTTACCGCCGCTCTCTGTTTTTCAGAGCGGTTGTTTTTGCTGTGGAGTTTTTATGAAACTGTTTGCCCGTCCTTCGCTGGCGATAGCACTTGCTGCCGTCAGCCCCCTGGCATTTGCCAATAACGATATTTCTGACAATGACGCCCCGGACGAGCTGCCCCGCGAGGTGATAGTCACCGCCTCGCCCTTCGCCAAAAGCGAAGACACCGTCAGCCACCCCGTCAATGTTATCAGCGGCGAGGACTTACACAATGCCGCCTCCGCCACCTTGGGTGAAACGCTTAATGGCGAGCTGGGTGTTAGCTCATCCAGCTTCGGGCCGAGTGTCGGCCTGCCGGTGATTCGCGGCCAGAGCGACAACCGCGTCAAAGTCATGCAAGACAGCGTGGGCAGTATGGACGCTTCGGCTGCCAGTCCTGACCATGCTGTCACCTTGGAACCGCTGCTCGCCACCAAAATTGAAGTACTGCGCGGCCCCGCTGCCCTGCGCTACGGCCCGGGCGCCATAGGCGGTGTGGTGAATGTGTTGGATAACCGCATCCCCGACCAACTGCCTGACGAGATCACCGGGGGGGCCGAGCTGCGCAATAACAGCGGTAATGATGAAACTGTCGGCGTCGTCAGCCTGACGGGCGCCAGTGGCCCGGTCGCCTTTCACATAGACGGCGTAAAACGTCGCAGCGGCGATATGGATATCCACGATTTCGGCCCGGTTAACCCCGATGAAAATACCCCGAAAGGCACGCTGATCAATACCGATGCCCACGCCAAAAGCGGCAGCCTGGGAACAAGCTATATTGGCGATGACGGTTTTATCGGCCTCAGCGTCAACAAGCAGGACAATAACTACGGCGTTCCGCCCGACGGCAACGAGCTGGTGCGTATTGATATGCACCAAACCCGCTACGACCTGAAAGGCGAGCTGCGCGATCCCTTTGCCGGCTTTGACAAGCTCACCGGCCATCTGGGCCACGCCGACTACGAGCACACCGAAATTGAAGATGGCGAACCCGGCACCCGCTTTACCAACGACGCCTGGGAAGGCCGCATGGAGCTTCTGCACCATCATCCCGACAGCCAATGGCAGGGGGCGCTGGGAATCCAGGGCGTGCGCAGTACTTTCGCAGCCATAGGCGAAGAAGCTTTTATCCCCAAATCTGACATAAGTTCTGGCGGCATTTTTGTGGTGGAGGAGAACACACAAGGTCAATTCACTTACGAGCTTGGTGCCCGTGGCGACTTTCAAAAAATCACACCTGAAGGAGGTAACGGCATTGAACACCACAGCATTAATCTGTCCGGCACCACCACCTGGCATTTCACCCCTGAGCAACAAATCAGCCTTGGCCTTGCTCAAGCCCAACGCGCACCAAGTGTGGAAGAGCTACTCGCCAATGGCCCGCATCCAGCCACCGGTAGTTATTTGATTGGCGACGACACGTTAAATGAAGAGACCAGCACTAATCTGGAGCTGGGTTACCACTGGCATGGTGAGCAAGCACAATTCTCGCTGAATGGCTTTTACAACCAGTTTGCAGATTTCATCTATGCGCGCAATTTGCACACATCAATCGAAGGATTTGAAGAGCTGACCGCCTATCAATACACACAGGCAGACGCCACCTTCCGCGGATTTGAAGCGGAGCTAAAACTGACCTTGAGTGAGAGCTGGCAACTGCGCCTCTTTACCGACAGCGTGCGTGCAACTCTGGATCAAGGCGGCGACCTTCCGCGTATCACACCCATGCGCGCAGGCAGCGAATTATCCGTCGACCAAAACAACTGGAGCGGAGGCCTCACCATCACCCATGCCCAACGCCAGAATCACCCCGGCGATGGCGAAACAGAAACCGCCGGTTACACCAAAGTGGATGCACGCCTGTCTTACAACTTCACTTCCGGTGATACCAACTACACACTCTTCGCCAAGGCTAGCAACCTGACCGATGAGGAAATTCGCAATGCGACTTCTTACTTGCGCAACATAGCGCCGGAAGCGGGGAGAAGTTTGCAGGTGGGATTAAGGGTGGGGTTTTAAGAAAGCTTGTCGTCTTCTCCGCGAACCGTTATTATTTCGCTACAACTCATCCCTAGCAGAAATCATTAAATTGATTTTTGTCTGGGACGGAAAAACCACCTTCGGGTGGTTTTTTCATATTCAGGCTATGGAAAGCACTATGAAAACAATATGTTATGTCGATGGCTACAACTTATATTATGGCTGCCTACGAAATACAGCTTATAAATGGCTTGATATACACAAGCTGCTCGCCTCCATTCTTCACCAACAGAATCCCGACGCCGAACTTATAGCGATCAAGTTTTTTACTGCGCCAGTGATCACTCGCTTCGCATCAAACGGATCACTCGCTCAACAATCCCAACAAAACTACCATCGCGCCCTCGAGACTGTTTATCCGAATTCAATCAATATCATTAACGGCTATTACAGCGATGAAAAAAGCTATGCCATGCTCTACTTATCGCCTCCTGATAAACAGCAACGTGCGTATGTTTGGAAACTGGAAGAAAAACAAACTGACGTTAATCTTGCCTTGAGTGCCTATCGTGACGCAGCTCAAAGTAGAGCGGAACAATTCGTTTTTGTTACCAATGACACTGATCAAGAACCAACCTTAAAAGCCATCCGCGAGGACTTTTCCGATAGCATCCGCATTGGTGTAATACTTCCCATAAAGGAAAATAACAATGCCACGAAAGCTCGTCCCGGCAATATGAGGCTGAGCACATATGCGGACTGGACAAGAAAGAACATAAAAGATTATGAATTAGCAGCCGCGCAATTACCCCACCTTGTTCCAACCAGTAAAAAGGCAATTCGAAAACCGGAATATTGGTAGGCAGTAAAGCGCAGCACGCTTCACTTGGGTGGAGCGCCAAGTAGCCAATTGACTCCTGACACAAACCGGCAGTTAGATAGGTATATTTGCAAGGATTAAAAACAAAGAGAATTTTTTATGAGCATCACCCGCATTAATGAATTTCAAGCATCAACAGGCGAATCAGAAAACCTGTTTGCCTTTCTCAAATCGCTTGTACCTTATATCCGCGGTTCGAAAGGCTGTATATCCTGCGAGGTTTTGCGCAACTCATTGGTGAGTGACAGTTTTGTGGTGATAGAAAAATGGGACTCAATTGAGTCCCATCAAACATCTATTGCGCTTGCGCCCAAAGAGAAATTTCAAGAAGCGATGAAGCTGTTTGGCGCTCCGCCGAAAGGCAATTACTACCATATCTGATCAGACAGGTAGGTTGGCGGTAAGGCTTGCGGAAGCAAGCTGCACCCCAACACGACCATCTCGCCGTACCAGCCATAAGTTTGATACGCCGGCAGCTCTTGAATTGCATCCTACAGTTGAACAAGGCAGATGCGTTGGGGTGCGCTTCGCTTACCACCAACCTACAACCTACGAATCAAAACCGCGTGCTAACCCCTGCCACAAAACCATTCTCACCGGTCAGCTGCAGGCCATTCACATCCTGATGCAAACGGTGGTGAATGAAAGCGTAAACCTGGGTGTCGTGGCCAAAGGCGGCGCTCACACCGGGGCTGAAGAACAGAGCTTTTGAGCCGCTTTCTTCCGGCTCGGCTTCTTCGCCGCTATCGCGCTGCTTCACTTGGTAATTGAACTGGGCCAACAGGCTGAACATGTGGTTTATGCGGTAGCGATACCCTAGATCCAGGCTCACTTGTTGGCCTGGCTCGTAGCCATCAGCCTCATCAAAGGCGCGGGTCACCAGCAGTTGGGTAAACCATTGGCTGTTGTATTGCGGCAGGTTCTGGCGATAGTAACCGCCCACAATGGCATCCGTCGTACCTGTGCCCGGCTGCATACTGCGCTCGGCAATCTTGCCTTGATCATTGGCAATCTCATGGCTGCCGGTAGGCAATTTCACACCCAGGTTAATGCCGTAGGCCTGGTTGACGGTGGTGTCAGATGACAATTGCATGCGGCCCAGTACGCGAATATCGCCCAGACGGGTAAAGTCCCAAGTGGATGGGTCGAGTGTGACGTGATCCGCGTGGTTGAGGTGTAAATGGGTGTGTTCGCGCATGACCAGCGGTAGATTGACACTCACACCATAGGTTTCATTAAACGTGTAATCCGCGTTCAACAACAGGTTGCGATTGACGGTTTCCACCTCGCGGTGATGGGCAGATTCTGCCTCTTCCTGGGTAGCTTTATCGCTGCCGCTATAGAGTTCATCCTGATTGAGATACTCGTAGCGCAAATCTACGCGTGCGCCTGGTTCAGTCCAGATGCCTTGCGCACTCCAGTTAGTGTTGAGTGTGCAGAAAGCCGAGCCGCAGCTGGCATTGGCCTGGCTGGCAACCAGCAGGGCAAACAAAGGGGCTAGTCTAAAAGCGTAAGTGGAGCGGAGCATGCGGTTTCCCTCAAACAATTGATCCGCGAATTATAGTTAAACTCCGTCTGGCGCCCATGCGACAAATTGTCGCACCTTATCTACGGCCACCGCCGTCACTTGCGCAGGCCGAGTCGCTATAATCGGCCATCCATTATTTTGCCTGGGTATTCAATGCGCGACTCACTCACTCTCGCCGCCCCCACACAACATTTGCGCCAGCTAAGCCTGATCCGTTGCCTGTTGCTCGCCTGCCTTTGGGTGGGATTACTCTGCGCCCATGGGTTCGCCAATGTCGCTATTGGTTTGCCCGCCGCCGTGTTGACGGTACTTACACTGGTGACATCCCTGACACTCGTGCGCTTGCGCCAGCCGCTACCAGTCACCGAGATAGAGTTCTTTATCCAACTGGCGATTGATGTGGCTGGCCTCATAGTGCTGTTTTATTTCACTGGCGGTGCCAACAATCCGCTCATGTCCTATTTACTCGTGCCCTTGTGCATCTCCGCAGCCACCCTGCCCTGGCGCTTTACCTGGACTATCGCCAGTGTGAGTTTGGCGGCTTACAGTTTATTACTGTTCTTTTATGTGGATTTCCCGCTCTTTGCACTCGGTCAGCCGAGTGAGCACAGCCATCACGGCAGCCACAGTCAATTTAACTGGCACATCATCGGTATGTGGTTCAATTTTTTCCTGAGCGCCACGCTCATCACTTATTTTGTGGTGAAGATGGCCGGCAGCTTGCGCCGCCAACAGGAAGCCATCGGCCAACTGCGCGAAGATGAATTGCGCCACCAGCAACTCACTGCCGTAGCCATGCTCGCTGCCGGCGCTGCCCACGAAATCAATACGCCGTTATCCACCATGACAGTATTGCTGCAAGAGCTGCGCGCTGACTACGCCAGCCAACCGGAGCTGCGCGCTGATCTGGAATTACTCAGCGGACAAGTCGCTCAGTGCGCCGCCAGCCTCAAGCGACTGGTGAACGACTCCAGTGCAGCGACTCAAGGCAAATTCACCGCACAATCCATCACTGCCTGCTGCCAATCCATTATTGATCGCTGGCAGTTGATGCGGCCGCTCGCGGCATTTTCCGTGAACTTCACGGGGAACCAACTCGACCAGCAAATAGCCTTGGATCCGCGTCTGGAATTGGCGATTATCAATTTGCTCAACAATGCCGCCGATGCCAGCCCTGACGACGTCAGTATTTCCATCACCGCAACAGCTGGCCAGCTGCAATGGGATATCAGCGACAGTGGCGCCGGCATAGCGCCAGCGGCTGCGAATAATTTGGGCAAATCCGCCTTCAGCACCAAATCGACGGGCCTGGGTTTAGGCATGATGCTCGCGCAAGCCACACTCAACAGCTATGGCGGCCAGTTGAATCAACTAGCGCGCAACCCTAAAGGTACATTGACGCAGGTGATTATCCCTATAACATCAGCAACAGGGACCTCCGCATGAGCGCGCGTTTTTTGCTGGTGGATGACGACGACGTTTTTTGCCAGGTAATGCAGCGCGCCCTCGCTCGCCGAAATATCAGCGCCGATTGCTTTACCAACAGCACCGACGCACTGAACGCGCTGGAACAAAACCATTACGAGCGCGCGCTGGTGGATTTAAAAATCGCACAGGAATCCGGCTTGGCGTTGATCAAAGCACTTAAGCAACGCAACCCGGATTTACGCATAGTGATGCTCACCGGTTACTCGAGTGTCAGCACGGCGGTGGAAGCAATAAAACTCGGGGCAATAAATTATTTATGCAAACCAGCGAGTGTTGATGAAGTGTTACTCGCCTTTGAAGATACAGCAACGGATGCCGAAGAATTACCACCAATAATTTCCCCCTCGCTTGACCGCGCTGAGTGGGAGCACATCCAGCAGGCACTGCAAGCAAACCAAGGCAATATTTCGGCCACGGCGCGAGCGCTGGGGATGCATAGGAGGACGTTGCAGAGGAAGTTGTTGAAGAGGCCGAGTCAGCAGTAGGAGCCGTTAACGATAGTTGAAGGGAATTGTGTATTTCAGGGGAAACAGTATTTAGTAGGGAATCGTCATCCTCGCGTAGCGGGGATCCAGTTCTTAAAAACTATCAGGCGAAGCTAAGTACTCGAAAAAGAAAAAGCAAGAACTGGATCCCCGCTACGCGAGGATGACGACTCCCATTTAAATTAAACATGAAACTTATCGTTAACTAAATTTTAAGGTCAATAACATGGAAATCCAAAAGCCACACTTCTTGGCCAAAATTTATTTATATCCTAAAATAGCGACTCGGACTCTAACTTTCTCCAATTTCCAGAAAGTGGAATACTATCTTTTCCGGCCAAAATTGATAACTCAATTAATCGACCAATATTTGCTATCTATAGTTTACCTAATCAAAAAATACAATACGGCGAAGAGTTTGAAGCTTATTGCTCAGTTCTTTTTGAAGAGCATTGGCGTTCAAAGATAGAAATCGGCCTTGAATTTTATGTGTGTAACTCATCATCAAATTATCTTAAAGCTACAGTAGTAAAAATGTTTTCCGAAAACTGGATAGAGTAAAAGCCAAGTCTTTAAGATCACTTCTTCAAATAAAGATAAGTCATCACACACAACCCAATCCCCAACACCAACGACAATAACTGCCAGGGCTTCTCCGGCTTTTTATCAGACAGGATAGATCGGTATTGCGCTTTGTATTTTGGATTTGGCTGTTGCAATTCGTGTAGAAATTCAGACACGTCTGCATAGCGTCGTTCTGGGTTGTAACGCAGGCCTTTTTTGATGGCGGCGTCTATCCAGAAAGGCACCAGCGGATTTAATTCGTAAGCTGGAACATATTCAGTGTTCAGATAAGCGCGCTCGCTGCGGCATTGACTGAGTTTGCCTTTGAAGGGTTGTTTTCCGGTGAGCATTTCGAAGATGACCACAGCGAGCGAAAAAATATCGGATTGCTCGGAGCACTGTCCACCCAGCACATGTTCAGGGGCCGAATATTCTGCAGTGCCCAAAACATTATCGCGCTTGATAGGCGACGCGATTTCCGCAACACCTTTTACCAAACAAGAACCGAAATCGATAATGGTCACTTCGCCATTGCGGTCGATCATGATGTTGGCTGGGCGAATATCCTGGTGCAAGGTTTCACGGCGATGGAAAGCGCGCAAGCCTTTTACAATTTGCTCGACGATATAAATAACATTTTGCACAGGTGGGTTTGGGTTTTCTTTAATCCACTGCGTCAGGGTTATGCCTTCCACATACTGCATCAAATAATAGAGGCAAGTTTTGGGGCGATTGGGCGTGTGGATTTTTAGCACGTGATGGTTGTGGATGCGACTGCCGATCCAGGACTCCATCACAAAGCGTTCTATATAAGCCGCGTCGTCTTCGTAATTCACTGACGGCGTTTTCATGCAGTAGCGCTCGCCAGTTTCTACATCAGTAACCAGATAAACCTGGCTGCGACTATTGGCATGCAATTCTTTTTCGATGCGAAAACCATCGATAATTTTTCCCACATCCAGCGGTGGAGGAAATGGCAGCGCGGTTAACTTTTGCGTGGCATCTTCAATGTTTTGGTCGGGCAAGGTGTTGATGCGGATGATCTGGCAGCTGAGGTTATCATCGCTGTTATTGTCCAGCGCTTTTTGCGCGAGCTGCTGGCAGACCTCATCGTAGTTATCGCGTACCGGTGTTAAGGCATCGACAATATCTGTCGATGAAATAAATTCGTGGATGCCGTCTGTGCTGAGTAAAAATACATCGCCTACTTCAATATCTACCGTGCGACAATCGACATCCAGCGATACATCCAAACCCATGGCGCGCACAAGATAGGATTCTTTTTCGCTGATAACGGTGCGATGGTCGCGGGTAATTTGCTCCAGTTTGCCTTCGCGCAAACGATAGATACGCGAATCACCCACGTGAAAAACATGAGCCGCATGGGATTTAAAAATCACACAACTAAACGTACTCACATAACCTTTTTGCGCATCCTGAAAGGCGCGGCCGCGTGAGTAGAGCCAGCGATTAAGGGCGATCAACACTTGCGAGGTAGATTTTTTTACCGTCCAGGTATCGGGTGTGGAGAAATAATCCACGAGAAAATTGCGCACGCAGGTTTCACTGGCTTCTTTACCGGCTTCGGCGGCGCTGACGCCATCGGCAATAATCGCCGCGGCGCCCTTGGTGCTAAGCAGTGTGCCCTCGGGGATGCGGATACCTATGGCATCGTCATTATCTGCCTTGCGGCCGGCGCTGGTGTATTGGCCGACCGAAAAGGTGAGATTACCTTTGAGATGCCAGGCGTCCACTTAGTGCACCTCAATCATTTGCACTGTGCCGTCGGGCAATACCTCAAACATTTTATTTTGCGGCTCGTCGAGCAACATGGCTGCCATAGCGGCAACAAAAATACAGCCGGCGATGGTGAGGAAGAATACCGGCGTGCTCACAAATGAAAATACGGTCAGCAAAATCACTGCACCAATATTGCCGTAAGCGCCAACTATACCGGCGATCTGACCAGTGAGGCTGCGGCGAATCAGCGGCACCACGGCAAACACACAACCCGCTGCTGAGCCTAAAAAGAAAGAGCTGCACATCATGGTCAACACCGCCAACTCAACAGGCCAGGTACCATTGATATGAGACATCACGAAGAAACCGAGGGACGCCCCAAGCAGCAATAGGATCATGGATTTTTTGCGCCCAAATTTATCGCTGATCCAACCACCGGATGGGCAAGAAATAATATCGGTCGCCGCAAAGCAAGCGCCGAAAATACCAGCGAGTGCCACAGGTACACCAAAGGTGGTTTTGAAAAACAGTGGCAACATGGATACCACAGCCAACTCAGCACCAAAGGTCACCGCATAGGCCAAGCTCAAAATAGTGACTTGCTTGAATTTGTACTGGTGAATTTTTTCTACCGGTTTTTTGAAGATCTCGGTGTTAACGCTGTAGATCTTTTTACTTTGAAACAGGAAGAGGCCGAACAGCACCAGGTTGATCACAATTAATGCGGTTTGATTAATTAACCCCAGTTGCTGCACTTTCCAGGTCAACAGCGAGAGCGCACCGTACATAGGAATGTTGATCAACAAATACTGAAAGAAATCTGCTTTGCTGGTAACGGCAAGGCCGCCGGATTTATTGGGCTTGAAGTAGGTAGAGCCGGCAGGCGTATCGCGCACGGAGGTGTAATAAATACCCGCATAGGCAATCGCAATCACACCAGTGATGCCAGTGGCATAACGCCAGCCTTCATCGCCGCCGATCAAGAGTGCAATTGTTGGCAGAGATACGGCGGCAGCAGCCGAACCAATATTGCCCAAACCTTTGTAGATACCTTCAGCCAAACCCAATTGGCGCGCGGGAAACCACTCGCTAATCATGCGAATACCAATCACAAAACCGGCACCGGCAAAACCGAGCAAGAAGCGCGCAAGGGCAATCATTTCAAAACTGGTGGCGAGCGAAAAGAAAAAGCAGAGCAATCCGGTAATCACCAGCAATACAGAATAAATGTTACGTGGACCAAAAGTATCCACCAGCATGCCTATAACAATACGTGCAGGAATCGTGAGCGCTACGTTGAGGATCAGCAAGGTTTTAACCTGCTGGTCGGTCATACCCAGGGTGTTCTGGATGGCAACCAATAAAGGGGCGTGATTGAACCAGACCACGAAGGTGATAAAAAAAGCCACCCAGGTCAGGTGAAGGATTTTTGTTTTTCCCGCGAACGAAAAAAAGTCGAGATTTGCACCAGCTTTATTCACTACCTACTCCAACAGGTTTTAGTTTGGAGCACACAAGGCAATAATTAAGCCAGCTTCGTAAAAATGAGTAAAACCAAGGCTTTTAAAATGCACCAGATTAAAACTCAGGCATTTTTAGTGGGTTTTTGCACCCTTTAAATGCAGTGTGCACCCTTTTATTTTTCTAAAGTAGTGCAAATCCGCCATCCAAAAACGCACTAAATCGCGGCGCGATAAACAGGGTCTCCCCACCCGATTTAGCCTTTTTAACAGCAATACAATCTTTGCCGAAAGAGACTGCGCCATTAGCAATCAAAAATCCTCCTATCGAAACTGTTGGAGAGCATTTTTACGAGCAAATGTCCTTCCCGCTTCTAAAAGCAACAAAAATGCACCACAAGGATGCAAAATTTGCATTTTAAGAGACGCTTTAGCGCAGCACGTCCCCTCCAAAGCGCCCCCAAAGCTAACACCACTACCTTAAAGCCGCATTTTGTGCACCTTTTTACGGGCTCATTCGCCTATTCAGATTGCTTGGCACAGGCGTTGCAAAATCCCCTTTGCACAACCACTGCCCACGAAGCAGACAATTTTTAATAATCCCCGGATGAATCGCCATGAGCGCACCAAAACTAAACCTGCTGGATTTCTCGAATAAATCAGTCACCACGCTGCATCTAACCTGGTTTGCCTTTTTCCTCACCTTTGTGATGTGGTTTAACCTGGCTCCGTTGAAGCCGCTGATCGTAAAAGCCTTCAGTATGACCGAGCCACAATGGAAAGCACTGCTGACCATCAACATCGCACTCACCATTCCCGCACGTATCGTTGTGGGTAGCCTGGTGGATAAATTCGGCCCACGTGCCATCTATAGTTCGCTGCTGGTATTGGCCGGCGCTGTGTTAATTGCATTCGCTTTTGCGCAAACCTTTGAACAGCTTGCCTTCTTCCGTTTTTTGCTCGGTTTTGTGGGCGCGGGTTTTGTGATTGGTATTCGTCTGGTAGGTGAGTGGTTCCCCGCTCGTCAAGTTGGTCTTGCCGAAGGTATCTACGGCGGTTGGGGTAACTTCGGTGCCGCTGCCGCTGCCTTTATTCTGCCTTTGTTAGCACTGCACGCCTTTGGTGGCGAAAACGGCTGGAGATACGCGATAGCCTTTACCGGTGCTTTCGCCATGGCTTACGGCGTTATCTTTTATCTGCTGGCTCGCAACACACCCAAAGGTTCTACCTACTTTAAGCCGAAAAAATCGGGCGGTTTGGAAGTGAGCAGCAAAAAAGATTTTTGGTTCTACGTTGCCATGAACGTACCTATGTACCTGATCCTCGCCGTACTGGCCTGGAAACTGTCGCCCGCACAATTAAAACTGTTGAGCGCAACTACCACCAATTTGCTCTACGTAGTGCTGTTCGCCTTGTTTGCTTTCCAATTCAGCCAGATTTATCGCGTTAACAAAGACATGCTGAAAAACGGCGGCGTACCTGAGCACGATAAATATCAATTCAAACAAGTCGCCATCCTCAACTGGGCTTACCTGGTGAGCTTTGGTTCTGAATTGGCGGTGGTATCCGTTCTGCCCGCGTTCTTTATGGAGACTTTCGCCGGCCTGAGCATGTCGCAAGCGGCTATGTTGGGCGGCTCCTTCGCCTTTATGAACCTGGTGGCACGTCCTGGTGGCGGCTGGTTCAGTGACAAGATCGGCCGTCGCACCAGCATGACCATCATCATGACCGGTATCGCTATAGGTTATCTGCTGCTGTCGCAAATCAATGCCAGCTGGCCGCTGTTTGCTGCCTTCGCTGCAGTGGTGGTGTGCTCTCTGTTCGTACAGGCCGGTTGCGGCGCGGTCTTCTCGATTGTTCCGCTGATCAAGCGTCGTATGACTGGCCAGATCGCCGGTATGACCGGTGCTTACGGCAACGTGGGCGGCGTGACTTTCCTGACCATCTACACATTTGTAGACGTACACACCTTCTTCATGGTGATCGCCGCCGCCGCTGCCTTGGGCCTGGTGTTTGTGCAGTTCCTGAAAGAACCTAAAGGCCATATCACTGAAGTGGCAGAAGATGGCACTGTGCAGCAGATTGAGGTGAGTTGATTCAACGGGGAGTCGTCATCCTCGCGTAGCGGGGATCCAGTTCTTGCTTTTCTTTGGATGTTTGACTTTGGCAGATAGCCTTGTAAGAACTGGATGGCCAGCCCCTGGATCCCGGCTTCGCCGAGGATGACGACTCCCTCCTAAAAGTATTCCCCACCCCAAGCCCGCATCACGCGGGCTTTTTCGCTAGAATCACCCTCACGATGAGAAGTTACCGGCGATGAATATGGAACACCTGCAGTCCAGTTTGAAAATCCAGTTCGCCCAGCGCAGTGAGGCGGGCAAAAAACCCGAAAACCAGGACACAGTAGGCGCGCGCATTCCCGACGGCCATACACTCACCACCAAAGGCATCGCCATTGCCATCGCCGATGGCGTTAGCAGCAGTCTGGCGGCGCGCGAAGCGAGCCAAACGGCCATCACCGGTTTCCTCAGCGACTACTACGCCACTCCCGACACCTGGCGCACCGCGCAATCCGCCATGCGCGTGATACAAGCACTCAACTCCAGTTTATTTGGCCGCAGCCAAAACTCTATTTACGGCGAAGGTTATCTCACGACTTTTTCATCACTGATTCTGAAAGGCAGCTGCGCCTATGTTTTCCACGTGGGTGACACACGCGTCTACCGCCTGCGTGGTGATAATTGGGAACAACTCACTCGCGATCACACGCAACGCATCGATCGCAACACCAATTACCTGAGCCGCGCTATGGGTGCTGATGCATTCCTCGAAGTGGATATGCAAAACATTGAACTGGAAGTCGGCGATTTATTTTTATTAAGCTGCGATGGCATACACGAATTTATTCCGCCCGCCGAATTAAAACGTCTGGTGAAAGAAGGCCGCGACGATTTAGATGCGCTGGTCAACACACTGCTCGAAACAGCATTGGCCAATAACAGCGATGACAATATCAGTGTGCAAGCCTTGGTGGTCGAACAGGTCGGCAATGCTTCGCAAACTGATGCTATACAAGCACTCTCACGTTTGCCTTTTCCACCGCTGTTGTCGCCGGGGCAAATGATTGATGGATTAAAAGTTAAAAAAATCCTGCACGAGTCAAACAGAAGCCAGGTGTATCTCGTTGAAGACGAAAAAGGCACACAGCTGGTGATGAAAACGCCTTCGGTGAATTTTCAGGATGATCCGGCTTATATCGAACGCTTTGTGATGGAATCCTGGATTGGTGCGCGCATCCAGAGCCCGCAGGTTGCACGTGTCATCACGGCGCCTGCATCGCACTCTTGCCTTTACTATCTCACTGAATATATTTCTGGCCCCACACTCACACAATTACTCAAAGAGCGCGGTAAGTTGGCGATCATAGATGCCGTGGAATTAGCGGAAGGATTGATTCGCGGCATACGCGCCTTCCATCGCAAAGAAACCCTGCACCAGGATTTAAAACCCGACAACATAGTCATCAGCGGCAAAGGCCCTATGATTGTGGATTTCGGCTCTTGCTGGGTGGCGAGTGTAGAAGAAGTTGCCGCGCCTTTTACGCGTGACAGTGTATTGGGTACTGCCGATTACTCTGCGCCGGAATATCGCTACGGCGGTAAAGCCAGCCCCAAATCCGACCAGTTTTCCCTCGCCGTTTTAGTCTACGAAATGCTCACCGGGAAATTGCCCTACGGCCCCGGCTACAGCAACTGTATGGAATACAAAAGTTTCCAAAAACTAAAATACATCTCCGCCATGCAACATAACCCCATGGTGCCCTACTGGTTCGACAAAGCGTTAGAAAAAGCCCTGCAAATAAATCCCGACAATCGCTATGAAGCCTTATCAGAATGGTTCACCGACCTGAAACGCCCCAACCCACAATGGCTCTCCACTCGCGCCCAACCTTTGATTGAGCGCGACCCTAATATTTTGTGGAAATTGTTGGCCGTGAGTGGATGGGTTTGTGCGTTAGCGGTTTGGGTGTGGCGGCGGTAGACTCCTCCTACCCTGCTTGCAGTAAAACTTTTGTGCTCAAGACGCAATATTAGGAGATAAAAATGTCCGATGATGTAACTCGAACCACCGTTAAGTTTTCCCCGAGAAAAGTCATTGAAAGTCGTGATGATTATTACCGAGCGTTTGATGGCTGGGAGATTAAGAAAATAGATGGAAAATGGAATTTTTGTTCAAGTGACCCCGGAATGTCTGCGAAGCTTATTTTTATAGAGTTAACACAAGAGGATTTTGATTACGCTCGCAAAACAAATCCTTCGTGGGATGAAATGTGTTGGTATATGAAGGGGAAGGGGTACTTCTAAGATAATTCCCTCGTTCCCAAGCTCTAGCTTGGGAATGCAGATTGATGACGCTCCCAAGCTGGAACTTGGGAGCGAGAAATAAAAAATGGCCTCTCAGTTATACGAACATAGTGACCTTGTAGTGCGGGTCATTTGATCCGCGCTTCTCCCCTGAGCGGAGTTTTCCTGGGGCATGCGGGTTACGCCTCCAGCTAACCCACACGGCAAATGCAATGCTATTTATTTCTGGGCTTGCGGCGGCAACGGCTGCCCATCCACCCGCTCCAGCTCTCCATTCAAACACGCCCACTCAGGCGCACTGGCCGCCCAGATATTTACGCTTGGGGTAACTGAAGACGGATCATCGAGATTGCCGACGCGCACTACGCGGAACTGTGGACGCGCCGATGATTTGGCAAACATATGCGTGCCGCAGGTGGGGCAAAATTGGCGAGTATTCTCATTGCCACTGTCCGCAACTTTTGTATGCTCAGCTAATTCACCTGACACACTCAGCGCTTCCACTGGCACCATCATATTGACTGTGCCATTGGCAGCCAGATGCTGGCAATCACGGCACCAACATACACGTGTTAATAGCGGCTCTGCCGTTAGCGTAAAAGTGACAGCGCCACACAGGCAGCGTCCAGTTCTTTCGCCCATATTTCTAACTCTCCTGATTTTGAATGAATAGCGGGATTTTCGCTATTTTTGACTTATATGGAGCGAACAATCCACAAAAGACACATGTCGATAAAATATCCAGAAATTGCCTATTTACAATATTTTATGCGCCATTTTAGCGCGTCGATTTTTCTTACGATTTATATAAGCCCGGGTTTTAGGATTAAAAAGCCATTAAAACATAGACGCATGTCACAAAAACAACTCTTTTTGATAATTTATACAGCAAAATATTAGTCGATATTTTTTACATATTTTTATGCGCCACCTGAAAATTTATTGTGAAATCAATCACATAAATTTTGGCCCGATTTCTGCAAATACACACGCCAGACCCTAAAACTTTAGCTGATATCAAAGTTAGATTTAATAACCAATAGAATTGGGTCTGCTCATTAAGAGCGCTGTGTGGATACGGCTAAAGGTCACTACCACCCTTTAAGGATGTTATTTCCATGAAATTGAATCGTTTGTTCGCTACGTTAGCTTCTGTTGCTGCTTTGTCTGTATGCCAAGCTGAAGCTGGCGTTTACACTGAAGTCGGCGATGCCGGTATCACCGTTGCTACAGCTCAAGGCGTTGGCAGCAATACCACTCAAATCAACGGCGCTCTGCACTACAACGACGGCGCTGACGTATACAAATTCAACTGGAACGGCGGTGTTTTCTCTGCAGACACTTACGGCTCTCCTTTTGACACCATGCTGCACTTGTTCGATATGTCAGGTAACGTAATTGCGTTCAACGACGACTACCCATGGTGCTGCAACTCTTACATCTCTACCGGTTTGGCATCTGGCCAATACCTGTTGGGTATCACCTACTTCCCAAACAACTACTGGGGTAACCTGGGTGGTTACAGCAACAACGGTTACGATGCTTCTTACGTAATCCACACTTCTGCAATCTCTTCCAGCGTTCCAGAGCCAACTGGCTTGGCTCTGTTGGGTCTGGGCCTTGTAGGTCTGGGTATGAGCCGCAAGCGTGCTGCCAAGTAATTTCTGCTAGCGCACTTTTAGCTACGGCTGCATAAAAGAAAAAGCCCCGGCATTCCCTAATGCCGGGGCTTTTTTATGAACGAAATATTTAGCTTATTGCTTGGTTTCTACCGGCGGAGCCTTGTAGGTCACACGATAAACGCGGCCGCGATCATCATCTGAAATCAGCAACGAACCATCGCTCAATTGCGCTACGTCCACAGGGCGGCCCATGACTTTATCCATGTTCATAAATTCTACGAAAGGCACATGGGATAAAAGTTTGTTATTGACCAGCGTTACCAGGCTTACGCGATAACCAATTTTTTGGCTGCGATTCCAGGAGCCGTGCTCGGCGATAAATAATTGGTTTTTGTAATCCGCGGGGAACATGTTGCCAGTGTAAAACGCGAGACCCAAAGGCGCGGTGTGTGGGCCAACTTGCACCACTGGCGGCGTGTAGTCATCGCAGTTTTTACCAACACCAAATTCAGGGTCGAGCAACACACCGCTGTGACAATAGGGGAAACCAAAGTGCATACCGGCTTTAGGTGCGTGGTTGAGCTCGCATGACGGCATGTTGTCGCCCATCATGTCGCGGTTATTGTCGGTAAACCACAATTCTTTCGTGACCGGATGGAAAGCAAAACCCACGCTGTTGCGTATGCCGCGAGCGAAAACTTGAAAATCCGAGCCATCGGGTTTCATGCTGTAGATTTTTTCGTAGGGCCCATCTTCTTTATCACACACATTACAAGGCGCACCTATGGGCACATAGAGACGGCCATCGGGACTGGCTTTAATCACCTTCTCCCCATGCCAGGTATCCTTGGGAAAATCGTCTTTGACGATTTTGTACTTGGGCTTTTTATCAAATGTTTTAGCGATATTGTCGAAGCGGATCACGCGCGTGATTTCCGATACGTAGAGCGCGCCGTTCAGCAGGGTCACACCCTGCGGATTATCCAGCCCTTCTGCAATGATGTAGGTTTTATCGGCGACGCCATCTTTGTTGGAGTCCACCAGCGCATAGACTTTGCCGGCTTTGCGCGAGCCCACATAGACCACATCTTTATCGTCCACAGCCATGGCGCGTGCGGTTGGCAGGTTGTCGGCATAGATTGAGAGAGTGAAGCCCTTGGGGACACGGATTTGCGCCAACTCATCCGCTACAGACGTTGTCTCGGCGGCGGTAGGTTTGGTTTGCAGAAACTCTGTCAACAAATCAACTTGCGCTGCGCTCAGCACAGCTCCCCAAGCTGGCATACCTTTATCCAGCACACCTTTGCTGATGATGTTGGTCAGGTTGGCTTTGGTGGGCTCACCGTGAATCCAGGTGGCATCCACCAGATTGGGGCCGGTAGCACCCTCACGGTTTTTGCCATGGCATGACGAGCAGTTGTTGGCATAGAGGGACTCGCCAGTGTCCGCTGCCTGGGCTATGCCTTGCACAGCCAGACCGGCAAACGCCAGGGCCAAAGTGATTTTTTTCATGGTTGATCCTGCCTTGTTATGGATAAGTGGAGCCAGTTTACTCCCAGTGGCAAAGCGCTGGCTATTGGTATGACCACTATACCACCCACAAACATACTGCAGATACCAATCCCCTATTTATCCGCTCGCTCACTGCGGCTACTACGACCTGGTAGCCATAAAAAAAGCCCGCATAGGCGGGCTCTCTTTTGATCAGGTTTTTTAGTCGATATCAGCTAGCTGGCGTAAGCTTGAGCACTAATACATCGTGCGGCGCTATGCTGGTGTTGAGTGTATTTTTGGTGGAGCCGCTCGCATTGGTCCACACACTTTTCCAGTTGAAGAATTGTTTATCAAAATAAACTTCCTGCTTGAAAAGATCGTCTTTCAGATAGTGATCTTTCCACGCATGTTTGATGGTTTTGGTAACGTCGGAACGGTTGAGGAACATCACAGCAAATTCACCCTTTTCGAGCGGCTTCACAAAAATTTCCAGGTCGCCTTCATCCATCCATTTCATGGCCTGGATACCCAACTTGTCCTGGTTGATGGCAATCATCTCTTTGTTGGTCAAAGTTTTACGCGTGGCGTCGGACATGCTGCGAATGTCGTTACCCAAAATCAGCGGCGATGTCAGCATGGCCCAAATAGAAAAATGAGAGCGATCTTCGGCTTCATTCATACCATTACCGACTTCCATCATATCCATGTCATTCCAATGACCAGGGCCAGCGTATTTGCGTAAACCTTCCTGTTTATCGAGTATGCGCAACACACCCCATGATGACCAGGAGCCGTGATTGTGCTCGCAGTTCCAGCAGGGATAAATATCACCGGTGGTACGCCAGGAATGACCAATATCAGTCGCCCATTCCCAGGGCTTGTTATCGCCCCATTCGCAAATACTAAACAGGATTGGACGCCCCGCACTTTTAATCGCATCGCGCATGGTGCTGTAAGCGGCTTTGGGGTTTATGTCTTTGGTATCGCACCAATCGTATTTCACATAATCGATGCCCCAGCTCGCGTAGGTAATGGCATCCTGGTATTCATGGCCGCGGCTGCCGGGACGACCGCCGCAGGTTTTATTGCCTGCGTCAGAGTAAATACCAATTTTTAAACCCTTGGCATGCACATAGTCAGCAACCGCTTTAATGCCGGAAGGAAAATGCGCGGGGTCCGCCTGGATAAATCCTTGCGTATCGCGCTGGCCGTGCCAGCAATCGTCAATGTTGATGTATTCATAGCCTGCGGCTTTTAAACCGGAAGAGACCATTACATCAGCCATCTCCTTGATCATGCTTTCGTTGATTTCACAGGCAAAAGTATTCCAGCTGTTCCAACCCATTTGCGGGGTTTTGGCCAGCTCGTCAAATTTTTGCGCCTGGGCCACGGGCCCAAAGGCAGCGGAGGCAAGTACAAGACAAGCGGTAAACATAGCGCCGTATTTACTAAACAGTTTCATGTGCGGTCCTCGTATAGCTCTTTAATTTGTCGTTATTTATTTGAGTATTACTAATCTTATAAATTGATTGAATCGAAAAAAAACTGCAACTTTCATTGCAGTTTTTTACGCGTGTCTCGTTGTCAAAGAAAGCGAGCGCTTATTTTGGTAACGCATGCATTTTATCGGCGTATTCTTTAATAAGCAGGATGGTCGTCACATCCGAATCAAACACACCGTACATACCTTGCTGTTCTTGTGGTGGATCACCCATAAAATCGTCGCCATCATTCCACCAGAAATTCGCGCGGGTTGTACGCGCCGAACCATTCCAGGCCCAGAAGTTGTAACCCGCAATGGCTTCACCCGCTTTCACTCGGTTATACAGCAAATCGAATACTTCGCGATAAAAACGATCGCGATAGTGCGTTGTTGCTTTTGGATCATAGGCGCCGTCATCGCGATCCAAACCGAACTCTTCCAACACAATTGGCTTTTGCATTTTGTTGGCGAGATCAATATGGCTGTTCAGATACGCCTTACCCTTGGCCAGGCCGGCATCCCAGGTTTCTGCGGCCTTGTGCTGATCAAACCAACTCCAGTTGCGAATCCACATGTGGTAAGTCAGATAATCAATTTGCGGCGACGCATGTACTGCTTCGTAAAGCTTCCAATCGTTAACAGCCCCCATCTCACCTTCACTGCCGGAACTTACCATGTGGTTTTTATCCAGGCCGTGAATATATTTGGCGGTATCAACCACCCAATTTTTGTAAACCTCTTTGTCTTTATCCGAGGTTTTGGAATTGCCGGGGCGCGGCTCGTTGGCCAATTGCCAGGATAAAATCGTCGGATCATTCACATAGGCCACACCGGTAATCGCGTTGGTACGGCTGACAATTTTTTTAATGGTTTTACGATACTCGTCCTGGGCTTTTTTGTTTTTGTAAAAGCTGGCGGACTTGGCCATAAAACCTTCCCAATCGTTAGTGACGTTGGGATCTTGCACTGGCTGACCGTCGATCCATCCCATGTACTGGGTCATGCCGCCCGACCACTGCCAGAAGTTATTCAGGTAGAGCACTACCGTCATATTGCGCTTGGCCATTTCCGCCAGTAAAAAATCCAGGCCGGCCAATAATTTTTCATCATAATTGCCAAAGCCGTTGGTGGTAGCAGGATGCACCGAGCTGTGCAATTCACTTTTTTCGGATACCGCCAGCACGCGCAAGTTATTAATACCCATGGCTTGCAAACTATCCAGCTCCTTCACCAGGCGCTTGCGATCACCCACTGCTGTTTCCGAGCCCAGGTAACCGCCATACCACATGTTGGAACCCACAATGTAATAGGCCTGGTTGTTTTGCGTAAAGTGAGTGCCCTTTACGCTAACAAAATTGCTTTTGTCGACTGCAGTTGTTTTTTTATCAGCGGCGATGGCGCCGGTGGCGGCGGCAAACATAACCGCGCCCGCACAGAGAAGCGTAAATTTTTTCATGCTATAGCCTCTTGTTTCTCTCCAAAGTATTGTCGATGTATTTTTATCAGATCAGCTCAACCAAACGATTATTGGATTCCCCTAACCATTGGCTTGCGATCATCGTTTAATAGAAGCCCAAAGGACATGGCTTGTCTAGTTTTTGGCTTGCAAATAGCGTGTCGCTTCCATCATGGCTCGGCCATTGTGATAAGGACATTTCCAGAAGCCGACTTTGTAGTAAGGATTGTCTTGCGGCTTATCAAGCGTCGACAACCAGAACCACTCGCCCTTTTCACGATCAATTTGGTAGCGTTTAATAAACTCCCACACACCCAGCGCCGTCGCTAAAAATTTTTCGTCGTCACTCTCGCGCCACGCAAATAAAAACCCTACCAGCGCTTCCGCTTGTACCCACCAAACGATGTCGGGCAATTGCGTTTTTGAGGAAAAATCAAATGCGTCTATTACATGGCCGTGGGAGCCAATAGCTTCAGCCATAGTGACCTCAGCAATCTTTACCAGCTTGGGCATCAGTGCCGCCGTGTAAACCGAATCGCCCAAGGACTCCAGTGCTTTGGCAATTAACCAACTAGCTTCTATATCGTGACCGTAGGTAAACCCTGGCGAAAAATCTTTCCAGTGTTCATCCATAAACATGCGCAGGTGATAAGTCTCTGTGTCGATCATGTACTTATCAAACATAGCAATGTTATAGCGCAGAGCTTCACGCACGCGCACGCTCGGCTGAATCTGGTAAAGCGTGGTATAAGCCTCGAGCACATGCAGATGGGTATTTTGCGATTTGGGGAAATTCAAATCTTTTTCGCTCAGGCGAATATCGTCCATCTCGCCCCAACTACGTGTAAAGGCTTCGAGATAACCTTCGCGCTTGCGATCAATGGTTTTGCTTTCCAGCAATTCAAAACAAGCGAGCGCTTTTGCCAGCGCTTGCTTATCAGACGTTAGTCGATAATAGGCACTGAGTGCATAGATGGTAAATGCCTGGGCATAGACCTGCTTTTTGGTATTGAGTGGATTGCCTTCCGCATCCAGCTCCCAATAAACGCCACCATAAAGTGGATCAAAAAAGTATTCACTCAGGTAGCGATAAGCGCGCTCAGCGGCCTCGCGGTATTTTGTATCCTGAACTTCAAGCGCCGCTTCACTAAAAAACCATAGGATACGCGTATTGAGGATAATGCCTTTGGTGGCGTGGGCTACCGGCTTGTTATCCGCATCCACCTCACCATAAAAGCCGCCGTGTTCGTGATCCACCGTGTACTTGAGCCACCAATCGGCGATAGCAATTAATTCACTGCGAAACTCCTGAATAAGTTTCGCGGCATCAATTCCCGAAAAATTTGCGTTACTCGACATGGACATCTCAGGCAAATTCTTTCAGTAATTTCAAGTTGGCAGCGATCAATTCATTGCGCACAGCAATAGATGCAGCGGAACGCAAGCCGTCTTCCGGTGTGTTTTTGCAGTAATCAATTAACTTTTCAACGGAAGAAGTTGCCACGTGCATACGTGTATCGGATGACGCATAGTAGATAAAGACTTCATTTTTTTCGTTGATTATCCAACCGTTGGCGAAAGCCACGTTGGACACATCGCCCACGCGCTCATCGCCGTGCGGTGCAATAAAATGGCCGGCAGGTGCGTGACTCACAACCCAGGGGCGCTCCAACTCTGTCATAAACATATAGAGTGTGTAACGCAAGCCCGCAGCGGTATTGCGCACACCGTGTGCGAGGTTGAGCCAGCCTTCTGCGGTTTTAATCGGTGCGGGGCCCTGGCCATTTTTAACTTCTTTAATGGTGTGATAAACCTTGCCGTCCACAATTACTTCGGATTTCACTTCGGCGCGGGTCATATCATCCACCAAGCCCCAGCCGATACCGCCGCCACCGCCAACACTGATGAAGCCATCTTGTGGGCGCGTGAATAAACCGTATTTGCCATCGATAAATTCCGGGTGCAACACCACGTTACGCTGTTGGCCGGAATAAGTAATCAAATCCGGCAGACGCTCCCAGGTAATTAAATCTTTGGTACGCGCTATACCGCATTGAGCTTCGGCAGCAGAGGTATCTTCAGGGCGGGTTAAATCTTTGCGCTCGGTGCAAAACAAGCCGTAAATCCAGCCATCCTCGTGCGCGGTTAGACGCATGTCGTAAACGTTGGTATCGGGGCGCTCCGTTTCCGGCATGGTGATGGGATAATCCCAGAAGCGAAAGTTGTCGACACCGTTGGGGCTTTCAGCAATGGCAAAAAATGATTTGCGATCCACACCTTCAACACGCACCGCTAAAATATATTTTCCATTCCAATAAAGTGCACCCGAGTTGAACGCCGCGTTAACGCCCTGGCGCTCCATCAGAAATGGATTGGTTTTTTCGTTGAGATCGTAGCGCCAGAAAATGGGGGCATGTTCTGCAGTGAGAATCGGGTTCTCGTAACAATCATAAATGCCGTTACCTTTAGCTTTGGGCGCGTTTTTTTTAGTAATTAAAGTTTCATGCTCAGCCAAAAGCGATTGCACGGATTGTTTAAATTGCGTCATCAGGTGTTCCCCATTTCATATCATCGCATCGCTTGGATGCCAGGACGGACAATTGTTGCAAACACTCAGGTTTGCCTTCATAAAAAATCGTAACCGATTACAATTATTTCACATAAAAAACCCGCAAAAATCTGGCTAACCGCCAAACTCTTGTGGGTTCGAAACGACTATGCAGTTACCGCACGCGAATCAGCGACATCTTCCGCGGCAACGGATTTTTTAATCAGATGCGCATCGTTGGTACCTGCCAGTAATTCATTGGGCACATCAGCCGGATAATCTTCCAAATGCTGGTACCAGTTTTTCCATAAGAAAAGCGTGCAAGCGGCTGCAACACCCATGCAGAGTGCGAATTCGCTGTAGTGATGAATCACCAGGAAAACCGGCGCCGCTACCAAACTGGTTTGCCACACAATGCCTACCACTACGTTGATCATGTCGCGCAGGAAGTTGGTGTTTTTCAACAGCGCAGGATGCTCTTGCAAACAGGCTTGGTGCACTGGGCCCCAGAATCCCCAGGGGCGCACTTTCAAATAGAATTTTTTCAGGATTGCCATATCGGTTGGCGCCGTCACCAAAGACGCGACCACACAAATAATCAGGCAGATCACAAACAACCAGGGGAAGGCGTAGATAAAATCAACTTTATCCAACTGCAATCCAAACACACTCAAGCCATGGGCCACTGCAGTATTTGCTTCGGGGATCGCCAGCGAGAGAGCAAGCACAATACCGACGGCCATACCCCAGAAATAACCGTAAGCATTAAATCGCCACCAGTACCACTTGAGTACGTTAGAAGCGGTGTAACCGCCATAGAGGCCACTCACAATCCACTGCAATACAGTGTTAACACTCGGGATGTAAAAACCAAGTGCAACGCCGGTCACAATAAATACCAGCGACACTATGTAGCTCAGATACACATATTTTTTAGGATGCGCGTTGGGATTGATGTAACGTTTGTAAATATCATTCACCACATACGCCGGCGCCGCGTTAACAGTCGCCGCAAAGTTGGACATAAACGCAGCCAACAAACCGGCAATCAATAAGCCGAGCAAACCGCTGGGAATATAATTTTTCAACACGAACGGCAGTATTTGTTCGAAGTCGACATTGGGGCCCATAGCGCGCAAGTCATTCATAAAAAAGGCGAGCGCCAATACGGTCAGACCAGCAATCAACATGTAACGCGGGAACATGAGCACTACGGTGACGAAGCCACTCATCTTGGCAGCATCGCGCGGCGACTGGGTGGATAGCACGCGTTGCATGTCGTAATTAGGTGCCGGACCAGCAAGGCTCAACAAAACACCTTTGAACAACATCAACATGAAAAAGATACCGAAGAGTGAATAACCATCGGCGGCAATTTTTTGGTTGGCAGCGTCAAGGCGGCCCGCCCAGTCCACGTTCACATGCCAGTTAACCGCCAGGCTGTCCCACCCTGCAGGAACAATAGCTGCAATCATTTCGGGAGACACAGAATGCATGGCGATAATGCCGACGCCGACACTCGCAATAGTCGTCACAATAAATTGGAACACCTCGGTAAATACCACCGAGAACATGCCGCCTTTGATGATGTAGAAGGTGGTGATGATCGTCATCCCCAAGCCGTAATACACATCGTTCATGTGCGGATCTTGCGATAACTTCCAGGGGAAAAAGACTGAAGCGAATTTACCAATACCAATAAATCCGTAAGCGAGGAAACCAATTACGCCCACCAGCGCAAAAGCCACCACAATGATGTTGGATAAGCGCGCACCGCGATCATCACCAAAACGGAAAATGATCCACTCAGCCCCCGTCATAACACCGGAGCGACGCAGCCAGGTGGCGAGGAAGACCATCAGGAAAATCTGGTTAAACGTGGGCCACAACCAGGGGATGTAAACGCTCGACAAACCATAAACAAACAGGAGATACACAAGCCACATAGTGCCCGAGATATCAAACATCCCCGAGGCGTTGGACAGGCCGAGCATGTACCATTTGAGTTTGTTGCCGCCGAGGAAATAACTATTGATGTCTTTGGAGGCGCGGGCGGAAACCCAGAAACCAACACAAACCGTAGAGCAAATAAAGGCAATAACAATAATGATGTCGAGCAGGGGGAGATTCATCGGGTTGTCCACTTATTATGGGTCAGGGATAAACGTCTGGTGCGCCGCTTTTTATGTGCTAATCGGGCCTGTTTCCGCACTTGTCGCCTAGTATTGCAAATCATACTAGAGCACAGGTTTTGTTCAACTAAATCGGTTACATTTTTGCAAAAATAAATACCGACCCGCCGGCAGCACGCCTTAATCCCTCACAGCCTCATGCGAAACCGCATTAGCATAATGTAATCGGTTACAGGAAAATAAGCTAGTCACTTTTGCTGCCATATAGTAAATTTTCTTTACATACAGCCTCATGCCAGAGAGCTATAATCAACCCCATCCCTTCTTACAATTATAAATTGAACCTAACAAGAGACAGCTTATGTCCAGTATCCGTGACGTTGCCCGTATTGCCGGCGTATCTGTGGCCACCGTATCTCGCGCCCTGAGTATGCCGGAGAAAGTCTCCGCCGATAGCCTCGAAAAAGTGCACACCGCCATCGCCCAGGTTGGCTACAAACCCAATATGCTGGCTCGCAATTTCCGCTCCGCCCGCTCCTATGCGGTAGTGGTGCTGGTACCGGATATTGCCAACCCCTTCTATTCTTTGTTTATTCGCGCCCTCGAAGACCGAGCCCAGCAAAAAGGCTATGCGGTGCTGCTCGGCGACACACGCGGCACTCCCGAGCGCGAACTGGATTACATCCGCCGCGTGGAAACCCGTCTGGCAGACGGCATTATCCAGCTGCGCCCCAGCTCGGAGAAAAACCAGAACAACATCCCGGCCGATATCCCCTGCGTAAATGCTTGTGGCTGCGAATTCACTACTGGTCCAGCCATCCGCATCGACAACCGCGGCGCCGCCAAAACCATGGTGGATTATTTGATTTCACTGGGCCACAGACGTATCGGGGTAATCTCAGGCCTGAAAGATAACCCGCATGCCATCGACCGCCTTGAAGGTTACAAAGATGCGCTGCGCGGTGCAGGCATCGAGTTTGACCGCGATCTGATTGCGGAAGGTGACTTCACCATGTGGTCCGGCCTCAACGCTGCCTTCCAGTTTTGCAATATGAAGAATCGCCCCACCGCAATTTTCTCCATGAACGACGAGATGGCCATTGGCGCCATGCAGACGCTCAAATCGCAGGGCATCAAAATCCCGGAAGATATGTCGGTCACCGGCTTCGACGATATCGCCTACGCCAAATACTGCGACCCCAGCCTGACCACGATTTCGCAGCCCGCTGAGGAAATGGGCAAGATGGCCATGGATATGTTGCTGCGCATTATCGAGGGCGAACCCTTGAGCCAGAGTGAGTGCATTATGCCAACGGAATTTATCATCCGTAAAAGCACCGCGCCGGTTAAGCAAGCTTGATAAAAACCACTCAATAAAATGGGGCGCAATGCCCCTTTTTATTTTGTAAATAACTACTCACTTCAATCACATTAAACTTATTTAATTAAGGCACAAACTCTCACCCTGCAACATCTCAACAGGTTTCCGCAACCTTTCTCAGAAAATTATTTTTTTGCTTGTTGAATTCTTTTCATGTCCACGAATTTTTATAGCTACACAAAATTTTATTTTTAATTTTCCCTATATCTCTTACCAATTCTCAAAAAACAATTTGTCGCCTAAGACAGCTGTAGCACTCCTTGCGTTTTCTATAACATGCGCACCCCGATCCAAATGATTGGTCGGTAAATTTTTACTAAGGATATCAAGCATGATTACACGCTCTTTAATTGCTTTTCTATCGATTGTCTCTGCATCTTACAGCTATGCATTTCAAACCTGTGGCGCTGTTGCTTCAACTGTCGCTGTTTGTAATGACAGCAATCAATGTGCTCCTTATTTATTTAACGACCGTGAAAATTTGAATTTGTCCGGTGGCTGGACGATGACAAATACGTCCAATTCAATCGGTGGCAACTGGAACTTTTCATTAAAAGCTGACGGGGTATCGCGATATACGCTTACCAATGGCCCTACGTCACAAGTATCTTATGGTGCACCCACTGTGGCATTAGGTAAAGTCGCCGCAGGATCTCATAACGCGAGCGCAGTATTAGACGCCTCACCAGCATGCACAGACAGTATTTCATTCCAGGTAGAATCCACAAATGTTTATGGCGCGGTTGAAACTGTAACGAATGATGGCCTTATTGGTGGAGGCGCGTGTGTTAAAGGTGCTACAAGTAACAGATTAATTGCTGGCACGAACGTTGATATTTACGCGAACAGCACTAGCGGGTCACTTAAAAGTCTGGGAACTGTGAAAGCAAATGGCACAAATGTCTCATCAACCATCGGTTCGCAATGTGGTCCCAATGTTGGCTACTCGCTACAATTAACCGAAAGACAACAA
The DNA here is from genome assembly GCA_021151695.1 of Cellvibrionaceae bacterium. Taxonomy (GTDB): domain Bacteria; phylum Pseudomonadota; class Gammaproteobacteria; order Pseudomonadales; family Cellvibrionaceae; genus Cellvibrio. The sequence continues at coordinate 9,613 of JAGKWU010000014.1, read as the reverse complement.
GCAGATTTCTGTAACCAATCCATTTGGGCTGGCGTAAAGAGTGCTGATGGAACATCCACTACTTATTTAACAGGTTCACAAAACTACTTGGTTCCCTGTGCGTTGCGTCCATTTGTAGATAGAATTGATGCGACTTCAGATACAACTTTCTATGTGACCGGCTCAAACTTTAAACCAGGAACAAAAGTTGATGTTCATGATGGCGGTGTGATTTGGCTACAACTCAATGTTACATACGTTGATCCACAACACGTCACTTTTGCAATTCCAAACACTAACCCGCCATCAAAATGTAACTTAAATGCTAATTGCTCACTTACTGTGGCATTTTACAATCCCGAAGGAGTTTCAGCAGGAAAGTGGGCTGTTAGCAGCATTCAATTAGGCAATGCAACCGCGCAAAATACGGCGAAAATTAATGAAATCAAAGTCGAAACCAGCTATACCCCTTGGGCTATTGGCGTTCGCGGCTCAGGATTTAAATCAAATGCAGTTGTTGAGCTTTATGATAATAATGGCAGCTTCTGGAGCAACGCTATTGGATATGCTTTTACAGATGCTACTTTTATTAGCTTTCAATTGCCTCAAAATGTTCCGCCCTCAAAATGTAATGTTTCCGGTAGCTGCACAATAACTGCAAAAATCAAAAACCCTTTTACCTACGCGGGCAATACAGAATATGCGGTAACATCTCTCTCAATAAATCTTCCAAAAGCTCCATCGCCATCAATCGATAGCACCGGTGTAACCACCAGTTATAATCCTTGGGCAATTTGGGTTCTTGGTAAAAACTTCACCCAGAGCTCCCACATCGAAATATTTGATTCCAACGGATCAACCTGGAGCGCCAATACCAGTTTGGCATTTGGCAATAGTGGCTATGTGACTTTCCAATTACCAAGCAATATACCGCCATCACGCTGTAACGTAGGAAAAACATGTTCAATACGTTTCAGGGTCGTAAATGAATATGGCAGCTATGGTGAATCGAGCGTTACACTTCCAAAGCAATAACGAATAAAACCAGGTAATAAAAAAGGGGCTCAAAAAAGCCCCTTTTTTATTTCAATCACGAACGAATTATTGATACGCACCTTCGCAGTGATCAATCAGTTCAATCGCTGCAACGATCAAATGATAAAGCGTGCTAGCCGGCGCAACATCCACCACCACTTCATCGTCAGCACCACGTTGATCCACATAGGAGCCGGGCGTGCTCGCGCAAAGATAGTAATCAAATAAATCATCCACACCTTTGATCGCAATTGCCTCAGCCTTGGGATTACCCGCGCGAATTTGCACGAGGCTGGCCTTGATCAATTCAGTAATACCCCAGCAGCGCTTTTTGGAATCAATTACACGGCCATCGGGCGCAACAGCATCAAACAATAAGCCGGATTTCGCCATACCAATTTCCAGGCCTTTCTCGTAAAGCGCTTTGGTGTAATGCGCAACGGGACGGCCACTGCGGCGACTGTACCAATCCAGCAACCACACCCACTCCATCATATGGCCTGGCTCAACCACTTCACCTTTAGCATCGGGGCAGAGCGTCCAGCCCTCATCAAAGAATTCAAACAGCACTTGTTTTTTGTCGTCAAAGAAATGCGCCTGGAACAAACCAAAAATCTCGCCAACGCGCGCGAGCCATTTAGCATCGCCAGTTGCATCGTAGAGCGCTAGAAAGGCTTCGAATAAATGCATATGCGGGTTCTGGCGGCGACAGGCGTATTTGTAGTCGCCCTCAATCCACCCGCCATAAACAGAGCCAAATTTTGCATCCAGATGGGCAACCAGCTTTTCGGCTTCTGCCAACGCAGACTTGTCGCCGCAAACGCGATAAACCCAGGCGTTAGCCAACAGGAAAAACGCGTGATCGTAGAGATCTTGCTTGGTATCCACCACTTGGTAATTTTTGTCGAGCAAATGGGTATAACCGCCGCCCGACGTTGGATGAGCCGCATGCTTTTGCACATAGTCCAGCAGGCGCTGCGCTACCGCACCACCCTGCTCGCACCAGCCACGACTCTGGGCCGCCGCAAAGAAGAACGCCTGGCGCGCCTGCACACGCACACGCACACTGGATTCAAGATCCAGCTCGCCAGAAACCAGGAATCGTTCGTAATTAACACCATTTTGGGGATTGATACCGCGCTCCAGCCAGAGCGGAATAGCATCATCTTTAATCCAGTTTTTAAGGCGCTCCGCGCGCGCATTGAGTTCAACAGACATGGAATATCCTATCGTTGGAAAGATAAGTCATTGGAAGCTATAGAAATTAGTATGCGAGAACTATACCGGGATTGCAGTCCCATTGCAGTTAACTATCAAACACAAGCCCAAACACTAGGCCAAACATCAGGCAGACGGCAATCCCCTCCCAAAAAACCATAAAAAGCCCATAAAAAAACCCCGGTCGGGGCCGGGGCAACAAAAACAACAGCGGGCTAACACCAGTGCACGCCCAAAAGCGTTACAAAAACGGTCAGCCTGGCTACAACAGCGGGTGTAGCCAGTAACCGATTACTACTCGATACAGCATTCAAATCAAGCATCTGGTGGCGCTATAATCTCAAAAAATGTAACCGATTACAAGCAGTAAAGGAAATTAATATTCCTTCACACAGTTACCCATCGTTATAAATCTCCCAGTTGGCATTAAAGCAGCTCCATAGCATCTTCATCGCCCATTTGAGCAGACTTTCTAATCCAATAATTAAACCATCTCGTGTTTCCCTGCTGTTGATATGAAATAGCCAAATTGTAAGCCGCTTCAGGAGCTCCTTGGGCAATAGCTTTTTTATACCAATAACGGGCTCGAGAGTGATCAAGCACTCCTCCTTCGCCACTATCAAGCATATTTGCTAGATTAACTTGCGCATTAGCATCCCCAAGCTCTGCAGCAACTACAAAAGCATTCAAGGCATCTTTAAATTGTTCTTCTTCATACAATAGGCAGCCACGCTCTAATTCTGCACGCCCCTGCAATTGATTTTTTCTCATACATTAAATATCCATTTGAAACCTAGGTGCTACATTGTTGCGCTTCAGCTACATATGGTGGCTTCTTCTTATAGGTCTTTTTGCCAGTCCGCGGGTCTTTCTGCCAACCCCATCCAGGGTTTTTTGGATCATCCTTCCAATGTTTTGCCGGATTATTAGTTCCACCTGCACTGCCCGTATAACCCCGCTCTCCTTTGCCCTGCGCATACATATTAATTTCGTCAAGCAATTCAATTCCGGAGTCAACAGCGGTGCCTACTAAATACCCCAAAGCTGCGCCCCCTTGAGTACCAGCGGCGATCTCCGCAGGCGTAGCTATTATATTAAGCCCTCCTGTAACAACATCAACATACACACTTCCCACTGTGACAGTTGCTCCACCAGCTATCCCGCCATATAACGCAAACTTTTCTGCGTACTCCAATCCCATCGGGTCAATATAATTTAATGGATTATTTGTAACGTAGGTATACGTATTGATCCCACCGGTTAACCCAATCGGATCACTCTGAATATACCTTCCAATACTCGCATCATAATAACGATTCCAGTTATACCAGAGCCCGCTTTCGGAGTCGTAATACTGTCCAGGAAAACCAATATTAAAATCACCGAAATTATTGCTTGCACTGAATTGGGCAATAACTTTTCTATCGAATGCCAGGTTATCTGCTCGCCAACTGATAAATTTATTGGCATCAGTAACAATTTCCGGACGACCGAGATGGTCGTTATGAACAGAATAGAGTTGGTTGTTGCGTACTAACCCAATAATTTCATCACCAAGATAAATATAGATACTGGCAATACTGGTTGAGGTACTACTTGTCTCAGCCAATAACAAACCACTTGGCGAATAGAGATAACGGAAAGTATTTCCGCCGCTGGATTTATACACTCGTTGATTTAACGCGTTGCTTTTATAGCTTGAGCCATTAACACGAATTAAGCGGTTCAGACCATCGTAGTCATAGGTGTAGCTACCACCAGAACCAGTCTTGGTATGTATATTACCTATATCATCGTAACCAAAGGTTTTTGGCCTTGCACCGGTGATGGTTTTTATTTTATTGCCGTCATCTGTTAATGGCGCTACATAAGTATCCAGAAGTTCATCAAGGGTATGGCTGGTGCGATTTCCGTTATCGTCATAGACGAAGCTTTGTTTGTAACTATTGGTATTAGTATCCGCTGGCATGCTAGCGGACATGGCTTTGATGCTATTATCAACATAATATTGATAATCAAGCTGCTGGTGCGTAGAGGAAATGCTGGTTACGCGGCCATCCCTATCAAAAGATTTAGTCCGAACAATGCCGTTGCCGTACGTTATTTCCTGGCGATTATTATAATTTTTAACAGATACTACAGTTTTCCAGGCGCTATTAACATAAGTCTCTATGAGCTTAACGCTATCATCTACCGCGTAACCATATCTAAGCTTCACACCATTATCGTATGTTGTGATGTACAAGCGACCATAATTGTCGTACACATTGCTAATAAGGTAGGTTGTTCCAGAAATAACTTGTTGCTGCTTTTCAATAGCACCTGATTTGGTATAGCTGTAATTAGTGGATCCCGAACTATCCTTAAATCCGCACAAACGCCCCTTTCCATTTTCACACACCAAGGTTGAGCCCGAAGCCTGGGTATCGTAATAATTAATGATTGTTTGGTTGTCAGTGCTGCCAGTGGTTGTAACGGAGGTAGTACGACCAAAATCATCGTATCCATAGGTAGTAACTACACCATTTGCTCTCGTCAGACTTTCCAATCCGCCTTTATCATTGTAGGTATAAGAAGTGGTACCTGTATCCGGGCTAATTACTTCCTCAACTTCGCCAAAACCGTTTTTATGATAATAAGTGGATTTACTGCGTGCATCTTTAACTTCTTGCAAGTAACCCAAAGAATCATAGTGATAGGTAACAGTTTCGTTATCTGCATTTGTGGTAGTTTCTACCTGATTTGCCGATGTATAGGTATAAGTCGTTTTATGCCCTAATGCATCTGTTGCCGTTTCAATATTTTTGTTGACGTCATAGGTGTAAGTTGTAGCTTGGCTATTTTGACCATAATCATACTGAAGAAGACCAAATCGATCATATTTCTTATCGGTAAGCACCGAATAAGAGCCAGATGCCTTTTCCAGATTATTCAGTTTGTCGTAAGTGTTCGTAACAACTTCTGTTCCGTTAATTTCGTCGGGGCGAGTAATAGTTCCTACACGCCTTACGTCGTCCAGGCCATATTCAATGTAGTTACCACTTGGGTAAGTCACTTTCTTAAGCTGATCATCACCGCCGTGATAATCGTATTGCGTGACTTTGGGAACACCATCGTTAACTGTTTTCGTTTTCAGTCGACCTTTACCGTCATATACAAAATCAGTTACCACGCTATTCGCATCGGTAATTTTATTTACCAAGCCGGAATTATTGGTTTCGTGGCCATATTGCGTAATCTGACCACTGGCATCCGTTAAGCTGGTCAAATCACCTGTACTATTAAAATCCATAATAGTTTTATCGTTATTACCAGCTTTTGCGCCATCAATGGTGATTTTTTTCAGCAGATTGAAACCGTCGTAATTTGAAGGATCTCCGTTAAATTCATAGCTATAGGTTTCCACTCTTAATGGAGTGTAGGTATTGTTGTTGTATTTAAGCGCTTTGTAACGATGATATTGCAGGCGATTTTTAAAGTCTGACGAACTGTTATAGATATATTCATGAACAACTGCAGGCAACGTTCTTGGTGTTGGGCAAGTTGTGTTGGCCTCGCACAACGAAGCGTCTTTAGCGCCATCCCAAATCTTTAAACTGGTCATGCGACTATAACTATCCCAGGCATATTCCTTAGTTATGCCATTGGCATATTCATATTGAATGTCCCTCGTTAAAGGATAATAGGTATAGGCGGTTCTATTACCTTTAGCATCTTCTTTATATTCAATATCTGAACTATTAGGTGCGGCTGCATATTTATTAAATGCACCGGTGCTGGGACATGCATCTGTCACCTTTCCATCCGTTTTTACACCTACTAAATGCTTATCAGAATTGTAGTAATAGGTAGAAACACCACCTTTCGCATTGGTAACTTTAGTTGTTGATGTATAAGTCGCAGTATTTCCGTTAGCATCTGTAAATGTCGCAGGCGTGTTAGTCGTATATTCATATTGATTTTTATTGATTCCATTAATTAAACCGCTGTATTTGGCTTTTGCAGAAACTTGCCCGCCAAGCGGCTCGTAATATGCGTAGTCGCCCCATTTTTTTCCATCGATAAACGACGCGGTAAGTCCCGCGACTATCTCGTTGGTCGGAGGAGTGTTATCGTATCCGAGGCTACCAGCACCATCTGGATAAATAACCTTGATAAGGTCTCCGGTCACCTGCGTATTTGACGTATATGTTTTATATTCGTACTTAATTTGGTAGCCGTTCGGCAAAGTAATGTATTCAACTTTGGGAGACAAGGTGGTATCAGGTTTTTCAGCCCACTGAAAAGTCAACTTTCGGCCAGAGCTATGAGTAACTGCTAATAAAACATCCCCTTTCGTGAAGTTATATGAAATATATGAATCTGGAGAGCTTCGCCAATAGCCGGTTCGAATGACATTATTAGTGCCATATTCAAATGTCCAACTAATACCATTGATGTTTTTCTTGGAAAGCAATCTACCTTCATAGGTAAATTCATATTTAGTCCCATCACCATTTACATACACCCATCTATTTCCATTTGCGTCCATTCGCGCTGATTTATAAATATAATCTCTTGAATTTTGATTGACCGCTCGATGAGCTGTGCCATCCTCATTCATAGCGTAATAGACTTTTTCATAGCCTTTTAGCAATTGAATGGAGGTAATTTTCTTATGATTCGCTCTTCCATCCAGACAACCTTTAAAGTAAGGCCCTTTTTCATCGTCGCTGGCATTTTTAAAAAACTCATAGCCACTTTCGCCCAAGGTAACGAAATTACCTTCCCAAGTAGAACCATCAGTAGCTTGCCGACAATAGGAGCCATCCTCGTACATAATATTTAGCGCAGTATCAAATTCCGTTTTCCATTCTTCGCCAAATATTCCGATATCAGGACGACCCGCCAACAAATTACCATTAGAATCGATACGAGTTCCTTGAGTACCAATGCTCTCACTGCTTGTGCGCCGGTTGATTTCGAGTGGCATTTCCCCTGTCCCGCGATAATCGGTGACATCTAAATATTTAGCACCCGACTGGAACATCACAGGGCAGCCACTAGTAGTGTCTTTTGGTGGTGTTTGTTCACTCCTTACTTCATGTGAACTGGGTATATCACCACCAAACGTTGGTGACTCATTGTGAGTCAGCCAGGACAAATCTATTCCAAAATTTGGCGCATCATTTTGGCGAGTTCCAATAACCTCTACTTCTATTGGACATTCTTCTGGCTCCCCATAAACAGGGTCACCTTCTGGCGTAGTGCCAATAAGCCTCGGTTGTGACTCACATGCAAATGAAGATGCTGACAACAATGGAAATATGAATGCAAACAAAAATGTAACCGCTGTTCTCTTTCCTAAAAAGGGAGATATATCTCTACCTGGCATAATGCCTCCTAAATAAATCAATTCTTTATGATTACGTTTTAAAGTCTGCTACTCAGCGCTCTTAAGTCGCCCAGCATCATCGTATTTAAACGTTGTCGTTCGGGTCACAAAATTAACGACTTCAAGGTAATCAATATTGGGTCCACCATCTGGAGTAGTGGATGTAATGCGAATTTTATTCGAGCCGCTCTTTAGCGGAACATCAATAGAAATAACAGACCATGTAGACCAGTTATTGGTGACTGGTGCATTGATAGTTCCTATAACATCATCGTTGACTTTTACGCTGATAGGTAAGTTTGCAGCAGAGCCATTCGCATAGCGGAACTTAAGTGTTGCGCCACCTGCTGAAGTTTTGGTTACCGCCCACTCTATGTAACTGTCTACTGTTGCGTAGTAATCTGCAAAACCGGTTCCCGTATAGTCAGTCTGATTGCTCGCAACTACTGTGTTGTACAGGGTTGCACTTTCTGCCTGATATACAGTGCCAGTCACTGCAAGAGAGCTAGATGATGTAGTTGATGAACTACTGGATGAAGATGTCGATGAACTGGTAGATGCGGTACCGGGAATTACAACCGGCGATGCAGTGGTCCAGGAAGAGCAGCCATCTATACTGCATGCTTTCACACTATAGTTATAGGTACCGGCCGGTAAATCAGAATCGGTATAAGATTTTAACGCGTAATTTTCTGTTGTTACCCAAGAGCGGTTTCGTCTCAGTACAAACCCTGTTCCACTTATAGAATCTCCCCAAGTGATTGTAGCGTTTGCACCGCTCAGCGAAACATCAATTGTTGAAGGCGCGCCTATCATAACAATAGGAAGCGTGGTGGTTGCTGTGGAGCATTGGTTATTTGAGTTACAGGCTTTCACCGAATAACTATAACCAGAGCCTGGTGTTGCCGTTGAATCCGCGTATGAGCCAAGCGTGACACTATCGTTCTGCAAAACGTTGTTACGTTCTACGATGTATTTGCTGGCACCAAGTTGCAAATTCCAATTTACCAGAATGATTCCGTCACTCACTATCGCGGTTAAATTAGTTACAGGCGATGGTATAGCGGGTAAGGAAACTGGAGAAGAATCTCTCCCAGGTGATGAGCAATAGACTCCCGCGCAGGCATAAAGAGTGTAAGTGTAAGTAACGCCTGGAGCACCTTGAGTATCCAAGTAATTTGTAGCAGGTGCATTAACAGTAGTTAAAGACACACCATTGCGATATACCTTGTAACTAGTTGCGGCGGCTGATGCAGACCAACTGACATCGACTGCAGCACCATTAATAGAAGCAGTTACAGTTGCAGGAGATGCAACCATAGTGATTTGTTTAGGAGAAGACCAAGCAGAACAATAACCATTGCAAGCCCTAACCTCATAACTATATGTTACCCCCGGCACCACAGCCGCATCTGATGAGGCAGTCCACGTGTAATTAGCACCCGTAATTATTGATCCGTCACGCTTCAATTCATATCGGGTAGCGTTGGCTGAGGCCGGCCAGGAAACAATGATAGTTGGCCCGGAGATACCACCAGATGAAATAGAAATCGCATCTGGTATTGGAGGGATGGCGATATCCGGAGCAGTTGCTCCATTTGAGCAACCATAGCTATTACATGATTGCACAGCATATGAATACGTAACCCCTGGAGAAATGGTCGAATCTTTATAATTTGTAGCGGTAATGTTCGCGGCCAGTAAACTGCCACCACGATAAATGGTATAGCTAGTAGCACCAGCCGATGCAGTCCAACTCACATCTACAGCTGTAGCATTTTGCCCAACCGACACATTGGCAGGTGCTTTGGCAGAGGTAACTGAAGAAGCTGTTTTCCAATCTGAACACCCTAATGAATTACATGCTTGCACACGATAAATATACGCTGAGCCACCCACAACCGACGTATCACTAAACGTATTTGAACTGTAATTAGCTGATGAAACCGTAGCCCCATCGCGTTGCACTACATAGCTGGTCGCACCCGTTGGTGGGGTCCAATTAAT
>JAGKWU010000045.1 GCA_021151695.1 Cellvibrionaceae bacterium | reverse complement strand
GCAAACGCCACTTATTTACAGGCCTCTGATGGGCTTTGATGTCGTTGGGTTCCAGCCGCCGTTCGCTGGGTGTGGCCTTCACCAGAACCTGAAAGCCACAGACAAAATGGGCAGGCATTTTCACCCAGCGCGCGCCAGCCGTAAAGAAATAACCTGCCCCATTGGCAGAATTAATCGCAAAAACTGGCAAGAACCTGATTCTTGAGTACAAAAAAGCCTAAAACCTATATCAAAATATTTTGATATAGGTTTTTCCGACTGCTAGACTGCACAGCAATTTCCGCTGATCGATCAAAGAATGAACCAATCCCTGTCCAATAACCCCGACGAGCTGCCAGTGCTGACCGATATGGTTGAGCTGGAAACGCCGCTCAGTCCCCTCGCCAACCTGCTCAAGGCGGCGGGTGACCCTCTGCGGCTGGAGATTTTGCGCGTGCTCAGCCAGGACTCCTACGGGGTGCTGGAGTTATGTCGGATTTTTTCGATCAAGCAATCGGGCATGAGCCACCATTTAAAGGTGTTGGCCAATGCCGGCTTGTTGAGTTCGCGCCGCGAAGCTAATTCGATCTTTTATCGCCGCGCCTATTTAGCGCCGGACCACCCCTTCGCCGCGCTGCAACAACAATTATTTGCGAGCCTGGACCTGCTTCCCATCGCCGAACACTTGCGCGCGCCGATTATCGAACTGCAGCAGGAACGCAGCCAGGCCGCACAACAATTTTTTAGCGAGAACGCGGATAAATTTCGTGCGCAACAGGATTTGATCGCCAGCTACCCGGTATACGCCGAGCAGATGACGCAATTATTAAACAATACTGCGCTGCGCGATAAAAAACTCGCATTGGAAGTCGGCCCCGGCGAAGGCGAATTTTTAGCCGTGTTGGCGCAGCAATTTAATCAGGTTATTGCGCTGGATAACGCTGCCAACATGCTCGACAAAGCAAAAAGTTTCGCGCGTGAAAATAATCTGCGCAATATCGAATTTATTCACGGCGACACCCAAAGTTTGCCGGCCAACAAAGTATTGGCCGATTGCATTTTGGTAAATATGGTGCTGCACCACACGCCATCGCCCGCCGATATTTTTCACGACTTAAGCAATGCACTCGCTCCGGGCGGTGCCTTACTGATTTGCGATTTGTGTCGCCACGAACAGGATTGGGCGCGCGAGGCCTGTGGCGATTTATGGCAAGGCTTTGACCCGCAGGACTTTTCGCGCTGGGCCAAGGCAGCCAGGCTGGAAGAAGGCCAGAGTGTTTATTTTGCACTGCGCAACGGTTTTCAAATCCAGTTGCGGCAATTTTTTAAACCAACGAATTTTTAGAATTAAATTACGTAGCCCGTATGGAGTGCAACGAAATACGGGAACTATGATGACCGTGAATAACAACCCCGTATTACGTTTCACTCCATACGGGCTACCAGATTTCTTATTTTCGATATTATGTGAAGGAAAAAACTATGTCCGAATATTCCGTCTTTACATCTGAGTCAGTATCTGAAGGTCACCCCGACAAAATGGCCGATCAGATTTCTGATGCCGTGCTCGATGCAATTTTAGCGCGCGATCCACACGCCCGCGTTGCGGTAGAAACCTTGGTAAAAACCGGTATGGCAGTCATCGCCGGCGAACTGACCACCTCCTGTTACGTCGACCTTGAAGACATAGTACGCGATGTAATTACCGGTATCGGCTATAACAGCTCTGATGTAGGTTTTGATGGTGCCACCTGTGCAGTATTAAACGCGATTGGTAAACAATCGGTGGATATTAACCAAGGTGTTGATCGCGCAAAACCTGAAGACCAAGGCGCAGGCGACCAGGGTTTAATGTTTGGCTATGCCACCAATGAAACCCCCAACCTGATGCCAGCACCTGTGTACTACGCACATTTGTTGTGTAAACGCCAATCGGAATTGCGCCGCAACGGCACCTTGCCCTGGTTGCGCCCCGATGCAAAATCACAAGTGACCATCAACTGGGAAGGTGCAACGCCAAAAATTGATGCTGTGGTTTTATCAACTCAACACAGCCCAAGCATCAGCCTGGAAGATCTACGCGAAGCGGTACTGGAAAATATTATTAAGCCAGTATTGCCAAAAGAGTGGTTGCATGAAGGTACCCTGTATCACATTAACCCGACCGGCAACTTTGTGATTGGTGGTCCAGTAGGTGACTGTGGCTTAACCGGTCGCAAAATTATTGTAGATACCTACGGCGGTATGGCACGTCATGGTGGCGGTGCCTTCTCTGGTAAAGACCCATCAAAAGTTGACCGTTCTGCGGCGTACATGGGCCGTTATGTAGCGAAAAATATTGTGGCGGCAGGCCTCGCTGATCGCTGTGAAATTCAAGTGAGTTACGCCATTGGTGTAGCAGAACCCACCTCTATTTCTGTGAATAGTTTTGGCACCGGAAAATTAAACGATAAAGAGTTAGCGAACGTTGTGCGCAAAGAATTTGATTTGCGCCCTTACGCGATTCAAAAACAGCTCGACTTGCTGCACCCGATGTATCAATTAACGGCTTCTTACGGCCACTTTGGTCGCGAACCGTTTGAACACACTTACCAATACACCGAAAATGGCGAGAAGAAATCAAAAACCTTTACTGCCTTTACTTGGGAGCGTACCGATAAAGTCGAGACGCTGAAAAAATACCTGTAAGAAATTATTTTTAAATTCACACCAGTGGAAAACCACACAGGAATTACTTATGAGCTTCACCGACTATAAAGTTGCCGCCAGAACCCCGGAAGAATTTGCAAAAGATGCCCACTGGGGCCGCAAAGAAATTGAAATCGCTGAAGGTGAAATGCCGGCGCTGATGGCGCTACGTCGCAAATACAAAAGCAGCAAGCCACTGGCCGATGCAAAAATTATCGGCTGTATCCACATGACTATCCAGACCGCCGTGTTGATTGAAACCCTGGTGGATCTCGGTGCAGAAGTGCGCTGGTCATCGTGCAATATTTTCTCCACGCAGGATCACGCTGCAGCCGCTATCGCCGCGGCTGGTATTCCCGTATTTGCCTGGAAAGGCGAAACCGAAGAAGAATTCTGGTGGTGTATCGAGCAAACCATCAACAAAGATGGCAAAGTCTGGAATGCGAATATGATTCTCGACGATGGCGGGGATGTAACCCAAATCGTGCACGAGAAATATCCGCACATGCTCGACATAATCCACGGTATTTCGGAAGAAACCACCACTGGTGTACACCGTCTGGTAGAGATGCTGAAAAAAGGCACCTTGAAAGTTCCTGCGATCAACGTAAACGATGCAGTAACCAAAAGTAAAAACGACAACAAATACGGTTGTCGTCACAGCTTGAACGATGCAATCAAACGCGGCACCGACCACTTACTCGCTGGTAAAAAAGCACTGGTCATTGGTTACGGCGATGTGGGTAAAGGTTCTGCCGCTTCACTGCGTCAGGAAGGAATGATTGTTAAAGTCACCGAGATTGATCCTATCTGTGCAATGCAAGCCTGTATGGATGGCTTTGAAGTGGTATCGCCGTACAACAACGGTATCAACACCGGCAAATTTGAAGACATCAATCACATTGTACTGGGCACCACTGATTTGGTAGTTACCACCACCGGTAACGTCAATGTGTGCGACTCCTCCATGCTGCGCGCATTAAAGAATGGCGCGGTGGTGTGTAACATCGGTCACTTCGATAGCGAAATTGATACCGCGTTCATGCGCAAAAATTGGGAGTGGGAAGAAGTTAAACCGCAAGTACACAAAGTGTATCGCGATAAAGCCACTAACAATCATTTGATTATTTTGTCTGAAGGCCGCTTGGTAAACCTGGGCAACGCGACTGGTCACCCATCGCGCATTATGGATGGCTCTTTCGCCAATCAGGTTCTTGCACAGATTTATTTGTACGAGCGCAAATTTGCCAACCTGCCCGCCGAACAAAAAGCCGAACACATTTATGTACGCGTACTGCCGAAGAAACTCGACGAAGAAGTTGCACGGGATATGGTGGAAGGTTTTGGCGGTGTGATCACCAAACTCACTACCCATCAAGCTGAGTATATCGGTGTGGAAGTGGAAGGTCCGTTTAAGCCGGACTCTTACAAGTATTAATTGATGTAGGTTGGGGCGGGCCGCGCAGGCTGAGGAACGAACCCCAACATGACAAACTCGCAATTTGCGCTCATGTTTATTCAAGCAAACGAATAAGCATCTGCGCGTAAAAATTATTTATTCTCGTTAATTGCGTTGGGGTTCGTTCCTCACCCCAACCTACCAGAGCAATATTATGACAGACTCACAACTGCGCCTGAGCTTTGAATTCTTCCCAACCAAAACCCCGGAAGGAAAAGCCAAGCTGATTAATGTTCGCAACGAATTAAATTTTTTTAATCCGGATTTTTTTTCCGTCACTTACGGCGCA
>JAGKWU010000131.1 GCA_021151695.1 Cellvibrionaceae bacterium | reverse complement strand
TGGAAAGCTGATGGGTGTTTCTATTGGTGCTCGTGGTAAGTTAATTCCAAATCCTGAATATAGAGAAGAATAAGAATGAAACAACCAAAATACTTTATTCAAGATGTCAATTTTGATCTAGATGACGACGATGAAATGACTCCCCATCTTGCATACACCATTGCTGAACAAGGTGGTGCTGCATCTGGTTGGAATGATCCACTCCTTCTGAAAGCTAAAGCTGAAGAATCTCCTGAAGTAAAAGAATTTCTTGCTACTCTTCACAAGACGAAGCAAGACAAAGAATTGTCTAGTGAGGGGAGCAAATCCCCGCAAGACATGCTGAAAGGCACTTCCAGTGCTCCCCTCGATAAACAAAAAGATGAAATCCAAAAAGGAAAACAAATGAGTGAATTTACTCAAGAAAAAGTAGAAGAAATTGTAAAGGCTGCTCTTGCAACTAAAGATGCTGAAAATGCCGCCCTACAAGAAATTGTTAAATCTCTGCAAGCTAAGCAAGAAGCCTCTGAGAAATCTGAAGTAATGGCTTTGGTTAAGAGCTTTGTAGCTGATGCTGAGGAAGCTGTAAAAGTTGGTGAACAAGTTTTCACTCTTCGTAAAGCCGGTCTTGTAGAAGCTGCCGACGTTCTTGTTGCTTCTCTAAAGAAAGCACATGAAATGCTCGCTGAATCTGCAATGTTCAAAGAAGTAGGCGTTAAAACTGTAGCTCCTGAAGTAGAAGCTAAAGATGCTGATATCATCAAAGCTATGAAAGCTAGTCTTGGTCTGGATAAATAAGGAATAATAAGAAATGGCAATTGCAACTAAAGACCCTGTATTTTCTGAATTCCTTGTTGACCAACTGGACGACATTCAGAATTATGGTATTGAACAAGTAACTGCTTATGAAAGCGGTGCTAAAACCTATCTGTGGGGTAATGTGCTTACTAAGAGTGCTGGCAAGTGGCGTCAACTGGTAGCTGCTGATGTAGCTGTCCGTGTAACCCCTACTGCTCCTACCACCGCTTCCGCTATCTATGAACTG
>JAGKWU010000130.1 GCA_021151695.1 Cellvibrionaceae bacterium | reverse complement strand
CTCCTGGTTCTTCTTCGTCTTCGATTACCGTGATTGGCAATATATATGGATAGTATTCTGATTTTGCAAGTCTGTTAGTTACTCGAATGAAGTCGTCGATCCGTTTCTGCTCAAAGGAATCACTATCGTATGTTTGGTTAAACTTGTATGTGATCGGGCGGTTGAGTGTTTGAGTTAGTGTTGATGTTGGTGATGTTGATGCGTGCATGGTATGGATGATATGGGATAGTGGCGTGGGATGTGGTATGGATTGGATTACTTACTAGGATAAGTAAACGTCACGGAGTACTGTGATGGTTGTGTGGATGTAGCTTTTGATGTTGTCGTTACTGTAGCAATGATCGTTTCCTTGTCGTCTGACTGTGTGTAGTACGAGAAGAGGAATGATCCGTCGTTATTTGTACGGATAAATCGTGGACTTGAGAGTGGGAATTTCTTTTCGATTGCACAAAGTGCATGCTCAATCTGCGTTCGATAAGTATGAAGCTCGATAGATCGTGTGCGTTCGCGAAGGTCTGATAGGTTGTCTTCGAGTGCAGTGTGCCCTGAAGTTACGAAAGCCGTGTCTGATTTGATAGAGTTAATTGATGAATTGACTTCGTCCTTGTACCAGAAGGCAGCAATGAGAGCTACGGTCATGATGATGAGAAGCGTATAGAATCGTGAAGAGTTCATGGTATGGGTGGTGAGTAGGATAGAGATTAAAATGATGACGCGACTAGTGCTTCTGCTTTGGTTCGGTACGTTCGATATGATGGGTGCTTCGTAGCTTGGTGGTATTGATCGTTAAAGAAAACGACGTACTTGTGTGATGGCTGATAGTGTGCGAAGATCGGTGAGTTCTTGGTGATTGTGTTCGGCGTAGCACTTGATTGTACGGGTGTTATGCGCTTGAGTATGATGCGGGAGTTAGTTGGTAGCATTGGGTTGAGGATTAACATTTATAGAATGTACCGTCTGCAAGAAACTCGTATTCGTTTGCAATAAGAATTTCTTTCACTTCGTCGTCTGATTGAAGTCGGTCATA
>JAGKWU010000044.1 GCA_021151695.1 Cellvibrionaceae bacterium | reverse complement strand
CTCCCATCCCCACTCAACACAGTCACCACGTTCGAATGCACAATCTCATCGCCTTCGCGTCTGTAGCGAATATTCAGCAGCAAGGCTAGCTCTTGTGTGTCGGCATCGTTGCTGGCGATGAAGTGCCAGTGTTTATCATCAAGCTTATGTTGCTTCATAAAGGCTAGGCGGGCGGTGGGTGTATCTGTTTGGGGGGCGAGGGTTATGAGGAGGAAGTCGGTGTGTTGTCTGGTGTTTTTATCGAGGGCTTTTTCGATTTTTTTGAGGTCTTCTACGATGACCGGGCAGATGCTGGTGCAGTGGCTATAAACGAAAGCGACTAGCCGGGTTTTGCCGGCGAGCTGGGCGAGGGCGATTTGCTGGCCGTTTTCCAGTTGCCAGCTTGAGGTGACCTGGTAAACCGAATCGCCGGGAAATTTGTTAATGGAGGTGCTGGGAGAATTATTGGTCGCGCTAATTGTTTGTGGCGATGATTGCGCTTGTGTGTTAATCGCAAGAGTGGTGGCCATTGCGAATGAAAGGATAATGGCTAAGGACTTCATGGCGTTGTCTCTTCCTGATTTTTAGGTAAATCATAAGCGCAGCGAAAACCCAGGTTAGCGAGTGTGTAGCGCGCGGATAATGAGTTGCGCAATGCGTAACGTATAAAGCTGGCGTAGTCGCCTGGATCAGCGCTGCGGGCGCTGGCACCGCCACAGAAAAATTGATTGTCGGTAGTGCTATCCGCTCGTGATTCGCCGCTGGTAGTGCCTGCGTTAAAATCCAGTGTCCATTCCCAAATTAATCCGTAGCTATCAAACACACCAAAATTATTCGCGGGCTGTTGGCCGACCTCCGGCAATTGTGAAAGGTTGGGTTGTGAATACCAGTTGAGGATTTTTGCTTGTGTCTCGGCCGATATTTTTTGCCCGCCGCTGGCGGCCCATTCCCATTCGGCTGTGGTGGGTAGGTGCCCGCCTTGTGCTTTGCAGTAAGCCTGCGCCGCAAACCAGGAGATATAAGTGACGGGTGTTTTGCTTGAAATGGCTGGCCCGTTTTTTAAATAGTCTTGCTCGGCAAACAAGGGTGGAATTTTATCTGGCTGCCATTGCGGATGGCTTTGAATAAATGTAGCGAATTGCATTTGGGTAACAGGCGTTGCATCCAGCCGAAAGCGATTGACTATTTCGGCGGCTGTGGTGGGTTTGCTGTAGGGGGCACGATAGCTGCCCGTTGGTATTACCAGGCTTGTGTCAGCCGCACAAACGCTACCAGCGATCAACAAACTCAACGTGATACTGGTAGTGAGTGCGGCTGTGTCCATGGCTTAAAGCGCATCAGCCGATTGTGCGCGCATCTTTGCAACCTCGACGGGAGTGAGTCCATCACCTTTGTTGCCCCAGGCGTTGAGCACATAGCTCAGGACATTCGCGATTTGCTCATCGTCCAGTTGAAATGCTGGCATAACGCCGTTGTAGGTTTTTCCATTGACTTGAATATTGCCTTGGCGACCATTGATAACAATGCTCGCGGCACGCAATTTATCGGCAAGCAGAAAATCAGATTTTGCCAAAGGTGGAAACGCATTGGGTACGCCTTCGCCAGTAGGTTGATGGCAGGCCGCACAATTTTGATCGAACACGCGTTGGCCTAACTGAATGCGCTCTTGCAATGATTTCGCGGTTGCGGTTTTAGCTGGCTCGTCAATGGATTGCACGGCGCCGCCTTCTGGCAAATACACGCTATCAGATTGTTTGCCGGAATAGATGTTGGGATTTTCGGAGCCAGTCACCTTCAGCATTCCCAGTGCGCCTTTGTTGAACGCGCGGAAGATGGAGTGATCCACCACAATAAAAGTACCGGGCACTTCCAATTTAAAATCCACAATCGCGGTACCGCCCGCAGGAATTAATTCTGTCTCTACATTGTGATTTTGTAAGGTGCCGCCAGCGACGTAGACGCTATCAAAAATTTCGCCAATCACGTGAAAACTGGATACGAGATTTGGCCCACCGTTACCGACATAAAGGCGAACCGTTTCGCCGACTTTGGCGGTGATGGCGTTGTCGCCGGTGAGTGAACCTACCGAGCCATTAAACACCACATAATCCGCTTGTTCTTTAATGGCCTTGGCCATGTCGAAGCCCTGCAAACCCGGCTCGCCGTAATTGCCTTTGGTATAAAAATCACCTTGCACTATGGCGTACTCGCGGTCCACCTTGGGCATGCCCGCTTTGGGTTGCACCAGGATTAATCCATACATGCCGTTGGCTATGTGCATCCCCACAGGCGCCGTCGCGCAGTGATAAATATAAAGGCCGGGATTTAACGCGGTGAAACTGAACTTGGAGCTGTGGCCAGGCGCGGTAAAAGAAGCCGCCGCACCGCCGCCGGGGCCGGTAACGGCGTGCAAATCTATGTTGTGTGGCATTTTGCTGGTGGGATGGTTGGATAAATTAAATTCCACCAGATCGCCTTCACGCACGCGGATAAATTTACCGGGCACAGAGCCGCCGAATGTCCAGAAATTATATTCCACTCCATCCGCCAAACGCTTGGTGACTTCGCGGGTTTCCAGGTTGACTATGACATGGGCGGGCGTTGTGCGGGTGATGAGGGGAGGAACTAGAGGGGCGTCTGTTAGAACCGCCTGCTCGGTCGGGAGCTCTGATGCGTAACTGTTGATTCCTAAAAGCGATACCGCAGCAATCAATGCTAAATGTATGCCTTTCATAGCTGTACCTTTGCCAGATGGATTATTGGAATGGCGATTACAGCTTGATTATCGCGCTATGGGGTTTGCGGGGTTTGATTGAGATCAATGAGGTAGATGAAAGTTATTTCAGTTCAATATCAGGCGTTTGGATCGCCAGTTATTTCATATCGTTCTATATAGTGTTCTATCCTTTGAGCTGTACCGGTACTTAATATTCGACCGGTAGATTTTTCTACAATGAGCGGCGCGTTCCCAGCCAGGGCGTATTGAATATCACCTGTAAGCATCCACTTTTCAGATGTGTAAAAATAAACCCAACCCCATTCTTTTGTAATGGTTTCTTCGTGTAAAACAATGAGTTTGTCGTTTTCCAGGTCGGGAAAAGACGCTATTTCTGATTCAACGATTACGTTAGCTTCTTCAATTGTGATCATATGTTTATGCTTGAGGTTGAGTGAGTATTTAAAATTAGCTTTGGTAAATCGTCCATTAATTGAAAGCTGACAATATCCGGCCAATCACATTGCTCATTGTGCGGATTGTAGAAAAAGGTTTTAGCTCCGGCTTTTACACCAGCCTCAACGCCAACCAGCGAGTCTTCAATGACGGCGCATAAAGCTGGAGCATAACCCATATGTTGTGCAGCGAATTCGTAAATTTTTGGATCTGGTTTCCAGAATCCAATTTCATAAGCGCTGTAAATATTTCTGTTGAAATATTGTGTGAGTCCGCAAACTTTTAATGCGAGGTCGATCCTGTCTCGCGGTGCGCTCGATACTACGGCTTTGGGGTAATCCAATTGATCAAGGGCTTCTTTAATACCTTTTATGGGCTTGAGTTCTTTCGCGAGAAGTTCGTTGGTGAGCTTGCGGTAAGCAGGTACAAATCCGTCGGGCAGGGTGATGGTGTGTTCGGATTGGAGTTGTTCTAAAATGTTAGCGAGTTTCTGTCCCTTGAAGCGCAATTCCAGTTCATCGGGATCGAGGGTGATATTAAGTTCGTTAAACTTCATCACCAGCGCGATATTGCATAGGCGTTCGCTGTCCACCAGGGTGCCGTCGCAATCGAAGAGTAGGCAGTTGATCAATGGGGGAGCTCCTGTGATGAGCTTAGTGGTATAGCTGCGATACTCTTTTAATATTTCTTATTGGTCAATATGTTTAGTAGAATCTCGCCAATCCAGTTTTAGATCCAAGGTTAATCCATGAAAACTCCCCTTATCACCCGTGCAGGCCATGAGGCGCTGAAAGCCGAGCTCGATCATTTATGGCGGGTGGAGCGCCCGGATACTACGGCCAAGGTTTCCTGGGCGGCGAGTTTGGGGGATCGCAGTGAGAATGCGGATTATCAGTACAATAAAAAACGCTTGCGCGAGATTGATCGCCGTGTGCGTTATTTGCGCAAGTGTATTGAGGATTTAAAGATTGTCGATTATTCGCCGGTGCAGGAAGGCAAGGTTTTTTTTGGCGCTTGGGTGGAAATTGAAAATGAGGAGGGTGAAACCAAACGCTTTCGGATTGTGGGTTACGATGAAATTTTTGATACCAAGGATTACATCTCGATAGATTCGCCTATGGCGCGCGCGCTGGTGAAAAAGGAAGTGGGCGATGAAGCGGTGGTGCGGACAGAGGCGGGAGAGTTTGTTTGGTATGTTAATTCGATTGAGTATGTAAAAAGCTAAGAGCGCCCCCCACCCCAGCCCTCCCCCCATCAGGGGGAGGGGGTAGTACGATCTTCGTAGGTGGCTTCAATACACCAAAGCTGAATCGTGCGAGAAACTAACTCCCTCTCTCCTTGTGGCGGGGCGCGCAGCC
>JAGKWU010000043.1 GCA_021151695.1 Cellvibrionaceae bacterium | reverse complement strand
GGACGAACCTTCACCCACGCAGGAGCAACGGGAGCTTGCAGGTTTGCAGCTCCCTTTTTACTCTTTTTCTCTTCCTATGCTTCTTCGGCCACCTTTCTTGCTGGCTCTTTATCTGGATTCCCTTTTGTCGTTATGGGGTTCAGGGCTTTTTATATCTCTTCATTGTCTTTAGCTTCTGACGCTGGATTTACGCTACCCAACTGCCTAATATGCAGTTTTTTCTGATGTGACCCTCCTTGTATGACGTTCTCCAGCGGTATCCTCCAGATTCGATTGACGGCGATTCAGGCTAATTGGCGCTATGTGGCAGGGCGCCTTTCGCCTGGTGCGCATTGCGCCGCGGTCGTAAAGGCCAATGCCTATGGCGTTGGTATGGCCAAAGTCGCGCCTGCTGTTTATGAAGCAGGTTGTCGCTATTTTTTTGTGGCTACGTTGGCTGAGGCTGTTGCCCTGCGTCAGTTGTTATCCGGTGCCGTTATATATGTGTTGGGAGGTTGCAAACCTGGATCGGAATCCGCGTTTATAGATCATCGTTTGATCCCCGTTATTTATTCGTATGAAATGCTGCAGCGCTGGCTTGGCTTCTGTGCCTTAATGCAAGAAGCCCATCCCTGTGTGCTGAAAATGGACACGGGGATGACGCGGCTCGGGTTGTCCAAATTGGATATGGATCAGTTGATTGCAAATTTGCCGCAATTGTCTTTTTTTAATCCTGTTATGTTTATGAGTCATCTTGCTTGTGCTGACGAACCAGAACATCCACAAAACCTCGAGCAGCTGCATTGTTTTAAAGACGCATTAGAGAGGGTTCGCAGTCATTTCCCTCAGATTAAAGCAAGTCTTGCCAATTCATCCGGCAGTTTCCTGGGCGCAGATTACCATTTTGATATGGTCAGGATAGGTGCTGCGCTCTACGGCATTAATCCTCAGCCTGGCAATCAAAATCCGCTAGAGCAGGTGCTTGATTTAAAGTTGCCGGTATTACAGGTTCGAACGCTTCATGAGTCCGCTGGTGTGGGTTACGGCGCCACTGTCGAGCTTCCGTCTGGACGCCGTTTGGCAGTTGTTGCGGGAGGGTACGCTGATGGTTTGCACCGTACTTTAGGGGGGCGTCCAGTTGGAGACATTGGTGGTGTTGAGGTTCAGGCCATAGGTCGAATGTCTATGGACAGCTGTATCTTCGACGTGACGCAAGTGTCTGCGTCTTCGCCGAGCTATGTTCAGGTTATCGGAGGGCGGCTAACACTGGACTATCTAATGTCTGCCAACAGAAGCTTGGGATATGAGGTGCTGACCAGTTTGGGGGCTCGCTTTACCCGCGTATATGAAGAGTTGGATCGTGGCTGAGGTGGATAATACGCAACTCCCCCCGCAGGAACTTTTACAGTTGCTTGCAGATGGTGAGGTTCACTCCGGGCAGGAGTTGGCGCAGGTATTGGGTGTAAGTCGCACCGCTATCTGGAAGCAGTTGGCCAAACTGGAGCCCTTGGGCCTTGAGCTCTGCTCCCAGGCTGGAAAAGGCTATCGTCTGAATGGCGGCCTTGATTTGCTTAGTCTTGAACAGTTGCTGGTATATCTTTCACTACAGGCTCGCGCTCTTTGTGGAAATATAAGTCTCTTTAGTCTTATAGACTCTACCAATGCGTGGCTCTTAAGACAGCCGCCGGGTCAGGGTATTCATCTATGTCTCTCGGAATGCCAGACGGCTGGTCGAGGGCGTCGGGCGCGTCAATGGGTTAGTCCGTTTGCGCGTAATCTCTATTTATCCTTACGGATGACGGTGGAGTCTGGTATTGGGGCTTTGGAAGGGCTAAGTTTAGCGGTGGGTGTGGTAGTTGCCGATTGCTTGCGTGAGCTTGGCGTCGCGGGCATAGAGCTGAAGTGGCCAAATGATATCCTGTGGCGCGGTCGCAAGCTTGGTGGTGTGCTGCTTGAGTTGACAGGTGATCCTTCCGGTGTTTGTCATCTGGTTGTTGGTTTGGGGTTGAATTTGCTCGGCGATAAAAATATGGCTGAAAAGATTGATCAACCTTGGGTAGCGCTGGCGGAAATAGCTCCCCAATCTATAGGGCGCAATCAGGTTGCGGCTTCAATGATTGAGGCGTTGTTGCCTTTGTTGGCAAGTTACGAAGCTACCGGGTTTAAACTTTACCATCGACGCTGGGAAGAATATAACGCCTTTGCGAATGCTATGGTGGAGCTGCATTTCGGCGGCAATTCTATTTCGGGAATCATGAAAGGGGTTGCCGAAACCGGGGCGCTTGAGCTTGAGACCAGTGAGGGGCTCAAGGTCTTCCATGGTGGCGAAATTTCGTTAAGGAAGGTGCAATGATTTTAGAGTTGGATTGCGGTAATACCCGAATTAAATGGAGGCTTCGCGATGGTGTGCTAATTACTCACAGGGGCGCCTTTCCGACCAGTGAAGGCCTGAATGGTGTTATTAGTGGTGAATTGGCTAGTGAATCCATAGAGCGAGTGCTAATAGGTTCGGTGTTAGGAGAGGAGTTTCGAAAAAAACTGGTAGCTTGGTCGCTGGGCTACTTTCAGATTAACCCTGAGTTTGCCGCCAGTGAGCTTCTTTGCAATGGGGTTACTAATGGCTATCAGCAGCCTGAGAAGCTGGGTGTGGATCGCTGGCTTGCTGTATTGGCTGCAAAAGCTAAAACACCTGGTGCTTGCATAATTGTTGATTGTGGTAGTGCTATTACCGTGGACCTTGTCACCGCCCAGGGTGAGCATCTTGGTGGCTATATTGCTCCAGGGTTGCGTTTGATGCGAGAAGCATTGGGTGCAAACACCTCGGCCATCAAGCTTGGCCAAATCGGATACCCTGAAAATGATTTTCCTGGCCGGAATACGGTAGCGGCAATCAAATCGGCTGAGTTGGCGATGATAGAGGGGTTGGTCATTCGCGCCAGAGCGGCGCTGCTAAACTATGAGGCGTCTGCTCCGGCCGTTTGGGTGACTGGTGGGGACGGAGAATGGCTAACCTCCCAGCTGGAGGGTAGTCGATTTGTTGAAGATCTGGTGTTGGATGGCTTGGGTATAGCGCTCTCCTCTCAATAAATTGGCTCCCTGTTAACAATAAAGGATAAGTGGTATGAGATTGATTTTTATTGCCCTGTTATTGGCCAATATAGCCTTTTTCGGCTTTCAATTTTTTGGCCGTAACGACGAGGCTGCTCCAAAGCCCAAGGCTGATGCTGTGCGCCAGTTCGGCAATTTGCAGACGCTGGCTGAGCGGAATAAAAAGAATGGTAGCGTTAAGTCCCATAGTGAGGCGGCAAGTGGTCAGGGCGCTTCTGCCGGTTCTGAGCCGCTGTGTCAGTTGGTGGGGCCTTTTGCGGAATTGTTGCAAGCGGAATATTTGGTTGAGCGTCTCGGTGCGCTAGAAGTGCCGGCGAGTGTTCGCCATCTGGAAGTTGTTGATGGTCGCGTTTTCTGGGTTTATCTCAAGCCGGAGATGTCAGAGAAGGAGGCGTTGCGGCGGCTGTATGAAGTTCAAGCAAAGTCCATTGAGAGTTACATTATCTCGTCGGGTGAATTGGCAAACGGTATTTCACTGGGGCAGTTTAGTGATGAGGAGGCTGCAAAAAGTCAGCAGACCAAAGTGAGAGAGCTTGGCTATGCTGCTGAAATTAAAGAGGTTCCCAAGACGCACAATGAGATCTGGGTGGATGTAAAAGAACAATCTGGGCAAAAAATAAACGCCGAACAGTGGGCTAATTTATTAAAAGAAGAAAAAGCGGTAGAAAGACGAGAAAATTATTGTTTAGGTGTTGCTAACCCTTAAAAGTTTCTCTAATATTCGCGCCTCACGATAAGTGGCGGTTATAAAAGGCTGGCGTAGCTCAGTAGGTAGAGCAGCTGACTTGTAATCAGCCGGTCGGGGGTTCAATTCCTCTCGCCAGCTCCATTTATAAGTTAAGTTATCGTGATTGTAGGGCAAGTAATTGCTTCTGCAGGGGTTCCCGAGCGGCCAAAGGGATCAGACTGTAAATCTGACGCGCGAGCTTCGATGGTTCGAATCCATCCCCCTGCACCATATTTGTTTTGATTGATGATGTTAATTTGTCGATCAAATGCGGTTGATATAAGGCATCGCTGAGCTAAATCACGTTTGCGGGTATAGTTCAATGGTAGAACCTCAGCCTTCCAAGCTGATGGCGCGGGTTCGATTCCCGCTACCCGCTCCATGTTGCTTGTGTGAAGGTGCTTAAGGAATTCGCTTTTGTAGCTCAGTTGGTAGAGCACACCCTTGGTAAGGGTGAGGTCGGCAGTTCGAATCTGCTCAAAAGCTCCATATTCTGCCGCGAGGGACAGCCTTTGCGGCTTTTTTTGTCTGTGTAAATTAAATCTTCTTGAGGAGGCGCTCGCAATGGCGAAGGAAAAGTTTGAACGTAACAAGCCCCACGTCAATGTGGGCACCATCGGTCACGTAGACCACGGTAAAACCACGCTGACTGCTGCGCTGACTCGCGTTTGCGCAGAAGCATGGGGTGGCAAGGCGGTTGCATTT
>JAGKWU010000129.1 GCA_021151695.1 Cellvibrionaceae bacterium | reverse complement strand
CATCATAAGTATCACCTTCCATTTCAAGTCCGGTAACTTCCTCCCATTTCTTAACAAGACTATCAGCTTTTTCAATCTTGTCAATATCAACGTAATACTCAAAACCATCTGTATTGCACATAATTATTTCAGCATCACAATAATCAACAAGAGCACCCATTAGCATACATAGAGATAGCTGTCCTCCAATCGTAATACTCATCGTATAAGCAGGGTCATACAACGGTGAGAACTCATTATTACTATCACCATATACACCATTAAGAGCTAGTTTAAGAGCTGCATTAGCCGCTGACTTCTTATCGTGTCGTTTACGTTCTTCGTACAAGTCTTTATATACTTTACAGAACGTCATACCCAAATGTTCAGGATGTACCTTATTTGCAATAGCCATATTAGGGTAGTAACTAGCGACATCTAAAGTCCTTAGTTTACGTTTATCTGTTGATCTGTGAATTCCTTGTTTAGCTCCGTGAATGCCTCCTACACCAAAGTCATAACGAAAACCATTGATAACAACATTAAGAGTTTCAGCAAGATTGTAACACCAATGATATGATTTCTTTGGTACTTTTACAACTCTTGATTTTTCTTTTCCTTTATCATCAATGTATGTTTCTTTTACAGAATTACCAGCTTTATCCTTTAATGTTTCCATTGTTTTAAGTTCTGTCACTTCCAACCAACCTAGAGGAAATTGACTTTTAGCTTCTTCTAGTTCTTCTTGTGTTGGGTTAGATTTGAACTTAATCTTTGTCTGATTAATCTTTCGTCCACCCTTTGTTTGTTTGTAACAGCAACCCGGATTCTCTTTCTCTAGTTTGTTAATAAAAAGCTGTTTACCAATCTTAGTATCATTGAAGTTCGTACAATCAAATCCAAACAATTCACTAAGCTCATCCCGTAGCTTCAATGCTTTCTCAGATTCTTTGTAAAACTTTAGTGTCTCCAGCACATCTTTCCTGTTGTATTTTAAGAGTGTTGGGATTTCTTCATCTTTCAACCAATAACCCGGAGGAAAAGGAAGATCATCAATCTCATCAGAACGCATGTTGAATTCAAGCATCTTCAACGAAGTAGAACGATTCTTATTATCAAAGTGATGGATTAAGAACAAATCAACTTGAGGGATAACCACTTCATCATCTCGAATTGAATTGAATGTTCTATCACTGTTCTTTTGTCTATCGAAATACTTTTGAGCAACATCATATAACTCACTTGCACTAAAATGAGGTGTTTCACCCATTTCCTTATAA
>JAGKWU010000128.1 GCA_021151695.1 Cellvibrionaceae bacterium | reverse complement strand
AAACGTACCGCCTGTGTTTAATGTTGTGCGCACGCCCTCAGCGGCTGCGCCTTGTGTTACTGTGCCTGTGCTGATAGCCATGCGTTAGCTCCTAGTTTTCGTAAATGTTAAGTCTTGACCTATTTGCACGCCAAGCCACTGCTGGCCTGTCACCGCAACTTTCAATTCATGGTAAACCTTGCCGCACAAATTTTGAGTCTCTACATCGGTTAGCGTGCATTGTAAAACGTTTTGACCGTCTTTTATTACAACAGCCAAACCGCCATCTGCTAATGTTTTTTGGATAATTACCGCCGCATTTTGCGCTTGCGGAGTACCTGCACCTGACGCCGCGCACGAGTAAATCGTATACTCAGCTGCTGAATAATCAGCAGCATCAAACGGCACGCCGTCAGACATAGCGCCTGATAAAACAATCGTGTTGTATCTGTTTTGGTATGGCATCAGTTCACCATGTACTTGATATTGGTTGATTGGCTAATAATAGCACTAAAGCGCGTTGATTCGCTAATAGAAGCCGTCAACACCGTATCGCCTGCAATCCTGTACGACACAACATACGCGCCTGCATCGGCTTGTGGATAGACGCCAGCCAAGCGCAGCTGTATATCCGCCGTCAAGCGCGGCATGGTGCCAGCGACAGCTGCCGTTAACTCTTGGCTCAACTGAATCGAGCTTGTCATTTTCGCGCGCTGTTTATTGGATTAATTTCGTTAAGAGTTATCGAGCCGACAAGTTTTGGCAGGTTTCCCGATATTGTGGCGCTGTTTGATGCGCCGCTGCTGTAGAAAACCCACTCAGAATCGTTGGCTGGCCATGTTCCAACCTGCGTACCGTTATTAGCGCTGTTTACGGTGTCAGGTAGTATTGTGCCGCTACTGGTTCCTGACGGGTCGTAGTATCGCGTTGCAGATGCTCCGCCGTTTGTGCTGATTGCGACATAATAGAATCCGCCACGAAATGCCTCTGTCGTGGAGTTGGCAAACCTTCCAATACAGTCAATTGTTAGGTTTGCACTGTTAAAAAGGTCTGAACCAAGAACGGAGCCGTTGAATGTGCAGCGCCACGTTGTCGAGCTTGCGCGAGTGAATCTGACTGTAAATATCGTGCCGACAGCGGGTTGAGTGTATCCAGTGGTAAACGTTACGCTACTGCCACCGCACGCAATAGCTGCAGATGTTGGTCGTATCTCAATGAAATTACTGAAACCAGCCTGCTGACCTATAACACGGTAGTTGTTTGATGGATTACCAGTGTTAGCAACAGCTTTAACCTCGATGTAGTCACCAACCGTAGCACCAACAACGATTGACGGTATATTTACCGCCGCGCTGGCTGATGACGCGTTATTAAGGTAGTAAGGCATACTAACTCACCACGCAGTCAAGCACGTATTCGCAACGCCACCGATACTGCCGACCAGCTTTAGTTGGTATCGCCGCTTGATACTCGCCAACCAGTTCAATCCCGTGAACCGCTGTACTGTGCCGCCAATCGGACAAACTGCCATCTGGTAAAACGTCTTGGTGTTGGATAACGATGTGTGTTGGCTCAGGCGCTTTGGTTTTGAGCCAGATGTTGACCGTTGCGTTTGATGTTGCGAGGGGTTGCCATGTGTCGATTGGTGCAATCAGCTCAGGATTAAAGTACGCCACCACATCGCGCATAGTCGCATCAGGAAATAAAACCTTGTCATACGAAGCTAATTCGACAATAAAGTCGTACTCG
>JAGKWU010000127.1 GCA_021151695.1 Cellvibrionaceae bacterium | reverse complement strand
GCTGTTGAGTGCGCGCAGCTCCATCTTGTAGCCGGTGAGGTCGGACAGGGTGAAGGTCTGCGCATCGGTGCCATTACAGCTATAGACCTGCACTTTGGCACCGTTGACGGTGCTGGCTCCGCTGATGTCCAGGCATTTACCGCTGGCCTTATTTTTCAGTTCGTAGGTACCGAAGCTGCCGATCAGTTTGGGGTGTTTCATCAGGCTATCGAACACCGGGCCGGTGCCGCCGGCATCAATACGCCAGTTGGCTTCGCCGGGTTTGTCGATATCAAACCAGTTGAATGCGCGCAGCATGGGGTAGGCACCACTGGTCAGGGCACTGGCAAAGTCTCTCAGCCATTGCTCTTTGTGCGCGCCGGGAGTAACGGCCATCTCACCTACTACAATTGGGCGACCAGTTGCGGCCAGTTGGCTGTACCACTTGTTTAACTGGGTAGTGAATTTACCGCCTTCACCTTCGCCACCGTAAATGTCGATACCCACCCAATCCATGTAGCCGGGCACATAGAGGTCGGCAAAAATGGCGCCCGTACCCCAGGGGCCGGCGTCAGTCCAGCACACGGAGTCCGGCCATACCGAGGTGCCGAATTTCACATTGGTGGCGCCCACCGCGCGGAAGCGATCCACCACGTATTTGTAAGCGCTGCGAAAGCGCGCCCAGGTCTCGCCGTGTTTGCATGGGCCCCAGTCGTACCAGGGGGCGTTGGCTTCGTGGAACAGGTCGATCAGCACCGGTACCTTCTCACCTTTCAGGCCGTGGGCGATGTTGTCGATGATGTCGTTGTGCTTGCCGTCCAGAATTTCCTTAATGATGTTGCGATCCACCCGCTGGTTGCTTGCATCCCAGCGCCACCAGCATTTGCTGTTGTCGTGGCGTGCCAACTCGCCGTGGAACTCCAGGTTGATATAGGGCACGCGACCCTGGGCTTTGATCTTGCTAATTTCCTCTTTCCAGAGGTGATACCAGTTTTTGCTGCCATCGGGGCGAAAGACTTCGGGGAAGATCTTGCCGAAGTAGGGGGCGGCGTTGCCGTACCAC
>JAGKWU010000126.1 GCA_021151695.1 Cellvibrionaceae bacterium | reverse complement strand
CATGGCTGCTACTCGCTTTGTGTTGTTTAATGTTCTAATTATAGCAGCCTAACAACATACGTCAAGCTGCTACGTTAAAACATTTTCTTTTTACACAATTACAAAAGTTTTATAACCAAGATGCTCAGCGACAGCTTCGAGGGCATCGTAGATTGCTCTAGTGCCACGCCCCCTGATGTCCTCTGCCAATTCAATCCCAGCGGAGGTAAAAGCCTTGCCAACGGCTGCACTTTCTTTGTGGTAGCCATAACCGCCAGCGCTACCAGTACCACTAGTGTGCACGCTACGCTCATAGCAGCCAAGCCACACACTAGCATACACTTTCGATGCTGTGCGGCTACGGCCCATATACACTACAACATTGACAACCTCGCCCAATGTCCCATCATCCTGAAGGACGACAAGCGAGTAACGGCACACAGTCTCTTTTTCACCGCCGTAGTTTTTGCCGTTGTCTTGCTTGGTGATGCTGAGGATTGCTTGCTTTTCCATTTTCTTAACTCCAGCTTGTTTGTATATGTCTATTCTAGGGCGTTTGTTTTCAGCCGTCAAGCAAAATTTGCTTAATTTTCTCAGCTTGAGCTTGTGTGATATTTAACCAATTTGTACTAGTGTTTGTTGACCTTACTTGCACCTTGCCCAGCCACCCTTCGACTTCAGCACTCCAATCGAGGGCGGAAAATTGCGACTCGATATAGCGCCTTGTGTTCTCGTCCACTGCCTTGGCTTGTGACATTGTAGTACCCCGTTAACAAAAAGAAACATATTTTTTAACAGCTTTGGCCTTGCGGCCTTGTGCTTGTCGTGCTTTGTGCGGTTTGCTTTTGTACAGCTTTTGATCTTTCTTCATCCTCTCACCCTCCGGGTTATTTCTTCGTCATGCCGAACAGAATAGCTAGTAATAGTAGCAATGTCAACCCCCTTTTTTACAGTGACATAATGGAGGTATCTTTCAGCCAGCCACTAAGCGCCTTGGCTTTGGCAGCTCTGCGTGTGATACCGTAGGCCACTAGATACAGGCTGCCACTTTTGACGGTGGCTTT
>JAGKWU010000013.1 GCA_021151695.1 Cellvibrionaceae bacterium | reverse complement strand
GGCCTTGATGTTCGCCGCAATGTTATTGGCTTGCTGGTGTTTTATCTGGTGTTTTGGGGATTGAAGGGCATGGAGGTGGATTTTTTCTATCGCCTTCAAGGCGAGTGGTTTGGTTACGACAACAATCTGGCAAATATCGCCAGCAAAACCGCTGTCGACCAATTTATTTATAGCGCCTTTTGGGCCGCACCCGGTATTACCATCGTCTATTTATGGGTTACCCATGGCTACAATGTCAAGGCCTGGTGGGATGCCATGGATCGCGAATTTTTTTGTGTAAAAATTCCCACAGTAATTTTTTCCAACTGGCTGGTGTGGATTCCCGCGGTCTCTATCGTCTACAGCATGCCACAAGATCTGCAAATTCCCCTGTTTAATCTGGTGCTCTGTTTTTGGGTGCTGTTGTTGGCGATTCTGAATAAAAAAGCTTAAAGAGTAAGTGTCATGACTGATCAATTAATTATTGAAGATGTGGTGATAGGCGAGGGCAAAGAGGCTGTTAAAGGCGCGCTGATCACCGCGCATTATCGCGGTACTTTGGATGATGGCACTGTGTTTGATTCATCCTACGATAAAGGTCGCCCTTTTCAATGCGTGATAGGGACTGGCCGTGTGATTAAAGGCTGGGATCAAGGGATTCCAGGCATGAAGGTGGGTGGCAAGCGCAAACTGTTTGTACCGGCACATCTGGCTTACGGAGAGCGTCAGATAGGTGCCTTGATCAAACCCAATTCCAATCTCCAATTTGAAATTGAGCTTATGGAAGTGATGACACGCGACGATTAAGCTCTCGCGTTACCAATAGCGCGGCAAGCTTTTCTTAATCTCAATATAGCCAGAGCACTGCTCAATATATTCCCCAATCAACAGCTGCTTCATGATGCGGCTCACCATCTCGCGCGATGATCCCACCATATTGGCAATGTCCTGGTGAGTGAGTTTGGGGCTGTGGATGCGCTTGTTGTCGTCGCAGAGTTTTTCCAGGGTGCTGCTTACGCGGCCGTAAACATCGAGCAGCGCCAAATCCTTTACGCTATCCGTCAGGTCGCGCACGCGGCCGGTCAGTTCAATTAATAATTGCATGCTGAATTCCGGGTGCTTTTGCATTAGCTCCAACAAGGCGGCGCGTGGCAGTAGCAAAATTTCGCAATCGGTGATGGTCATTACTGAAGCGGACCGCGGTTTGCCATCCAGCAGCGACAGCTCACCAAAATATTCGCCGTCGTGCATGTAATTCAAATTCACCTGGCGACCATCATCGTTGGTGAGATAGGCACTGGCAGTGCCTTTTTGGATGACGTAAAGATGCGTAGATTCGTCGCCCTCTGTCACCAATACCGTGTTTTTGGCGTAGCGACGCATAACGCTGAGCTTTTCAAGCTGGGCCAGATAATCCTGGGGAACGCGGGCAAATAAGCTGACCTTCTCAAGCATGATGATTTCTCTCATTGTTATGGGATGATTTAGCTGAGTGCTGAATCCTGGCTCAAGCGGAATCATACCTATCGGAACTAATTTCCGGTGAATCAATTTGCATTTTGGCGCCTAAGTTTTCATTGGCTATCGCCTTTTGCAAGCAAGTTGTCAATACTGGCCAACACATAATAATTATCTGTGTCTCGCAGTCTCAGGCATTTATTTTACTCTCATCTGGTTGTGCTGGACGCTGGCGATGAATGCTAAACACCAAGGGCATAGTGAACTCACATTGATGTTCACCGACATAGTAGGCTACTCGCGCCTTATGGGGCGTGATGAAACGCTTGCGATTGAAATGCTGGATGATTATCGCCAGATTTTGCTTGCTCACATTGCCGAACATAATGGTGTTTTTATCGAGTTCGCTGGTGACGCTATATTTGCGCGCTTTGATAGTGCACTCGATGCGGTAAATGCCGCCGTCGCTATCCAAAAGCATTTGCAAGTATTTAACCAGGGCAAAGATAAAGGCGCGCCATTGCTGCAAACGCGCATTGGCTTGCACAAAGGCTCAGTGTTGTTAAGCGGCAATGCGGTCTTGGGTGATGATGTTAATATTGCTGCCCGCCTCGAACCCCTCGCCGTGCCCGATGGCATTTGTATTTCCAAAGCGGTTTACGACGAAGTACGGTTGCAGCTGCGCGAACCTATCAAACCCTTGGGCACGCAATCCCTCAAAAATATAGACCACAAAATTCGCGCTTATCTGGTTAAGCCCGCTGGCATAAAAATGCGCGATCATTTGCATTATTTTTGGCTGGGTTGCAGCAAAAAAATCAATGCCTACCGCTATCCCATCATTGTCTCGGTGTTGCTATTAATTGCCGCCGGCTTTTATTTTATTCCTCGCTGGTTAGTGCCGGGCTACGCCGCCAATTACGTCGAAATTGCCAACTTCCAAAACCTGATGAACGCTAACGGCGAATCTGATTATTTCTCCGCTGGTATCACCGAAGCCGTTCGCTCTCAACTCGCCGACATGCGCGACGTTTATTTAGTCGAAGCCGACAAAGGCATACACGCCCCCATAAGACTTGAAGGCAGCGTACAAAGGCTCGGCGACAACGTCCGCATCGCCTACCGGATTTTACGCCGAGATGGCAACATCCAAATCGCCGGCGGAAAACTCGATGGCGCCTATCAGGATATTTTTGTCTTGCAGGATAGGTTGGTGGGGGAAATCGCCAAATATCTCGCAAGCGAATTCAAATTACAAAACTTCCGCCCCGCGCCGCTAAAGCTGACCAGTGATGTTACGGCTTATGATTATTATTTGCAGGGGATGGATTATTTGGCGAAGCCTTCATCGCAGGATAATTTTGACCAGGCGATTCAGAAATTTAATGAGGCGCTAGTGCATGATCGTGAGTTTGCTTTGGCGAATGCGGGTGTGTGTGAATCCTATAGAAAAAAATATGAGATCACAAAAATAGCTGAGTGGATTGAAAAGGCTGAGATCTTCTGTCTTAGGGCGCTTAGGCAAGATGAAGGTTCCGCTAAATTTTATACGGCAATAGGTGCTATATATCGCGATACTGGTAGATATGACGAAGCAGTGAAAAACCTATTAGTTGCAGAAAGTAAATCTCCCGATGATGCCGCTATATTAATTGCATTGGCAAGAACTTATGATTTGATGAAAAATTACACAAGAGCGGAAGGGTACTATACCAAAGCAATTAAAGTGGCACCAAAGAATTGGAAAGTATATCAAGGGTATGGTTATTTTTTGATTCGAAAAGGCAGACATCTGGAGGCAATAAATAATTATAAATTGGTGTTAACTCTAACACCTGATAATGCGGTCGCACTAAATAATATGGGCGGCGCGTATATTTATCTGGGGGAGTTTAAGAAGGCAGCGGAGGCTCTGGAGTTGGCAACCAAAATTGAGCCTAGAGGCAATACTTTTCTTAATGCGGGTTCGATGTATTATTTTTCTGGAGATTTTAAGCGGGCTTTGGAAATGTATAAAGAGGCTCTTAAATTGGAGCCCAACAATATAGAGTTTTTGGTGAATGCTGGGGATGCATTTTATTTTTTTTCAAATGAAAGAAAGTACTCTGATGAGTATTTTATTATGGCAAGAAAGGAGGCAGAAAAAGATATAAAAATTAATCCTGGTTCCATTTCCGGCTATCAATTTATGTCTTTGATAAATTCCCACTTTGGTGATCTTGATGCGGCGAAGGAGCTGCTGGCAGTCGCTGATGGATTGGATCATGAAAGCATGGCTTCTTGTTATATACATTTAAGAATATCGGTATTGGAGGGGGATGAAAATGCTAGCAGAGTTTATGTAAAGAAGTTATTGGATAAGGGTTATTCGAAAAAATTAATTTTAGCGGATCCATATTTTTCTATTTTAGAGAAAAAATATCCGGATCTATTTGGTCTAAATGCTGATTAGGAGGTTGGTGCTATGTTAAAACGTTTTATTTGCTTTATTGGTTTGGCTCTGTATCTATCGGGATGCGCTTCTTATCACTGTAAAAGTGAAGTTGGAGGGGCTTTGCCTGGCACAGATACGGCGCTTGTAGGAATATATATAGATAAAAATGGGTATCCCCAGGCTACAGTGAAAGATGTTAGGGTTCATCCAGGTCAAAAAATTACTTTTGTTGGTCCGGATAAATTCGATATTTTATTTAAGGATCAGCGATCACCTATTGATTTATTTGAGGTTTCTTCCTCGAAAGGTGTCCTTGTTATTGAAATTCCACGAGATGCTTTCTCGCGTCAAAAAATGGCTGCAACTACAGTAAGAGAGCTAGTTTATCGATACGGTATAAGGGTTAATGGTAAGGTGACTGATCCCACAATTCACATTGACCCGGAATAAGGTAGTGATCTAAGTGAGTAATTGGCGTTGATCATCTAGGTGAAATATTTTAAATTTTATTGCCAATCAATAAATGAGTATGTTTAAAGGAAATTATTATGGATTTTTTAAAATACGCTGTTTTAGCTTCAACCTTGCTTTCCTCTAGCGTTTTCGCTGACGGAGCCTGCAAGAAAAAAGAGTGCCGGGCATTGCCCGGCACTAACACCATTGTGATCAGTATCTCCATCGACGAAAACGGCTACCCACAGCCAAGCCTTCTGGATGAAATGACGCTTCACCCCGGTCAAAAAATTGTTTTTGCCGGGCCAGATGAATTCACTGTTTTCTTTAAAGAAGGAAAATCTCCTTTTAAGAAATCTGAATTTAAATCCAAAGATGGTGTTGTGACTCTTCAAATTCCTCCACGTATTTTCGAAGATAATCGCTTTTCAGAAGAGATTTATCGTAACACTGGAATAACTTTTAATTATGGCGTTGAAGTGAATGGAAAGATTACAGATCCTACTATTCGCATTACTCCAAGTGGCCAGTAAATAGTTTTTAGTAATACGTTGTAAGGGACAAACTTGTCCCTTACAAATTTAATGTGAATATTTCACATCTCCTCCTCCCATTACCTCACTTCTTTTTAACCTCTCAACCCCTAATCTATCCACTGTACCCGGGCAAACAGCACCGCAGGGAGTGGGAGAGGAGTTCGCTGTGTCCGTTGTGTGGCAGCTGCGCTGGCCAGGGAAAGGTCAGCGGGCACGCCGTGATTGTTCCTGACAACTCGGCGAACCTAAAGGAGTAACGGCTATGTTGGGGAAATATCTTTTAGCAGCGGTTGCGCTTGTGTTTACGGTGGAGTCGGCCAGTGCCAGTGAAGCGGCAAATTGCAAAGCGGCGGTAGCTGAGCTTACGCAGCAACGCGAACAACTTGCCCCTTGTACTTATACGGCTGATCCAGCCCAGATAATGGGCGTCAAGGCGCTTTATGGGAATGTCGATCAGGCCGATCTTTTGTTAATGCGTATTAATAATCGCGGCGCGCCTGTATCGGCGGTGGTTGCGATTATTGTATTTCTGCCCGCGGCAGCGATTTTATTTTTTTCGTGGCTGGTGAAATCCAGCAAATAAATATTTTATGGGCAGGGCCGGTGCACTGACTGTAAGTAGATGTCAGATAAAAAAGCCGCCATAGTGATGTTCGCTATGGCGGCTTTTTAGTTTGTGTTTGCGCTGGTTAAAAGGCTAGGGCGGTGGTTAATCTCAATTGAAACCGCTGCTCCCGTTTGGGCGATTTGCGGTTGCGCAATTTAATGATCTGGTTGTGCTGGGCTTTGGCGACCAGCTCGCGCAATTCATCTACGGCCTCTGGCCAACACTCTTCTTTGTTGTGTGGGGTGGGCGAAAAATCTGCTCCCCAACTCAGCGCCAGGAACGCGGCTTTGGCGTGATCCTCGGCGGTAAAGCTGCTGCCGCCCATCACTACACGTGCGGGCTGGGGCAGGGATTGTTTGGGCAATTTTTTGCGCACATCAAAACCATCGGCATCGGCTGGGTCGATTAACAGTGCGGCTAAAACCTTGCCGGGATATTCCGCTGCAACGCTTGCCGCAGCCAAGGCGCCAAAGCCCTGTGCAATCAGTACAACCGGCTCGTCGATGCTGATCAGGCTGGCGATGATACTGTTGCGCCATTTAACCCAATCGGCACAATTCCAATCGTGTAAGCGAATACGGCGAGCGCCGGGGATGTGTTGTTCCCAACGGCTGAGCCAGTGTTGCTCGTCGGCATTGCCGAGACCGGGGACAACCAATGCGCGATAGCCTTGCAGTGCGCAGGCCATTTGGGTGGCGAATTGGTGGTGGATATGAGAGGTGAAATCCTTAAGTTCTGTCATGGCAAGCTCCTCAACAGGGATGTCTTGCTTGCAGATTAAGTTTGTCTCGCTGAACTCTTTATGAATGGTTTTACGGTATTGCTGATTCTGTGCGCCGGTTTTGCGCGCAATAAAAAAGGGTGCAATTGCACCCTTTTTACGATTCCTTTAATGCGATTTTCCGTTGCTGGTCCCTGCTGGATTTCCTTGCGAGGAGTCCTTTCGAGTGCTTCCTTAAAAAACTATTTCGGAAAATTCCGACGAGAATTACGCGCGGTATTTGCGGGCGAAGCCCAAACCGAACAAGCCAATGCCCATCAGCAACAGGGTGGTTGGCTCAGGCACTTCGGTAGCGCCAACAGAGATACGGAAGATCAGGTATTCCTGGTGGTTAAAGCCGCCCAGGGTTGGGTTGCTGCTGTTGTTGCTGTTGTACCAGGACCAGTGAGCGTCGGCGTCGATATCAGGACGCGCGCCCCATGGGCTTGCACCGTTGGCGTCACCAGCAGTGGTGTTTACCCAGCCGCCGGATGGATTGTTGCCGGCATTGGCCAGGGCCAATTGTTGGGTCAGTTCGGCAAAGTCAGCCGCTGAACCTGAGTAAGGCGCGAAGCCATAACGACCGGTAGCAGTTACTTGCCATTGTGGGTCGTTGCTGTAGAAGCGCTCATTGGTGGTCAGGTTGGTGAACTGGGCCAGGAAGCCTTGCGCTACCGCCAGGTCAGACTGGGTAACTACATAGATGAAGTTGCTGGCAGGCAGGTCAAAATTATAAGTTTCGGTGGTTGGCCAGTCGCTATCAGAACCTACGAAAGTGAGGCCTTGAGTTTCGGTGCCGGTGTAGAGGGCATAAGAGTTGTCGACGGTGATGTTTACAGTAAAAGGTACAGCGTTGGCTTGCAGGGTAGCGCCGAGCAGCAGGGCGCCGGCAAACAAGCCACTAAAAAGTTTGGAGAATTTCATGCTCAGTTTCCTTTTGGGATTTCATCAGGTGTTAAAGCCTGTTTGGCTTCGGACCTTCCCTTTAGCAGCTTCCATGCCATTGTTGCTTAATCGGTAGTTTGTGTATCTAAAATCTCTTTTTTCGGTATTTATTTGAGCTAAATTGCTGAAAACTAACCATAAAAATCAGAGCTGCTGAAATAACAGCTCTGCTCGTGTAAGCAATCCCGACGCTTATTTCGCAACCTTTAGCGATGTCGCGCAGTTGTAACAAATGACTAGAGCAGCGGTTTTACCAGGCTTTCCAGCGCGGCTATATGGTCTGGCCGATCGTTGAGCGCCGCTATGTAGCGGTAGCGTTCGCCACCCGCATGCAGGAAGGTTTCGCGATTTTCCATGGCGAGTTCCTCCAGGGTTTCCAGGCAATCGGCGCTGAACGCGGGAGAGGCTATGGCTACGTCTTTTACGCCGTTTTTAGCGAGCTCTTCCAGGGTTTGGTCGGTGTAGGGTTGCAGCCATTCGGCGTAGCCAAAACGGGACTGGAAGCTGGTGATGTAGTCGTCGGGTGACAAACCGAGGTTTTCGACCAGCAGGCGGGTCGTTTTCTGGCAGAAGCAGTAGTAGGGGTCGCCCAGATCCAGATTGCGTTTCGGGGTGCCGTGGTAAGACAGCAGCAATTTTTGCGGCTTGCCGTTGCGCGCAAAATCTTCGCGAATGCTGTTTGCCAGCGCCGTTATAAACGCAGGGCTATCGCAGTAGTTGTTGAGGAAATGCAGCTCGGGCACAAAGCGCCACGCCTGCAATTCACGGGTGACGGCATCGAAGGTGGAGCCAGTGGTAGCTGCCGCGTATTGCGGGTAGAGCGGCAGCACTATGATTTTGCGCACACCAGCATCGCGAAATTCGCGCAGGGCTTTGGGGATTGAAGGATTGCCGTAGCGCATGCCGAGCTTAACGCTTACGCGCGTGCCCGTCGCATCCAGCTGCTGTTGCAGCGCCGCTGTTTGACGTTTGCTGATCGCCAGCAAGGGCGAGCCTTCATCGGTCCAGATGCTCTGGTATTTAGCCGCCGATTTTTTCGGGCGCACACGCAAAATAATCCCGTGCAAAATCAGCTGCCAGGCCAGTTTGGGGATTTCAATCACCCGTCCATCCGACAAAAATTCCGCCAGGTAGCGGCGCAGCGCCTTGGGCGTGGGGGCGTCCGGCGTGCCCAGGTTGACCAGCAATACGCCGACGGGTGCCGCTTGTGCGGAATGAAAAGGAGTATCAGCCTGAGGTTTTTGCATGTTTCGCTTCTGTTGTTAGCCATCTGCCGGAAAAGGTTGCGGCGCGATTCTAGCAAGACCTGAGCGCTACTACAGCAATGGCGGCAGAAAGCTTCAGCATGCTGGAGAAAACTTGACTAAGCTTTTGCCTGTATTGGTGGCTTGTCTACCATTGGGTTTACTCGGGACGCTTGCGTCAGGATGCTTATGGCTAGCTTGTTTGATCGTTTGGCGCTCTGGCAAAAGTTTTTGCTGCTGGGCGTGCTGTGTCTGGTGATGGTGATTTTGCCCAGCCTGCTTTACTGGCAGGAGACACGCAAATTGATTGCCTTCACCCAACAGGAGCAGCTGGGTCTGCGGCCTGCGCAATTGTTGCTAAACATCATCCAGCGCACGCAACAGCATCGCGGCCTTTCCACCCGCCTGTTGGCGGCTCCGCATATCCCCAAGCAAGAGCGTTTGAAAAAGGCCGGGGATGTCGATGCTGCCATAGCGGCATTTGAGGCTTACCTGAAAACCCACGCTAACCCGGCACTGGCGGCAGAGCTGGCGGAGCAAAAAAGCCTGTGGTTGCAGATAAGCGATCAGGTGACGGCTCGCTCGGTGTCGGTACAAGAAAATTTCCAGGTGCATAGCTCACTGATCCATTTGCAATTAAGCAGCCTGCAGGAGGTCGTCGATTCTTTTAAGTTGAGCCTCGATCCCGACGCCGATGGTTATTACCTGATTTCTGCCAGCTTGGTGGACGTACCCCAACTGGCCGAGGCGCTGGGGCAGTTGCGTGGGACAGGCGTGAGCTTGCTGACCAAAGGCAACGCGAGTTATTCGGAGCGTGTGCAGCTCGAATCCCTGCTGCTGATCACCAAGGACAAAATGGGCGAGTTGGAAGAGGATGTTGTCAAAGCGGGTGGCGGTACGCTGTTGGATCAGCGCTATACCGCAACGCAGGAACAATACCGGCAGGCTATCGAACTGGCACGCGATCAATTGCTCACCCGTGAAGCCTATAGCTATGATCCCGACGAGTTTTACGGCGCGTTTACCTTTGTCGTAAATGGCTATTTCAATTACAGCGAGGCTGCGCTCGAACAGATAACCCAATTGCTGCAAGAGCGTGTCGCCAAAACAAATCGCCAGTTGTATGCCATGCTGTTTTATCTGCTGGTCAGTACATTGCTGGTTGCTTTTGTGTGTATTCGCTTCGTTCGCCAATTGCTGCATCAACTCGGTGGTGAACCCAGTTATGCCACGGAAGTGGTTCAGGCAATCAGTCATGGCGACCTGAATGGCGAGATCCATACACCGCACCCGGATTCACTGCTCGGCAATATGCGCATTATGCAGAGCAAGCTGAAAGAAAATGATCGGCTAAAGAACGAGTTTGTCGCCACTGTCAGCCATGAGCTGCGGACCCCGTTGACAGCGGTCAGTGGTGCTCTGGCGGTCGTGCTCAGTGGCAAATTGGGCGAGTTGCCGCGCCAGGCTCAACACATCCTGGGTATTGCTGTAAAAAACAGTCAGCGACTGACAGAGTTGATCAACGAATTGCTGGATATAGATCAACTGTCAGCCAATCAATTATTCCTCAACCTTAAACCTCAGGGGCTCATGCCCGTTATCGAAGAGGCAGTGGCGGGCATGCAACCCTTCGCCGACAAATTGGGTATCCCGCTGTCGCTGGTGGGGCAATGCGAAGGCTGCTGGGTGGCGGTGGATGCGCGTCGTCTACGCCAGGTGATGGTGAATTTGCTGTCCAACGCGCTGAAGTTTTCCCCTGCAGGTAATCCCGTAAGCGTCACTGTATCTGTGAAGGCGCAGTGCGCGCGCATCGAGGTGGTGGATTCGGGCAAGGGCATTGCGGAGGAGTTCAAGCCCAATATTTTCCAGAAGTTTGTTCAGGAAGATTCTTCGGCAACACGTGCCATAGGTGGGGCTGGCCTGGGTTTGGCAATAGCGCGCGAGTTGGTATTACGCATGGGTGGTGAAATAGGTTTCAACTCCACCCTGGGGATTGGATCCTGCTTTTATCTTGAGTTACCGCTGGTGCCGGCGGCCGAGGAGTAAATCCTCATGCCGTCAGAAAATCCCCCGAACTAATCAGCTTCAGTTCGCTGATATCCTGGATATACACATACGTCCAGGCAGTAATCAACTCACCGCTTGCCAGGTGTACATCAACAAGCCGGCGTTCGTATTCATGGGGTTGCGGTGATTTTTTCGCGCAGCCTTCATAAACATCCAGCTCATGCAGTTGGGATTCGTTGCCCAGCAAGTAAATCTCCCCCAGCGCCCAGTGTTCTGTCTCGCTCAATACCAGCCCCGGGTAGTAATCCACCATATAGAGCTGGCCGCGGATTTTGGCTGGTGACACATAATCGGCGCCCTGCAAATAGGTGCGGTTAGCGCCACTGGCGTGGGCGTGGCGCAGGGTGCCATAGACAAACAGATAATCGATTTTGGCGGAGTCGTACATGACAAAACTACTTTATTAGCTGTGAGTTATTCGGGTTTGTGGTGCCTTCAGATTCAAGACTGTGCCTTGTGTTTGTGACAAGTCACCAGATGGTCGTTAACCATGCCGGCGGCCTGCATGAAGGCGTAGCAAATGGTGCTACCCACAAAGTTAAAACCGCGTTTTTTGAGCGCCTTGCTCATGGCATCGGATTCGGGTGTGGAAGCGGGCACGGTGGCCATGGTTTTGTGCCGGTTGTGCTTGGGTTGGCCGCCTGCAAAGCTCCATAAAAATTCGCTGAAATCCTCCCCTGCATCCTGCATCGCCAGATAGGCTTTGGCATTTTTCACAACGCTCTCGATCTTAAGACGGTTGCGGATAATACCTTCGTTCAACATCAGCTTGTCCAGCTTCTTTTGAGTATAGCGGGCGATCTTCATGGCGTCGAAATTATCAAATGCGGCACGGTAATTTTCGCGTTTGCGCAGCACCGTAATCCAGGAGAGGCCGGCTTGGGCACCTTCCAGTATCAGCAATTCAAAGAGT
This sequence comes from Cellvibrionaceae bacterium, assembly GCA_021151695.1. GTDB lineage: Bacteria > Pseudomonadota > Gammaproteobacteria > Pseudomonadales > Cellvibrionaceae > Cellvibrio. The sequence goes on along the minus strand of JAGKWU010000013.1, from coordinate 97,940 downwards.
GCATCGCCGTCGCGGACAGGTATACCCCATTCGTCATCGTGATAAGCCGTGTAGAGTGGATCTGTGCCGCACCAGGGGCAGCGTTTGAGGTCGGTCATAAGTCGTTTTTACTCTTCAGGATTTTGTGGAACACCTTCGGCGCAGGCCTGGCGTTCGGCCTCCACCCTGGCGAGGAAATGCTGCAGGCTTTTGCTATCGTTGATTTCAAAGATTTCGCCCGTAGTGGCCAGGCTGTTGATGCGATCGAGGCGAAAAGTGCGGTAATCGCTACGCAGATGGCACCAGGCCACCAGCGTCCAGACTTTGCCCCAAAAGATCAGCCCCAGCGGCTCAATGACACGATTGGAGCGCTGCTCGTCGGCGCGGGTGTAATCAATAGCCACGCGTTCACGGGCGCGAATGGCGGCGCGGATGCTCTGGCTGTGAGCGGTGTAATACTTTTGCGACTCTTCAAAGTTGGGCACGAGCAGTGGCAGGTTTTCGTCGCTGTGACGCAAATGATCGGGTAGCACGGCGAGGATTTTCTGAATGGCCTGGCGCGCGTTGGCCGCCATGTCGGTATCCCCCCAACTGTTGACCATGCGTGCGCCCAGTAAGAGGGCTTCCACTTCGTGGCGATCGAACATTAGCGGCGGTAACTGGTAGCGATGGGAGAGCCGGTAACCCACGCCAGCTTCGCCCTCAACCGGTACGCCAGAGAGGCTGAGCGATTGAATATCGCGGTAGATAGTGCGCTCGGAAACCTGCAGTTGCTCGCTCATTTGTTTGGCGGTCATCACCGTGCGGCGGTTGCGCAACAGGTTGAGCAATTGGAACAGGCGTTCGGCGCGTTGCATGGGGTTCTCGGGCAATATCCAGGTTGCGTTGGAGTTTACACCAGCTTGCTGCCATTTGATGTCAGGAGTCGCTTGCCCGGCGTTCTCCGGGGCGTTATTTCTATCCCGCAAAAAGCGCGTCAGCTATGAGGTTGCGTGAAAAAAACCGCGCTTATGGACATCGCTCTGTGCTACCTTAGTCCATTGCTTCGCACCCGGCCCAAGGCAGCGGGCTCACCGGTGCAGGCAGCCGATTTGCACAGCGTTTTTGCAAAGAAGTTTCATGCACATAACAAGGCCAGTCTATGCATACTTTTTACCCCGAGATTAAACCCTACCAGCGCCACACAATTCCTGTTGAAACACCCCATGAACTTTACGTCGATGAATCGGGCAATCCCGATGGCATCCCTGTGTTGTTTGTGCACGGTGGTCCGGGTGCTGGCTGCGGCAAATACGACCGCCGCTTTTTTGATCCCGAGGTCTATCGCATAGTGCTGTTTGATCAACGTGGCTCTGGCCGTTCCAAGCCCCATGCCGAGTTGCAGGGCAACAGCACGCAAAAGCTGGTTGAAGATATTGAAGTTATCCGCACAACCCTCGGTATAGACAAGTGGGTGTTGTTCGGCGGTTCCTGGGGTTCCACACTCAGTCTCGTCTATGCCCAGACCTATCCCGAGCGTGTGCTGGGTTTGATTTTGCGCGGCATTTTTCTCTGCCGTCCGGTGGATTTGCTGTGGTTCTATCAAGACGGTGCCAGCCGCCTGTTCCCCGATTATTGGGAAGACTATATAGCGCCCATCCCCGAGGACGAGCGCCACGACATGATGAATGCCTACTATCGCCACCTCACCAGCGATAACCAAATCCAGCAGATGACGGCGGCCAAGGCCTGGTCGCTCTGGGAAGGCCGCACGGCCACATTGCGCCCTAATCAGGAGGTGGTGGATTCCTTCACCGAACCTCATCGTGCCCTTTCTTTGGCGCGTATCGAAGCGCACTATTTTGTGAACAACGCGTTCCTCGAAGACAATCAAATCCTGCGCGATGCACACAAGCTCGCTGATATCCCCGGTGTTATTGTCCACGGTCGCTACGATGTTATCTGCCCGATCGATAACGCCTTCCTGTTGCACAAAGCCTGGGCCAATTCCGAGCTGAATATTATTCGCGAAGCCGGCCATGCTTCACGCGAAGCCGGCATAGTGGATGCACTGGTTCGCGCCACTGACGAGATGGCGAAAAAAATTCGCCCGCGCCCTGACCACACGGCGTAAATCGATAAGTAGAAAGCTTTTATGTTAGGACTGTTACAACGTGTCAAAAGCGCCGCCGTGGATGTTGGCGGCGAACGGGTAGGTGAGATAGAGCAGGGCATTTTGCTGCTGCTCGGCATCGAAAAAAGCGATACGGAAACCACCGCCGACAAGTTAATTGATAAGTTGCTCGCTTACCGCATCTTCAGCGATGAACAGGGCAAGATGAATTGCAATGTGCAGCAAGTGAATGGTGGTGTGTTGGCTGTCTCGCAATTCACGCTCGCTGCCGACACCAACAAAGGTTTGCGTCCCAGCTTTTCCTCCGCCGCTCCACCAGCAGACGCCGAGTGTCTTTACGATTATTTTGTAGCGCAACTGCGCGCAAAACACCCCAAGGTTGCCACCGGCATTTTTGCCGCCGATATGCAGGTAAGTTTAATTAACGACGGGCCTGTGACTTTTATATTGCGCATGGATTAAGAAGCCGCGAAACATTTTCAATGCTTCGCGAGTTTTGAAAATTCACCTAATTTCAAAATACTCTAAAGGGCTATTTAATCGCCTCGGCAATTTCTGCCAATAATTCCTCCACCCATTTTTCTGCCTGCACCAGATCATACTGGCGCAGGGCGTTGTGGATTTGTTGGTAGGGCGCTGCTCCCAAACTGGCGGCGCTGAAGTGGGTGAAATGTTTTTTACTATTGTTCATATCGCCGCTGTTGAGTGCCGTCTTGAGCGCGGTTAATTGCAACTGCAATTGCGCGAGATCAGGTTGATCTGGCCAGTGGAGCTTTTCTGATACAGCGGGCTCCAGGACTTCGGTTTTTTGCAGGTGGAATTTGCCCGGTACAAATTTCACCAGTGCGCTGGCGATATCGCGAAATTGATAGGGCTTGCCGATAAATTCGTGAAAGCCCTGTCCCAAATAAAAGGTGCGCTCATGCTCCAGGCTGGACGCTGAAACCGCGACTACTGGCAACTGTTCAAAGCTGACGCGTTCGCGCAATTGTTTCAACATATCGGTACCGCTCAGTTCGGGCATGCGTATGTCGGTAAAGACTATATCCAGCGTTTTGCTGCTGGCCAGGAGTAAACCCTCGCGCCCGTTGTTGGCGGTGATCACGTCGCAGCCGATATCGCGCAATAAATTTACCAATACATCGCGACTGGCAGCATCGTCCTCCACTACCAACACGTTGCAGCGCGCGTCTTCCGCTACGCGCACCTGGTCGGTTGGTGTTTGCAGTTCCAGCTGCGTGCTTGTTTCCAACATCAATGGCAGTTGCAGATGAGCATGGGTACCTTTGCCGGGTTCGCTGTCCAGTTGCAGGTCGCCACCGAGTCCTTCGGCAATATGTTTGGAGATAACCAGTCCTAACCCGGTACCGCCGGATTCTTCGCCAGCTTTGCCTTGTTTGAAGGCGGCAAACAATAATTTTAATTCCTGTGCTGCAATGCCTGGCCCCGTATCCTCTATGTGAAAGTGCATCAGGTTTTGCTGCAAGTTTACGAGCAGGCTCACGCTGCCGTTGGGGGTGAACTTAATGGCATTGCCGAGCAGGTTTAAAATAATTTGCCCAATTTTCTGGCGATCACTTTTCACGATGGCGGGTGCAGGCAAATCGATTTTGTATTCCAGTCGCAAGCCTTTACTGCTGGCTTTGGCAGTCATGAGCGCGATTATGTCGAGTAGCTCCTGGTGTAGATCAAAATAATCCTGACGCACATGCAGCGCGCCCGCTTCAATTTTGGAGAGGTCGAGAATATCGTTGATCAAATGCAACAGCCGCTGGCCAGAATTCAAAATAGAACTCATGCGCTCGCGCTGCAATGGTGACAAGCTCTGGTCGCTCATAAGCAATTGCGAATAGCCAAGCACCGCATTTAACGGCGTGCGAATTTCGTGGCTCATATTGGCGAGGAAACGGCTCTTGGCCCGCGTCGCTTCCTCGGCATCATTCTTGGCCTGCTGCAATGCCTGCTCGATTTGCTTTTGCTCGGAGATATCACTCATGACATCGCCCATATAGAGCGGCCTGCCTTGGTCATCGCGAATCAGGAAGAAAGTTTCTTTAGTGGGAAAGCGTGTTCCATCGGCATGGAGTGCTGCCAGTTCGCCCTGCCAATGGCCAGTGGCGAGCACCTGCGGAAAAATCTGCTGACGCAATTGCTGTTGGATATCCAGCGGATAATAATGTGAGAAATGCTCTTTATATTCCACTTGTTCGCGATTGCTGTTGAGCATTTTATTCATGCTGGCATTCATATAGAGCGTGTGTGCGCTCAAGGTCATAATGCCCAAGCCTTCGCTCGCATATTCGGCAAAGCGTTTGAATTTTTCCAGCTCGTCGATCAATTCAAAGTGATCGGTAATATCGCGTGCAATGCTGAGTATGCCAATGGAATTTTGCTGCTCATCGCGCACGGCCACCTTCAAGGTATCCATCAAACGATGTTCCTTTAGTTGGGGGATGTGCATCCATATCTGACGTCGTACGGCGTCCTGTGAGGCGAGTACGGTTTCTTCAAATTCGCGGATGCTGCGCTCAAATTCAGGGTCGGTATAATCGCCAGCTGTTTTCCCAACCGCTTCTTCCTGGCTGCGCAGAAATAAATTTTGCACCGCCTTGTTAAAGCTGAGATAAGCGCCCTCGTTGGATTTAAACCAGATGGGATCGGGAATATTATCGAGCAGTGTGCGCAAATGGGTTTCGTTGGCTTTGAGTTGGTCTTGCGTGTTGCGCTTTTCTTCAATCTCTTTTAGCAGCCATTCATTGGCCAATCGCAGCGCCTGGGTTTGGCTGGCAATTTCTTCTTTCAGGCGCGCCTGGTTGTCGATAATCATTTGATCCTGGCGATGCAGCGCCTGCAAATAGGCGGTGAGTAAACCCGTGAGCAGAAAGCCTATGCATAGCACGATCAATTGCAGTGGGCTGGGTAAAAACCAGATAGTTAAATCGCGCGGCGACATCAACAATTGCCATTCGCCATCCATGACGCTCAGGCTGGGCAATTTCCCATTGATCATGATGGGGCTGCTGACCAGGCTATGGCTTGGCTCCTGTAATTGCCACCGGTTGTCAGCCCAGTGCCAATTGGTTTTGTCGACAAAACGCAACTGCACATCCAGCTCCAGCTTGTCGCTTTTGGCCAGTGCGGCGCGCATTAATGCGTTGAGATTTAATTCGCTGTTAACCAGGCCGGCAATTTTGCAGCCGAGCTTTTTGCCGCTGGTGCATTGGTACGCGGGTTCAATCAGGTTGATAACGGGGCCTGCTGCACTGGCTTTATTGTCAGCTGTGTAGCTGGGCCTTGGGTTGCTGTCGAGTTGTGCGAAAAGCGTTGGCGGGAACAGGGCCGCATTGGGTTGTCGCCACTCAACAATGCCGGCACTGGAAGCGTTTTGCCCGGTGCGTGCCAGGGTAAAATCCAGCGCAAAATCCGGTTGCAGATGTTTGTCCTGTAAACGCAATGGCAACCACCCTATAGCATCCAGCCAGGGATTGCGTCGCAGCAGCGGCTCACTGAGATTGCCGAACTCGCTGCGGTCGGGCGAGCTGTTAAAAAAATATTCCTGCAGTGTATCCAGGTCGCGGCTGGTCAAATCTATATGGGATTGCAGCGCTGCTTGCAAACTGCTGGCCTGATGCAAAATATTTTTTTTATGGGTTTCCCGTTCGCTGTGACCGATAGCGGCGACTGCCAACAACACCATGCCTATGCCGCCGCAAAAAATTAAAAAAGCATTAGCTTGTGAGTTGCTGCGCAATTTTTTGCGCTCATAAAACCAGATCAGAATCGGGCTAATAACCAGCATGCCAATGCTGTCGCCCATCCACCAGACCGCCCAATTTTGTAATGCATCCGCAAGTGGGACCACACCTGCCTGCCAAAGGGCGATATTGCTGACCGTTGCAGAGACTGTGCAGCCGAGCAAAATCTTTAATGAAAAATAGAGTGCGCTGCCGGTGCCTACGCGAAAATTCTGGCGATACCATTTGCGTGCCCAGCGCGCGATGATCCAGGCTTGGCCCACAGCGGCAAAGCCGTTGATAGTGGCAATTGCCAGGCTGAGAGCCGACATGCCAAGGTTGTCATTGAGTGAGAGAAATAAATTGGAGGCGATAGCAGAGAGCAGCAAACCGGGAACGCAGCGATGGCCGAATACCAAGCAGACAAACAGCGCGAGTCCCGACGGGGGCCACAATAAGGTGGCATTGGCAGTCAGGGCGCCCCATTCAAAACCAAACTTTGCCAGTACAAAATAACTGAGGCCGACCAACAGATTGAGCATCAGGCGATGCCGCAATAATTTCACGATCACCACCTCAGTGTGCGGCTGAGGTTATCTGGGCGAGCAGCGCCTCGTAGCTCAGGGCTTGTGGCTTATGGTAGAGATAGCCTTGCCCCCATTTTACTTTCAGGTTACGCAGCAATTCAGCGACGGCTTCGGTCTCCACAAATTCGGCGACCACTTCTTTATTGAGTGAATGGGCCATTTCCACAATCGCTTTCACCATGGCGTAGTGATTGGGTTCGCGATCCATGTCGCGCACAAAAATGCCGTCGATCTTGAGGGTATCGAACGCGAGTTTGTGCAGATAGGCGTAAGAAGCAAAGCCGCTGCCAAAATCATCGAGCGAAAAGCGACACCCGAGGCTACGCAATTTGTCCATAAAGTTGCTGGCGGCTTCAACACTGGTGATAGCTTCGGTTTCGGTAATTTCAAAGCAGAGTAATTCGGCAGGAATTTTATGGGTAACAATCAGTTCAACAATTTGCTCGGCAAATTGCGGTTCGCGAATGGATATGCTGGAAAGGTTCATGGAAATGCATTCAATACCATCGCGCAAATCCGGATGCAGGCTGATCAAATTGATAACTTCGTTAATCATCCAGCGGTCCAGCTCGGGAATCAAATGCAAGCGCTCGGCCGGGCCAATAAAATCGCCAGGCGGAATCAGGCGGTTTTGTATCGGGTCCCACATGCGGATCAGGGTTTCAAAGCGCAGTTTTCCAGAGCTGGTGCCATCAAAATTTTCCAGCAATTGGAAGTGGGCGCGATAGTGGTTGTAGAGATTGGCATCCACCAGTCGTTGCGCCCAGTTAACATTTTCTTTATCCAGGGTGGAGCGTTTGGTGGCTTCATTGTAGGTGCGTACCAGACCGCGACCTTCGCGCTTGGCTAAAAAAATCACCTCGTCCGCCATCAGCATCACCTGATCGTAGCTGACAATGTCGCGGGTCAAAGGCAGTACGCCTATGGAGGCAATTAAATTAAATTCGCGTTCATCCCAGGTGAATTTGTAATGTTTCAATTGCGCGAGCAGCTGTTGCGCTAACGCCAAACTGTTATCGACTTCGCTGTGTTGCGTCACTATGGCGAATTTATCACCGCCGATGCGCGCAAAAAAATCATCGCGCGCAAGCAGGCCTGCGACCGTATCGGAAAACTGGCGCAACAGCTCGTCGCCCGCAATACAGCCGCAACTTTCGTTGATCACGCGGAAGCGATCTATATCGAGCAATAAAAACGACGCTTTGATAGTGCCTGTCTGGATTTTGGCGAGCAGGTTGCAGACGTGGGATTCGAGGGAGTTGCGGTTGTGCAGGCGGGTGACAAAATCGTGGGTGGCGAGATAGTTGAGGCGATCTTGCATGTAGCGCCGCTCGTTAATCTCCTCGCGCAGTTGACGGTTGGCGATGGTGAGCTCGGCGGTGCGCTCGCGCACTTTCAATTCCAGCTCTTTGTTGAGCGTTTTCAGTTCCGCCATCATCGCGCGGCGCTCAAGCTGATGACGCACTCGCGCGCGCACTTCGTCGGCATTGATGGGCTTGGAGATGTAATCATTGCCGCCCACGGAAAAGCCAACACTGACATCGTCGGTGCGTGCAGTGACAAAAATAATGGGGATTTCAGCGGTGGTGGGATCGGCCTTGAGTTTATTGCAGACTTCAAACCCGTTCATGCCGGGCATCATCACATCCAGCAATATCAAGTCGGGTAATTGGCGCTGGGTCAGCTCCAGGGCGCGTTCGCCATTGGTGGCGACTATCAATTGGCAGTCGAGGTCTTCGAGGATAGCACTGAGCACATCCAGGTTTTCGGGGGTATCGTCGACCAGCAGTATTCGCGCGCTCACGGGCATAACAACCTCAGTCCATCGTTATTGTTTGGAAAGTAAAGGTTTGGCAGATTCAACTGATAATAACAGAGGATGGCGGAATTTCACTAAAGCCGCTGGTAAAGATTGCCTATTGGAAAAATTACCAGCGGTTTGCAGCCTGTAGCAGTAGGGTTGCGAGGTTTTTATGACTTTTTTGTTATTACTTTTTCAGCACAAAAACCACAAAAGCAGCGGCGACGAATATTAGGCTTGCAGGACCAAATTCCAGCTGGCCGAGGTACTCGCAAACCGGGCGCGAGATCGCTGGATGGGCAAAGGCGAGACCAGCCGCTAAAAGACCGCCTGCGAGCAGATAGCGACCAGCGGATTTCTTGCTGCGCTTTTGCAGTTGTTGCGCGGTTTTGTGCAGCTCTGGCGCCAGTTGGCCGATGTTCTGCAACTGTTGTAGGCCATTGAAAATAAGCTGTGGCACCTGCGGAAATTTTTCCATCCACTCGGGAGCGTAACGCTTCAACTCGCCCCAGAGTGATTTGGGATGGAAACGTTTTTTCAACCAGCGCTCCAGGAACGGATGGGCGGTGGTCCACAGATCCAGATCCGGATAAAGCTGACGGCCCAGCCCTTCGATATTCAACAGAGTTTTTTGCAGCAGTACCAGTTGGGGTTGCACTTCCATATTAAAGCGGCGCGCCGTGCGGAACAGGTTGAGTAGCACATGGCCGAAGGAAATATCTTTTAAGGGTTTTTCAAAAATGGGCTCACACACGGTGCGTATAGCTGCTTCGAGTTCTTCCACCCGCACGCTTGCGGGCACCCAGCCACTTTGCACATGCAGCTCGGCCACCTGGCGATAGTCGCGGCGAAACATGGCGAGCAAATTGCGCGCAAGGTAGTACTGATCGGCGCGAGTGAGCGAGCCTACGATAGCCATATCGACAGCAATATATTGTGGCAGCTGCGGATTTTCGCGCGCGACAAAAATATTGCCGGGATGCATATCCGCGTGAAAGAAATTGTGCTCAAACACCTGGGTGAAAAAAATCTCCACGCCGCGCTCGGCGAGTTTTTTCATATCGGTATTTTGCGCGCGCAGTTCATCCAGGTTGGTAACGGGAATGCCGTAGATGCGCTCCATCACCATCACATTGCTGCGGGTGTATTCCCAGTAAACTTCGGGTACATAAAGCAACGATGAGTTGGAAAAGTTGCGGCGCAATTGCGAGGCGTTGGCGGCTTCTTTTTGCAGGTTTAATTCATCGAAAATGGTGTTGCGATAATCGTCGACAATTTCCACCGGGCGCAGGCGGCGGCCGTCGGCGCTGTATTTTTGCAGCAGCTGGGCGAGTTTACGCAGCAGCGTCACATCCTGGCTGATGATGTTTTCAATCCCTGGGCGCACCGCTTTGATCACAACAGCTTTGCCATTTTTAAGCTTGGCAGTATGCACTTGTGCTACAGAGGCAGAAGCCAATGGCTCAGCGTCGTAGTCTTCGAAAATATTTTCCAAAGGTTGGCCGAGGGCGGCTTCTACAAGTGCACGGAACTGATCTTTATCGAAGGGCGCGACACTGTCTTGCAGGTAATTGAGCTCGGCCACTATGTCGTCCGGCACCAGATCTGGCCGGGTGGAAAGCAGTTGGCCAAATTTGACAAAAATGGGGCCGAGATCCTCGCAAGCGCGGCGCAAACGCTCGCCGCGACTTAATGTGTTTTGGGGAAATAACTTACAGGGTGCGAGCAGTAAACGTGCGCGCAGCGGCAAATGCTGTTGGGGGATAAGCTCGTCCAGGCGGTAATGCGCAAACACGCGCGCAATGGTCAGCAAACGCAAAAACACAGTCACAAGGTAGTTTCCTGAAAAGTAGTTTCCTGAAAATTATTTTCCGGTGGGGCTTGTAGGATTAATGCGGGCAAATAGCGCATCGAGGCGCGCTTGCACGCGATCGAGATCCAGCGCGAGTTGATCAACCTCCGCGCTAAAAAAAGCCTGCTCGGCTTTGCCCGGTGATGCGCGCAACTCCTCGGTGAGGAATTCGCCTAACAGGCGCTGCAAATTGGCACCGCGATCACGCGCCCAATTCACTTGTCCGCGAATGGCTTGGGCACCTTGATGGCCGACAATATCGCCAAACACCTGGCTGAGCATTTCTTCCCAGTCGATATCGAGGTTTTTCAATATTTTTTGCAGGTCGGCCAAGAAACCGGTACTGCCGGCGATCTGTACGCCGCTGTCTTTCAGGTTGATGCGCTCGCTGCGCGCCAGCATGGCCAGCGCGGGCAAGCTGCCGCTCACGCGCGTGGTGATATCGCCCTCCCAATGGCCCATGAGCCAAATGCCCTCTTCGGTGGGGGCGATATAAACCGTCAGCTCGGGCGCGCTCAGGGCGACCGCCAGCACTTGCGGTTCCAGTTGCGCCAGCGCGATGCGCGAGCCGGGATCGTAAGCCAGGGCTTTGTTGATGATTTGTTCTGCGGCGGCCAGCGCGGCAGTGCTCAACGTGGCGTCCATCTTTTTACCTATTGGTTAACGCTTAGGGTTTGAAGCCTTTGTGCAACGCCACTATGCCGCCGGTCATATTATGGAAGCTGGTGTTGGTAAAACCGGCCTCGTTCATCATACCTTTGAGGGTGTCCTGATCCGGATGCATGCGGATGGATTCGGCCAGGTAGCGATAGCTGTCAGCATCGTTGGTGATGACCTTGCCCATAAACGGCAGCAGCTTGAAGGAGTAGGTGTCGTAGACTTTTTCGAGCAGGCTGTGCTGCGGCTTGGAAAATTCCAACACCAGCAGGCGACCGCCGGGCTTGAGCACGCGCAGCATGGAGCGCAGGGCCAGATCTTTGTCGGTCACATTGCGCAGGCCGAAGGCGATGGTGATGCAATCAAACGTATTGTCGGGAAAGGGCAGGTACTGGGCGTCGGCTTGGGCGACTTGCAGGTTGCCGGCGATGCCGCGGTCGATCAAACGGTCGCGACCAACTTTCAGCATGGAGGCGTTGATGTCTGCCAATACCACCTGGCCGGTTGGGCCGACGAGGCGGGCAAACTGATAGCTTAAATCACCGGTGCCGCCGGCAATGTCCAACACTTTATGGCCGGCGCGTACAGCGGAAGCTTCGATAGTAAAACGCTTCCACAGACGATGAACACCGCCCGACATAAGGTCGTTCATCAGATCGTATTTGGCGGCCACTGAGTGGAATACCTCGGCAACGCGCTCGGCTTTTTTCTCAACCGCTACCTGCTCGTAACCAAAGTGCGTGGTTTTCTGTTCGCTCATGGATGAGCCTCCACTAAAAATGTGGCGACATTGTACTGACAAGTTTTGGCCTTGTCAGATTAAAGGTACTGACAAGTGTTGGTCTGGTCAGAGAAAAAGGTGCTGACAAGTTTTAGGCTCACCGGAGAAAAAGCCCAACCCGGGTCCGCAGGTTGGTGATTGTTTATTAGATGCGTATTTGTACAATGGCGGGTTTATACGCCTCGCTTTGGAATAAGCCTGCGAGGCATTTTTACGAGCAAACATTTATGCGTTTTTTGATTCTGCTGGCAACACTCATGTTAGTCGCGGCGCCTGCCAGCCATGCCGGCCAACTTAAACCCTTCGCCACCGATGGTTGCTCCATGTGGGTGGATGGTCCGCCGAACAGTCCCAACCTTTGGCGAGGTTGTTGTGTGGCCCACGACCGCGATTACTGGCTGGGCGGTACCGAGACCCAGCGCAAGGCGTCGGACGAGCGCCTGCGTGCCTGCGTTGCCAGTACAGGGGACAAAGGCATGGGCAGCTACCTGTATGTCAATGTGCGCTGGGGTGGCTCACCGTTCTGGATGACTCCCTATCGCTGGGGTTATGGCTGGGATTACATGGAAGGCGACAAGCCGCGCGGTTACCGCGAACCCTCGGTACAGGAGCTTGTACAAATCGAAGCGCTGCTGCCACTGGCTGAAGTCACTCTTAAGGCAGACGCGCTTTCACACCAGGTTGGGCCCAACAAAGCCACCGGACTTAAGTTGAACGCCAGCGCAGCTCCATGAAGTTTGCGCGGTGCCCGCTGGACATTAAAGCAGGTTAGAAATTAAAGGCGATCCCGCCCATTACGCCTTTGCTGCGTATTTCCAGTTCGGAAGTGCGATCAAAGGAAAGTTGGTTGGTGGGATACACAAGCGTGCTGCTGGTATCCGGATCGTCGTCATAGGTCCAGCGTTTATAGCCCAGACTTAAGGCGATCGTTTCATTGAGATGAAAATTCAGGGCGATAAGTTCGCTGCTGTAACTGGTTTCCTTCTGAAGCATATCGGTAGTTGATGCTACCAGGCTCAGTTTTTCATTGATGGGATAGATCAATTCAAATTTGGGCGTAAACGCAAAGGTATCGCGCGACAGATGCCATTTACCACCGTTGCCATCCCGGATATCCACATCGGCATTTACCTGGGTGCCGCCAAAATAAATATTCATTTTCAGGTGCTGCTGGTCAAGCAGTGTCCAGCGGGCTGACAGGCTTGCGGCTGTTAAGCGAAAGTCGTCGCGGGTTGTTATCTCCGGGCGCACTGTGCTCTGGTTGCCCTGGCCGTATTGGACTTCCTCAGGAAAAACCTGTGTGCCAGTACCCTGCGTGCTTTGGAGGTCGCCGGCGATTGCCCAGCGGCTATCGGGTGAGGTTTTATGGGCAAATGACAGGCTGTAGCTCGGGGTGTTGCTGTCGGCGACCTTCACATTATCGGCGACAGTGCTACAGTGCATTAAGCTTAGGGAGCAGCCGCCAATAGCGGCAATTTTTACAAGTGGACGAAAAGCAAACATCATAAAATTACCATCCTGGATAAGTATTAAACGCTTGTATCTGTAGTGTTAGATCCTTGACGAACCTATTACCTCCAATTAATTTCCTCCTGTTTCACGATGCAAGCGAATACGCGCCCGCCATTCACCCAGTGCCGCCAATGCGCCCTGGAATTCACGTTCAATCAAATCGGCTTCGCGCTCGGTGATGACATTATCGAGTAGCGCTTCCGACACAGCTTCCGCTACATTGCCCACCTGGCTCATGACCCGGCATACAGTCTGGGACAAATCATCATTATTAATTTGCTCTGGCTCAGGCACTACGAATGCCGCCATACCATGGCGCGCCATCAACGCGTGCAGTGGCATCACAGCTTCTTTCACGTTCGCTTTCTGGCAGAGGCTGATGATCATGGACGCTTCTTCAAACGATGGATAGTGGGATGCAATGCCGGGCGCGAGTTTATTGCGCAGTACGTTGGCGGACATATTGAGCTGCTGGGCCAAGGCATCAATGCCGCCGGGATAAGCGCGCGCCACCGTGTAAAGGGCGTCGTGTTGGTTCATGTCGGAGTAGCGACGGGTCATGGTATTTATTCCTGATTTTTACCGATGCGGCCGCAGCGGCCGGGTTTTATGCTGCGCAACATAGTGAATGAGGGTGCAGATTGTAACGAATCTGTGGACTACTCACATCCGGACTGCAAATAAATAACCAGGACATTTATTTATCTCGACAGAGGCTGTTATGAAAATTACCAAAACACTCGTTTACGCACTCGCCCTGTGCTTGAGCCTGGTGGGTGTTGCCGAAGCCAAGGGCAGCGGCTCAACCTTTAAGGGCGGCTTTTCGTCCCAGCGCCAAAAGGCACCCAGTTATCAGGCGCCTGCGCCCAAGCCGGCGCAAACTGCCAAGCCGTCATTTGGCAGTTTTGGTGGCAATAAGGCGACGACCCAGCAGGCAACTAAGCAAGCTGATTATCAGCCGTCGCAAATGAGTCGCGATATGACTGCAACCAATGCCCAGGCCAATGCGCAAAAAACCTGGGATGCCCGCAACAAGCCCCAGGCAACTGATGGCCAAACGGCGAGCAACGGCAAAAGTGATAGCGGCTGGTTTCGCAGTGGCAATCAAGCAGCGCCACAAACGCCTCCGCCCAATTACAGCCAGGCTGGCCAATACAGAAATGAACGCCGCGGCGACAGCGGAGGTGGATTCTGGAACGGTGTTATGTGGTTCATGCTCGGCCACTCGTTGGCGAACTCGTCCCACGCCAACACCACAGTGGTAACTGTGCCTGCAACCTCCACTCAAGCCGCAAACGGCAATATGGATTTGGGGCCCGGTGACAGTGCACAGGTGGCAAATGGGCAAATGAATGCAGCACAACAGGCGGCTGAGCCGGAACCTGAGTCGGTATTAGTGAGTCTGTTACGCGCAGTCTTGTGGACGCTGATGATAGTGGCAGGCTTCTGGATGCTGCGCGGCTTTATGCGGATGCGCAATCGCGCTAACAGTCGCCGTAGCAACTACAGCCTGGGTAAGTGATGGCTTGGATAATTAATATTCTTAAATATTGTGTGAAAAAAGGAGCGCGCAATGAGCTGGAAACAAGCGGTTGATTACACAAAAAATCTGTGGGGAAAAACCACCGATGAAAGTCAGCAGGATGACAACTTGCCATTAGGCGCACGTATTGGTGGCCTGGTGCAAATGCAAAAGTCGCCATTTATTCGCGCCATCTCCAGTGGCTCTTTTGTAGAAATGCCCACTGATGCGCAATCGACCATACAAGCTATTAGCCGCGTGAATTTGCCGCTGTCTGGCAAGCTGTATCGCTACTACCTGCAAAAAGGCGATAGCAGCGGCAATGGTGGTGAAAAAGAAATTTTCTTGCAGTTGTATGTGAACGAAAAAGGCGAAGTGACAGAAGCGATTTATTGCACACAATTGATTCGCATCATTCCCGAAACGGAAGAGGATCAGCAAATTTATACCGGCCGCGCCGGTTATGGCCTGGGTGACCAACACTTTTCACTCTGGCGTTTTCAACTGGAAGACCTGGGTTACGGCGAAGCGGATATTTATGCTGCCTTCGGCGATGAGGACAGCATTGAATACCACCGCGATGCCGGTGACCCGGAACAGGAATTTGTAACACCTTTTGTCGGCAGCGAAGTTCGCCTGGACGATGCGAAAGGTGAGCAAGGATTGAAACAGGAAGTCTACTTTATGCCTTACAGGAGGAACATCAAAGACATGCACGAGTATTTGTTTATCACCACCGAAGTGGTGCAGAGCAAAAACGGTGATGCCTGCCAGCGCGAAATCCATGTGGATTTTATGGTGGGTGTGCCGGTGGAAATTGAACGTTTGTTAATACAGTAAGTGTTAATTCAATAGTGAATTTTTAAGAGGAATAGGAACATGAGTAATTTAAAAGGTTGGGGTTTGACTGCACGTTTGATTTCAAAACACTTTGGCGCATTGGGCGATCGCATCTCCGAAGCCATCGCCAGCTTTGATCCGGAAACAGCCACCGAAGCGGATCGTGATCGCCTGGCTGACACGCTGCGCCAAACCGCGCAAAAACTGGCAGAAGCGCGCAGCTCGTTTAACAAAGAGCGCGATGATGTGGTCAAGTTGCGCAACCTGATCGAGAGCGATGAGAAAGCTTTCGATACTTTGGCGGCGCGTTTGCAGGCCGGCACTATCACCGAGGCCACGGTAAACCTCTTCTGCGACGAACTGGAAGCGAACAAAGCGCGTCTGCCGGTAGAGCTGCAAGAAGAAGCCGATGCCCAGGAATACATGAACGAGCTGCAAAAAATTGTGGATGCGCTCTCACAACAACTGGCTGAATTTGATGCGCGCGCCAAGAAAGCTTTGCAAGCTTTGGCCTCCGCTAAAGCCCAGCGCGATTTGCAAGAGATGCGCGCTGAACGTCAACAGCAGTTGGCTGACTTGGGCGGTTTGAAAACCAAATCTTCAGCGCTGGATGCACTGACTCGCCGCGCGCAAAAAGTGGCGAACGAAGCCGAAGGTTTGAAGATTTTGGCCGACATCAACCAGAAGCCGCTGGATCAGCAAGCCGAGCTGGATGCTATCCGCAAGTCGGTAAGCCAGCCAGAAACCGCTGGTGAGACAGCGCTTGAGCGACTGAAACGTTTGTCAGGCAAAACCGAAGCTGCCTGATTATAGATAGCAATCACAAAAGGGATTTTCAGGGAGCAGTAGCAAACCCCGGCCAGGATGGCTGGGGTTTGTTTTTTTAGAGGTCGACATTTATGAAAAAGCAAGTCATCGACCAGCCCCGTCCGCAAAAATAAATATCCGCTGGTTGTTATGGCAGATGCTTCTTTCTTGTGCCAAAAAGATGGAAAATCTGTCCGCCTGATCTCGCCCCCGGCGTTATCCGGTCACCCTCATCTTCGTCGCAACAAGGAAGCCGATGTATGCCAGTGCGTATCACCCATGCCTTACTCGTCTGTTTAACCTGCCTGTTGAGCCTGCTGCTCACCGCCTGTGATAAAAAAGGCGAATCCAAAGCCAAAGAAAAGCAGCTGGGCCCCAAATGGGAAACCCACATAGCCGATTACCCCAAGCGCTGGATTGCGTCCGAAAAGCCGCTCTACATCCGCTTTAGCCATCCGGTAGTCGCACAGGAAAAAGTTAACCAGCCAGCCGAAGGCATAGTCGAACTTTCGCCCGACTTGCCGGCCAACATTCTGTTCACGGCCGATAACGAGCTGCGCATTACACCGGTAGACCGCCTGCCTAACGACATTGCCATCAAAGTTAAACTCCATGGCGACAAATTGCTGGGGGTGGAAAAAAGCCTCAAGCCCTTCGAGTTTGAAGTGCATACCATCAAGCAAGAGTTTGATCTAAAAGTCCACGGCCTCAATGCCCAGGAAAACGAGCCTGGCAAAATGCAATTCACCGGCGAGCTGCGCACTACCGACACAGCCGATCTGGATGCGATCAAAAAAATGCTGAAGGTCACCCTCAATGGCAAGCCAGTGGAACTGGATTGGGTGCAGGGCGCAGATCGTCAGAGCAACGCATTTACCCTGTCGAATATAGAGCGGCAAAAAGAAGCGGGTGTGTTGCATCTCGAGTGGGACGGTGCTCCGATTAAATCACCCGACAAAGGTGCTCGCGATATTCCTATTCCTGCGTTGAGCGATTTTATTGTGACGGGCGTTGAGGTGGAGCGCGAACCGTCACTTTCAGTCACCGTAAATTTCTCCAACCCCATTAATCCTTCGCAAAATTTGCAGGGTCTGGTGGGTATTGCTGGTAAACACTTTCCGGTAAAAGTGGAAGGCAGCCAGCTCAAGATTTTTCCAAGCGGCGTTGGTGCTGGCCCGCAAGAATTACTGGTGAGCAGTGATGTGCAAAGCCAGGAGCGCCAGCGTCTCGGCAGCGATTATCATCAACCTATAGTGTTGGTGATTGAAAAACCCATGGTGACTTTCACCGGTAAAGACACCAGCATACTGCCGCCAGCGGAACATCTCACTGTGCCTTTTAAAGCGGTGAATGTAGACTCAGTGCAGGTGGTTGCGTTTAAAGTTTACGCCAATAATATCGGCCACTTCTTTCAAGACTCACGCGAATTAAATCCACGCAATGCGCCCACGCAAGAGGGGCGCTATTTGTGGCGCAAAGTTTATCGCCTGCCTGAAATCGCCCACGATGACTCCAAAGATTTCAATCTGGATCTCACCGAATTGATGGCGCAACACCCGGACGGTTTGATCCGCGTGGAATTGCAAATTGACCGCAGCAATACCACCTATCCCTGCGAGGCCGAGCGCCCCAAAACACCCACGCGCAAAATGCCGCGCAACCGCGAGCACCAGAGCGATTATGGCTACTCCTACGGTGAGGAAGAGAATTACGAAGAGACCGACGAAGAGCAAGACGAAGACACGCCGGCCTGGTATCGCCAGTACTATCAATCCCAAGGCTATTTAAATTACAGTGAAGCCAACAATCCCTGTAACGATGCCTACTACTCCAATTATTACAGCACCTCGTCCACCAAAAGCTCGCGCACTTTTATGGTGTCCAATATTGGTTTGATGGCCAAGCGCGGCAGCGATAGCGCGCTTCATGTAATCGCCACCAACCTCACCACCGCAGAGCCAATGCCGGATACGGAAGTCCAGATTTTCAATTACCAGCAACAACCCATCGGCAAAGGCACCACCGACAGCTACGGCATGGCCACTATCACCGCCGACGGCACGCCCTTTTATTTGCAAGCGCAAAAAGAAAAACAATTCGGCTATTTACGCCTACCCAAAAACGAAGCATTGCCTGTTAACCAATTTGATGTGGGCGGCGAACATATCAAAGTCGGCTTAAAAGGATTTATCTACGGCGAACGCGATGTCTGGCGTCCCGGCGACGATATTTTTCTCACCTTTATTTTGCAGGACAAAGACGAGCGTTTGCCTGCAGGTTATCCCGTTACGCTGGATTTTTTTGATCCGCAAGGCAAAAAAGTATTCAGTCAAACACAAGTATCACCCGTGAATGATTTCTATCCCTTCACACTCAAAACTGATGAGAAAGCGCCCACCGGCAACTGGCGTGCCGTGGTGCACGTGGGCAACCGCTACTTCGATAAAATTATCAAAGTGGAAATGGTCACGCCCAACCGCCTGAAGATAGACATGAGCTTTGACAAGCCCATACTCAATCTGCGCGATATGCCGCAAAAAGTGCATCTGTTCAGTCAGTGGTTGCACGGCGCCACCGCCAAGAGCCTTAAAGCAGATTCGGAAGTAAAACTCTTCACCAAAAAAACCAGCTTTAGCGGTTACGATGGTTATACCTTCGACGATCCGTCACGCAGTTTTGAAAACAGCTCGCAAAAAGTATTTGAAGGAAATCTTAACGAAGAGGGTAAAGTCTCCTTCGATATCAACCTGCAAGCTAACGATCCACCACCGGGCATGTTGCTCGCCATGTTTAATACCCGTGTGTTTGAAGAGAGCGGCAATTTCAGTACCGCATTGCGCAGCTATGATGTATCGCCCTATGACCATTGGGTCGGCATACTCATGCCCAAAGGCGACGGCTATTACAATTCCCTCAGTCGCGATAACGACCACGAAGTGCAATTGCTTTCCCTGGATGCGATGGGCAAACCTGCCGCAAAACGCGATCTTGAAATCAGTGTCTACGAAATCGGTTGGCGCTGGTGGTGGGATGAAGGCCAGGACAATATTGCCGCCTATGTGGGCAATAACAGCCACACACCAATCACAAAAGAAGAATTAACCACAGATGCGCAGGGCCGCGCCCATTGGACGCTCAAAAAAGATAAATACGATTGGGGCCGCCATTTAATTCGCGTGTGCGATAAAGAATCCAATCACTGTAGCGGCCAACTCGCCTATTTGGGGTGGAGCAGCAGCAACGAACGCGATCCTGAATCCGCCACGCAATTAATGCTCAGCACCGATAAAGAAAAATATCAGGTGGGTGACACGGCGATTGTGCGCCTGCCCAAAACCCAGCAAGGTCGCGTGCTCTTGAGTATTGAAAACGGCAGCCATGTGATCGAAAAACGTTGGCTGGATTTAAAACCCGAACAGCGCGATGTGCAGGTACCTATTACGCAGGCCATGGCCCCTAACGCCTATGTGCATATGACGCTGCTGTTGCCACATCAAGCGCGCAAATCCGATGCGCCCATGCGACTCTACGGCATAGTGCCTTTAATTGTGGAAGACCCGGCGACGCATCTCACACCGCAATTGGATGTACCGGAAAAAGTGCGCCCCGAAACCAAATTCAATATCAAAGTGAGCGAAAAAAATGGCCACGCCATGACCTACACGCTCGCGATGGTGGATGAAGGCCTGCTCGGTCTCACTGGTTTCACCGCGCCAGATCCGCACAGTAGTTTTTACAAACGTGAAGCCTTGGGTGTTTCTACCTGGGATATGTTTGATTCGGTGGTAGGCGCCTACGGCGCATCGCTTGAACGTATTCTCGCCATCGGTGGTAGTGATGCCGCACAGGAGGCAGAGCGCAAGCGTCGCGAACGTCGCTTCCCGCCCATCGTGAAATTCCTCGGTGCATTTACCTTGGCGGCCGGTGAAGGTAAAACTCACGAAATCCAATTGCCGCCTTATATGGGCTCTGTGCGCGTTATGTTGGTTGCCGGCGATACCGAAAAAGTGCCGGCATACGGCAAAGTGGAAAAAAATGTCGCCGTCACCCAGCCGCTGGTGCTCTACGCGACTTTGCCGCGCGTGCTCGGCCCGGGTGAAGAAGTGATGTTGCCGGTAAACGTTTTTGTGAGCGAAGCCAATATCAAAAAAGTGGATATCAGCGTTGAAACTAACGAGGTATTTACGTTACTGGATAGCAAAGCTGAATTGAATTTCACCAAGCCCGGCGATGCTATTGCGAGCCTGCGCTTAAAAGTGAATGACCGCATCGGCAAAGGTCGGGTAAAAGTCACCGCACGCAGCGGTGACGAAGTGGCAAGCCAGGAAATTTATATCGACAGCCGCCCGGCAAATCCGCCGACAGTTGTGTGGGAAAGTAAATTGCTCGCACCTGGCGAAGAGTGGCAAGTGCCCGTCACCGCCCACGGCATGGCCGGCACTAACAGCGCGAGTTTTGAGGCGAGCGTATTGCCGCCACTCAATCTCGAAAAACGTTTGCAATATTTAATTACCTATCCGCATGGTTGTGTAGAGCAAACAACCTCGTCGGTATTCCCGCAATTGCATTTGGGTAAGCTGGTTTCACTGAGCAATGCGCAAAAAGCAGATATAGATAAAAACATTGCAGCCGGTATCAGGCGCCTGGCAGATTTCCAAAATGCCTCAGGCGGTTTGAGCTACTGGCCAGGTGGTGGCTACATCAACGATTGGGCCAACAACTACGCGGGCCACTTTTTGGTGGAGGCCAAGCGTGCAGGCTATTCAGTGCCTTCAGCGTTTTTGGATGGCTGGATTAAATACCAGCAAGAACGCGCGCGCTCCGGCGATGGCGATCACGACTATGGTGACGAAGTAGCCGCCTATCGCCTCTACACATTAGCACTGGCCGACAAAGCCGAGCTGCCCGCTATGAATCGCCTGCGCGAAAAATTATTGCGTACCAATAATTCGCAACAAACAGAGCGCCCGCAAGAAACTGCACGCTGGTTGTTAGGCTCTGCCTATTTGCACATGGGGCTTAAAGATGCGAGCAAAGATTTGCTCGGCAACCTGGGGCCAGTGGTTGCCGCACGCGATTACTACAGCTACACCTACGGCTCCGAGCTGCGCAATGAAAGTATTTTGCTCAGTACCATGCTCAAGGCTGATAAAGGCGAAAGCGAAGCTGCCTGGCAAATGGCCGAACGTGTTGCCACGCGTTTAGGCAGCGACGAATGGTACTCCACGCAATCCACCTCCTGGGCGCTGCTGTCCATGGCGGAATTTATGGGCAAACGCAGTGGCGGCAATGGCCTTAAATTTTCCATTAAAGAAAATGCCAATGCCGCCTGGAAAAAAGAAGACATCAAACAATCCATGTACAAGCAGGCGCTCAATCAGCCGAACATAGTCGTGCGCAACGACGATCCCAAAGGCAACCTGCGCGTACTCGTCAGCAATCGCGGCATACCCGCGAGTATGGATGAGCAAGCGAGCGAAAAAGGCATAAAAATTTCTGCCAATTTCCTCAGCATGGATAACAAACCACTGGATGTGCAAAAACTTCCGCAAGGCACAGATTTTGTCGCAGAAGTCACAGTGACAGCCGATCTCGCCGCACTCGGCACCAGAAAACTGGAAGACATAGCGCTCTCCATGATCATGCCCAGCGGCTGGCAAATCCGCAACGAACGCCTCGAAGGCAGCAGCCTACCCAAAGGCCTCGACTACATGGACATCCGCGACGACCGCGTCCTCAGCTACTTCAGCCTCTGGCAAGACTACAGCTGGAGCTACCGCTACAACGACCGCAGCCAAACCAGCGTCACAGTACGCGTGATTTTGAACGCGAGTTATGCGGGTAAATATTATTTGCCCTCGTGGCAGGTAGCGCCTATGTATGATGAGAAAATTTATGGAAGGACGCGGGGGTATTGGGTGGAGGTTGTGGGGAGGTAAAAGTTGATCAGTACGTGTTGCTACATAGTGCTAGTAGAGGTTGTCGTCGTTTTATATTGTTAGGGTAATTAATTGATGAATTATGTTTACAAGTATCTTAAGGCTGATCGTAAGAGGTTTTTAACGGATGGGTTCATTCGTTTTACTCAGCCAGCTGATTTAAATGATCCTTATGAATGTCTTGCAGCATTTCCGGAAAAGTCTTCTGATGAGTTGCTTAATGAGCTGATAGAGAATGTAATCAGAGCCATTGGTTACGATAACAGTTTAGGTGAAAAGGAAAAAATAGAGAAAAAGCAAAAAATCGCAGAAGCATTAGATAGGATAGGTGATTCGCGAAAAAATAATGAAAATTTCGTGAGAGATTTTATTAACAAAATTAACAATGGAAGAATTAACGATGGATTGGGTATTTTGTCAGTTTCTAGGCGCTGGAATAGTGCCTTAATGTGGTCTCATTATACGGAAACATATAAAGGATTTTGTGTTGGCTTTCACCGAGAAAATGACTTTTTCAAAGAGATTCCTAGCGTTCACGGCCCAATACGATCCTCGTTGTTGCCAGTTAATTACTCGAATGTAAGGACAGTGATGCCGCAACGACGAGAGCATGCAAATGGATTTGAAATATTTTTAACCAAGTCCCTGGATTGGCGGTATGAAAAAGAAGATAGGGTTTTGGCTCATCTAGCAGAGGCAGATAAAGTTGTTAATGATGATAATAAACCTTATCCAATATGTTTGTTTAAAGTTCCATTAGAGGCAATTTCGGAAATTACCTTGGGTCATGCGGCATCCGAAGAGCTTCGTTGTGTTGCTCTTGAGGCAGGGGAAAAGCTTGGCGTTGCCATTTATCGAACGAAGATCTCCTCATCGTCTTTCGATGTTGAGCGCGAGCCGCTTAATGAAATGGCCATGGCCAAGTGCGACACAAGGAGCGTGTAGGTTGGGGTAAACGTAGTGCACCCCAACAATTCTGACCCAGAAATAATGATTATTTTGCATGGAAAGATTGCTGGGGTGCAGCTTGCTTCGCAAGCCTTACCGCCAGCCTACGAGGAATATTCAATAATTTTCGGCCATTTGGCTGCATGTTTGACGACAGTAATACGGCGCAATGTTTCGCGATTGCGCCCTACGAACGGAAGCGGGAGACGGTTGGTGGCGATTATTGGGCCGATTAATTGGTTGGATGATGACTAAATTTCAAAGGGATAAATATGCAGTGTCCAAATTGTAGAGTTGGCATGAAGAGGGTGTCTTCTATTACAGGATATTTCTTTGCTGATAATGCAATTCTCTTATTGGTGTTCGAGGTTCTTGGTTGGGTAGTTGCCTTAGGGCTTTGTACATTGGGTTTTAAAGGCTATATTTTTACAGCGGCCATTCTTATCGTTCTTTCTTGGCTCCATTCTGGAAAGCGATGGTTTAAATGTGCCATCTGTGGTCGCTCCGAAGTTGCGTAAAATAATAATTAAATTTCACAAAGTACCGTGTAGGGCACACCTAAAGCGAAGCGCGGTGCGCCGTATTTTCACCATTGTCCGGCGTATTCGGCTCGGGCTTCCTGCTTCGCTCTATCCCCTGCGTCCGTGCAGTCGTACGCTTCGCTTTAATACACCCTGCGATCTATGCTGCAACCCCTTAACCTTGCGCACTAACATCCTTAATCGCCACCAACGAATTCCTCACCGCTGGGCCTCCGGCGTAAAACGTTAATTGCAGAATAGTTTCCACTAACTCTTGTTTTGTGGCGCCGACTTTTAAGGCGGCTTGTGCGTGAGCTTGCAGTTGGGGTATTGCGTGGCCCAAGGTTACGCATGAGGCCACAAGTATTAATTCGCGTGTTGCCAGGCTAAGTCCCGGGCGATCCATGATCGAACCAATCGCCCATTCAATTGCCATATCGGCAAAGTCGGGGCAGATATCTTGCATCTCGGCCATCATGGCGGCGCCGGCGTGTTCGCCGTGCAGCTCCTCCAACAGTTCTAGTCCGCGTTTATGAAGCAAATTGTTTTGCATACAAATCTCCAGAGCTATTTGCTAATTAAAGTTAAGAGTCAGATGTTGGCGCCGTGATGAGTATCCTAAGTAGTCCGGGTTTGATAAAGTCCATGCTGGTTGTTTGACTCGACACTGTGGGTGCGCAATGCTGGACAAATTAACGAGTATGGCGGTGTTTGTATGCGCAGCAGAAAAGCGGAGTTTTGCCGCTGCGGCTGAGGTTTTTGGTATTTCGCCTACGATGGTGGGAAAGCATGTTCGCTTTTTAGAAGAAAAGCTGGGAACCAAGCTGTTGAACCGTACCACACGCCAACAATCACTCACTGAAGTTGGCCAGCTATATTACAACCGCTGTAAACAACTGCTTGCGGATCTGGAAGAGGCTGAAGCCTGCGCTGATGAAATGCGCATCAAGCCGCGCGGCACCTTAAAAGTTCATGCACCTACGTCTTTTGGTGTTCAGCGTTTAGTGCCTGCTTTAAAAATCTACGCGAAAGATTACCCGGATGTGAAAATCGATTTAACCTTGTCTGATCGCAATGTCGATTTGGTGGAGGAAGGATTCGAAGTTGCTATCCGTATAGGCTATCTTGCGGATTCCGGTTTGGTCGCGCGATCTTTAAAAGATTATCAAATGTGGTTGTGCGCATCGCCAGAATATTTGGCCTCCGCAGGTACGCCTCGTACACCACAAGATCTCGCCCAACATAATTGCCTTGGTTACGCGTATTGGCGTAAGAAAAATCGCTGGGAAGTATCCAAAGATGGCTGCGCCGAAACAATTCAGATCAATGGACAATTGACTATCAATAATGGTCAGGGGTTGCGCGCGGCCGCTATCGCCGGAATGGGAGTTATCATGCAGCCGGAAGTGTTGGTGGGCGATGCAGTAGCAAGCGGGCAATTGGTGCGGTTGTTGTCCGATTATGATTTGCCGTCACGCCCCATGCATATTATTTACTCCCCTGATCGTCGCCCCACGCCAAAGTTACGTACTTTTATCGACTTCGTTGTAGAACAATTTGGGTAGGGCGGGTCATTTGACCCGCGCTGTTACGAAGGAACTTGACCAAGAGAGAAGGATTAAACCTATGAAAAACGTCTTCAAAACACTTTTGGCAATTTCCGCTATCGCAATAAGTGCGCTTGCGAATGCCAATGAGTCATTTCAGATAGATTATGATAAAGAAATAATGCTCGATGCAGAAGCTCTGGCGGAAGGCGGAATATCGCAAGCCTATGAAAAAATAAAACCTGAGCTGTCGCACTACCTGAAGCATCCTGAAAAAATTGAGGAGGTTATGGATAACGATACTCCCAGCTATTCCATAAAATTTCGCGGCGAGACGCTCGCGGTTTATGGGCCAAATGTTAATGAAAAGGAAATTGACAGCTGGCGACGCGCTACATACGTCTTGTTTTATATTGTGAATAGCCAGCTATCAACGTCAGATGTAAAGTTTTACGCACAAAACGGCGGTAATGATCTGGGCGGGATGTTTCTTACTATCGATCAATATAAGCGAGCCAATAAATCTATGAAGCGTGAAATTGATAAATTTTATCTGCCCACACTTAAGCCATAACCTTGAAACCTTATACATTTGGAGCCCATATGAGTACTGCCGAATCAGCAATAGCCAATCTTTGTACAGCATATGAGGATTGCGTGTATAGAAAAGACTACGAATCCCTTTCCAATATTTACCATGAAAGCATCCTCGCGTTTGATTTGTGGGGTAAGGGTATATATGAAACCAAAGCGGATTGGTCAAACAGCATTAAAGGTTGGTTAACCTCATTGCCTGAAAATGAGAAGGTGAAAGTCGACATTGAGTTATTGAAAGCCGAAGCGAATGAAAGCCTGGGATTTGCGTATGCGTTCGTAACTTACAGGGCAGTTGATAGCGATGGCGTTGAGTTGCGCAAAATGAAAAACAGGCTTTCATGGGGCTTGGTTAAAGTTGATGGTAATTGGTTGATCGCGCATCAGCATACCTCTGTGCCGATTGAGTTTGAGACTACGAAGGCGATATTTTATCCTCAATCTTAATAATAATTTTAACAACGCTACCTGAAAATATTAGACGCTCCCTATGACTGAAATGGCTTGTTCATGACCAAGAAAACGTAGGTTGGCACGGGCCGCGTAGGCTAAGCGCAGCGCACCCCAACAATTCGGAATAGTGCGGCTTGTTTTCACAAGCCTTAGTCTGCGCGACCCGCCCCAGCCTACGTGATGTTGTATATCTATTAGATTCTACAATTGCAAAAAAACTGCAGCTAGCCATCTTTAAAATGTTAAGCCTAGCTCAGATTAATACCGCCATCCGTTAAATAATCTACAGAACCTCGCGATATGAGGTATATATCCCAAACCACATAAACAAAGGAGAATGAAAATGGATTCGCGTATCAAGGCTCGGTTGATTGGTTTTTTGATGTTTGCAATTGGTGCCGGTGGAACGGGTTATTTATGGTATTCCGTATTGACTGAAGGTATCTATTGGGAGAAGGCGAGTTTTCTTTTTCCCTTCTTTGCGTTTTTAGGTGTTTCAGTGATTCTTTACCCTAGCTCGAAGGAGGAGAGTTTGGCTTTGTATGGTACGGAGCAAATTCCCTGGAAACATATTCCAATTGGCCAAAAAGCATTGGTTGGGATTGGTGTCCTTGCCGGTATCGCGCAGTGGGCCTTTTTTAGTGGGAAAATTTGACGTTAAGCATTCGTCGGTGAGATTGGTCTGGCTCCATCGGTAAATTAGCGTAGTAATTGCCGATGTGAGTAACAGGGATGTTTTACTATGCTTTGTTTGGTTAGTTAAAAAACATAGAGTCCAGTATTGAATCGGCGAGTTAACGATAATGAAATATCTAAAGTGGCTATTAATAATTATCCTATCAGTATCGCTCTCCGTGGCTTTTACAGGGCTTATTAGTCAATTTTTTGATATCTCAATACAGCTTGTGATGGCGATAATGTTTATTATTGTTTTCCCATTAGCGGGATTTATTTTCGATATTTTTCGGTTATCCAAGATAGACAAAGCGTAGGATCGGCTTGTCTAAATAATCAACCTGGCCTTTTGGCTTAATACATATATCCAAATTCCAATAACGGAACGGCTTTAGGTCGTTTCGTTTGCTTAGAGCTTTATGGCGTATTTCTGCCGCTTCCCAATCTTAATGCTTCTATCGGGTTAATTGATTTGACATTACGCAAAACACCTGTAAAATCACTGCAGCTCGAAAGCTCGTTTATATTTATGCACCTCACTTCGAAGTTCCTATCTTAGTATTCGTCCTGTTCTACATAAGTCATTTCCGTATTTTCCAGCCACGCACCCATATGGGTATCTTACTTTTGTACAATAGGTTTAACGATATGTCTAAGACTACTACTGGCACCGTAAAATGGTTTAACGAAGCTAAAGGTTTCGGTTTCATTCAACAAGAATCTGGCCCTGATGTTTTTGCTCACTTTAGCGCTATCTCCGGCTCAGGTTTTAAAACCCTCGCT
The DNA here is from genome assembly GCA_021151695.1 of Cellvibrionaceae bacterium. GTDB lineage: Bacteria > Pseudomonadota > Gammaproteobacteria > Pseudomonadales > Cellvibrionaceae > Cellvibrio. The sequence continues at coordinate 70,295 of JAGKWU010000013.1, read as the reverse complement.
GAAGGTCAGAAAGTGAGTTTCACTGTGACCACTGGCCAAAAAGGCCCACAAGCTGAAAACATTGTGGCTATCTAAATACTGACTATTTAGATAAATCTCTTATGGGTTATCGCCGATAAGGGACCAAATAAAAAAGGCGAAGTCCCATGGATTTCGCCTTTTTTATTACGCTAATTTGCAACACATCCCTTCGGTTGTATTGCCCATCTACCTGATATTCTTATCGCAAAACTCTTGTACCCGGTACATCAAATCCGCAAGGCCGTATAAGGCTTGTTGTGGCAAATCTACATCGTGGTGGATATTGTGCAGCAGGCAACTAATCAGATGTACTTCGTCGCGCATCTGGTGCGTTGCGTCTTTCTCTACTTCATAACCTATATGCTGTAAAAGACTGCCGTTAGGCGCGCAGATATTGATGCTGCTTTGTAGGTATAGGCGTGCTGATATTCGTTGAGGGTGATATTGCAGGTTGATTTGGTGCCGTGCACCAAGGGGGTAATATTATCCATAAAACAATCTCCAGCGTTGGTTGATAACCGCCACCAGGAGGTAGTAATTCATGGGGGCGGACTGAACGGGGTTACTACCACCGGCCCAACACCAACACCGGCCCACCCGAAGGCGGCCCCGCCCAGCCGCCATAACACAGGCGTGACTGTACGAGGGCACAAAATTCCTGAAATTTTGTGCCGGTGCTTGCTTTCGGGGGTAGTAGTCCCGACCATGGTTTTTTGCCAAGGCGCGGGCAGGGTAGAGGATGGGTTTGGGGCTGTCAACTTTGATAGATGGGCTTGGTACTTTGAAATCTGATGCAACGCTTTACAGAATAAACGGCTGTTTTGCTAGATGGCTCTGATAGTCTTGTGGTCAAATATCGTTTCCAGACTAAGGCTCCGTACTAGGTGTTGGGTTTTAGGTGTAGTGACAATTTATAGGGGATTTTTTGTGAAAAGTAATTCAATAGTTTGTTGTGTGATTGCGCTTTTGCTTTCGATGAATTGCTTCGCGGTTGAAGTGGACCAAAGCATTTCGGAATTGGAAAAATATATTGGCGGCTATCCCCCAAATATCGATTCAGAAACAACCAAAAAGCATGTGGTGAGCTTATATGAGTCCACCAAGGCGGAGCTGGATAAGCAGTTGGCGAAGCAGCCCAAAAGTGAAGCCTTGCTCTTTCAACGCGGAAACCTGCAGTCGATGGGACATAACATGGATTATCAGGACGCATGGAAGGGAGCTGAGGCTGATTTAAAGTTGCTTCTTACACTCAACCCCAATCATATAGCTGGTGTTCTTGAGTTAGGTAATATGTACGTCAATACGGGGCCAGAGTATTCCGAAAAGGCGATGAACTTGTTTATAGCAGCGCAATGCCTTTCGGGAAGTGAACCTAATGAAGTGGCCCAGAGAGGTTTATTTTTTGCGTTCTACTATCAGGGAAAAATACCTGCTGCTTATAAGCAACTGCAGATACTTAACAAATATTGGCCGGGTAACGAGACTTACCAGCACCTAGAAAAAATGACTTGGGAACGTTTTTCAAAAGAAATTAATGCCGGTGAAGTAACTGAGCCAAGTAAAGTGGTTTTTAGTAGTTGTGAAAAGCCTGCAAAAGCATCGTAGTGGAGATTACGTAGGGCGCAGCTAAAGCGGAGCGTGCTGCGCCGTAAGTTATGCGTCCGGCGTATTACGCTTCGCTTTGAATACGCCCTACAAATTTCCTGTTAAAAATATAAGTATGTACTCAGGAGGGAAGTTATTAGCATGGATATAGAATCAGTTAAAAAATATTGCCTGACTTTTCCCGGTGCAACGGAAAAGGAATCGGGTGAGCCTTCAAATGTGCTGACTTACTACGTGGGCGATAAATTTTTTGCCTATTTCAAAACCAGCGAACCTGAGCGCTGGCGGTTTAGCTTCAGAGTTACGCCGGATCGATTTCTCGAATTAACGGACCAGCCAGGCATTAAACCTGCCAGATATATGCATCGATTCCATTGGGTTACGGTGGTTGATGTATCTTCAATAGATGCCGACTATTTAAAGGAATTAATTGCGTGGTCTTACAACAATGCTTTTTTACGGTTACCTAAAAAGATCCGACAGCAGATTATTGGATGAGAGCGTATGAGTTGGTTGTTAATATAGGGAATTTTCCTGGATCTATTACATATAGCTTATCGAATAAAATTTATTTTGCGTAAACCTACTTTAAAAATTATTGCTAAATACATACTGCCAATACTCGCATTATTGGTGTCATTTGTGCTTTCCCTGCAATTCCTCCCCCCTCCAAAATCCACCCACGAACAAAACTACGCGCGCGTTTTATTAGCGCGCGATGGCCAGTTGTTGGGCGCGCAGATTGCCAGCGACCACCAATGGCGCTTTGCGCCGGTTGAGCAGTTGCCGGCTAAGTATGTGCAAGCTGTTCTGGCGTTTGAGGATCAGCGGTTTTATCAGCATGCGGGTTTGGATGTGTCGGCGATTGGGCGGGCGGCGCTGAGTAATATTCGCAAGGGCAGGGTGGTGAGTGGTGGTAGTACTATCACTATGCAGTTAGCGCGTATGTTGCGGCAGGAATCAAATGAGGAACAGCCGCCACGCAATTTGTGGAGCAAGTTGTGCGAGGCGTTTATCGCGGCTCAATTGGAGTGGCGTTTTAGTAAAGATGAAATATTGCGCGATTACGCCAACCACGCGCCTTTTGGCGGCAATATTATTGGTTTGCATGCGGCGGCCTGGCGATATTTTGGGCGCGCACCTGAGCAGCTCTCTTGGGCGGAGGCCGCTGTGCTGGCGGTGTTGCCCAATAGTCCATCCATGATGCATTTGGGCTTGCAGCGTGAATTGCTGCAACAAAAACGCGATAGGTTGCTGCACAAATTACACAATAAAAAAATTATCAATGAACTGGATTTGCAATTAGCGCTGTTGGAGCCCTTGCCCGAAAAACCTCAGCCAATGCCGCAACTGGCACCCCATTTGTTAACGCGTCTAAGTGGCAGTAATCCCGACCTACCTATTTTGCAATCCACCCTGGATTATTCACTACAAAAGCGCACGCAGGAAATTACTGCGCGCCACGCACCGCGTTTAGCGAGTGAAGGGATTAATAATCTCGCAGTGTTAGTGATTGATCACGAGAGTTTGCAAACCATTGCTTATGTTGGCAACCAGGCCTGGCAAAAAGCAGTGCAGAACTCACCGGATGTGGACATCATCAATCGCCCTCGTTCTACCGGCAGTATTTTAAAGCCATTGCTCTATGCATCCATGCTGCAAGATAGCGAATTATTACCGAGCACGCTGGTGCCGGATGTCCCCACTCAATTTGGCAGCTTTACGCCGCAAAATTTTGATCGGCAATTTCGCGGTGCTGTGCCGGCGCGTCAGGCGTTGGCGCAATCGCTGAATATTCCCGCAGTGCATATGTTGCGGCAATACGGTGTGAATCGCTTGCAGCAGCAATTGCAAAAACTCGGTATGACGACCTTATTTCGCCCTGCGGATGATTATGGTTTGACGCTGATCCTCGGCGGAGCTGAAGGCAGCCTGTGGGATATCAGCGGTATTTATGCTCGTATGACCTACACCGCTGGCAACGGTAGTTTTGCGCGCTTGCCGGCGAATATTGCTCTCCTGCAATCGGAAGCAAAAGCGACACGGCAACAGTTGCCGATTATTCGGCAGGGCGCGGCCTGGCTCACGCTGCAAGCATTGATTGAAGTGGCACGCCCCGGCAATGACGCGCAGTGGCGCGAATACCAAAGCAGCCAAACCATCGCCTGGAAAACCGGAACCAGTTATGGCCTGCGTGATGCCTGGGCGATTGGTAGCAATGGTCGCTATACCGTGGGGGTATGGGCGGGCAATGCCGGTGGTGAGCCGGCACCGGCACTCACAGGTTCTACCAGCGCAGCGCCCGTGCTGTTTGATGTGTTTGATTTGCTCGGCAGCAGCCAGTGGTTGACCAAGCCTGTGCATGCGCTCAAGCAAGTGAATGTGTGCGCGGATGATGGTTATCTTGCGGGCGGCCAGTGTGTGGCTGTCGAGCAGGATATTCCCGAAGATAGCCACTACGAAACCGTCACGCCTTATCATAAACGCGTGCATCTTGATCCGATTAAAGATTTGCGCGTGCACTCCGGTTGCGAAAGCGTGAATAATATGCGCGGCCAGGATTGGTTTGTGTTGCCGGCGGCGCAGGAGTATTTCTGGCGTCAGCATCACAGCGATTACCGCTCGCTGCCCAGCTGGCGCGCTGATTGCGTGGCACAATTGGCCGAGGTGGACGATGACGAGCCGATGGATTTACTCTACCCCCACGAAACCAGTCGCATTTATTTGCCGGTGGATTTAAATGGCCAGCGCACGCGCGCACTACTGCGTGCTGTGCATCGCCACCAGGCGGCGAAAATTTTCTGGCATCTGGATGATCGCTATTTGGGCGAGACCAAAGTTTTTCACGAGCAGACGGTGGCATTGGAGCCAGGTATGCACAAACTGTTGCTGTTGGATGAGCAGGGTTACAAGCTGGTGCGCTGGTTTAAGGTGCTGGGTGAAGACGAAAAAAAATTAACAGAACGATAAAAGCGGAACGATAAAAAATGAAAGCAACGTCCCTATTTTTAGCAGTAACGCTCGCGATTTTATTATCCGGCTGCGCCACCATGAGCAAGGAAGAGTGCCAGCATGCCGATTGGTATTTGAAAGGTGTGGAAGACGCAACCCAAGGCTATCCACTCGACCGCGTGATTGAACATGGCAAAGCGTGCGCGCGGGTGAAGATTGAACCTGATATGAAAGCCTATCGCCAAGGCCACAACAAAGGCGCTCGCCTTTATTGCGTACCTGCAAAAGGTTATAGCGAAGGTCGCAAAGGCGCTTCGTACAATGGCATTTGTCCGGTAGAGTTGGAAGATAAATTTTTGCGCGCTTATCGCGATGGGCAAGAGCTGTACAACATCGAACATAAAATTGATGAGTTGGAAAATCAAATCAGCAGTAACAATTCGCAAATCGATAACAACTACAATGAAATTTCACGTTTGAAACGCGATGTAGTAAATAGCAACAACGAACAGGAGCGCCGTTACAGCATGCGTCGTATTGACGAACTGGAAGCGGATAATCGCCGGCTGGAATATAACTCCGGTCGCGCTGCCCATGAAATTGATCTTTACGAAAATGACCGTCGCATCGTGGAAGAGAAACATGTGCGTATGGGTTATATCAATTAAGGTCGCCTTAAAGGATTGATTATGCCGAGCCTCAATACCCAAATTTTAATAGGCGCCATTGCGGGGCTGATTGCAGGTGCCTTGCTTAAACTCACCGGCGATGCTTCGCATCTGCGTGAAACTGCACTTTATGGCACTAACCTGCTGGCCAGCTTGTTTGTGGATCTGCTCAAAATGGTGCTGATACCGCTGGTGTTTTCATCGCTGGTAGTCGGCGTCGCCAATCTTAAAGCCCATCACCATATTCACAAGGTTTGGAAAACAACAGCGATTTTTTTTGTGTTCTCCATGTCGCTGGCAATGTTTGAAGCCCTGGTGGTAATGAATGTATTAAAGCCAGGTGAAGGATTGCATTTGGCGATGTTCCAGCAAGCTATGGAAAAGTTTCAGTACGAAAAGCTGGCGCCGGGAGAATTCCTGCAACAGTTTTTGCACAGCTTGTTTCAAAACCCTTTTACAGCCCTGGCCAAAAGCGACGTTATGGCAGTGGTGATGTTTGCGTTGCTGCTGGGCATTGCGCTGGTGCTGGGTGGTGACCGCTATAAAAATGTTGTGAACCTGTTTGACGAGTTTGCCGATTTGATGATGCGGATTATCGGCTGGGTAATGTACATAGCGCCGCTGGGAATTTTTGCGTTGCTCACCAAGCTTGTAGCCACACAAAATACCGAGCTGTTGGGAACCCTGGCGGAATTTATCGTCATCATTATCTCGCTCACGGTTTTCCATGGTGCGGTGGTATTGCCGACGATTCTCTACCTTATCACCAAAAAATCCCCGCTCTGGTTTTGGCGTGGTGCGCGCGAAGCGCTGGTCACCGCCTTTGCCACCAGCTCCAGCAACGCCACTATGCCGGTGACGCTGCGTTGTACTGAAGAAAATTTAAAAGTCCCTAAGGATATTGTCGGTTTTGTCGTGCCTATGGGAGCAACACTCAACATGGATGGCACTGCGCTTTATGAAGCTGCAGCGGCCTTGTTTATCGCCAATCTCGCGGGTATTGAATTAAGTTTTGCGCAACAGATGATTGTGTTTTGTACGGCGATGATTGCTGCTATGGGCGCGCCGGGCATTCCCAGCGCCGGTATGGTGACTATGGTATTGGTGTTGCAATCTGTTGGTTTGCCCGTGGAGGCCATCGCCATTCTGCTGCCCATAGATCGCATACTGGATACCTTCCGTACGACGGTAAATGTTGAAGGCGATATGGTGGGCAGTTTGATCGTACAAAAAATTGTGAATGATAAATAATCTGGATTAACGGCAACAGGAGTTGAATCATGTTGGACAAAATGAAAGACCTTGGCAACCAGGCCGCCAACAAGGCTGGCGAAGCGATTGATTCCATCACTAACGCCGCCTCAAGCGCGACCGGTAACCTCAACGAAAAAGCGGTGCGTGCTTCTACATCACAAGTGTGTCGTATTCTTGAGCTGGCAATCGATGAATTAAAAAATCGTCCCTTGTCCGAGCGTCCACTCACGCTGACGGCCAGCGTTAATTTGGGAATAGCAGCGCTGGAAATGCAGGTGCATCTGGAGCCGGAGCCGGGTAATTCGGGGCAGCATTTGGTGTTGCCACCGGTTAATGTGGACGATGGGGGCTAGGAAACGGACGATGGAAAAGGGGTGGATATGGAAGACGTATTTTTATTTCGTTGTCATTCTATCGTTGGGTAGTGCGGGGCTGCTGCTGGCCTATAACGATTCGAGTGATATTGAGTTGGATTGGGTTGATATAGTCGGTATGCCGGTTGGTTTATTTCAGTTAATAGCGCTATTCGGCTTTGTCTATTATCGAAAAATCATCAGCCCGTTAGCGTGGAAAATATTGTTTTTTGTCTCAGTCGCATACGAATTCTGGTGGATCTGGGACACACTAACCGATCCTGAATTGAGTGGAACTATTGTGACAGTAATCGTAGTGGCGATGAGCATTATTTGGCTGCCTTGGTTGTACGGCATATTTCAATATGGGTTTCGCTCAAAAGAATTATGGAGGAATGCTGTTTAATGTTTCTCCTTAAAAGCCTCTTATCCCGTCACTGAATACACCAGTTTCTGTAACTGATTTGTTGTAGGCTGTTATGGCGGATCGGTTGTGTTCTCGCCAGAAATTTACCTGATTGGCGTTTTGCTGTTTTATATTCGTGCCGATAGTTTTTTTAGCCACTTTTCTAGGGCGAGGTGGGTGCATGCAAACCTCCATCTGATTAATTCAATATCTTGCGTGCGATTATTTTTTTAAGTCAATTTGTTATCCTCCAAAACCAAAAAGCCCGGCATTTGCCAGGCTTTTTGTTGCACGCAATTTGCTAATTACGCTTTGCGAGCGCGGGCGGCGCCCAGGCCGAAAATACCCAGGCCCAACAGCAACAGAGCTGATGGCTCTGGTACGGTAGCTGGGTTGGATTCCAGGCGGAAGTAATGGGCAAAGCCATCAGATGCTTGTTCGCCGCCTGTCGCCGGGTTGCCAACGACTGCCCAATGTTGATCCCATTGGGTGGGGGAAACCAGCAGGCCCACGAAATAGCTGCCCGCATCAAGCGCGAAGTTTGGCAGGGAAATGGTGTAGTTAGTCAGGTCGTAATAACCCCACAGATTGCCAACGATATTAGTGCTGCTAACGCTCAAGCTCTGGGAGAACAACAAGCTGCCAAGGTTGCCGCTGTTGTTTTCGTAGAATTTAACCAGAACATTGGTTACGGGTTGGGTAGCGTCGGTGGTAAGAGCATTGTAGGTTAGCGAGGTCAACAGGGTATTGCTTTGCAGGGCAAAGCTATTGGTCACTTCCTCATAGGTAAATGGATTGTTGCCGCTCCAGATATCGTCATAACCGCTATTTTCGAATACGACGGCTGCGCTTGCAGTCACGCTCAACAGAGCAGAAGAAACACCAATCATTAAAGCTTTTAGTAAACGCATGTAGGTCTCCCATATAGGTATAGTTTTTGGAGCCATAAAGAAAGCAATTAATATACCGCTAGTAATATTGTATTACAAAACAGTGTGTTGCGGTTTTATGCGCCATGGGGCTGGGCGAATAGTGTTAAAGAAATCGACATTTTGTAGGAGCCCCCGCGCTATCGCGGGGGCGGCGGTTATTCGCCCTGCCAATAGTCTTTGAATGTGCGCGGGCTAAAGCGAATCTCTGACACATTCAAACTAAATGACTCAGCTTCTGGTGCTTGGGCCATGACGCCCACCTGCAGGTCTTGTGAATTATCCAGCGTAAAGCTGCGCAGCATGTCCCAGGTTTTGCCGTCCGCAGAACTGTAGAGGAAACACATCTTGCCGACACGAGCGACCTTCAGGTAGAGGCTATCGCTCTTGATGCCGCGATGTTGCACATCGTCAGCCCGTTTGCTGGTTACCGTGGACCAAAGGCTCTGTTGTCCATCGTGGCCGCGCTCGAAGGTGAGTTTGCCGTAGGAGTTGGAGTCGCCGTAGACAATCAGGGCCCCGCCATCGTATTTGCCGGCAAATTTACCGCTGAGTTTGGCGGAAAAAATAAAATCGCCTTTAGGTTGGAAGAGTAAACGAGGGGCATTGTCTTTGTTTACGCCACTGAACATATCGTTAAACAAATCTGTGCCTTTATAGGCGGTGATAACCAGATCTTGTCCCTGTTGAACAAGCTTACCCTGCTCGCTGGATATGCTGGTCGCATAGGGAATGGCAGTGAGTACAATATTGGGTGAACTGGCTTTTTCCGCTGCGAAGCTACTTGTTGCCAGAGATAAGGCCAGCAGAGGTAGCCAGGTAAACGCGCTGAAACGATTCATAAAAATTCCTGTTAAGTCTGAATGGAAAGTTGTGCACGGCAGATCCTTATCAGGTTTTTATGATTGTGCTTCAGATAGTGCGATGCAGATAGTGCGGCAGGCGAAACGCATTTGTCTTTTTAAGAATTGTTAATTTTGTTAACTACATAGGTATTCATCGCTCGTTCGCGGTAGCGGCTCTTTATAATGCGCCCACCAAGCCATACGGAGCCGCCTGTGATCAAACCCTTGCCTGATGTGAATTCCAAAGCTTTTGTAACTACCTTGCTGATGCTGGCGTTGCCCGTGGCTGGGCAGTTGCTGCTCTCATCCTTTTTGGGCATGGCGGACGTGATGATGGTGGCGCCCCTGGGGGAGACATCTATCGCTGCGGTTGGCCTTGCGGCCAAGATTCATTTTTTATTGCTGGTATTGATGAGCGGATTTGCCACAGGCGGCAGTGTGCTTATCGCCCAGTATTATGGTGCGCGCGATTTCGCCAGCTGCCAGCGCACTCTGGCGGTGACAGTGGTGGTGGGCATTTCCATTATTGTGCCCATCATGCTGCTGTGCGGATTTGCGGCCCCTGTGTGGGTGCACTGGATTAATCCTGATCCAACCGTGGCGAATCTTGCCGCACAGTTTTTAGTGATCACGGCCCCTGTTTTGTTGTTAACCCAGATCATCGTTATTGCCGAGGCCGCACTGCGCCCACTGGGGCAGACCACCATGCCGCTGATTGCGGGCGTTATAGCGGCGGTGATCAATGTATTGCTCAACTACGCGCTTATCACCGGCCATTGGGGTTGTCCTGCGCTGGGTGTTGCGGGCGCGGCTTGGGCGACACTCACTGCGCGCTGTGTGCAATTGGTGTTTGTGTTGGGGTATCTCTATGCAAAACGCCACGGCTTTGCATTGAGCTTCGCGCAATTGCGTCAGGGCTTTGATGGTGTACAGGTCAAACGCTACCTCGCGTTTGCATTACCGCTGGTTGCCAATTACGGCATCTGGGCGGTGGGCAATGCTACCTATCACGTGGTGACAGGTTTTGCCGGCACAGATGCGTTGGCAGTGATGGGCATGGTGGTTCCAGTAGAGAGTACTTTCTTCGCGCTTTTTGTGGGGCTTGCCAATGCGTCAGCTGTGTTGATTGGGCGCTCATTGGGTGCGAATCAGCCTGATTATGCCTGGCAACTACAACTCTTTTTTAATCGCTTCACCTTGATACTGGTGATTGCCATGTCTGCCGGACTTTATATTGCACGGCCCTGGGTGGTGCAAATATTTGCGCCGCTTGCGCAAGAGACGGTCACTTTATTGATGCAAACTCTAGCCGTGTTTTGTGTGCTGGTATGGCTCAAGGTATTTAACCTGATGCGTATCGTCGGTGTATTGCGGGCGGGCGGCGACAACAAATTTTGCCTGATTACCGACACTATTGTGATGTGGCTGTTTGGCATCCCGATTTATTCCGCAGCGGTGTTTTTTGGCGGTTTCCACTTTACGGTTTTATATGCGCTGATGTTTTTGGAAGACGGTTTGAAGTTGTTGCCAGTGCGCCGGCGCATTCGTAAAAAATTGTGGATGAAAAATTTGACGGTGCACGACGGGGATGTAGCGGCGCCGGTTGTCCATGGCTAATAGGGCATGGTTAACGCGCGCTCTGCGGCGGCGTGTTAAATCTGCTCCATCAAATTCCAATCGCGCCAGAAACGCTCGGCTTCCAGGGCGGGCATGGGGCGCGACCACAGATAGCCTTGTCCCATGCTGCAGCCAAGTTCACGCAGTATGTCGGCGGCAGATTCTGTCTCTACACCTTCGGCGATAGTCTCTAGCCCCAGGCTCTCTGCCAATTGGATAATGGCTTTGACGATGACCAGATCCTCCGGGTTTTGCTCCATGCGGCGCACAAAGGACTGGTCAATTTTTAAAAACTCCACTTCAAATTTTTTCAGGTAACCCAGGTTGGAATAACCGGTACCGAAATCGTCGATGGAAAAATGCAGGCCCATGCTGCGTAAGCTGGAAAGCGTGCTGGTGAGTCGCTCCGTATCGTCAATCAATAAGGATTCGGTGAGTTCCAACTCCAGCATCTGCGCAGGAAATTTACTGCGCTCCAGCGCATTCATCAGCACGCTATCGATAGTGCCACGCTTGAATTGAATCGATGACACATTCACTGCAATCGAAAAGCTGCGCATCCCGCGATTGATCCACTCCTTTCCCTGGCGACAAGCTTCATTAATGACCCACTCACCTAATTGAATAATCACACCGGAAGATTCGGCCATGGATATAAAGGTCGCCGGCGAAATAAAACCATATTGCGGATGTTGCCAGCGCACCAGTGCTTCAAAACCGGTGAGCGCCTGGGTTTGCAAATCAATTTTGGGTTGGTAGTAAAGCAGGAATTGTTTGTCGTGCAGCGCCTTGCGCATGCTGCTCGCCAGGTTCATATGCTCGAACATATTGTGGTTACTGGCCACATCAAAAAAGCGAAAGCTGTTGCGCCCGGAATCCTTGGATTGATACATGGCGATATCGGCTTTTTTGATCAGCGTATCCAGATCTGTTCCGTCGCGCGGCGCCATGGCGATGCCGATGGAGCAGGTGCAATTCATCTCAATCTGGCGAATGGAAAAAGGTTGCGAGATGGTGTGCAGAATCATCAGTGCTAGCGCCGACGCATCATCGTTGGTATGTATGCCTTGTGGGATCATGACAAATTCATCGCCGCCGTAGCGACACACCAGATGCTGGTTATCGGCGATGCGTCGCAAGCGATCTGCAACTTCGCGCAAAATCTCATCACCGGCTTGATGACCCAGCGAATCGTTGATGGGTTTTAAATTGTCGAGATCGATAAAAATCAATGCCAGCGGCCGGTCGTTGTCGCGCGCCAATGCATAGGCATTGTTGAAGGCGGTACGCGCGACATTGCGGTTGGGCAATTGGGTGAGGTGATCGTACATGGCGAGATGTTCAATCTGCTCGCGCGCATCGTTCACCAGACGATTTTCGTGGGCGAGTTCATCGAGCGCTTCGCGGTAATCGTGGGCCATCAACCAGGCGCTAAAGCCGACCACACAGATCACCACAATCACTATGGCGCCTGTGTACCAATTGATGGGTTCTATCTCGTTAACATGGCTGCCACTGAAATTGCTGTGGGTGATAAATGCCACCATCGCCAACATCAAACCAATCACCACCAGCAGCAAACGTTTGTTGCCGAGCATCGCGGTAAATATCAGCACGCCGCAGTAACCCAGCATGGCAGTATCGCGGATGCCGCTGCCAATCCACGCGAGGCCCGAGAGCATCAACGTGAGAGTGACCACGAGTATTCCCGATCCCAGTGCTGTGCGTTTTTGGTGAATAGCCCAGTCGACGGAAAATAAAAACATAGCCGTGCCCAGCAGCACGCCCGCGTCCAGGTAGCGACCTATATAGAGGGTGTCCAAGGCGATCAGCAGCAGCGCAAATTGGGTGACGCGCTGTATCTGCTGCAGACGCATGCGCGTTTTGCGCTTGACGTCATCGAAGATCAAATCGGCATTGGATTCGGTTGGTGGAATGTTTGACAAGCTTTGCCCCCTGGCGGACTGAATGAGTGGCCCGGCAATATCAGAAGTTATAGTCCAGATTTGCCAGTAACGAGGGCTTTTATTGCGCCAATGAACGCCACTGAGAAGTGTTAGGAATTGTCTATTTACTTGTATGCAAGTTATGGTGGATGAGACTATATCTTCATAAAAATACCGGGAGAGATATTGTCATGACCAATAAACCGCAGCGGCTAATCGCTCTGGCCCTCACGCTTTGCGCGTTGGCCGCACCTTCACACGCCCAGTCGCTGGCCGATAAGCAGGTCGCTCTTAATGATCAGGTGATGGCAGGGGATGAAGCCAGTTACAAGAACGAAGACCTGCCGTTTGAAGCGCGCGCCCGCAACCTGGTTGCCCATATGACGCTGGATGAAAAAATCAGCCAAATGATGAACAAGGCTCCCGCGATTCCGCGTTTGGGCCTGCCCGCCTATGAATGGTGGAACGAGGCGCTGCACGGGGTGGCGCGCGCAGGTTCCGCCACTGTTTTCCCCCAAGCGATTGGTCTGGCAGCGAGTTTTGATCGCCAGCTGATGGGTGATGTCGCCAATGCCATCAGCGAAGAGGCCCGTGCCAAGCATCATGACTTTTTGCGTCGCGGCTTGCATGAGCGCTACCAGGGGCTGACGTTTTGGTCGCCCAACATCAATATCTTTCGCGATCCGCGTTGGGGTCGCGGGCAGGAAACCTACGGCGAAGATCCCTTCCTCACCGCCATGATGGGCGTGTCTTTTGTGAAAGGCCTGCAACAGATGGACGGCCCCTATCGCAAGCTTGACGCCACCGCCAAACACTTTGCGGTGCACAGCGGCCCCGAAGCCAGCCGCCATGAATTTGATGTGGCGCCGAGCGAGCGTGACCTGCGCGAAACTTATTTGCCCGCCTTCCGCGCACTGGTGCAAGAGGGCAAGGTGGCTTCGGTGATGGGCGCTTACAACCGTGTTTACGGCGAATCTGCATCGGCCAGTCAGCGGCTACTGCAAGATATTTTGCGCGGCGAATGGGGTTTTAAAGGCTATGTCGTATCTGATTGCGATTCGGTGGAAGATATTTTCCTGCACCACAAAATTGTCGCCACTGCAGAACAAGCCGCTGCGCTGGCTGTAAAAGCTGGCGATGATCTCAACTGCGGAGGAACTTACGCCGCATTGAAAGGCGCTGTCAGCCAAGGGTTGATCAGCGAAGCGGAAATCGATAGATCCCTCGTGCGTTTGATGCTCACTCGCTTTGAATTGGGTATGTTCGACAAGCCCGAAAAAGTGCGCTGGGCGCAAACACCCTACAGCAAAAACCAGTCGCCAGAAAATGATGTGCTGGCGCGCCGAGCGGCGGTGGAGTCGCTCGTGTTGCTTAAAAATAATGGTGTATTGCCGCTCTCTCCAAGTGTTCGCCATATCGCGGTGATCGGCCCTACGGCCAACGATGTGATGTCATTGCTCGGTAATTATTACGGCACACCGGCATCGCCTGTGACGATTCTCGACGGTATAAAAGCCGGCGCTGCGCCGGGCGTACAAATTCATTTTGCGCGCGGCGTGGATTTGGTGGAGGGCCGTGAAGATCCGCGTGCAGCGCCTTTAATTGAGCCACAGTATTTGCGCCCCTCTGCCAATTCGACTGAGCAGGGTTTGAAAGGGGAATATTTTCGCGGTCGCGATTTTGCTGGAAGCCCTGTGCTGACGCGCATCGACAGGCGCATAGGTTTCCGCTGGGATCGCGGTGCCCCAACAGATGATTTGCTCGCCAGCGGTGAATTAAAAACCGGTTTGGACAGTGACAATTACTGCGTGCGCTGGACTGGGAAATTATTGCCGCCTGTCTCTGGTCGTTACGACATACGCGTAGATGCCAATGATGGTTTCCGTCTATTTATCGATGGCAAAAAAATTATCGAACGCTGGGACACTGTGTCTCGTCTGGAAGGAAAGTCCGCGAGTATTGATCTCGACGCCGGCAAAAGTTACGACATCAAAGTGGAATATTTTGAAGATATTCGCGATGCGGAAGTGCGCCTCGCCTGGAATATGCCTGGTAGCAAATCCGGCCTTGACGAAGCAATGGAAGCGGCGAATAAATCTGAGGTGATTGTGTTTGTCGGCGGGCTCACTGGCGACGTGGAAGGCGAAGAGATGAAAGTGAATTACCCCGGTTTTGCCGGTGGTGACCGCACGGATATTCGCTTGCCGCAAATTCAACAAAAATTGCTGGAGCAACTGCAAGCGATGGGCAAACCTGTGGTGCTGGTATTAACTGGCGGCGCTGCATTAGCGGTGGACTGGGCGAAAGAAAAATTGCCGGCGATTTTGTTTGCCTGGTACCCCGGCCAACGCGGCGGCGATGCAGTGGCCGATGTGCTCTTTGGCAAACAAAATCCCGCGGGCCGTTTGCCAGTGACCTTCTACAAAGGCGATGAAAAACTGCCTGCCTTTGATGACTACGCCATGGCGAATCGCACCTACCGCTATTTTGGCGGTGAGCCTTTGTATCCCTTCGGTTTTGGTTTGTCTTATACGCAGTTTAGCTATTCAACATTAAGGCTTAGCAATACTAGCGTTGCAGCTAATGGTGAAGTAAACGTGTCTGCAGTCATCAAAAATACCGGCCAACGCGATGGTGACGACGTAGTACAACTTTATGTTGCGCCGATCAAACCCGAACACAATCGTGCCCGCAAAGAGTTAAAAGGCGTAACGCGAATTCACCTGCGCGCTGGCGAAAGTCGCGAAGTCAATTTCACTTTACATCCCAATAAGGATTTTACGATTTACGATACAGCCCAAAAAGCGTATGTCGTGGATAAAGGGAACTATGAAATTCAGCTGGGGGCTTCGAGTGCGGATGTGCGGTTGCGAAAAAGTGTGAAGGTGAAGTAGAGCCATCGCAGACAAGGATGTCGGCATCGCTAAATTCGTTGCAGGCGCTTATCGAACGGATGCTTGCTAACGTTAGTGATCACTGCTTCTGTCGCAAGTGGATGTTTGGGGTTTAGCAAGTAATTGCAACTATGTGGGAGTATGGCGCTGGGCACTTTGAGTAATAACGACGTGGAGGTCACTAACCACTCGTCGCCAATTGAGCGCGTTAAATCCAGATCATCCTGCCACTCGTCGCCCAATGCTTTTCGTGAAAGATTGGCAACGCCTTTACGAGAAGAATATTCCACCTCCAGCAGTTGATAGTCTTCAGGAATATCAGTTTTATCCAGATCCATGTGCACCATGATTTCCAGTAGGGCCAATGCAGGGTGCTCAGATAGATACACAATTGGAGCGCCGCGGTTATGCCAACGTCCACCAGCTTTTGTTCCGCCAAGTCCCGATAGATTTGCATGGTTGCTAATGCGCCAGAGCTTCATTTGCTGTCCTTATATCCTTATTTTTAGTCTAAAAAAAACCTTCATCCAACTGGATTAGCGCTTCCTCTACCTGATGCGCACCCTGTTCGGTTTTCATGAGTTCCATGGCTGATAAATTGTCAAAAGCAGTTCTCTCCTGGTGTAGCCAACGCAATGCTTTTTCTTCACTGCCAAGGACTTCGGCCGCTAAGGCCTGAATGCGTGCAGCACGTATCAATTTATCGGATTCATCGAGCGTTAGATGCCCACCAGATTTGCGATGCGAAAAGGTTCGGATTGGGATAATCCATTCCATTTCTTTACGGGTAAACCCGAATTCTCGCTTTGAAAAGCTTTCAAAGGCGGTGGTGGGTAGGCCGGCCCGAGCCAGCCGGGAAAGGTCTCGTGTACTTTTAATCGTCACATTAAGTGAGCTGGCAATCTTGGCCAACGCCCGCACTTGGGCTGGTTTGGACTTGGATGCTTTGGGGGTAAATTCAATGAGGCGGTCCATCTCAATATCTCTGAACTGGCAATTTGCCTGATTATTGCTGGCAGATTGCCAAATGTCAAAGCGGGCTGATATAGGGGAAACACTTAAGACGCAAACAACTTCTCCCGAAACATAAAAAACACCGCGCCCAGCAAGCACAATCCTGCCCAGAGATAATCCAGCTTCAAGGGTTCCTTCAAATAAAACAGCGCGAAGGGAATGAAGACACTGATGCTGATAACTTCCTGCATAATTTTTAATTGGCCGACGGTCATCACCGTGTGGCCAATACGGTTTGCAGGTACTTGCAATAAATACTCAAAGAGCGCTATTCCCCAGCTCACCAGTGCGGCAATAATCCAGGGTTTTTGATTTAATTCTTTGAGGTGTGCGTACCAGGCGAAGGTCATAAACACGTTGCTGCAAATTAACAACAGGACACTGACAAGCGTGGGTGACATGGGTTATTCCTTGGGGCTATCTGTTTCAGATTGATCGGGCGGCTTCAGATTGATCGAGTTTTTTACCGACAAAATAGGAACTGAGAATGCTGCACAACCAGCAGATAATCAGCGTGTATTTGGCAAGCTCCAATTGTGTCTGGTGGGGTTCCAGTGCAAGAAAAAGTTCTTTGTAGAGGCGCACATAGAGTCCGGCCAGGTCAAAGGGATCGATAGCCCCCATTTCAACTTGCCGCTGTAATTTTTGTTGGATGGGGGCCAGAATTTGCGTGAGCAAACGGCAAAGATAAATGACGATCAGGCCAGTAGGAATAACAAAAATACAGCCACGCCAATAGCGCTTGAGCCACCACAAGCCTATGCCGGGAAAGACAAACGCAGAAAGTAATGCTGCCTTAACCGCTCTGTTTGTTTGCGGTGCTGGTTTGTGTGGATTGCGCATGATGCACTTATGCTCCGCTATAAATTTATTCTGCTACCAGCTGTTCAAGCCGGTAATGACCTTCACCATTTTCACTTAACTGTTCTGCCAGCCAAGGCAGTGTTTCTTCCATTGCAGCCCAGAGTGTCCAGGGCGGGTTGATCACAATCAAGCCAGCGGAGTTCATGCCATATTCCGGATTATCGGCAGCGATACCAAATTCAAACAGCTGGATATTTTTAATGCCACTTTTTTGCAGCGCTTTTTCCATCTCGTCGATGCGCTGGCGCAGCACCACGGGATACCAAATCACAAAGGTACCTGTGGCAAATTTTTTATAAGCGCTGATGACTTGTTTGATCACCGCCTGGTAATCGCTTTTGATTTCGTAAGAAGGATCGATAAATACTAACCCGCGCCGCTCCGGTGGAGGCAGCAGCGCTTGCATGCCGGCGAGGCCGTCGTCATCGATAATTTTTACGCGCTTGTCTTTGCCGATGGTTTCGCCCAGCAGGCGCCAATCGGTGGAGTGCAACTCGTGCAAAAATAAATTGTCCTTGTCTCGCAGGGACGCTTGCATAAACAGCGGCGAGCCAGGGTAGTGGAGTAACTTTTCGCCCTGGTTAAAACTTTTTACAAAATCCACATAATCGCGCAGCAATGGTGGCAGGTCGTTACGCTCCCAGAGTTTGCCAATGCCGTTGTCGTACTCACGGTTTTTTTGCGGCTGACCACCGGCTAGGGAGTAAGCACCAGCACCGGCGTGGGTATCTATAATGCGCAGGGGTTTTTCTTTTTGCGTCATGTACATCAGGCTGTGCAGCAGCAAGCTGTGTTTGAGCACATCGGCAAAGTTGCCGGCATGGAAGGCGTGTCTGTAACTGAGCATGGGTAGATCCTGCGGTGGCTGGCGTTGCCTGAATCGGGCTGATAAACCGGCCCGGTAAAAAAGTGTGGCGATTATAGCGGAAAGGGCGCCAGAACCACTGCGCTTTTGTGTGTCGCCGTACACAGCGGCTATGGGTGGGGTTTTGTGGCCCACAAGGCTGGGGTAAAGTAGCCCAAGACAAGGTGCGCCATCCGCACCAGGATATTTTGACCGGGAAATAGTGATTGAATCTTTTGTCATGGTCGCTTTGCAAGCGCATTAGCCCGTGTATCGGGTTGCTTATCGCCAGTATCCTCCTTACCCCTATCCTGGGGGCTGTTGCGGTGGCGGCTGCCAGCCCGCAGATCACCGTAAATGGCGGCCCCAATGTGCTGCGCGATAACGTTCGCCAATACCTCAGCATCGCCGATGAACCCTGTGATGCCCCCGAGTGGCGGCTCAAGGCGTTGCTCAACGATGCCGAAACTGAAATCCAGAATGCCGCCCAGGCCCTGGGCTTCTACCAACTCAAATTTACCTCTGCGCTCACGCAACAAAACAACTGCTGGCAATTGCTGCTGGAGTTGACTCCGGGCCCGGCTGTTAATGTGGCGCAGGTGCATCTGGTGATTAATGGAGAGGGTTTCGGTGATGGTGTGTTTCGCGATTTGCAGAGCCATCCCGGCATAGTGGTGGGCGAGCGGCTCAATCATGGCGCCTACGAAAACCTGAAAAACCACATCTCCACCCTGGCGACCAGTCGCGGTTATTTTGATGGCCGGTTTGAGACAAGTGTCATTCGCGTGGACGTGGAGAAAAATGCGGCGGACATAGAATTGGTGTACGACACAGGGCCGCGCTATCGCATTGGCGAGATACGCATCAAACAGGAAATCTTTCGCGAAAAGTTTGTTCGTCGCTACCTCAATTTTAAATCCGGTGATTATTACGATACCGACAAGATGCTGGAGTTAAAAAGCATCTACAACGCGACCAATTATTTCAATGTGGCTACAGCAACACCGGACTTGCAAAACCTGCACGACAAAACTGTTGATGTAGATGTGGTTCTGGAAGAGCGCAAGCGCTATTCCTACGCGGGTGGTGTGGGTGTGGCGACAGATACTGGCCCGCGCATTCGCCTTGGCTTTGAGGATCGCTACTTTAATGATCGCGGCCACAGCATCAATGCCGACTTGAGTTACTCTGCCATTAAAACGACGGCGCAGGTGGGTTACACAATACCCATGCACAGACCATCCTACGAATTTTTAAAAATCTACACCGGCTACGAAAAAGAAGACACAGATACACTCTACAGTAGCAAGCGCACCTACGGTACAAGTTACAGCTACTACCGCGAAAGCCACTGGTTGCAGACCTACGCCATTAATGTCGAAAACGAAAACTCGCAAGTGGGTACCGAACCTATGCAGTTCTCGCATCTGCTGATTCCCTCCTACACGCTTACGCGCACTGAGACAGATGGGAATCCCTACCCATTGCGCGGCTGGAGTTTTATTGGCCGTGTTTCTGGCTCGCCAACAACGCTCGGATCTGACGTAAGTTATTTGCAGGGATATACCCGCGCTAAATATATTTATTCGTTGGAAAGTTACGGTCGTCTGTTATTTCGTACAGAGTTGGGTTTAACCAAGATAGCGGGCGATATTAATGACTTGCCAGGATCAGTGAGATTTTTTGCCGGCGGCGATAACAGTGTGCGCGGCTACGAGTACAAATCGCTTGGACCGACAGAGCCGGTCATCGATGAAAAAAATCCCACTGCGCCGCCAAAGGATAAGGTGATTGGCGGTAATAACCTTTTGGTCAGCAGCATCGAATACGACTATCGCTTTAAAGGTAATTGGGCCGCAGCGGCCTTTTATGATTTGGGCAACGCCGCTAACGATACGCACTGGCAATTGAAGCGCGGTGTAGGCTTGGGTATTCGTTATATTTCACCTATTGGCCCGGTGCGGGTTGATGTGGCGCGCGCACTGGATGAGCCCAAAGGCTGGGCGCTGCATATCAGCATGGGGCCAGATTTATGATCTCGCCCAGGCGTTGGTTTGCCCAGTGTAAATCCTGGTGCGCTAAACAATTACAACAGCATCCGCGCGCTGCTGTGCTATTGCGCCGCCTTGGAAAAATGTTGTTGGGCATTGTATTTTTCCTGCTGATTGTAGTTGCATTGCTCACCAGTCTTATCAGCACTGATAAAGGCAGCCGCTGGGTATTGCAGGAAGCAGCAAACCTCTTACATGCTCGGCTGGGCGACATGCGCGGCAATCTGCTCACCGGCCTTGATGTGGCTTCGCTGGATTTTGCGCAAGCTGAGTTGAATGTTCATGCGGAAAAAATTGCTTTTCGCTGGCAACCTGCGGCGCTTTTTTATGCAACTGCTTCGGTGCAATCTCTGTCGGCAGAAAATATTCGCGTGCAATTACCTCCTGCAAAAAACGAACCCGAACCAGATCCCTTTGTCTGGCCCGATTTTTCGCAACCAGTGCGGGTGGAGTTGGGCAATATAAATTTGCGGAATCTGAAGATAAAGCAAGGCGATCAGTTAACACCGATTACCGCAATTACAGGCTCGCTGGTGTTGGGTAATTTTCGGCTACACCTGCATGAGTTAACCTTGGTGAAGCCTGGCGCAAGCCTGGTGGTTGATGGCACTGCAGGTTTGGGGTATCCCTACAAGCTTGCGCTAAAAAGCCAATGGCAATTTAAAGCTGATGCAGAAAATTCACCGTTGTTTGCGGGCGAAGCTACCTTCGGCGGTGATATTAAAAGCCTGCTGATCCAACATAAATTACTGCAGCCATTCGTGGCTAATTTACAGGCGAAGGTGCAGCCGGCATTACATGATAAAAAGCGCAAGCCGGGTGCTGATCTCAAACTCGACTGGCCAAACCAGGCATTCACTGCCGAATTGCAACAGTGGTTGAATTCTGGTGGCGACCAGCAATTTTTCACCAGTCTGCTGGGTACACAAGGCAAATTGCAATTACAAGGCTGGCTGGATAATTACCAGATCAGCGGACAGCTTCAGGCTGATACTCGCGAGGCCAGGCTGATTGCATCGCTCAACGCTAAAGGTCAGTACCAGGGGGGTGATAGTTCCAATAAAAATATTCAACCATTGATGCGCTGGCAAATTGAGGATTTGCGCCTAACCTCGCAAAAGCCACCGATAAATAGCCAATCCAGCTCTGCCGGTTTATTGCAAAAAATTGATAATCTCATAGATCAGAAACTACAAGAGCCAATGGCTGATAATTCGGTGTCCTTGCGTGGTGACCTGAGTCTATTGCCGCGCCTGCAGTGGAATTTACAAGTGCAGGGCGAGCATTTGAATATTGCGCAGTTTTTGGCTGACTGGCCAAGTGATTTACACATCGAGCTAAGTAGCAGTGGTGAGCAGTTGGCGGATCAGCAATGGCAGTTTGCGGTGGAACAGCTAAAGCTCGATGGTCAGCTGCGCCAATACAAAGTCGCTGCTAATGGCGCGCTGAAATTTGAGCGCGGACAGTGGCAAGGTTCCAATATGAATCTCGCGCTGGGCGATAACAAATTAATCCTTAATACCAGGGCACCCAATAAAAGCCTGCCCAATGAACAACTGGCTTTGGAGTGGAAACTGACCGCACCAGCACTCAATCAGATCGCCAATAGTTTGCAAGGCGCCCTCAACAGTACTGGTGTTATCAGCGGCGATGTGCGCGAGCCACGTTTGCAAATCAATGCGCAGGCCGATCAGTTAGCCTGGGGCAATTATGCGGTAGAAAAATTGCTGCTCAAATTAAATCCTCGCGCGAATTTATCAAAAGACTATGAGCTTCAACTCGATGCTACGCGTGCACAAATGGCCGGGCAGCCAATTACCCAGTTATCCCTCAAAGGCGCAGGAGCCCTGGAAAAGCACAGTATCGATGGCCAATTGGATAGCCCGACCCTGGGACATTTGTCGCTTGGTTTGGACAGCAGTTGGAAAGATAAGATCTGGCGCGGCCAATGGCGCGAACTGTCGTTGAGTGCGAAAAAATTGCCGCGTTGGTATTTGGCCCCTGAAAGCCTGCGCGCAACCATGGAGGCAGATGCTACTCATGCCGATGTTAATAAGCTCTGCCTCACAACGGCTAATACACTTGCTGCAGAGATAGAAACTGCCGCACCCACTGAACATGCTTTGCGGGAAGTGCCGGCTATCTGCGCCAGCGTACATTGGGCTGGTGATCGCGGTACTCATGCCGAGATGAGCGTTAAAGCAGTTCCCCTCAGCAATTTGCGGGCCTGGTTTAAGCCTGAGGTTAATTTGGCTGGCGTATTGGATGGCGATGCAAAATGGCGGGCAGACAATAATCAAGCGTCGGTGTTGGATGCGAGCTTGCAAACTCGCGGTGCGCAATTGCGTTATCAATTCCAGGGCGGCAAGCTGGAGACTTACGAGTTGCGAGAAGGTGGTGTTACTGCATCGCTAAAAAATAATCAATTTGCTGCGGCAGCCAAACTGGACTGGACCAATTATGGTGTGGTAAATGGCGATGCAAAATATTCACTGACCGATAAAAAAATCCAGGCAAAACTCAATGCGGATTTGCCCGATCTGGCCCCCCTCGAAAGTCTGTTGCCTTTTTTAAATAATGTGCAGGGCTCCGCTACCGCCAATCTCAATGTAGAGGGAACCACCGAAAAACCCGCTATTACCGGCAGCCTGCATTTACAAAACGGCAGCGCCAATTTGCCGCGGCTTGGCCTGGAATTAAAAAATATCGAATATCACATTACCAGCCCCTCGATTAACTCGGCCCATGTGGAGGGAAAAATTACCTCCGGTGATGGCACTTTGGTAACCCAGGGCGATTTTATTAATCTTGGCGCGCCTGATTGGTATTGGCAGGCCAATGTGTTTGGTGCGGATATTCGCATCATTACGCAAACACAACTCACGGCAAATATCAGCCCAAACCTGAAGTTGCATGCGGATGCAAAATCGATTGAGCTAACCGGTAGTACCGAAATTCCCTGGGCGCGTGCCGCGCTAAAAAATCTGCCGGAGACAGCGACACGTGTATCGCAAGATGCGGTGGTTATTACCCCCGGTGATGAAGTTGGCAACGCAAAACAAACACAACCATTTCACACCAATGTGATTTTGTATTTTGGCGATGATGTGCGTTTTAAAGGGTTTGGTCTGGACACTCGCCTCACCGGAAAAGCGAATGTCCTGAAAGAAGAAAATCGTCAGTTATTTACCACTGGCTTTGTGGCGGTGGATCGCGGTATTTATCGCGCTTATGGCCAGGAGCTGACCATCGAGCGTGGCCGGTTAATTTTCCAGGGGCCTTACGATAATCCCGGTCTCGACATTCGCGCGGTACGCGAGTTGGGCGGCGGCGTAGTGGATGGCGAAAGGGAGGGCAGCGTCATCGCCGGTCTCGATATAGGCGGAACGTTGCAGCATCCCAAAAGCAGTGTATTCGCCGTGCCGGCCACTACGGAGAGTAATGCCATGGCTATGTTGATAACCGGCAAGGCGTTATCACAATCCTCAAAAGATGATGCCTACGCGATCATAGGTGCAATCGGCAAGCTCGGCATGAGCCAGGGCGATTCTATGTCTTCCGATATCGCCCGCAAAGTTGGCCTTGATGAAGTCACCGTAAAAGCCGATAAGGGTTTGCAACAAAGTGAACTCTGGATCGGAAAATACCTCACCCCAAAATTATTTGTGCACTACATAGTCGGCTTGTTCGACCAGGCGTTCTCGCTGGGGATGACCTACAAAATTAATGATCGCATACAACTGGAAGCGGAATCGGGTAAGACGCAGAGTTTGGATATTATGTATAAGATTGAGCGTTAAAATTTTTTGCTTAAAAAACAATCGAGCTTCACGAATTTTTCCGTTCTCTCTTTTTTAGATTTCCACACTAAATCCTTTATTGGCATCTGAATTGTTTTTTCAGGATGAAAAATGTGCCTGCGCCGTTAATATTTTTTAATCTCGCCTTTACACCGAAAAATTTCGACTATTCTCCCATGAAGCGAAACGGCGGACAGCGCAGTTATTGTGCTTGGTCGTTGAGCCCTTCTGATCAAAAAAGATTTTAAAACGTGCAAAACAATAAAGGAGTTAGGTGTGGTTACGCGAAAAAAAGTAATAATCGATACAGACGTAGATTTCGATGACTATATGGCGATGGTCTATCTTCTGCAGCATCCTGATATAGATGTTGTCGCCATCAGTGTCACGGGATGTGGTGCTGCGCATTTAAGCTATGGCGTTAGCAATGTGGCGAATATGTTGACCTTATTTGGAAAGGACGCCGAATCAATTCCCGTATTGCGTGGTAGCCAGAGCCCCATGCGCTACAGCAATGTATTTCCCGCAGGTTTACGCAAAGATGCGGATGCTCATTATGATGCTGCATTTCCTGCACAAAACCCCGCGCCAAGAATATTTGAGGCTCAAGCCTGGTTGACGGATTATTTTTTAACGGAGCATGAGCCAATAACCCTCCTGTCAATCGGTGGTGGTACTACCTTTGGGAATTTGTTTTACGCTGCGCAACATGATGAGAGTTTAAAGAATGCCATCAAGCGTGGAATAAACAATATTGTGATGATGGGCGGTAATTTACTACCGGATTATGCGTCGCCCGGTGCATTTGGCAACATAATGCCAACCTTGGGTGATGATCCCTACTACACCAACCATGTTGCCGAATGGAATATTTTTATCGATCCATTAGGTGCCCAATATATGATTGATTTTGGTGTGCCGTTGCGATTGATTGCATTGAATGCCACCAATGATGTGCCTATCGATCAAAGTTTTGTAGATCGTTTGAATGCCATAAAAACTCCACAAGCGGAATTCGTCAGTGCAATCCTGGCATTCCCTGCAAATGCTGCAGGTATCGGCAGCTTCCTGTCATTTTGGGACCCGCTTGCAGCCTGCGCGCTCACCAATCCGGAGTTGGTTGCCAGTAAACCTTTTAACATTCTTATTCACCAGGAACTTGATGAGGAACAGGATAAATCCGGCATGCTTGTTGTTGATGATGCAAAAGGTGTCGAGGTAGATATTGCGTTGTCCGCACGCAAGGAAGATGTTTATAACGAGTATTTAAGGGTGTTAGGTTTGTAGTAATAAATTAAGCGTGCAGTAACAATAATAATGCGTTGTTAATTTTAATTGTTAAAGGAATAGATCCTTCATGAAAAAAATAATTCAAACTGTTGCACTATTTGCCAGTTGTATAGCACCGCTCGTTTTCGCGGATGCCACAGCCCACACAAAATCCGGTGATAAAGCAGCCTATAAGCCGGTCAATACCTGCACGGGAACTTATCCGGCGTATTGGCAGGATATAAATCCAAAATTTGCAGAGATGTGGAAAGGGCAGAGTATCAGTAACGCGCCCAGCGGTGCCTATACCGGACCTGTTTTTAAATTGGCTGATGATTACCCGAATGCACCTGTGGATGATATTGCTAACCAGCCGTGGCGCGCCGCAAAATTTGATGCCTTGTTTGATGAGCATACTAGTCAGGATGTAAAGCAAAAGCTCGCAAAGGAATATGCGGATGCTGTGTACGATTACGCACTGGCAGGTAACATTAACCAACCGGGCCAATCTGATTTTGATGTGTGTGAAAATCCGGTACGCCCTTGGTATCACATACCGTTTCAAACTTATGATCCGTTGAGTGGCCGCGAATTTATCCACGGTTTAACGCGTGAGGCGCCGGTCACTTTCTCCATTAAATCCGGTACAGGCTCTGCCGCTACCACTATGTGGGCGGTGGGTATTTACAACGCAACCGCGGCTTATACGCTGGGCCAGGTGTGGCAAAAAGATGGGGCTGCAAAAGTGCCCAAGCAAAATATCAGTTTCCTTGAAGGGGCTGTCATTGCTAAGCCGCTATTTAATACGGCAACGCTGGATCAATTACCGGTATTAGCCAATATGCCAACCTGGAATGCCAATATTTCTGATCCAACGTTTTGCGCTTGTGTCGCAGGCGATGGCAAGCAATGCACCCTGGTAGAACAAAGCCAGCAATGTCCGCGCAATTACGCGAAATGGAACGATGTGAAATTGCTGCAATTTGATATTTCTGTTCGCGATAGCCGGGCCAAGGGAACCGGTTGGGTATACGGTACTTTTGTAGCGGATGGCCACCGCAAAGCCAAGGTAAAAAATCCCTGGCATCGTGTAAGTTTACTGGGTTTGATGTGGGGCAACGATACTCCGCCACCAGGGCAATTGGCCTATAACTATCCAACCGATCCGCGCAAAAATGGTTTTAAAGAAGAAGTTATTTTTTGGGATGCGGCGGATGAATTAAATTCTTACGGTGGTACTGGCACTGTGCAGCGCATGGGGCACCTGGGTTCCAACCATCGTTTGAATGGCCCAGCGGATAATGCCAATAGCTCTTGCATGTCTTGCCATGGCACAGCATCGGTTCCTGATATTAATTTCACTACGCCACCACTCCTGTCGCAATTCTCTGGCATCACCAAGGAATCTGTTGCGCCTATTGTGGGTTTGACCAAGCAAGGTCTGGATCGCTCAGGTGCAGTGGCAACTGAAAATAACGGTGTTTCCTTTGCCAATATAGATTCGATTTATTTCGCAAATGTTATGGCTGGGGCGTCATTTAACATGACAGTAAAAACAGAACAGGGCGAAGTGAATGTGATGGGTAATGGTGTCCCCAATTACGGGAACCCTGCACAAACCCAGTGGATATCACTCGATTATTCTTTGCAGATGTCCATGTCCCTATTGCAATGGATGCAATGGCAGGCTGATCAAAAAGCCGCAACTCCACCGACTTCGCGTAAATTTATTAAAGCCTTGCGCCGCAATCAATAAACAAGTTTTTGTTGTCTCCAATTCTCGCTCTCAACGTCCGTTAAGTACCGGGCGTTGAGAGCGAGCCTTAAATCCGCGAAGCAATATTCCACACATGCCCGGCGGGATCTATGATGCGGCCAACCCGGTCGCCCCAGAATTGATCCTCGGCAGGCATGAGAATTCTGGCTCCCAAGGTTACTGCCCGGTTAATTATTTCATCGACATTGTCATCATAAAGATAGGTGACGACGGAAGAGCTTCCATCGGCGAGTGGAGCTCGGCTGGCCAAATGCGGCGATTCGTTATGCACCATTATCAGGGATTGATGAATCATTAAAGTCGCGTGGATAAGGCTGCCGTCTTGTGCGCTGCGTCGTGAAAGCTCACTGGCTCCAAAAGCTCGTCTGCAAAACTCAAGCTCAGCATTTGCATCGCGGCATACGAGCATGGGGATAATCATTTTGGGTTTCATGGTGTGATTTCCTTTTCAGGAATAAAGGGTTTGGATAAATAGTTTGAATTACACCACAGCTTTAAACATACGTGTGACATTACCTACGCGCAAACCATCCTCACGTTGTATCAGATAACGATGGTTAAGATACTCAGGGCCAATATTCTCGACGATTGAAAACCCGAAGCTCTCCAGTTTTTCCAGCAGTACTTGTGGATCAAAGGCGCTTTTTAATGGTTCGCCGCCTTTTGCTAATTGTGCGGAGAGCAAGCTGAGGGCGATTCTTTCTATTTCGTTCAGGTTGTCAGGGCTGACGATATAATCGAATACCACTGTGGAGCCGGGTGTGCATGAAGTGATGAATTGCAGTGTTTGCGCTATAGCGGCGTTATCCAGATAGGGAATCACGCCAAGCCAGGAGAAAAACGCTTTTTGGTTTTTATCGAACCCCGCTGCTATAAGGCTTTCTTCCAGTGAGTTTTGTTCGAAGTCGCAGGCAACATAATTAACTGTACAGGTGGGTTGAATGGACAAATCTGCAAGCCGTGCAACTTTCGCATCTTGTGTTGCCGGTAAATCTACTTCGAAAACTTGCTCATTTTTATTGTGTTGGCGATAGGCGTAGGTATCCAGGCCTGCCCCTAAAATAACGTATTGGTTTACTCCTGATTGCAGGGCGGTATTGCGTTCGTCTTCTGCAAAGCGACTGCGTACGCAGACAGCGACGCGCATGGCGGAACTGAGCGCATCCTTGTGGATTTCCAGCTTGTCGATAACGTCTGATTTGGCATCGCCCAATATGGTGAGCGCAGCGGGATCGCTAAAGATGGGTGGCCTTTCGAGTAGCTGGTGCGCCGCGCGCCACACAGCCACGGCGTGGCAACTGGGTTTGGTATTGGCGAGTGGGTGGGATGTGCAAAACTGGTTTTGGAGAATGGTCGCGATTGTTTCCTGCATAAACGTATCCTGTGTTTTTTAAAGTGAATTGGAATCCAATGGATTGTCATCACCTTAAAACCTCACGTTACGTCAGGTGCAAGCCTTTTTATAAATTATCCATTGCCTCACGGATAAACCTGAAAAGTGTTTGGTCGAGGCCGGTACCTTGCGAGAGGAGAGGCTCTTGCTCATAAGCGAGGCGCAGTTTTTGTGTGATGTCGGGATCACCGCCGGTTACAGAATTTTCAAATAAGGCTTTCCATTGTGTGGCGAGTGGCCGCATCTCATCGCTGGTTGCACTCACGCCAGCCTGCATCTGCTCGCGCACTGCGGCAATCAAGGGTGGCCAGGCGTGGCGGTTCTTTTGGCGATGTTTATCCAGCAGTTGCATTTGTTCCGTTGAGAGATACTTGGCGATGATATCGCGATGCAAATGGCCCAGGACTTCTGTGAGATATTCCATCATGGCCGGGCTGATACCGCGTTGGGTTTGCATTTCAATTTCATTGTGCGACATGGAATACACTTTTAATAATAGATGCGGGTTGTGTCCCACCAAGCGCTCCAGCATTTCTGTCCAGCGAATGACAAAGTCTTTTACCTCGATAGTATCGGGAGAAATTTTCTGTTCCATCATGGTTTGTAGTGTACGGACCATGTCGGGCCATTCGTGTTCAAGCTCATGCTTGGCCGCGAGCGCATAATTATTCAGCTCTTCAATCTCATCGCTGGTTAAATATTTTTCGTAGACATTCATTAACGCGAGGGTATCGAGCCAGTTGGCCATGTCTGGTTCTTGGCTTTCTTGCAGGTTGCGCTGTAACTTTTGAAGCTTGGTTTTCAGTAGCTCAGCCTGTTCTATTTCCTGCTCAAGATGTCTGATTTGCTGCGCGATAATGTCCGGCAGATCTTGGGGGTTTTCCTTAATGATGTCTGCAATTTTTTGCAGCGGCAGGCCAAGCTGTTTGAGCGCCTGGATGCGATGCAAGAGCGCAATGTCCTGACTGTTGTACAGGCGATGTCCGGCGGGAGTGCGAACTGAAGGTGAGAGCAAACCAATGTCGTCGTAGTGATGTAGCGTGCGCACACTCAAACAAATTTGTTTTGCCAGTTGGCCTACTTTTAACAGCATCCTGAATCCTTATATCGCTCGCCGGATAAAATAATTTCGCAGGATAAGTCATGAATCTGGCTCTTGCCAGTGAAACAAAAACGCCCGGTGGTGAGCCGGGCGTTTTTGTTATTTCAATAAAAAACTACTTACAAACAGATCCCGTTATCGTTGGCTTTAATGCCGTGGTGCTGGTGCCTTTATTGCCCTGGAAGCCAAACTCCACGGTGGTGCCGGGTTGTATGGTACCGTTCCAACTCAGGTTAGTTGCCGCGTAGGGATTGGTGCCGGTGACGGTGGCGTTCCAGGTGCCGGTCAGTGTGGTGCCGTCGCTGTAGTTCCAGTTGACTGTCCAGCCGTTGATGGCGGTGGTGCCGTTGTTGGTGATCTGGATCGCGCCGGTGAAGCCGGTGTTCCATTCGTTGCTCACCACGTAAGTGCAAGTCGCTCCTGTTGTAGCGGTGCTGCTGGAAGACGAGCTGCTACTGCTGGTTTTGATTGAGCTGCTGGTTGCCGTGCTCGTCGATGAGCTGGTTTTAGTCGAACTGGTTGCAGAACTGGTGCTTGAACTGGATTTGCTCGTTGAGGTAGCACTGGACGTGCTGGTAGGCACTGTCGAGTTGGGATTTTTTCCCACAAAACTCAAGCTGGGCGCCGCCGGTGTACTCATGCCATCACCCAGAAAAAAGCTCGGGTGGGGTGGTTGGTTGTAACCTGTGTTCTGGCGAGCGATTTCCTGGCGATATTGCGAGTCATGCATCAGCGTACGCAATTTATAACTGGTAACAGCGGTGGTGGAAAAGATGATCAACTGGCTGTTGTTGTCCATCCGCCAGATTACCTCTTCGCGCCAATCGCCAAACAAATCCGCTGACAAACCTGGTGTGGCTTTGGTGGTGTTGTTGGAGGCTGCGCCATAGTTGTAGGCGGTGAGCAGACGCGTATTGGTGCTGTTGGCGTAATCCCATTTATTGATCATGGTGTCGTTGAGCTGCTCGCGCAGCAGGTCGGCGTCCCACCAGATACCAAAGTTAATGGAGTTGGGTTTGGTGCTGGAGATAAGCGCGCCCTTGGCCGAATAAAGGCCGCCGACGGAAGCCCAGCTTTCGTTGCCGGGATAGCGCGGATCTATGTCCATGGTAACGCCGCGGCCCACATCAACGCCTTCGCCCGATACACTCCAGAGAATCGCACCAGTTTTGGCATCATGCATTTCCACACCGTGGCTGCCATAGGCGGACGGGGTTTCATGCACCATAAACACTTCCATGCCGGCGCGGGTTGGGTCCAGGTCACCTAAATGCAATGCGTCACCGTGACCGAGGCCGGTGCTGAACAGCATTTTGCCATCGTCGTTAATAGCTGCTGCGCCGTAGATAATCTCGTCTTTACCATCGGCATCCACATCGCCAATGCTCAGGCTGTGGGCACCCTGGCCAGCGACAGCGCCGTTGCCGCTGGTATTGCTGTCAAAGACCCAGCGCTGGGTCAGCTGGCCGTTGCGCCAATCCCAGGCAGCCACCACGGCGCGGGTGTAGTAACCGCGGCTCATGATCAGGCTGGGGCGGCTGCCATCCAGGTAGGCGATGCCGGCCAGGAAGCGGTCTACACGATTGCCATAGCTGTCACCCCAGCTGCTGACGGTGCCGCGCGCCGGCACATAGTTGGTAGTGGCCATGGCCGCGCCCGTCTCACCATTGAAAATAGTGAGGTATTCGGGTCCCGACAGGATATAGCCACTGCTGTTGCGGTAGTCGGCGCTACTGCTGCCGATCACCACGCCGTCGCCGTCTTTGGTGCCGTCGGCGGTTTTCATGGCGACTTCGGCTTTACCATCGCCATCCAGGTCGTACACCTGGAATTGGGTGTAGTGCGCACCGGCGCGGATGTTCTTGCCCAGGTCGATACGCCACAACTGGGTGCCGTTGAGCTTGTAGGCATCCACAAATACGTTACCTGTATAGCCGCTTTGGGAGTTGTCTTTGGAATTGGACGGGTCCCATTTCACGATGATTTCATATTGCCCGTCGCCATCCAGATCGCCCACGCTCAGGTCGTTGGGCGAGTAGGTATAGGCTTCTCCCGACGGTGTAGTGCCGCCGGCGGGGCGATTGAGATTGACCAGCAAATAGGGGTTGGTCCAGGTCGCCTTGGCGGCATTGGCTGTGAGTTCAACGCCATTAATGATAGGACGCACCGTGTATGCAGCACTGGTAGTACCGCTGGCATCAAAGTAATTGGTGCTATTGGTAACGGGGCTAGAGGTGATTTTTGTACCGTTGCGGTAGACGTTAAAGCTGATGTTGCTCGGGTCATCTCCCAGCATCCGCCAGCCGATATAGACACCGTTGCCGGAAGGCAGGGCGACTACGCCGCGGTCGAGATATTCCGCCTGCCGCGCTGCCTGGGCGGGCAGGCAAGCAGCACCCAGTAAACTGGCGGCGAGGAGGAGAGTGGATAGGGTTTTAAACGTTTTCGGGCGGAATGCAAGACGCGCCCAACAGGTGTTGGCGTTGTTGGACATAATAAACCTCGTTATTGATTATTAGATTGGCCGCATATGGTCGGGGTCAGGCTGACCATAAGGGTCTTGGCGAGGTTATAGAAGTCTATTCATCCTTCAAACGCCTGGCAGACGCTTGATGCGACAATTTGTGATGTTTTGCTGCAATTTGGTTGGAAATGATTGTTTTTGTGATGGGTTTTGACCTAAAACGCCCAGCCCAACTGCAATCCGCCCGCTTCGCTTTGATCGCTTTTGGCGTAGGCGAATTCCGCGATAAAACGCCGCCATTGGTAGCCGATACCGGCCGAGGTAGCGCTATCGCGCAGGCCGACTTGATCCTGACGATAGCCCATGCGCAATGACCAGCCGGGCATCACCCAATATTCCGCTCCGAAGCTGATGTTCTGGCTGGGCGCCTCGTTGGCCATAGGGGTGGACTCCTGCAGGTCATAATCCAGGCCGAGACTGAACGTGTCATTCACATAACCCAGGCCCATGCGCGAGCGCGGATGCAGCTTGATCATCAGGTCGGGGCGTGGCAAGCCGGTGATGGGGTCGTTTTCCTGATGGCTGCGAAAATTCTTGGCGAAGGCATCCTTCACTGCAATGCCTACACGGTAGTGTTCAGCGATGATGGCGGCCACACCAAAATCCGCGTTGAAGGCGATGTGGGTAGTTTTGCTGTCGGAAAATTGGTCCAAGGTATCGTCGATGCTGGTGGTATCAGGTTTGTTGAAGTCCACCTGGTCGCGATAGGCATCTACGCGCATCAGCTTGGGGGTGATGCCAAAGGATATGGCCTGGTCCCAGATTTCAAACTCTTTACCGAGCGCCATACCCCATTCGCTGATAGCCAGAGCGCTGATATCTGCAGAAGAGGTGAGGGTTTGGGCAGGATCGCGCAGTGTGCCGTTGGTGTTGATCAGGGTGGGGTGGCGCTGTGCAACCTGTTGCAAGGTGTCGCCACCGGCCAGTTCATTCATGGCGGTGATGTAGTCATCGAGCAAGGCCAGGTCATCCTGGCCCACGACCGATGTGCCCGCTCCTATCACTCTTGCGCCTAGATAAAAGGCACCGCCTTCATGATCGCTGGGTTCGCTCATGGAATAGCCGATAAAGCCATCCAGGGTTACATCTTTATTGGCCAGCTTATTGAGTACCTTGCGCAAGTCTTTTGCGCTGGTGGCCACGGCGCTAGCGCTGCTTGCATTGGGGAGGCTATTAAAATTGGTCACCGCAGAGCTGAGTTCGTCATCCAGGTTGTCGTCCACCAGGTTCCAGGCGTCGTTCACTGTGTTAGAGGCGCGCACTACCAGGGTGGGAAAGAAACCGCGTCCGTCGCGGGTGAGATCCTCATCACCGCGGTGAAAACCCAATAACGCCGGATTGTAATACTGGGCCTGGGCACTGTTTCCCACCGCGACTACCGTGCCACCCATGGCGAGTGCGCGCGCATCCATCACGCCAAAATCCAGAGCGCTGGCGCTTGCAGATAGGAAGCTGGCCAAGCTCGCGGCCAGGATAGGCATGAGGGTGTAATGGCGGGAGAGCATAAAAAGTCCAGGTTGTTATGGCTTTCTATGAGCTTAATGGGGCGCCAATTTTCCACCAGTGGCCAAGTGACGGAATCTAGACAGGGTTGGCATATTTTCCCGCATCGCACTACAAGCTGCGAGAGCCTTCACAGATGCACCGTGCGGCGAGTTTTGGTAGATGGTTACCCTTGGAAACAGCGAGGCGGTTGCGGGCTTTGGTGGTTTAATCTGGGCGCGTTTCGCTGATCAGGGCCGGCGCAAAAATGTGAATCTTCTGGCAAATTTGCTGGTCCATAGGGGGCTGCTGCGGTAGAGTGCGAACTGTCATATTTCCCATAATCACAAGAATCGGTTGTGTTGTGTTTGCGAGCTTAACCAAGTTTATTTTCAATTGTTTGTCGTCCAGCTTGTGGTCACGTCCGCGGGCGATGCAGTCGTCTCTTCGCGTGGGCGCGCCAATTGTAGGCGTGTTGCTGCTGTGTGCAGCTGGTGTTGCGCAGGCCGCCAGTGTAAAAGGCGTGCGACTCTACCGCGCCGAAGACCACACCCGTATAGTGTTGGATATGGATTCCCCGGCGCAGTACACCGCCGTGCTGGCTGAAAATCCCCAGCGCGTGATTTTGACTGTGTCTGCCAGCTCCCTCAAAAGCTCTTTGAAATCCCTGTCATTTGCCAAGACCCCGATAGAAATTGTGCGCGACTCCGTCGTCAACAAAAACGACCTGCGCCTGGTATTTGACTTGCGCCAGCCAGTTCGTCTCAAAAGTTTTTTCCTCAAGAAACGCGATGGTAACGATGATCGCCTGGTGCTGGATTTTTACGATGCGCCCGAGCTAATGCAAGCCAAAGCGGAGGCGGCGGCCAAGCCAGTGCAATCCAAGCCCGTCGCTATACAGGCAAAACCGGCAACGCTGGAATCCAGGCCGACAACACCAGACAAGCCGACAGCACCAGAGAAGTCGCCTGAGCTGGTGAGCGAAACCGTCAAGGGCGAGCCGCGTAAAAGTACTTCCGCTGCCAGTGAGGCCGCGAATATCGAGGCTATGACGAACGATATCCCCAGCGAGCAACCCGTCAGCAAGCCAGTCTCGACCAGCGGCAAACCGATTTTGATTGCGGTAGATGCCGGTCACGGCGGCGAAGACACGGGCGCTCTCGGCCCCAGCGGTATGCGCGAAAAAGACGTGACCCTGGCGATTGCCAAAGAGCTGGCGCGAGTGATCAATGCCCAGCCAGGTTTTAAAGCTAACCTGACTCGCTTTAACGATACTTTCGTCGTGCTGCAAAAACGCCGCGATCTGGCGCGCGACATGAAGGCGGATTTATTTATCTCCATTCACGCCGATTCTTTTACGGACTCCACCGCTTACGGAGCCTCGGTATTTGCGCTCTCCCGCAAAGGCGCCACCAGTGAGATGGCGCGCTTTCTGGCCCAGCGTGAAAACGAATCGGATTTGGTCGGTCGCGTTGGCGGCGTGAGCCTTGAAGATAAAGACGCGATGTTGGCCGGCGTGTTGGTGGATTTATCCATGACCGCGACCGTTAACTCCAGTTTGCAGTTGGGTAGTAAGGTGCTCAATTCTATTTCCGGTATAGCACCGCTGCACGCCAAGCATGTCGAGCAAGCTGGTTTTGTGGTGTTGAAATCACCGGACGTGCCCTCCATTTTGGTGGAGACAGGTTTTATCTCCAACCCGGGCGAATCCAAAAAGCTGGCGTCTACCACTTATCGTGAGCAAATGGCGCGCGCCATTTTTAAAGGCGTGCTGCAGTATTTGGGTCAATATCCGGCAGCGGATAAAACCCTGGCGGACAACGATGAGCCGCGCACGGCGGAAAAACCAGCAGCACCTGTCAAAGCTGTCGTGGCTAAAGCCAAGCCCAAAAAGAAAACCAAATCCTAAGTCCTCTTTTTTTGTCCTGAAGAATCCTCAGCTATGCGTCGAATTAAACTGCTCAGCCCTCGCTTGGCCAACCAGATTGCCGCCGGTGAAGTGGTGGAGCGTCCATCATCGGTTATTAAAGAGTTGTTGGAAAACTCGCTCGACGCGGGTGCAACACGTTTGGATATTGAAGTTGAAGATGGCGGCATTAAATTAATGCGTGTGCGCGACAACGGCGGCGGTATTGCCAAAGATGATTTGCCTCTTGCACTCAGTCGCCACGCCACCAGCAAAATTTATGAGCTTGATGATCTTGAAGCTGTAGCCACCCTGGGTTTTCGCGGCGAAGCCTTGGCTTCTATCAGCTCGGTAGCGCGCCTCGCGCTGATCAGCAGTAATCAGGAAGACAGCGCCGGCTGGCAAGTTGTTGCCGAAGGTCGCGATATGGAGACCGAAGTGTCTCCCGCTCCTCATCCGCGCGGTACTACGGTGGAAGTGCGCGATTTATTTTTTAATACACCTGCGCGTCGCAAATTTTTGCGCACTGAAAAAACCGAGTACACCCATCTTGAAGATGTGGTCAAAAAACTCGCGCTCTCGCGCTTTGATGTCGCCTTTAATTTGCGTCACAACGGTCGCGCCATTTACGCCTGGCGGGCTGGCGATTCACAGCTCGAACAAGAGCGCCGTGTAGCACAAGTCTGCGGCCCGGCGTTTATGGAATCAGCTGTGCATCTGGATATAGAGCGCAATGGCCTGCGTTTATGGGGGTGGGTAGCGCTGCCAACGTTTTCGCGCAGCCAGGCAGACCTGCAGCATTTTTATGTTAATGGTCGCGCGATTCGCGACAAGCTGGTTAGTCACGCGGTTCGCCAAGCCTATCAGGATGTGCTCTACCACGGTCGCCATCCGGCGTTTGTGTTATATCTTGAATTAGATCCCTCTACGGTGGATGTCAACGTACATCCCACCAAACACGAAGTACGCTTCCGCGATAATCGCAGCGTGCACGATTTTATTTATTCGAGTTTGCACCATGCGCTCGCCAAAATTCGCCCGGAAGATTCGCTCAAAAAAAATATTGTGGATGAAAGCTCCGGTGAAATCCTGGGCGAGCAAAGCTTTGGTTTAAGCCAGACAAAAGTAGTGCAAGGTATTGCCGCGGGCGAATTTCGCGGGCAGGAAAGAATGGGCTTTGGCCCGGTGGGCAGCGGCGGAAGCTATGCTAGCGCCTACACAGCGCCGGCCATAGATCAAACCGCTGTGCGCGAGCAGATGGCAAGTTACGGCGAATTGCATCGCCCTGCTGCCACAGCATCCTATTCACTACCCGAAACCCAAAGTGAGGATATTCCGCCACTGGGTTATGCCATTGCACAACTCAAAGGCATTTATATTCTGGCAGAAAATGCCCAGGGTTTGATTGTGGTGGATATGCACGCGGCCCACGAGCGCATCACCTACGAGCGCATGAAAGAGTCCTTTGCCTGCGGCGGTATCCAGACGCAACCATTGCTGGTGCCGGAGTCAATTGCCGTCAGCCAAAAAGAGGCAGACTGCGCTGAACAATTTGCCGATATTTTTAAAAATCTCGGTTTCGAAATTCAGCGCGCCGGGCCAGAAACTTTATTGATTCGCCAATTGCCAGTGGTACTGAATCGCGCCCGCGTCGAGCAGTTGGTGCGCGATGTGTTGTCAGATTTAATCGAGCACGGTACTAGCGAGCGCATTCAACATCACATCAACGAAATTCTCGGCACCATGGCCTGCCACGGCTCGGTACGCGCCAATCGCAAGCTCACCATTCCTGAAATGAACGCGTTGCTGCGCGATATGGAAGCCACCGAGCGCAGTGGTCAATGCAATCACGGCCGTCCGACCTGGTTGCTGCAATCACTGGATGATCTGGATAAATTATTTATGCGTGGGCAGTAGCTGCTGTTAAAAAGCCGCTTAAAAAGAAAACGCGCCGACCTGAACTGCTTACAGGCGGCGCAAACACGGGATTCGTCTTCCGTTTTTATCTGTCTTCTTCCTTTACGCTGACTTGACTGTCCCTGCCTTTAGTCAGCGCTCTTCCGTGAATCTAAAGTCCTGATTGCAATGCCTGTTCTGCTGTAGTGGGATTCAGCGCCTGCCAAACAATATTTTTTGGAAACTGCAATCGTAGGTAACCTGAGCCGCTGCCAATACCGGTTCCTTTCACCGAATGTTTCCAATAGCCACCGATTTCACCACGATCCAGATCAATCCGGTCTACTGCCAAATTGAATTTTGCGCTCATAGCACCTACCGCCATCCAGCTACAAAAATGTGGCTTCAACTCAAGGATAATTTCCTTGGGCGAGAGAATGCTGATGGTGCTGTCTGCGGTTTTACACACAAGTGGTGTGCCTATAAATGTCAGTGGCATATCGGCTTTCATAGTGATACCCGAAGCCTGAAGGTTTAGCTCCGCTGTGTGAAAGCTAATGCCCTCCGAGCAGCCATTGCCGGGGATAATTCCACCCAACACAAAGTGACAGACCTTTCCAATTGTACAGTCCTGTGTGTTGTCGTCAGCTTTGCAAAAGTTGACCTTCTCGCCGTCGTTGGCGGTAAATAATTGTTGAAACTGATCAAGTAGCACCTGCGGGCTGTAGGCTTTTTCCAGTGGTATGCAGCGGCCACCAGAGCAGACATTTATCTGCTCGATTTTGGGTTGATCACTTTTCTTTTTGTTGGCGCTTGGCTGATCGGCACCGCTTGTTGTGTTGATCAGCAGCAAGGCCAGGATGGTAATGGGGATTAAAAAAGCGCTGCGTTTCATTGATGTAAATTCCTTTAGTAGTAGAGCTTTATCGGTAGTGGGGAATTTGGGCGCGACACATACCAAAAGATTTCCAACCCAATCAGGTTCAATATCCAGCAGAGCCAGGCCGCGAGCAGATAGCTGGTGTCGAATGGCAGTACAATGTTGAAGAGCGGCAATAAAATTCGCAAGCTGATAGCTGCGCTGGTGAGTGCCATGCTGCGCAGTATCCAGCGACGGTGCAGCTCAACCTTGCCGAGACGAATGTGGTAGATAGCGCAAGCCGTGGTTGCGATCCACAGCGCATCCAATAATAAAAATCCCACACCGGTACTCATGCCTAAATAGGAGTGAATAGCCAGATAAAAACCACCGCCAGCACCCGCGATAACCGATAAGCAGTAGGCGTATCCGTATAGTCGGTGAAGTGGTGAGCCGACGCTTACAAACAATTGCAATACGCCAAACAAGAGGGCGCATCCCCCACCGATAAAATGGCTGTATCGTCCCAGAGCACTCAGTGCGTGATAGCGGCTGTTGAACGGGTTATCGCTATGCCAGTAATAGCTCAGGGCATAACCGGAAATCACCAGTGCGAAAAAGATAAATAGATAAGCAGAAATGTTTTTGCGGCTCATACGCATAGCAACCCCTTCACCGGTGATCTTTGCCTCTTGTCATGGTGGCTAGCCTGCCGGGGTTGGGTTGGCGAATCGTCCGGTGTTCTAATTCTGGACGTGCAATCTATGGAGTTTGGACGCTTTTGCGGTATTCAGAAGGGGTTTTGCCGGTGTGCTTTTTGAAAATGGCATTGAAGCTGGATTTTGATGAGAAGCCGCTGGTCAGTGCTATATCGAGTAACGTCTCATCGCCTGGTAATGCGAGCTTGGCGCAAACTTCGTTGACACGATATTGATTCAAATAATCATTAAACGAGAGCCCGTGGTGATCATTCAGCACCTGGGAAATATGGTGGCTGGCAATACCGGTGCTGTCCGCCAATTGCGATAACGTGAGATTGCTGGCGCGCCATGGGCTGTGATTGTTGATGTAATTTTCCAGCTCCATCCAGATGCTTTCGCGCAGCTCATCGGGCAACCGATTGTCACCGTATTTGAGTTGGGGTTCGCGCGCGGCCGGATCGTTGGAAGAAGGGGCTTCATTCTCGATGCTGTGTACCATTTCCGGTTGGCGCAAGCTGAAATAACCCATTAGATAAATAACCAGGCTCACCAGTGAATAGATGACTATGTTGTCTAGCTGATGGAGATCATGGGGTATAAAAATCAGCAGCCAGACCAACACCCAGATCACCATATTCAAGCTGAGCATGCCGCGCAGCCAGGACAGTTGTTTCGCGTCTTGTGCGGGGCAGTGCTTGAGCAAACGATAGGAGAGCACGGCGTACACGCTGGCGGTTAATGGCAGCATGAGCATAAATATGGCGACGCTTGGGATGGGGCCAGTTGCTGCTGCGTGGTTGATCAGTTCCAGTTTGTCGCTGCTGGATTGCAGCATCAGCGGGATACTGGCGAGCAGTCCGAAAAAGAACACAATAAAATGCAGAGCATCCCTGGCAGAAAGCCTGGTTGTCCGGGTCAAGCTGCGCACATACAAAAACAAAAAACTACCGTAGGTGAGTGGCAGCAGGTTGATCAGGTTAATAAATTGGGGAAAGCGGTTGTACAGGGCTTCTATGTAGTAAATCTGCTGTAGCAAATCCAGTGAGAGCAAGCCTATCCACACGGCCAAAATCTGATTGGCTTGGGTGTTGCGGCGCTGCAAACCCAGCACCGTCGCCAGGAAAAAGCCTTGCATGGCTGCCGCGAAAAAGAGCAGGGAGACGGTATGTGACAGCACGATTATTCCTTTTGTCGCCCCTATGTTCTGGCGACATTCTGCAAACCTGGGGGCGGATGTTATCATTTGCCCCCTGCAATTTTAAGTGCGACCAACCAAGGGCTATTTGTGAACAGGGTGTATTTGTGAGTCAACATCGGCCAATGGTCATTTTTTTAATGGGCCCGACGGCATCCGGTAAAACGGATCTCGCCATCGCCCTGCGCCAGCATTTGCCGGTGGAATTGATCAGCGTGGATTCCGCGCTGGTGTATCGCGGTATGGATATAGGCTCTGCCAAGCCCACAGCGGAAGAGCAGGCTGCCGCTCCCCATCGCCTGCTCGATATTCGCGATCCATCCGAACCCTATTCAGCAGCGGATTTTGTTGCCGATGCCGAGCGCGAAATTGCGGACATTCACGCGCAGGGCAAAATTCCCCTGCTGGTGGGTGGAACTATGCTCTATTTCAAAGCTCTGTTAGATGGTTTGGCTGCCATGCCCGAAGCTGATGCACAAGTGCGCGCACAGATAGAGGCAGATGCTGCCGAACACGGTTGGCCGTATGTGCATGCACAACTGACTGTAGTCGATCCTGAAGTAGCTGCCCAGATTCACCCCAATCACTCCCAGCGTGTCAGTCGCGCGCTGGAGGTCTACCGCGTAAGCGGAAAAACCATGAGTGAGTTGCGTCGGTTGCAGGCTCTGGATACAAGTGTGCCTTTCACTGAAAGGTTCAATCTGGTCCAGATAGCTATAGCGCCG
Organism: Cellvibrionaceae bacterium; assembly: GCA_021151695.1. Lineage (GTDB taxonomy): Bacteria > Pseudomonadota > Gammaproteobacteria > Pseudomonadales > Cellvibrionaceae > Cellvibrio. The sequence continues at coordinate 29,403 of JAGKWU010000013.1, read as the reverse complement.
CGCGAGCGTGCGCTACTGCACCAACGAATCGCTACGCGATTTATTAAAATGGTTGAAGCGGGCTTGTTGGATGAAGTACAAGCGCTTTACCAGCGTGGCGATTTGCATGTGGATCTGCCTGCAATACGTGCAGTGGGTTATCGCCAGGTGTGGGATTATCTGGAAGGGCGGTTGAGCAAGGATGAGATGATAGAGCGCGGAATTATCGCGACGCGTCAATTGGCCAAGCGCCAATTTACCTGGTTGCGCGGGTGGGAAAATAACCCTACCGCTTCGCTGAATTGGCTCTATACTGATACGGCAGGTGGGATTTCGCTCTCGAAAGAAGAAATTGTGCGCTGCGCCTTGAATTTTATAAGGGCCGCAGCCATATAATACCCATGTGAGAACGATTACCGGTTTTTCATATAATATTTGTCGTCCACCCCTTCCTATTTAATAACAAATGGGGATTCAAGGTGGGTAATTTTTTATCTTCCTTAGGAGAATAAACATGTCAAAAGGGCATAGTTTACAAGACCCTTACCTGAACGTTCTGAGAAAAGAGCGTGTACCTGTGTCCATTTACCTGGTAAATGGTATTAAGTTACAGGGTCAGGTTGAGTCATTTGACCAGTTTGTTGTGCTGTTGAAAAACACTGTAAGCCAAATGGTTTACAAACATGCTATTTCAACCGTAGTTCCCTCTCGCGCTGTGCGTGTTCCTCTGCTGAACGAAGCTGGTGCAATCGAAGGCGAAGAAGAAGAGCAAGCCGAGTAATCATTACTCGTTTGAGGATGCTAATTGTTTTTTGATCGCCCCGAATCAGGTGAACTGGCAGTGCTGGTTCACCTGAACCTGTCTTATGGGCAAGAGCCCGAAGATCCCCGCGAATTTGAAGAGCTGGTATTGTCTGCTGGCGGCGACCCGGTCGCTTTTGTCACTGGCAAATACACAGCCCCGCAAGCCAAGTTCTTTATAGGTACCGGCAAGCTGCAAGAGTTGCAGCAAATCGTTGCCGAACACAAAGCTGAACTGGTTATTTTTAATCACACCTTAACTCCCAGCCAGGAGCGCAATCTCGAGCGCGAATTGCAGTGTCGCGTGCTCGACCGCACGGGTTTGATTCTCGATATTTTCGCCCAGCGTGCGCGCACCTTTGAAGGCAAGCTGCAAGTTGAGCTCGCCCAGCTGCGCCATATGGCCACGCGCCTGGTGCGCGGTTGGACTCACCTTGAACGCCAGAAAGGCGGTATCGGCCTGCGCGGCCCGGGTGAAACCCAACTGGAAACTGACCGCCGTTTATTGCGCGGTCGAATCAATATGATCGAGCAGCGCCTGGAAAAGGTGCGCTCCCAACGCGAGCAGGGGCGTCGCTCCCGCCAGCGCGCAGCGATTCCAACTGTGTCGCTCGTCGGCTATACCAACGCCGGTAAATCTACCCTGTTTAACCGCATTACCGGCTCCGATGTCTACGCGGAAAACCAATTGTTCGCTACTCTAGACCCTACTATGCGCCGCATTGAACTGGCTGATATAGGTGCGGTGGTGATGGCGGATACCGTAGGTTTTATCAGCCATTTACCGCACAAACTGGTGGAAGCTTTCCGGGCAACCCTGGAGGAAGCGAGTAACTCCACACTTTTGTTGCATGTTATAGACGCTCATGCCGATGAGCGATTGCGCAACATTGAGCAAGTAGAATTGGTGTTGGAAGAAATAGGCGCGGCCGAACTACCGCAGCTTAAGGTCTACAATAAAATTGATCTGATGGATGTTGAGCCGCGCATTGATCGTGACGATCAGGGTAAGGCAGTGGCTGTATGGCTCTCGGCGCAAACGGGTGCCGGCTGTGATTTGCTTTATAAGGCCATCGCTGAGTTGCTCGGTACGGAAATGGTGGTGGGGCGCCTGCTGTTATTGCCCCAGGATGGCCGCCTGCGTGCAGCACTTTATGCGCAACAGGCGATTGCCGGTGAGACTTATCGCGATGACGGCTCCTGCGAAGCAGAGCTGCGCGTACCTAAAGACGATTTGCTGCGCATACTCAGCGCCCATCATCTGGCGTTTGATGATCTGGTGTGGGCAGAGTAAATCCCGTTAGTATTAGGTTCCTACGCTAGATTCGGATGTGATGGCTTAGTTGAAATAAACGGGATCGCCCTCACATCTTGCTGAATTATCCTAAAAACAATCGGAGACGGTGTTATGGCCTGGAATGAACCGGGAAAAGATAAGGACCCATGGGGTGGTCGCGGGGGCAATGATGGCCCACCGGAACTGGACGAGGCCTTTCGCAAGCTGCAGGAAAAACTCAATGGCATGTTCGGTGGCGGCGGAGGCGGTCGTAACGATTCCTCTGGCGGCGCCTTTGGTGGCATTGTTGTGATCATCCTGGTATTGGCTGCACTTGTTTATGCCGCTGCCGGTTTCTTCCAGGTGGATGCCAAAGAGCGTGCCGTTATCTTTCAATTTGGCGCCTTCAAAGAGATTCGCGATGAAGGTCTCGGATGGTCTGCCCCTCTCTTTACCAAAGTCTGGATCGTAAACGTCACGGGTGAGCGTCAGTATCCAACCCGCGGCCGCATGTTGACCCAGGATGAAAGTATTGTGGAATTGCCCATTACTGTTCAGTACAACGTAGTGGACGTTAAAGCATTTGTGCTCAATGTGCGCGATCCCGAAATCAGCCTGACCCACGCCACTGACAGCGCCCTGCGCCATGTGGTGGGTTCGACCGAGCTGGAGCAGGTGTTGTCTGAAGGTCGCGCCAAAATGGCAGCCGAAGTGAAGCAGCGTCTGCAGGCTTATCTCGATAGCTACGGTACAGGTATTCAAGTGAATAGCGTGAATATTCAGCAGGCCCAGCCGCCAGAAGAAGTGCGCTCGGCGTTTGACGATGTGATCAAAGCGAAAGAAGACGAAACCCGTCTGAAAAATGAAGCTGAAGCCTATTCCAACCAGATAATTCCCGAGGCGCGCGGTAAGGCCCAGCGCTTGCTGGAAGAAGCTGAAGCCTATAAATCCGAAGTGGTTTCCCGTGCAGAAGGTGAGGCTGCCCGTTTTGAAAACCTCTGGTCTGAATACAAACGCGCGCCCGAAGTAACACGTAAGCGTCTTTATATGGATACCGTGGAAGCGGTGATGAGCAAGTCATCCAAAGTCATGATTGATGTCGATAACAACAGCGTGCTCTACCTGCCGCTGGACAAGTTGACCAAACAAGTGCCGCCCGCGGCCGTGATCGAAGAGGCTACCCAGCGCGAAGTTGAGGTTGCCAAGCCAGTTGTACGTCGGGAGGTGCGCTAATGTCTAGCAAGGGTTTGTTCTCATTAATCGCGCTGTTTCTGGTGTTGGTGATTGTGTCCAGCAGCGTATACATAGTTAACCAGATAGACCGCGCGGTAGTGCTGCGTTTTGGTCGTCTGGTGGAAACTGATGTGCAGCCAGGTATACACGTTAAGATGCCGCTGACGGATCGTGTGCTGCGTTTTGATGGTCGCCTGCAGACGGCGGACATGAAAACAGAGAGCTTCTACACCATCGAAAACAAGCGTTTGATGGTTGATTCCTACATTAAATGGCGTATTAAAGATGTTGCTACTTACTATCGCGCTACCGGCGGTGATGTGCAGCTGGCGGCGGATCGCCTTGGTCAGCGTGCTGCGGATGGCCTACGCAACCAGTTTGGTCGTCGCACCTTGCACGATGTCGTGTCGGGCCAGCGCGATGAGCTCATGGCTGAGCTGAAGACTACTCTCAATGAATCAGCGAGCAAGTTGCTGGGTATTGAGGTGGTGGATATTCGCGTGAAGCGCATCGACTTTCCAACGGAAGTAAGCGAGTCAGTATTTGCCCGTATGATGGCGGATCGCGCCAAAGAAGCACGCGAATACCGCGCCCAAGGTAAAGAGCAGTCTGAGGTGATTAAAGCTGATGCTGATCGCCAGCGTGTCGTGTTGGAGGCTAACGCCTATCGCGATGCTGAGCGTATTCGTGGTGAGGGTGATGCCAAGGCTGCTGCCATCTATGCGTCGGCCTACAACAAAGATCCTGAATTTTACGCGTTGATCCGTAGTCTCAATGCCTATCGCAAGAGCTTTGATGGCAAAGATGATCTGTTAGTGGTTGATCCTAAAAGCGATTTCTTCCGTTACCTGAAAGACCCGCAGGGAAAAAAGTAAATCGCGCCACAGGGCAAAAAATAATCTTTTCGGGGAATTTGTGCGGCAAGCTACAAATTCCCCGGCAAAGAGGTTAAAATGCCGCAACCGAGCCGAAAGCTCGGTTTTTTTATGTGCGGGCTGCCAAAAAGCCTGTCCTTGGAGTTAATCCATGTGGGAAACACTCGGTCAAGCATTGTGTCTGGTGCTGGTAATCGAAGGCATGATTCCCTTTCTCTATCCAACCCGCTGGCGAAACCTGGTGCTGCAGCTTGCACAAACCAGTGACCGCCAGTTACGCACCATGGGCTTTGTCGCCATGGCTATCGGGGTCGGGTTGTTATATATCTTGAAATAATGGGATGTTTAGAGTCGCCTATGACCTATGCCGACCGCTGGCTGCTGCCTGACGGGGTAGAAGAAATTCTGCCTGCCCAAGCCAAGCCCATCGAATCATTGCGCCGCCAGTTGTTGGATCTCTACGCCACCTGGGGCTACGATCTGGTGATTCCGCCACTGCTGGAATACACGGATTCCCTGCTCACAGGCCTCGGCCGTGAGTTGAATCTGCTCACCTTTAAAGTGACCGACCAGCTTACCGGCCGCACTCTCGGTATACGCGCCGATATCACTCCGCAAACCGCTCGCATAGATGCGCACAGCATGAATATCGAAGGCGCAAATCGTCTTTGTTATGCCGGCAATGTGGTCCACACCAAACCTAAAAATCCGCTGGCTACGCGCACTCCCATGCAAGTGGGGCTGGAGTTTTACGGTGAAGCGGGCATAACTGCTGACGTGGAAGTGGTATCGCTGTTGCTGGAGTCCCTGCGTGTTGCCGGTTTGCCAAGATTGCATATAGATCTTGGCCATGTAGGCGTTTATCGCGCGCTGGCCGCTTGCGCCAAGCTCGATGAAACCCAGGAAGATGAATTTTTTGACCTGTTGCAACGCAAGGCGATGACGGAAATCCGCGCCTGGGTTGCAGCCAAGGTTAGTGATCCCAAGTGTGCCCAGTTGTTACTCGCATTGCCTGGCTTGGCCGGTAATGTAGATGTGCTGGCGAAGGCGCGCGATCTGTTTGCCGCTATTCCCAATGCATTAGCGGCAGTAGCGCAATTACAGCAGGTTGCTGAGGTGATCGCGCAGCGCTACCCCGAAGCGGAATTGTATTTTGACCTGGGCGAAGTGCGTGGTTACCACTATCTGACTGGCCTGGTATTCGCTGCCTTTGCGCCCGGCCTTGGCAATCCCATCGCCAGTGGCGGTCGCTATGACCATATCGGCGAAGTCTTTGGTCGTGCGCGTCCTGCGACAGGTTTTGCGCTGGATATCTGTGCGATTAGCAAATTGAATTTGTGGCCCGCTGCGGCGGCAACGGCTATCGCTGTGGTCGATAACGGCGATATTCGCCAGTGGCAAGCGGTGCAAGCATTGCGCGCCCAGGGTGAGCAAGTAATTTACGGTGCAACTGGCGCGAGCCGCGAGTTGCAGTTGGTGGCGGGCGAGTACCAGGTAGTCGCTAAATAAACCAGCACGCAAGCTTTACGCGCGCAGGCGCACAACAGCATTTTTTATTGTTTACACAGAGAGTTTTCCAGCCATGGGCAAAAACGTCGTCATTTTGGGCACCCAGTGGGGTGATGAAGGTAAAGGCAAGATTGTTGATTTGCTGACCGATCAGGTTTCCCTGGTTTCCCGTTTCCAGGGTGGCCACAACGCTGGCCACACACTGGTTATCGACGGTAAGAAAACCGTTCTGCACCTGATTCCCTCAGGCATCTTGCGCGAAGGCGTTACCTGCCTGATCGGCAACGGTGTGGTGCTGTCGCCAGAGGCGCTGCTGAAAGAGATCGCCGGCCTTGAAGAGAACGGTGTGTCTGTACGCAAAAACCTGCGTCTGTCGCCCGCTTGCCCGCTGATCCTGCAGTATCACGTTGCTTTGGACCAGGCGCGTGAACTGGCTCGTGGCTCCGCCAAAATCGGCACCACAGGTCGCGGCATTGGCCCTGCTTACGAAGATAAGGTTGCACGTCGCGGCCTGCGTCTGGGCGATCTGGTTGACCTGAAAAGCTTTGCGGTAAAACTCAAAGACATCCTTGAGTACCACAACTTCCAGCTGACCCAATACTACAAAGTAGAAGCGGTTAGCTACGAGAAAATCCTGGCTGATTGCACCGCCTGGGCTGAGCAATTGTTGCCGATGATGGCTGACGTGACTGAAATCCTGCACACGGCACGCGAGCAAGGTGACAACATTCTGTTCGAGGGTGCTCAGGGTTCGCTGTTGGACATCGACCACGGTACTTACCCTTACGTAACCTCCTCCAACACCACCGCTGGCGGTACTGCAACTGGTTCTGGTTTTGGTCCGCTGTATCTGGACTATGTTCTGGGTATCACCAAGGCTTACACCACCCGTGTAGGTTCTGGTCCATTCCCTACCGAACTGGAATGTGAGATTGGCGAATACCTCGGCAAGAAAGGTCACGAATTCGGCGCTACCACAGGCCGCAAGCGTCGCTGTGGCTGGTTTGATGCCGTTGCCGTGCGTCACGCCAACCGTATCAATTCAGTGACCGGTATCTGCCTGACCAAACTGGATGTACTGGATGGCCTTGAGACGGTGAAAATCTGTATCGGTTACCAAAATGCCAAAGGCGAATCTGTTGGTGTGCCCTACGATGCCGACGGTTGGGCGCAAGTGCAGCCAATCTACGAAGAAATGCCCGGCTGGAGCGAATCCACTGTAGGTGCACAATCTATTGATGCGCTGCCAACCAACGCGCGCAACTACATCAAGCGCCTGGAAGAGTTGGTCAAAACTCCGGTGGATATTATTTCCACTGGCCCTGATCGTGTTGAGACCATTGTACTGCGTCATCCCTTCGCGTAAGTCTTGTGTGGTTGCGATCTGAAGCCCCGCTAAATGCGGGGCTTTTTGTTTCTGGTATTGATTGGGTTTGTTGAGGCTCGAGTGTGTTTTGATCAGATATGTGATTGATAAGCTGCCAGTACGTTGATTGACCCAATGCATATTAGCGTCTAATGTTAAGGGGCTTTGAACTTACAAAATATAGCTTTTAAAAGGGAAAATATGAGGAATAAATACTTCGTCTCGCCTCTGGTTATGGTGATGGCCTTATACATGAATGGTTGCTCTACCTTGGAGGATTCAAGTCTTGGAAAGGCAACAAAAAAAACATTTGCTAACGATGATCCTTGCTCAAACAATGCTCGCAACAAAGGAATGTTGATTGGTGCACTGGCTGGTGTGACTGCTGGGTACTTGATGGGGGATAAAAAGCCGGCTGCTGCGATTATTGGTGGTACTGCTGGCTTGGTTATTGGCGGCGCAATTGGTGCCGACATGGATAAAAAACGTTGCGAGCTTTTCAAAATTGCAAAGCAATATGACTTGCAAATGGATGTGGCTAACGTAGATACCAGTGGCGCCGTGGTTGAAAACAATGGTAGTGCTGCCTCAGATAGCTTGATGGGGATGGCTGTTAACATTGGCGAAAAAAATGGCCGTGGCCATTTCGAAGTCGATTCCGATCAATTAACTCCCGCTGCGCAAAGTTATTTCGCTGCAATCGCAGATGCTTATAACCCTCAAAAATTCGCCAACAAAATCCTGGACGATAAGGAGCGTGCTGCATATTTGGATGCAGCCAAACATAAAAAGATTCTTCTGGTTGGTCATACGGATGACACTGGCGATACAAAATATAACGTTAATTTATCGGAGCGCCGTGCTCGTGCTGTTGCCAAGTTTTTAGGTGAGCATGGATTGCCTGAGGATACATTATATTTCCAGGGTGCTGGTGAAAGTCTGCCCAAGGCTGATAATAGGACTGAATCGGGTCGCGCTCAAAATCGTCGTGTAGAGTTAGTTGAAGTTACCAATGAAGCTAATTTTCAAAAATATCTACAGGTGCGTCAGCCCAAGCATGAATATTATCGGCCTGTCGAAGTACCGGTAGTGATGCATAAGGCAAGCGAGCCTGCTTCACCAGTAAAAGATTCGAATATTGTTACGACAAATAAAGCTAAAAATGTAGTCGCGTCAGTCACTCCTCCTACTGCTGGAAAAGTATATAAATATGGCGGACATCCTCTGTCAGCTGATGCAAATGTGAATTTGGGGCGCGCCATTCACGAGGGGCTTGAATTTAGCTTCTTCTCTAAAGCTTACGCGGACGATGCGGTAGTGTTGGCTAGTTGTGAACGGGATAGACCGAGGGCTACCGGCGATGTGAAATCGTTGAAAAATGGCAAGTCGTATAGTACTACGGAGTATTTGCCTGGTCTTTACAATACCTCGTGGCACGACACGCTCAATGGTAATTTAATTATGCTTAATCATGTGGGTGTATTGAGCGACTCTGCTGCTCCATCGAATTCGCCGGAAATGAAAATATACGCTGATTACAACCCGCAAAAAAATAGAAATGCCAAGCCTGATATTCAGACTTCACCTGCTGTGAATACATATCGCGGTAGTGGTGGGATTTTGTATCGTGTATTTGCTGAAGGCGCGGGCGGTGTGCAGTGTATGGATGTGGTTCTGCCTGCACAGGGGGGGATGGAAGCAAAGTCAGGTGAGTTGCTTTACAACAACAATGGAACCTTATACGCCGCAGAATATAAACCTAAGATGATTCGTTAAAAATTAATAAACATGGAGCTAGGAATGAACGAGTTTTTTGCAACGTACCCTGTCGCAGCTTGGAGTATGGTAAGTGTAATGGTGGCTGGCTTTTTAATTATGCTCATGTGGGAAAAAATGAAGTGGTGGTGGCATAACACGTGGTACAGCATTCCCATTATTGGACGAATTGCATCTTTGTCGGGGGATCTTAATCCCGATCAAGCTCAGGGTTGGTTTAAGGCTGAGAGAGCGTTATGTAGCGATTACAAGAAGTTTATCCGCATTCAGGACGAGCACGATTTTAATGAAAAAATTACCTATATCACCAAGGCCGGTGATTTGGGGCGTGCAGATACGCCCAAATTGATTTGGGTGTTAACGGTGGTCTTGGTGTTTGTGGAGGCCATGGGGTTTTCCTATGTGCTGGCGGGTTATTCCATTCCTGGTGCAAGTGAAAATACCCAGCAATATGGTGCTATGGGTATAGCATTTATGGTTTCTGTAATACTGGTTGCATTTACACACTTTGCGGGACACGAACTTTATTGCTCAAGCAAAATTAAGCAGGCAAGACAGGATTGGGCTGAGGATGAATCAACACTCGCTAATGGCGATAAATATAAGTTTCGCACTGGGGAGGTGGCGTTAAATAAGCCGCAATCCTGTGACGATGAATTTCCTCCCTATACACATTTAGCTAATCGTGTAGGCACTCAGCCCAGCTATAAAATCACTGTGGCCACCATTTTTTGTGTTTTGATCGTTGCAATTGGTGCGACCTATGTCCGTGGTCAAGTGCTTGAAGATCAATTACGGATGGAAATAACCGGCAAGACCGCAGAGATTAGTCTTTCTGTTAATGCTGGACATGATGCTTTGGATTTATCCGCAACGAATAGTGCTGAACAATTACCCGCAGCGGATGTTGCCGAGCAGGCGAAAGCGGAAGGGCTGGCTGTTGACGAGAGTATTAGCAATCATCGCCGTGGTGGTTGGGGAACTTTTATCGTGCTTGCTTTTATATTTGTGTTTTTGCAATTACTGGGAGTGATTTTTGGTTTTAAATGGGGTTTTGCGGGCAAGGAAAGTCTTAAGGCCTATCGTGCAATTGGTTGTGGTCGTTATTCAACCTATGCGGATGTACGATCTCATTACCAAGAGATCGCAGACATAGCTCAGGCAAAATTAGAAAACCTTCAGCAGAAATTAATGGCTAAACTCATTAGCAAAGGCAATTCAAAAAAATTGGCAGGAAAAACTTTCCGTAACTTCATGGAAGAAGAGCGTGTTCTGCAAACCAAGGAGTACGAAGAGCAGCGTGAACATGCGGCCGTGCGTGCCGCTGCCCACTCAGCGCCGTTGGTTAAAGATACCTCGAGGCAGGTATTGAGTTTGGAAGCTGTTCTTGCACATGTTGACAGTTTGGCTGATGTGCAAGAGAAAAAAGAATATTTGGCATCAGTGCCTGCCGATTTGCGCACACAAGCGGCTGCGGTCATAAAAGAACGCAAGCTCGCAGCGGAAAAAGCCAAAGCGGAGGCTGACCTAGATGGCTTATTTGATTAACCAAATATGCAAGAATTTAATGTTAATGCTCATGGCGTTTTTTTTTGCTGTAAGCTCGTTTTCGGTGGTGGCGCAGAATACGCTGCCAGATTGTTTTGCTTACGCAAAGCTGGCTGCGCCTGCAGGCAAGGTGTCAACAGAGATCTTTGTTGCAATTGATCAGACAACTCCATTGGGACAATCTTTGCAGCAATCGGTTGCCAATAATATTAAGCCATTTTTATTGGCCGGTAATGCCTTTTCAATTATGCAATTTTCAGCATTTACGCAGGGGCACTATACCGATGTCTTGGTGTCTGCCAAGTTAAGTCCTGTGATTTCCGAGCATGATCGTAATGCAATTGGAAAGCAGCAGCTAGCCAAATTTGATCAATGTATGAACTTGCAGGGATCGAACTCTGCCCAACTTGCGGGGGCTGCTTTAAAAAAAGCTTTTCTCGGGACTTCCTCTGATGTAGCAAAGTCAGATGTTATGGCTAGCTTGAAGGATATTTCAGTAAAGGTAATGCATTCGGATGCGCAGGAAAAAATAGTCTTGATTGTGTCCGATATGCTGGAGAACTCCTCCGTATCCTCATTTTATGCCAAACAAGCAGTACGTAAAATCGATCCGGTTAAGGAGTTGGCGCTGGCGGAGGATAATCAATTACTGGGCGATTTCGCAGGAGCTCGAATTTATGTCTTGGGGGCAGGGCTTGTGACTGAAGATGCCAAGCAGCCCAAAGGCGTTTATCGTGATCCAAAGACCATGAGTGCGCTACAACAATTCTGGCGTGAATACTTTCAAAAATCGAATGGACAGCTCGTGGAGTTCGGGCAACCTGCGTTGTTAAATCCGTTGCGCTAGTATTTGCGTGTACCTCAATGCCTCCAAAGCCCCGTATAGGGCTTGATGGCTGAGTTTGGGCGGCTTCAGTTGCTATCTGATTGTGGCTGCCTTGGCTGAAGATTGCAGTTCTTTCGGGTTTTTTCTTGACTTCCCCGCCCCAACTGCCAAAATTGCACCTCCTCCAGATGGCTGCTAGATGACCAATAAGCTTGGAATCTCATCTGCACCTGCCAAGTCACCCTCTTGGCGATCCATCTGCGGTGAGTCCCAAAAACCTTGGGGCTACCAAGAAAGCCGCTGTTTACCTGCACGGTTTTCGCTGGTCCGATCCTGACCTTGCCGGGTTTTGATCGTGGATCATTCATATAGCGACGGTAGACTCGGTCACCGGCGTTTTACTAAGTGCCCTGTATGTTCCATCACTGCTGACAGTTCTTTAACTGCCCCGTGTATCCGGCAATCGGAAGCTTGGCTTTTGCGCTTGGCATCCGGCTATACATGCAGCTGCACGCTAATCTATACATGTAAAAAGGGGAATGATTGTGGAAATGCTTTCCGGCGGAGATATGCTTATTCGCGCCCTGAAAGACGAAGGTGTTGAGTGCATTTTCGGCTATCCAGGCGGCGCTGCGCTGCATATTTACGATGCCATCTTTCGTCAAAAAGACGTTAAACATATTCTAGTTCGCCACGAGCAAGCCGCTACCCACGCCGCCGATGGCTATTCTCGTGCAACCGGCAAAGTGGGTACCGTGCTGGTGACTTCTGGCCCAGGCGCGACCAATGCCATTACCGGTATTGCGACGGCCTATATGGATTCTATTCCTATGGTGGTGATCTCCGGCCAGGTGCAAAGCCATCTGATCGGTGAAGATGCCTTCCAGGAAACCGACATGGTGGGTATCTCCCGCCCGATTGTGAAGCACAGCTTTATGATCAAACACCAAAGCGAAATCGCTGAAACGGTGAAAAAGGCTTATTACATTGCCGCGACCGGTCGCCCCGGCCCGGTGGTGATCGATGTGCCTAAAGACCTGACGCATCCAGCCTATACCTTCCCTTACTCCTACCCGGATAAAGTGAAGCTGCGCTCTTACACGCCTGCAACTCGCGGCCATGCTGGCCAGATCAAAAAAGCGGTGCAACTGCTGCTCGGCGCAAAGCGTCCGATGATTTACACCGGCGGCGGTGTGGTGCAGGGCAATGCTTCCCATCTGCTTACGCAATTGGTGGATACGCTGGACTATCCAGTAACCAACACCTTGATGGGGCTGGGAGCCTACCCAGGTACTGGCAAGCGCTTCCTCGGCATGCTCGGCATGCACGGTACTTTCGAAGCTAACACGGCGATGCACCACAGTGATGTGATTCTTGCCATAGGTGCGCGCTTTGATGACCGTGTGACTAACACTGTGAGCAAGTTCTGCCCCAATGCAAAAATTATCCACGTGGACATCGACCCTGCGTCTATCTCCAAAACCGTGGTTGCGGATGTGCCTATCGTTGGTTCAGTAGAAAGCGTATTGACCGATATGCTTGCGCTGATCAAAGAGTCCAACGAGAAGCCGGATGCAGAAGCGATTGCGGCCTGGTGGAAGCAAATTAATGAATGGCGTGAGCGTCACGGTTTGTACAGCAAGCCGCGTTACGACACTGAAAGCGACGTGATCAAACCGCAAGATGTGATCAAAGCCGTTTGGGAAGTCACCAAAGGTGATGCTTACGTAACCTCCGACGTGGGCCAGCACCAGATGTTTACTGCGCAGTATTATCAATTTGATAAACCGCGCCGTTGGATCAACTCCGGTGGTCTGGGCACCATGGGCTTTGGTTTGCCTGCGGCAATGGGTGTGCAGATGGCGCATCGCGATGCGACCGTTGTGTGTGTAACGGGTGAAGGTTCGATCCAGATGTGTATCCAGGAATTGTCCTGCTGCACGCAATACCATTTGCCGGTAAAAATTATCTGCTTGAACAACCAAGCTCTCGGCATGGTTCGCCAATGGCAGGATATGCAGTACTCCAGCCGCTACGCCGAAAGCTTGTATGAAGACTCATTGCCAGACTTCATCAAACTTGCCGAAGCTTACGGTCACGTTGGTATTCGTGTAACTAAAAAGGCTGATTTGAAAGCGAAGCTGGAAGAATGTTTTGCGCTGAAAGATCGCGTAGTGTTTATGGACATTATGGTTGACCAATCAGAGCACGTTTACCCGATGCAAGTTGCGCCTAACGGCTCAATGCGCGATATGTTGTTAAGTAAAACCGAGCGGACCTAAGGAGCAAAAATATGAGAAGAATTATTTCTGTTCTGATGGAAAACGCCCCGGGTGCGTTGTCTCGTGTGGTGGGTTTGTTCTCCCAGCGCGGCTACAACATCGAGAGCCTGACAGTAGCGCCAACGGAAGATGCGACTCTGTCGCGCCTGACGCTGACGACCATTGGTGACGACCACAAAATCGAGCAAATCACCAAGCACCTCAACAAATTAATTGATGTGGTGAAGCTGGTTGATCTGACCGAAGGCGCGCACATTGAGCGCGAACTGATGCTGATAAAAGTCAAAGCCTCCGGCGCCCAGCGCGCCGAGGTGAAGCGCTGCGTGGATATTTTCCGCGGCCAAATCATCGACGTCACCAGCTCGCTCTACACCATTCAGATTACTGGCGCGAGCGATAAGCTTGATGCTTTCCTACAAGCCGTTGGCGATGCAGCGATTATCGAAGTGGTGCGCTCGGGTGTGAGTGGTATTTCGCGCGGCGAGAAAGTGCTGAGTTTGTAATTTCTCGTGATTGATATAAAAAGGCCAACAGTCTTCCCGCTGTTGGCCTTTTTTGTTGCTACGAATTTAATGGGCTATTGAGAATGCAAAACTCATTGTTTGGCGAATCTGAAGATGGTGCCGCCAAACCGATCAAAAAATCCAGCAAAGCAGTGGAGCCATTTATTCCAGATCAGACGCTCATTGATCTGGCGCAAACTCTGCCCGCGCATTTACGACTGGGCACTTCATCCTGGAGTTATCCCGGCTGGGCGGGGCTGGTGTGGGATCGCGAATATCCGGAAACGAATTTGTCCCGCTATGGCTTAACGGCTTACTGCAAACATCCACTGTTTCGCACAGTGAGTATTGATCGCAGTTTTTATCGCCCGTTGAATGTTGCGCAGTTTGCGGAATATGCCTCGCAGGTGGATCAGGATTTTCGTTTTGTCGTGAAAGCCCCGAGTCTGATCACCGATGCATTGATTCGCGATGAATCCGGTCGCGGCATGCGGACCAACGCCCATTTTTTAAATGCAGCTGAGGCGGTGCAAATGTTCGTCGAACCAGCACTGGAGGGCTTGGGTCACAGGCTCGGCGCCTTGGTCTTTCAAATCAGCCCACTGCCCACCAGCTGGTTGTCGCGCATGCCGGAGCTGATCAATCGCCTGCATCAATTGCTAAGCGCAATTCCTGAATTCGGTCAGATAGCGCCGGATGGTGTCGTTGCGGTGGAGGTGCGCGATAGGGAGTGGCTTACGCCGCAATTTGTGCAAGCTCTTCGCGACACAGGCGCAACCTATTGCATGGGGTTACATGCAAAAATGCCACCTATCGTTGAGCAGTTACCCATTCTTCGTGCGCTCTGGCCTGGCCCGCTCGTGTGCCGCTGGAACCTTAACCCCCTGCACGGCGCATATGGTTATGAGGATGCCCAGCAGCTGTATTCGCCTTTTAATCAAATGCAAGATCCAGATGTTGAGACGCGAGCGGCCTTGGCAAAAGTTATCGCCGGCACAGCCAAGGCTGGCCAGAATGTTTACGTTACCTTGAGCAACCAGGCGGAAGGTTGTGGGCCTTTGTCTGCAATTGAGTTGGCAAAAGTGGTTCAACAACATATAACGATAAAAAGTGGGGGTTCCTGACACTCAGGCTCGAATAAAATGGCGTGAAGGGCCGCGATATTTCTAATGGCTGATTGCGTAACAGCAGCAGGATATTGAAAAAATTGGTGAAATGTTTGTTTCGATCGCACATATGAAACTGCTGCAAGAGTTAGTGAATTCGTAAGAGTGGTTGCTGATGAAAATATCCGTGCTAGATTTTTTTGCACCTTCGCATATAGTTGCCCGCCAATTGATAGGCGCAACTTTTACCGTGAATGGTATTGGCGGCATTATCGTAGAGACCGAAGCCTACGACCAAAGCGAGCCGGCATCGCACACTTTTGTCGGCAAAACGCCACGCAACGCCTCCATGTTTGGTCCGCCGGGGCGCGCTTATGTTTATCGCTCCTACGGCATTCACTGGTGTTTGAATTTTGTGTGTGAAAATGAAGGGCATGGTGCGGGTGTATTGATTCGTGCAATTGAGCCCATTATTGGTTTGCAAACCATGCACGAGCGACGTGGCATTAAAGATGTGCGCGGCCTTTGCTCCGGCCCTGGCAAAGTGGGTGAGGCATTGGCCATCATTCACGCATTCAACGGCATGCCATTGAATGAACCTCCCTTCGAATTAATTCCCTCGTTGAAACCCGTTGATGTGATTTGTGGTCCGCGCATAGGTATTTCCAAGGCTGTGGATTTGCCATGGCGTTTTGGCCTCGCGGGCTCGCTGTTTGTCAGCCGGAAGTTTACCTAAGTCAGGGTTACACCGTTGTATTGCAATTTGTACCAGCTCTCCTAAAATCCCGCCATCAATCACGGAGTTGTGTCATGGGAAAAACGCGTTTAGAAGCTTTTAGCGATGGTGTGCTTGCGATCATCATTACGATTATGGTGTTGGAATTAAAAGTGCCGCACGGTGCGGATTGGGCCACGCTCAGCCAATTGTTGCCGGTGTTTTTAAGTTATGTGCTGAGTTTTATTTACGTGGGGATTTACTGGAATAACCATCACCATATGTTGCACACGGTCAAGCATGTCAGTGGTGGCGTGCTCTGGGCGAATTTGCATTTGTTGTTCTGGTTGTCGCTGCTGCCTTTTGTCACTGGCTGGATGGGTGAAAATCATTTTGCGCCTTTACCCACGGCGCTTTATGGCGGCGTGTTGATGATGGCTGGCATTGCTTATTGGATACTTGCGCGCTCCATTATTGCCACTGAGGGCGATGATTCTCTGCTGGCAAAAGCCATAGGGCGCGATTTCAAAGGCAATATTTCGGTCGTGGTGTACGCACTGGCCATAGTGCTGGCATTTCACTACGGTATTGTTTCGCAGTTGTTGTATGTGGCTGTAGCACTTATGTGGTTGGTGCCAGACAGGCGCATCGAAAAGGTGATGGATCATTCTGCGCATTAAAAAAATCCCCTGTTAGCCGGGGGATTTTTTTGTTCTCAATTTATCGCCTGTCAATTCACAGTAAAGGTTTGCGTGGTGTTTTTGGGTGATATGCCTGTGGTGTCGCTGCCGCCACTGATGATCACCAGATTATTCAGCGTGCCGTAGCTCGCGCCTTGCCGCATGGCGTTGCTGTTATCCAATTGGCTCCAGCTGTTGGTTGCAGGGTTGTAGTCGTCCACTTCGCTGAACAACCGGTTGCCGTTTTCGCCCCCGATAATTTGCAGGTGATTATTAAATTGTCCCAGTGCAAAAGCGCGACGTCCGCGCGGCATAGTGGCCGCGTTGCTCCAGCTGTCGGTTTGCGGGTTGTAGGTCTCGACACTGGTTTGCGCTTCGCTCACAACCGTCCCATCAGCCAAACGTTGGCGCCCACCGAAGATGTAGAGTTTTCCGCTAATGACCGCCGCCCCTGCAGAGTCACGTGAATTGCTCATGGCGGCTCCGCTGCTCCAGCTGTTGCTGGCTGTATCAAAAATATAGAGGCTGGCGCGCGAGGCACCGGTACTATCCAGTCCGCCGGACAGGTAGATTTTTCCGTTGATAAGTTGGGCACTGGCGCTGCCCAGGGCCGCCGGCAAATTGGGCATGGCGGACCAGCTGTCATTGGCGATGTCGTAGCGCCACATTTCATTCAGTGAGCCGCTTTGATGAGCGCTGAAGCCTCCCATCAGATAAATAGCGCTGCCATTGCTAACCATGGCCGGGCTTTCCAATGGTGTTCCCGGTTTATCGGCCAGTTTTACCCAGCTGCTGCCATTGAAGCTGTAGGTATCGCGCAAGAGGCCGCTGGAGGTAAGCCCGCCGACGCTGTAGAGCCTGCCGTTGGCGGTGGTGCTACCGGCGCCCTGTAGCGCCAGTGGCATGGCCTGCGCATCTAGCCAGCAGTTGAGTGGTTGGGGTTTGAGCGCGGTGAGTTGCCCTCCGCCTAATTCTGCGACGAACAGGTTGCCCTGATGCTCGGTGACGGTGAGTGGATCGTTAAAACCGTTAATCAATGTGTCCTGCGCTATTACGGTTTTGCCATCGGGCGAGAGTTGTACCCGCAATATGTCGTCGCCCAGGGAGTAGCGACTGATCAGCAGGTTGCCCTTGAGTTTGCCGCAGGCGCGGTTGGAGGTGTATTCGATAATCCCATCGGCTGACGCGTTGCGACCGGGCGAAGCCATGGGCGGTTCGTAATTGGGCAGAGGCGACACCCCCTGGTAGTGGCCATCTTTGAACACGCATTCGTTGCGCGATGGATTGGGATGGCCGTAGTACTTGCCATGGAGCACGCGCACCAAGAGGTCGTCCTGCGAGCCCGGATTATTGCCGCCCTGGCTGACGGGCGTTGGGTTGGATAGGCCACTGCAGTCAGGAATAGGCGAGTGGGGGAAGGCGCCTGTCACACCCAGCCCATTGTCGGTTGCATAGAGTTCACCGTTGGAATGGAAAGTGAAGTCGTAGCTGTTGCGCAGGCCGGTGGCATAGGGCACTACGTCACAGGGCGCGGGGCCGTAGATATTGAGGTTGTTGGCGCAGCTGCCGTCGAAACCTGTGGCAAATACATCGGCAACCAACAATGCTGCGGTGAGTGGTTGTTCCTCCCGGTCGCCAAACTCAGTCGCTACATTCACGGGCGCACCGGCACCGGTATTGCCGCCGACGGCTATGTACAGGCGATTATCTGGCCCGAAGTGGATGCTGTTGAGCGCATGGTTGGCGATGGCGCGGGGCAAGCCGGTGATGATGTGCTCCACAGTCGCAAAACCCGGGCCGGACAAGCGGGTGATTTCACTGGAGTTGGCCACGCCATGGTCCAGTGAGGGGCTGGAAGAGCTGAGCCAGAGGGAGTAATTGTTGGGGTCTTGTGGATCATCCTGATGTACCGCTATCCCCAATGTCAGCCGCTGCCCCAGGGAATCTATCAGGCTGGTAATGGGTGTGTCGCTCACCACATTCAGGTTGGCGTCGTAGGTAATGGCGTGGATGGTGCCGAGCATTTCGGTCACATAGAGCTTACCGTCTGGCGCCCAGGCCATGTTGGTCGGATAGCTGATGGGATGGGAGCTGCGGGTGAAATTGACCGGTGCCGCTGAAGCATCTTGAGGGACTGCTTCTATACGGAAATATTCAAACTCAAAGGTGAGTGGACTAGTGGCATTGCGATGGGTGGCCATCACTCCGGTAAAGCTGCGTGTGCCTATCAATGGATCAATCCCGGCAGCATCAAAGCTGAACAGGTCCGGGTCCACGGCCACTGTTCCCAAGCTCACAGGTGTGCCGCTGTTGATTGAGTAGGAAGCAGTCACCATGCCAGTGCCCGGATTGGCCACCAGCTCCAATTGCAATTTCCCGCTGCTGATATCCCCTGCGGTTTTGGTAAAGGATTTGACCACCGCCCCCGCTTTTTCATAAGTCATCTCCACCAGCGGTTGGGGCGAAGCTGACTCGTATACCAGCTTGACGTAATTGTCCTCGTTCACCCCAAACCAGAGCCCGGCCTGCTCGGCTTTAGCGGTACCTTTCGCAGGATGGTTCAGCTGGGTGGTGATACGGGCAATCTGGTTGGGGCCGGCAAAGCCTATGCCCAATACATTGGTGTGGTTGTTGTTGGCCAGATAGGGAATGCCCGCTGTGGTTTGCAGGCGCAGCACGCCCGCGGCGCTATCCAGATGGATATTGGCGGGGGTGTAGAGATTGGCGTTGGTGGATGGCATCAGGTAGGTAAAGCCTGTCCCCAGGCCGGCGGCATCCAGTACATGGCCCATATCGCGATCGAACTCCAGCAGATAGGGCACACCCACGCGAATTTGTTGGCAGATCACCGGTGCGCAGGCGTCGGTATTGCTGATGGTCAGGCTCACTGCCAGTTGCAGGTCTGGATAGCCACTGGCGCTGAGGGTGATATGGGCAAGATGGTTGCCTGCCGTCATTGCCTGGGTATTGATGGAATAGCTGATGGTTTGCGGTGTGGTGCCGGAGTTTGTGCCAAGGGTCAGCCAGGGTTGATCGCTGGCGGCGGTAAAGATAACGTGGCTGTCGTCGTTGGTGGCCAGATTGAAAGACGCCGTATGCAGGCCCGAATCTGGAAAATGGGTGACTGCAATGCTGTCTGGATTGGCCAGTAACCTGGGCTGGTTGTCAGTCACGGTTAAATTGAGCGGCAGGGTTTTGTTGCCCAGCTGGCTGCTGGTGACGGTCAGCAATCCCTGGTAATCACCGGCTTGCATGGCGCTGGGGATGAAAGTCACTTGCAGGTCGCTCGGTGCCTGGCCGGAAGTAGGGGTGACGCTCGCCCAGGGCACGTTGCTGGTAATGCTGAAGTCCGGCGTGATGCTATTGGTATCTACACCCAGATTGAGGTTGTAGCTCACAGGTGCATGGTCGTTGCGCAAGCTGGCGGACAGGCTGCTGGGGGTAAAGACAAAGTTAAAGGGATTGTTGTTGACCTGGAAAGTAGCCTGGACTATCTCGCTGCTGTTATCACTGCGAGTAACCTTGGCGCTCATGTAGTGGCTTCCATCGCTGAGCGTACTGGTGTTGTAGGGCTGGGCACTGTTATTGGTCGCTGTGCCTGCAAAGTCGAATGGCGCCGTTGTCTCAAGCTTGTCGGCAGTGCCCTGGGGTTGCCGGTCGAGATAAAAGGCCACTGACTTAAGGCCGGCCTCGGGCAGTAAATAAATATAGGCATTGCCTTTTAATAAACTGCCCGCCAGGGCGCTTGGGCTCGTGCGATTCGCCAGGCTGCTCACTTTAAGCGCGTAGGTCGCACTCTGCGCGTTATAGGTGAATGTGACTGGCACTATCAATGTCTGTTCGCCAATGATGCTCAGGTTGGCTGTGTAATTGCCGGGCTGTAATTGGCCTGCATCCACACTGAGGGTATGGCTGGCGGGAGTGACATTCATACCCGGCTCCACCTTCAGCCAGGGCTGATCCGAAAAAATGTTGTACATCTTGTTGGCGTTGCCGGAGTAACTCACCGTTAACGTAAGTTGTGCCTGGGTGTTGGGTTGCGTAAGCGTGAAGCTTGGGCTTTGGGGATTGGCTGAAAAAGTTTGTGGTTGGCCAACGTTGAAGTTACCACTGCTAAAGCCCAGGCTGTTATCTACAAATGTCAGTTCGGCATTAATGCTGTGAGTGCCGTCACTCAGGCTGGCAGTATCAAAAGCAATTGCTTTTCCATCCGCTGCTGTACCCGCCAGGTCGAAAGGTTTGCCTGTCTCAATATGAAAGGGGTTGCCACTCAGCGTGGGATTATCAATAAAAAACCGCACTTGTTTTACGTTGGTTTCCGGCCAGAGATAAATATAAATTGGGCCGGCCAATTGTTGCCCGTTTAGCGCGCTGGCACTGCCGCGATTGGCATTGGTGGATATCAACAAACCATAATTTGTGTTTGCGGGCTGCAAACTCAAGCTGACAGGAATGGTGATATCCGGAAAACCGGCGGCCTTGGCAGTAATGCTTGCGGTGTAATTGCCATCGCTCAATTGGCTCGCATCGAGAATCGCGCTGGTATTAAAGGGCGCAGGCCCGGAGCTATTACTAAAACTCAACCAAGGTTGGTTGCTGAGCAACGTGATTTGCTGGGCGCTACCGTCAGATGTTTGAACAGTCAACGCGCGACTAACCGAGGTTTTACTATAGAGGGTCGCACTCAGGCTGTTGGGGTTGGCACTGAGCGAAAGCACCAAGTTGCTTACCGTGATACTGGCCGAAAGTGTTTGGGTGCTGTTGTTGCTGAGCGTGAGGTTAGCGCTGATTTGGTGTGCGCCATCGTTTAACTGTTTGGTGTTATAGGGTTTGCTATTGTTGTTGGTTTCAGTTCCCGCGAGATCCCAGGGCGCAGCACCTTCTGTTTGCACCAGATTGCCATCTACGTAAAAGCGCGCCGATTTTATGCCCGTATTTAAGTCGATAAATACATAAATATTTCCAGCAACATTGCTGCCATCAAGTGTGCTTGCGCCTGAGCGTGTAGCCGTTGAGGAGGTAACCAGTTGAAAGGCCTGTGTCGCCGAGGCGAAGAAAACACAATTGAATATAATGGCTAATAGCAGCCAGTAGTGTGCGCGTGGCAAAACGTGGCCGAGTTTGGTAATGTCCATTTTCGTAAACCCGTATGTGTTAGATTCATATGGTATTTGAGTGTTTTTTAATACATCAAAATTGCCATTGTTCTTTGGTGGTTTTTTGAGTGAATACCAAAAATAAATTTCACTGATTTGCAGCTGCAAATGAGAAATTTATTTTTAACATTGTGGTTGAGGATTGCTTAACTGGTCGTGCGGTTAAAGAAAGATGCCGCCAGTGTTCCAGTTATGAGGAGGGGAGTTCCCCTGTTCATGGTTATTGTGCTCACTTCACCATAGCTCATATTTTCTCAATGCAAATATCTTTTCACGGAATTTTTTAGCTAGTAAATTGTTAAATTTTTACATCGCTGTTTTAGAAGGGAAAAATGGATAAGGTGAGAATAAATTTCAGTAGAGAAAATTCTATTCATGATGATAGAAAATTTCTTGAGTGAGAAAATTGCTATATCAATTTATGCTTGATATAAGTGCCAATGATAAAAAATTATCAGCTGCTAAGTTGGCTCCAAAAGGCGTGGAGTATTGGGCTCTTTAAACGCTTTTCCATAACGCAAATGCCTATGGGGTAGGGCCCTAAATCCGGTTGCTGAACAAAGAGTTCAACTTGTTCGACGAGCGTACTGTTATCCACCACAATTCGCGGCAGAACGCCCACGCCGAAACCCAGGCTCACCATGCTTACAATAGCTTCATTGCCTTTTACCTCGGCGTAGATAGTGGGTTTGATGGCTTGCGATTCAAACCAGCTATCGAGCCTTTCTCGTGCAAGCCCCTCTTCGGGAATAATCACCGGGATCTGGTTCCAGTCAGTCGCATCCCAATCGCGTAATCCCTTCGCGCAGATAAAAACCAACTGCGAGTGCGCGATAGGCTTAAAGCTGATGCCGGTTGGTAATCTGTCAGGCTTGGCGGCGATGGCGATATCTTCATAACCCGCCTGAATCCGCTCGATAGATTGCGCCGGGTCACCCGTGTGCAGCTTGAGCGCAATGCCCGGGTGCTTGACCCGGAACCGGGTGAGCACTTCATAGAGGAAGCTGTAGCTCGCGGTGATAGAGCAATAAATGCTGAGTTGCCCGCGCAGTTGGTCAGCTTGCGCCAGCAGCGACTCCTGGTAAGCCTCCCACTGCTGTAACACCTCTTTGGCAAACTGCAAAAAACTTTCGCCTTCGTGGGTGAGCGCTACCGAGCGGTTATCCCGTTCAAACAGGCTAACCCCCAGGTCATCTTCCAGCTGCTTGATATTGCGGCTCAGGGTAGACGGGCTCACATGGCAGGAACTGGCTGCACGGCCAAAATGCAGGCTGGAGGCGAGGGCGCAAAAGAGCTTGAGCTTGGGGATATCCATGGGGGTGACCTGCTTGAGTCTTGCGAGAGACAACGTTTAATGAATGTTGCATAACCTGCAATATTAAAATGCGAATATATCATTTTACGTGATGTTGGTTTTTTTCTACACTGCGCGCCTGTTCTATCTCTTGGGGGCTATCCCCATCCATTAACCCGCATTTCAGGAGTCTGCCATGCACGTTTATTACGATAAAGATGCCGATCTTTCCATCATCCAAGGCAAGAAAGTAGCCATCATTGGTTACGGTTCACAAGGTCACGCCCACGCCTGCAACCTGAAAGATTCAGGTGTAGACGTAGTTGTTGGTCTGCGCACTGGTTCTGCCACTGTAAAGAAAGCTGAAGCTCACGGCCTGAAAGTAACTGACGTTGCTACCGCCGTTAAATCTGCTGACGTAGTCATGATCCTGACTCCGGACGAATTCCAATCCAAACTCTACAAAGAAGAGATCGAGCCAAACATCAAGCAAGGCGCTACCCTGGCCTTCGCCCACGGTTTTGCGATTCACTACAACCAAGTAGTACCACGCAAAGACCTGGACGTAATCATGATCGCTCCAAAAGCACCAGGCCACACTGTACGCTCTGAATTCGTACGTGGCGGCGGTGTACCAGACCTGATCGCGGTATTCCAAAACGCGTCTGGCAAAGCCAAAGACACAGCTCTGTCTTACGCTTCAGGCGTAGGCGGCGGCCGTACCGGCATCATCGAAACCACCTTCAAAGACGAAACCGAAACCGACTTGTTCGGCGAACAAGCGGTTCTGTGCGGTGGCGCGGTTGAGCTGGTAAAAATGGGTTACGAAACCCTGGTTGAAGCAGGCTACGAGCCAGAAATGGCTTACTTCGAGTGCTTGCACGAACTGAAACTGATCGTTGACCTGATGTTCGAAGGCGGTATCGCCAACATGAACTACTCCATCTCCAACAACGCTGAATACGGCGAATATGTGACTGGTCCTAAAGTGATCAACGAAGAGTCACGCAAAGCTATGCGTCAAGCGCTGAAAGACATCCAGACTGGCGAATACGCCAAGAAATTCATTCTGGAAGGTCAAACCAACTACTCTTCAATGACCGCTGCGCGTCGCAACAACGCTGCTCACGGTATCGAAGTTGTTGGTAACAAGCTGCGCGCCATGATGCCTTGGATCCAGGCCAACAAGATCGTTGACCAAACCAAGAACTAATCTTGGCCAAGAACTAATTCTTGCGGATTAGTGTCTGACAAGCCCCGCCCTTTGAATAGAACAAAGGAGCGGGGCTTTGTTTTTTTGTAGTAAACAAAAAAGTGGAGCTGCGTTAGTGAATGGAGCGCATTAAAAAGAGTGGAGAAGGCTGTGATAAAAATTAGCGTTGACAATTTGCGTTGTCTGCCAGGAATGAGTGGTACCTTGAGCGAAAAGACAGCCTTGGTCACTATCGGAATTACTGCCCCAGGTGTTGATTGGCAAGCTAGTTTGCGCAAAGTCGCGCGCGGCTTCGAGCGCCAGGCTTTTTTCCCGCACCCTCTATTGTGGGATCTCAAACCGGATAGCTGGTTGGATGTGGTGGTGCCTGCCAGGCCTGATCGCAGTATCGCCGACTGGATTGTCGGTCTGAGCATTCTTTTCCAGCGCTTTGCTTCTGCTTCGGTATTGCGCGGCGCTGTGCTAAGCGAAGATGGTGACGTTTACAAGCTCGCCATTCCCTATGAGCGCGAAGATATCTTTCAAGAATCTCTCAAGTTTTCATTGAATTATTTGCTGCAGTGGTTGACCTCCGCTGGCGAGGCTTCTGAATCTGCGATCAAAGAAAAATTAATGGTCTGGTCGGATAAATTGCAAGCGAGTGGTATGCATCCAACCACTCAGCGGTTTGCAGTAGCGGCCAAGTATCGTTCCATTCCCATATCTACCACGTTGAATATATTGCAGTTAGGGCAGGGCGCCAGCGCGCGCAAGCTCAACAGCAGCTTGACAGATGCCACCAGCAATATAGGTGTAAGTATCGCTAAAGATAAATTCGCCACCAGCCGCTTTTTAGCGGCGGCAGGCTTTCATGTGCCGGCGTCGGCATCGGTGCGCAATATTGAGCAAGCAAAAAAATTTGCGGCCTCTATTGGTTGGCCGGTAGTCGTCAAGCCAAAGAGTCTTGATCAGGGGGTAGGTGTTGTCCCCGACATCCGCGACGAAAAAACGCTGCAGCAAGCATTCGATGCTGCGTTACGTTTATCACCGACAGGCGTGATTGTTGAAAAGCATGTGCAGGGTGAAGATTACCGATTGTTGATCGTCGATGGTGAAATGACTATTGCAACACACAGACAGCCGGGGCGAGTAATTGGCGATGGCGTGCATAAAGTGATTGAGCTTATCGACCAGGAGAATCGTCGCTCTGCGCGCACAACCAATAGTCGCGGTATGCTCATTGCCTTGTCGCTCGATGCGGAGGCGTTGGACTGTCTCACTCGCCATCAGCTAACGCCTGATTCTGTTCCTGCTGTCGGGCAGCCGGTTATTTTGCGTCGTATTGCCAATATCAGCGTGGGCGGTACCGCTACAGATGTCACCGCGATTGTGCATCCCGACAATAAACGATTGGTGGAGCGCGCTGCGCGTGTGTTAGGGCTGGATATGGCTGGCGTGGATTTTTTGTGCCCCGATATCACCCAATCCTGGAAAAAAGTTGGCGGTTCTATTTGCGAAGTCAACGCGCAGCCAGGCTTCCGTGTGCATTGGTTGGGCGATGCCGAGCGTGATCTGGAGGGCGAGATAGTTGAAGGCCTGTTTAAAGGCAAATCATCGCGCATTCCCACCACTGCCATCACCGGCACTAATGGTAAAAGCACCACCGCGCAAATGATGCATCACATTTGGCTGACGTACGGAAAGACCTCAGGCGTGTGCACCACGCAAGGTGTCTGGATTGAACGTGAGCAAATTAGAAAAGACAATCTCTCTGGGTTTCCCGGTGCAAAAATTTTACTGGCAGATCCCATTGTGGAGGCGGCGGTTGTTGAATTGCCGCGCAAAGGCTTAATTTATTTTGGTCATCCCTGCGACACTTATGACGTAGGTGCGTTGCTGAATATACAGAACGATCACATAGGTGAAGATGGTGTCCAGTCGTTGGAAGCTATGGCTCAGCTTAAAGCGGAAGTTTTGCAGCGTGCAGAGCAGGCCGTAGTTATTAATGCGGATGACCCCTTGTGTCTGGCAATGCGTGAATATGCAACGGCAAAAAAACATATTTTGGTGGCTCGCTCAAATTCGAATCCGATAGTTGCTGCGCATATTGCCAAAGGCGGTTGCGCTGTTTTTATCGCGCCGCATAAAGATGTACCCTGGATTTACATAGTTGATGAGCACAACGATATCCCTGTGATGCCGCTCTGGTCTGTACCTGCAACCATGGAAGGGCTGGTGCCTTACAACGAACTTAATGCGCTCTCGGCGACAGCTCTTGCCTGGGCACACCGGATTCCCGAAACGGTCATTGCAGATGCTTTGGGCAGCTTTAAAAATTCGCACGAATTAAATCCCGGGCGTTTCAATTTTATCGAAGGTTATCCCTTTAGGGTCTTGCTGGATTATGCCCACAACCCGGATGGCGTTAAGCACGTCTGTGAGTTCATCGAAAATATCCCCGCCAAACGTAAGCTGGCGGTGATTTTCCAGATAGGCAATCGCAGTGCGGCTCATATTGATGCTGTGGCTCCAGTACTTGCGCAAACCTTCGAATATTTTGTTATTGGCCAGGATAAGTCGCTGGTAGAAAAATGCCCGGATTATCAGGGCGAGAATCCGAGTCGGTCCATGTTCCAGCATTTCATAAATAGTTTGAAAGCGGCAGGCGTACGCGAAGACGCCATTATGCTGGCGCAATCCGAATCCGAAGGGGTTGAGCTTGGTTTGGCAAATGCGAAGGAGGGAGATTTTCTGTCTGTGCTGACGGAGGAAGGTGTTTCCTTGCCGTTATTGCTGGAGCGTGCATCCCCCAATGCTTAAGCTTGATGGTTTGTGAGCTTTTGTTTGGCCAGGGCTCGCAAGTCATCATGTGCAAACCAGTGTGCGTTAGCTATGGCTTCTGCCGGGAAGCCACGAATAATTTTGTGCTCTCCTGCAGGGCCTGAGTCGATACTGGTCAGCTTGCGTTCTATCGCATACTCAATAGGCATATGGCAGAGCAATTCAAAACAAACATCTGGCGTGTCATCCAGAATGCTCCAGTTCTGTATATACAGATGGTTGGTGTCGACAAGGCACAAGCCGCTGGCCAGGTATTGCTCGCCGCGAAAGGCGGCGAACACAATCAGGGATTCAGGCTGGAGTTCGCCCAGTCGCACATAAAATTCATAAGGCAGCCAGGTATTATTGCCATAGCTTTTGCAAACCTGTTCGTAGCCTTGGTAGAAGTCTTGCCAAAATGTGGCGGGCAATTGGGGGCCAGATAGTGTGAGAAATGTGAGGCCGTTGAAGGATTCGCTGCTGCGCTCTTTACGTAGCCGATATCGCTGCCTCCAGGAGAGTGTTTGCAGATAGTCGGTGTAAGTCCCGTAATTTTTATTGCGCCAGATCGAGTTGTACTCATAACTGTATAAAAAATTCTGGGTGTGTGTATTTTCTATAAGATCAGCATCGGCATTCATCAAATTAAACACTGTGCAGTGCGTTTTGCTTTCCAGGTGGTGAGTGATTGCCGATAGCATGCTGCGTTGAATGAATTTTTTATTCATTCCCTCCTTTACCAGTATGCGTGGGCCAGTCATGGGGCAGAAAGGTACTCCCAGTTGTGCTTTGGGCCAGGCAAAGCAATCAAGTGCTATACCTGCTGTTAGCCACTCTATCTCTGGTCCAAATTCACGTTTGTTACCCCATTTCAGCATCGCGGGTGCGCAGGCAATCAGCTGGCCTGTAGTGTCTTGCAAGGCAAAATAAATCGGAATCAGCGAGCGCTGTGGGCCGACCGAACCGGATTCTTCCAGTGCGCGAAAGAAGCTGTGCTGTACGTAGGGGTGGCTTCCTGCGCAGCTATTCCAGGAGCTATCGGTAAATTCATTGATACTGTGTTTAATTAAAAGCTTCAAATTAACTCAATCTGCTACTGTTGTTGGGGTGTTCAGGGGGGGGGGATGGCTCTATTTTGCAGCGCTGCGGCGATGGCTAAGTAGTAGGGCTGATCGTTTGGGCTCAAATAGGGGGGCATTTTAATCCAAGCGAAAATATATGCAGCTTCTATTTGGTGTGTACAATGCGGCTCTTGGCTCCAGGTGATGTTAAGAGGTTGATTATGAGTAATAAAAATCAGGAAGGTGAAAAGCTGTTGGACAACGGCGACGCTGAGCTGGAAGTCTTTGATGACGTGGAAGAGGTAAGTGAAAGCGGTCGCAAGGTTCGTCACCGTGGTGTTTACCTGTTGCCCAATCTGTTCACTACCGGAGCGCTTTTTTGCGGCTTTTACGCTGTGGTGTCCGGCATGGATGGCAATTTCGGTCACGCAGCTGTGGCTATTTTTATCGCTATGTTGCTCGATGGCATGGATGGCCGTGTTGCGCGTATGACCAATACCCAAAGCGCATTTGGCGAACAGTACGACAGCTTGGCGGATATGGTTTCTTTTGGTGTGGCGCCGGCTTTAGTTATGTTTAGTTGGGTGTTGCACGATCTCGGTCGCTGGGGCTGGGCTGCTGCGTTTATCTATGCTGCTTGTGCCGCCTTGCGCCTTGCGCGCTTTAACACCCAGATCGGTGTTGTTGATAAAAAATACTTTATAGGTCTCGCCAGTCCTATGGCTGCAGCGATTATTGCAGGCACGGTATTGACCCTGATTGATGTTCGACCTGAGGGTATTTGGGCGGGAGGTCTTGCGCTTTTGACTGCATTTACTGGTTTACTGATGGTTTCAAACTTTCGTTATACCAGTTTCAAAAGTGTTGATTTCCGTGGGCGCGTACCATTTGGCTTCATGCTTTTGATCGTAATGGCTTTTGCGTTGCTGATTATTTATCGCGAAGAAGGGCTTTTATTGATATCTGTTCTCTATGGATTGTCTGCTCCCTGCATTTGGGTGCTGCGCAAAGTCGGCATTTTAAAAGCTGAGTAATTGGGTTTATTTTCTGCGTAATGCGCGCTTTCTGATGCATCTGTTTGATAGTTGAGCGAAGCGTCAAAAAACTTTATCTCGTCACCAAGAAACTGCTTGCAAAGGCGAAGGTTGGACCCTATAGTTCGCGCCCTCGCCGAGCAGGCCGTTCGAATCTCCGGATCGAATCACCCACTCAGCGAAATTTGTAAAAACTGAATGAAAATAAGGGTTTACAAAACGAAAAAATAGCGTAATATGCGCGCCTCGCTAAACGGCGAGAGGGTAAAGCGAAGTAAGGCTGAGGTCTGAAACGAATTGCCGGCAAGCAGAAAGAAATGAAAAAATCTGCTTGCACTTGAGGTTGGATTCTGTAGAATGCGCCTCCCACG
>JAGKWU010000125.1 GCA_021151695.1 Cellvibrionaceae bacterium | reverse complement strand
CTGCAAGAAACTCGTATTCGTTTGCAATAAGAATTTCTTTCACTTCGTCGTCTGATTGAAGTCGGTCATATTCGTCGTAGAGTTCTTTGTAAATTTGTTTGCAGAGCGAGAGGCGGAGTGCTTCGGACTTATTATTGAAGGTTTTGATAGTCTTATCTGAGGCATCACACGTAAAGTCTGATTCTATTTTTGCAGTATGTTCATGACTGTAAAGGTTTGACATTCATGAACGACATACGATGCAATCGAATAATGTAGAGTTCAGAGTTTTCTTTTCTGCATCTGAAAGTGAAAGTTTTTGTGTGAGCTTTTCAATATCTACGTTGTCGCATGTGAAGCACGCACCGTCGCCCTGAGAATAGAATCCAGAAAAGAAGATGCGGGCGTCGTTGAATCCGTAAGATGCGAGCATTTCTTTCTGTGCTTCAAGTGTGTATTCGTACCAGTGGTTGTCGTCTGTGTTAATGTCGCGGCTGGTATTGATTGCTTTTGATTGTGCCTCGGGTGTAAGTTCCTCGAAAGAATGGGTAGTGATTGAATGTGTTTGCATGGTATGGGGGGATAATTATTTATTGAGTGTAAACGATGATTCGTGGGCGAGAAAGATATCAATGATCTTTGCTTGCATCTGTTCAATGAGTGTTTCGAGGTTCATGGTATGATTGTGAGGGGTAGATACTAGAAGTCTGCGATGATGATGCGGTCTGTGCCTTCGATAGTGATGACGTTTGTGTTATCTCGGAGGTATTCAAGTGCGCTTTCATTATCCTCAAATGTTTCGTTTGAGACGATAGTACAAGCATCCATTGCGCTTGAGTATTCTGTATACTCACAGCATGTAGCTACCATATCAAATTGGATCTGTGTTCATTGCTGATCCTCTATTTCTGTGAGATAATCGTATAGTGCTTCGAGTCCTTCATACGAGAAGTTATCTTTGTATGTAGGTGAGGAGCGGAAAGCTTCGATGAATGAATGCTTTGTGACTTGTGTGTACATATAGGTAAAGTGAGAAGGTAGAAAAGTGTGAAGTATGTAGTTTTGATTGTGTG
>JAGKWU010000124.1 GCA_021151695.1 Cellvibrionaceae bacterium | reverse complement strand
AAGATTGACGTAGAGGTGGGGTGGTGACGGGACAAGCACCTAAGTTGAAAACGACTAACCAACTAAAGGTATGACAACTAGTAAAGCACCTAAATCTAAACAGAGTATTAAACAGAGTTTAGTAAGCACCTAAGTTGAAATTGACTAGTCAGTGATAGTTGCTACTTTAGACAGCACCTAAAGATATATTTAGCACCTAAGTTTATTTTCTAAATAAGCACCTAATGAGCGATAGCGATTACCTAAGCGATAGCGACTACCTAAATCTAAACAGAGTATTAAACAGAGGTACATATTTCCAGTGTATGGAGGGAGAATGAAGGGGACATATTTTACATGGGTATACGAAAAAAGCCTCCCATTGGTATATGAGAGGCTTAAAAAGAAAATTGTATTGTGTTTTAATGCTGTGAAGGGAGAATGGGGAGGAATGTTACAATTAAACGTTTACGTTTATTATTATATATAATGGGGTGAAATAGGTTATTGATTTACAAGGGATTTATTTTTCTAGTCATGTAATCTATCACTATTTTAGAGGAATATAGGTAGTTTCTGGCTGTTGACTCACTTACATGGAGTATGCTTTGTATACCTCTAGTTGTTATCTTATCAAGGCAAGAGAGTATACAGAGAAGTTTCATTTCAGATAGATGTTTTGTCTTACCATAGTCTATCATACAAGCTCCATATAGGACATCTTGTTCATCATGCTCTAAGTCAATAATAGCCTGTATATACCCTTCTGGTTGTTTTTCGTAATAGCTTCCTAGATGAGCTATACTGAAGTAATCTCTATATGGGTTATTCACTACCTTTGGTTTCCTTCCTAGGTTTACATATTTAGAGCTTGGGGAGTAAGATGATAACAGCTTTCTCTCAATCCTTTTAAAGTTATTTTCTATATCCTCTTTGGTTAGATTCATTATATTATTCTCATTCATTTACTATTCATTTCTTTCCTCATCTTTTCAATAAATTCAATTAGAGCATATTGTTGTGTTGTTGGAAGCTGTTCTAGCTCTTCTTCAGCTTTCATGTAAATAGCTTTCTTTTCTTTAGCTGT
>JAGKWU010000123.1 GCA_021151695.1 Cellvibrionaceae bacterium | reverse complement strand
TAGTTTATTTGGAAGAAGTGCCTAATGTTGGGTTTAATAGCGTTTTGTTTGAAAACTTAGAAGAATCTTAAGGTCAGTAGTTTTCTTAGGATGTATTATGTATCTCATAAACAGAAATAAAGGAGAATCACATGCAAGCTCATAAACTTTCCAAAATTCAACTGAATGCTCTTGTTGCTCGTAAGTATATAGAAAAGATGCAGAATGCAAAGAATCGCGGAGTTGAGTTTGACTTGACACTCACCAGCATGAAGAATCTTGTCAAAGCTAAGCGTTGTTACTACACTGGAGTTGAGCTTACGGTTGGTACAGGTTTACCAACAGACATGAGTATTGACCGTGTTGATAACTCACTCGGTTATGTTAAAGGGAATGTAGTGGCGTGCTGTCAAGGTGCTAACAGAATCAAGGGGCTAATGGAGAAAGGTGGTTATTCTGAAATTATGATAGCTAAAAAGATCGCTGACGCCACTACATCCAGATTGAAAAAGAAAGCGAACATTGCTGAGCATATCAAGGGTATGTGGACTCCTAATATTTCCGTAAGTGATACTAACCACTATACATATGGAACTATCACTGTCCTGAAACAAGGGTATGGCTTTATTGAATATGAGGATGAGGTTAGCGATAGTTTGACTAGTGTCTATTTTCATAATGTAAACCTTGAAGGTGTAAGTTTCCTTGACCTTTGTGAAGGTGATAGTGTAACATTCAAACTTGGCACTAATGCTCGTGGTAAGTGTGCGTGCAATGTTAAAGTTGTAGATTAAGGAGAAAACAATGTCAAACATTCAGAATGTACGAAACATTATCTCTAAAGCTGGTAAGCAAGTGTTTGGAATCAAATTCATCAAGAAGGATGGCTCTGAACGTGTTATGTCAGCTAGAATTGGTGTTAAGAAACATCTTCGAGGAGGAATAGATTCAACAGCTAAGCGGAAAGATTTGTTGAATGTCTTTGACATGAATGTAGCTGAATACAGAAAGATTCCTCTTGATAGGGTGGTAAGTGTGACAGTGGGAGGGGTGGTGTATAATGTGTAATTTACTTAATGGAGGTCAATGA
>JAGKWU010000122.1 GCA_021151695.1 Cellvibrionaceae bacterium | reverse complement strand
CGATTCGGCTTGCTCTGCGCTGAGCTTGCGAACAAACGAAACGGCATCGCTCCACGAAATATCAAGCGGCTGCGCTGCGATAGCGTCGAGCAGGTCAAACGATTCTGAATCGACCGTCAAACCGCCGACCAACTTATCAAGCGCCACTTGCGGCAATTCAGGCCACATCAACACGTCGTGAATAGCGTCAACAACCGAATCGGCAAACGTCAGATTTTCGTAACCTTCGCCCGTCGCAATGTAACCTTTAAAGCTGGCGCGAGTGTCGAAGTGCTTAACGCCACAAACATTCGTACCGTTAGTCAAATCAAGCTCAACAGGCACACGAAACACGTAGTGCGTGCCGCCGCTGCGTGTCTTTTGCAACTCTGCTGCTGGCCAATCGATTTCACAACCAAGCGCCGTTTCAACGTCTGAGGTCGTCACACCTTTATAGGTGTCCAAGTCAAACACAATGACGCCGCGAGGAACCATAACGCCGACCAGCTTGCTTTTGACACTGCCGCGATAATCGCGCCAGTCGGTATTCTCAGGCACAGCAGGCGCTTTTTTATCCGTCAGTGGGAAAATCACCTTATCTTGCATCTTTCGTCACTCCAACTAAATCAACGGCCTTAAACTTGCCGTCTGTTATTTTCTCAATCTCAATGGCTCTTGCTGGCGGAACACCATCCACCAACCATTGCGCAATGGCTGCGGGGCTAATTCCTAAACGTCGAGCAAGTGCCGACTGACTTCCAAAGTGTAAAAACAATTCATCTAACATGGTTGACCTCGTTTTAAGTTATGCTTAAAATGTAAGTGTAGCTTAAAACTACAAAGCCAATCAACTTAAAAGTGAGAAACAAAAAATGTCCTTAGAATCCAAAATTGAGCAGCTTACCGCTGCGATTGAAAAGCTGAACGCAAACATGGTTTTACTGTTGACAACTCCGGTCAATCAAACGGTTGACTTGCCGCAAGCCGCTACACCTGTCGTGCAAGAAGCTGTGAAAGTCGTTGAGCAGGTCGCAAAGGCTACCGTGAGCGCCGATGACGCGCAAGCGATGTGTTTGCAGTTGAGCCGTAAAG
>JAGKWU010000042.1 GCA_021151695.1 Cellvibrionaceae bacterium | reverse complement strand
GCTCAATACACTTAGCTTCTCTTCTCTTTCTAGGTTCGTAACCTATACAATTTGGGGAGAACGAACTACGAACTATCTCTCATACGCGTATCCTCCTAAGCGCGAAGAGTCAGATGCTATGCTTCTCGGTACTCTCGTCGATGCAATCCTTACAGAAGGAATGGAGTATGAAGAAGGTGCTGAAACACTTGGAGAATATCAGATCGTATCTAAGCGTACTGGAAAGTTCGAGAAGGAAATAAACAATACTCAAGCTCAAGACGTATACGATAAGGTGAACGCTATTAAGAACATCCCGCCAGTATACGCTGTATTCGAGCGAGCTGAGAAGCAGGTTGTACTTACAGACGATACACTCCTCCCGCTCCCAATCCGTGGTAAGCTAGACCTTCTCGATCATGAAACAAAAGCAGTCATTGATCTCAAGTGTTCAGGTATTACTATCGCTGCATGGGAAAAAGATTTGCTTGATCCCAAGACTCGCATCCCATCTCCTTACGCACGAGTCGTACGCCAGCTTGCATTCTATCGTATGCTCTGCCGTGCTAACAACATTGAAGCAAACATCGCACAGGTTGTACTTAACGCATCAGACGGCGTGAAAGTATACCAGATCCCAGAGTCAGCTCTTGCTCGGGCAGAAGAGATTATCAGATCAGACGTGAATGATCTACTTGAACATATCGCAGAAGATCGAATCGTAACTACCTATCCAGAAATCGTAACCCTCCCAGATACAAATGAAACCACAATCAGCATCAATGACTTCTAGTCACGCATCCTTTGCTCGTGATGTACTAACAGAGCGCAATCCAGAAGTTCGATCTATTATGATTGATAAGTGGGTGTCAAATACTACAGCTAGATATCTCAAAAATGTTTAAGCAAACATCTAGCGGAGTGTCTATCGGCATAAAAGATTTTAGTCAATCACTTCAGAAGAAGTTTCAGTTAGAGAATATTGAGAAGCAGAAGAAGAAGCGTATGAAAATGTGGGGGTGGCATAAGCTACCAGATAACATTGACTGCTTCAAGGTGAACAAGGAATCAAACGAAGTATCCGTGCCACTTGGTATCGCATGATTCATTGATATTCCTAGAGATCTTACAATCATTCATGCTGATATCCCTCAGTTCATAAACGTCAAGCCATATGACTACCAAGTAGAGGCAGTTAAATCCCTCACTAAAAAGCCATATTGAATGCTTCATGCAACGACTGGATCTGGGAAGACTATCATGGCAATGATGATCGCACAATCCTACAATGTGAGAACGCTTATTGTTGTTAAAGATAAGACTCTACTCAAGCAGTTCATTACTGATATCCAAGAGAAGCTATGAGTAAATCCTAACTACTATGGATGAACGATGGATAAGGACTATAAGAAGTCTATCAATACGGATGTCATTGCAGTTACTACTATCCAGTCAGCAGAGAAGGTAGACCTATCACAGTTCTCTCTTGTCATTCTCGATGAGGTTCACACTATGCTTGGATCTGATAAGCGAAGAGAATGGGTAGGATCTATTAAGGCTCCGTACATGTATGGGCTTACTGGTACTCCAATCATCAATGATATGGATAACAGAGTATTCAATATCTATGTATGACCTACGACAAAGTGCGATGTAGTGAACATGACTCCTGATTACTGCCAAGTATTTACTGGGTTCGAGTACGATCTAGATGACATCAAAGATTTCCATC
The DNA here is from genome assembly GCA_021151695.1 of Cellvibrionaceae bacterium. Classification (GTDB taxonomy): domain Bacteria; phylum Pseudomonadota; class Gammaproteobacteria; order Pseudomonadales; family Cellvibrionaceae; genus Cellvibrio. The sequence continues at coordinate 3,078 of JAGKWU010000042.1, read as the reverse complement.
TCCTTAAAGCCTCACTATATGGTGACTATGATCGGAACTCAATGATCGTCAATACAATACTTGATACGATCTGACAGGGTAAGTGAGTTGTATTTACAGAACATGTAGAGCACGCTAAATACCTTAAAGAAAAGCTAGAGTCTCATGGAATAGAAACACATCTCATGATTGGTCAGGTACATCAGGATGAACGAAAGAGGATTACGCAATATGTGAAGGATGCTAAATGACCACAGCTCATCATTGGATCTGTTCAGGTTGTTGGAACTGGGTTTGATCTGAGTGAACTATCTCGTGCATACCTAACGACCAGCACACGATTCAAGTGAGACTTGTTGCAATTTCTATGAAGAATAATTCGTAAGCACCCAACAAAACAACATCCAGTATTCTACGATTTCTGTGATATCAACTGTCCTATACTCTATTCTCAGTCAACATCACGAGCTCGTGCGTACAAGCAGGCATTCCAGAATTGAAAGATAAGTACATACTTTTAATTTTATTATATGAAAAACAACGCACCTAACGCTAAGCGTTCGATCTATAACTTCTGTTCTATTCATTATCTTATCAGCAATAAAACAGTTAAGGTGAAGGAGGCAGTAGAAGCATTCCCAGAGTTCAATAAGAATACAGTACGCAGACACGTTCTCTCATTCAATAGGACTCGTAAGGTAGAGATTGATCTTGAGAAGCAGTTGCAGGATGTCACATCTAAGTTCTATGACTATTTCCTAGAACATGATGAACACTATGCAGTAACTATTGCTCGTGACATCTTCGCAATCATTGGTTTCGTATCATCAGCAGTATACGCATACAACTTTTTCTTTTAGTCCTAAAAAATAAAAATGTTCTCAATCAAACCTATTGCAGGAATACTCGCTCTCTTATTGACACTAGTATATGTGCCAACAGAAGCGAAGACAAATGTGAAGGATGTAGAATGGACAAAAAGCACATATGATATTTATCACAGGCTACAAAAGATCGGCTTCGAGGATAAACTCGCAAAATCAATCATCAACGAATGTAAAAAGAGTGCGAAGAACCCTAAAAACTGCGTGATAGTAGCGTGATTTATTGGGAAGAATGAATCAGGAGCATGACGTAAAGTAAACTCGCGTAATAGCGTGTTTTGAATATCAGGAGTAAGTTTTGAGACAAAAGAAGAAGCAGTGAAAGACTTTGTAAAACGGTACAATAAACACTGGTTTAGACAGACACACCCAACCTCTTTCTATTCAGCAACTCCGAAAGTGAAACCGAAGACACAATTTTGTATGAGCGAGGACAGTTCAGGTGCTAAAGGTGCTTGTCCTAATGGTCTAAGAATCTCAATGCAGGCTTATAACTCACTTGTAAAATAAAATGGTAGAGATCCCAGTTAATGTAGTCGATGATCCGACTATCGAAGATGTTATGAAGAAGATTCCAAAACGAGACTACTTCTCGGCTAAGACTTACAAAAAGAAAGATTACAAACTCATCATCTGCTGTATAATTAGTTTAATTGTAGGTTTCTCCGCTGGATACGGGCTATACCAAGCACGCTATGCAGAACTTACTACAAAGATTGATAGTTTATCTAGAAAGGACGAAGAAAGACAATGGAGGATGCAGGAAGTAAAAAACCATATACAGGAATTATCCAAACTATCAGGAGAGTACGATAAGGAATCCGCAGAGATAGTCGATCTGATCACCAACAAGATCAAGAATAGGAAGCAAAAAGTTGTAGAAGTAAACTAAGATAATCAGTAATTTACTTTACTCACTAAAAGTAAAATGAACCAACTACAAGAATATGACATTAAACTCCAACGCAAAGAGTTTAATGAATTGAATCAGATGATTCACTACAAATTTCAGAAAGGCGAGATAACAGCACAAGAGATGCAACGGCAAGCAATGCAACTCGCACGAGAATACAACGAAGTAGTATCTAGCATCATGAGAAATGGAAAGTAAACCACTATTATATGTGTTCGATCTAGACTGAACACTTATCAAGAGCAACCCAGAGGAGACTAAGTATATTCACTCAGTAGATGATGAGCCTATCATACCAACGGTACATTTGTTCAATCAACTATGTGCATCAAATACAGATGTTGCAGTATTAACTGGGAGAAAGTCGAAAGATTGGTCTGATGTGACTATTGACTGGATGAATAAATATACGTATTCCAAAGAGAAATATAGGATTATTCTCCAACCAGAACCAACACAGAAGAATCATATCTTCAAGGAGCAAGTACTTCGTAAACTCCTTGAAGAATACACTATCATTGGAATGTTCGATGATAATCCTGCTATGGTAGATGTATGCAAGCGTTTAGGAATACGACTTTATCTTTGTACTTAACTAATATGGAAATCAAACAACTCATCGAAAGCCACAGGGCACATAACAGGATCGGAGAACTTAGAAAGATGCAGGAAGAACTACAGCAGGTTATTGATAATGCACACGAAAGAGTGGAGGCTGCATTGGATAAATGATATACAGCAATATCTGACAAAGAGAAGCTAGAGTCAGCACAGAAAGCATTTGCTGATATCGAAGAGGCAATTCGTTTACTTAAATAATATGAGAGAGATTAAATTTCGAGCTTGGAATACAGGTAAAAACGTAATGGTATATGATAATGAGGATGATTCAGTAGATTATTGGGACTGAGTAAAATCATCTCCTTTAGGTTTACTAAATTCAATCACTTGATATTCAAACTACGAGTTCATGCAGTTCACCTGAGTATTTGATAATAACGGTAAAGAGATTTATGAGGGGGATATTATGAGGGCAACGAAGACAAGGGAAAAGTGAGTGAGTATAGTATGATATCCATGAAGAGAATGGGATAAGGAATGCAATGAGGAAAATAAATACCAGATTCGCTTTAGTGGGCTAAAGTTTACATGGGGTTCATTTAGTCTATCAGATATTTTCTGCGATTATTCATTCGGAGAATGTAGGCTTATGATTCTACGGAAAAGGGAGGAGCATACTACATGATATGACAACAATACCTATGAATACTTTGAAGTTATTGGCAACATCTACGAGAATCC
>JAGKWU010000121.1 GCA_021151695.1 Cellvibrionaceae bacterium | reverse complement strand
TCTTATACCATCCGAGGAACACAAGAAGAACTCAGTCAGAAAGTGAAAGAGCTTCGTCGGGAAGGAAACATTGAATACAGGCATGATTATGAAGATGAGAATGGATGTCATTCTCAATTTGTAATCGTTCTTGACAATGTTGAATATTATTGCAAAATGTTGAATGGGGATGTAAAATACATTCTTTTTATTGAATTGGAAGGAGAACAGTAATGTTTACAACAAAAGATCATTATATAGTTAAATTGAACTATCTTAATGAGGATGGTTATTGGGTGGTAGGTCATGAAGTAGATGTTACAATTGACACACTCCCTGAGAATGAGAAGTGTAATCATCAAATTGCGGAGGATATTGTAAAGAAAATGTTTGATACTTGTGAAATTGTAAGAGTGTCCTACTGCTAAGGGGAACAGTAATGAACATCACAGGAACTTATACAGCAGAGATGATGGATAGGGCATGTACAATTGCATTTAAAGCTCACAAGGGACATATGTATACAGAAGATACAACTTACTTCTATGGTCACATTGCACCAGTAGTAAATCATTGTTATGGTCGTTTTGTAGATGGTTTTCTATCCAAAGAAACAATGATGGCAACTATCATCTGTGCATACCTTCACGATGTTTGTGAGGATACAGAAGTAACACTAGATGAAATTGAACAACAATTTGGTATTGAAATACGACAAGCTATTGACGCTCTCACTAAACGTGATGGAGAGTCACGGAGTGAAAATATCAAACGTGTAAGGAAGAATGAGCTTGCTCTATTTGTCAAGAGATTTGACAATCTTGTAAATTACACACAATGTTTGAGAGATGGTGATTGGGAACGTGCTAAGATGTATGCTCAATTGGCTGTACTGTTGAATAGTTAAATACTTGGAGGAAACAAACAATGAAGAAATTTGATTTTAAAGTGGGACAGAAAGTTAAGACTCGTAAAGGAGAAATTGGAACAGTAGTTTGGGTTAAGGATAAACAGCAAACCAGCTATCCTATTATTATTGGTTTAGATACTACTAATGATCTAAAAGAATATACTGCAGATGGAACTTACTATATTGGTGAAAATAGTTCTAATGACATTGTAGAAATTATCGAGGAAGAGAATGTGAAGAAGCCTCACTCTTTTCCCCTCCCAGAGAATTTCTATATTCCTATTCATTCACCAGAGCATTCTGCTGCTGTACAGCAATGGTTGTTTGATAATGATGTTGCTATGTGGGAATCATATGGTAAAAATGTAATGTTCATCAATGAAGGTAATCAGTTTCTATATATCAGGAATGGTATGTGTTGGCGGGGTACTGAACACATTGTTCAGTGTGATGCAATGCCTGAAACTAAGATTGAATTTAAATCTACTCTCACTGTAGAGCCTATTATCCCAAAACAAACATTCTCATTTCTTGGTGAGGAATATGTTGTAGAAGATATTGAAAAGCTCAAGAAGGCTCTTGAGGAAGTGGGAGTGGTAAAGAAAGTGTGATTGATTTTTCAAAA
>JAGKWU010000120.1 GCA_021151695.1 Cellvibrionaceae bacterium | reverse complement strand
CCGAAAATTACCTTAAAAACCCATCAATAATTTAAGTACAAACACAATGAACGAATCAACTAAAGCAGCTTATAGGCATCTTGGGTTAACCGGATATCCTTTAATTCAGGTCATTTCTTCTGAATTAACGGTTGGGGTACTAAGCATTGATTCAGATCGCATAAACAGGCAAATAAAACTGATTTATGTACTCTCCGAATGGTTAGGCAAGTTAAAGCAGGCGAACGTTGATAACTTCGAGAATTTTGATGAGGACGGTTTTTGGGAGCAGCATAGGCTGATCTGTGAAGCCTACACTGAACTAAATCTAGAAATTTATAGAATACTTTTTGACGATAGCAAGTAGAGCGCAGGCGGGGGAGCTAAAAAATCAAACCGACTCCCTCTCCACAATCACATAATCCAAAATCCGATTATTCTTCACCTTAATATCCAGCAACGTATCCGCTTTAATTTTTTCAATTAACAAATCCACCGCCGCAATGGCCATATTTTTAATGGGCTGTTGCACGGTGGTGAGTTGGGGCCAGATGGTGGTGGCGATGTTGGTGTCGTCGAAGCCGACTATGGCGAGTTGTTGGGGGATTTCGATGTGTTTGCGGTGGGCGACGGCAACTACGGCGGCGGCCATGTCGTCGTTGCTGGCGAAGATGGCTGTGAGTTCGCTGTGTTGCAATAATTTTTCTGCGGCGATCATGCCCGATGCAAAACTGAAATTTCCTTCGGCGATAAAATTATCGTTTAATTCCAATGCGTGTTTTTTTATTGCATCGCGATAGCCGTTAAAGCGCGCATCGCTCACGCCCTGGTGTGCATCGCCTTTGATAAAGCCAATACTTTTATGGCCGCGTGCAATTAACAGCTCGGTCATTTCAAAGGTCGCGCGGTAATCGTCGATTGCCACGTAGGAAGAGCGATCCAATTCAAAACCCGGGCCTACGCGCACATAGCGCAGGCCGGCTTTGTCGAGGGCGTTGAGGAGTGGCAGGTCATCGCACAGGGGCGGGGGAATAATCACGCCGTCCAGGTCGTAGCGGCTGGTGAGGTGTTTGATGTGTTCTTCCAGGTTGGCTTCCTGGTAG
>JAGKWU010000119.1 GCA_021151695.1 Cellvibrionaceae bacterium | reverse complement strand
CTTACCTCTTCTGGTTTAATATCCTTCTTGAAAAGACTAGTTATCTTTGACAATAGATGGTTTATCGTGAACGAATGATTTATCATAAACTCCCTACTTAATGTTCTTTACAAATTCTCTGTTCCCGTCAGGAAACACTCTCACAACACTATCTCCCTCTACTTCAAGAATGGGATGTCCTTGTGTAAGAGATTCCTCCCTTGCTTCATTGAAAGTTGTTTGCACTCTTGAAGCTATATTGTTTTCTCCTTTATCCATCTTGTCTTTTATGGTGTTATCCACTAACACTCTCCTTGACAATTCTCTCAAATACATTCCAAAGGTTATTGAATTTAATTTCATACAGCTCCTTCATTCCGAGGAGGATGTTAGCTGTGTCCTCTTTAGATACGTCATCATTCAATACAGCTTGATATAATACATTCATATCATTTGTAACACCCCAGCATTCAAGGATATGTTGTTCTAGCTTATATGTACTACTCATTTAGCATTCTCCTTGTAGATATTATAAAGCCACTCATCCCAGAAAGTAGTATCTACTTTATCTGGATAGTTACTATTAGCTGCAAGCTGTTCCACTTCATTAATCAATCGCTCTAGTTCTGGTTGTACTTCTGTTAGGAAATCTAATTCCCCTCTCTTTACTTGAAGGAGATAGTCCTTCTTTGCTAAAGGATATTTCAGATCACCAGTGAGATAGATTTCTTCTAACTGGTATGCAGCACGAATAGCATGAGATACAGCTTTCCAGTCAATTCCATTATTCTCTTTAGCTAGACGTGCTCTTTCTCCATAGCTACTCCATTTAGCTTCAATGCTTTTAGCAAATAAGTCGTAAGGCATTGTGTTTTGATACTTACTATCCAATACTTGATAGAATTTCTGGACAGTTCCATTTGGAAGAATACTTTCAGTAAAATAGCAATATTCACTTACTGGCAGCTTTCCCCAAATATCATAGAGAGTGGATTTTACATTCCTAGTAATATTAGCTCGGTGAATTGTATTCACCACTTCTTCAAGAGCTGCCATCCTACTTCCACGAATACCGTATTTAGCTGCTTGTTTCTTAGCATATCCTAGGAATG
>JAGKWU010000041.1 GCA_021151695.1 Cellvibrionaceae bacterium | reverse complement strand
TTACAAACGGTAGAAAGGCTACTTCACCTTATCTAAGTGTTTGTTCAAAACAAGATGCTGAGAATCTAATCAAGGCTATTCAGAAAGCTATTGAACTTGGGTGGTGGGAGGATTGACATGTCAGGAGAAAGTAAAAATATAACACCTCCTTATGAAATGATTAAACAGTTTATCAATGCTCTTAGTGATGAAGCTGTAGAATATACATACCTTTATTGTTGGATGGTATTGAGTGAGAGAGGGTTAGGGCAAACATCTGTTGTAGATGATGATTTAGGGGAGAAATAAACTTATATGAGTTATAGTAAGAAATTCAATAAACGTGAAGTAGTATATAGTCATGAAACAATAGATGAAATTCTTTCATATCCTTGTAAGGCTGTACAAGATAGAGGAATTACACAGGAGACAGCAGAACACTTTGGTATTCGTTGCCTGTTCTCGGAAGTGAGTGGTAAACCACAAGCATACTATTTCCCTGTTAAAAAGAAAGGAAAGGTTGTTGGATTCCATAAGCGAGATTTACGTTACCCAAAGAAGAGTAATGAACATTTCAAAGCTGTTGGTGATGTAGATGTGGATTGTGATTTGTTTGGCCAAGACCTCTGTAAGAGCGGGAAAACTCTAATTATTTGTGAAGGACAATTTGATGCTGCTTTTGCATGGCAGACATTGATGAAACTCCAACAAACTCCGGGCCAATATGTTCCAAACGTGGTTTCAATTAGTTACGGCACTGCCAACGCTGCTACTCATATTGCTAACAACTTAGAGTTTATTGAAACATACCAAGAAGTTAGGGTTGCCTTTGACAGTGATGAAGCTACAGCAGCACAAGCAAGGAGGGGAGTAGTTAAAGGAAAGGAGGCTGCTAGTGAAGTATGTCTTATCCTAGGTCAACGAGCTAAGGTGGTGACATTTGACCGTAAAGACCCTTGCGAGTATGTAGATGCCCCTAGAGAACTCTATAAGCTTCTTGCCTTTGGTGCTAAGGACTATGAACCAGACGTATTGATTAAAGGTGGTGTGGGCCTTGAGAACCTTCTAAAGCCTATTCCAGCAGGTGTGAAGATTAGAACTCTTCCTGAGACATCAAGGATTCTGCACAATCTACGTCCGGGAGAAATGACTACAATCTTAGCTCCAACAAACGTAGGGAAATCTACTATTTGTCGTGAGATACAATATGATTTGATTGAGCAAGGAAAGTTTGTAGTAAACTACTTCATCGAAGAAGATGCTGTTAAGACACAGCAAGCTATGATTGCAATGGACAATCATGTTCTTCTTCCACGATTTAGAGAAGATACAACCATCATCCCTTATGAGAAGGTTGAAGCTAGTTATAAGAAAATGATAGACAATGGACGTACACTGTGGGTTGATACTGCCAAGACATTTGGTAAGCTCACTCCAAAAGACTTCATTAAAAGTTTGAAATGGGCACATGCAATGGGGGCTGAGTTTGCTATCCTTGACCATATCTCTATGGTGTTCTCTGCCAGTGAAAGTGATAACGAACGTAAGGAGATTGATAACCTTCTCACTGAATGTGCAGCATTCGTCACAGCAACAAAGATGCATTTAATTGTTGTAAGTCACATTAAGCGAGTACCTAAACAAGTTTCAAAAGAAAAGGATGGAAGTATCAAATACCCTTACTGGCATACAGTTGATAAGGACGCTGGACGTGGATCAGGAGCATTTGAACAGCTTACTCACAATATGATTGTTATTGAGCCAGAGGTTCTTGAATCTGGTGATCGGGGAAGAATTCGTACAAAGGTTGTAAAGAATAGGGAATGGCCTACTCTTGGTATTGGTGATATTGTCACAATGCACCCAACAACAGGGAGGCTTGTAGACGCAAAAGATAAATTCTAAGGAGAACAGTGTGACAGAAGGTTTTTGTTATGACATTGAGGGCGATGACCTCTATATGAATAGTAGTAAAATCTGGGTTATCTGCTTTAAAGACTTGAATAACCCAGACAAAAATCTTATTGTCCATCCTTCTTTTGAGGATTGTAGGCAAAAAGTAGTAGATTGGATTGAGTCATACAAAAATCCTCTAGTTGTAGCACACTATGGTTTAGGGTATGACATTTTTATGCTCATGAAGCATTTGGATATCTCTTTCACTGTAGGCACAGATACTCTGAATGGAAGTTCATGTAGGTATATTGATACATTCTATATGAGCATGTGTATTGATCCTGATTTAGATGGACATTCCATTGAAGCTTGGGGGAAACGTCTTGGTCTTCCAAAGATTGACTTTAGAAGTAGGATGGAAGAGTTAGGAGTTATTGATAAGACTTCACCAGATGGAGCTGAGTTTAAACAATATCATCCCGAAATGGATGTATATTGCGGGAGAGATGTTGATGTGAACATTATGGTGTTTCATCACCTTTGGAATACTTTCACTCAATGGTATGATTTTGATTGTAATGGGAATCTCCCAGATCACTATCGTTGTGGACAGAAGAGCTTTTTCTTAATGTCATGTCAAGAGTTTACTGGATGGAAATTTGACATTGAATATGCAAAACAAGTGTTCTTAGAATTACAGCAAGAAATGAGGTTGATTGAAGATGATGTTGAACCACAATTACCACCAAGGAAGCTAAAGAAGTCAGAAGAAGATTTCTATACAATGCCAGCAAAGCCATTCAAGAAAGATGGTACATTATCTTCTCACATGATTAAATTCATTGAGAAGCATAGTGGGAAGCTACTAGAAGAAAATGGTAAAGTTTTATTGTATGGTAAAGAGTATTCTCCACAATCAAACAAAATGCTTGATGTAGAAGTTCCAATGACACTGGGCAATCAGTCAGATTTGAAAGATTGGTTGTTAGAAAGAGGATGGGAGCCTACTCTTTGGAACTATAAACGAGGAGCTGATGGAAAACCTGAACGTGATCCTAAAACAAGGAAGTTGATTGAGACAACCCCTAAACTTCAAGAAGCTGGAAAGATATGTGAAAATCTTCTTGAAATGGATGGAGAACTGGTCAAGGGAGTTGTTAAATGGCTCTCTCTTAGAAATAGGTCATCTGTATTGGAAACTTGGATGGAGAATTCCAGACTCTCTATTGATGGCAGGATTGGCTGTTCAAGGACAGGTATCACCCCAACACATAGGGTGAAACATTCTGTTGTTGTAAATGTCCCTAAAGCAGCTAAGGATGTGTTGTTTGGAATTCAATTCAGGAAGTTATGGATATGCGAGAAAGGAAATAAAATTGCTGCTGGGGATGCTGCTGCTCTTGAAGGAAGGGTGATGGGTGCATACACATGGAAATATGATAATGGTGAAACAGCAAATGAAATCTTGAATGGCGATCCACATTCTAAGAACGCTTGTGCTTTCTTCCCAGAAGAGACAAGAGGATTTGACATTACAGCAGAGGACTTTGATAAGGATCATCCTAAGTTCAAGCCATATCGGAATAAGTCGAAGAACGGCTTTTATGCTGTATGCTACGGCGCTGGCCCTCCCAAGCTTGCATCTACCCTTGGTAAGCCAGTTAGTGAAGGGAACAGACTTTATGATGCTTTCTGGGAGGCTAACCCAGCCCTAGCAGCTCTTAAAGAAAATGTAGAGAAGTTCTGGGAGAATAAAGGAAACAAAACTTGGCTTCCTGCTATTGATGGACGTAGGCTCAAAACTCGTAAAAAGTCTGCTCTTATCAATACACTATTCCAATCCTGTGGAGCTATTGCTATGGAATATGCTTGTTGTTTCCTTGATAGTTGGTTGGGTGGTATTAAGTTTGACAAAAATGGTATTCCTTACTACCAATATAGGGGGTGTGTAGTAAAACGTATTGGATTTTACCATGATGAACTTGAATTTGAATGTGAGGAGGAAGTTGCAGAAGAAATATCTAAAATGATTGAGAAGGCTATTACAAAGGCCGGAGAGCATTTGAAACTTAGTGTTCCATTGGCTGGAGAAGGGAAGGTAGGAGATAATTGGTGTGATGTGCATTAAAAACTTATTGACGTATTACACCCTTCCTTGCTATAATTCTAAAGGAAGGGGAATGAAGGAATTCTTTATTCTTACATTAACAATAGAAGGAGAAACAAATGGCTAAATATAAAGAAGGATTTGAGTTTACAGGAATGGTAACTTGTAAAATTCAAGAGGTTGATGATGATACGATGCCTTACCTAGTTGAAATGAAATTGGGTGATATTACTTTAAGTAAACAATGGTGGGAAGAAAAGAACTTGGAAGAGTTAATTTCTTCAGGTGATCCAAAGAAACGCAAACAGTTTCAACAAGAAAAGATTGACAAACTTGAACAACAGCTTGAAGAAGAAAAAGCTAAACTAGAAACAATGTAAGGAGAGACAAATGAAACAAATTAAATCATATGTAATTGCAAACACTACCACTGGAGAGATTGATTCACACCACTTCACACGACGAGAAGCCCGTGAATATCGTAAGCATACTGGTCTTCTCAATTCTGACTGGAAGATTGTAAAAATGGTGAGTGAGGGAGTTGTACGTTGATGGATAACATCATGAAATGCTCTTGTAAGAGTGAATATCAAGATAAGAAGTATGGAAGTGGAATGCGTGTCCACACTATTGGGAACAAGAAAACAACTTGCACTGTATGTGGTGCTAACAAAGGAGGTAAATAATGTCATTTGTATTTGATGTACCAAAACGAGAAGTAGCAGATGAATCTACTGGTGAACGTAAACAAGTAGACTGGAGTGCCTATCATGCTCATATTATTGATGCAACCAAAACTGCAACTAAGAGTCGATCCATTCCCGGTGTAATCAGTGGAATCATTAGCCTTGGTGTACAGAACCTCCCTGATGCTGAGATGCAATTTAATGGGAATGAAGAGGATGAACGAGAAGTTGTTGCTCAGTTTCCACAAACTTACTTCAAGGATGGTAAGGACAAG
>JAGKWU010000040.1 GCA_021151695.1 Cellvibrionaceae bacterium | reverse complement strand
GCAATCTCACTAGCGCGGATGTTGAGCTGCGGCTTGCCGTCATAGTCGCCAAGGCTAAACTCGCCTGACACGGTGACAGACACGCCTTTGAGCAGATACGGCGCCAGTGCCTCGGCACGTTTGCCCCATAGAGACACGCGCCACCAGTTTGTGGCCTTCTCTCGGCCATCGCGGTAATCGACCGCCACGGTGAAGGAACAGACGGCATTGCAGTTCCAGCGGCATCCGGGGATCGAACGAAACGAAGTCGCACCAATCCCGGCCAGTGCAGGCCATCTGCGTTTGCATCTGGAGAAGGTACTTCTTGGCGATGCTGCCGCCCCGTAGCGTCTCAATGTGCGTGGCGCTGTTGGGACACTTTAGCTCCACCAGACCAGCGTCACCGCAAAGGCCATCGGGGGACGCGCCAAACATCGCAATGAACGGGTGCGGGTGAAAGCCAGTTTCGGTCACGCTGTAGCCAAGGTGGAATTGATAGGCGGCGCGGGCCTGCGCTTCGGTGTCAATGCCGTGCTGCATGGCAGCGTTCATGTAGCTGGGCACGGGAAGGCCGGTAAGGCGCTCCGTAACAAGCTCGGCAAGGTAGTTTGCCCGATCCGCACCGTATCCGGTCTTGGTCTTTGCCATGACCTTGTAAACGGCGCTGGCGGTTACGCGTCCCGTTCTCTCGGACAGCCACCCTTCGGTGCGTTGATCATGCATTCGCCTTCTCCTTCAGGCGCTTTTCCAGAATGGCTTTGGCCTGGTTGAATTGTTCCGCCGTGAAGTCCTTCAGGCTCGCCGCGTTGTATGCCTGACAGAGCTTGCCAGCGTCGGTGCCGGTATTTTCGACAAGCTGCACCAGTGCAGTCCACTGGGCATCGCTGATCGTCTCTGGCTCGCTCTGGCGGCCCTGTGAGGCCTTCACGGCGGCGTTGCCGTCATCATCCTCCGTTGCCAGCCCGAACGCCGTCTGGTTCTCGTGCGTGTGCTGGCGATACCAGAGGCCGTGCTTTGTGACCGGCTCGATTGCTTCGATCACGGCGGCAAGGTCGGCATACTTCGACTTGAACGCGGGGTTTGCCTTGTTCTTCTTTGCGCTTTCCAGTTCGGGCAGCGCGGCGGCGAGCGCGCCGATCAACGACGGCTCGATTTTGCTCTGAGCGTTCATGCGGGCTTCCTTTCAAGCGGCAACTGAGGCTCACGCGGTGCCACAGGTGGGCGGCGGTATCCGGTGAGGGGATTGGTCCATGCGCGATGGCCGGTGCGGGGCTGCATGACGCGCGGTTGCGTGAGGTGGTGGACGAGCATGTCAGGCCTCCCCGAGTGCGTCGTAGGCGGCTTGGACGCAATCCCCAGCCCAATCTGTTGGATTACCGCCCGCAATGCTGCTTGCAGAATGCATCGCCCCAGCTGCCCGCAGGAAGGACATAGCCACTTTCCGCGCCTTAGCCATGCGGGCCTCGTCGATAGGCGGCTTCCAGCCTAGTTCTTGGAGGGTGCGGGCGAGGACTTCCGCGCAATGAATTGCCGTGGAAGAGGCGGCATTAAGAAGGTCGCGCCAGCTATCAAAACCGCAACGTTTCGCCGCTTCGGCCAGATACATTTCAGGAATATCGGTCATGGCATCATCATCCAAACGAGAGTGAACAGCGCAGCGAACATCGGCATGATCCAAAGGACCGGCCAGAACTCGCGCGGGTTGGTGCGGATAAGGTGGAGAGCGGCCTTCATGCGGCGCGCTCCTGCGGAAAGTTCAGCCGAGCAAACTCGCCGTAACGCTGATATGCCTCAGCGTCGTAATCACGTGCGGCTTGAACTGGGTCTAAACGGCGTGGGCCATGCCATGTATTGTGCCCGCCACCCACTCTAGCCCGGTACATGGCCGTGCCATCCTTAAGCCTTCCATGCAAATCCACGCCCCGGAAACCAACCTTAGATACTGGAATATGTCTATTCACAGCGTTCAAAGATTTGTTTGCGAACCGCAGATTACTGCGCCTATTATCGAGACCATTCCCGTTGACATGATCTACCAAAACACCATCAGGGGCCTGCATAATTAAGCGGTGCATGTAAATTCTAGTGTACGTGTTATCATGATACGCCTTTGACACAGCATACGGCGTAAGATGCTTGTGCCGCCCAAAATGCGGCCACCAAGTAAATTGCGAAACGAGCTCAACATCTTGGTCGTCAACCAGAATAATAAAGCCGCTTTTGGTTTTGATCTCTGCCATGGTCAAAAAGCCTCGGGGCCGCGCCTGCGCCCATCGGACACAGGCGCTTCCCATTCTGCCTCAAGCTGGGCACGGCGCTGGGGCGTCATGCTGGCAAGGTGGCGGCGAGCTTCGATCACGTTGCGGTGGCGCAGTTCGTAATCGGCGGCTTCAAGGCAGCGCGCCCATTGTGCGGTGCGGGCGCTCACTGTCCCGCCTCCCACTGTGCGATCATCTGGTTTTCGCGGGCGAGGTCGTAGCGGTAATCCGCTTCATCGGCCCACTTGTCCTCGCAGGCGTAGCCATACACCTCGTCCCGGCGTTCCTTCGCCAGCTCGAATACTTCATCGCATTCGGTGACAGCGTAGATCGCGTCGAGAAGCGGAATCTCCGCACGGGCTGCGGCGTTGGTGTAGCTGCCGTTGGAACGGTTCAGTGCGTCCATGTAGGCGGTCGCAGCGTCAAGCAGCTTGCGGGCCTGTTCCAGATTGCGCAGGCGGGCCTTGTCGGCAGCGGAGATGGGGGTCTGGTCGGTCATGCGTCAAATCCCTTCAAGCGCATCGTGAGGGCATCGGCGGGCTTGTGATCCGCGAGGAAGCTGTAGAAGTGCCGTTCGGCCTCGACCTGATTGGCGTAGGCCATAGGATCGCTGAACCCGTTGGAGAAGCAGGCGCGGCCATCATCGCAGATGAACACCGAGGCGCGGTTCGTGCCCCAGCGTCCGTTCTGATAGTGGGCGGTAAGGATGGTGTGCGTGTTCATGCGGCCACCTCATCGGCAATGTTGATCTTGCAGAGCAGCGCATCGGTCACGACGGCTGCGGCAGCCTCGACGGGCGAGGCAAAGTCATCGGCGTAGGCAAAGCCCATCGCATCGACGATCTTGTCGAACAGGATGTTGGAAGTGCGGATGTAGCCGCGCGGATCGGCGCAGGTCTCAAACGGACCCATGCGCAGGATCGAGGACAGCAAGCCGTCGATCTGTTCGAACTGGTGAAGGGTGATGGTAGCCATCGGGAAGTCTCCTGCCGCTCTGTGCGGCTGATGGAGACGTTATGCATTTTGCGTCACATCCTGTCAAACGCATTTTGCATAATTTTTTCGGGTGGTCGCGTTTTTTCTAGTCGGGGCTGTTTGCCAAAGCGCGCAAATAGCCCAGCGCCTCGGCCTTTTTGAGTGGCGGCAGGTGATCCATGATGTTCACGATCTCTGCGCTGTAATCACCTAGTTGGCCTGGTCCTTCGCCTACGCCATAGAGCAGCCATTGCTCGCGCACTTTGAACCTGCGGGCATAAATGGCCGCTTTCTTAGCGGGATAGCCCCGGCTCCCGTTCTCATGCCCAAGGTAAGTAGAAACCGGGAAACCCAAGGCTTCCGCAGCTTCTTTGCCGGTTTCGTATCCGGCCCTCAAGCGCGCTATTCGCAGTCGTTCGGCGGGATCGTTCATGGAATCATAATAACGCACACCGTTATGCAAAAGGCGCTTGCAATCTGATAACGCAAAATGCATAACAGCACCATGCGAAACCACAGCACCATTTTGCGCGAGGCCGGTCATGACCGGATCATCGCATTGACCGGCCTAAAGGCGACTACGGTTCGCTCCTGGGACCAGCGCGATTCCATTCCGGCTGACATGTGGCTGACCTTGGTCAACGCCGGTCTGGCGACATGGGAGGAGCTTGGCGCGTCGGCGTCTCGCAAGCGCCCCGCACCGCAAGGCCAAGCCGCATGACCTGCCTCATCATCTGGCTCGCTCTATCTCTTCCTGTCGCCATCTTTGCAGGGAAGTGGATGGCGCATTGTGACCGGAACCGCGTCTGATGGACGCCGGGCAAATCCGCGTACTGGTCGCTTGCGAATATTCCGCCACGGTTCGGGATGCCTTCCGAGCGCGCGGGTTCGATGCATGGTCCTGCGACCTGCTCCCGACCGAGGGCGACCCGCGTTGGCATATCCAGGGCGATGCGGTGAAGGTCGCAGCCTTGGCAGTTCGGACACGGTGAAACGAAGGCAACGTGCCTTTGGCTGATCAACCTGCCGAAGCTCAAGCCGACGAACATTGTCGAGGGCCGCGAGCCTCGCATTCACCGTATGCCTCCAGGGCCTAATCGCTGGAAAGAGCGCAGCCGCACGTTCAGCGGCATTGCCGAAGCGATGGCGACCCAATGGGGTGATTACCTGCTTTCCCACGCGCCTCTCTCCACCCCTCCCGAGCGCGTGATGACTGGCGGGACAGTCGAACAATCCCCGGCTGTCCCGCCTCTTTGTGATCAAACCTCTTTCCATAGGTGACACTATGCCGGAAACACTGGGGCAAGTCCGTCCCATATTCCCCACCAAAATGGACGTATCGGCGCACTTGGTTGCGGGTTGGACTCGGGTCATGGCGCGGATCGGACGCGGCACCTTCATTGATCACCTGCGGGTTGATCGCAAGGTGGTCGAGCGCACCATCAGCACCGGCAACATGCCGCACCTCGACACCGTGCTGAACTCACTGCTTGTGGATTCCACGGCGCTGGACGAGGTGTTCGCGCTCTACGGGTTGTCGGTCTACCCGCTGCCTGATGGCATCCACGGCGGGCTCTGCGCTCAAGATGATCTTGCCGATGTGATCGCGTTTGCGATGGCGTTGTCTAATTACCAACGTGGGAACCCGAACGATCATCGGGCGAAGATTGCGCTTTCGGAAAAGGCGCGCAGGGCTTTGCAAGTGGCAAGTGCCATCGTGGCTGAAGCAGACCGCATTCGGGGCGTTCCGGCATGATCCGCGAGTTCATTGACATGCTCCCCCAGCGCGCCCGCGACCGTGTTCGCCCTGACCTATTGCCAGCCTTAGAGGTTGAGCAGCGCGAACGCCTGAACGCCCGCCGTATCGTCCGCAAGGGGTATCAGGAGGCGCAGCGGTGAGCTTTCGCAACCATCCCCTTGGCCTGCCGGAAACGTACGCCAGGCTGCTCGCACAGCGTCATTCCGATGTGGGCTTTATCCTTGCCCAGCTTGAACGCGAATATGGCGATCATGGCCTGACCCGCAATCAGGTGGCAGCAATGCGCAAGACCATCGCGCCGCGCTCTGGGCCGAAGATGCTCCGTCATGTGAACGATGACTTCATCCGCAAGATGGACTTTGACGAATACAAGGCTGCGATCAAGGCGGACAACGTTTTCGTCGGCAAGCTGAACGAGGCGCTTCACATCGTCGCCAAGCCGCAAGCGCCGCGCAAACGGACGTACACGCCGCCGCCAGTGCAGGACATTCCCGTTGGTCAGCGTGAGATCGTCGCCCTGATCGCCAACGACATGGATGTTTCTTACGCCGAGTTGATTGGCCCATCGCGCAAGTCTCCGATCATGGCTGCGCGTCTGGTGGCCTACAAGGTTCTGACCGAGCGCGGTAACAGCATGGCGCAGGTTGGCCGCTGGATCGGTGGCCGGGATCACTCAACCGTCATCAACGGCCTCAAGAAGTTTGAGCGCGATGCAACGCCTTGGATGCGTGAACTGGTGGCCCGTTGGACCAAGCAGGAGAAGGCCGCATGATGCCGCCGCGCGAAGAACCTCTGCGCGATCTGCTCGCCAATGCCTACGTGCTGGCAGAGAGCCTTGAGAACGACCGCCGCCCGCAAGCCGCTGCATTGGTGCGTGAATTGGTTGCCCGCGTGGTGCCGACCAAGATCGTTCGCAGTGGCGGTGCAAACCCCAAGAAGATCGTTCCTGATGTGCTGGAGCCCATCGTGCAGAACAAGCGCGGTGTCTGGTGCGACCAGTGCGACAAGCTCGTTCAGAAGGGCTGTGCGAGCAAGTTCTGCAAGGTGGCGGCATGAGCAGCGAGCGCGCCCCAGCACCGTGGCAGCATTCCGTACGCGGCCCGATCAACGTCGATCACGACACCCTGACCCATGTGGACCGCGACCCGTGTCCGAAGTGTGGCGTCCGTGGCGATCTGGGCTGCAAGCACAAGAGGCGCAAATGACCGAGGTCTCATTCTTCGTCCCTGGCGCTCCCAAGGGAAAGGGCAGGCCGCGTTTCTCCCGTCAGTTTGGCCGCGCTTACACGCCTGCCGCAACGGCTGCTTACGAAAGCACTGTCGCATATGCAGGACACACTGCGATGGATGGCCGCGACCTGATCGAAGGCCCCGTAGGCGTCAAGATGACGGCTGTGTTTGGCATTCCGGCAAGCTGGCCTGCCAAGCGCAAGCGGGAAGCCCTGCACCACACCAGCAAGCCCGACGCGGACAACATCGCCAAGTGCTGCGATGCCCTTAACGGGATCGTCTGGAAGGACGACGCTCAGGTTGCCCGCATTTCCGTTTCCAAGGTCTACGGCGAGACGCCGGGCCTGCATGTGTTTGTGGAGTCGCTCGCATGAACGACGCTTACGAAGCCTTTCTGGCGCGCAAAGCCATCACCGATCCCATGACCGGCTTGAAGGACGTTCCCGCGCTCCCTGCCTGTCTGTTCCCGCACCAGCGCGATATTGTCTCATGGGCGTTGCGCCGTGGCCGTGCCGCGCTGTTTGCTGGCACCGGTCTGGGCAAGAGCCTGATGGAGCTTGCATGGGCGCAAGCCGTCCATAACGAAACCGGGCGCAACGTGCTACACCTTGCCCCGCTTGCCGTGTCAAACCAGATGGCGCGCGAGGCGGACAAGTTCGGCATTCCCGCGCGCGTTGTCACTCGGCAGGCCGATTGCGGCCCCGGCATCAACATCACCAACTATCAAAAGCTGGATCACTTTGACCTGTCCGAGTTCGGCGGCGTCATTCTGGACGAAAGCTCGATCCTCAAGAACACCGATGGGCACTATCGGACCAAGTTGATTGCAGCTTGCCAGTCGATCCCGTTTCGCCTTGCCGCGACAGCCACACCGGCCCCGAACGACTTTATGGAGCTTGGCAACCACGCTGAGTTCTTGGGCATCATGTCCTATACTGACATGCTCGCCACGTTCTTCACGCATGATGGCGGCGACACTCAAAAGTGGCGCTTGAAGGGCCATGCCGAAAATGAGTTCTGGAAGTGGATGGCCTCTTGGTCGGTCATGCTGCGCAAGCCTTCCGACCTTGGGTATCCGAATGACGGCTATGACCTGCCGCCGCTCAATTTTGTGTCGCACATCGTGGCCGCAGACTATCGCCCGAACGTTGACACCGGAATGCTGTTCCCCATGCAGGCCGAGACGCTGCAAGAGCGCATTGCCGCTCGCCGGGGCACGGTAGACGAACGTTGCAGACTGGCCGCAGAGATCACCCCGCGCGAACGTCCGTTTGTCTGGTGGTGCAATCTCAATTCCGAAGCCGAGACGCTCGCCAAGTTGATCCCTGGCGCTGTCAACCTGCATGGCGGACTGTCTGAAAGCGAAAAAGAGCGCATCCTGATTGCATTCAGCGATGGCGACATTCGGCACCTGATTACCAAGCCGTCACTGGCTGGCTTCGGCATGAATTGGCAGCACTGCGCCGATACCGGGTTTGTCGGCCTCAACGATAGCTTTGAGCAGTTCTATCAGGCCGTGCGCCGGTTCTGGCGGTTTGGCCAGACGCGGACTGTCACCGCCCACATCATCGCCAGCGAGCTTGAAGGCGCAACCGTTGCCAACATCAAGCGCAAGGAGGCCGATGCCGACCGCATGGCCGCTGCGATGGTCCTGCACATGGCGGACCTGTCGAGCAAGGCCGTGCGCGGATCGGTGCGCGACACACCCAATTACAACCCCATCATTCCCGTTCAGCTTCCCGCATTTCTGGAGCAAGCCGCATGACCATCAAGGCCGTCGATCAAGTCGTAAACGACAAGTATGCCATTTATCAGGGAGATAGCTGCGAGATTATCCGCGCCATCCCCGGCGATAGCATCGGGTTCGGTATTCACTCGCCTCCGTTTGAGGGGCTGTACAAGTTCAGCAACTTTGACCGCGACATTTCCAACAATGAAGGCCCGCAGTTCTGGGAGCATTACGCTTTCCTGATCCAAGAGCTTTTGCGCGTCACCAAGCCGGGGCGCCTGCATTCGGTCCATGTCATGCAGCTTCCCATGTCCAAGATCCGGCACGGCCATATTGGAATGCGGGATTTTCGGGGCGAAGTGATCCGCGCTTATGAGGATGCCGGATGGATTTTTCATAGCGAGGTTTGCATCTGGAAAGACCCCGTAGTGGCCCAGCAGCGCACCAAGTCCATTCGCCTCCTGCACAAGCAGATTGTGAAGGACAGCACTATCAGCGGGCAGGGTCTGGCTGACTATGTGGTGACTTTCCGCAAGCCCGGCGACAATCCTGAAGCGGTGAGCGGGTGCTTCGACCGTTACAGCGGCACCGATGAACCTGACCGCAGCAAGTTCACCACACCGACCGATGGCCGCAACTGGTACAGCATCGAGGTCTGGCAGCGGTATGCCTCGCCGGTCTGGACCGACATCAACCAGACCCGCACCCTGCAATACCGTGGCGGGCGCGACGAGAAGGACGAGCAGCACATCAGCCCGCTTCAGCTTGATGTGATTGAGCGGTGCATTGACCTGTGGAGCAACCCCGGCGACACGGTTCTAACCCCGTTCCTCGGGATTGGTAGCGAGGTCTTTTGCGCCGTCCAGATGGGTCGCAAGGGCATTGGGATCGAGCTTAAGCCGTCCTACTTTCGCCAGGCTGTCCGCAACCTAGAGGCCGCACAGGCTGACATGGGCGGGCTGTTTGCGAGCGTTGCTGCGTGAGCGACCTTCTCGCCCGCCTTATTGAAGCTGGTACGCCTCCCGCATTGGTTGCGGAAGTGGCGCGCGAGCTTGCGCGGGCTGAGGTCGCAGCGGAAACTTTGAATGATCGGCGGGCTAAGGATCGGGAGCGGCAAAATCGCCGTAGGTCACGTGAAGTCACGCAATGTCACGTGACAACACGTGACGTCACGGACACACCCCCACCCCCTCCCCCTCTTT
>JAGKWU010000118.1 GCA_021151695.1 Cellvibrionaceae bacterium | reverse complement strand
GCCCTGGGGCGCTCGCGCGATAAGTTGCGCGCGCTGCAGCTGTTGTCGCGCAAAGGGATTGGCCTTCCGAAAACCAGCTTTGCCTATAACGTGCATGACGCTAAAGAGTTGATCAAACTGGTGGGCGGAACTCCGCTGGTGTTGAAGCTCTGCGAGGGAACCCAGGGGCGTGGCATTGTGCTGGCAGAAACCCAGAAAGCGGCGGAAAGTGTGATTGAGGCCTTTCGCGAATTGCGCGCCGAGTTTCTGGTGCAAGAGTTCATCAAAGAGGCCAATGGCAGTGATATTCGCTGCTTTGTGATTGGCGATAAAGTTGTGGCTGCTATGGAGCGCACCGCAGCAGAGGGCGAATTCCGCTCTAACCTCCATCGTGGCGGCACCGCCAGGGTCACCAAGCTAAGCCCTACCGAGCGTCGTACGGCCATCAAGGCCGCGCAGACCATGGGCTTGCATGTGGCGGGCGTGGATTTGCTGCGCTCAGCACGCGGTCCTTTGGTGATGGAAGTGAATTCGTCGCCGGGTCTGGAGGGAATTGAAGGGGCTACCCATAAGGATATCGCCGATGCAATAGTCGCCTTTGTGGAGGAAAATGCGCGCCCCAATGCGAATAAAACGCGTGGTAAGGGTTAGTTAGTTTCAACGGTTAATGGGGCGTGAATATAAAAAATGGGGGCTAGGCCCCCATTTTTACGTGCGAATCCAGCGAGACAACTGTGCCATCAAAATAGAAGCGACCATTGCGAAAGTGATTCTCCAACTGCTTGGCGCTCATCGGTTTGGAGTAGAGGAAACCCTGAGCCTGGTCGCAGCCCATCTCGCGCAGCCATGCTGCCTGCTGCTCAGTTTCAACCCCTTCGGCCACTACGCGCATTTGCATGTTGTGGGCCAGGCCGATAATCGATTTGGCGATCGCCATGTCGTTGTGGTCATCGTGTAAATCGTTGATAAAGCTGCGGTCAATCTTGAGCTTTTGAATGGGGAATCGCTGCAAGTAGGCGAGGGACGAATAGCCGGTACCAAAATCATCAATCGCCAGAAACATCCCCATCTGGTTCAACTGGTTTAATTGATTAATGGTTTCACCGGCGTGCTCCATGGCGCAGCTTTCGGTGATCTCCAGC
>JAGKWU010000117.1 GCA_021151695.1 Cellvibrionaceae bacterium | reverse complement strand
CTACGGCTGTTACCGCTATTTTTTTTGCAGGTTTCCGTTCCGTTAAATTTCTGTAAAAAGATTTCATCGAGGGATTAAATCTACTGGCACACAATGCCGGCATATAGAGCGCATACCGAATAAAGCTATTTCCTTTTTTCGAAATTCTTGTTTTTCCCTCTCTGCTGCCAGACTGGTTCTGCTGTATATCAAGACCCGCATAGCTGGTAAGCTGTTTGCAATTGGAGATTAAGGCAAATGCATTTGTTTCAGCCACAACGCAAACAACTGTTATAAAACTCACTCCCGGGATCGTGCATACCCGCTGTATTTTATCATAAAAAGAGTGGTCTGTCATCACCAAAGTTCTTATCTCTGCCTCTATCTCCAGTGCCTGAGTTTCGAGCAATGCAATCTGTCTTTTTAATCTTTGTTCTGTACTTTCAGGGCATTGATAACTGTAAAACCTTGCATGAAGCTGGTTTTTGACCTGATTTATTTTATATTTTATCTCACGATACTCTCTGCTTAAGAACTTAAGCTCCCGCATGATTCCGGATGGTTTTTGCCAAAATCTAAGTCTTCTTTCCAAGCCCAGCCTACATAAAACTTCAGCATCTACCTTATCCGTTTTCGTCTTTATGTTCAAACTTTTGACATAGTGTTTTACCATATTGGGCAATAAAACCGATGCTTTACAGTCGTTTTCTGTGAGATAATAAATCAGATTTTCATAATAAACTCCTGTAGCTTCCATTACATACATCAAATTTTCTGTAACCTGAAGATCTGAAACCCAATTCAGCAGTGCCTTAAAACCGGTTTCATTATTCGAAAACCTTTTGTTATTTTGCAGCTTATGATTCTGGTCAGAATCTATACATCCGATACAGCAATCAAGATGATCCTTGGATATGTCAATGCCAACACACTGTTTTTTCATCATATTATTTTTTATAAAGCCTCAGTTTCCGATTATCTTTTCTCGTAATTATCCGGGATATTTATTCATTCCCTAAGTACTGTTCAGATTTTGGAGAAACTTAGAGACAGAGAATCTTTCTTTTTACGGTATATTAAAATCAAATCAACTACCTGTCACAAAATATTTCTTCTGTCCCTTAGCTTTTTGGTTATTCTATATAAA
>JAGKWU010000116.1 GCA_021151695.1 Cellvibrionaceae bacterium | reverse complement strand
GGTTAAGTTATAATTGAAGTTTAAGGTAAAATTTTCCTTTTTTACAGCTTTAATGTCCAAGCCTAAGTCAATACCTTTTGACTGTAATCTCCCAATATTTTTTGGGCCTATAATTCTTAAGTTTTAAACCTGTTTAAACTTTTTTACAGAAAGAGTATCCAGAAAATTAGCAATTTTGGATTGCAACTTAAAATAACTAAAATCTGGAACTCATAAGCAAAGATAAACTGGAAAAATGGATAATTCCTCATTTGAGCAGAGGAAAACGGGGATTTTCAACAAGATTTGATTTAGGGAAAATCTTTCAACTCATTATTAAGCGTTTAAAAACAGGCTGCCAATGGCGCGAGCTGAGTCTTAAAGAGTACTTTACCAATCAGGGAATCAGTTGGCAACTGATTTATTATTATTTTAATAAATGGAGTAAGGATGGTTCTTTCAGGCGAATTTGGGTTTCCCTTCTTAAAAAGAATAAAAGAAATTTAGATCTTTCCTGTGTTCAGATGGACGGGAGCCATACGCGCAGTAAAACAGGTGGCGAATCGGTAGGTTATCAGGGACGAAAATCATCAAAGACCAGTAATTGTATCTTCCTTTGTGATAATCAGGGACAAATGCTTTCAATGGGAGAGCCGGCGAGCGGAGAACATCATGACCTTTATCAGATTGAAGAAACTTTAGAGGAGATTTTTGTTCTTTTGGATGAAGCTGATATAGAGTGTAAAGGATTATTCCTGAATGCAGATTCAGGTTTTGACGGTAAAAAATGCAGAGATATTCTTGAGAAAAAAGAAATGATTGCCAATATTAAAGAGAATCCACGGAATGGAAATACAGAACATGAAAAATATTTTGATTCCGAACTGTATAAAAGAAGATTCAAAATAGAAAAAGCAAATGCATGGTTGGATAGCTTCAAAGCACTTTTAGTAAGGTTTGAAACTTTAAATATTACATGGATGAGTTTGCATTATCTGGCTTTTTCTATTTTGTTTCTCAGAAAAATAAAAGTTTAAACAGGTTTTTATATAATCTTTTTTTGATTGTCCGTTTATTAACCTAAAACTTCGACAGGCTCAGCTTGACATCGCTAGAAATCAAGCGTTTATTATTAGAGGTGTCACAC
>JAGKWU010000039.1 GCA_021151695.1 Cellvibrionaceae bacterium | reverse complement strand
GTCTGCCAAAGATGCCGCAGTGTTTGACAAGGTAGAAGCCGAGATGGATTGTGCGACGGCTTCAGATTGGGTCTTTTCCATTCCTGAGCTAAGGGTGATTCCGCCGCCTTTTTGCTTCAGTTCTTCCAGCTTGGTTTCGTATTCGAGGTTGAACTGATCCTGAGCCAAGCCAAAGCGAGCGGTGCGATCCTGAATTTGTGAACGGATGTTGTCGATTTCCGCTTGTTCCTTCGATAGTTCAGTTTGCACCTTTGCGAGGGTCTGTCCGGCTGACGCGAAGTCTTTGCCCAAGCGAGGACCAAGCGTCATAGCTACAGACAGTTTCAGCGCGTTCAAGCCTGTTGGGCTATTGAGCATCTGATTGAAGCCTTCGGCCTGCTGAATGCGTGTTGGATCGCCAGAGTTTTTGGCCCGCTCAACCTCTTGCTTGACGAGTTTCGCTGCAATGTCGTTGTTTCCGCCATTGAGTGCAGAGTAGATGCCAGATAGCGTGCTTGTCAGTCGCTCCTGTTCTGGCGCATCTACCTTGTCCCATGCCTTTGTCACATCGTCCAGCATGTCTGGATAGGCTTCAATCAGGGCCACTCGATCAGCATGGGTTGCGTTTGGCTTGACCATGAGGCTTGCCACGCTCTGCTGAAACTGTGCCTTGCGTTGTGCTGCCTGTTGTTCGGCTTGGGCTTTCTGCAATGCTTGAGCCTGCAAGGCTTCTTGCGCCTGCATTTGCTTTTGCACGAGTTCACGGTTCAGTGCTTGGGTCTGCATTTGCTGGCCCAATTGGAAGCCCTGCAATGCGCCTGCAAACGGATCGGCAAAGCCTTTGGTGTAATCGATCGGTTCCATTTAGAACATCCTCCCGAGAATCTGGCCGCTGATGTTTGACAGTGCCGCAAATGGCGCTGCGCTTGCTTGGCCGCGTGCCAGTGCTGCGCCGGCTTGTGCCGCGCCAATCTGGCCTAGCAGGTTTGTCACGTTATTGGCCGAAGCCTGCCCGAATTGGCCTGTTTGTGTGGCAGCACCCAAGCCCATCGAGGAAACCTGACCCAATTGGCCTAGCTGGTCTGCGATGGTCTGGCGCAAGAGAGTCGGGCGAAGTGTTGCCAATGCTGCTTGCGTATTTCCGCCGCGCAGTCCACCGGTAGCAGATGCGTTCTGCAATAGCGCCGTTTCACCCTGCTGGATGGCAGATTGAAACAGAGGCGATGCGGTTAGCTGGTTGATCGCCTGCTGCTGCGCGTCAAATCCACCAAGCCCAATCAAGTTTCCTTGCTGGGTGAGTGCAGTTTGCCCGGTTGAAACGAACGGCTTCAGCAGTGCTTGGATTGCATCGAACTGGCGCTGTTGCTCTGCGATTCCTGCTTCAGATGCTGCGGTTTGCGCTCCTGCCGCTGCCTGTGCTGCTTTCTTCTGAGAATTTGCAGCAGAGATAGAACCGCCAAGCAATGATCCAACTGCTAGTAATGGGCCAAACATCATGAGCCTCGCTTTCTGTCTTGATTCGTGTTTTGCATCATCACTCCCAAGTCGCATCAATGCCGACAACGCCACGGAAAATCTCTGTTGCGGTTGCGGTTGCAATCGGCATTTTCAGAATGATGTGCAGATAGTTCCCAGCGTATACGGGCAATGGCTGCTGGAATGTCTGAGCAATCGTTGCAGCCGTCGCGCCAACTGCCGCGCCAACAGGGAACGTTTGAATCCCCAACGGCACAACCCGGCGAGCCTTTGCCGCAGCAGCGTCAGCCGTAGCCAGAGATACCGCCGACGAGTCATAGCCAATCGACCATTGCAGAACAGTCGGCGTTGTCGCAACTGCAACCACCGTGTTCATGGTATCAATCCAGACGCCACGAACCAGCAATGTGCGGCCCTGGTTTGTTGCCGACTGTGAGGGGACTTGGAAGGCGAACAGTGCGTAATCGGTTTCAGCGCCACCCACCGCAGCAAACTGGAACTGGCCGCCGAGTGTCGTGTACCCTGCCGCCGTGTTGCTCAGGGTTGCCGATGCAGGAGCAGCCGAGTTTGCATAGTTCGCCAGAGAACCAGTCGAGCCGCCTACAACACCCTGAGAACCCACGTCACCGCTCAATGCTGCCAGTTCGGTGCGGTTGTACCCGTAGGTCCCGCCGTAGTACGCGCCGAGCACACGGTAGACGTGCGCCTGCTGCGCTGTAGCTGTTGCCGAGGCGTTGTAGCAGCGAACACAGAACGGGCCAGATTCAGAGGTCACCGGACTAGGCGAAGATGCCCCCAACGCGATGACACCAACCACAACATTGTCAATCTGGAAAATGACGTTGTTTGTGCCGATAACGATCAGGTAATCGTGAGCCTCGTTGGTCGTTGGCGTTGCAATCGTTGCAGTCGTGGTTTCAGCACCAGACACCGAGATAATCACGCCCCGCAAAGTGCCCGCCGAGTCATAGCGGAAGAACGCGCCAGCAGTCGGCGCCGTTGTACCCGTTGCCGTGAACATGCCAAATTCGGTCACAGCACCAGAAACAATGGTTGGCATGAGCATGCGGAAGGCAACCACACGATCAGCCCCGCGTGTTGTCTCCGCAGTTCGCCAGGATGTCAGGCGAGCCACAGCACCAGACGCAAGCGAGTTGCCAGCGTTCAAAATCACCGCATTGTTTGCGATGCTGGTGGTCATCGTCGTCAGGTCTTGACGCCACACAGATGGGCTGATGGCAGAAGCAGCAAAGCCCTGCTCAAAGTCAATCTGAGCCGTACCAGTACCCAACAGACCCTGTGTTGATGCGCTGATTGGAATACGCACCGTTCCGCTTGTGTCAATCGTTCCTAGTAACCGGGTGTAGCCAGCCTGGGCCGAGTTGGTCGGCAAGTTGACTTGCAGATTCCCGCTTGAGTCTACTGTTGCGGTTCCCGTTGCGCCGCCGCCTGTTTCAAGAACTGCCATTTATGACACCTGATAGATGATGTTTCGTTTGCCTTTGACGCGACTGCCAAACAGCACATAAAGCGAAGCTGTGCCTGTTGACGGATGCGCCGCGAATTGGGCTGTATCCCATTGCCAGTCGTCAGATCCTCGCCCTGTGGCTGGTTTGCCTGATGGGAGTACAGCCACCTTTGATGTGAGGCTGATAGACGGGTCTGTAATCGTGAACTTGAAATCACGACGAGGAATCGAGCCTAGATCAATCTCCATTTCCTGCCAGCCGCCACCAAGCGCAGCAATGAGAGACAAAGCCAGATCAGCATCAGCTTGAGCGTTTGCCGCAGCGATATTCGCCGCCGCAGCGTCATCCAACGCAGTCTGAGCCTTTGCATCAACAGCATCAATGTCAGTTGGCAGGATCTCCCGCAAATCACGAAACAGTGACTCAATCGCTCGCAACAGACGCGGGTCTTTGAAAACCGCTTGCAGTTCCTTGCGGTCTGGCTGCGGAGTCGATACCGTCACCGTCATACAGCTAGACCCTCGAAGTCACACTCCAG
Source organism: Cellvibrionaceae bacterium (assembly GCA_021151695.1). Lineage (GTDB taxonomy): Bacteria > Pseudomonadota > Gammaproteobacteria > Pseudomonadales > Cellvibrionaceae > Cellvibrio. The sequence continues at coordinate 1,606 of JAGKWU010000039.1, read as the reverse complement.
TCGAGTGAACGCCACAATCGAATCGTGAGCAAAGCGGAAGCGAACGCCGCAGAAGTTGCGGAATTTCCCAAAAGACCGCCACTGCATGCGCTTGGTGTACTGGCCGTGGTTTCCAATCGAAACCGGCTTTTCGTCGCTGTAGGTCAGTCCGTCTATTGTTCTGGATGCGTAGATCACCGGGGTATCGCCCAACTGAGCACGGCCCGGCAGCCCAATCAACTCCATTGATCGAACGAGTGCGCCTTTGCCTTCGTTGTAGATCAGTGTGGTGTCAAACTGGCACCCGACCACATCGCCATAATGGGTCGAGATGGTGTCGTCAACGTATCCGATGCGCTGGTCTACCGTGTCTCCACACAACCATTTCGAGTAAATGAAAACGAAGTTGCGCGCGCGATACGCGCCACGAGATGACGAGTCAGACGATAGCGCAAACCAAACCGGCTCGCCCAATGCTTGAGATGCGCTCAGGTCATACACCCACGTTTCATTCGGTAGGTGGATATACAAGTGGTCGTGGCTGCGATGTTTTCTAGATTCAACGATGATTGAAGATAGGTCGTCTTCCGAGTAGGTCGCCAGAACGTCGTCAATCTCGCGGGTGCTGATCTTCTCAGCCGTACCACCCTGGCCAAAATACACCGCAATCGCCTCATTGCGACCACCACCAACGAAAGCGAAAGCCTGCCCGATCTGGCACTTGGCATCCTTGCCGACGATGCCTTTGGGAATCATCGCGCCATCAATGCGAGCGAACGGGAAGCCAGTTCCGCCTACGTTGTCGAATACTTCCGTTGTGTAGCGGTTGAACGCATAGACCTCATTGCGGAATTTCATCAAACCAACGATTGCATCCGGGTCGACTTCAGACGATCCATATTTGAGCGGGTCTACTTGAGTCGGATCGGCCAATTCGGTGACAACGAGAAATTCCCCATCGGTGGACATGAAATAGCCGTCGACAAAGATCACGTCATTGCATTGGCCTAGATCGGCGTCCGTGACTTGTGTCAGAGTGCCATTCCAGTAATACAGTCGACCACCGGAAGAAATAGCGAGGCGATCAAATGAATAGTCGAATGTCACGCGGCCACCAGGGCCAACGTCGCCCAATACGGAAACAGCACCAGCCGCAGAAACAGAAACAAGTTTTGTGCCGATCACTCGATAGCATGTGCCATTCCAGGCAATGCCTCCGCGATCTGTGCCTGTAATAGAAGGTGGAGAAACGTCGAAACGGCTCAAACCTTCAGCAGTGCGGATATAGCCCGCTGCAATGCCGGTGTTTTTGGGGACAGGCACCATATTGCGAGGATATGACGAGCCGAAATCAGCTCCAACATCCGCATAAACGCCATTCAAAATAGGAACCTGCATATCCCCTCCGGTTTCCTGATTGTACCGAAAACGCGTGATTGTCAAATGCGCGATTCTGGTATCATTTGGCGAGATTTTGGGGGCATTATGACCACATTTAACCAGTTGTCAGAGGCTTCTAGCCTGTCAACAAGCGACCAATTGCCGGTCTACAGCACTGTCAATGGTCAGCCGCGCAAGACTTCTATTGCCGCGCTTCAAACGCTTATTCAAAGCGGCTTGACGCTGC
>JAGKWU010000115.1 GCA_021151695.1 Cellvibrionaceae bacterium | reverse complement strand
GGATATCACCGAACTCCTGGCTTTTAGCGCCAAACAAGGCGCGTCGGACTTGCACTTGTCGGCGGGTTTACCGCCCATGATCCGTGTGGATGGCGATGTGCGCCGCATTAACCTGCCGCCCATGGAGCACAAGCAGGTTCACGGCTTGATTTACGACATTATGAATGACAAGCAGCGTAAGGACTACGAAGAATTCCTGGAAACCGACTTTTCGTTCGAGGTGCCCGGCGTAGCGCGCTTCCGCGTAAACGCGTTTAACCAGAACCGCGGCGCCGGCGCCGTGTTCCGTACCATTCCCTCCAAAGTACTGACCATGGAAGAATTGGGTATGGGCAACGTGTTCCGCGATATTTGCGCCGTACCACGTGGACTGGTGCTGGTGACCGGGCCCACGGGTTCGGGCAAATCCACCACCCTCGCCGCCATGATCGACTACATCAATGACAACAAATACGAACACGTATTAACCATCGAAGACCCGATCGAATTCGTACACGAATCCAAAAAATGCCTGGTCAACCAGCGCGAAGTGCACCGCGATACCCACGGCTTTAACGAAGCACTCCGCTCCGCACTCCGGGAAGACCCGGATATTATTCTGGTAGGTGAGATGCGCGACCTGGAAACTATTCGTCTCGCATTAACTGCCGCAGAGACCGGTCACCTGGTATTCGGCACCCTGCACACCACCTCCGCTGCAAAAACCATCGACCGTATTGTGGACGTGTTCCCGGCAAACGAAAAATCCATGGTGCGCTCAATGTTGTCGGAATCACTGCAAGCAGTAATCTCGCAAACACTGATGAAGAAAAATGGCGGTGGTCGCGTCGCGGCACACGAAATCATGCGCGGTACCTCGGCGATTCGTAACCTGATCCGCGAAGATAAAGTTGCGCAAATGTACTCGGCGATTCAGACCGGTGCATCTCTCGGTATGCAGACCATGGACCAGTGCCTGGCCGATTTGGTATCGCGGCGGATTGTCAGCCGCGAAGCGGCAAAATCCAAAGCCAAATTCCCCGAGAATTTTTAAATTTTTTTGCTGTTTTATCGCACAGTTATTTTCACCGCAGTCACAGTTATTTCAATAATTTTTCAGGTGGTTGGTTATGGATTTTGATCGGTTATTAACAC
>JAGKWU010000114.1 GCA_021151695.1 Cellvibrionaceae bacterium | reverse complement strand
TTGAGTGGTGGGAGGATTGATATGTCAGGAGAAAGTAAGAACATAACACCTCCTTATGAAATGATTAAACAGTTTATCAATGCTCTTAGTGATGAAGCTGTAGAATTTACATATCTTTATTGTTGGATGGTATTGAGTGAGAGAGGGTTAGGTGAAACATCTGTTGTAGATGATGACTATGAGTAATAATAATATTAGCAATATCCGCCAAGTAATTGAACACTATTGTGGAAAGAGCAGTAATACATCACACTCAAATAAAGTATGTTGTCCTATTCATGGTGAAGTAACTCCTTCTCTTCACATATACGATGACACTGATAGTTGGTGGTGTTTCGGAGAATGTGGAGAAGGTGGTGATGCTGCAAAACTCATTATGAACATAGAAGGTTGTAGATTTCCTGAAGCTGTGAAGCTATATAAAGAAATAACAAACGATGATAGATATACACTATCCAATATGGAGGATGTGGTGGGTCAGTATTTTGACAAAGATGTGAACGAAAAGATTAAGTTAGACACAGGAACAGACAGTAAAGGATATAGAGGTATTCGTACAGATATTAGTAAACCATTTGGTGTTCGTTACCAATATAATAGTGACGGAGAAGTAACGTCTACATTCTATCCTATTACAAAGAACTATGAATTAAGTGGTTACAAAGTACGCATTCATCCTAAGAACTTTTCTAATCCTTATGGAGAGACAGGTAAAGAATGTGAATTGTTCGGACAATTCAAATTTAAGACATTCTCAGATACTGTAGTAATTGTGGGCGGAGAGCATGACGCTCTTGCAGCATTTCAGATGTTGGATGCTAATTCTTACATCTGGGATAAGGAAACAAATAGAATTGTTGGAGCTGAACAAGAATTCATTAATGATTTCTGGGCATCAAAACCATACACTCCACCGGGGGTGAAAAGTGCTAGTGATGGGTTAGACGAAATACCAGAAGAACTTAGAAAACAGCGTATCACCTTACCAGACTATATGCACGTTATGCAAGGTATGATGGGAGGAGGTATTATTCAAGGTCGTATCGCTAATGTGATTGCCGACACATCTTGTGGTAAGAGTACACACGTCAATCGTATGGTTTATCATTGGATTTATAATAGCCCTGTTACTCCAACTATTGTGAGTTTGGAAGCAACAGCTTCTCAGTATATGCTTGAAATGCTTTCTATTCACATGGAAACAAATCTCATGTGGAGCATGTCACCAGAAGAAATTATTGATTTTCTTCAAACAGAAGAAGGGCAGAGAATCAAGAATGATCTAGCATATAAAGATAATGGAGATCCTAGATTCTTTATTATTGATGATAGAGCTGGTAGTATTAAAGACATGGAAGTAGAGCTTGAAATGCTTTATAAAAAGTATGATAGTAAGCTCTTTGTC
>JAGKWU010000028.1 GCA_021151695.1 Cellvibrionaceae bacterium | reverse complement strand
GATCAGGTCAGAACCACTGTTAGTTCCGTTCGCTGCTTGTGTGCTCAGATCTTTCATACGTTGCAGAATGTCGGTCATCTCTGACAGAGAACCTTCAGCTGTTTGCAGCAAGGAAATAGTGTCGCCGGTGTTGCGAATGGCAACGTCCATACCGCGTGATTGAGAGTTCAGACGAGTGGCAATTTGCAAGCCTGCAGCGTCGTCTGCCGCTGAGTTAATGCGCAAGCCAGTGCCCAGGCGTTGTTGGTTGTTGCCCAAGGCAAAGTTGGTTTTGTTCAAGTTAGTTTGAGTAACGAGTGACGCGTAGTTAGTATGAATTGACAGAGCCATGATGAAGTTCCTGTAATAGTGAGCCGGTTGTAAGGACCTGAATCTTTAAAGCTGGCGGTGTGTTGTTGCCTGCTGAAAACTAAAGGCGACCGGCTGCTATGGAGACTTAAATGGCGCTGGGTATTTTTTTAAAAATCCTTGTTAAAAAATGACAAAACCCGCAGTGGGCGCGGGTTTTGAGAAAAAAATAATGTTGGAAAGTAATCAGTAGCTGCTAGTCACCAAGCCAGCTTCCAGCACTTTTGCCGAGATATTTTTTCCGCTGGAAATATTTTTAACGCGAATCAATTCTCCCTCGGCGCCGTTCTCCTGCGCCTCTCCAGAGACACTTGCCGCTATGCCATCGCGCCCGGCAACGACTTTAACCTTGTCGCCGCGATGAATCAGCACGGGCAAGCTAATTAATTCCTGGCTTAACTGCTGGTTCTCTCTAATGCGGCGCTTGGCGCCCATGCCGATCAATTGTTCCTCGCGCTGGTAAAAACTGCGCATTGCCTTGGCGACATCCACCTCCTGATGTTTGAGCATAGCGGCAGTGATACTGTCGCCGCGCTCTATTACCTGGGTGCTAAACAGCACCGGCAGCAATACCTGTACTTCCACATTCACCACCAACGTCCATGTCGGCGCCGCGCATGTCAGCGTCAGGCGCTGATGAGCCAGATTGGCGTTATTGCCACCGCTAACTTGCAGCGCTTGGCCGCAGGGCGCCAGTTGGGCGCTGCTCGAAAGCGGCGTGTCGCTATGACTGAAATGCATCTCCAGCCATTGGCGACTGGTGGCCTCTTTGGCTAGCCACTGTTGTAGATAACGCTGAATAGCCTGATTCACCTGCTCATCAACCTGTTGATTGCCCGCATTGGCGGGCGCCGCTGCAAAACTTGCGAGCAGCGCGGCACAAATAAAGAAAGGGAAGGGGGCGGAAATACGTCTTCCGCCTGTTTTCCCCTTTTTCGTCCTATGCGGAAAAAAGCGGGAAATTGAAATGTAGGAGGTTTTCATAAAGGTCAATGAAATCAAGTTGATCAGCCAGTTTGTAAATAGTGGGCTTTGCTAAAGCTGTGCCAAATCTAACGCTAGCAGCCATAGTGGCCTCATCAAATAAATTACAGTGCCCCCCAAATGGGGGATGTTTTGAAATATATATCGGAATAAATATATGAAGAGTGTAGGGGCTCATAAGAGGTAGTCATCGTATCTAGGGAGAATGAAATGATTAAGAGTAAATTTATTGTCTTTATGATTTTGATGTATGTTTCGGTCACTGCGCTGGCAGGCTTTAGGACAGTTGCATTTGACTCAGGTGTGATTCAGGCGCCAGCTGAGGTAATTACTGGGAGTATTCGAGCAGCTGGTGGGGGCGTCATATTTCGAAGCGTTTCGACCTGCGATGCAGATAAAAGCGATATTTGTAAATTCTCAGCAGTTTCAATAGGTTCTATTGGGGGGCATGGTTATATTTCTGTGAACCAGGGAAAGGAGTGTCCGGCTATCCTTTTTACCAAGGAGTGGATGTTGAAAACTGCTATAGATTTGGTAAAAAGTGAAACTAGCGTGGTATATCGTAACGTTAATTTGTTAGGTGATTCTACGGAATCAGAGGTCACCTCTCTTTATGAACATAATTTCAAAGCTGAAGATGTCTTTTTTAACGAAATTAGTCCAGCACTTGCAAATACTAAGGTTGGAGAAACCCTGCTTTCCCTTGACCTTCTCTTAACTGACGTTGGGTATTATGCATCGAAATCTGCTGACACTGATCAAGTCAAGGAGTTGGAAGATCTAATGGGGATGCTGGGTGTGTTTAATTTGGTTAGTAATTGGACCTGGACAGATGGGAATTCATCGGCCTCGTTTGCAGTGAATTGTGCTAGTAATGACATCTATTTAAGAGGCGCTATTGATCTTGCTTTATTGTCAAAAGATGAAAATGGAGAAGTTGAGGTTATTGGAGTGACTGATAAGTTTTATGGTTTGGTAAATAACGTCAATCACAAATTATTAGTGGACTCAGAAGAGTTTATAAGGGTCTCTGCTTTTTTGAGATTCATTAAGGCCAATAATTCCGTTGGATGGGAGAAGATCGTTACGGAGTCCCAGTATCTTAAAGTGTTGGCTGGCGAGACCCCCAGAATAGTTCTAAAACAATGAAACATCTTCTATATCATTGCTTTTGTCGATCCCGACGAAATGAATTTGACCGAGCGCTATATGTTTTTAGGGGAATAGTGCGAGATGGATTATTGTTGTCTAGAGAAGAGCCTTCAATTCGATGGGGAGACCCTTGTGGTGGTGTAAGGAATATTCATGTTATGCAATATAGATTTTGTTTGACGTCGTTAAATGATCACGATGATCTTCGTAATCATTGTGATGTATTTGGTCCAATCGGAATTGGTTTTAAAACAGAATTTATCCGAAATCTTGGTGGTTTTCCCGTTTTTTATCTGCCATCACCGGTCGGTGGTGAGGTTAACGACGAAGAAGATAAACACGGTGTTTCATTGGTTTATCGACTTGCGGAATTGCGCGAAGTATTTATGGCGATTCGGAATCTTCCAGAAAAATACAAATTGGAAGTCTATAGGAATGTATCAGATATTGAAGAGTTGGAAGGCGCGGTTAGATTTCTTGGCAATCTCCTCTATTTTACAGATTACTCTCGCCAACAAGATGTAGAGTCATTGCGATACTATAGACAGCGTGAGTGGAGATTGATTGGTGGGTTAATCTCTGGGCATCGCAGAGTGAAATCTGATTTTGATGAGACGTATTATATCTTGCCAGAATATAAAGGTGTGCCAATTCATCGTTATATTGAAGATGTTGTTGTATGTGGGACTCAGTTGGAAGCTTATAGGGTAGATGAGATTCTTCGTGAAAATGGTTTATCTATACGATCAAGAGTTATTTGAATTTTCTATTATTTTTTTGGATTTAAGCCCTTGGTGATATTTAATGATTTTTATCCAGCGGTGTGGTCAATACATTATTAAATGTTGTGCAATGACCCACGTATTAGCCATTTAAAGAGGCTTTTTATGGACTACCTTGAAGGGGTTGTAAATACAATAGGGCATATTGCATGGCCTGTTACGGCCGTTGGTATTGTTGTAATGACTCGCAAGGAGTTACGTGGTGTGTTCGTAGCCATTGCGAAAAGAATCGAAGATAGGAATAGTGCGATTTTAATTACAAAAGAAGGGTTGGAGATAAAAGCTGTTGTTGAAGCGCAAGAGGCACGGTTAGTATCAATGCAGGCTGAACAAGATCAAGTTAAGTCACTTGCACTTCAGCAACTCAAACAGCCGGCTAAATCAAATACTCAATTAATCGAGCGTGGGAGGGAGGACGGTATCTATTCCCGGTTAAGAGAAATGGCCGACGCTTACATGCAGATCAATATTCAAGATTACTCAGAGAGAACAAGAGCTAAGAATGCAGCCGCTGGGGAAATGGCTTTCTATATTTTGTCGAATAATATAAGTAAAGATCAGCTAGTTAACGAGCCACACGAGGGGCTATTGATTGCTCTGGCAGAATCAATCATTTTATCTGCAGATAATAAAGATGCAGAACGGCTTCTCAAAGTAGCAAATAGAGCAACACGTCTGCATGTCAAATATAGAATTCTCATAGCTATTACAAAGTTGCTTGAGCGGGATTTGTTTACCTCAGATAACCTTGTTACTGTTCGGGCTATTCTTAGCAAGTATGAGGATAGTGCCGATAGCCCTCTTAAAAGACTGATCTCAAATGTCACAGCTCTTGTAAACGAGACTGTGCACCTGCAAGAGAGTTAGTTCGCACTTCGCTTTCTCTAATGTATCGTCGGAGACGTATAGGCCCACCGTAGCCTTCATGCTTTTTTAGCTTTATATATCGGTTAACAAATTACGATTTTTCGCTTGGTGCGGGATTTGTTATTTGATTAGTTGAATACTAGGATGAACACTTTAGCTTGTCGCCTGATTTTGCGCTCCTCTGTCCCTCTTACCCATAACAGAAAGCTAAACGAAGCGGAAAAATCACTTCCTCCTCTCTTTCCCCCTTTTCGTCCAATGCGGAAAAAAATGAAAAATTTCGCTTCCTGATATTTTTAAAAAACGCAATAAAATCAATTTGATAAGCCTCATTTTTGGGATTGGCTTGGTTCCTGCTAAAGCTGTGCCATCTCCAGTATTTTTTGAGGTAGCTCTATGAGTATACGAGTAGATGAGGCGATAGGCGTGCACCAACGCGCGCTCGACCTGCGTTTGCAGCGCAGCGAAATTCTCGCCGCCAACCTGGCCAACGAAGACACGCCCAACTTTCAGGCGCGCGACATAGATTTTGCCGGCGAGATGCAGCGCAGCAATGCCGATTTCAATGTGGGCGATGTATTTGCCAGCGCCGATGGCGGCAAGAGTGAGGGCGTTCCCCAGTTGATGTACCGCACGCCCATGCAGGCCTCGCTCGATGGCAACACAGTTGACCTGAGTGCCGAGCAAACCGCTTTCTCCAAAAACGCCATGGACTACCAGACCAGCCTGACTTTTCTGGACATGAATTTCCGCGGCCTCAAACAAGCGATAGAAGGGCGTTAATCATGGCGTTTGATTCCATCTACAAAATTGCCGGTTCCTCCATGGGCGCGCAGACGGTTCGCCTGAACACCATCGCCAGTAACCTGGCTAACGCCGACTCAGCCGCTAGCCGACCCGAAGATGTCTACCAGGCGCGCAAGCCCGTGTTTGCCGCCGTCTACGACAACGACCAAATGACGCGCAGCGCCGGTATGGGCGGCGCCCATGTGCAGGTGCTGGATGTGGTGAGCGCCGGGCGCGAACCCCAGCGTCGCTACGAGCCGGATAATCCATTGGCCGATCGCGATGGCTATGTGTTTTATAGCGATATCAACCAGATCGAGGAGATGACCGACATGATGTCGGCCACCCGCAGTTACGAGACCAGCGTGGAAGTGCTCAACCGCGTTAAAGGCATGCAGCAGGGCCTGCTCAAGTTAGGAGAGTCGTAATGACCAGTATTGCCAATAACACCAACAGCAGCCTGCAGGATTACAGCATCGATAAGGTGACTGATCAGAAGGCGGTGAACGTCAGCGACGCCACCCAGATGGAGAATAACTTCATCAGCCTGATGGTGGCCCAGATCCAAAACCAGGACCCCACCAAGCCGGTGGATAGTACCGAGTTTCTCAACCAGTTCTCCGCTATGTCGCAAGTAAAAAGCATGGAGAACATGACCAGCCTGAGCAAAAGCAACCTGGTGTTGCTGGACAACCTGCAAACCCTCACTGCCTCAAGTTTGGTGGGGCAGGAAGTCAAAGTGAATGCCGACAAGCTGGAAATAGGCACAGATACCCTCAACGGCCAGCTCAACCTCAGCTACGCCGCCGGCACTACCACGGTTGCTCTGACCGATGCCAAGGGCGTGACCAAAGAGATCCAACTGGGTGCCCACCCCGCCGGGTTGGTCCCTTTCAGTATCGACCCAGTTGCGCTCGGCCTGGCACCCGGCAGTTACAAGGTTGCCACCAGTACCGATAGCGGCGAATACCCCAGCCTCGAGTTGTCCGGCCGGGTTACCAATGTGCGCGTCAGCGCCGATGGCCCTGTGCTGGAGGTAGCGGGCGCCGGTTCAGTTCCGTTTTACAAAATCACCGAGTTTGGCCAAGCACCCGTTGCCGGTCTCCTTTAATAATCACCTCACCAAAGGCTAATCGCTATGAGCTTTAACATTGCCCTGACCGGCCTGAGCGCCGTCAACGAACAACTGGACACCATCAGCAACAATATCGCCAACGTAGGCACCACCGGTTTTAAATCCTCGCGCACCGAGTTTGGCAGCATCTATGCCGACAGTCAGGCCATGGGTGTGGAAGTGTTGGGTCGCACCCAAAGCATTAGCAAAGGCGGCTCACTGGTATCTACTGGCCGCGATCTGGACCTCGCCATTTCCGGCGGCGGTTTCTTTGTCACCAAAGCGAGCACTGGCGATTTGGGTTACACCCGCGCCGGTGTGTTTGGCACCGACAAAAACAACAACATCACCAGCGCCACCGGTCAGCGCCTGCAGGGTTATCCGGTAGATGCCAACGGCAATTTGCTGGTGGGCACCATGGGCGATCTGGCCCTGCAAAACGCCAACCTGCCAGCCAAAGCGACAGATTCGCTGAGCTTCGTGATGAACCTGGATGCCAACGAACCCACTCCAACCGTAGCGCCGTTTAACCCGGCGGACGCAGACACGTTTAACTCCACTTACACCACCAAAGTGTTTGACTCCCAAGGCAAAGAGCACACCTTGACCCAGTATTTTGTCAAAACCGGCGCCAATAGCTGGGATGCCTATGCCTATGCCGATGGCGCTTCTGTCGGCGCGGCCCAACCGCTAACGTTCAACGTTAACGGCCAGCTCACTGCGCCCGCAGCGCCTGTCACCGTCAGCTTTACACCCGCTGGCGTAGCGCCCATCAATATCGCCCTGGACTACGCCAAATCCAGCCAGACAGGCTCCAGCTTTGTGGTTACCACCAACCGTGCCAATGGCTACACCTCTGGTGAGCAGATCGGCATAGCCGTGGAAAAAGACGGAAAAGTTTACGCCAACTACAGCAATGGCGAGCGCCTGTTGCAGGGGCAGGTGGCGCTGGCGACTTTCGTCAACACGGGCGGTTTGAAAAATGAAAGCGGTACGTCATGGACCGAAACCTCTGATTCTGGTGCCGCACTGATTGGCGTCCCCGGGGTGGGTGCCTTCGGTGAACTGACTACCGGCGCACTGGAAAACTCCAACGTCGACTTGACCCAGCAATTGGTGGGTTTGATGGAAAGCCAGCGCAACTACCAGGCCAACACCAAGGTGCTCTCGACCGACAAAGAGCTGACCCAAGTGTTGTTCGGCGCAATCTAATTCCCGCTTATTGAGGCAAACCTATGGACCGTTTGGGCTATACCGCCATGACCGCCGCCAGTCGCACGCAAACCTCGTTGCAAGTGCGCGCTAACAATCTCGCCAACGTCAGCACCACCGGCTTTCGCGCTGATCTGGAGCAGGCCAAAGCTGTGGATATCCAGGGCTATGGCTATGACAGCCGCCACCTGACAGCCGCGCAAAACAACGGTGTCGACCTGACTCCCGGCCCCTTGATGGCGACGGGTCGCGATCTGGATTTTGCCATTCAGGGGCGCGGGCTGATTGCGTTGGAGAGCGGTTCCGGTGAGGTATATACCCGCAACGGCAATATGCAAATTGATGCCGATGGGCGTCTTACCATTGGCGGTCGCGCCGTTATGGGGGAGGGCGGCCCAATCACACTGCCGGATTTCGACTCAGTTCATATCGGCAATGATGGCGTTGTGTCTGTTCGTCCCAGGGGCGAAACCCTGACGACCGAAGTGGGGCGCATCAAGCTGGTGGATATTCCCGCCGCCAAGCTCGCCAAAGATGCCAGCGGCATGCTGGTAACCAGTAACGGTGCCACCGCTGAAGCCAGTGATCAGGTGCGTTTGGCATCGGGCCATTTGGAGTCCAGCAATGTGTCGTCCATCGACGAGCTGGTGGCTTCCATGAGCCTTAATCGCCTGTTTGAAACCCAGGTAAAAATGATGAAAGCCGCCGAGGATTTATCCGAAGCCGGCAACCGCATGATTCGCGGCAGTTAACACCCAGCCGTTAATAACGAGGACTACAGCATGAGCTCAGCACTTTGGGTAAGTAAAACCGGCCTGGCCGCGCAAGACAAGGCCATGGCCACTGTGGCCAACAACCTGGCCAACGTGAACACCGCCGGCTTTAAAAGCGACCGCGCGGTGTTTGAAGATTTGTTCTACGCCATTGAATTGCAGCCGGGCGCCCAGGCCGACCAAGTCAACACAGTGCCGTCCGGCATTCAGCTGGGTAGCGGCGTGCGTGTAGCCGGCACCCAGAAAGTCTTCACCGAAGGCAATGTGCAAACCACCGGCCAGCCGATGGATCTGGCCATTATCGGCAACGGCTTTTTCCAGGTAGAAGCGCCCAACGGCGAGACTTACTACACCGAGAGCGGCCAGTTGCAGCTCAACGCTGAGGGCATGATTGTTAACGCCCAGGGCTTGCCGTTAACCCCGGCCATTGAAGTTCCCGCCGGCGCCAGCCGCTTTACCGTGGGCAGCGATGGCACTGTAACGGCGATTCTGCCGGGCGGTACCAATCCGGTAGAGCTGGGCAAAATTACCCTCGCCAATTTCGTCAACCCGGCCGGCCTTGAGGCGCTGGGTGGCAATCTCTACAAGCAAACAGTCGCCAGCGGCGAAGCTGTGGAAGGCACTGCCGGCGAAGAAGGTTTGGGCACTATCAAACAAGGCGTGCTTGAAGGTTCCAACGTGCAAGTGGTGGAAGCCATGGTGTCCATGATCTCCATCCAGCGCGCTTATGAAGCCAACGCCAAGGTGTTGGACGCCGCATCCAGCATGCAGCAATTCCTCAACCAAACCGTGTGAGTAGCGTGATGTCCAGACTTGCCACCTGTCTCGGCTTTTCGGCGGTAATCCTGCTCAGCGGTTGCGCCCAGATGGGCAGCAAACACGAGGAAGACACCGCCGATTACCAGCCGCCCATGCTCGATTACAGCCAGCCGCCAACCACCAGCGGCGGCCTGTTTCGCGCCACCAGCGCCGGCTCATTAGTGCAGGACAAACGTGCCCTGCGCGTGGGCGACATACTCACGGTATTGCTCGATGAATCCACCCAGTCGAGCAAAAGCGCCGATACCAGCTTTGGCAAAACCTCGGATCTGGGCATAGGCGCCGGCAAGATTTTGGGCAAGAACGTCCCCGAAACCGAAACCACGCTGAAAAGCGCACGGGATTTCACCGGCACCGCCAAAAGCTCCCAGCAAAATACCTTGCGCGGCGGCATAGCCGTGACTGTTCACCAGGTCATGCCCAACGGCACCTTGCTGATCAAAGGTGAGAAAGCGCTGCGCTTGAATCAAGGTGACGAATTTATTCGCCTGAGTGGCTTGGTGCGTCTGGAAGACATCAACAACAACAACCAGGTGTCGTCCCTCAATGTGGCCAATGCGCGTATTTCCTATTCGGGGCGTGGCACGCTCAACGACAGCAACTCCGCTGGCTGGTTAACCCGTTTTTTCACTCACCCGCTGTTCCCTTTCTAGGGACAGCGCTGTTTTGCCGAGACTGATTGCTATGCGTTTCATGACCCTTGTTCGCGTGCTTGTGCTGGTACTGCTGAGCCTGTTTCTGACAGCCTCGGCGCATGCTGTGCCGCTGATGGATCTGGTGGATATCGAAGGTATTCGTCACAACCAGCTGGTGGGCTATGGTTTGGTCGTGGGGTTGGATGGCACAGGCGATAAAAACCAGGTCAAATTCACCAGTCAGTCAGTAGCCAACATGGTTAAGCAATTCGGCATTCACTTGCCGCCCGGTACCGACCCCAAACTTAAAAACGCGGCGGCGGTGATGGTTACCGCTTCCATCCCGCCCGGCTACGGCCCCGGTCAAACGGTGGACGTCACCGTATCGTCCCTTGGCGACGCCAAAAGTCTGCGCGGCGGACAGCTGCTGATGACACCCTTGCAAGGTGTGGATGGCGAAACCTATGCGCTGGCACAAGGTGCACTCGTTGTTGGTGGCCTGAATGCCCAGGGCGGCAGCGGTTCGAGTGTGGCGATCAACACCTCCAATACCGGCCGCATCGCCAATGGCGCCAGTGTAGAGCGCGAAATTCCCAGCGATTTCAGCGAGCGCAAAAACATAGTGCTCAGCCTGCGCCAACCCAATTTCCAGACGGCGACTAAAGTCGTCAATGCCATCAATGGCCGTTTTGGAACCGGTACTGCCAAGGCCGTTAATGGCACCCGCGTAAACCTGACCGCGCCCTCCGATGCAGATCAACGCACTAGCTTTGTTGCCATGTTGGAAGGGCTGGAAGTCGATGCCGGGCGCACTCGTCCCAAGGTGGTTTTCAATAGCCGTACCGGCACAGTAGTGGTGGGTGAGGGCGTGCGTGTGAAAGCCGCTGCGGTCAGCCACGGCACCTTAACCGTCACCATCACAGAGGCGCCGCAAGTCAGCCAACCTGGTGCTTTCTCCAAAGGCCAGACAGCGGTAGTGCCGCGCTCGGATGTCAACGTAAACCAGGAGGCCAACGGTATGTTCAAGTGGCCTGAAGGCGCAAGCCTCGACAGCATTATCAGCACCGTTAACAGTTTGGGCGCGACGCCCGACGATGTGATGAGCATCCTGCAAGCACTTGAGCAAGCGGGTGCGCTCAACGCCGAATTGATTGTCATTTAACCCTAAGGCTTTAGCGAACGCGCCATGAATATTCAGTCTCTTTCTTCTTCTGTTTCTTCGTCATTTGAAGCTGCTGGCGATGGTAAAGTCTCGGGCCAAGTTTCAGGCCAGAGCGCGCGTCTGCAAGCCGCTGCCGAACAGTTTGAAGCCCTGTTTTTGCAACAGGTACTGCGCCAGATGCGCAAGGCCGGCGACGTGCTCGCCGCCGACAACCCCATGCACAGCCGCGAGCTGGACACGCTGCGCGATTTTTACGATGACAACCTGGCCCAGAGCCTCGCCAGCAAAAAGCAAACTGGCATAGCCGACATGCTGGTCAAGCAGCTCTCTGGTGCCCAATCTTCCGACAGTAAATCCGCCGGCATTCAGGGCCTGGAGCAAGCCAGCCAACTGGCGCGCGCCGCCGATTTACCCGCTCGCGCCAGCATGGCTGCCAGTCGTCATCTCGGTGAGCTGCAGCAAGGTTGGCAGCGCGGCCTGGATAGCCTCGCCAATGTGTGGCACAAGGGTTCAGCCGGTTTCAAAGCACTGGTGGACTCGGTGATTCGTCAGGAATCCGGCGGGCGAGTAGATGCCGTTTCTGAGCGCGGCGCTTTGGGTGTGATGCAGTTGATGCCCGATACCGCCCGCGATATGGCCGACGAACTGGGCCTGGGTTTCAGCCGCAGCCGCCTCACCCGCGATGCCGACTACAACAAGCAATTAGGCAGTGCCTTTTTGCACAAAATGCTGAACCGTTACGACGGCAATCAAGCGCTGGCGGTTGCGGCCTACAACGCCGGCCCCGCGCGCGTCGACGAGTGGCTCGCGCACAATGGTGATCCGCGCCGCGGCGAGGTCAGCACCGCCTCCTGGATCAAACAAATTCCTTTTAAAGAAACCCGTGATTACACCGGCAAAGTGCTCGCTGATCTGCTGCAGCATCCGGTCGAAAGCGCTGTGTCTGCTGCACTCAATCCTACGTCCACAACTAATTCGGAAAATACCTCTGCAGCGAGTGTAATTCCGCTCATTCCCGGCCAGGAAAGATTTAAGTTGGCACCGGTTTCAGTCGCCTTAACAGAGAAGAGTGTCACATCGGCCGTTGAGCCGACCCGTGAGTCTACCAACACATCCACCAGCACCCGCCAGGGGCAAGGTGAATAGGGAACAGACCTATGAGTATTAGCCAAATAGCCCTGAGCGGCGTGCGTGCAGCGCAAGTGGGCATAGCGACCACTGGCCAGAATATTGCCAACGTCAACACGCCCGGTTTCAGTCGCCTGGATATGGTAACGGCATCACTTGCCGGCCCGGGTGCACTTAACCCTGGCAATGGTGTTGAGGTGAGTAGTATTCGCCGCATGGCGAGCGATTTTCGCAACCAGCAACTCTGGCGTGCGACTACCGAGCAGAATTACCACAGCAGCAGCCAGGATTATTTGACCGCGATGGAAGGGCTGATGTCCGGTGATGGTTCCAGCATCAGTATCGGCCTGGATCAATTCTTTGCCGCCCTGAGCGAAACCAGCGCGACACCCAACTCCATCGCCCTGCGCCAGCAGGTACTGGCTGAGGCCGGCAACTTGGCCCAGCGTTTTAACAGCCTCGGTGGCAACATCAATGCCCAGGTGAACGCGCTACATGAACAGCGCACCGCCATGGCAACTGAAATCAACGGCATCACCGACAATCTCGCCAAGCTCAACAAAAAAATTGTCGAGACAGAAGCGGTCAAAGGCGATACCACGGCACTGCGCGATCACCGCGACAGCCTGGTGAAAGACCTGAGTCAGTACGCGTCCATTCGCGTTAACGAAACACCCGACGGCGCGCTGAGTGTGTCCCTCGCCAATGGCCAGCCTTTGGTGGCCGGCGTCTCATCCGGCCAGCTGCAAATATCGGTACTGGCGACGGGCGAACAACAGGTAGACCTGTCCTTTGTCGGCACCAGCTTTCCCATGAAACAGGATGGCTTCGGCGGTGCTTTCGGCGGCCTCTACGATACCGAATACCAACAGCTGCGCCCCGCGCAAGACAGGCTACACCAGATGGCCGACCAGTTTTCGCAAATGATCAACAACGTGCAGGGCACCGGGTTTGACCTGGCTGGCAATCCCGGCCAGCCGCTGCTGACTTACGATCCCACCAGCGTTAACAACATGCTCAAGGTAAACAATCTCACCCCGGAGCAACTGGCGTTTTCATCGGTAGCGGGCGAGACAGGCAATAACGAAACCTTGCTGGATATGCTGGCCGTTAAGCACCAGAACATTACGCTGGATGGCAGCTCGGTAAGCCTGAACGATGCCTACACCGGCATGATCGGACGCCTCGCCAGCGATAGCCGCCAGAACCAGGCGGATCTGGAGTCATCCACCACCGTAACTGCCCAGGCGCAATCACAGCGCGACAGCGTCAGCGCCGTCAGCCTGGATGAAGAGGCAGTGAGCCTGATGACTTACCAGCAGGCCTATCAAGCCAATATGAAAGTCATCTCCACCGCCAACCAATTGTTTGATGACATGCTTGCTGCCTTCTAAGGCCGCCACCCAGGCTTTCATAAACAGCCATTCATAAGCAGTCATCCACACACTACTTTAACGAGGCCCGGCATGCGCATTACCAACGCCCAGATCACCGCCACCATGCACAATTCCATGAACGGCAACTCAGCCCAGCTGAGCAAGCTGATGCAGCAAATGGCGACCAACAAGCGTATGCAATTGCCGTCTGACGATCCTATTGCCAGCGTGCGTGTGATGCGTGTACAGCGCGAAGAGGCGAGCCTGACCCAGTACCGCAAAAATATCGACAATGTATCGAGCAACCTGTCCACCCAGGAAGCTAATCTCACATCAATTTCGGATCTGATGCTCAACGTGCGTGACCGTTTGCTCTGGGCGGCCAACGGCTCCAACACCAACGCCGACCTGGCGGCCATCGCCGGCGAACTGGAGAACATCGAGGAAACCCTCTATACCTCTACCAATGTGCGCGATGAAGAGGGCCGCTATTTGTTCTCCGGCACCTTGAGCGATACCCAGGCTGTCACCTGGGATGCCGCCACACAAACCTATGCGACCACTGGCAACGACAAAACCCGCCAGGCGGCTGTCGCCAACGGTGTGCTGGTGGAGGAGAATGTTACGGCCCAGTCCATCTTCGGTAGCGGAGCGGACATGCTCAACGATTTGCACGCATTGGTGACCATGCTAAAAGATCCGGCGTTGGATGTGACCAATCCGGCTGTGCACCAGCAGATTACCGATACTATGGATCAGCTCGACGATACCCACGGCAAACTGTTGGGCAGTATCACCGAGCTGGGCGGACGCCAGAACACCCTGACATTGCTGGGCAGTGGTAACGATGAGGTGTCCCTGGTCAACCAGAAAATTGAGGGCGAACTTTCCAGCCTGGATTACGCCGGGGCTTCTATCGACCTCAACAACTACCAAATGGCATTGCAGGCAACCCAGAAGACCTATCTCAAGATCAATCAATTGTCCCTGTTCAGCCTGCTGTAAGCCCGGGAGATCGCCAACATGAAAGTTGAAAAGCAACTTCCTCTTAGCAGTAATACCGACACCCGGGCTCGCAGCAAAGGGCGAGTGTTGTCGACCGATGCGGCACGCGCGGCAGGCACAGAAGCAAAAGCCAGCGAGGCGCGTCCGGCCAAAGCCGCTGGCAGCAGTGGAGGTTTTAATCTCCAGCTCAACCAGCAGCTGTCAGCCATGCAAAGCACCGACCGCTATTTGGGCGAGCTTGCCAATCAATTGTCAGCGCTAAAACTCAACCTCAGTCGCCAACTTAGCTCACCGCAAAGCGTCAGTGATCGCGAGCCTCTGGTTCAGGGGTTACAGCAAGTTAATGATTTACTCAGCGAGCGCAGCAAACGCACGGCGCAGTCGCTGGATGCCAGCTTCAAGCTGCGTCTTAACGAACCGCTGCGTAGCCGCTTTAGTGTGCAGGGCCTGGATTCCCTTGAGGCTATCCAGCACTCCGGCAAAGAAACCCTGGTTTTCAGCGGCGGGCGGGCACTGTCAGAACCTCTCGCGGTAGTGCTGGACGATGGCATGAGCGAGGAGCAGATTCTGCGCCGGCTCAACAGCGGTTTAGGTTCTGCCGGTATTCGCGCCGAGCTTGATCAAGACGGCAAACTCAAATTTTCCATGCCCGAAAATGATTGGCAGGTGCTTAAGGATCAGCTGCGTGTAAAAGGTGAGGGCAAGCTCTTCAGCGAACAGCCAACCGCTGCCCAAACCCACGAAGACGGGTTGCCAGAATTTAATCCAGCACTCGCCCGCGATTCCTTTCGCGAATTGCGCCAGCTGCTGGATTCAGTGGTGTCCATGCTCGACAAGGTGGGCAATCTGCGCGAGCAGATCAACCAGCGCCAACAGGATGTGCGCGATTTTCTCGCGCGACAGGAAAGCCTGGACGAACAACAGTGGGCGCGCACGTTTGCCGGCGCGGTGTTTAACATCAACAGCCGCAAATCCTCCAGTTATGCGGTTGTCTCGCAAACCGTAGTGGCCCAGGCCCAGCTCACGCGCTTCGCTGTCGTCAGCTTGCTGTCCTAAAGGTCAGCCTCGCGTTGCAGGCTTAAGCTCGCGCAACACCTGTGAGCTTGCACATCAACGGCTTGCATCCAACATCACATTCATCGAGAGGTCTAACGCCATGAGCGGCCTGGATTCGCGCTCCCATGTCCTTAACACTATCACTGCGGAGCTTTCCAAAAACGGCTTCGCCTCTGCAGATTGCGCAACCAACGGCTTTGCCGCTGTAGAGCGCTCCTACAGCGGCCAGGGCAGCGGTGCCAGTGGTGTTAATAGCCAAAAAAACCTTGTAACATCCTTGCGAAGCTTTTTTACAGGATGGCGGAGGAAAAACATGGTTTATGTACAGCGCGATGCCCAGGGGCGGTTGTTGCGAGTCGAGTATCAACCCTTTGAGGGCATGAGCGAAAATCTGGCCGTAGAAAGCGAAGAGCTGCAAAACTGGCTGCGCGTAAAAGAAGAAGTAAAAGCCCGCCTCGACGCCCTCAACTCCTCCGACCTGGAACTGATCCGCGTACTCGAAGATGTTGTCATAGTGCTAGTAGACCGCGGCGTAATCCAATACACCGACCTCCCCGAAGCCGCCCGCAGCAAACTCGATGAGCGCGCTATAGCGCGTGCTGATATGGAAGGGTTGAATAGTATGTTGAAGGAATCTGGCGAGTAGTTTTTCATTACCTGGATCTACATAACCTGGATCTACATAAAAAGCCCCGATCATTTCTGCTCGGGGCTTTTTTATGTAGAGAGTTATTGTTAGTTTTATATTGATGTGCCGGTAGCTTAAAGCCCCAGTTCACGCAAAATAAGATCTTTCAATTCCTGCGCTTCCGGGCTGGAGATCTTGCGCGGATGCGGAAGGTTAACCTCGTGCACCGCTTGTATGGTCGTTGGGCGAGGTGATAACACCATGATGCGATCCGCAAGATGTACTGCTTCTTCCACATCGTGAGTGATCAGCAACACCGTGTGACGTTCTTTTTCCAATATGCGCAACAACTCCATACGCATGTGCAAATTCATCAGTGCATCAAGGGCAGAAAACGGCTCATCCATGTAGAGAATTTCCGGTTTCATCGCCAAGGCGCGGGCAATTTCAACGCGCTTTAACATCCCGCCTGACAATTCATGGGGATAGTTTTTCTCGAAACCTTTCAATCCAACCATGGCAATATAGTGATCAGCAATATCATGCTTTTCCTTTTCACTCATATCTTTCAAACCGAAAATCATATTCTGGTGAACGGTCATCCAGGGAAATACCGAACCGTGCTGCGAAATCAAAATACCTTTGGCGTTGGGGCCGTGGCGCACTTCACCATCGACTTTGATGCTGCCTTCGTCCGGCATCTCGAAGCCGCAAATCATTTTCATCAATGTCGATTTGCCGCAACCTGAAGGTCCAACAATCGCAAGGAACTCGCCGTCGCGTACGCTTAAACTCAGGTTGTTGACGACCTCCAAAGTACCTTTGGAAACCGGAAAACTTTTCTTGATATTGTCGACAACAATCTTATCCACCATAACGCCACCTTACTGATTTTCTTTTTTCTAAAAAGCGAGTTGTTTTATCGAGTATAAGCCCGATCACGCCGATGATGATCATGCTGGCAATCACCAGGTCATAACGATTGCCCGCGTTGCGTGAATCCATAATTAAATAGCCAAGGCCAGAGCGCAGCGCAATCATTTCCGCTGCCACAACCACCAACCAGGCAACGCCCAAGGTGATGCGCATACCAACGATAATTTCAGGAAATACCGCCGGAATAATCACCTGACGAAACAGCTTTGCACGCGATACACCGAAATTTTCTGCCGCACGCAAATAACGTTTTTCGATGGTGTGCACAGCAGACGCTGTTTGCACCACCATGGGAAAAACCGAAGCGATAAAAATCAAAAATATCGGCGATGCATTACCTACACCAAACCACAAAATCGCGAGGGGAATCCAGGCAATAGGGGAAATAGGGCGGAGAATTTGAAAGATAGGATTAAGCGTGGTGTAAGCTGCATCCACACGCCCGATCCAAAGCCCCACAGGAATCGCAATGGCAATGGCCAAAAAGAAACCTGTACAAACACGAGCCAGCGAAGAGGCAATGTGTTCCCACAAAGTACCATCTTTTGCTAATTCCACCGTGCCCGTAACCACTTGCCAGGGTGTTGGAAAGATGGCGCTTTTGGTGTAAATCACCGCAACCCACCAAATGGCAATGAGCGCGCTGATTACCACCAGCGGAGCGAGAATTTTCCCCCGCTTTTGATCAAAAAAACTGCTTTTCTTTATTGTCATGTGTCTAACCTTTGCGTTGTTACTACACGGTTGCTATCAAATCCTTAACGCTGAAATAACATCCCTGCAGGTTACGCCAGCCCGGGCTTGGGTTGCATGGTAAAGCCCTGGCTCGCCATAATCAAAGATGGTTAAAAAATCGGCTGGTTGTGAGCGTTAAAAGCGGTTAACCACACCAACCGGCCATATCGACTTATTTATTAGAGGATGTGAGAGTCGCGGCAATGCCTAGCTGATAAGTTTTGGCTATCGCGAACTTGATGGGTTGGTATGGTTTTAATGAATGTGACACACGTGAGTGGTGGTGCCTTGCTCCATTTGCAAGGTGCTATGTTGGATCGCAAACTCATGTTCTAACGTCTCGCGAATATCATCCATAAACTCATCACCCGGATACCCCTCAGGCATCACCAGGTGAACAGTCAGCGCAGTTTCGGTCGTGCTCATCGCCCACACATGCAAATCATGGATATCGGTAATCCCCGGCTGGCGGCGCAAATAATTTTCTACAGCGGCAAGGTCGATATGCGCAGGCACCGCATTCAAAGCCAGCTTCACGGAATCACGCAGCAAGCCCCAAGTGGAAATTATAATCACCGCAACAATAATCAGGCTCACCATAGGGTCCAACCAAAACCATTGCGTAAACATAATGACTATACCCGCAACTGCCACACCTAAAGATATCGCCGCATCGGCAGCCATATGAAGATAAGCGCCGCGAATATTCAAATCTTCTTTGCTGCCTTTCATAAACAACCAGGCAGATAAACCGTTCACTACAATACCAACAAAAGCCACCAGCGACACCGTCATACCGGCCACTAATGGCGGCTGCGAAAAACGCAACAGGGCTTCCCACGCAATGGCACCACAAGCAAATAACAACAGCATGGCATTCGCCAGCGCAGCAAGAATAGAAGAACTGCGCAGCCCATAGGTATAACGCGCACTCGACGCCCGACGAGCCAACACAGACGCACCCCACGCCAACACCAATCCCAACACATCCGATAAATTATGCCCCGCATCCGCCATCAACGCCGTCGAGTTAGCAACAAACCCATAACCAAACTCCACAACCACAAACGTCATATTCAACACAATCGCAATTGCAAAAGCGCGGCTGTAGTTTGTGGTGTGGTGGTGATTGTGGTGGTCGTGATCGTGGTCGGCGTGGTGGTGGGGCATGGGTGGGTCCTGAAACAGCCATTGATGGGGAGTAGTGTGACAATAAACTAAGAAATAATTCAATGTAAATAATAAGTATCAACCGCTCATTTCTTGGGCTTTGTTCCTGCATATTTAATGGAGGATTATCTGTGTAACTTACATTTCCTGCTTTTTCTGTAGATTAAGGGAGGATAGCTATAAATATCATGTGGAAGTCTATTTCTTGCGAAGGTGCTAGTTTTTGCTAAAACAAGATTTCAAATAGAGTACTTTTAGCACAAAATGCATTTGCAAATTCAAAAATACTCTGTTATGAAAATTAAAAAGCGTATATATTCAAAAATTTAACTCTAGATTAGATGCCAAGAAGTTTCATGAGCATATTGAGCTGCGAAACATAGTATCGAATGGCACGGTTAACAATGGACCGAAACTCTTAAAAATATGGTGAAACTATTTTGTTAATTGTCAACCCAAAAAGAGAAAATGAGTCAATAGAAGTAAAACCATATTGGTATAACTATTATGCGGGCTATTCGCATACATTTACTCAAAATATTATTGAGTCGGCTGAGCTGCCTGATTCTGCAGTCATATTGGATCCATGGAATGGCGCCGGCACAACTACTTTAATGGCCTCGGTTAATGGCCTGAATTCTATTGGGGTAGACCTTAACCCAGCCATGAAAGTAATTGCTTCGGCCAAGCAGGCAGTAAAAAGCGATATCGATATCATTACTGTAAAGCTAAAAGAAATAAATGCAAAATCAAAGGTATTGTCGAGAACTAATGATCATTTAAATATATGGTTTGATCCCTCTGCGGTAGATGCCATTCGTAAAATTGAATATTGCATACTAGGGGGTGTGCAATATGAATCAACATTGAAAAAGGTTAACTCTCTTTCGAATGCACAATGCTTGATGTACACATGTCTTTTTAATTGTGTTAGAGGTTATCTTGCCGATTTTATTCCAACTAACCCTACTTGGGTTAAAAAGCCCAAAAACCTTGATAAGAAATTAAACATTTCTTGGGTGGAATTAAAAAAGCAATATGTAAAGTATGTTCAAGATTTGATGAAGGGAATCTCGGTTGTCGATCATGAGTGGCCAAGAGATATTTCCAAAATAACGGTTGGTTCGTCACTCCTGCTGCCAGTCGAAAGTGCGTCAATTGATTTTATTCTAACTTCTCCACCATATTGCACAAGAATAGATTATGGAATTGCCACTTTACCGGAGTTGGCAATTTTATGTGTGGCAGGAGAGATCGAGGCAGATTCAATAAGGAGACAGTTAATGGGCACTACGACGGTCCCAAAAGAAGTTGAGTCCGGTTTTGGTGATATAGGTGGCCAATGTGCATCTTTTCTTTCTGCTGTAAAATCTCATACCTCAAAAGCTTCAAAGACATATTATTATAAAAATTTTTTGCAATATTTTATTTCGTTGAGTTCGTCAATAAGTGAAATAGAAAGAGTGTTGAAGCCTGGCTCAAAATTTGTATGCGTTGTGCAAGATTCTTTCTATAAAAATATCCATTGTGATTTGCCGCGAATTATTTCTGAGATGGCTGGATTAAAAAAATTAAAGCTTAAAGAAAATATTGAATTTGAAAGTAAAAGAAATATGGCTAATTTAAATACAAAGTCAAAGCAATATAGAAGTAAAAGCTCAGCTGTTGAAACTGTGCTAATTTTTGTAAAAGGAGAATGACGTGGAAAATGATGATTTAATTCTGTCTCTTGAGCAAAGCGTTGAAAAAGTACATACGCAAAGCTTGGATTTGTCATTTAATGAGCTACTGGATATGTACCTTGGCGGGGAGCTAGATATCAATCCAGATTACCAGCGTCTGTTTAGATGGACTCAAGGTGCTCAATCGAGGTTTATAGAGTCGCTTTTGCTGGAGATGCCTGTTCCCCCGATATACGTTGTGGAGTCTGAAACAGGAAAGTATCAGCTTATTGATGGATTGCAACGATTTTCTTCATATCTCCATTTAAGAGGAAAGTTAACTGCTAATCACTTGGAGCCTGCAGTGGTAGAGGGTGATTTTTTAGAGCTTCAAGAGTGCGACATTGTCCCTGATTTAAATGGCTATAAATATGATGATTTGCCCACGTCATTAAAAATTAGATTAAAGAGGGCTTTCGTAAGGGTCGAAGTGGTTAGAAAAGGTAGTGATAATAAATTTCGCTATCATATGTTTAAGCGACTAAATACTGGTGGCGAGGCATTAACAAATCAACAATTGAGGAATTGTACGATTCGGATGCTGGATCCTACGTTTATTGATTTTGTAATTGAAAAAAGTAGATCAGAAAATTATAAAGCATGTATTTCAAATATATCCAAGCAGCAATGGCTTGGATCCTTTGATCAAGAGTTGGTTTTAAGATATTTTTCGCTAAAAAATTATAGAAATTATTTCGTACATGATGTGGCAGATTTTTTGACGGAATATATGGAGGCAGTGTCTGATCCAGAGAATAATGAAGTTGTTTTCAATTATGAAGAAGAGGGTAGTGTTTTTGAGAAATTATTCTTGGTGTTAAATAGGGCTCTTGGCGATAAATCATTTGGGCGCTCAGGTAGAAGTGGAGTACAGTCAAATTTTTCTGTTTATCATTTTGAAGGAATATGTACAGGTCTGATTAGTAAGCTGGATGAAATTGACCCTGATAATCAGAGGCATATAGAAGCAATAAGAGATAAGATCGAAGAAATAAAAAGTGATCAGGAGTTTATCGAGGTCACTACTGGTGGTGGGAAAAATTCACCAGGCCCCCTTAATAGAAGAATTCAGATAGTGATTGATAAACTGGAAGATCTATTACTATGAGCCTTGAATATTTTCAGTTGCAAATAGAATCCGAAAGAGAATGGCGTGAGGATGAAATTAGGTTTCTTGATAACACTCAGAGAGAAATAGAACGAGATGAAGATCGCAAGAAAATTCGACGTTCGATACTTTGCCTCATTTATGCTCATATCGAGGGGTTTGTGCAGTTTGCATTCTCTTTATATATAGATGAGATAAACAAAAAGGGTCTAAAGTGCTCAGATGTAAAACCGGTTATTGCTGCAGCTACATTGCATCGTGAGTTTATTGCGCTGAATAATAGGGATAAAAAAAGTCCAATATTTCGTCGAACTCTTCCAGAAGATATAGCTTTACATAAGCTGTCTAGGCAGGTTGAGTTTGTTGAAAATATAATCTTAATACAAAATCATCCCGTCACAATTCCAGAAGGTTATGTCAACACCGAAAATAATGTCGGTCAGCAGGTTTTGGAAAAGCTTTTATTTCAAGTTGGTTTGGAATATAGGGATTTAAAAGATATTTATTCTCCGTTAAATAGACTTTTAAATGCTCGGAATGATATTTCTCATGGAAAAAGAAAACAGGGGATAGAAGATAAGGAATATCAAGAGTTTGTTGGTTGCTGCAAATCCATCATCAGTGGAATATCAAGACGGCTTACGACAGCTTATGGCAGAAATGAATATCTTCAAGTTGTCTAATCATGGCACAGCAACAATTGATATTAACTTTGAATAATCAGGGGCGGAGAAAAAATTAAATCAACATCTTCTAATTAGCGCATCAATCAAAAGCGGCCTTCCGGCCGCTTCACTCCTTAATCCTTATTCTTATCGTAAAACTCCTGCACCTGGTATATCAAATCCGCGAGGCCGTATAAGGCTCGTTGGGGTAAATCTATATAGTGGTGGATATCCTCTGAGCGCTATCAAACATTGCCGTTGCAATGCTCATACTTGGTATCAAACCAGCCTTTTGGTTTGCAAACACCAGATAAGATACTTTTTATCTTCAAGATGCGGGACTTAAGCTGCTCAGCACCTTTCGTAGGATGGTAATAGTTGGGCGCATCCAGCATTGCGACTAAAGTTATAAATTCTTCTTCTGTGAGATCTGAAAAGCTTTTATTAAAATAAGCATTCGCTGCCGCTGGTAGGCCAATAACCCCTTTTCCATTGTTCTGTCCCATATACACGGTGGAAATATATAGCTGGAGCTGTTTTTCTTTCGAAAGGTGTTTATTTAAAACTAAAGCCATAACATCTCTACCAAAATCAAATGTTTTACAGCAATTAAATACAGCGCCATAAAATGATTGGAAGCCGCCCTTTACACCTTCAAGCTTTTTGCCTGATAAAAATATATCGCGAGCCAATGAGGATGTAATTGTTGTGAGACCTTGTCCGGGTGAGAGATCAATACCGATATGATCGTAAAACCTGGGGTCTTCAATTTTTAGCAGGGTCGCTAATTGCTGTTCAGTTAGCAAAAGCTGCTCATTGTTTGTTGGGAATTCGGGTAAGAGTTCGGCGACGGTTAACGATGCCCAGCATCCAGCGATTATTAGATATAAACTAATAACACTTGCTATCCCTGCTATATATTTCAATATTTTTTTTGATTTCATGTTCGTTGCTTATAAATAATTAATGCCAAATTAGTGGCGGGTTTTATATAAATATTAGGGGAGATCAAAATTAAACCAATCCGCACTTATAGTCGATACCCAACACCCTTTAATCAAAAGCGGCCTTCCGACCGCTTCACTCCCTAATCCTTATTCTTATCGCAAAACTCCTGCACCCGGTACATCAAATCCGCGAGGCCGTATAAGGCTTGTTGGGGTAAATCCAGGTC
>JAGKWU010000113.1 GCA_021151695.1 Cellvibrionaceae bacterium | reverse complement strand
GTCAACTGGAAAATAACGCAATAACTTTTTGACTGGTCGGATGAGTGATAAGAAAAAGGCGCGTTATGCGCCTTGTTCAAACATGTCGAGCTGGTCGGCCGCGAACGCCTCGCATGATTCTGTGCAACCGCCGGATTCTTTGCGCTTCATGCTGCGGATTGAATCATAGATTTCATCGCGTGCGTGCAGCGCAAACTTGGCGATGATGGATTCCATGCTGTTGTGGTTCCTGTACATTACGCCCTTTTGCACGTGCTGCACGTACTTGTCTGGAAACAATCCGCCGTAACTTTTTTCTTTTGGCTGGTTTAGCCTGTCTGTTGCGTTTTCAATAGCTCTTTGCCACTCCATGGCTAAAATCGGCTCATCTCTTGCGGCCAGTGCAATCTTGTTAATTGATTTCTTAATGCAGAAAACACAGTTCCCGAGATGTTCTTGGATTTCTAAATCAAACGGCATTCCAGCCCAAAAGTCTAAGACGTCCTCTTTTTCGAAGTCTGTGATTTCGGCCATGTATCTCAGGTCTTTGCGCTTTCCGATTTTGAGGCGCGCAGGCTCATCGGCGCGAATACCTAACCATGTTATGTAGTTGCCTTTGCCGTATTTGTCATTGCAGTATTTGTCGTGCGTTTCTTCTTTCATGCGGCTGGTGCACCATGCAGACATAACTGTTGGTGGTCCGTATTTTTTTATTAGTTGCGCAAATGGCCCGTTAACCATGTCGTGTTTGCAATCTTTGATTGAAACTACCTTGTAAGTGTGCCCTTGACCGACAGGCTGATTAAAATCCCCATGCAAGCACGTCAACTTAATCCCGAAATGCTCAACACACTTCTTGATAAATTCGTACGTCTTTGGATGCTCGGCTCCGGTGTCCATAAAGATGTACTCGACAGGCTCAGTCCATTCGCCAGACTTGCGCATTTGTTCAATCAGATAAACAAGATAGGCGGACGTTCTGCCGCCTGAAAAACTAACTACATGATTCATCTTTCTTCCTCCGTTATTCCAGTCAACCCTACCACACTCACTTACTCAAAGTGGTACAACCAGCACCGCCGCTTGCCGAAACCGCTCTAGTATGGCGGCTGGTATGTCGTTCGGTGGTAGGTCGGTGATGTTAGCGTTTAAGCGCCAACATCAAATCGCGTTGTGTTTTAGC
>JAGKWU010000038.1 GCA_021151695.1 Cellvibrionaceae bacterium | reverse complement strand
GATGAGCTACACACCAGAGATCAGCGAAATCACAGTTGTTTCCGAAACGAACGACGAGATCGTTGTCATGCGATGGCTAGATGCCGAGTCCATCTGCATCGAATCAAAAAGCATCGTGACCAACGCCAAAGACTGGCCGGAAATCTCGGCAGCCATCGAGGCCGGACTGAACGCAATGGAACGCAGCACGCAGCAATATCAGCAAAAGGTGAACGGATGAGCCGCCGAGCCAGAGAACGCGCCAACGCTAGACCCTGGGAGCAAGGAGAAGCGCCAGAGGCCGACGAGCGCCACGCAGGCGACTTCCCAGAATACGAGCCAGAGCAGGAACAAGACAATGGAGAATGAAATGACGATTCAACAGATCAAGAGATGGTTTGAGACAGCAGTGCCAGAGCCAACGCCACATAACGCATCAGTCCAATATGGATGCCATCTTGAAGAAGTGAGCGAGGGGCTTCTCGCATCTCTCGATTCAATCGACGCTGAGATGGTTTCGCAACTTGCACATGACTACAAGCATGGAATGGAACTAGCCATTGCCGACCGTGAGGAAATGCTCGACGCTCTATGCGATCAGATCGTGACCGCTATCGGCGTTGCTCACATGCTAGGCATGGACATTGAAGGAGCATTGCAAGAGGTAGCGCGAAGCAATGACAGCAAGTTTGTTGACGGTCACCCGATCTTCAACGAATCAGGCAAGATCATGAAAGGGCCGAACTACACTAAGCCAGATTTGAGCGGTTTTGTTTGATTTGCCGCCAGCCTCTGCATTTTGTACGCTGGCGCTTTCACTTACTTGCGCCAATCTTTGCAGTCCGGCACTTGTTGTACTGCCCTGCAACCTCGATCAGTTTTTCGGTGGTTGCCTCGAATGACGGATCACTCAGAGGCACCAGAGGCGGGCAGCTCGCCAGGATCAGCGGATTTGATGGCGGCATTGATGCGGTCGAACACCCGCTTATCGTGAACACAGTCACGATAAACAGGAACGTCACGCATGATTGTCTTGGCTTCTTGTTTGATCGTGACATTCTTCACCTCAATCTGAGCGATCGCCTTTGCGGCTTGCTCTAGTGCTTTGTCTTGAGCTTCACGAGTGGCGATAACGGAGCGATCCCACTCCGCTTGCTTGAGCGACTTGCCAATCATCATCACGCCAAACGAATAGGCGATGAATGAAAGCAGCGCAACAGCTAATCGCCACGTCATTTCACGATACCCACATGAGTGCCATCAGCCTTGATGGTGATGATGCGATTCATCAGCTTTTCAGGCAGTTTTGTGGAGACATGCACCCAGCCACTTCTATCAGGGTATTCGTTGATTAGTTGACCAATCTTCAGAACACCGACCATTGGAGCCAGTGCAACACAAATATCAGTCGGAGAG
The DNA here is from genome assembly GCA_021151695.1 of Cellvibrionaceae bacterium. Lineage (GTDB taxonomy): Bacteria > Pseudomonadota > Gammaproteobacteria > Pseudomonadales > Cellvibrionaceae > Cellvibrio. The sequence goes on along the minus strand of JAGKWU010000038.1, from coordinate 3,872 downwards.
CCAAACGCCGGAGCCTCAAAATCAACCGCTTCAGCCGTTACGTGGTGAGACTTATCGGAAGACTTCAGTGCGCGATTCAGTGGAAGGCACCGATAACCACTGTTGACGATGATCGGAATATCCTTGTTCGCCAACGACGAGAGGTGCTCTCGAATCCGCTCCAGCATATTGCATGTGGCAATCGCATTCCCCACCAAAATAGCGGGCAGGGTGTTATTGATCCCCAGTCGTATCGCAGTGGAACTGTGAGTAAATTCGCGGATACTGAAGTTCTTGGTTAGTTGCATGTCGGCCCCTGATCTTCCAAACAACCCCGCAAGCGTAAACCAAAATACCCCATTGGAGTAGGTTTACAGCCTGCAACGGCTTGAAATACTCGGAAACCGATCCAATCAGGATACAACCGAGGCCAATTCTTTGTATTAGATTGTCCTCAAACTTGCACCAGAGAATGCCCAAAACACACAACACCGCAACCGCAAGGCTAATCATAGAAACCTCTTGCGAATCCAGTCCATAACAAGCGAAGCCAATCCAGCACCAGAAAACGCCGAGATTGTCTCCAAAACCTTGGCCGCAATCGATACGCCCAAGAACGCCAAAAGCCACTGGGACACCGCTAGAGGGACGTGGAAAGTATCAGCCAGCCACTGCCCAAACACCAAAGACATGGCCCAAGATGCGGTGGCAAATGCCGCCTTCAACGCTAGGCGGTCTTTCGAGAACAAAAGCGCAGTACCTGAACCGGCTAAACCTGCACCGATGTCGATGAACTCTTGCGGAATGTGCTTCATTTTCGCCCCTGGTTATTCCTTGCGGAATTGTAACCAAGTGATCCGAAATTGATCGTTTGCATATTCGGACGGAACTTGTATGCAGCAGACACGCTAACACCGCAATCTATCGCCATCAGAATAGCCTCGTCACTCTCACGCTGAAACGCACGAATCAGCAGAGCACTTACAGGCATGGGAGGCAATACCGCCGCCACCTCTCTAGGTAGAGGGCTAGGAGGTGGGGCGATGCGGTGGGTGGGCATTAGCGCAGAATGCAGGAAGCATCTAGAACGCCCGTTGTTGCTGCGTATTGCTCGCCGACAGTACCCGGGTGCAGATAGTCGGCAGGGCTATAAGCACCAAACATATAGTCCGCTGTTCCGTTCGCAAACCACTTATTGTCGACAGCGCCCGGCAAACCAAATGCCGACGAGTAATCGAAATAACCTGCGTACCCTGGAAGCCCACCGCGCACCAGCGCATTACCAGCCAACCTACGAGCGTTAAAACCGGAAACATCGTATGGCGTCTGATCGCTGCCATCCGCGTTTGTTGCGGTCCCTGTTGTGCGAGGCGTGCAAGTCACAGCAAAAACTGGCTTATTCTCAGGGAACGTCGCTCTATGCGCTGAAAAGCGCGAGGCCAACACTGCAGCGTCAACTGCTGCGCCCTCTAGCAGGTCATTGATCATGTGCCCGGTAATGATGTGGGAGCAATACTGCTCAGCCTCCATACGCAATGCACGGTTAGCCAAAACGTTCCACTCGCTCATCTTGCTACCGCCTTGAGCTACACAGATGTAAGGGATGCCAGCAGCAGCCAAAACACGGCCTAACGCACCTTTATTGCCTCCATTGTTTGACGATGAACGGAATCCCATGTCAATGGACGTACCGACATACATCACGCTAGGGCCGGTCCGAGGCGTAACGACGCAGAACGGGCCGTATCCGTGGTTCGGCGAAGTCGATCCGCCCGACCATGCCCCCATGCTGCTGATCTGGTTCATGTCCATGCCAGATGCAGCAAAACGGAAGTTCTCACCGTTTGTTGAGTCCGAGCATTCAGCATTTGCGAGGCCAGTCTCGAAAACGATGCCCGCCGCGTTCTCGTAGCTGATCTGATACCAGATCACAGAACCTGCTGGTGCATTGACATAAATGGGGTCATGCAGAGGGCTGATCGCCTTATCAGCAACAGAAACAGAGGTCGCGCCACCCCATGTGCACTGGACAATCCGCCCACCAGTAATAGCACCAGCGGAAATTGTCCCGCCGATCACAAGGTAGGCTTTGATTGTTGCAGCGCCGCCAGTTCCTGTTTCTAGCCCGTTATTGTTTGAGACAACAGAGAAGTTTGGAAAACGAGCCTGCACATACGATGCACCACCGTTGCTAATCTTCAAACGCTTGCGCATGAGCATCTGAGTTAGGCTGTTGTTTACTGCGGTCGGCATACGAATGCCATCAGTGCACTGGCCCAAATACTTAGTCTGAGTCCTTGCTATAGATTGTCCCACCTGCGTCACCAACTGCCCGGATTGGTAAAGGACATCAACAGCAGAAGCCGAAACCGCCGCAGGACTCAACGAATAAGAAACACCAGACACAGCAGCGACATTCACGCTTGAATCGGTCGCATAAGGCCCGAAGTCACGCGAGCCAATGACCTTTACGTTAGAGCCTGAAACAGTGACAACAGCGTCGCCGGATACAGTCAGAACACGGCCAGCCGGGATGAATACCGTAGACGTGGAATTGTCGTTGATAGAACTCATGATTCACCCCTTATGCGTACCAAACAGCCATACCGACAACATCGGCAGCAGTCAACGCGCCAGTGTCTGCATCTGCTGAACCTGTTGTAAGAGCAAAACCGATACCCGTTGCGAAGTATTGGCCGATGTCGCTCATATCAAGATCAAACACAGCAGACGGGGCCAAAGCGATAGTCGCAACCGGTGTATCTGTTCCAACTGTAGGGGCCGTCGCTTTGTTGTACAACTTCAGATAACGAACGGCTGCGGCAGCGTTATAGCCTCGAATCTTGTACAGACGACCAGCAGAGCCTTTGACTACCGTTGCGTTAGTAGTCGCTGCGGCAGAGATCAAACGAACAACCGTAGAGATACCGCCAGCAGTTGCGCGAACCTGCATGCCAACATCGCCGATTAGCGCCGTACCAGCAACCAGAGCAGGGATTGTCGTCAGTGTTGAAACCGGGATGCTGTATGGGTTATCGTCTGGCGCAATCGTCCATGTAGCAGTGCCGGAGGTGTGAGCCGTTGCGCGAATCCGAATAAACTTCCATGCGCCAGTCGGCAAATACCAGCCATAGGCGGGTGTAGCCGATAGGGTTGTGGGGCCAGCCTCAACCGTTGCGGCATTGGTGCGGATTGCTTGGATTCCGTACCATGTGCCGGATGTACCATCCCACTCGCCAGACGCATTCAAGGACGCATCGTTCGAAACCTCAAACACTGCCGTATGACCGGACAGAGATGAGGTTTTCATCGAGATGATCGCGCCGGAGTATTCCTGCACATAGGCGGAAACAATGCCGCCGTTTGTTGTGATGTTGCCCGTTGTGTTTTGGGCTATTTGACGACGATAAGGCATGTTTATTCACCATCCAAAGGAATAACGACCAGAGATGTGCGCGTGAACGTCACGGTGTCGTTTGTGTTGATCTTGGCAGACAGTTTGATTTTGTCGCCCGCTTTGATTGTGCCGAATGGGTTATCAAAGTTCAGCAGAATGCCGGAGAAGCTCAGAGTCTGAGGCGCACCGCTTGCGCCGTGGCTGGTTTCCTTGAAATCACAATCGAACGTGTCAGAGTCCGGGCCAACGATTACGGCAGAGGTCAGATAACGGCCAGTCGGGAAGTCAGCCTCAATCGTTGCGAAGAACAAAGCGGCGGAGATGTCGCGCAGCGCAGTCATGTAGCCGGTAGCAGTGTCCACATAAATGGAATCACCCTCGGACGGCAGCGAGATTGCCTGATTCTGGTTGTTGATGAGCGAATAGCTCGTGGTGATCGCTTGGGCTGTGCTTGTGGTGGAGCGCAGACCGTAAACGCGAGCGCCAGTAAACAAGC
>JAGKWU010000112.1 GCA_021151695.1 Cellvibrionaceae bacterium | reverse complement strand
CGTCAGCGCCGAAGAAGGTTTCCAAGACAAAGGCAGTGAGTTTGCAGCCGAAGGTACAACCGCGCACGCATTGGCGGAATACTGCTTAAATAACGGTGTATCTTGCAAATCGTGCGAAGGTATGACGTTTGAAGGTCGACAAGTTGATTTGGAAATGTGCGAATACGTGCAGCAATATGTTGACTACGTTTGTTCGTTCAGTGGCGAACACTTCTACGAACAGCGCGTCGATTTCAGCCCATGGGTTCCAGAAGGCTTTGGAACGTCTGACGCCATTGTGATTGATGCGAAGTCAAAAACCTTGCGCGTGATTGACTTGAAATACGGCAAGGGCGTTCAGGTCGACGCCGAAAACAACTACCAAGCTCAACTGTACGCATTGGGTGCAATCAATGACTTCGGTTCGTTTGCCGACATCGAGAAGGTATTTATTGCGATTGTGCAACCTCGACTTGATCACATCAGCGAGTGGGAAATAACTGTCGAGCAATTAAACGAGTTTGCAAGCTACATTAAAGAGCGTGCAAATATGGCTTGCACTCCAAACGCTGAGCGCGTGCCAGGCGACAAGCAGTGTCAATGGTGCAAGGCTAAAGCGACGTGTCCGGCGCTTTACAACCTGACGCAAACAACGCTGCTACAATCGTTTGAAGTCATCGACATTGATTCGTTACCAAAGCTAAACCAATTGACCGAATCGCAGTTAAAACTTGCACTAGACAATCGCAAGCTGATTGAAAGCTGGTTGTCATCTGTCGAGCAATACGCAACAGAGCAGATTTTAGACGGCAAGAACATCGGCGGTTACAAGCTGGTCGAAGGTCGTAGCATCCGTCAATGGATTGATGAGCAGCACGCCGAACAAGTGCTATCTGAGCGCTTTGAAGAATCCGACCTGTACAAAAAGACGTTTGTCAGCGTTGCACAGGCCGAAAAGCTTTTGGGCAAAAAGCAAGCCGACCTGCTGCATGAATTGGTAACAAAGCCGCAAGGCAAACCAACGCTTGCGCCAGCATCGGACAAACGTCCGCCAATCGGTGCAAATATTTCTGATTTTGATGCTTGCAACGATTAAATGTTTAAGCTATGCTTAAAACCGTCGATAAGACAAAACGCTAAAACTAAACTGTAAGGTAAAACAAAATGTCTAAAATTAAACTGCAATCTGTTCGTTTATCTTT
>JAGKWU010000111.1 GCA_021151695.1 Cellvibrionaceae bacterium | reverse complement strand
CGTATCGCGCAGGCCCACTTTCAGGTTCCAGTCGGGCTGGAAATTCCAGCCGAGTTCTCCGTACATTCCCCAGGCCTCGGTGTCTGCCTGGGCGTAGATCAGCGTTGAGTTGTTGAGTGGATGGCGCACCAACCCCACATCCAACTGTGGTGATTCATCGAGCCAGGTGATGCCTGCTAACCATTGCCAATTGCCTTCATGAGTAGATACCAGGCGCAGCTCTTGGGTGCGTTGGTGCTGAGCCCAGATCACCTGGGATTCAGTGATGGCTATTTCAGTGCCATCGGTGTTGAGCAGGTAGCGGCTGTCCAGATTGTGATAGGCGCTGATACTTTGCAGGTCAAAACCCTCGCCGTGCCAGTCAAAGCGCCATTGCAGGCTTTGGGTTTGGTAATCGCTAAAACTGGGTTGGTCATTGCGAATCTGGTGGAAGCCCGCAGTTGGAACTGCGCCAGCGAGATCCGCGAGGCCAAGTTGGTCGGCCGGGTTAAGGCTGAAACCATCATTATTATTTTGGTAGTGGGATGCGCTCAGCGCGCTTTCCAGTTGCTCATTGAGTCGCCAGCGCCATTCCAGACGCCCAGCGGCAACGCGTTGATTGTCCAGTTGTTGGCCGCCGCGCGGATCGAGATCCTCTGTGTAGCCATCATCTTCTATTACCAACAGGCTCGCGCGCAGTGCATGGCGTTCACCCAGAGGGCTGCCCAACGCCGCCTCTATCTGGCGGGTGGAAAAATTGCCTGCCGCCAGGTGTGCGTAGGCTTGGATCTGCTCGAAGGAGGCGCGGTTATGGATCATATTAATCGCGCCGCTGGTGGCATTGCGACCGTACAGTGCCCCTTGCGGGCCTTTAAGAATTTCAACGCGCTCTATATCCCAAAAATGCGCCAGGGCCAGCTCGGGTCGTGCGAGGTAGACATCATCCTGATAGACCGCGGTACTGGCATCAGCGGCAACACTCATTAAGTCACTACCAATACCGCGCAGATAAATATTGGGGGTGTTGCCTACTCGCCCATACACCAGGCCGGGTGCAGTTTCGGCCAGTTCGCGGAAATGATTTACCCGTAGCGCGCGCAAAGCCTTGCCTTCGTACACATCCACAGTCGCGGCCACTTCGCCCCATTGCTGCTCGCGTTTGGCGGCCGTAATGGGGATTTGCATCAACTCCTCCATGGTCAAC
>JAGKWU010000110.1 GCA_021151695.1 Cellvibrionaceae bacterium | reverse complement strand
CTATAGCTCGCTCCATTGATAGACACTCATCTTGTATTTATGGACTATTGTCACGTACGGGTGGAATTCGTCCACCTGATAGAATGCGTAAATCTACAGCTCTTAGTCTTACTGAGCGAGAAGAGATTTCTCGCGGAATTGCCGCGATGTGTTCAATAAGAACAATAGCTGTTCGATTAAATCGGTCACCTTCAACGATAAGCCGTGAAATAAATCGTAATGGTGGCTACCATGAATACAGAGCAACCCAAGCTGATGAAGATGCATGGTCCAGGGCTAAACGCCCAAAGCAATGTAAGCTCGCTATTAATCTTTCGTTAAATAAAATTGTTGATCAAAAACTTAGGCTACGGTGGTCCCCCGAACAAATATCGGGTTGGCTAAAAAAAGAGTTTCCTGACGACGAGAGCAATCAAGTGTCACACGAAACAATATACCGAACATTGTATGTTCAAGCTCGGGGCGCCCTTAAAAAGGAGCTTCAACAATATCTTCGTTCCAAGCGCACAATTCGACGGTCAGTATCATCAAGTTTAAAAGGAGATGGCCTAGGCAGCATGCCGAATGCGGTCTCTATTTCTGATCGGCCGGCTTGTGTAGCGGACCGTGCAATACCTGGACACTGGGAAGGCGATCTTATTGAAGGATCGAACACCACCTGTATTGCTACGCTAGTAGAACGTCATTCAAGATATCTTGCCTTGATCAAATTGAAAAACAAAAGAACAGATACAGTTGTAGAAGCGCTTATTAAACAATCCAAAAATATACCAGCAGAACTCTACAAATCCCTAACCTGGGATAGGGGCACTGAAATGAAATCTCATCGACGATTTACAGTTGCAACGGATATCCAAATATATTTCTGTGACCCGCAAAGTCCATGGCAACGTGGTACAAATGAAAATACCAATCGCTTATTGCGTCAGTATTTTCCAAAAGGAACAGATTTATCTATTCACTCACAAGCTGAGTTGAATAGAGTCGCCAAACTGTTAAACGAAAGACCAAGAAAAACCTTGGGCTTCGAAACACCAGCTGATAAATTTGCTGAGTGCGTTGCGCTGACCGGTTGAATCCACAGCCCAAAGCGGACGTAGGTATGAACCCGTAAAAATCGGTGAACCTGCTGATTAGCAAAAAATAAAACATTGCATGAAATCTAAAGGATACAAGGATCTTCC
>JAGKWU010000012.1 GCA_021151695.1 Cellvibrionaceae bacterium | reverse complement strand
TGGAAGCTTCCGATATCGGGGCCCAAGTCACTATTATGGTTGGCCCACTAACCGCAACTGAAATATAAGTGGGAGTACCCGGACCAACCATTTGTTTTGAAACGGGGGACGATACAGCTGAACAACCTGAACTATTACATGCTTGTACCGTGTAGGCGTAGGTTACTCCAGCCAAAACAGATACATCTGTGTAGTAACTATAAGTGTGATTAGCTGGGGTAATAACATTGCCATCACGCCTTAGCACATAATAAGTTGAGCCCGTTGACGTACTCCAGGTAACGGTCATATTCGGGCCACTCGGATTAGCACTGAGATTCGCAGGAGTGGCTGGTGTTGCAGCCACTGTTATCGCATTTGATGCATTTCCATTTGAGCATCCATAGGCGTTGCAAGATGCCACTGAATAGGTATAGGTATTACCCATTACCACCGTGGTATCTCGATAGTTCAACGCTGTGATATTTGATGCTAATTGACTACCACCACGATAAATTGAATAGCTTGTAGCCCCCGCTGCTTGGGGCCAACTCACATCTATCCCACCACTATTCAATGCGGCTGTTACAGGTGTAGGAGCTTTTGTTGAGGTAACTGCCGAGGCTGTTTTCCAAACAGAACATCCAGAACCATCGCATGCCTGCAATCGATAAACATAACTCGTACCACCCACAACATTTCCATCTGCATAGCCAGTGCTATTGAAATTAGCAGGTGTAATCGTCACCCCGTCACGCTGCAAAATATAGTAAGTAGCACCTGTTGAGGGTGACCAGCTTGACGTTATTGTTGGTCCGGATATAAAAACTGAAAGGGATGCTGGCACAGCAGGTGCAGCAAACCCGGTTGATGCAGAGAAAGACGCGAGGATAAGCACAATATTCGCATAACCTCGAAGACTTTTAAGAAAAAACCCATCACCTAACGAAAACATACTTTTCCATTTTGAAATTCTTTTTCTAAGACGCACTGGCGTATCTCCTGAATATCCCAAAAATAAAAAACACAAAAACCAGCCACCTGAAAAGCAGGCAGCATTGAAATAATGCAATCAGCTAACTAATAGAGGATTTTGAAAAATGTATGATCAATGCAAGTATCCATTAACTTGTTTATTGCGTAGCTTCACTTCACTGTGATCGATGCATTAACACCATTACAAAAGAAGGGAAAATTTCCATTTATATTTGATATAAGGAATAAATATAAAAAATCCCCGCGTAAGCGGGGATTTTTTTCTGTTGGTTTTATTTAAAGCCAGCAGGATTAGATGTAGCTTTGATTCCGTAAGTGCTATTTACAATTTCTTCGCCACGCGGTGTCAAATCCACTTTATCTTCTGTTTTAGTGATATCCAGAACAGCATTTTCGCCGGTGTTTCCAATCCAGGATGTTGCCATCCAACCAAAGGGAGAAATCTTCCAATCTTTGGTTTTGGCACTAACCAGAGATGATTGCGTCAAAGCTCCACCAACGAAATCCAGTGTGAATTTATCAAGCTCATCTTGTGTTGAGAAGCTATTGCTATACAGTGGTTGGCTATCTTCAACTTCGGCATTTCCATAAAGTTGGATATCGTCGATTTTTACCGTGTCTGTATTTCCTCTCACACCATCCCAACGGAAACCGAAATTACGCAGCTTCTGGGTACGTGCGAAGCCTTCTGGGAAACTATCAGTCTTGAACTCAAAACTAGTCCATTCACCGGGCTTAAAGTCTGCAATAGTCAATTCCCTCCCTGGGAAATCCATATCATGTCCCCAATTGTTATCTTGGGTAAAGATACGGAATTTCAAATCGCTTCCCGCATAGCTCGCTGGTACAAAAATTTTGACTTTATAAACAACAGGGCCAGATACATCTATATCACTAACACTATTGATATCAGACTTTAATACAACAACATCTGACTCATCATACTTACCATTTGGATTTGACCAGGCAGGCGTAATATTCAATTCTCCATTGATCATTTCAACTTTGGAAACGCGACCCCAAGCCGCTTCATATGCTTCAACACCTTTACTAAACTTGGACTCATATTGCAGTGCAGTAACAGTTTTTGTGCGCTTTCCTGGCTGTTGAGTGATCGTAATATTATCCACTAGCAACGGCTCAGGATTTGAAAAGCCTGTCAATTTAAAGCCTATATTTAATGGCGTGGATACATCATTAGTGGCACCCCACTTGAGGGTGGCACGGTAGTGATTCCACTCGCCATATTTGAGTTCACCAACAACACTTGCGGCAGTTTCAAGAGCTGGAAGACTCCAATCATTAAAATTCCCGGTAAATGTAAATGTCGGAGTTTGCCCTGCATATGAAGCTGGCACAAATACGTTCATATCTACAAATATTGTTTGCTTGAAATTAATTTTTGGTAGAACTTCTTGTGATTGCCAACCTGGACTTTCGAGAACCAGCCCCCAATCTCCATTACCTAATGACAGTTTTGCATATCCATTTTCAAATACAGCTTTACCAGGGCTCCAATCAGGATGATTCCAACCACCAGCACCAGTCTCAAATGTTGTATCAACTGCTAAGGTTGGCTCTGGCGCACCAGGATAAATTTCAACATCATCAAGCTTAATAGGTGCAGATACTGTGGCAACTTTACCGTTTGCCAGAATCTGAAAGCCAATTTGTTTTACCGCATTCAAATCAAAAGTGGTTGAACCATTCAGCAAGTTAGCTGGATCAATTTCACTATTATTTTTCGGCAGAGTAAATGCCACACGATTCCATTGATAGCCGCGCAGGTCTTTTGCTTGCACACTACCGGCGCGCAACGTATTGCCATTGATATCTTTTACGTACATGGAATAAGTCAGTTTACCTTTCGGCACAAGGCGACCATCAGCATCACTAATAGGTTTTTCTTCGAGGTAACGAGAATCAAGATACAAATTGGTAGAAACCCCCGCGCCATCTAACAATGCCATTGGCGCAGCGAAACTTGCGACATAAGCTGCGGAATCCGAAGTGCTTACCCAAGGTATATTCAAGCCCAAGGCTGGGTTACCTGCCGCCTTTTGCATAATGTCCAGATGATCAATACCCGACAAACCACCAACACCTGAACCGGCAAAGGAGCTCACTACGAAGGGAACATGGGTTTCCATCAAGTTTGCAAAAGCAGTTGTAGTCCTGGTGTCGTTGTTCCACTTGGCACCATCTGCTTGCACCGAAAGTATGATGTTCTTAGCCGTATCTGCAGCAACTAATTCTCTTGCGCGGTCACGTGCAAAGGCGTTGAAATCTTGACCGCAAGGTGCGTCAATTGCCAGAGGCACTTTGAAACCCGCTGTTCGAAACTTTGCAATCATCGCTTTGTAAACATCAAAGTAATCCTGATAACCAAAGCTATCGGCATTAAATATTCCTTCAGGGCCCCAGCCATTTGCAATATTAATAATCAAATATGGCTGGAAACGATCTTGCGCAATAACACCTAACCATTTTTTCAACCAAAGAGCATCAACAGCAGCGTTGAGCGTAGCGCCGTTAGCTGAGCACAACAGCTTGGGACTATCAAGAGTAACCACGGCAACCAAGCCTTGCTCAACCACTTTTACCATAGCTGATTCAAAATCCGGATCGGATGTATCTTCGCTCAAATACAATCGAACAACGTTGGAACCTGTTTCTTTGATAGCTTTAATACCTGAAATGCGTGTAAAACTTGGTTTTGCTCCAAGTTGCATATCAATACCACGCAACAGCAGCGGTTTTTTAGCTGCATCGTAAATGGTGGTTTCATCCGTTGTGATGGTAAGAGCTGTATCACTTGGACGAGGACGCGCGGAGAGATCCTCAGTACCTGGTGTTGGGTTTAATGGATTTTGGTCTTTCTCGGAACCGCTGATAAGACCACCGCCGCCGCCGCAACCCTGTAACAGCAAAGCGCTCGCAAGCAACGCCCATGAATATGATTTAAATTTCATAATTTGACTCCAAATTTTATTTTCTGGCCTTGCGGCCGCTATGTGCCCGCACACGACGGGCTTAGCTATGGATTAGTTTTACAGTGTCAAAGTTATGCCGACGTTATAGCGGCGCTCTTGGATCCACATGCTGTTAAATTGGTTGGTGTACTGCGAATAACTTTTTCTGCTCTGTGCAGTCAAGTTGGTGCCGCTTGCTGTGAAGCTTACGTGCTCGTTCAACCAGTAGCTTGTTGAGAGGTCAAGGTAACCTTGTGGCTCAACCCAATTACCCATAGAGATGGGCTCAGCAGTTGTTTGCAGGCCAAAGCGGCCGTCGTATTCCTTGCTCTTCCAGTTATACGCCAAACGTACGTTCAAACCCGCTTTGTCGTACCACAAAATCAGGTTGGATTGATGCTTGGAGTTGGATTGCAGAGGGAAAGAATTTCCCAGGAAATCTTTGTCGGTACTTTCACTTTGCGAATAGGTGTAGTTGAACTCAACACCTGTTGAACTCAGGAAAGCCCCAGGCAGGAAAGTGAACGGTTGTTTGTAGCCAAATTCAAGACCGTACAGAGATGATGCACCCACATTCTTAGTGGTCCATACATTCGCCATATTGCCGCGATCTATACCATCAAGATCCACAAAGCGACGTTGTTCCTGAAAGCCTTGCACTGAAGATTTAACATCAATCAGGAACAACCCCACACCCAGAATGGAGTTCTGATCAAAATACCATTCAGTTGTTGCGTTATAGACATTGGCATACCAAGGCTTCATGTAAGGATTGCCCTGATCGGTACCGCCCTGCACGCAATACACGGTTTCACCGCGACCATCAGGCCCAGGTTGTTGAACGCCGTTTGCATCGTATTTGGGGCATTCGCCGGTCCATACGGTTAAGCTTTCACCCAAATTTTTCAGATCGTTACGCGAGGTTGTACGAGATGCTCCCAAGCGCACCACCAAATCATCAGTGGGGAAAAAGTTGAGGTTAATGGACGGCAAAATATCGAGGAAAGAATATTTTACTTCCTGCTTTTCACTAACGAATGCAATAGCTTGTTGGCTGTAACCAATAGAGTTGTAGATATCCAGTGTCTCTGGAACTTTGCTCTTCACGATGGTGCGATCAGTGCTAATAATTTGCGCACCGATATTGCCTTTATAAGGTATGCCCCAAATACCATCTGTGTCATCCAGATTGATTTGGAAGTATGCAGTGGAGGTCACCTCTTCAACATTGTACTCAAATGATGGATCGTAAACAGTGCGAACACCTGGCGCTGGCACAGTGGTGACATTACCATTTTCATCTGTGACTGTAGTTTCCTGGCCTGGGTATAAGCGATTCATAAACGCAAGTGGATCATCCCAAGCCGCAGGATTCAAAGACGACACACCGTTTTCAAAACCTTTAAAAGGACCGAAATCTTTGAATACAATTGTGTCTGCTGCCGAAAAGCCATTATTTGGCAACTTACCAATAGTGCCTAATTGTGGATGCTCTTTTAGCTCAAGCGCATAATCGAAATAACGGAAATCAGGCCAGCGTTGCCATACCTGATTACCAGACATTAACTGGTAACGTTTATTCGCTGGTGTGCGATCACTGTCGGGATAACGTTGAGTTGCAGTGAGATAATTAAATTTGCTGTTGTGTGCATCGCGATCACCAATACGCAAGCCTACATCTACTGATGAAACAAGATCACCGCCAACATCATAATTAACATCAAGACGCAGCACATTTAGCTCGGCAGTTACGGATGAGCCTTCTGCAATGCCTTGGTAGAATTTTAATAAATTTGCGTCTGACAAATCGCCTTCATAAGAGAAGGTCGGATATTCACCGCGGTAATCTACTGTCAATGGATAGCCGGTGATTGGATCTTTACCGGAAATACCATCCACATCCACCCAATTCCAACCTGGATTACCTTGTTGGAAAATTGCACTGCGATATTGTTTTTCTGCCTCTGCGTATACGTAGCGTAATTTGGCTTTAATTTTGTCCTGATTGTCATACTCAACTTCAAAATTGGTATTCAATGCAGCGGTTTTATTAATCTGATTGCTTGAGGTGGTTTGAAAACCTGGTGCAATCAATTTTGCAACTTGCAGCGTATGTAAATGTTTGGTCTGTGCTACACCATTGGCATCCACATAAGAAAAATCACCAACATCAGTAACGACCGTACCTTCAGAAGCAGGCATCAGTGGATCATAGAGACCATCAACGTACAGCGGCAAGGTGCCATTTACTTGATAAGATGTTGTGGAGCTAGAGCCATCAAAGGCTGCAACCACACCGCGATCATATTGATCCATGCGTGTGTAAAAGGCATCGCCACGCACAGTAAGATAATCACCTACCACAAATTCAACTGAGAGGTTCGCGCCCTCACGCTCGCGCGTCATAAAGCTACTACGCGCGGAATACTCACCTGGAACCAAATACCAATCGTTAACAAGATCGCCATCACCATCAATGTCTTTACGATCTGTTGGACCTTTACCTTTACCTTCTAAAAAGCCAAGGTGCTGGCTGGTAGACATTTGGTAATTAGCGTTGTAACTATTGGACTTAAAGCCACCAACGGTCACACCAAATAAACCATCATTGTTATATCCAACGATCAAGCTGTAGTTATCATCCGGCTTACGTTTGCCAGTGGTGCCATCCGCTTTCATTTCTGTATCAGAATTTTCACCTTGGGAAGCTTCGAGCTTTGCACTTGCCGTCAAACCATTTTTCATTTTCAACGGTCTGATCGTTTTCAGATCCACCAAACCGGAAATACCACCAGCAATAGCGTTTGCAGATTGGGATTTGTAAACATCTACGCCATTGATCATACCGGCGGGAATATCGCCGTAGTTGGCACCTACATCAGTGATGTTCCAAGGGCTGAGGAATTGTTCACCGTTCAAGGTGGTCATTACTTGCGGCATACCACGAACGTTTAGCGAGGTACCTTCATTGGCCTCGCGTTTGATTTGCACGCCGGTCACGCGCTGGAGGGAATCTGTAATAGTGGCGTCGGGCAATTTGCCGATATCTTCCGCCACGATGGAATCAACAACGTTGACGTTGTTGCGTTTTACATCAATCGCTTTCGCTTGCGATGCACGTACACCTTTAACAATTACCTCTTCAACCGCTTCGTCAGGCGATGCAGCTGGATCAGCTTTTTGTTCTTGTGCGTGGGCAACCATTCCTATCAGGGCGCTACTGATAGCAAGGGCCAGGGCCTTCTTTCTATTTTTGTGGATCATACAGAGCTTCCTCGTACTTATCGTTTTTGTGTGTTTTTGGTTCTTAAACTGGCAAAGATTTATCGAAATTTAAATGTAGAATTATTTTTATATATAAAATATTGACCTGAGAATCATACAGTTCCAGCGGCATTCTCGCTGCTGGGAAATTCTGATCAGGACGATTGCACCGAGCCTAATCACTACTGAGATAATATTTTTTAACTATTTGATTTATATAATTTTAATTCGGCAGCGCCGGAAATTTATGAAATTCAACTACTTGGTAGTTTGGAGCTGTTGTCCTGATGATATGGAGGACTAACAACTTGGAAAATTATTTTTGTTATTAAAAAAGTTACTCAAATTAGTAATCGGTTACCTGCAAAAATGAGGTTTATAAATCAGATTAATTTTGTTTGACACATAATCCAACAAAATGTAAACGTTTACAACTGCTTTTTACCATCCATTTTTGATTAAAAATTAAGCCGCAAGGAAGATTTGAGGAAATTTAGGGGAAATCAGGCGACACAGATGCATTTCGGTTACATTTAGCCTAACCAAACGCTTGTCTATAGTGGCGATTAGAAAGATATGATTTAAAAGCTAACGCAGGTTAGATAAAAAAAATCTAGCGCCCTCTTCCTGAGGCATCAGCTTTCCCTGGAGCCTTAGCTTATTTGAGCGCAGCTTCTATCGCTGTTTTGAGGTTTTTGGCATCAGGACCGGTCATGCTACCGAAGTGCTGGATGACTTTGCCGTCCTTACCAATCAGGTATTTATTGAAGTTCCACTTGGGAGCGCCCGCCTCCTGCCCCAGGTATTTGAACAGGGTGTTGGCTTCATCGCCACGTACATGGGTGGGTGCCAGCATGGTGAAAGTGACCCCAAAGTTCAGGAAGCAGATGCCGGCAGCTGCACCTTCATCATTGTCTTCCTGATTGAAATCATCGCTTGCGAAGCCAACCACAACCAGCCCTTGATCTTTGTAACGCTGATGAAGCGCCTCCAGGCCTTTGAACTGGGGTGTAAAGCCACAGTGGCTGGCAGTATTAACGGCGAGCACCGCCTTGCCCTGGGTGAGCTGGCAGAGATCTATGTTCTGGTTGGAGTGCAGTTTGCGGTATTCGCCTTGCAGTTGAGGTGAACAATCGGCACTTGCATAGACACTCAGTCCCATAAGTGAGACTCCCAGGAGGCTAATAAACTTGCGCATAGCGAAGTCCTTCTATTGAACAGTGATGTTAAGTGATGATGTAAATGTTACTACGTAGCGAGCGGGAATTTGGATGACGCCCTGGCGGAGAACCAGGGCGATAAAGCCAAGCTTAAAACCAGAAGGACATATAGAAGCGAATGACGTCGGCATCCATGTTATAGAGCGGCTCTTTACCGGCGGCATAACCACCATCGGGCAACTTGGCGCCGGCAAAATTGGCGTAATCCCGGAAATCGTCGTAATTGATGGTCATATGATCCCAATAGAGATTGAGCGTACTCTTCTCCACCCAGGGAATCACCCAGGCAAATTTATAGCTCACACCCACACCAAAACTTTTGGATGAAAAGGGGCTCAGCTCTTTATCGCGCGCCATAAAGTTTTGTGCGTCTTTGTAGGGGAACAAGTCGCTGTAGAAATCCGCTTCTGTCTGGCTGTACACGCGGTATTTCACTTCCACCAAAATATCTTTATTGAAATCCTGGGTGTAGCGCAGCTCGGCGTTGTGCGCATCGACGCCCCAGCTATCAGAAAACTGGCGGAAGTCGGCGCGAATAGATGCAGCGTAAGGCAAGTGATAAATCGCGCGCAAACCAACGGCATCGGTATTATGCGTGAGCGGATATTTTTCCGGGGCCAGGGCGCGCACGCCATTCTGGATAAAGCTGTAGCTGCGGTAAGGATTGTTAAGGCAACTCTCGCCTTCTTTCATATTTACGCAAGCATCGGAGCCAGATTCCAGACTCAAATCCATCAACAAATTTTTGGTCACAATTTGCGAAAGGCTGATGCCGTATTTGCGGCGCTCTTTGTCGAGATGGAAATCAGGATCAGGCACACCTTTGATATTGCGGCCCACCACATCCTCACCATAAGTAAAACCAAAACCCAAGGTGGTCAGGTCACCAAAAAAAGTTTGGCTTACGCCGAGATTATAAGTTTTTGCTTGATAGTCATTTTCGTCACTGGTGGTATAACCCAGTGAGTAAGTAGTGCGGTCGTGCAGGTAATCAGCACTCACATTTTTTTGCACGCGCTTTTCGCTGTAGCGGCTGGCAGAAGCGAGCACATCTATAGAGGCGCTACTCACCATATCCACATAATAATTGGCGGAGACAGAAACAGAGCTGCCAATACTTTTACGCACCAGCACCGATGGCCCGGAAACAGTGATGCCGCCGCCGTTGTAATCATGCTGCAGTACGTCGACACGCTCATCAGGCAGCACAGCGGCAAAAACGGAAGACGCAAAGATGCAGAGCAGCGCAATCAGTTTTAGTGCGAATCTAGTTACAACCACAACCGCCTCCTGCACCGCCATCAGCTCCGCTCGCACCTTCGCGCGCATCACGCACATGCGAGAGATAAGCATCAGCCACAGGATCGCGGCTGAAATTCATTATTGGATCAGCGATATTCTGGCGCTCGTAGGGTTTCACCCAAGGCTTGAGCGTGCCGCAACCCGACAGGGTTACGGCCGCCAGTATCACACTGATGATTCGCGTCATTTTCATTCGCGAATTAACTCCATGATTTGTTCTTTGTATTTGTTTTCGTCGCCGGCTTTGTAGCCGCGGTCTATATAGCGAATGTTGCCTTTCTTATCGATGATCACGCTGGTAGGCATAGCTTCAACATTGTACAAACCGCTCAGTTTGCTTTCGGTATCAAACAAAATGGGGAAGCTCATACCCAAATCTTTCAACATTTTTTTCGCGGCTGTGTTGTCCTCTTCCACGTTCACACCGTAGAGCACAAAACCCATTTTGCCGTATTTTTTGGAAATACCATCAAGCAGTGGCATTTCCTGGCGGCAAGGTCCGCACCAGGAAGCCCAGAAGTTCAGCATCACTACTTGGCCACGTTGCTCGGCCAAACGGACATTTTCACCAGTGGAGCTTTTGAGAGTGAAATCCGGTGCAGCATCGGCGGCAAACGCGGAAACACTCATTAACATAACAGCAGCAAGTGCGATGATTTTTTTAAGGCTGGACAACATAAACACCTCGATAAAGTTAATTCGTTTTCAGAGCAACACTGAAGGATTCTTTAGAAAAACAACGACAAGCCCAGACGCGATTCCAGATTGTTGGTTTTCTTTTTTACACCAAACAGCTCGTGCTCAAACGCGTAGTTGCGCATACTTAAATCCAGCGCCAACCAGTCGGTAGCGTAAAAGCTAAAGCCGGCACCCAGGTTGTAGGTAAAGTAATTCTTGTCGGCAAAATGGGTATTGCCGGCACCGGCAATCAAATAGACGCCGGTATTAAAATGCCACTTGTCCGAGATATACACTTGGCCCGGTAAGATTTTATAGCCGAGCGAAATGTTGTAATAGTTGATATCCCGCTGCTCGGGAGTCAGCAGCTCAACACCGCCACTTAAAATTTCATAACTGGTTTTTTCCGCTTTGCTAACGGCGTAATTGGCTTGCGCAAATAAATCCTCAGTAATGTGATAGGAAAAGCTCACACCTGAGACCGGATTATTGCCGAAATCTTCAATGCTCAGCATGCCGTAGTAGAGACCGACTTCAAAATCTTCCTGATCGAGATCCGCCTCTTTGATATGACGGCGCTCCAAATCGGGCGTGATAATTTTGCCGAGTTCGCCATCGCTATTTTTATCGTTGCTTTTATCGTTTTTTTCGTCAGCCGCCAGCGCGGGAAGGCTGAGTGCCAGCACGCAGAGCGCGCTTAGAAAAAGACGTTGAACCCGAGTTTCCATTCGTTAACCTCTTCGTTGGTATTACGGCTGGTGGTTATATAGTCATTGGTGTATTCGGCACGCACAAAAAAGCGACCAGTGATATGTACATAGCAACCCACACCCGCCTGAAATAAATTATCTTCGCGATCTTCCGTCTGTACGAGGGTAGCGCTGGGCATGGTTTTTAATTTTCCTGCACCTATGGCGAGATAAGGTGACACTCGCCAATCGGGAAATGGTTGATGCAACACGGCGAGCGCGAGAATCTGGCTATCGGAATACTGGCCAGTGTTTTGTGCCAAACGAATTTCCGTGGATAAATTTTTGGTAAATCTATAACCGATATTGACATCAAAAGCTTTGGCGCCATCGAAATCACCAAACGCCGCGCCCAGCTCAAAACGATCCGTTAAATAATCAGCTTGTTTGGTATCGGCAAATTCGGGGGCTTGTCCGTCGGGACCGAGTGTTAACAAAACATCGCTGCGTTTGATCCAGCCCTCCAAACCGCGCACTGTTTTAATCTTGATCCAATCGGTGTGCATCTTGAGCAGTGTGATGGTTTCGCCGCGCTCCACTACGTGGAAAATGGGATACCCGCGGCCGGGCGCGTTGTACACATTGATAAATGCATCGTTGACAGTAACCACCAATGGTTCATCTTTTTCAAACCATGTGAAGTTCCAGAAATCCGCTGCAGCCATTTGGCTTAAACAGCAAAGCACCAGCAAACAAGCGCAATGAATCGCCTGTTTGCGTGCACGAAAGCCTTGTCGTGGAGTTCTATTCACTAAGCAATTCTTCAAATTTATTGTGCAATAGTATCGAATGGATTGTTGTAGTACCTGCCGCCAATATCCAACCATTCCGACAGCAGTTTTAATTCGCTGTTGTTCAACATGCCGCGGTGATCAACTGTATCGCTAGTCGCATTAAAGTTGTTGAAGCGATCAAAAAATCTGGCGCTGCCGCGGGCACTGCCCGGTGTCATGCTGCGCTGTACACCAATCATGACGGTGCGCGGTATGGGATTGCCCATGGCATCCAACAAAAGCGCGTTGGTCACTGCATCCTGCTCGAAGGGGCAATTGGCTACGCCTTCGCAGGTCGGCTTGCCATTGGCATCGAGCGTGACTGTACAGGCTGCTATGTCGGGATACAAATCTTTTGGTGCCAATTCACACACGGGAATCTGCGTGGTGAGCACGCCGTTCTCATCGAGGATTTGTTTGTTGGTCGCGCCGGTCAGCTCAGTGTAGGACAGCATCATTGCATTTGCTGCAGCCTTGGTGCCCAGCAACTCCAACTGGCCATCGGGCACTTTGGAGAGTGGATTGCCATCGGCATCGCTGGAGGTATGGCAACCGATGCAAGTGTTATCCGCCACCAGTTGCTGATTGGCATCCAGCACCTGACGCGAGCGTTCCCACAGCGGCTGTATATGGTTTTCGTAGTTGATGATGACGCGACAGAGACTCGTCCAACCATCGGATTCGCTGCAGGATTCGGAGGTGGGTAAATGGATATCCACCTTGCTCGGCGCCAGATTCTGGTAGCGGTACGCGAAGCTCGGGGCCTTGGCGCGCACGGCGGGATCTGTCCATTCGTCATCAAATACCAGGTCAACACTGGGCGCACGCGGATTAAGGTTTTTGGCTTTTACGCTGAAAGGCGCGCAGGTTGCAGGATCGCCGGCAATTAGGCAGAACGTACTGCGGCTGGCGAACTCCGCCATGGTTTCGCCCATGTTGGGCACCACTGGCGTACCCAGGGCGTCGTAGCGAACCGTGTTGGTAAATTGCGCAGCGGTGGCGGCGCCTTTGTTGATGCTGGCAGCTTCGGCGTCGGAGCGACCATGACCGGCCTCGACATTGACAGCGTTGTGGCAGCCGTTGCACTCGCGCACTTCACCCGGGCGCAGTTGCAGCCAGTTGTTGTGGCGACCGCTGATGCGCTTGCCATCTTTATCCAGAATTTCCAGTGTGAACGCCACATCGGCAGGCACTTTGATTTTGACTGATCCGTCCGGCTCCACCGGCGCGTAACCCAGGATTTCGTACAGGTTGCGGGTGTTGTTAAACAAGTCGCCATAACTGTTATCGGCAAAGTTGTCGGCGGTGTCGTCGTCGGGAATGGATACCGGCTTGATCAAACGCACAAAGCGCGCCGGACGGCGATCAGGCGCTACCTGCGCTATTTCACCAATGCTGTTGAAAGTAGATCCGTAGCCATTGAAGGTGCCGTCTATGTCGTAAACGCTGCGGATGTGCAGCATACCCACGGATTGGGCAGCGAGATCGGCATCGATTTTCGGCGGTGCGTAGGTTGGCGGGGTGCGCGGTTCCAGCGATACCGGCTCGCTAAACATCACGCCCTCCTCCGCCAACACTACGGGCTGCTGGGTTTGCTTGGTGATGTCATACACCCAGATGCCATAAATCGGATCGGCTTCCTTCACCCCGGCAGTTGCCAGCCAAGTATCCGTACAGGGCACCAGACGCTGGGCGCTGGGCTCGATCAACCGGCATTCGCTCCAGCTCACCAGCAGGCGATTGGTGCCATCGTACATTGGCGTGAGCGCCGCATAACGGCCGTGCTTGGAGAATTGGTTTTCACCAATGTTGATATTGATCGGCAGGGTGGAGATGGAGGTCTGCGCGCTGGTACCTGTGCCGCCGCCCGCGGGGATTTGTAAATCCTGCTCGAAAAAGTGTTTGGTATCCAATACCACCATATCACCCCCAAGCAGGGCACCGTCGGGTTTGAGTATGGCGACTATGCGGCCGTCCAGGGTTTCCTGCGGCCGAAACAGACGATTGGCCGGCGCACCCATTTCGGTGTCGCCGTTGAGGCTGTAAAAACCATAGTGGCGCTCTACCTGGGTACCATCGGCGTTTGCCGTATAGAAGCTCAATTTATCTTCGCCGCGCTGATCCCAACGGGTGTAAAAAATCTTGCCGTTCTGCAGCACGGTTGGCTGCAAGTCATGGCTTTGGTTGTAGGTGATTTGTTGGATATCCGAGCCATCATCTTTCATCGTATGGAGCACAAAAGCCGCCTCGTCACCGCCCTCTTCCAGCGCCGAAAACTGGGGTTTGCCCTCGTCGAGGAGAATGGCTTTGCTGCGAATCTGACGGGTGGAGCTAAACAGGATGCGGCCGTCGGGCAGATAGCGCGGGCTCAGGTCGTGGCCCTGCTCGGCAACAATTTCTGAGGTAATGATGGGGCGCAGCACTTTGGTAGCCAGGTTGTATTCCCAGATATGCCACTTGGGCTGGTCTTCGTCATCGGCGTCTTCGAGCATGGGCGCATGCATGGAAAACAGGAGTTTCTTGCCATCAGGGCTGACACTCAGATCTTTTACGTCGTACTTGGCATCTTTCTCAAAGGCCGCGTCCGTAATGTTGACCGGCAAGGTCAAGGCAGTAGCGCGCTCTTTCACGTAGATGGCAGCGCCCGGGTTAAAAGCAGTGGGTTTGCGAACTTCAGGGAATACAGGCTTATCGTCTGCATCCACAGGAATGGGGCGCTTGATATAAGCGATGGGTAAATCCACCGTCACTGGATCAGGCTTTTGGCCGGTGTCAGGTTTGCTGCTGGTGCCGCCGCCACAACTCCAGAGGCTGGCGCACAGCAGGGCAAGAATGGCCTTTCCAGCGAGCGCTGAATGCCGTGGTCGCCATTGGGGTCGCAACATAATGACTGCCTTAAAAAAGTTCGGAGGGTGTTGTCGGTCTGGTAGATGTCTGGCCGACGAAACGGGCCAAAACCGGGGCTTTCAATTGTCAGTGAAGTCTTATAGGCCATTCTCTCGATTTAATCACGAATTCTGGCGTCATTTATGACACGCAAAAATTGCTTTGCTAGCTATTTCACAAATTCAACATGCGAGGCGCGGCTTTGCGTAATCTTGTGATTCAGTAGTCAGCACATTTGTCACAGCGGCACATGTTTCCGCAAAACCCCCGCCTATAATTCAACGCATAATGCGTCAACCTGGGGATGCAGCCGCCAGCTGTCCACCTCAACACCTGATCAGCACCCATAACAACGCCGCTTCTGGAGCAACCGTGATCCTGTCAAACATCACTCAAGTCCTTGGTGCAAAGGCAATGGATAGCTTTACACCTCACACAGCGAACCGGCTGCGCAGGGCGCTTGGTAGTGGCCTGTTGTGCGCCGCCCTCGCATTGGCGAGCAGCGCACAGGCCGGCAGCCGCGAACAGGCACTGCAAATTCACCAGCGGGTAGCCGGTGTGCCACCCAGCGAAGCCGTGCTGCTGCAGATGGCCAGTCTGCTGGATACCGGCAAAAAGGCCGAGGCAGTTCAGCTAGCGATGGATAACGAGAATTTCTACAGCGTGATCCTCAAGAATATGGCCACGCCCTGGACCAACCGCGAACAGACCGTCTTCGCCCCGCTTAACGACTACACGGCAACGGTAATTGGCCTGGTGCGCGACGACGAGGATTTCCGCAAGCTGCTCTACGATGACGTAGTTTATATAGGCGCCTCCGGCCAGGGCTTGCCCGCCTACTCCAACAGCAACAACAATCACTACCAAGCCCTGCAGGATCAAGCGATTGAACTGCGCGATAAATCCAAATTCGTACCCGTAGCCCAATCCAGTGTGAATGGTTTGCCATCCGCTGCGACTGCCGGTGTGATTACCAGCCGCGCCGCCGCCAAAGCGTTTTTTATCGCCGGTACCAACCGTGCCATGTTCCGTTTTACCTTGATCAACCATATGTGCCGCGACCTGGAACAGGTGCACGACACCACCCGTACCCCCGATTTCATCCGTCAGGACGTTAGCCGCAGCCCCGGTGGCGACAGCCGGGTTTTCCTCAACGGTTGTATCGGCTGCCACAGCGGTATGGACCCCATGGCCAAAGCCTTTGCCTATTACGACTATGAAGTTGCCGAAGGCGCTGACCCGGATACCGGCAGCCTCCACTACAACGCCGAAGGCACGCTTGATCCAGCCACCGAGAGCCGCGTCGAGAAGAAATACCGCATCAACAGCACCACCTTTCCCTACGGTTATGTGACCACTAACGACGACTGGCAAAACTACTGGCGCGAGGGCATCAATGCCAACCTCGGCTGGAGCAGCGACTTACCTGGCAAGGGTTCTGGCGCCAAATCGATGGGCATGGAACTGGCGTACAGCAAGGCGTTCGCCAGCTGTCAGGTGGAGAAAGTGTTCAAGCAGGTCTGCCTGCGTAAGCCGGCCAACCAGGCTGACCGCAGCCAACTGACCACCATGACCAACAATTTTGCCGCCAGCGGCTACCACCTCAAGCAAGTCTTTATAGACTCAGCTGACTACTGCAAAGGCGAGTGATCATGACTATCCAGACTCAACCTGTGCAGGCTCCATTCAAACTCATCCTCAGTGTCTTGCTGGTTACCTTACTCACCGCCTGTGGCTCGGGTAGCGGCTCTAAAACCGTGACCAATCCAGATACCAGTGGCGGTAATACAGGCACAGGTCCCTTTACCTATAAAGGTGAGAAACCCGCCAGCACTGCCGATATCATCAAGTTCCAGAACGAACTCTGGGTAAATATCGCGCGCGAAGATCGCTGTGGCGGCTGCCACAATGCCACCGGCCAGCAACCGCGCTTTGCCCGCGGCGACGATATCAACCTCGCTTATGAAGCTATGGTTTCCAACGGTTTGGTCACGCTGTCGACACCGGCGGAATCCCACATCGTTGAGAAGGTCAGCAAGGGCCACAACTGCTGGTTGAAAGACCCGGTGGCCTGCGGCGATACCATCACCACCTGGATCACTAACTGGGCCGGCAGTGCCGGTACCGCCGCTAATAGCGTGGTACTGAAAGCGCCTCCCGAAAAAGATGTCGCCAGCAGCAAAAGCTTTCCCAAAGAGAGCGCCGGATTTGCCACAACTGTCTATCCGTTGCTAACCCAATACTGCTCGCGCTGCCACTCGGAAAGCGCCGTTACCAAGCAACAGCCCTACTTCGCCAGCGCCGACATAGCCGTAGCCTACGAGGCAGCCAAAACCAAGATCCGCCTGGACAACCCGGGCGCCTCCCGCCTGGTACAACGCTTGCGCACTGATTTCCACAACTGCTGGAGCGACTGCTCGGCCAATTCCATTGAAATGGAAGCGAAAATCAGCGAATTCGCCGCCGCCATTCCCGCCGTGCAGTTGGACCCGAATCTTGTCGTCAGTAAGGCGGTAGGTTTGGGCGATGCTTTCGTGCTTACCAGCGGCGGCCGTATAGATACCAACCTGATCGCCAAGTACGAATTCAAATCCGGCAAGGGCAGCATCGCCTACGACACCAGCGGCATAGAGCCGGCGGCCAACCTCAACATCATGGGCAACGTGGCCTGGAGCAGCGCTTGGGGTATCAAGGTAAAAGACGGCGGCCGCGCCCAGGCCACTACCGCCAGCAGCCGCAAGTTCTTCGACTTGCTGCGCGGCTCGGGTGAGTATTCCATTGAAGTGTGGCTCATCCCCGATAACGTCACCCAAGGCACCAATGACAACAACCCTGCTCGTATAGTCACCTATTCGGGCAGCGCCGATACCCGCAACTTTGCCCTCGGCCAGTACGAATACAACTACGATTTCCTCAACCGCACCGACAAGAGCGACAGCAACGGCCTGCGCGAGCTGCACACCAAAGATGAAGACCAACGTTTGCAGGCCACCCTGCAACATGTGGTTGTCACCTACGACCAGATCAACGGCCGCCGCATTTATGTGAATGGCGAATACACCGGTGATGTCGACCCCGACAAAGGCGCCGCGTTAAAGGACTGGGACGCCAACTTTGCGCTCGCACTGGGCAATGAGGTGAGCGGCGCGACCAAGACACAATGGGAAGGCGGTATCCGCTTCCTCGGTATCCACAAGCGCGCCATGACGGAGGCGGATATCAAGGCCAACTACAAGGTGGGCGTGGGCGCCAAGTATCTGCTGTTATTCAATATTTCCAGCTTGATCGGCACCAGTGGCAGCTATCTGGTGTTTGAGGTACAGCAATTTGACGATTACGGCTATCTGTTCGCCAATCCTTTCTTTACGAATTTGGAAAACAAACAACTGCCCAACGACATTCCCCTGAAAGGGATTCGTATAGGCGTTAACGGCTCTGAGGCACCGACCGGCCAGGTCTTCGCCAACCTTGCCGCCAACTTGAGCACATCCCAACTGGTCAATGGCCGCCAGCCCCTTTCGACCTTGGGCACCGTGGTGGAATTGAAAGCAGGCCCGGATCAAGATCAATTCTTCCTCACCTTTGACCGCATTGGCGACAAAACCTACACCCGTCCGGTAGCGGCTACACCTGATCCAGCGGTACCGGCAGACATCATCGACCAGCCGACCATTGGCCTGCACAGATTTGCCGAGATCAATGCCAGCCTGTCGTTTTTGACCGGCGTGCCCATCACTAATACCAGCGTCAAAACCACCTATCTCAAGGTGGAACAACAGTTACCCACCCTGGCGAATCTGGACGGTTTCCTGGCCGCCCAACAGATGGGTATCACCCAGTTGGCGGTGGCTTATTGCAATACGCTGGTAGGTACCAGCACCGGCCCCAATGCCCTGCGCGATGGTTATTTCCCCGGCTTTAACTTTGCCGCGCCAGCCGCCACCGCCTTTGATCCCGCCAGCCGCAGCCTGATCATTGAGCCATTGCTTAAACGCCTGCTGGCCGCCGAGATCAACGGCACGCCGCTCAATACCCAGGCCAGCCCGGCTCTCGTACGCCAGGAATTGAACAATCTGATGGACACCATGACCGCCTGTAGCGCCAACAATAGTTGCGCAGCGGATCGCACCCTCACCACCGTGAAAGCGACCTGCTCGGCAGCCCTCGGCAGCGCCGTCATGTTGTTGCAGTAGCAGATGCGCACTCGACAGTAAAACGAACAACGGGCGATGCCCAACAGACCTAGCCCTGAGGCTAACAAGTAGGTAAACGATGGCCAGATACAAAGCTCCACTTCATCCAGACGCGCCTCTGTTGCTAAACAGCCATCGCCGCCCCATGACCCGTCGCGAATTAATCGCCCAGGGCTTTATGACCGGCGGCGCCGCGCTGGTAGGCGGCTCGGTATTTAACATGCTGTCGCCCTCGGCGCTGGCGGCACTGTCTCCTGATATTGCGGCCAAGCGCGCCGTTTGCGGCATTGCCTCCCAGGGTGCAGGCAAGATTCCCTTTATTTGTTTTGACCTGGCGGGCGGCGCCAATATTGCCGGCTCCAATGTGCTTATCGGCCAAAAAGGCGGCCAGTTGGATTTGATCAGCGCTGCCGGTTACAGCAAGCAGGGCTTACCGGTAGACATGACTCCAGCATCGTCCACCACCAATTTTGTCGACCAGACTCTCGGCCTCGCCTTCCATGCCGACAGCGCTATTTTGCGTGGTATCAACACCCGGGTAGCGCTGGGCACCAAAGCTAATATCAACGGTGCCGTTATAGCCGCGCGCTCGGAAAACGACACTGGCAACAACCCTCACAACCCCATGTACGGTATCAACCGCGCCGGGGCCAATGGTTCATTGCTTACCTTGATCGGCTCGGTCAACAGCGATTCGGGCGGCAACTCCATGGCACCCTCGGCCATGATGAATCCCGAGGTTCGCCCCACCAAAGTGGACAACCCGAGCGATGTGAAAGGCTTGATTGATGTGGGCGACCTGGTAAGCCTGATGAGCCAGCAGGACACGGTATCAGTGATGGAATCCATGTACCGCATCAGCGATGCCAAGCTGAGCAAAGTCAGCACCGGTACCAGCAGCCAGCGCGATGCAGCCTTAAAAGAAATGATCCGCTGCGGCTACATTAAAAGTGCCGACATCGCCGACCGCTTTGGCGATCCAAAATCCATTAGCGTGCCAGATGATCCGGATATCGTCGGCCCCACCGGCATCTTCACCCAGGCTGAGTTCGACAGTGATGGCGAACTCCGCAAAACCGCCTCGGTAATGAAGCTTGTCGTCAATGGCTACGCCGGTGCTGGCACCATCACCATGGGCGGCTTCGACTACCATACAGGTGACCGTTCTACTGGCGAACAGCGCGACGAGCGTGCCGGCAAATGCATAGGCGCCTGCCTTGAGTACGCCGCCCGTAAAGGCATGCCCTTAATGATTTATGTCTTTAGCGACGGCTCACTGTTCAGTAACGGTATGACGGATATGTCGGTCATGGGCCGCGGCAAAGGCGTCTGGACTGGCGATGACCAGCAAACCGCATCTTCCTTCTTCCTGGTCTACAATCCCGGCAAACGCCCGATTTTGATGGACGGCACCAGCTCCGATCCAACCACCATCACCGCCGCACAACGCGTACACCAACAGCTCGGCTATATGCGCCCAAGCGGCGATGTGGAGACAGCCTCCAGCCCCGCCGCCAATAACGTCAACCTGCTGGTGGAGACAGTCATACTCAATTACATGGCCCTGCACGGCGAACAAAACCAGTTCGGTACCCTGTTCAAAACCAACGGCCTGGGCAGCGGCACCATGATGGACAAACTCACCGCCTTCCAGCCGATTTGCGATAAATTGATCAGCAAACCGGTGTGATTTCCTGGCGCATGGATGCGTCCCCCACCCTTGAAGTTAACCCACATCGCCCCAATTTTGCTGCCTACCCGATGCACTCATAAGTGCATCTCTTCATTTTTTCGGGCGCAATTACCATGTCGCAAACCTTTATCCTCCAAAACCAGGACAAACTCTTCTTCGGTAAAAACAAAGAGTGGGTCGATGGTTATGATGCCAACGCTCTATTCAAAACCGCGCATAAAGACGAAGCGGTAAATCAGATGTTTGAGATCACCTCCAAGGACTACCAGCAGCGTGTAAAGGTGGTAACTTGCAGCCTTAACGACAAAGGCCTGCCAGTGATTGATGGGGAAATCATGCCTGCGCCCCTGCCGAAAGCACCCAAACCGCCCAAAGCGGGCGAGGATCTGTTTGCCAGTGCTGAGGACAAATCCGCCGATGACGAGGCCGCCGAGGAGCAAGAAGAAGCGCTGGACTTACCTTTCAACGAAGCAGACACTGACGATATTCCCGACGGTCACCACAGCGATTCCAACAGTAACGCAACACTGGAAGAATCTCTCTCGCAAGACCATTAATGACCGCCCGCCGCAAGGCTTGGCTTAGGCACCCGCGCTGGCGGGTTTCGCAAGGATCTACCCGAGGATAATAAGAGTGTCCCATTCCACTGATTGGCAGTCCCGGCTCGCCGCTTTTTCCCAACCCGACAGTCCTGCCAACAAGAGCCTACTAGGTATTTTGCGCGGGCTGGAAAAAGAGAGCCTGCGGGTAACTCCCGAAGGTGAACTGGCCCAAACCGACCACCCACCGGCCTTGGGTTCTGCGTTGACACATCCCCATATCACCACCGATTACAGCGAAGCCCTGCTGGAATTTATTACCGATCCTTTTGATGACGTGGAGCCACTGCTCGCCCAGCTTGATGACATCCACCGCTTTACCTATCGTCAACTGAGCACCAGCCGTGAACGCCTGTGGCCCGCCAGCATGCCCTGCCGCATGGGCGGCGATGAGGATATTCCCGTCGCGCGCTACGGCACGTCTAATAGCGGTCGCATGAAGACTATTTATCGTGTGGGCCTCGGTCACCGCTATGGCCGCACCATGCAGACGATTGCCGGTATCCACTACAACTTCAGTTTACCCGACGATTTCTGGCTGGAATTACAGCGCCAGGAAAACAATACCCAGCCGCTGGCCACCTTTAAAACCGAACGCTACTTTGGCTTGATCCGCAATTTCCGTCGCCAGTTCTGGCTACTGGTTTACCTGTTCGGTGCCGCACCGGCGGTGAGCAAATGCTTTGTGCAAGATCGCCCGCACAAGCTTGCAGAATTTCCCGACGCCAAAGGCACTCTCTATCTTCCCTATGCAACCTCCCTGCGCATGGGCGATTTGGGCTACCAGAGCGATGCGCAAAAGGCATTGATCGTCGACTACAACGATCTGCGGTCTTATCTCAACACGCTCTGCGGCGCCATTACCCAGAGCCACGGCGACTACGAGACCATCGGCCTGAAGGATGAGCAAGGCAATTACCGCCAACTCAACACCAGCTTGCTGCAAATCGAAAACGAGTTCTACTCCAGCATCCGCCCCAAACGCACCGCCCAGCGCGGTGAAACGGCGCTCCAGGCACTGCGTTTGCGCGGTGTGGAATATGTCGAGGTGCGCTGCGTGGATCTGAATCCCTACGAACCCTTGGGTATCACCGCGGAACAAATGCGCTTGATGGATGCCTTCCTGCTGCAATGCGTGTTGCAAGGTAGCCCTGCCACCTCGGCCCAGGAATACCTTCAGGGACAGGAAAACCAGAAGCGCGTCGTCAATCGCGGAAGGGAGCCCGGCCTGATGCTGCAGCGCGTTGCAGGCGAAGTGGAAATGGCCGCTTGGGGGGCGGACATATTAGAGGCAACCCTGGCCTGCGCAAAACTGCTCGACCAGGCCAAGGGCGGCAATCACTACCAACAAGCCGTGCAAAACCAGTTTGCCAAGCTCGACGACCCGGCGCTCACGCCGTCAGCACGGGTACTGCGCGATATGGCAGAACATAACCAGGGTTTCTACAAACACACAGCAGCACTCGCCGAGCAGCATCGCGCCGCTTTTGCCGATCGACCAATCAGCGCCCCGGAAGAACAGGAATTTACCCAGGTGGCGCAAAAATCCCTTGAAGATCAACGTGCCCTGGAAGAGGCCACCCAACCAGCTTTCGATGAGTACCTGGATAAATATTACGACCAGTACCGCTGTTGCCAATGTAGCTAGACAAGTTTCCGCGGTACAAAGCAAAAAGGCCGGGTATCAAAACCCGGCCTTTTTATGAGGCGCGCAACCAAGTCGCACTATTTTTGAACCACCAGATTATCGAACAGTAAATCGCTGATCAGCGGCCCGGTCTCGTGCTCAGCTTTGGCATCTTTCTTCTTGCCCGATTCTTTTCCATGAGCATCTTTCTTGTCGTCTTTATGCTCATCTTTTTTATGCTCGTCTTTCTTGTGTTCATCTTTGTGTTCGCCGGCAGCTTCGGGATGCTCGGCCGCTTCCAGCACCTGATTTAATTTTGCCAGTGCATCCACACGCATCTGCTCTTTGCCATCACCGGTACTCATTTGTTCATCCGTCACACTGCTGATCAACATGATCAGAGTGTCGCGCACCAGCGGCATATGGTGGGTAACTTCTTCTGCGCTGTGAGCGTTTTCCACCCGCAGGGAAATCTCTGCCTTGATGTATTTGACCTTGCCCGGGCCACCGTAATTCACCACCAGTGCGGGCTTGATCGGCAAGTAATTGACCCCTTCCTTAAAAGTCTCACCACCGCCCTCTGCCAGCGCATCCAGAGCCAACAGGGTGGCTGCAGCCGCCAAACCCATCCTTACCAACAAGCCGTTTTTCATAAGATCTCACACCCGATCAATAGCCAAATTCTCGCTCATGGCGACGTTCATCTACAGCATAGACGATTTGTCGCAAACATCTGGCTCTGTTATGCGTTTTTTGCTTACTATTGGCACCTCTTAAAAAGCCGAGGTCAGTATGATTCCCAGCATTCGCCAAACCAACCTGCTTCTGTTTATTGCCTGCGCCGGCCTGATTCTGGTGGGCGCCTTTCTCGAGCACGTAATGAAACTCGAACCCTGCCCCCTGTGCATCACCCAGCGCGCCTTTTTTGATCTGGTCGGCATCCTCGGCCTGATAGCGTTCTTCCAT
The DNA here is from genome assembly GCA_021151695.1 of Cellvibrionaceae bacterium. GTDB lineage: Bacteria > Pseudomonadota > Gammaproteobacteria > Pseudomonadales > Cellvibrionaceae > Cellvibrio. Next base: position 111,786 of record JAGKWU010000012.1, on the reverse strand, counting down.
AATCCGTCCAGCAAAGGTCTGCGCATTTATGCCGCATTGGGACTACTAGCGGCCATAGGCGGCAGTTACTTCGCCCAGCACCAACTCTGGCTGCAAAGCCTGCCAGCCGACAAACTGCCCGCCTGCGGCCCTGGCCTGGCTTATATGTTTGAAGTATTCCCGCTGATGGAAGCTTTCAAGATGTTATTGCAAGGTGATGGCAGCTGCGCCGAGCCCCATAAAATCCTGGGATTGAGTATCGCCGGCTGGTCGTTGATCGCGTTCATAGGATTGGGTCTAACCAACTTGTATCAGCTGGTGCGTGTCCCAAAAAGTGGCATGAATTCGTTAGCTGCCAGTTGAAGCCCTCGCGCAGATGACCTATTGTGTCGGCAATAGCCGTCATAAATATCAATTACAGACGCCAACTCATCAGTCCACAAAGTAGTTACCAGGAAACCTGAGCATGTTAGAAAATTGTCAAAACGCAAAAGAACGCTGGGGCGGCGTAAATGTCATTATCGACCGCTGGCTGCATGAACGTCAGGATTTGCTGGTGCAGTACTGCGCCCTGAGCGCCATGGGTAAGAACCCGGTTGCCAATGACGAATTGCGCGGCGAAAAATTGCGTTCCCTGTGCCAGATCCTGGTGGATTATGTCTCTGCTGGCCACTTTGAGATCTACGATCAATTGATCAAAGAAGGCCGCGATTTTGATGATGAAGACGCCCTGCACGAAGCCGGTGGCCTGTTTACCCTTGTTGATGGCACCACCGAAAAGCTGCTCGATTTTAACGACAAATATCTGGAAACCGATGACCTCACCAGCCTGCATACCGACCTGTCCCATCTGGGTGAAGTGCTGGAAAGTCGCTTCAGCGCAGAAGACCGTATGATTTCCGTATTGCATACATCCCATAAAGATCTGGTAAACGGTTAAGCAAAAAACATCCATAAAAAAACCCGCACTGTGCGGGTTTTTTTATGGAGGCTAACGTCATGGAGAGCCAGCTTACTTACCGATTTTGATTTCTGTTTTCTTGGGCTGCCCAGGCTTGGGAAGAGGTGCTTTGGCTCCTACCAGCTCCACCTCAAAGATCAACGTCGAAGCCGGCGGAATTTTGTTTTTTGCGATATCACCGTAACCCAAAGGTGCCGGAATATAAATTTCCCATTTTGATCCCACGGGCATCTGTGCTAACGCTTCTTTGAACCCTGGCACCATTTTGTCCAGATGCAGCGATACGGGTTCACCCTTTCCTCTGGATGCGGAGCTGTCAAATTCACTACCATCAATCAACTTGCCTACATAGTTTAAGAGCACTACATCAGAAGCTGCAGGCTTGGGTCCATTGGCCGCCTTAATGATTTTGTACTGCACACCACTGGGCATCACCTGTACACCAGGCCTGGATTTATTTTCAGCCAAAAATTTTTCACCGGCGGTGCTATTGCTGGCGATAAGTTGCTGCTTCTCTTCCTCTTTAGCATCCTTAACGCGCTTGGTTAGCTCCTCTTTCAACTGCGTTATTTGCTCTTCGGTCAACAGTGAAGGACGGTGGTTAGTCGCGTCATCAATTGCCTGGGCGACTATTGCAGAATCCAATGCCAGATCGTATTTTTGGAAGTTGGTGACGAGGTTGCGGCCCTGCATATAGGCAACTTTCTGATCAAAAGTAGTCAACTCTACCGACGCTTTGGGTTGCGGCTTGGTGCTATTACAACCCACCATCAACACTGTAGAGACGGCAACAAAAAGGTATTGTCTGGCAAACATGGAGATCCCCTTTAACTAAACGTAACACGCATTTCAGAAACTAAAAAACCCGCATTACGCGGGTTTTTTAGTGGCTTTCACCAACTTATTTTTTAGCTGGTTTTGCAGCAGCTGCTTTGTCTTCAGCAGGAGCAGCTTTAACTTCCAACAGCTCAACTTCGAAGATCAGGGTAGAAGCTGGTGGGATTGGGCCTTGGCCAGCTGGGCCGTAAGCCAGATCAGATGGAATGTACACTTCCCACTTGGAACCAACTGGCATCAGTTGCAGAGCTTCAGTCCAACCTGGGATCACGCCATTAACAGGGAATTCAACTGGGTTGTCACCGTGTTTGCGAGAAGAATCGAACTCGGTACCGTTAACCAGTTTACCTACGTAGTGAACTTTAACAGTGTCAGTCGCTTTTGGCTTAACGCCGTTACCAGCAGTGATCACTTTGTATTGCAGACCAGAAGCAGTTACTTGAACGCCTTCTTTGGTTTTGTTTTCAGTGAGGAACTTTTCGCCATCGGCTTTGTTAGTTTCGCTCAGTTTCTTTTGTTCTTCTTCTTTTTTCGCCATCATTTTTTGCTGGAATTCTTGCATGATCTTGCCAGCGTCTTCGTCAGAAATGCGGCTTGGAGTACCCGCTTTAACATCGTTCAACGCCAGGATCAGCAGATCGTTGTCCAGCACAACACCGTTTTGTTGAATGCTTTTGCCGATGTTTTGACCAATCAGGTAGCTTACTTTTTGCTCAAGCGTGTCCAGCTTGGGAGCTTCTTGTTTTGGAGCATCTTTTTTGCAACCAGCGATCAAGGCTGTTGAGGCTACCAGACTGGCGAGGAGTAATTTCTTGTTAATCATTTTGCACCCTAGTGGATTACATTTTAATGGAATTATTGGCCTGAATGCCCGTACAGCCAAGCCAGGCGTGTGATGGGCAACCCGCAGAAAACCACTGGTGTAACAGCCCTAACGGGCGCCAATGGTATACCAAAATCTAAAAGTTGTGCGGTATTTTGCCCATTTTTTCGCGCTGGCGAGCAATAAACCGCTGCATCAGTTTCCGCCCCCTCTCAAGGGGCCGGAAAATGCGCGAGCTTCTGACACTGGCGCCTCAAATTAGTTCGCAACTTTTTTGCCGGTTATTGCCATCAAATTCGGGATCGCCCCGATAAATGTCACATGCGCGCGGTACACTTTTAGGGACCGGACGTTTACACTTAAGGCCGCAATTTTTTTATCCCCTATCAAACCCAGTTTTGCTACAGGATTTCACCATGGCCGCCACCAAAAAACCTACCCTTTCCATCGCCGATATTGAGAACCAGATTGCCAAAGTGTCTGCTGCACTCGATAAAGCCCGCGCGCAAAAATTCAGCGTTGCGGAAAAGGCTGTGCAAACAGCAAAAAAAGCTGCTGATGCCGCAGCTGCCAAAGTAAAACAACTCAGCGCTAAAGGCACCTCAACGCCAGCGGCCAAAGCTCGCCTGCAAACCGCACAGGATTTGGCTGCAACTCACAAGGCCGCGTTGGTAGTCGCCACTACTTCACTCAATGAACTTAAAGCCGAACAAAAATTGGCCGACGAAGTGAAAAAAGAAATTGCACTGCTGAGCCCAAAAAAATCAGCTGACAAACCGAAAAAATCCAGCGATAAAAAAGAAGGAAAGAAAAAATCCGAAGATAAAAAATCGGATGCAAAAAAAACGGAAGGCAAATCCAAAAAAGCAGATGCTGATAAAAAATCCAAAAAACACGCCGAAAAAGCAGAAAAGAAATCCGCTAAAAAAGCAGCCAAAAAAGCCAATAAAAAAACAGTAGCTGCAGAACAGGCCGCTGCACCAGCAGCTGTAGAAACAGTTGCACCAAGAGTGGAAGAAAAAGCTCCCGCTCCAGCCAAACCAGCACCTGCTGCAAAAAAAATAGCAGCACCGCGCAAAAAAGCAGCGCCCAAAAAACCTGCTGAACCAGTCGCGACAATCAAGCCAGAAGTTGCCGAACCAAAGGTAATCGAACCGGAAGTAATTCCACAGGCGCCAGAAAATGAACCGGAACCCGTCGCTCCTGTGAGCGAGCCAACCCCTGTTGAAACCGCAGTCGAAGCACCCATCGCCGAAACCATTACAACAGAAGCACCCGCAAACACTGACCAGGAAAAGCCCGAAGCATCTGCCAGCGAAGAAGCCATTAATCCTGATAGCCAAAACTAAGCCGTTTCGCTGACAGTTTTATGTTGCGGCAGGCTCAAGTCTGCCGCTATTTTGCTTCACTCACTCCCTCGTTTTTTCGCATCCGCTCTTCACGACTATCAAGCCTTCGCCTAATTCCTTAATGTTCGAAGAGGCTGAACTAATTACTGCTAAATTTATCCTAGGCTTAGCTTGAACGCAGCATCAGCTGCATCTTCCACAATATCCCTATGGAGTAAGAGGAGTTAATCATGCAAACCAATGAGCACGGTGTTCAGCAATTGTTTGAGCAGTTGGGATTGGCTACTGACGAAGATTCCATCTCCGAGTTTATCGAGCGCCACTATATTATTGAGGGGGTGGCTTTACATAAAGCGGCTTTCTGGAGCCCGGCGCAATCGCAATTTCTGCGTGAATGTTTCCATGAAGATTCAGATTGGATAATGGCGATAGACCAGCTCAATACCGCGTTGCGCAAGCATTAAACCGGAAACTTAAGCAGCCACGGTCAAACTGGCGACGGCATGCGCAATGACTTCAGCGGGCAACTGCAGGTAGCTCAGATAGGCATGTACATTTTCACCGGCAGCCACACCCGTCGTGCCGGGCCAGGTGTTAGCCAGTTGCTCAAGCCAGATAAGCTCTTGTCGTTCTGCCTGTAATTCTGCACGTTTGATTTGATCGCGCACCTCTTCCACCTGTGCCAATGAACCGGCAAATTCCGCTTTCATCTGTCGGCGCAACTGGCGCAGCGTCTGCACATAATTTTTATCCCAGGCACTTATACAGCCCAGCGCTGCAGGAAGGTCGAGAAGCAGCTGACGAGTCTCCAACCAGCGTGCAAATAACAACATGTTCACATTAACGGCATAGTTATCCTGTAAATCCAGGCACAGAGAATCAACACCCGGCTGAGTGTAGAGTCCAACTGCAAAATCCCAAAGTGACGATGCCGATGATTCCACGCGATAAATTCCCATAGCTGAACAAGCACTCAAGTCTGCTAGAATGCGCGTCATGATTCAATTACAAAACATCTCACTGCAACGCGGCGCCAAGTTCCTGTTGGAATCCGCCGACCTTACCATTTACCCGGGCCAGAAAATCGGCTTGATCGGCGGCAATGGCACAGGCAAATCCACCCTCTTTCAAATGCTGCTGGGTAAGCTCGCCAGCGATACCGGCACGCTCGATATTCCCCGCCAGTGGCGCATTGCGCATATGGCCCAGGAAGTCGGCCACACCAGCCGTAGCGCGCTCGATTATGTGCTGGACGGCGACAGCGAATTGCGTCGGCTTGAAGCTGAAATTTCTGCCGCTGGCAATGACGGCGATAAGTTAGCCAGGCTTTACGGAGAGATGGAAAATATCCATGCCTACTCCGCACCGGCGCGCGCGCAGCAATTGTTGAACGGCCTTGGCTTTAATAAAGGCGATGATGCACGGCCCGTGACAGACTTTTCCGGTGGCTGGCGCATCCGCCTAAATCTCGCGCAGGCGCTTATGTGCCCGTCGGATTTACTGCTGCTCGACGAACCCACCAACCACCTGGATCTGGATGCGACCCTGTGGCTGGAAGAGTGGCTCAAGCGCTATCCCGGTACCCTGATTATTATTTCGCACGACCGCGATTTTCTCGACAATATTGTCGATCGCATTGTGTGTATCGAACGACAAAAACTCGATAACTACAGCGGTAACTATTCAGCCTTCGAGCGCCAGCGCGCCGAAAAGCTTGCACAACAACAAGCGAGTTACGAGAAACAACAAGAGCGTATTGCCCACGTCGAAAATTACATTCGCCGTTTCCGCGCGCAAGCTACCAAAGCGCGCCAGGCGCAAAGTCGCATTAAAGAACTGGAGCGCATGGAAAAAATTTCCGCTGCGCACGTGGATTCACCCTTTACCTTCACCTTTAAATGTTCCGATAAAATGTCGGTACCGCTGGTGCATATCAGCGGAGCCAAAATTGGTTACGGCGAAAAAATTATTCTCGACAAAGTTGAGCTGGCCATTCGCGCGGAAACACGCATTGGTTTGCTCGGCCCCAACGGTGCGGGAAAATCCAGCCTGGTAAAAACCCTTGCAGGTTCGCTGCCATTAATCGCGGGCGAGCGCACCAACGGCGAACATTTCAAACTGGGTTATTTTGCCCAGCATCAACTGGAAGCCCTGGATATCAATGCCTCGGCAGCGCTGCATATACAGCGTCTATCGCCCACAGCGCGCGAGCAGGAAATTCGCGATTTCCTCGGCAGTTTTGATTTCCACGGTGAACGCGCCTTTGAACCCATTACGCATTTTTCCGGTGGTGAAAAGGCGCGTCTTGCATTAGCAATCATCGCTTGGGAAAAACCCAACGTATTGCTGCTCGACGAACCCACCAACCATCTCGATCTGGAAATGCGCCAGGCACTCACCATGGCACTACAGGATTTTGAAGGTGCGGTGATTATTGTCTCGCATGATCGTCATTTGCTGCGCAATACGGTAAATGAATTTTTACTGGTAGCCGATGGTAGCGTCAGCGAATTTGATGGTGATCTGGAGGACTACTACAAATGGTTGCTCCAACAGCGCCAACAACAGGCCGCCGCCGAAGAAAAATACGCGCCGGAAAACGAAAGCAAAGTTGATAAAAAAGCCCAGCGCCAACAGTCAGCGGCTCAGCGTGCCCAATTAAAACCGCTCACCAACAAGCTAAAAACACTTGAATCCCAAATGGAGAAATTGCAAAAACGTTTGGGTGAAATAGAAGCTGAACTGAGCGATAGCTCCATCTATCACGACGACCACAAATCCAAATTGCAACAACTGTTATTGGATCAAGCAAAGCTGCAACAGGATCTGGATACGACAGAAGAGAACTGGTTGATGGTTAGCGAAGAACTTGAAGCGGCGAGCCAATAAGCGTCGCCGCTTCAAGATTGTGAACAATATTCTTTATAACTGTGAGATAAATTTCGATAAGACTTCGAATTTTTCTGCATCGTTGTCAACAAAGCGAATAATGACTTTTACCGAGTTGGATTCAGCGCGGTTTTCCCCCGCCGCAATACTGTGAATATAGCCGTTCACGCGCGCCAGGCCTTTACCTTCCCCCATATCTATATCCACCACCGCCTGCTCAAATACCGTGGGCAATCTGTCGCCGCGCTGCATGACGCAGTTCATCAGTTGCAGCGACATTTCCCGCACCACACAGGCAAATATACGGTTATCGGAAAAACGCAATTGCGCAGTAGCTTTTGCGGCCGCCTTGGGAACAGCCACCGGAGCTGGTTTAGCGATAAGCGGTGAAGCGGCCGTGAGCAATGCAGCGCTGGCGGTGGCCATGGGCCTGGGGGCGACGGCCTCAGCTCGCCCACCGGTTAATACATCAATAGAAGCTGCCGCTATACCTTGGGTACTGGCAACACGTGCGTTGGCCGCCGGTATTTTGCCGATTTTCTTCAACTGCTTGAAAACCTTGCGCAGCAGTTCGTCGGGTGAAAAGGGTTTGGAAAGGTAATCGGAGACGCCCGATTGAATGGCTTTGATAATGTGGTCGCGGTCGCCACGACTGCTGATCATGATAAAGGGCGTTGTTGCGCCATTGGCCGAGTTGCGAATCTCGCGCAACAATTCTTCGCCTGTCATCTGCGGCATTTCCCAATCGGACAACACCATATCAATGGGATTTTGCTTAAATAGGGCAAGTCCGCGCGCGCCGTCCGCCGCATCGAAAATTTCTACGCCGGGTATACGATCGCGCAATTGCTTTTTAATCATATCGCGAATAAAGGTCGCGTCATCTACCAGCAGTATTCGGAGGGCCATAAGAAGAAATTCCAGTGAACATTCTTATATCCTAGCCCAGCTTTAGCTGATTTGCCGCTAACGCACCCTGTGTAATCCTACCTTATGCCTAGGTAGATCTACCTGGGTTGGCTCATCCTGCTCCAGGGAATAGGTGTGCTGCGCAGCTTCCACGGCTATGCGCATCCAATAATGCAACTCCGCCGGGTTGTTGAGCACTTCTTCGGGAACCTGAAAAAAACTGGAATCCAACGCCGCCTGTGGCAAAAAGGCTGTCATATGCTTGGCGATATAAAGACTGCGCGATTCATCATCAGCACGAAAGTAAAGACGATCGCGCACGATAAGCGCGAACTGGACATGTTGATGGTAAACACCATAACCACCGAACAGTCGGCGATAGGAGACGGGCGCAACACTACTCATGCTCGCGATTGCTTGCAAAAGAAATGGATTGCTACCCGACATAGGCTTCCTTATATCCCGAATGATTATTTGGCAGACTGTCGCCCAAATTATGGCGCTAACTCTAGAAGTTGGCAGCGCTAAATACAATCAACCATTAAGAACGATTTTTTTACAATTGAATGTTCAATTCCAAATTCAGGAATAAAAACCGATCAGCTCTCCTGGTTGCGCGTAAAGACCCACTCCTGGGCGCGCGATAGTGAAGGGTTGTAGGCGTAGCCACCTACGGAAAAATCTTTGAGCGCTTCAGGCTCGGTAATACGGTTTTGAATTGCATAGGCGCTCATCATGCCGCGCGCTTTTTTGGCGAAAAAACTGATGATTTTATAGTTGCCGTTTTTCTTGTCTTTGAATACGGGTGTAATAACATCAGCCTTAAGCTGCTTGGGTTTGACAGCGCCAAAATATTCTTGCGATGCCAGATTGATCACCTGTTCTGACTGCAACTCTTCCAGCTGCACATTGATCGCTTCAGTGATACTCCCACCCCAAAATTCATACAAATTTTTTCCGCGTCTATTCGCAAACGCGGTGCCCATCTCCAGACGATAGGGCTGAATCAAATCCAAAGGGCGCAATAACCCATAGAGCCCCGACAGCATACGGAGATGGCGCTGGGCAAATTGCAGGTCAGTGTCGGAAAAAGTATCAGCTTGCATGCCGGTGTAGACATCACCTTGAAATGCGTAAATCGCCTGCTTGGCATTGTCAGGCTTGAAAGGCATTTTCCAACTGGCGAAGCGGTCGTAATTAAGTACACCAAGCTTGTCGCTAATGCCCATAAGCGAGGAAATTGTCTGTGGTGACAAGGCGCGCAACTCATTAATCAATAGTTGGGACTCCCCGAGAAAATCGGCCTGGGTGTAAGCAGGGGTAGGTGCGGGGGACTCAAAATCGAGGGTTTTGGCGGGCGATATCAACAGCAACATAAAATAATTTCATCTAATAAAGATGGCGCTTAGGTCATCTATTTTTTGTTCGCAAAGGCGCATTTTAATGTATGCGTTTACATTTTGCGTTATGTGTCGGTTTATTTTTCACTAACATTGTTTTACGAGTTGAAGAATATTTTTAATTTCTTAAATAACAATAACTTAAGAGTAGTTTATTAAGATGGCACTCAATTTGCTGAGTGGGTCTAGTGGCTATCCCACTGAAAACTATTTTTATCAAAAGGAGCGTGTATCGTGAAATCAAAAAAATTACTTCTCGCACTGGCCGCTAGCGCAGGGATTTTCTCTGCTAGCGCTCATGCTTCATTAACAGCTTTCCAAAGCTACACCGGCCATGTTGGAGTATCCACTGATGGTTGGGGTTCTACCTCTCAATCTGGCGTTATTTCCGCCAACGTACCAGCAGGCTCAACCGTTATTGCAGCCTACCTGTACACTTCAACTTTCTTCAACGACAGCCTGGCTGGCGTTGGTGGCACTCTGGCTGGCAACGCGGTTAACTACGCTACCAGCCTGGGTTCAACCAACTTCCTGACCGCTGCTCGCGCTGACGTAACCAGCATTATCAAGCCTCTGGTTGATGGCGGTGTTGGTGGTGTTTACAACTTCAACATCACCGAAGCTAGCAGCAGCCAGGACGGTTCCGCTCTGGTTCTGGTTTACTCTAACCCAGCTCTGGGCATCAGCACCGTTGGTATTCTGGACGGTTTCTCTGCACAGGATGGCGACGACACCTCTATCAACTTTGCTAGCCCACTGGACCCAACTGCTCCAGGCTTCAAAGCTGAAATGCGTCTGGGTATCGGCTTCAGCTGCTGCGGCCAACGTTCCAGCGTTTCTGTTAACGGCACCCTCATCACTGAAGATGCTGGTAACAACGACGATGGCGACGCTGTTGCCAACGGTTCTCTGATCACCGTGGGTGGCGATGATGATCCGTTCAGCACCCTGTTGCCCGCTTACGGCGATGACCACGAGCGCTACAACCTCGTGCCCTACATTACCAATGGCGATACCAGCATCAAAGTCCACACCCAAAACCCATCTCATGACGATAACATCTTCCTGGCCGTGTTTGACGTGACCGGTGAAGCTGGTATCAACGAGCCACCAAAAGGTGTTCCAGAGCCAGGTGCACTGGGCCTGTTGGGCTTGGCCATGTTGGGCTTGGGTCTGCGTCGTCGCAACCAACGCGCTTAATATCAAGTCCGCTTGATATTGCAGTACACTACCCCCGTGCTTCACGGGGGTTTTTATTTTTAAGGACACAGTTTTTATTATTGGGTACGGGAAATCATGGGAAAAACGAACAGATTGCATCAACTTCAAAAGCTTGCCCTTACCTGCATGTTGATCATGTCGCTGCCAACAATGCCGTTACTAACGCAGGCCGCCGAGATTAATTTTGATCAGAGCATCAGCAATTACACCATCGAGAAATCCGATAAATCTCCCGCTGCTGACGCCTTCCGCGCCGGCATCAGCGAACTGCTCAACAACAAGACAGACGCCGCCAAAGCAGCCTTCCAAAAGGCGCTGGAGCAGGACTCAAAATATGTGCCCGCACTCATAGGCCTGGCTGACATAGCCCAGCGCCAGAACCAGCAGGGCGATGTCGATAAATACCTCACACGCGCCGCCGAACTTGAGCCCCAATCCGCCAATGTTTACATGGCCTGGGCGCGCGTCTACCAGCAACGCAAGCGCTTTACCGAAGCCGAAGCGGCCTTCCGTTCAGCGGCGAGCATACTGCCCAAAGCCAGCGCCCCGCAGATAGGTTTGGGCGAACTTTATCTGCAGTGGCCAGATCGTCAGCAACAGGCGGTCAACAGTTTCCAAAAAGCACTAAGTCTGGATCCAGATAACAAAACCGCCCAATACCTGCTGGGTATGGCGACAGCAGCTACTGGCAAGCAACAGGAAGCCTTGAAGATTTTTGAAAAGAGCCACCAGCAGAATCCCAAAGACCCGGCGCCACTGATTGCCATGGGTCGCCTGCATTTGGAAATGCACGCCCCCGATAAAGCCCTGGCCGCGTTTGATGAAGGTTTGAAAAGCCAACCGCAATACGTACCTCTGCTGTTGAACAAATCCGATGCACTGGCGCAAATGGGCCGTTGGGACGATGCCTTGGCCCCACTTGATGCCGCCGAAAAGCTGGCGCCCAAATCCGGTGAGATACTGCTTAAAAAGGGCGATATCCTGCAGGTCACCAAGCAGTGGGATGCGTCTATTACCGCCTATAAAAAATCCCTGGCATTGACTCCTGATCAACCTATCACCTACAACAACCTGGCACTGGCCCAACAAGGCAGCGGCAAGCAGTTGGACAAAGCAAAAGAGTACGCACAAAAGGCGGTAGATTTATCACCCAAATCAGCGCCTTTCTGGGACACCCTGGGTTGGATACAGCGCTCAGTGAACGACTTGAATGGCGCGCGTGAGTCCCTGAAAAAGGCGATTGCGCTGGAATCCAACGTAGCGGTATTCCACTACCATCTGGGCGTAGTGCTGGCGGACCAGAAGGACAAGGCAGAGGCGATCAAATCCATTCAGGCAGCCCTGAAGTTGGACCCGCAATTTGAGGACAACCAGCAGGCTCGCCTCAAACTCAAGGAATTGGGAGCCTGATTACCCCAGGCGATTACAAAAAAGCCGGCGTTGTTGCCGGCTTTTTTGTTTAATTTGAAATACCGAATTACTCCGGTTTTAAAATATCCTGCCACCAGTTGAGTGGCGTCTGGCCATCGACCGGGTCGTAGACATTACCGTACATCCAGGCGCTGCGACCATCTTTGCCAACGTAGCGATTGAGCAGATCTTCAATAGTGCTGAAACCACAGCTCACATGAATCGAATACACCAGCATGCGCGGCGTTTCCAGGTCCAGCTCACCGCCCAGTTTTTCCAACTCAGGCGTTAACAGGTCGCCCAAGGCTTCAATCGAATCGCGACTGAACACACGCACACTCAGGTTGCCGCTGCGCTGGACTATCTCGTATTCCTGGTTGGGCACATCGCAGCGGATAACATCGCCGCTGGCCAGGCCTTTCATAAACGCCGGTGATTGCACCAGCTGCAGCTCGCCGGTTTCCAGTTCGCGTACCTGAAGTTTTTCGACGATGGGTTTGCCGTTTGCGCCCAAACCGGCAAACAGCTCAATCACTTGCAGCGCTTTCATGGGATATCTCTTGCGGGGGAAATTTGTGTGGCATTATATCCGAGATACGTCATCGGCCCCTATGCATTACGAGCCAATTAGCATTCCTATGGGAGGAACCATGAGCACTATTGCGCGACTTTTCGTTTGCCTGTTATTGGTTGCAGGTGTGACCGGCTGTGCCGTCAACCCGGTTACCGGCAAGCAAGAACTGATAATGGATTCGCTCGATCAGGACATAGCCACAGGCACCCAGAACTACGGCCCCAGCCAACAGGCGCAGGGAGGCAAATATGTTGTTGATCCAGGCCTGACCGCCTATGTGAATCAGGTGGGAAAAAAACTGGCCGCCGTAAGCGATGCGCCCAACCTGCCCTATGAATTTGTGGTGCTCAACAATGATGTTCCCAACGCCTGGGCCATGCCCGGCGGCAAGTTAGCCATCAACCGCGGCCTGTTGGTCAACCTCGAAGATGAGGCGCAACTGGCTGCTGTGCTCGGCCACGAAATAGTCCATGCCGCCGCTCGCCACGGTGCCAGTGCCAAGACCCAGCAATTGTTGATAGGTGCAGGAGCAGTGTTGGCGGGCGTAGCCATCTCTAGCAAAAAACCGGAATACGCCATTCTCGCGGTAGGTGCGCTGGGCGTGGGTGCCACCGCCTGGAACTCCAAATACTCCCGCGACCATGAAACCCAGTCCGATATCTACGGCATCAAGTACATGTCAAAAGCCGGCTACGACCCACAGGCGGCGGTAGAGCTGCAAGAGCTGTTTGTACGCATGTTCGACAAGGGCGATAGCAGCTGGCTGGAAGGCTTGTTTGCCAGCCATCCACCCTCTGCGGACCGGGTGTTGGTCAACCGCGCTGAAGCTGCCAAATACCCGAAAGGCGGTGTGCGTAATCGCGAAGCCTTCCAGCGCGCGCTGGCACAGGTGAAGAAAGACAAAGACGCCTATAAGACTTATGAGGATTCACTCAAGGCCGCCAAAGCCAAAGACTATGGCCATGCCATGAGCCTGGTGGACAACGCCATCGCCCAGCAGCCCCGCGAAAACCTCTTCTGGGAAATGAAGGGCAAGCTGTTGCTGCAACAGGATAAGGACCGCGATTCTATCCCCGCGTTTGACAAGGCAATTGCCGCAAACCCGGACTTCTTCCGTCCTTACTTATACCGCGGTATGGCCAATAAAGAGTTGGGCAATATTGCCCAGGCCGAGCGCGATCTCACCACCAGCCAACGCCTTTTACCCACCGAGGATGCTGCTGAAGGATTGGGTGACATAGCACTGGCCAAAGGTAACCGCAGCGCGGCGGCCAGCTACTATCAGCAGGTGGTCAGCGGTGGCGGTGCCAACGCCGAGCGCGCCAAATCCAAGTTGGCGAAGCTGCAGTATCAGTAGATCTTCCTGCACAGACAAAAAAGGGCGCCTGAGGCGCCCTTTTTCATGGTGGGAAAATCAGGGATTAGCCGCCGGTAATTGGTCGATATCGCCGCTGACAACCAGTTGGATCAAGGCCTGGAAATCATCGACACCATCGTCGGCCGCGATAGCCTGTGTGAGTTGATCCAGAAGCTGGTCCCAATCATCACCCACGGTAAAATCCGTGGAGAAAGGCTCAAATTCACCTTCAGGCATCTGGTATCCAGACAAGCTCAGTTGTGCACTTAGCAAACTCTCCGCCACATCAATAAAGGGTTTTACCGCGGCCCAGTTTTCGCTGGCAAACCAATCCGCACCTGACTGCTGGCTCGCCAGAGCCAACACCAGGCTGGTTAAGGGGGTGATATTAGTGGTCCCTGTCGCTGTGGCCAGACTGTAGTAGCGATTATCAGCAGAGAGTGCGCAGGGCAGCGCGTTATCCGCTACCTTGCCGTTAAATTGACCTTGGGCATTGGTCGTCACCGTCCCCAGAAAGCCGGAACCGTCGCTGCATTTGGCGGTAACGACTACATTTGCGAGGGCCGCACCTTCGGCTACAGTTCCCTCCAGGGTGGTCGCGCTTGCCGAGTTGTCCACGGCGGCAACGACGGTGATCGCACAGTCCCCACTCACAGATGTCACCCAGTAGTTGCCACCTGCCAGCACGCCACTGCAACCGGATATATCGATCAACTTGAAGCCATCCTCAACCGCCACGGCAAACTTGAGACTGGAACCATAAGCCCCTTCGGCGCTGTCCGGAGTGACTTTTCCACCCAGCCCATTGTTGACGCTGACCGTATACTGGATGGGAGTAAAACTGGCAGTAATTACGCAATCCGCCAAAATAGTACCCGTCTCGTAATAGTTGCCGTTTACCCTGCCGCCGCAGCCGCTCACAGACGCCAACTGATAGTGCTCATCGATCGCTATAGGATAGGTATATTTCCAATAGCCATCCCGCGCGTTGCCGTCACCTATATCCAGATGGCCGCCTGTCGTCGTTAAGACGCTCACCTGGTGATAAACAGGTGCACTTTTTTTATCTCCGCCACAGGCTACTAACAACAGGCAGGTTGCCAGGATTAAGCAGCGTTTCATCATAATGTGCTCCCAAACTCACCGGGTTGTTGATTTATCCATTGCTTTTCCAACCCTGGCCAAACCCCGGGTTGTTGTAACAGCCTAGGCCAAAAAAATCCGGCGCCCGGAATTTTTTTGAGTTCCACGCCAATCGCTGTAAAAACCGGCAAGTTCGAATACCCGCACAGCAAACATACGCGTTCGCCTGCATAAATTTTCGTCAAGTTTGTTTTCCCCAGAACGACACTGGTTTGCACCGGGCCTAGAGTTTCCATCGAGCCGGTACTTCAACTATCCCTCCAACGACGGGGAACTGCAGGAGCGCCGTACCAGGACCAGAATAATAAACACCAGCATCCGGCTCGCCCCTTACTGAAATAACAATAACTCAGCAGGTAAACAATATGAGCACCACACTCAAGCGCCCATCGGGTGCAATCCGTTATTTATCCCAAACAGCTGTTAGCCTTGCCGGACTTTTGGCAGCGAGCATTTGCGCTGCGCAGGTGGGCTTGCCCGCGACTATCCAGGCCGAGAGCTATAACGTCATGAATGGCGTACAACTCGAGACCACCACCGATACCGGCGGCGGCCAAAACGTAGGCTGGATCGACACCAATGACTGGATGGCCTACAGCAATACCGTGGTCAGCATTCCCAGCACCGGCTCTTACGATGTGAGCTACCGTGTGGCCAGCGCCAGCGGTGGCGGTAGTATCCGCCTGGAAGAAGCCGGCGGCACCGTTAACTACGGCACCATCACCGTACCCTCAACCGGCGGCTGGCAAACCTGGACCACCATTACCCAGCGCGTCACCCTCAGCGCCGGCAATCACACCTTTGGCGTAGTAGCGGCCACCGGTGGTTTTAACTTCAACTGGTTCAAAATCAGCGCCGTAAGCAGCAGCGCCCTGCCGGCCATCAAGCAGAGCAATCAATATTGGGTGGATGCCAGCAACAACCGCGTGAATCTGCGCGGCGTCAATATTGGCAACTGGCTGATCCAGGAATTCTGGATGATGGGTAGCATCATCTCCACCAACAACGGTGCCGTGGGCGACCAGTGCACGCTGGAATCCACGCTGTCCCAACGCTTTGGCAACACCGAGAAAGAGCGCCTGATGAAGGTGTTCCGCGACAGCTATATCACCAGTCGCGACTTCGACATGATGAAAGCCATGGGCATGAATGTTGTTCGCATTCCCTTCCTGTACAGCCTGGTCGAGGACGAATACAACCCCTACAACCTGCGCGCTGATGCCTGGCAGTATCTGGATTGGGCGGTCAACCAGGCTGAACAACGCGGTATGTATGTGATTCTCGATCTGCATGGCGCGGTGGGCGGCCAAGCGGCAGCGAGCGAGCAGCATGACGGCTGTGTGGGTGCGGCGCAAATGTGGTCCAACGCCACCTATTGGGACAGAACCAAGTGGCTGTGGGACATGATTGCCCAGCATTATCGCGGACGCACCGCCGTTGCTGCCTACGACATACTCAACGAGCCCTGGGGCACAGACGCCACCACGCTGGCCAACCGTTCCTACGAGTTGTTTAACGTGATTCGCGCCAAAGACCCTGAGCACGTGATCTTGTTGCCTGGCCACAACAGCGGCATAGACGCCTACGGCAACCCCAACAGCCGCGGCCTGACCAATGTGTCCCTGTGGATGCACTTCTACCCAGGCCTCTGGGGCTGGAACGATACCGCTACCGTGGGCGCTGGCCAGGCCAACATGTACGCCAACTGGCTGCACTGCAACCAGGACGGCACCGGCGAATCATGCACCTGGCGCGACAAGATCAACGGTTTGAAAACGCCCTTCCTGATTGGCGAATTCCAACCCTGGACATTGATGGGCAGCTACGGCGGCCAGATGACCCGCAAAGCCTATGACATCTACAACATGTATGGCTGGGCAGCTACGGCCTGGGCCTGGAAAACCACCTCATCAGGCGGTTCCAACGGCGACACCAATAGCTGGGGCTGGGGCATGGTTACCAACAACAGCAGCGGCGGCACCATGGGCGGCCTTAACGTGAGCACGGCGAGCAATACCCAGATCGAAAGCTGGTTCCGCCAATTTGCGACCCAGCCACTGGTTCGCAACGAGAGCATCGCCTATTGGATGAACTGGAAACCCACCGTGGGCGCCAAAATCGAAGCTGAAATGTTCACCAACCACAGCGGCATCCGCATGGAAACCACCAGCGACACCGGCGGCGGTTTTAACGCGGGCAGCACCGATGACAACGACTGGATGAGCTACCCGATCAACGTGCCCACCACCGGCAACTACACGCTGCAAGTGCGCGTAGCATCGCCCTACAGCACTGGCGTTCTGGTACTGAGTAAAAACGGTAGCGACCTGGGCACCATCACCGTTCCCAACACCGGCGGCTGGCAAAACTGGCAGACAGTGTCCACCACCGTGTACCTGACGGCCGGCCAGCAAGACTTGTCGATCTTTGTGCGCAAAGGCGGCTGGAATATCAACTGGTGGCAGGTGACAGCCCAGTAACCAGACTTAACGATTTTTTGTTCGATCTTGATGCTTCTCTCTTTTGCCCCGCACCTGCGGGGCTTTTTTTATCTGGCAAAACCCCGTCTTAACACCAACCCGCCCAGGGCCAGCGCCATCAGCATCAAACCGCCGGATTCGGGTACGCTATGGTTGGCTCGCCAGATAGCATCCAGCCTGAAACCAAACTCATAATTCACGCCTTCAACCGGGCGATAAATAACGCTGCCAACGTTAGTCCAGTTGGCAAATTGCGGCTGGATGACCAAATCCTCAAGCTCCACGCCATTGGTAAGCGCAGCCCCCTCAATGCCCCGACCACTCAAACTGAGCGACATCGCCAGCCAGGGATAATCCGGTATGTAATCCAGCGTGCGCTGCACGTAAAACATGCTGCTGCCTCTGTAAGGGCTTGATACTTGTAGTTCTACATAGGATTCGTTTACCGAGCTCAGGGGAATGGTTGGCACTATGGGCCCGGGTAGATCCAGCCGCACCCCGTCCGGCGCGACTATGCTAAACGACACCCAATTGGTGGCCGTGGGCTCACCCTCCCAGTCGGTACCAAATATCTTATGATAGGGGTCTTGAAGATTGTGGTAGATCGCCTGGGCGAGATCGATAGTAACGCTGCCGCTAACCGACTTGCCCAGCCACTCCGCTGGCGTAAACGTATCCTTCCACAGCCCTCCTTCCGCCAAGGTATATTCAGTTACAGTTCCGGTAAAATTAAAGGTCACCGGCGTCGCCCTCGCTTGGGCAAAGGGCAGCGCAAACATCAGCAGGAGGCAGGACTGAATAAGAAAAGTGCGAGAAAACCACAATGAGGGAAGCCACGACGCGCGAAATACCGGCTGACTGATCATCTTGATACTCCTTCAGATAGTTGATCAAAAAGGGAACAGCCGGCTGATTCTAGGGAGGCAGCGGCAGGGTGCCTATCTGCTAACTGTTAACCAGGTCGGGAAACAACGAATTAACGGCGGCCAAGTCAGCGGGATTTTTTAAGGAGCAGCTTGCAGCGACAAGCGTAGCGCCGATAATAGGCGCCCCGCCTCACTGAGAGAAATGTCCATGTCCGCCACTAGCTTCGACCAGATCAACACCTTCATTTTTGATCTGGATGGCACCCTGCTTAACAACCATCACGAAATTTCAGACGAGACAGTGCGGGCGATTGCCGCGTTGCGCGAGCGCAAGGCCAATCTGGTCGTCGCCACCGGCCGGCACATCAAGGATGCCGGCGCCTACCTCGAGCGACTGGGCGGCGACATGGCGGCCATCACCAGCAACGGTGCCAATGTCCACGATCGCCACGGCAACCTGGTGTATTCCCAACCTCTGCCGTCAATTATCAACAAGGCACTTTTACCCCTGGGACACGCCGCCGGCGCTCACAGCAACGTGTTTACCGACGATGAGTGGCTGGTGTGCGGGCCCAACCAAACCATGCTCAATTCACACGCCTATTCCAAATTCTTTTATCGTCAAACAGACCCGGCGGAGATGCTGGAAGCTTCCGCGTTGAAAATCCTGTTTCATGGTGAGCACAGTTTGCTGCGCCCGTTAAAAGAGCAAATCCTGCTGGCAAAGCCTGCGCCGCTCAACATCACCTTCTCCGACGAAAACCATCTGGAAATCATGCAGGACAATATCTCCAAAGGTCACTCGTTAAAAATCCTGCTGGAGAAACTGTCTCTTCCGGTTGAGCAGACTATGGCCTTTGGCGATGGCATGAATGATGTGGAATTGTTCAGGACAGTGGCGGCACCCGTGGTGATGGAAAACGCGAGCAATGCGTTAAAGGAATTGTTCCCCCAAGCCCATCGCGCGCGTCACAACCATGAACATGGGGTAGCGCAGTTTTTACGTGACCTCATCCTCTAAGACGAGCCTGCGGGCATATCCAGATATATCCAGAGCGTTCGAATAAGGGGTTTCGCGCCTCGAACGCTCCCCCCTTTTGGCGGATTTATCCCTAATTATCGAAATTGACATGGCACATAAAAGGCCACTATTTCTTCCTATCTCTTTGATTTTCCTCAGTTCTCTCCAGTTCGTTTAAGCGCTGGCGCGCAAACTCCAACCACTTTTGGATTTTTTGGTTCGACACCTATAGCTCGGACGCGACACAAGTCACATAGCCCTAGATTTATCACAGGCCAAGAGCGAAACAAGCGCCACTTTCAGGTGTACCTCCGGCCGACACGAGCAAACGCACGCCATAAAAAACACAACCTATAACAACCAAAAACTGAGGACATAAGAGATGAAACTAAAAACCCCTCTCGCCTTGACCATCGCCTTGATTAACGCCGGCCTGGTATTGCCAGCCCTGGCTGCTGACGACAAAAAAGCAGAAGCCAAAGATGACAGTTGGGCGCTGGAAGAAGTGGTGGTAACCGCCACCAAACGCGAAACCAATTTGATGCAAACCCCCATCGCAGTGACGGCCATTACGCCCGACACCCTGGAGCGCGAAGGCATCACCAGCGCCAAAGACATCACCCGCTTGGTACCCAACATGGACCTGGCGATAGATTCCTCACGCAACGCCCCGGTAATCTCCATGCGTGGCGTGCGCTCCACCAACAACACCGAACTGGGTGACCCGGCCGTAGGCCTGCACCTGGATGGCATCTACTCACCACGCCCGCAAGGCGCCATGGCCTTGATGTTTGACGTTGAGCGTGTGGAAGCCCTGCGCGGCCCGCAAGGTACTTTGTTCGGCCGTAACTCCACCGTTGGCTCCATCAACATCATCAGCAAGCGTCCCCAAATGGACAGCTTTGACGCCAACATCGGCGCTGAAGTCGGCCGCTGGAACGATCAGCAAGTACACGGCATGATCAATATTCCTGTGTCCGATACTTTCGCCCTGCGCGCCTCTTTCCAGGAAGAGACCCGCGATTCCTACCTCAATGGCATTTACGATCCCAACCAATGGAACACCCGCGATCTGCCAAAGTATGCGCAGAACACCGGCACCTACACAGGCCCGGCTGATGCACGCAACAAGGTGATGCGTGAAGGCTGGTGGGGCAATGTGAACACGGTGAAGGCCGATCCAAAAGACTTCTACAACAATGTCGACCAATATGCCTTCCGCGTGTCTGGCCTCTGGCAGCCCAGCGACAACTTCTCCTGGCAGCTGACTTATGAGCGCTTCCAAAACTCCGGTGCCGGCTCTACCGATACCATCGATTGCAAGAAAGCCAAGAAGCAAACCTTTATGCAAAATGGCCAGCCTGCGCCATTGCAGGGTTGCGAGAATATCTACGGCCCAGGTGCTGACGAGTACACGGTAGCGGTGAACGTGCCCGGTATGCTCGACCAGACTATCGACAGCCTGCGCTCCAACATCCGCTGGGATATAGGTGATGACATGGCGCTGGTGTACAACGCCGGTGCGGCCAAGCAAACCCAAAACCAGATGTCTGACCTGGACCGCGGCACAACATGGTGGGATATGACCATGTTCTTCGACGGCGCCACCTTCAAGTCGCAATCCCACGAATTCCAGCTGGAATCTACCGGCGACAGCGATCTGCAGTGGATCACCGGTGTTTTCCTGTTTAAAGAAGACAACAACATGCAGGGCGGTATGACCCACTCCTCCATGTTCTCTGACTACTGGAACCAGTCCAACCGTACCCTCGAATCCGTTGCTGGCTTTGCGCAAGGCACCTACAAGCTGACCGACAAACTCTCGTTGACCGCTGGTTTCCGTCACACCAAGGACACCAAAGAAGACGTGGGCGGCCACGGTGAGCAGTGCGCCGAGTGGAGCACCAACCCCAATACTGGTAAAAGCTGTTTCCCGGCCTGGAACCGCGATGCCTTCAACCAGCTGCCCAAAGACTACTTTAAAGACGAAAGCATCTACACCATCACCGGCAACAACGACAACAAAGGCTCCTGGGACTACAACAACTATCGTTTAGGCCTGGATTACGATATCGATGACAACACCATGGTGTTTGGCTACGTGGCCAACGGCACCAAATCCGGTGGTATCGGCGACGTAGTGCTGCAGTTCAAGCAAGATCCGCTCACCACTGAAATGCTGAAAGATGAAAACGGTAACCAGATTCTGGAGAAGCGCTGGGCCACCAAGTACAACCCGGAAGAAGTAGTTACCTGGGAAGCCGGTATCAAAACCGACCTGCTTGAGCACACCTTGCGCTTGAGCGCGAGCCTGTTCTTCAGTGATTACACCGATATGCAAGTGAGCTCGTCCAAACCACTGTTTGCTACCTATGTGAAAGAGATGGACCCGGCTACCCAACAGCCTACCGGCAAGATTGTGACCAACGCCGTCTACTCCACGGTGACCGACAACATCGGCAAGGCGCAGATCAAAGGTCTGGAACTGGAATTCAACTGGGCCGCTACTGCTAACGACCGCCTCAACGGTTACGTAACCTGGCTGGATACCGAAATTGTTGGCGATTTCTACCAACAATGGGCGTTTGATGCGACCGATCTGTACATGATCGACAACGCCACCGCCACCAACCCGGCCAACAAGGACATCCACGTAAACCTGAAAGGTAACGAGCTGCCCTCATCGCCCAAGTACACCATCAACCTGAATTACAGCCACACCTTCCATTTCAACGACGGTGCAACTGTGATGCCTTGGGCGGGTTACAACTGGCGAGCGAAGAGCTACTACAGCTTCTTCAACGTGGACAAGCACTACGACCTGTTTAAAACCCCAACACCAGAAGCCTATAACGACACCCGTGCCGCGGTTGGCTACCTGAACCTGGGCCTGAAGTACTCCGCACCAGGCGAAAAATGGAATGTGGAAGCCTTCGTAAACAACGCGACCAACGTAGTCGACTTCTACTGGTCGGGCGGTAGCGATGGCACCTTGCGCGGGCCTGTGTCCATGCCGCGCTTCTACGGTGTTCGCGCCAACTACCATTTCTAATGGAATTGAACTGAGTTAATGCTGTTTTGGCTCCCGCTGGCGACTGTCGCCAGCATGGAGTTATCCCCTACCACTTTTTGATCTAAGTGGTTCTCTCGCCGCCGCCCGGGAACGCTGGTGCCGATTCCGGGTAGCGGGTAAGAAAAGTTGACGGGTTCTACCCGGGACCCAAGCCCCACTTTTCTTATGGCTTGCCCCGTTCTTGTGGACGGGGCTTTTTTCCCCCACCACAGGCGTTAGCCTGTTGTCTGATTTAATGTCTTTACCCGTACCCATGCGTTTATTCATACGCCAGGTGCATTGCCCACCCAAAAACGTCCCAGGTTCCCACTATATGTTTTAACGTTCGAGTACATGTATTCGGGCGCGACACTTCACTTTTTTTCCAAGAATTAGCCTACCCGCAGTCCTTTGTGGGCAACGGCAATTGGCACCTTTACACATAAAAACCTGCGCCAGCCAAACCGGAACAACGCCAGCGACGCCGGCCAGGACGAGACAACAATAACAGTCACAGTGGAGTCACCATGTACACTTCCAAACAGCTCCGCCCACGCTTGGGTGGATTAACCATTTCCATGCTTGCACTGCTCGGACTCGTCGCCTGCGGCGGCGGTGGCTCGGGCAAAAAAGACACCCCGGCAACCTCTTCTTCATCAAGCTCATCCAGTGCGCCGGCATCTACCAGCAGCTCCAGCTCATCGGTTCCCGATACTGAAGGCCTGACCATGCTGAAAACCGACGGCACCAAATGGGAAAAAGCCAGCGGCAACCAGGTACTGCTCAAAGGTACCAACCTGGGTAACTGGCTGGTGCAAGAGTTCTGGATGATGGGCCAGGGCGGCAACGGCGTTACCGACCAATGCACCCTGGAAAAAACCCTTACCGAGCGCTTCAGCTACGACGAAAAAGAGCGCCTGATCAAACTCTTCCGCGACAGTTGGATGACCGAGCGCGATTGGGATCAACTGCAAGCGTTCGGCTTTAACATCGTCCGCCTGCCAATTTTGTGGAGCGTGATTGAAGACGAGAAAAACCACAAAACCCTGCGTGCCGACGCCTGGCACTATCTCGACTGGAGTATTGAGCAAGCTAAAAAACGCGGCATCTACGTGATCCTCGACCTGCACGGCGCCCAAGGCGGCCAAACGCCTAACGACCACACAGGCTGCGCTGGCCAGAACAAATACTGGACCGATGCCGACGCACAAGACCGCGCCAAGTGGCTGTGGCAGCAAATCGCTACCAAGTACAAAGATGAGCCGGTAGTGGCAGCCTACGATCCGCTCAACGAGCCATGGGGTTCAACCGCGGAAGACATGGTGACTCATGTGGAAGAGCTATACCAAACCATCCGCGCCATCGACCCTAAACACATAGTGTTGTTGCCCAGCCACTACGGCAGTATCGAAGCCTACGGTAACCCAACCACCAAAGGCATGACCAACGTCGCCTTTGAAATCCACCCCTACCCTGGCCTGTTCGGCGATCGTCCGGGTGACACACCTTACGCGATCCACCGCGACTGGCTGCGCTGTGGCCAAACCGGCACCGGCGGCGTGTGCGATTACAACAAGCAAGTCAGCGCGCTGAAAATCCCACTGCTCGTGGGTGAATTCCAACCCTGGCAATCTGCCGGTCTCGACCTGGGCGGTCAAATTGGCCGTGCAACCTACGATACCTACGCCAGCTACGGCTGGGCCGCGACTTCATGGGCCTACAAACTCGTGAGCGCCGCCGGCGGTTCAGGCAAAGGCACCTGGGGCATGGTGACCAACGCACCTAACACCAACGTCGATACCGGCGTAGGCATGGTTACCGCTGCCAGCACCTGGGATTGCGCCGGTTGGGATTCCAGCTTTGCCAACGCCTGTAAAGTCAAAGCACCCACCATCAAAGTGGGCGGCACTGGTCCGAAAACTTACTACTTTGTGATCAAGACGGGCGCGAACAGCGGTGCTAATCCCGATATCACTATCGACAAGATCAGCATCACCAACACCGCCACTAACACCGACGTGATCACCAACGGTAACTTCGGCGCAAATACCGGCTGGACTACCCTGACCATCAGCGGCAGCGAGAACCTGGACTTCAACTACGCAACCGCGGGCAAAACCCCAACTGGTAGCGAAGGTGCTGTACTGCGCATCACTCGTCCCGATGGTGTGAACGGCGAAATCAACGGCGGTTTATACCAGGCCATCACTCTCGAAGGCGGTCAAACCTACACCCTGAGCGGCGTATTCAAAGACAACAACAGCGTTAACACCTGGGCCGAAATGTATTTGCTCGACAAAGAGCCAACACAAGGCAAAGACATTATCGACATGAATGGCAAAGTCGATTTCACCACGGCATCAGTCACTGAAATCGAAAACCTGTTCAAAGGTTTCGCCACCCAGGCATACGAAGTTCACTCAGGTTTGGCGCAATGGCTGGTGAGCCCGACTGCACCGGAAGTTTTCCAACTGCCAGCAGCACCAACCAACGTGAAACTGACTGAAGGCACCAACAGCAACGCGCTGACCTGGAACGCCAGCACCGATACCAAAGTGACCGGCTACAACGTTTATCGCAGCAACACGTCTGGCGGCGGCTACGTCAAACTCGGCGATAAAGTAACAAGCAGCACCTATACAGATTCCACTGCTGTATCAGGCAACACTTATTACTACGTGATCACAGCGGTTACCGCGGTCAACGAAAGTTATTACAGCGAAGCAGCACATACCGCTATCAGCTTCATACCTGTACCAGCCACCATTGAAGCGGAAACTTACACCGGTTCCAGCGGTATAGAACTTGAAAACTGCAGCGATACCGGCGGCGGTAAAGACGTAGGCCACTTCGATCCAAGCGATTACATTGAATTCAAAATCGATGTGGCCACCGCCGGCAATTTCACCCTCGACTATCGTCTGGCAACTGCCAACGGCAGCACCGGTTTTGAAATCTGGGTTGACGATGCCAAAGCGCTGGATGTATTCGCCGTCCCCAACACCGGCGGCTGGCAAACCTGGGTAACCAAAACCAGCGCCAGCTTCGCCATGACCGCAGGCCACCACACACTGCGCTTCAAATCCATTGGCAAAGAGTGGAACTTGAATTGGGTTAAGGTGAATGCGCAGTAATTAGCGTTATATAAAAGTAAAACTCTCGCCCTCACGGGCGGGAAAGAAAAGGGGCCGATAAGCAGTAATGCTTATCGGCCCCTTTTCATTTTTAGCTAGTAAGCATCCGTCGGATTATTGGCATTTAAACCACTTGGATATATATTAAAACTTTCAGTAATACATTTATGGAGTTACTCGAATGGAATCTTCCTTCCATGCACACCATCAAACGGCCATACAGCGAATATCGACCAAGAAATTGTCATATCTGACGGCAACGTTAGCAGGTGGCTCCGGATTATTAATGCTATTTTCTGCAAATTTTGGTGAATATTTAAGATATAACTATTCTATCGATGCGGCATTAGCTGGCTTCGTATCGTTACTCATCTCCGCCGTGCTATTTTCATTAAACTATTTACAATCTGGGGGGCAAGATACGAACAACTCAGGGACGAGCGATACTATAGAATTAGAGGAAAAAATTAACAGTTCTTATGCAAAAATTTTAGCTCTTGAGGAACAGTTACAAAACGCAAAAGTCACCATCGAAACTTATAGGCCTACGATTGAGCTTACACCCGACGAAAGACAAGTAGCGCTTAAATATGTCACCGAATATGCTGGTGAAGAATCAATACAAACAATGTTCAACGATCAAGCCAAGCAATTTAAAGAAGACCTTAAAAGAAACATCAATATAGAGCGGTTATCGGCCTCCTCTTCACAGGTGGTCGATAGACTTCGTCGCGAGATCACTGATCTTCGGTTACGGTCCAATATTAATCTTCTGATAGGAATGTCCATTACTATAGGAGGATTATATCTTCTATGGTCTACAGTAGCAATTGTAGATGCTTCACAGCTACTAAAATCGTTAGCATCGGAAGGCGACGAGTCAAATTCAAGATTTCTAAAAAACCTGTTTATTCCGATAGCACCTAGAATTTTATTGGTAATATTTGTAGAGGTATTTGCATATTTTTTTCTTCGTTTGTACAAAGAAGGATTATCAGACATTAAGTACTTTCAAAATGAGTTAACAAATATTCAATCTAAAATTATCGCTTTAGAGTTTTCTCTAGTCTCTGAAAACAAAAAGTCATTAAATTCATCTATAGAAATGCTCTCAAAAACTGAACGAAATTTCATTTTACAAAAAGGACAAACGACCGTTGAGCTAGAGCGAGATAAGTCGGCATACAAGCCACTCAAACAAGCAATAAAACCTATAAAAAACTCATTAAAAAAATCAGAAGAGCGCTCTAACTGATACTTTAATGAGTTCACAATCGCGTAGGTTGGGGTAAGCGCAGCGCATCCCAACATATCTGACTCATAATGCGCTCTATGGTTGGCTCACCTCTTGCAGCTCAATCTCGTGCACAAAATAAATTCCTTGAGGTGAAAATTGCCCTTCCCCATCGATCAAAAATACATAGATGAAAGCGAAGCAAAATTATCCGTGAAGCTACCCACCGCTTACAAAGAAGTCATGAGCCACAACAATGGTGGCGAGTTTTCAACTGATGATGACGATTGGGAGCTGTACAAGATAAGAGATAATTCTGATCCGAAAAGAATATCGCGCTCCATGAACGACATAGTTTCCAATACCCTATCCTCAAGGCAATGGCAGGGATTCCCCGAAAACGCCATCGCTATTGCTTCAAATGGGTGTGGCGATCAATTGGTATTTCTTTCTCACGCTGGTGTGTGTAATCCTGCCATTTATTATTGGTCACATGAAACAAAAGAGATTTTTGAGTTATTTGAAAATTTCGAAGAAATATCAACGAACTCGTAAGTTAATGGCATGGGCGCCTACGTGGTCTACACAATCTACATTGATATATCTCTAACAGCAAAGGAACCATGAGCAATCTACTTCGTTGGCTACTACTTATCCCCGCCACAATAGGCATTTGGTATGTGATATTTATCGCTTCACTCTATTGTTATTTCTTTATCGACAAGCATTTTTGCCCAGCCAAAGATGTGATTTCTGGCTTTTGTTACAACGATACAATTAAGTTAATTCTTACTGCAGAAACACATATAAGCGTGGGGCTATCAGCCATAGCTGTATGTATTGTAGCTACTGCAATTGCTCCCTCTCATAAAATGATAACGGCTTGGACAACCCTTGCCTTAGGCACAATAGTTGCCGGGATTATGGTCTCGACAGAAACCTGGCAACTATTTATTACTGCTGTTGCAAGTGGCTTTTTGGCGGTTCTCGCAATAAAGCGTTATCTTTCCCGTTCGCACATTTGGTAGCCCGTAGGTTGGGGTAAGGAGTGAGCCGCACCCCAACATATCTAACTCACAGGCTCATTATTAACTTTAACAAAACCTGATCATGTTGGGGTGCAGCTTGCATACGCAAGCCTTACCGCCAACCTACATTCGGCATAAAACGATCCTGCCAGCGAATCCTGATCAACACCCTACCCACAAACCTACTTCATACTCCTCTCACAAAACTCCTCCACCCGAAACAACAAATCGGCCAAACCACACACCGCTTGCCTGGGCAACTCAACATCGCGATCAATATGGCTTAATAGCGATTCAATCAAGCAAATTTGATTACGCAGCTGCAGATTATTGTGGTGAAGGGTTTCTTTCTGGATATCCTGGCCAAATGTTTCCAATCGTTCGCCGTCGGGCGAATGGATTTCCAACGAGCTGTGCTGGTAATAGGCGTTTTGAAAGGGGTTTAGAGTAACAACGCAGGGAGAGTTGGTGCCGGGCACCAGCGGAGTGATATTGTCCATAATAAAATCTCAGTGATCGATTGTTTGAACCGCCACCAAAGGTGAGATTTATGGAGGCGGACTGGACAGGGTTCTCACCACCGGCATCGAATCAAACCGGCCCACCCGAAGGTGGCCCCGACCAGCCGCCAGAACAACAGGTGTAGCTGTACGGGGCACATGCGCAAAGCGCTTGTGCCGATTCGATAACGGGGGTGAGAGTCCCGGCAACGGGATTTACCGCTGCGCGGGCAGGTTAGTGGAACAGCTTTGGGCTGTCAATTCGAAGCCAAGAGAATGAATTGCAAGATTAGCAAACCAACGAAATTAACTCCGCAGGAGAAATTCGATTGAATATACCTTGTCTTCGTGAAAGACCGCAGTAAATAATTGGTTTATTGAAACGTATGATCATTAATAGGAACAATCAATATGGACGAGTCCTACTGGAAGTATATAGAACCCATTTGGGAAAATGTCAGCATCTACGATGGAGAGGAAATTTTCATTGAACAATTTTCGAGATTAACAGAAAAGCAGCAAATATTATTGTCGTCCCATTGGACGCAGTCAGAAATATTAAACGGAGGCCTAGGCCAATTTTTCTCAAATAGCACAGGTGTACTTGCACCAGAAGCCGCCCACGCTTTTTTAATGTTGGGAATGCCAACGACAGCAAAAGCCATTGAAGGTGCAATGTTATTTTTCGGGACGCCCTATCCTCGAGATAGATCAATTCGAGAAAATATACTTGAAGACTTTTTTGATAAATTCGGCGAAGATGCAATCCCCCTAGAAGAATACGAAGATATAGTGGCCACAACAATTGAGGAAGAAAATGGCGGCTTTTGGGTTGCCGCTGACGCTTTCGGAAAACAGCCCTAATAATAACCTCGTTACGAGCGGTTAAAAATGGACCTGATTAACCAACTATTTGAATACTGGATAAATGCACCTGCAGCCGTCGCTATTCTCATATCGATAGTGAGCAACATAATTATTTATACGTTTACTGCCACAATGTTAAGCGCATTAATAAAAATCGCCGTGGAGGAAAAGGGAATTGGCTCATACATAAATGCGAAAGAGCTGAAACCAGGCCAGCAAAAGAGAGAAATACAAAATGGAATTATCGCCTGCATAGTGCTTGGCTTTTGCAGTATTTTTACCCGTTTTTTATTTCCGAGTATTTGGCCTGAATCATTTACATCTCTGCTCCTCCAAATCGCAAGCTTTGTGATCTTCTACGAAACCTACTCCTACTTTGTGCATCGCCTGCTGCACACAAAATACCTGGTAAAATTCCATTCAGTACATCACTCATCCGTAAGAGTAACACCTTGGTCAGCCTATAGCGTACACCCCGTTGAAGCCGTCATCATAGGTGTAAGCGCACCTATTTTTATGTGCATATTACCCTTAAGCCTGGGTGTTGCACTCATCCTTCATATATCGGGAATGATGTTCACCATTTTGCTACATTCGAATTACCAATACTCATCCAACAACCCAATACTGCGTAATGTCTTCAGCTATTCCAGTTATCACTCAAGCCATCACTTATTGGGTAACGCGAATTTCAGCTTTGTACATAAATTTTGGGATTATGTGTTTAAAACAAATTAAAACGAAGAATGGCATGAATACGATGATCCCTTTAGGTTACATGTACAAAAATATTAGTAAAAAGCCCGAGTGGATCAAAGATAGCTCCGTGGAAGACATCTATTCCTTAAGCGGCTGCATATCAAGAGACTTTGCAGATTACATTCATTGTTGGAAGCACAACGGCTATTGGCTTTTCGACTCACCTGAAATAATCCAGGAAATTGCAAAGCAACAAAGTATAGACATATCCAACTGCACACTATTTTATTATGAAGGCTATGAATTCGAGTATGACGAGGACTCAAAAGAGTGGCTTAGCTATGAGCCTGAACCCTCATTTACCACAGCCATAACGCAGCCGATGTCAAGGGAGCTTCAAGGCTTTGACGTTACCAGCTTCTCGATGCATACATCACCGGAATGTTCACCGCTATCTTGTAACTCTCTTGCAGAAAATATCGCGGTCAATGAATATTGCTTGTTTTCCTCATTTGAAGCAGCGAAACATAACCTGGAATCAGGAAAGTTTGACAACGTTGAACCTGGGCCATTTAGAATTATTGCGGTCTATAAAATTAGCAACAACTAACAAACACAAATAAAACTCGGCGCGAGCCACGGAAACCTATGAACATTACTCTCGAATCCCCAAACCAACCGGAGATCATTGCGCTTATCGCCGATCTCGACGCCTATCAGGACACCCTGTATCCCGCCGAGGCGCGCTATGCGCTTGATCTAACCTCCCTCTGTCAGCCCAACGTGCTTTTTGCTGTTGCCCGCAAAACTGACGGCATGGCCGTCGGGTGCGGCGCACTTGTGATTAACCATGGATACGGCGAAATCAAGCGAATGTATGTTCGGCCCGAAGCAAGGGGACTGGGAGCCGCCAGAAGAATTATCGATCTCCTGGAATCAGAAGCCGACATTAAAGGCTGCAGGAAATTTATGCTCGAAACAGGCCCCTATCAACCAGAAGCCTTAGGGTTTTATGCCAGGCAAGGCTACGAAAGATGCGGGCCATTTGGCGATTATCCTGAACACCCACTGAGTGTGTTTATGGAAAAATCGGCGAAATTGTCGGCCTGCAGATAGTTAACTCGATAAATTCCAATACTATCTACTGTTAACAATTCGTTAACTAAAAGCTCGGTAAACTCTAATGAGATCAATATATCCAGAACACTTGCGTTGTTAAAAATACAAGTGATGGTGATGCATTGGAACTCTTTAAAGTTAACTGAGGCACTATGAATCATAGCATTCACTATAAAAAGCATATCTGGATTTTATTGCTGACAACACTTCTGTTACGTGTCATCGGCATGTGGTTACTGCCTTTAACCGATACCACAGAAGCGCGCTACAGTGAAATCGCGCGGAAAATGGCAGAGACCGACAATTGGGTGACCCCTTTACATGACTACAATGTTATACGCGCTGTGTGCGAGACAACCGCGTGTGTAAATTTACCCGGCCATGATTTTGGTTTGCCTTTTTGGGCGAAACCGCCACTTTCTACCTGGTCCGCCGCTGCAAGTATGAAAGTCTTTGGTGTTAATGAATTTTCCGCGCGCCTACCTTCCTTGTTATTTAGTATTGCCCTGCTGTGCTTTATTTATTATTGGGTAAAAAGCCGATCGAGTGATTTAGCCCTGGCAGCCATCGCTATTCTCAGCACAAGTTTGCTATTTTTTGGATCTGCCGGTTTGGTAATGACAGATCTGGCCTTAATTTTTTGTTCAACATTAGCGATGGTAAGTTTTTGGAAAGCCGTTTGTCATGAGCGCAAAGGATATTGGGGTTATTTGTTTTTTGTCAGCCTGGGCCTTGGATTGCTCGCCAAAGGTCCGTTGATTTTAGTATTAGTCGCCTTGCCTACCGGTGCCTGGACATTATTACATCGCCATCTCTTAAGCGTGTGGCAGCGTCTGCCCTGGATAACCGGAACCATGCTAGCTCTTGCAATTGCAGCCCCCTGGTATTGGCTGGCAGAAACGCGCACACCCGGATTTTTCCATTATTTTATTGTGGGTGAACATTTCAGCCGCTTTTTGATCAGCGGATGGCAAGGTGATCTCTATGGCCATGCACACTCTGAATTGCTCGGAACAATCTGGTTATATTTGACCATTGGATTTTTACCTTGGTTTGGCCTGCTCATTTTACTTGCCGTTAAACAAAAGCAGAAATTAACCTGGCGTTATCCGCAAGAT
This sequence comes from Cellvibrionaceae bacterium, assembly GCA_021151695.1. GTDB lineage: Bacteria > Pseudomonadota > Gammaproteobacteria > Pseudomonadales > Cellvibrionaceae > Cellvibrio. Next base: position 79,816 of record JAGKWU010000012.1, on the reverse strand, counting down.
CAATGGTTGAGTTATCTATTACTCTGGACATTGATGCCCGTTGTTTTTTTCACCTTTGCTCACAATATCATTCCTCCCTACGCGCTTCCCGCCATGCCAGCCGGCGCCATTTTACTCGCTGAATTTTTTACTTTTCTTAAACCGGAAAGTTTGCGCACCAAAGGATTTTTCATAACATGCCTACTCACTCCGCTAGCATTACTGGTATGCGCCCTAGCTTATTTTATCCAACCTAACAATCTACCCAAGCACAGCGAAAAGGATTTGGTAAGGGCTTATTTACAGACAAGTACCGGCCAACATAGCCAGCTTTGGTATTTTGCGGACAGAAGATATTCCAGTGACTTTTATTCAGGTGGCCGAGTGAAGATCCTCAAGCCTGAGGCAGACATTGCCGCACTTAAAAATGATCACATCATTGATTACATCGCTATAGATAAAAAATATTTAAGCGGCGGACAATCAAAAATACTTTTGGAAAATTTCAAGGAGATTGGAACTTACAGCAACATAAAGCTTTATCAGGAGTGTAATAACCAACCTGATTGCGGGCAACCATGATGAAAATGTCCCTAATTAACGAGCAAATGCTGCAGCAGGAGCAACTGTCACACGGCAGTGAGGCGGACACAGCTACCATTGATCGCAAGTCCGCCTTGGTCAGTGTATCTTGCGTAATTCCCGTATTTAATGAGTCAGAAAACATCCGTGCCCTGGTCACGCAGCTTCTCCGATCACTTCAGCAAATGACGAACACAATGGAAATCATTTTTGTTGACGATGGCAGCCAGGATAATACTTATGAAATAGCGGCAGAACTTTCCCGGCAATATCCTGTTAAAGCTATACAGCTCTCACGCAACTTTGGTAAAGAAGCCGCCATGACAGCCGGGCTAAAAAATGCGACTGGCGATATTGTTATATTAATGGATGGCGATGGGCAGCATAGCGCAGATGTGCTTCCAAAATTCCTGCAAGAATGGCGCAAAGGCTATGACATGGTTTATGGCGTTCGCAGTGGGCGAGAATCAGAGCCTATGTGGAAACGCAAAATGAGCCACTGGTTTTATTCCCTTATGCAAAGGGCCTCCTCGATACCAATCGTACCTGACGCAGGTGATTTTCGCCTTATGGATCGACGAGTGGTGAACGCATTGAATCAGCTACCGGAACGAACCCGCTTCATGAAGGGCCTTTACACCTGGGTAGGGTTCAAGAGTGTTGGATGCACCTACAATGTCAAAGCGCGCAATGCCGGAAAGAGCTCATTCAGCTTTAAAAAGTTAAGCCAATTGGCACTTACAGGCATTGTATCTTTTTCAGACGTTCCTTTACGGGTATGGGGCGGCATAGGCGCACTCATATCGATATCGGCTATTCTTTACGGCCTATACATTCTGGTATCGACATTATTTTTTGGGACTGATTTACCAGGGTGGGCAACCATTACCGTAAGCATCTCTTTCCTTGGTGGGATTCAATTATTATCTATTGGTGTGCTGGGTGAGTACATTAGTCGAATTTTCAATGAAGTAAAAAATCGGCCAATTTATATTATCGCCAACAAAATTGGTTTTAACGATAACCGAAAAATTGATGTTTAATATTCAAATTGTGCGATTTGGTATCATCGGTTTGTGTGCCATGCTCACTCACTTGCTTACCTTTATTATTTTGGTAAATGCGACACTTAATCCGCTGCTTGCGAATATCATCGCATTTTTAGTTGCATTTCAAGTGAGTTATTACGGACAAGCATGCTGGACTTTTTCAGGAAAGGATAGCCGCAAAAATCAGATTCGCTATTTCGCGGTCGCGGTTTTTGGCCTGGTTTTAAATGAAACCTCTTATATAGTTCTGCTCAACGTCTTCCACCTACAGTATCTCACCGCACTTATTATCGTTATCCTGGGTGTTGCGTTAATCACATTTGCACTCAGTAAATTATGGGCGTTTCGTCAATGAAGAAAATCACGCTTTGTGCCGATGATTATGCGCTCAACGAAGCTGTAAGCGACGCCATTCTTGAACTCATCGAAGCGAAAAGACTATCGGCTGTTAGTTGCATGGTCAATTACGAATACTGGCCTATTTATGCAGAAAAATTAAAATACCTTAGCAACAAAAATATTGATATAGGGCTGCACTTCGATTTAACGCAACTGTTGCAGAGTTTGGGCTGGTCTTTTAACCAACTCATTATCAATGCTTGCCTTGGAAGAATTGATAGAGACAAGATTACAAAGGCACTGCAAGATCAATTGGATAGCTTCGAGGCAATGCTTGCGCGTCAGCCGGATTTTGTTGATGGGCATCAACACATTCATATTTTCCCCTTCATTCGGGAATGTTTCTTACGTGTTCTCGCACAGCGCTACACCAAAAAATTGCCTTATATTCGCTCATCGAGGCCAGATATATATGGCGAATCCTTCGTTAAAAAAATAATTTTACGCATATTGGGCGCAAGGTTTTCGCAACAAGCTAGCATCAGTGGATTTTCCTTGCCATCGCAGTTTCTCGGTGTCTATTCGTTGCGCCCAGGCAATTTTCCTACTTACTTCAAACATTGGCTTATGCAGGCTAGCGATAGAAGTTTAATCATGTGTCATCCAGGACATACTTCACATGATGCGTCCGATCCAGTTCGCCAAGCACGAGTCTGTGAATTCAATTATTTTTGCAGTGACGACTTTTTAAAGGATTTACAAAAAAATGGTATTTCCCTTGAGAAATGGTCATAGGAATATAACTTTCGCTCTACCTCCACCACATTGACCTTCCAACACCCACTACCATTCCACTGTCAAACTTATCTCATATACCCCTTGCAGACGTAGCATCTCGGTACGAAGCCTCTCTATTCTACGCATCAGGCACTGACTAATTGAACGAAGTGATAATATCCTGTTTAATAATCCTGCAAAATTCACGATGACATTAAAAATTTCACAGGGAACATTTATGAAACATATATTTTTAATTCTGGCCGTGCTCACCACTCCAGCAGCCCTCGCAGACAACTGCGACAATCCACGCGATGATTTTGATGGCTTGTATTGCCTGAATAAAATCTACATGAAATCAGACGAGGAGCTAAACAACTCATTCAAGGAGTTGCGCACGCTGTTGAATGCAGATGAGAAGAAGTCACTTTTGAAAACACAACTGCAGTGGATAGAAACCAGAAATTCAACCTGCAGCCTGAAAAACTCAACTGGCTTCTATGTAAATTTATCTTGTGTAACAAAAACCACCATCGAGCGAACAAATGTCCTGCGTGACAGAATCAGGGAATGCAAGGCGACTGGCTGCCAATCAAGCAAGCTTTAGTTGAATTTGTAAAGCTCTCACTGCCAATTGGCGGTGAGAGCTTTAGCCTATAAAATAAACATATTACGAATATACTGTTGATGGCCAGGCATTTACCGGTGACCGAATAGAAGTCACAGGCACCACTTACTCCACGGAACGCGAAGCACTAAAGGCATTGTCGCAATTTAAAGAAGGGCAAAAAGTGTTGGTGTATTACAATCCAAAAATCCCTAAAATTAGCCTTTTGACACCGGGATAACAAGGTCTAGTTGAAGGTGCTGCAGATGAGAATATTTACAAGTTCGCTCCCGTTGATTACAAACAGAAACTGCTTCAATTCATACAAAAAAATCTAATTCATTAGAGAAGGACAGAATAGTTGTTATGAGAATAAAATTTGGAATAACTATCTTTGTGGTGTTGGCCACCCTTTGGTCACAACTCTGCCTGGCTGGTGAGCCCTCCAATAATACCAAGCTTGAGATAGACCACCTCTTTAGCTACCTGAAATCCTCCGGGTGTACGTTTAACAGGAATGGGGCTTGGTATTCCGCCGGCGACGCAGTCGATCATCTCCAGAAAAAATATGACTATCTTTTAAAGAAGGATATGATCACCGACACTGAATCGTTTATAGCAAAAGCCGCTACTGAAAGCAGCATGTCGGGCAAGGCTTACGAAGTGAAATGTCAGAACAACCCTGCAGTACCCAGCGCGATATGGTTTACAAAAGAATTAGTTGAATATCGAAATAGCTTGTCAAATCAAACAAGTAAACATTAGTTACCGAGGATCTAAATCTTGCCAAAAAACGGACGTGAATTATGAAAATGACAATAAAATTATCAGCGTTCTTTTTATCTGGAATTCTTTCCAGCACTTGCCTTGCTGCTAATACACCAGTTCAGCTGCATAACCAATTTAACACCGATGCAATTAAATGGGTTAAAGACTCGGGAAACTCATCGGTAACGGGAAAGGTTTTTTTGACCTTGAAGGATGGCAGCAAAAAAGGCTGCGCCGGATTTAATGTGGAGTTATTACCAGTCGCCGATTACTCCAGTGAACGCATTTTAAAAACTTACGGAAATACTATTCAGGGACAAGTTTTAGTGGAAGATAATCCACCAAAATTTACACCTGATGCGCCGGAATATCACGAGCTCGTGCTGAAGACAAGTTGCAACGACAAAAATCGTTTTGAATTCAAAGCAGTTCCCGCCGGTGAATACTATGTGATGACTTTTATTATCTGGGATATTACTGGCGAACCCGGGCCAACCAAAACCGGTGGCGCAGTCATGAAGCGCATCAAGGTAGTTCCCAATAATTCAGTCAACTTATAACACTCATTTGATAGAGAATAATAATGAAAACAATTAGCGCCTTATTGCTGTTAATAGTTTCCTGTGTTGCAGTTGCCAATCCCCCTCAAAAGGATAATGAAAAAATGCTGAAAGAACCTGTAGGACATGTATTTTCTTCTGAAACTATTGCTGCCGTTGCACCCAGCCAACGGTTGCATTTGATTTTATTGGGCGTAGACAACGTACAAAAGTCTGCAGCTTTTTATGAAGCCCTTGGTTGGAAGCGTTCGCCTACTGGCAATGAAGGTTTTGTAAAAATTGATTTGGGTGGCTATGCACTTTGTTTGCTGTCCCGCGCGGATTTTGCAAAAGATGCGCTGGCCGATTCCCCCAAAGGTACCGGCTTTTCCGGTGTAGGTTTGGTGTACCTGGCTAAGACCGCCGATGAGGTGCCACGTATTCTGGCGAGAGCTGTGGAAGCCGGTGGCACCTTGGTTAAGCCGACCACGCGGACCCATTGGGGAATAGCGGGTTATTTTAAAGATCCTGATGGGCATTTGTTTGAAGTGGACTTTGAGGAGGCCTGGGTGTTCGACAACAACCATCGTTTGATCGTTGATAAGGTTAACCCCTAAAACATTGCTGCAGAAATCCCGGGCTAGTCTCTGTCAATTTTTGTAAAGCCGGCACCAGCTCGACGGGCCGGCTTTATACTTTTGGGCACCATAATAACCACGACTGAGAAAACGCCTATGAAATTCAAATCCCTTGCTGCAATTGCAGGTTTACTGGCCATGGCACCGCTTGGCTTTGCTGCCGATGCCACCGGCTTTTGGCCCAAGCATTACAAGGCTGCGGTAAACCTCTCCTATGACGATGCGCTGGATTCGCAATTGGATTTCGTCGTACCGGCACTTAACAAGTATCACCTGCACGGCACTTTTTATTTACAGCTTTCCAGCCCGACCATTGCCAAACGTTTGCCTGAGTGGCGCGAGGCCGCCAAGCAAGGCAATGAGTTAGCCAACCACAGCCTCTTTCACCAATGTTCCAAATCCCAACCTGGCCGCGATTGGGTGTTGCCTGAGCGCGACCTGGATAAAATTTCTGTAGCGCAAATGAAAGACCAGCTGTTGATTGCCAACACCATGCTCTACGCTATTGATGGCAAAACCGAGCGCACGTTTACCGCGCCGTGCATTGATACCAAAGCCGGTGGTGAAAATTATATTAATGCGGTGAAGTCAGAATTCGTAGCGATCAAAGCCGCGGGTGGCGATGGTGTTACGCCTGATATGAAAACCATGGACCCTTATAGTGTCAGCGTAACTTTCCCCAGCAACGTGACCGGCGACCAATTAATTGCCGTGGTAAAAGCTGCTGCGGAAAAAGGTACTATGGCGAATTTTACTTTCCACGGTGTGGGCGGTGATCACCTGACGACGTCCAGAGAAGCGCACGAACAATTGCTGAAATATCTGGCAGATAATAAAGATGTTTATTGGACGGATACTTTCCTGAATATCATGACCTATGTAAAACAACAGCAAGCTAAAAAATAAATTTCCTGCCAAATAAAAAGCCCGGGCTAAGTTCCCGGGCTTTTTCAATAGGGAGTCGTCATCTTCAGCTAGGCGCCTCCACGATGCGGGGATCCAGTTGTTGCTTTTGAGATCTTCACAGCACTAAATACTTTTAAGAACTGGATCCCCGGCTGGCGGGGGCGCCTAGCCCGAGGATGACGACTCCCTACTTAATTACTTCTTACTCAAATTTAAAGTTTTTCTACCCCGCAACCAGAAATTTAAGAAGCCTGCTGTAAAAACACCTTACTGCTTGTCGGGCGAGCAAACACTTTTGCCCCTACTGCCAAATCCAGGCTGCGTTCCTGCGCGCGCGGTAGCTCTACGTGAATGACATCCTTGCTCAAATCATTTTTCAATTCTATGCGCAAGACTGCACCCGCGGTGCTAACGTAAGACACTGTCGCTGGTATAGCGCCTTCAGAGTTTTGATTGCTCAGTTCTATATCGTGTGGGCGCACATAGGCCACCGCTGGTTGATCATTTACGCTCTGGTGCTCGGGCGCCGGGATTTTGTAATCGCCTATATGAGCCCAGCCATCGCGCACGCGGCTGTGAAATAAATTGACCTGGCCAATAAAATCGTACACAAAAGGGCTGGCCGGATTGTTGTAGATATCATCCGGTGAACCTATCTGTTCGATCTTGCCTTTGTTCAATACCACAATGCGATCTGCCACTTCCATCGCCTCTTCCTGATCGTGAGTTACGAAAATGGAAGTGATGTGCAATTCGTCATGCAAACGACGTAACCAGCGGCGCAGATCCTTACGTACTTTTGCATCCAAGGCACCGAAGGGCTCGTCGAGCAACAATACTTTTGGTTCAACTGCCAATGCGCGCGCTAAGGCGATACGTTGACGCTGACCGCCTGACAATTGATGCGGATAGCGATCAGCCAACCAGTCAAGCTGTACCAGCTGCAACAACTCGTGCACACGCTTTTTGATTTCCTCTTTGCTCGGGCGCGTTTCTTTCGGGCGCACTGTCAAGCCGAAAGCGACGTTATCAAACACAGTCATGTGACGAAACAAGGCGTAGTGTTGGAACACAAAACCTACGTTGCGCTCGCGCACATGCACGTTGGTGGCTTCTTCGCCGTGAAAATGCACACTGCCTGCATCGGGATTTTCCAAACCGGCGATGATACGCAGCAGCGTGGTTTTTCCGCAGCCGGATGGGCCGAGCAAGGCAACCAATTCACCCGTGGGGAAATCCAGGGAGACATTGTTTAATGCGGTGAAGTTGCCGAAGCTTTTGTTAAGGTGACGGACTTCAATACTCATGATTATTTACTCAGTAAATATGTTTACGAATTTTGTTTTTTCGCCAAGCGAATAACATTCGCCTGCCGCGGGCCTCACTTTTCTTTGCTTCGCCAAAGAAAAGTAAGCAAAAGAAAGGCGACCCCAATCGCTCCTGTTTCCTGCGCGCTTCAGAAAATGGCTGTCGTTCCGACGCGACATCCATGTCGCGACGTCACTCAAGCGCACGTCCTGTGCGCTTGCCAACCATTTTCTTCCAGTGCTCGGGGAGCTCAAAGGGGGCCATTGGTGCCATCCTTCAACATCTCTTACTGCGCTTGGGCGGCTCTTACTGCCAATTCATGCTCGCGTGCCGCTTTCCATTCAAGTGCGCTTTTTAATACCAGTGTTACCAACGCTAACAACGCCAATAGTGATGCAACGGCGAAGGCGGCGGCGAATTGGTATTCGTTGTACAAAATTTCAATGTGCAGTGGCATGGTGTTGGTTTGGCCGCGGATTTTTCCACTCACGACACTCACCGCACCAAACTCACCCATGGCGCGTGCATTACACAAAATAATGCCGTAGAGCAGTCCCCATTTGATGGAAGGGAGTGTGACTCGCCAAAACATTTTCCAACCACTGGCCCCCAGTGTAATCGCCGCTTCTTCTTGCTCTTTGCCCTGCTCTTGCATCAGCGGAATTAATTCACGTGCAATAAAAGGGAAAGTGATAAACACGGTGGCCAACACGATGCCAGGTACCGCAAACATGATGCGGATATTGTGGTCCATTAACCAATGGCCAAATAAACCTTGTGCGCCGAATAACAGCATGTAAATCAAACCAGCAATTACCGGTGATACCGCAAAGGGTAAATCAATCAGCGTGAGTGCAAGTTGTTTACCTTTGAATTGGAATTTGGCGATTGACCAAGCGGCAGCCAAACCAAAAATTACATTCAATGGCACGGCTATGCCTGCGGCAATCAGTGTTAACTTGATAGCCGATGCCGCTGCCGGATCGCTAATCGCTGCCAGATAAACACCAAGGCCTTTTGAAAAGGCTTCGGTAAAGACGATGATCAACGGCAATATCAAAAACAGGCTGAGAAATGTCAGCGCCGTTGCAATCAATGTCCAACGCACCCAACGCGCTTCTGTTGTGGCACGAGGGCGGCCACCACTGTGGCCAAAATTGGAAACTACGCCAGCCATGATTAACCTCCGGTACGCTTGTGGCTCCAATGCTGGAGCAGGTTGATAATCAAGAGCAGCACAAACGAGAACAACAACATCACACTGCCCAGTGCAGCAGCGCCAGCGTAATCAAATTGTTCCAGTTTGGTCATGATCAACAGCGGCGTGATTTCTGTGCGATAAGGCATGTTGCCGCTGATAAAAACCACTGAACCGTATTCACCTATGGCACGTGCAAATGACAATGCAAAACCCGTGAGCAGCGATGGCAATAGCGCGGGCAAAATAATGTGTTTAAAGGTTTGTAACCGGCTTGCACCCAAACTCGCAGCCGCCTCTTCTACTTCTGCTTCCAAATCTGCCAACACCGGTTGCACTGTGCGTACAACAAATGGCAAGCCGATAAACGTCAGTGCAATGGTTACACCTATCCAGGTGTAGGCAATTTTTACGTCGATCAAGCTAAACCATTTTCCCACCCAACCATTGGGTGCATAGAGTGCAGTCAATGCGATGCCCGCTACGGCGGTGGGCAATGCAAAAGGTAAATCCACCACCGCGTCGACGATGCGTTTTCCGGGAAAGCTGTAACGTACTAACACCCAGGCTACTATGAGGCCGAAAATCATATTGATAGTTGCACCAATGAGTGATGCGCCGAAAGTCAGGCGATAACTCGCTAACGCGCGTTTGTTGCTGACCACATCCCATAATTGATCCAACGGCATACCAAAACTTTTTACCACCAGCGCCGCCAATGGAATAAACACCAACAGGCTCGCATAGAGCGTGGTGTAACCAAAGGACAAACCAAAACCGGGAAGTACGGACTTTTGTAGCCAGGGGGATTTTTTTCTTGTCTCGCTTTGCGGTAGCGAGTCTATAGCTGCAGAGGCATTCATGTGTTCGTCTCGTCAGTACCTGTTGTCAGGAAACCGTAAAAACTGTGAGCCTTAAATAGTGGCTCACAGTTTGCCTTTTACTCGTCAATCATTCTTAATAAATCTTGTCTAACTATTGATAGGTTTTGTCGACCTATTGATAAATTTTGTCGAAAATTCCACCATCACCAAAGTGCTCTGGCTGTGCTTTTTTCCAGCCGCCAAATTCTTCGATGGTGAATAAATCAATCTTGGGGAATTTACTGCCGTAAGCGGCCTGTACTTCTTTGTCGCGTGGACGGTAGTAATTTTTCGCAATAATATTTTGGCCTTCTTTGGTGTAGAGATACTTGAGGTATTCTTCTGCCACTGCACGAGTGCCGTGTTCGTCCGCGTATTTGTCTACCAGGGTAATTGAGGCTTCAGCCAGGATTGAAACAGACGGAACAACAATTTCCACTTTATCCGCACCCAGCTCATTCACAGCGAGGAAGGCTTCGTTTTCCCAAGTCAGTAATACATCGCCGATTTGGCGCTGCACAAATGTCGTAGTCGCACCGCGTGCACCTGAATCCAGTACAGGGACATTTTTGTACAGTTTTTTCACGAAGTCCTGCGCAGCTTGGTCGCTGCCAAATTTACGTTTTGCGAAGCCCCAGGCGGCCAAATAGTTCCAGCGAGCACCACCAGATGTTTTTGGGTTAGGCGTGATAACTTCCACACCTTTCTTGATCAGGTCATCCCAATCTTTAATGTGCTTGGGGTTTCCTTTACGCACCAGGAATACAATGGTGGAAGTGTAAGGCGCGCTGCTTTGCGGCAAACGGTCTTGCCAGTTTTCAGGAATTAATTTGCCGAATTTGTACAGCGGATCAATATCGCCCGCGAGTGCAAAAGTCACTACGTCGGCTTGCAAGCCATCGATAACCGCGCGCGATTGTGCACCGGAACCACCGTGTGATTGTTCAACGGTAACTTTATCGCCGGTTTTTCCCTGCCAGTATTTGGCGAAAGCGGCGTTGTATTCGCGATAGAGTTCGCGCGTTGGGTCATAGGAGACGTTGAGGAGTTTTACGTCCTTGGCGATAGTGCCGGCTGACAAGAGCAGAGCGCCCGCCACAATTGCCAATTTTTGTATTGCTTTCATATTCATTTCCACAGTGACGGGGCTTACCCGGAATTTTTTAATTGCACCGGCAGTGCAATTAAGGCTGCCGGTGACTCAAAACACTTAGAACTTGAAATCCAGACCAACCGCAAAGGTTTTATCTTCCGTTGCTTTGGTGCTGATTTTTGCATCGCCTTTGGTTTCCAAACTCGCGTAGTAGGAGAACAAACGCGCTGAATCGCTCAGGTTGAAATCCAAACCAATCGCCGCTGCATCAATCGTTACATCGCTGTAGGCAGCATTGCTTGGTGTGCTGGTGGATTTTCCGATTTGGAATTTCGCAACCCAGGGGCCTGCAATTTTCCAGGCGCCGTTGAATACATAACCGTTTTGCTCTTTGTATTGCGTACCGCTTGCACCGTCCCACTCAGCCAGCGGGTTCAAACCATTTTGTGCACCGTTGGTAGTACCAGTTGAACCTACGAAAGTTGATGTCAGGCCACCTACTACGTCGTAATCTTCATGACGCTCGGAGGTTTGATAAATCGCACCAAGTTTTACACTGCCCAAGGTAATTTCACCGGCAGCGCGCAGTGTGTCGGCAGTAGCCACGTTAGATTCGTATGCAATGCCGGCATACCATTTGGCTTTGCCATACACGATAGAAAGTGATTTACCTGTGGCAAAACCATTGTCATCTTGCGGGTTTGGTGTGCTGCTCGCGGGTTGCGCCGCAACACCGGTTTCTTCTGCTTGAATCGCGGCGAGGTTAATTTCCAAACCGCCCAGCAAAATAGGTGACGTATATTGGATAACGTTATCGACACGGTTTTCACCGGCGAGGTAACTTCCGATATCCGCTAATGGATAATCATTAAAACGATCCAGATCCGTACGCAGCACACTGGTGGTTTGCAATGTTTTTACGGGCGTATCGTTTTTACCTACCAACACCTGGCCCCAATCGCCGCGCACACCGCCGAAGATGTTGCGCTGGGTTAATTCACGGCCGTTGCTGTTGGTACCGTTGTCTACATCAATACCGTATTCAACGCGGTAGAACACGGTTAGATCATAAGAAGCACCAAAGTCACCTTGTACACCCAGACGAGAACCTGTGCTCTCAATCGCGGTGGAATCCAGCTCGGTGGTGGTGCCGGTTGCGCCTACATTTTTATAAGTAGTCGCAGTTGGTGCTGTCAGCGCGAAATTGTTTTTTTCCAGATCGTAAGAATTCGCGGTTAAAAACACTTTTCCGTAAAGTGTTGGAAAACCAGCAGAAACGTTTACAGATACCAGACTCACAGCGGCAGCCAATGCTGCCGGTACAAATGTTTTTACAAGTTTTACTGATCGGTTGGCCGATCCATTTTTTTGAAATGACATGCTAATCTCCAAAGTTCACATATCACTTCCGGTGGTCCGGTCAGTGCATTTGTATTTAATTTTTAATTGATATTCATTTTTCTAACGCGCGGCTATTTAGAGTTTTCTCCTTTGCCCCAACGCTTTTTTTCCCGCCGCTCCAGCTGTACTACCTGGCCGTTGTGCACGGAAATTTCCAGTGAGCCATATTGGATCTGCGCCAGCTGACGTTTGATCTCAGCTATTACATCCTGCTCAAATCTGCTGTCGTGGGCAGATACATATTCGTGATGGTGTGACATCTGCGCCTCTCTTGTTTAAGTGAACCCACTGCTGTGTAAAACCCAGCAGCTGGCGACGGAGGCCATACTAATCAGCGGCATATAAAACTAAAAATACTGTTTTTTTATTAGCTTATAACGCCGCTGCGTTTTGGTTTTTGGCATAAGCTCATAAGAAACGAATATTTTTCGCACAAGATGATTTGCTCTAGGCTTGCTTCCATTACCTTTGGAGAGCTAACAAATGTCTGCACCTGAACAACTCAGCCGCATCCTTGGCGATATTCCCGCGCTTATAGTGCCCGGCCTGCGCAACAGTGATGAGCGCCATTGGCAAAGCCTGTGGCAAACGCGCATACCAGGTGCAAAACGTATCCATGTCGACGATTGGGCCACCCCCAATCTCACGACCTGGCGCGAGGGCATCAAAGCTGAATTAAATAAACTCGACCGCCCTGCCGTTTTGATAGCGCACAGCTTCGGCACTTTGGCGAGTGTAAGTATTGCGGCGGAATTTCCAGAAAAGGTTGCCGGCATCTTGTTGGTAGCCCCGGCTGATCCCAATAAATTCGGTATTGCTGAAAAATTACCGCAAGATTTTTTACCGGTACCCGCCAAAGTTATCGCCAGTAGCGACGATCCCTGGATGACGGAAACCAAAGCCGCTTATTGGGCGTTATTGTGGGGCGCGGATTATTTGCGCTTTAAGGACGTTGGGCACATCAACAGTGAATCGAAATTGGGTTACTGGGCAGATGGTGTGGCGGAATTGCGTGGGTTGGTTAGGAAGGTGAAGAAGAATTCTTTGTTTGCGGGGATTGCGGCGTAAAATTTTTACTGTTGCGTTTTCAACAGCGAAGATTGAATTTTATTTAATAGGAAATGTGTCGCCCAGCAGGGGAAGAAATGCAACGTCACTGGATTCCCTACGGGAATGACGACTCCCCATCCATCGGAGTTTTCTCAAAGCCCTAATTCACTCAACCCCACATGCTCATCCGGCCTACGCCCTTGTGGCCAAAAAAACTTCCTCTCACTCTCATCAATCGCAAGATCATTAATGCTCGCATAGCGCTTCTGCATTAAACCGCGTTCATCAAACTCCCAATTTTCGTTGCCATAAGAGCGGAACCACTGGCCTGATTCGTCTTGCCATTCGTAGGCGAAGCGCACGGCTATGCGGTTGCCTTCGTAGGCCCAGAGTTCTTTGATGAGGCGGTACTCTTTTTCCTTCGCCCATTTGCGGGTGAGGAATTCAACTATCTGCTCGCGGCCGCGGGGAAATTCGCTGCGGTTGCGCCATTGGCTGTCTTCCGTATAGGCAAGTGCGACTTTGTGAGGATCGCGGTTGTTCCAGCCGTCTTCGGCGGCGCGGACTTTCTGGACGGCAGTTTCGCGCGTAAATGGCGGCAAGGGTGGACGTATGTCTGATGGGATGGCGCTCATGGGTGATCCTTAAAAATAGCGTCGTTCAGGAGAAAGCAAACATCAGGCCGCGACGCTGCTGCTCAGGCTGATGCCGGGCATGGTGACAAAACCGGGGAGCTGTTCGATGCGCGCGAGCCAGCCCTGGATATTGGCGTAGGTGCTCAAATCTATGCGGCCCTCAGCGGCCAGCCCCAGGTAGGGATAAATGGCGATATCGGCGATGCTCACCTTGTCGCCCACCAGCCAATCGCGATGGGCAAGTTCTGCATCAATGATCTTGAGCAGGTTGGCGGTAACAGCTTCGGCATCGGCCAGATTGATCGCGCGGCCGACTTTGTAGTGCGCGCGCAGGGCCACCGGGCCGCGGGCGACTTCGTTGGCAGCGGTGGAAAGCCAGGCGCTGATCTGCGCGGCTTTAACCGGGTTGTTGGGATACCAGTGATTCTCTCCGTTGGCCCCGTTGCCATAGGCGCGCGCCAGATAGACCAGAATGGCCTGGCTGTCGCGGATCACTATGTCGTCATCCTTGAGCACCGGCACCTGGCCAAAGGAATTGCGTTGCAGATGTTGCGGGCTCTTGTGCTCGCCGGCGCCCATATCGAGCTTGTGGCTGCGGTATTCCAGCCCGAGCAGGCCCAACATCAAGCGCACCTTATGGCTGTTACCGGACAGAGGAAATTCGTAGAGTTCAATCATGATCAGCTCCTATTGTTGATCAGTGAGCGCGGCGAGACGCGCCTTGAGTTGTTCGTTTTCTTCCAGCAGCGGGGCTATGGCGACCTGGATTTGTGCCTCGGTAAACCGCTGGGTAATGTGTTTGGAGCAGTTCCACTCCAGGGCTTCCACCGCAATAATCACCGCGCGCTCGACCGGTGCCTTGTAAGTGGCGTCTTGCAGACTGGCGATAAGTGCTGGCTCCTGCGGCTCGTGCACTATGGTCGCCTTGCCCCAGATTTTGAGCCGGGCACGGTTAACGTAGTCCATCAGGAACAGACAGATACGCTCGTCGTGGCTGAGGTTGCCCACGCTCAGGTATTGGCGGTTGCCGCGAAAATCGGCGTAGCCCAGATGCTGTTCATCCAGCACCTTGAGGAACCCCGTCGGGCCACCGCGGTGCTGCATATAGGGCCAGCCATTTTCACCGACCGTGGCTTGGTAAAAGCTGTCGCGACGGGCGATAAAATCGGCATCGGTGGATGTAATCCGGTCGCGCCGGTCGGGCGAGGCCTCAAAGCGCAGGTTAAAGTCGCGGCTGCCGTAGCGATCTTGCGCGGCTTTAACACTGTCGGTAAAGGTGATATCAGCAAAGGCGCGGGGCATGGCTATCTCCTCCTCTCAGGTCGACTTCACCAATGGATAGGGGAGATATTGCCAAACCGCTTAAAAATTAAGAATACTTACCAAAAGCAATTTATTATTTCAAAATCAGAAATAATGGAGCCGCTATGGACAGGTTTACTGAGTTACAGGTGTATGTCGCCGTGGCCGAAGCCGAGAGCTTTGCGGCTGGTGCGCGCAAGTTGGGCATATCGCCGCCTATGGCTACCCGCGCCGTGGCGGATCTGGAAACGCGCCTCGGTATAAAGCTGCTCAACCGCACCACCCGCTTTGTGCGTACTACGGATGCCGGTAAGCGCTATCTGGAAGATGCCCGCCGGCTGCTGGCCGAACTGACCGAAGCCGACGAGGCCGCCGCCGGCATCAATGGCGAACCCAGTGGATTGCTGGGTATCACGGCGCCAGTGCTATTCGGCAAGGCCTATGTGTTGCCGGGTGTGTTGGACTATCTCAATCGCTATCCGCGTATGGAGGTGAATGCCCTGTTTCTCGACCGGGTGGTGAATCTGTTGGAGGAAGGGTTGGATGTAGGAATTCGCATTGGCGAGCTGGCGGACTCCAGCCTCAATGCAGTAGCAGTTGGAACTGTGGTGCGAGTCATTTGCGCCTCACCCGATTATGTCGCCCGTGCCGGCGCACCACAGAAACCGACGGATTTGCCGGAGCACAGCACCATTCTCGCCAATGGCCTCAACGCATCATCCGAGTGGAAGTTTGCCAATACCAGCGTGCATATCAGGCCGCGCCTGCGCTTTGCCACCAACGACGCCGCGCTGGAAGCAGCACTTGCCGGTTTTGGTATTACCCGCCTGTTGTCTTACCAGATTGCGCCCTATATCGCCGATGGCCGGCTGGTGCCGCTGTTGCAGGAGGAGCAGCAGACACGCTTGCCGATCCATATTGTCTATCGCGAGGGGCGCTACGCCTCAGCCAAGATTCGTACCTTTGTGGATTTAATGGCAGCGCGCTTGCGGGCAGACAGCGCCCTTAATCCTCCTGGTTAAGGCTGTTATAGGCCAGGATGACGCAGTTTCGGCCCTGGGCTTTGGCGCGGTAGAGCGCTACATCAGCGCGCTTGAAAGTAGTCGCAAAATCTTCGTCTGGCTGCTGGGTACTAACACCAAAGCTGGCGGTGACCCCCAATGGCTGCTCCTGGTCGAATTGGGTATCCGCTATGGTGACACGAATGGTCTCCGCCATGGCGATGGCAACATCCTGGTCGGTATTGGGCAGTATGATCAAAAATTCTTCCCCGCCCCAGCGGCCCAGAAAGTCCACACTGCGAATGCACTTTTGGATGCTCGCCGACACCTGCTGCAATACCAGGTCACCTACGTTGTGGCCGCGCCTGTCGTTGATGCGTTTGAAGTGATCTATATCCACCAATATCAGCGCGAAGTTCGGGGTATCCAGATAGCGATCCTGGCTCGCCGCCATCAGGGTGGCGACGATTTTGTCGATTCCGAAACGGTTGTAAGTCTGCGTGAGCGGGTCCACCGTCGAGAGACGACGAAATTTGTCCGTCTCCTGCCGTAACTCGGCATTGGTGGTGCTCAGGCGGCTGATAATCTGTATCCCCTGCTCTGCCTGGGCGCGCAGCTCATACATGCGCTTAAGCGTAAAACCTAAAATCCCCAGCATCCACAAGGCCAGCACCACCAGATAACAGTGCTCGGCACTGATCCAGGCACCGCTGAATTCCAGCCGTTCCAATCTGAATTCGTGTTGGCCGGGAGGCACGCGATCACCAAAATCTATGGTAAGCGTCATGGCATTACTCAGCTCGGGGCGGGATTGGGAGAGGGGAATGTTGTACTGACTAATCCACCAATCCGCGACTGAGAACTCATTCAATCCCAGCCGCATGGGCTTATTCAGACTATTGGTATGTATGAGCACGGAGTTGAACTTGCCGCTATTGCCGTCCTCGGGGCGAGAATAGGCAGGGTCAAAATGACGCACCGCGATCCGCACCCGATTAGCCGGATTGGGCGCCGTGTAATGAAGATAAATCGTGAAATGCGTAAAGTACGAGAGATTAGTACCCAAGGTAGGCGTCCTTGTCAGATCGACGCCCATAGCGCAATTGAAATAGTTACCATCGAAATTTTCCGGCACATTGCAGCGCCAGCGATACTGATTTCGGTCAATCCATTCAGCGGAGGGACTGCCGTCTGCCAGACGGGTGGAATCCACAAAAAAATGGGAATTTTGCATAGCGTCCCGCGTCGGAGCGAGCACCAAACGACGCTCCGGTAAAAAGTGCACCCCCACGACTACCAGCAGGCTTGCCGCCAACGCCAGCAATACCAATGAATTGGATAACTTGCTATTCATGTGTCCGCCCGATCCCGGGTTCCCCAATATGTCCAGAATTCCCTAAGTATTAGTCAAATAGACCAATTTTCCACACACCAGACGTAAAGTCAGGAAAAGACCGGGCAGACAATGCTGGGGCTATGAGCGGCTGCGCAGGCCGGAGTGATTGCCGCTGGCGGGTCGCTGCTCGTTGCTGCGATGACCTGCTTCCACAGCGCGGCCAGCATCGCGCCTCATATTGCCTTGTACCGCGCCCTGGCCTTTGCGTCCGGCTTCGGATATACGCTCCTGATCTTCAGCAAAGCTTTTGCCCGGGTTGTATTTGGGGTGGGATTCTTGCTCGGTATTCACAGGTTTATAAGTCATTGACTGCACTCCTTTATTGATGAAGTCACTTCTGTGACCACCTGGCTTCCCTGGTATTCAGACCCATTTTTCATGAGATCGCCGCTTTCTTAAACTTACTTAACTTGTCGCGTCTCAACCTCAAGTGATACATATAGTCTTCCAACAGGAACTAAGGATTGATGTGAATGCTGATAAAAATTGATGACCTGCGCGGCCCCGAAATTGCCGCGCTGCTGACGGAACACCTGCGCTGTATGCACGAAAACTCGCCCCCGGAGAGTGTGCATGCGCTAAACCTGGACAAGTTACGCAAACCCGAGATTACCTTCTGGACCCTTTGGGACGGCCACAACCTCGCCGGTTGTGGCGCCATCAAGGAATTGGATAACGGCCATGCCGAAATCAAATCCATGCGCACGGACTATGCCTACCTGCGCCGCGGCGTGGCCGCGCGCATCCTGCAACATATCATCGATGAAGCGCGCCACCGGGGCTACCAACGCCTGAGCCTGGAGACAGGTTCCGTGCCCTACTTCGAACCTGCCTGGAAGCTCTATCGCCGCTACGGCTTTACCGATTGCGGTCCCTTTGCCGACTATGAGGAAGACCCTTATAGCCGCTTTATGACCCTCGAACTCTGAGCCCCTATCTGCCCCAGCGTTTGGCGATGGCTGCCGCTTCGGCGGCAGCATCCAATGGATCGCCATTGATCATTTGATCCAGTTGTTCATCCAATGGCGACTCACCGCTGGCGGTTTGATAGCTGCCGGGCGCGCTGGGTTTCACCGGTACGCTGGCGACCGGTTGCCACTGGCCCTGACGGCGGCAGGCGATCTGCTCACTCACACCCGCGCGGTCGCGCAACTGGAATTGACGGCAGTAATCCCCCTGTTGATCGGTAAAACTCAACCTGGCATTCAACCGGCTACCATCGCTGGCCGCCAATTGCTGGCCGCTGCGGCCTGTCTCCAGCAATTGCGCCACGGCTTGCCAGTGATCCTGCCTGGGAGCCAGCAATTGGAAGGCGCCCACGGCCATCACCAGCATTACACTGGCGGCAATCGCCAGGTTATTCTGAACCAGTTGGCGCGCGCGTCTGGCGAAGGGAAAGGCGATGACCTTAGCGTCTGGCTCGCTGGAATGCAGCAGCTGGTTAATGGGGGCAGGTATTGGCTGGGTATCTATTTTGGCCGCGCTGAGGGCAACCAGCTCATCCACCATGGCCAGCTCGGCAAGACGCTCGGCCAGTGCCTCGTTATCTGCCAGTGCTTGGCGAATAGCTTCCATTTCAGCCTCGGGCAACTCGGCATCGAGGAAAGCAGAGAGTCGTTCATCGGAGATGTTCATAGGTTGTGTTCCATTCATGGTCGCGCCTCCACGTTTGGGTTGTGCAACGCTTTTGGGCCATGCAGATAGTTGTGCAAGGCGACCCGCGCCCGCGCCAGGCGGCTCATCACGGTCCCCAGCGGAATACTGAGGGTATCGGCCACCTCTTTATAAGACATACCCTGCACCGCCACCAGGGCGAGGATTGAACGTTGGTCGTCGGGCAGCTTGTCCATGGCGGTGTTGACTTCGCGCAAGCTGATCTGGGCGCAAACTTCCTGCTCCCCATCAATGGTCGGTTCTTCCAGTTCAGGTAATTGTGCAGCGTTCTGGCGGATCTTGCGGGCGCGATATTCGTCTATCCAGATATTGCGACAGACGCGAAAGGCCCATTTGGCCAACTCAACATCTTCCGGCACACCGCGGCTGAGCAGTCGCTCCAGGGTATTTTGCAAAAGGTCATCCGCATCGTGACGCGAGCCGGTCAGGGAAAAGGCAAAGCGTCGGAGCATGGGGACCAGGGCAGTTAATTGTTCTCTCATAGCTCTCTTTGTAGTTAGTGGAGAAGTTGGCATCACCTGAGGAAAACGATCCAGCAGGCGATTTATTCCCCTTTTTACGATTATTTTTATAAAGATGGCTTTCCGACCGGGAATTTTTTATTGGCTGGTGCGTTATCTTAGTAAGAGCTTATTTATAGGGCTCGGCCCTCTCTATAAACGTGGCCCAGGTCAGGATTCCCATTATGCGTCGCCAAATAAAACATTTTCGGTGCTTAAACACACATATCTGGTGTCCCGACTTAAAGAAAACCGGCTTTCTGCTTTTTATATTGCTGGCCGCCGTACAACCAGCCCGGGCGCAGTTGATCAACCGTACGCTCAATCAAGTCGACAATATTACCCGCCAGCTGGACAACACTGCCGACCGGCTGCGCAAGGATGTCGGTATCGACCAGCAAGTAGGTAAACTCACCGACCGCCTAGCCACATTACCCGACCAACTGCCCATTCGCGCCACCAACGGCAAAACCGCGTTTGTGGAAGTGAGGGTGGAAAATGGCTGGCGCGCCATAGAGCGCGAATGGCTGGCAACACTGGACACCGGGCAACTCGCCCAGTTGCAAAGCCAGCCGGTGGAAATTGTCGAATCCACCCATTTCGAGCAGCTCGACCTGACGCTGGTGCGCTTTCGCGTGCCCAAAGCGCTCGACTCCCGCAAGAAGCTGCAGCAGTTGCTGCCCGGCGTCGATCTCCAACTGGATCGCAACCACGTCTACTCGCCGCAAACAAACACAATCACCAAGGGTGAAGATAACAACGATGAAGGCAACAACCCAACGACTGCCATCTGCAGTGAACCGGTCAAGGTTGGCATCATAGATACCGCCCTAAAACTGGATCACCCTGCCTTTAAAAAGGCTGTCGACAACCAACGCATAATCGCGCGCAATTTTTTACCGGAACAGGTCGCCGAACCCGATGCCCACGGCACCGCTATAGCCGGTTTGCTGGTGGGCCAGGGCGATGAATTGCAGCCGCTGCTGCCGGGCGCAAATCTCTATGTCGCCTCGGTGTTTTACGCGCGCAAGGATTTCGCCGAAGGCGCCAGCATGATGAATCTTATTCGTGCACTGGATTGGCTATTGAGCGAAAAAGTCAGCCTGATCAATATGAGCCTGGCCGGGCCAGACAATCACATACTCGCTAGCGTCGTCGCCAAAACCCTGGCCAGTGGCACCGCCATAGTCGCGGCTGTAGGCAATGAAGGGCCGGCAGCACCGCCACTGTTTCCCGCGGCCTATCCCGGTGTCGTGGCTGTCACTGCGGTAGATAACAAACAAAAAATTTATCGCTGGGCGAATCGCGGTGACCAGGTATATTTCGCCGCGCCCGGCGTAAATATTTTGAGCGCGCGTGCCAATGGCGGTTATGGGCGGGAAAGCGGTACGTCTATGGCTGCGCCAGTTGTCTCAGCGTTTCTCGCATGCAACATGCAGCAACATGATCGCGACGAAGCTCTGACCTCGTTGAGCGCCAAGGCAATTGATTTAGGCGAGCCAGGGCGCGATGCTATTTTTGGCGTGGGGCTACTCGACCCCGCCGAATTTTTATCGCACTAATCTTTTTATTCTGCGTTTTTTCTTTTTATCTTTTTTTATTCTTATCTGTTTTATTCATCGCGGGGCTGTCGCGTTGGCGCCTGCAACAACACCATTTTGTAAAGTTTTATTAAACTCAACTTCAGGTGCCAATACCCTAGGATTTTGTGTCGCACCTCACAGAGCAAAAACTTCTACAGGTCACATAAATTCAATAGGATTGGTTACCTATTAAGTGGACAGAAATTTCTGATCCCGATTCTTAAAAACAAAACCAATGGCTTGGAAATAAAAATGATATCAGGACGCTATGAACCATTTTCCCGCACGCCTCGTCATTGGAACTCACCCTACATTTTCTTATCAGCAATTTTTTTTGGCATCTGACAGAAAAAACAACTTCTTCGATAAGCAAGCCTCTTCACTTGCATTTCCGCTAGCGTGTAAATCCGTTGTCAACAAATCGGACGCTACTGGAGCCCATCACCAGCAAGTATATTTTTCGACATAGATTTTATCAGGAGCAGTTCCCGATAAATCTGGCTGAATTTATTTTCCATAATTTTGTGGCGGGCCGCAGGACAACAGCTGCACTTTTACTTAATTATTTTAAGGAAATTACAATGAAACAGCGCTTATTTTTGTCTGCCGCTTTCGGCTTGCTCGGTTCATTCGCTATATGTGCCAATGCGGCCGATACACTCATCGCAACGGTTAATAACCTGGGCACATCCTCAACGCCAGGTTGCAGTGTTACCGCTCAGGGCGGTTACAATGGCTCAGTGGTTTTTCAAGTGAGCTGCCCCGGCACCACCACCAATGTAGTGGCCACTAACGTCAATAACACCAGCAGCTGTGCTGTCAGTGCGGCAGACTCAACCAACTTCTACACCTCGGGAAATTGCTCCACTTACTACCTATACAAAAAAGCACCGCCACCAACACTCGTTAAAGTTACCGATGTAACCAATAACAACAGCGCAACCAATGGTTGCTCAGTGATGTCCGTTGGCGGTTCCGGTGGCAATGGCTACACCACTGTCGCCTATAAAGTTACATGCCCCGCTGACACCATTTATGTCAATGAAACTACCAACTCTACGGGCAATTGCAGCTTGTCAAATCCAGGTGCTCCTTATTCTTTGAGCGGATCATGCAGTTATTACTCCGTGTATAAGCAATAACACTATGGAGAAGCAGCGCGACTCTCGATATTTTTTAATTTAATGAAACGAACAACATCTGCTGTAACGTTTCATTCGGGAATGAGTAAACCGGAGTTGTACCTGAATAGATCCCGGCTTGATTTATTATCAGCTTGATATGCTGAGCAGGATGACAGGATGTTGGCCAACACACTTGAACTAAAATCTATATAAGGAATACAAAAATGAAACAGCACTTAAAATCAGTTCTTTCCATTGCCCTGCTCGCAGGAGCATTTGTATCTGGCTCTGCATCAGCGACCCCGGTAAAACTTACGGACGTGACCAACAACAACACCGCTACCAATGGCTGCACAATTGCTACTGTTTATGGCACAACCACGACTAGTTACTACGATAGAACTTATAAAGTTACTTGCGGCACCGAGGTCGCATATGTGTATGAATATACATCTATTCCTAGCAACTATTGCACTATGTCAGCCACCCCCTCACAAACTTACAGTGTCTCGGGACAATGCAATTCTTACCAACTGTACAAAAATTAGTAACTGATTAAAAAAGGCAGGATGAAAATCCTGCCTTCAAATAAATTTAAAAGTTCCACTTCACCTGCACAGAAACACGATTGTCTTTGTAGTTCGCCGCTGCTAAATTCGAATTGTATTTACCTGTTTCAGCTCTGGCTTCCAGTACAACATTTTTGCTCAATGAAACTTCCCAACTGGCATCTGCCACCTGCGCTTTATCGTAGCGCTCTGTATTGATCTCTTGCGTAACGCCTGAGTAATCACGCTGTAGATATCGATAGCCCAACTGTATTTTTTGCTCTTTATCGCCAATCATAAACTTATGGGATACACGCGCCTTAACACTATTGCCGCTGTAATCGAATTGATGTGCTTTGGCATTTTCCCGCTCATTCGCTACACCCAGGCTGACAAAACTTTTTCCCTGATTAAAAAATACAAAGGCATCGGCACTGGCGCCACGGTTGTCGGCATTGCGACCTGGTAAAGCGGCAAAGGTTTTATCCTGCCAGTTGGCGGCGGCACGCAGGTAAAATTGATTGTTAATTAATTTGGCGATATACAAACTGGTTTGGTGCAAATCGAGAAAGCCGTTGGTATCCAGAATCGCCTTGGCGTAATAGTGGCTGGCACCCATTGTCGCGAGATCAAATTCATAATTCACATCGGCAGACAACTGATGAATAGCCAGATTGAATTCATCCTGCTCACGATATTTTTTCGCTGAGTAACTATAGCCACCGCTTACCGACAATTTTTCTGTTGGCTTCCAGCTGCCATTGGCTTTGGCATTGAGCAGCAGCGCTATATCACTCTCGCTGGAGGTTTTATCCAACTCCACCACATGGAGATTACTGTCCTGCTCGATGCCAGTGCTGAGCTCAAATTCTGCCGCAGCTTGTACATAGTCACCCATTGCCATTACAGAGAAGGCCATCAGGCTGCGTACAAAAATCGTCTTGGTATTCATAGTAAGTCTCCCACCGAAAAAGAGCTGGCGCAGACGCGCCAGCCATTGGCATAACACTGAACTTTATTTACAAACCCAGACCCAGATTTTGGGTGACCGAATTTTTCACTGTGCTATCAATCGATGACTGCACCGCTTTGCCAATTTCCTGTGAGACAACTGTGTTCACCTGGTTGGACACCTCCTGATTGATGACTGCATTAGTCGCCAGGCTCAGCGTATTGTTCAGATTGCTATTAACCGCTTCACTCACTGCAGTACTGGTTGATGCCTGTGCATCGCGCAGACTATCACTAACCGATGCGAGAGTAGCCTTGGTATGGGCACTCAAATTATTAGCGGTTGATTGCGCAAAATCGGTTTGGGTTTTGATATTGCCGGCAATATCTGATGAGGTTTTTTGTGATAAATCAACGGCATTATTCAAGCTCGCATTCACACCTTGGGAAACGTTCGCCGAATTACCCAGTTGTGTATTGCCTGGAGCGGTACCAGATGTTTGCGCCGGCGCCGCAGCAGTGGTGGTTTGTGAATTGTCATTCGCCTGACCATTGGCAGCTCCACTATTGCTGTTACCAATAGCAGGTTTACTAACGTCGATACGACTTTGCGCACCCTGTTGTGATTGCACAGAAAAACTAATACTACCTGGCTCGGTTTGGCCTTGAAGGGTCGATTGATTTTGCGCAGCGACCTGGCTATTGACAGTAGTTGGTGATGCGGCAGTGCTTGCCTCTTGAGCAAAGCTGGCAGAGGTCAACGCGCAGGTGAATACAAACAGCAAGCTTTTACGGGAAAAAGTAATCATGATCAGATCCTCGGAGTGGGTTAACAAAGTGTCTTGTGAAACTGAACAGACTTTTCTGTGCCAGTTTCCTTGTTAACGGATGAGCTCCGGGGTTTATTCCCGCAAACCAAAAATATTTTTTATTTTTTGTAATTATCAAAAAAACAGGGCGACTAATCGCCCTGTTTTTAATCCACAATGGATTTTTATTTACAACGACTTTTAATGTACAGCGAAAGCTACTGCTGTTGGTAAACCGAGTAAGAGTTACAGCTTCCACTAAACATGAAGCCTGCAGGTGCACTGTTTACGCTACAGGTACCAGCGGTGTTGTTATAGGTAAGTGTCACACTGATTACCGTACTGCCACAGACAACGCGATAACCTACGTAAGTATAATTGGCATAACCCATACCACCCGCGGACTGCACGGTACAGCTGGGGTTCGAGCTGGTCATGGTGTTGGTCACATCAGTCAGTTTTACCCAAACCGGCGTTGGTGGGGGCGGAACAGGAGCTGATTTAAACAGCGTGTAACTATTCTGCGAAACGCTGGTGCAACCACCGCTAATGTAATAACCGGAGCTCACCGAGGTGTTACAGATACCACCACTGATACTGTGCGTGACATAAGCAACCTCAGCCCCGCAGGTTATTTTGAAAGACGCCCAACCCTGACCACCGTTCACTCCGGTAAGGGAGCAAGCGCCAGAATCCACGACGTTGTTAGTAACATGCGCCAATTGGGTATCTGCCTGGGCAGAGATAGCCAGCGAACCCAACAAACCAGCAATGCAAGACAAAATTAACCGAAACTTCATTACATACTCCTTATTTGAATTAATTAATGATGGCCGTCATCCATCATCCCTGTGCAACCTACAATGCCAAGGTTGCGACAATAAAGTCTGCCAGGCTTTATCAGGGTACTGCTCCATAATCCTTCTTAATGCAGCAAGCCGCTTAATCAGACCCCCTCACGAGTCAGGTAGCCTTTCCTTTCATCGACTTGTTCGTTCAGGGTAACCAACTTAGGTAGTGGTTGTGACGCAATAATGACAGCGCTGTCATTTGAAACCCAAAGAATCCGGATAAACGCGTCACCCTACCCCCTTAGCGGTAGATTCTGCACACTTGTATACCATAAATTCCCACAATATCGCCATTGCGATTCAATAACCAAAAGCTGATTACTTGATAACCACAATAGTTTTTATTTATTTTTGTTATCTCAATCCTGTGCCATAATTTGAGTACTGCATCACATTTTTGGCGATCATCGCCATGGAGCCCTTTTTTGAAATCCCTTAAAACTTCGTTGATTGCCGCCGGTTTTCTGGCAGCGGTTTACACCCAAGCCGGCACAATTACCTGTAACGACTCTTACCGCACCGCCACTGTAAGCAACGCGACCAGCTGCTTTGCGCAAAGCCTGGGCTCAACCGCTAAAGCCGGTGACCTGCAAACAATTACCGGCAACAGCTGGAGCATGGTTGGTGAACTGACCGCCAGCGGCACCAGTAGCAACGGCTGGTTTACCATTACAGGTTCTGGCTGGGGCAGTGGCAGCGCTACTGGCACCTGGAGTATTAGCGACCTTTTCTGGGATAACTTCGCCAGTGCCATGATTACCATGCACGTGGGTGGTGGCCAAAAAAATGCGGTAGACAACTTTGAATGGCTGATCACACCTGACTCCGCATCCGGCATTTTTTCCTACCTCAAAACCAATGGTAAAGGCGGCGGCCTTTCAAATTTCAAGCTCTGGGGTATGGGTACGCCGGTAAAGACCGAACCAACACCGGCACCAGCTCCAGCAACACCTGCTCCTGCCGATCCAGCCCCTGCAGCACCAGCGCCGGCCAACCCTGCGCCTGCGGCAGATCCGGCACCAGCTCCAGTAACACCAGCTCCCGCCGATCCAGCACCTGCAGCACCGGCACCGGCCAACCCTGCGCCTGCGGCAGATCCGGCCCCGGCAACACCCGCACCGGCCGATCCACAGCCAGCCGCTCCGGCGCCCACTGATCCAGCACCTGCATCGCCTGCGCCAGCTGACCCACAACCTGCTGCGCCTGCACCTGCAGACCCGGCTCCAGCTGCGCCAGCTCCCGCAGCAGATCCTGTACCCAGCGAGCCAACGCCCGCACCTACACCGCTGCCTCCAAATCCGGATCCAGTGGTAAGCGAGCCTGAGCCAAACCCTGTGCCTCCACCTGTGTTTGAACCTGAAACGCCGCTGCCACCCACTACTGAGCCAACAGTTCCAGCGCCAGCGCTTTCTGTGCCAGAGCCAACGCCCTGGATGCTGATGCTCCTGGGTGCCATGATGATTACGCTTTTGCGTCGCCGTCCGGCCAAGCGCTAATCGCCAAAAAAAAGAAAACGGGGCAGAAGCCCCGTTTTTTTTTGCACGCTCTATTTTTTAAAGCCTCATGTTTAAAGCTTCGTCAAAGCATCATTAAGACGCTGCTCCACCTCGTTTTTAATGTGCAGATAGTGAATCAGTTGTACTCCCGTCTGGGGTGCAATCAAATCGCGGCAAAGTGAAAGATCCAGATCCGTAATGTAACAAGGATAAGTCTCGCCCTGTTGACGATGCTCGACGATATAGCGCGCTACTGCCGGAAATAATTCCTCACCATATTCCAGAGCTGAAAACTCGCGGCCATCGCAATAAAGCGTAAAGCTCAATTGCTCCTGCGACCCGGGTTCAGCTACCGCACACACATTGATAAATTGCAGCTGGTTAATATCGCCGGCTACAGTACGCGGCTCCAACCAGGCATTTTTTTGGCGAACATCTCCCATGAGCTCAAAAATATGAATGGATTGCAGCGCATCCAAGGCCTGGGAATCTTGCGCATGTTCCTGTTCCAGCAATTGGCGCTCTACTGCTGAGCGAATAAAACGACAGAGCGGACGCAACAGGGTTTGCACATTAAACAGCGAACAACTTTTACTGAAGAAGGCCCCTGTGTGATCTACCACCGTGAGCTGCGCCTGCTGCTCGAGTTGATAAAACAAATAGATGCCCGGTTTTTTAATTTGTTCGCAAAACAAGCGCAACGGACGATCGCGTAGCGCATAGCTATCAATCACCAGCGGACTAAACTCCAATTGCGGCTGGGCAAGCTTTTCCAATAATTTGTCGTAGCTTTTGAACTTCAAAACCTGCGCATGCTGCTGGACAATTTGCAGCAAAAAATATTCTTCTGCCATTTCAAAAATAAAGCGTGGAGTACGTGCACGCGTGCCAGAATAAAAGCAGGCGATAACCGCACGCCACAACTCCAATACCCGCTGCTCGATCAACGAACCCTGGCCCAGGCTCAGGCAGCGAATCGTCAACGCTGGCAGCGCAACTTTTTTCTCCGGCGGCAAGCTGCGCAAATAATGCAATAAACTTCCCACCAATGCATCGCCCGAAAAACTACGGCAGACAATCTCACCCCAGGAATTGCGCTGCACCAGATCCACACTTAACACCAGATTTTCTTTCAAACCACTGTAACCCAAAGCATCGCGCTGGTTACTCAGCATCTGCATGCCTTTTTTATGCAGATCCGCTTGCGGCTCAACACCTATATTGATCAGCAATAGCATCTGCGATGCCTGTGCGCTATGAATAAAATGATCGTGCGGCATTTTAGCCGGCGGCAGCGGCAACCACTGCTGCAAGAGTTGCCAGAGCTGCTGACGCTGCGAGCTGTTGAGAAAAAATTCCTCACTGACAATATCCAATCGCGTACCAGCGGTGTAGATACCATTGCCGTAACACCAGAGCAACAGCTCCATAAAATGTCGCGCGCGCCGCACTGGTTCGGTGGCCTGGTTGCGTAGCGAAAAATCTTGCTGGCTGCCGCGGTAAATCTGCCAGACAAGCACCCCTTCTTCACGGCTCTGTACAAAACACAATGCAGGCTCACTCAAGTCCTGCGAAATACCCGGGTTGATCCAATCAATTTTTCCGGCTTTGCGCTCGAAGGCAGCGTGGAGTTTTCGCCCGAGAATAAGCAGCTCCGCGCTACTGATCGCCGCCTCATCCTGTGCATTTTTGCTCATATCCACCAGCAGGCGATAACTCTGGTTCAATTCATTGGCCAGCAAATTTCGCTCCGCCAATACGTGTGGCGATTTCCACCAGGCGCGGTTGTCCAGGATGGTGAGATGCAATTGATCCCAACCCCAATCACGCACCAGGTTTTCCAGCAATATTCGCTGCCAGGATTTGGTGGCGTTGCGACTGGTGCGCGACAGGCGGCGATCTGCTTTGAAATAAAAGCAGCGCCGCACCAACTCCAAGCGTGCCAGTTGGTTGTGCGCGCGGAGATAATGTTGCAAACGCTCATACACCAATACATAGGCATCCAGGCCATCAGCCCATTCGCTTCCACTATCATGGGTTAATTCATAAGTCTTGCGCTTCATGGTGAGCGAAAGTGGCTCATTGAATTGTGGGTTGGCGTAGGCTTCCAACAACAATAATTTGAGCACCGATTTGTGCGGTGAATCTATACCCTTGTAAAGCTGCCAAATACCGGCGCCAACAAATTCGTTGAGGGGAAATTCCGGCACGCCGCCAAAATCCAGAAAATCTACCGCGCGTAAAAAGCGTTTACCCAACAAATTGCCCGTGTAATTGTCGTATTCGCGCTCCTGTTCTGCCGGCACAAACCACCAAAGCGGCAACTTGCCTGCCAGCCAGACAGAGGTGCGATAAAATTCATCGAGCAATAAAAAATGTTGCGCGCTACCGCTTGCCTCGCTGGTGAGATTGGATTGCTGGCCTGCACGAAATTTTTGCGCGCTCATTAAAAAGAAATGAGTTTCTATATGGATAACATCTGTCGCCCAGCGCGACAAACCATTACATTTATGTTGCAACTCCGCCAGGGCCTGTGGTGACAAATCGTCGGCGTGACATACCCAGACATCTATATCACTGTTATCCGCCTGAGCGATGGTGCCGAGGCTGCCCATATAAAACAACGCTTCAATATGCAGGCTTTTATCCACCAGATCGCGCTGATAATTGAAACTGCGTGCAACACTGCGCGCAAGTCGCATATCGTCTTTACTCGGCGTATAGCCGGGAATACCCGCCGGTGTTTGGTGACTCACATAACCGGGCAACATAGGATGGTTGACGTGAAACAGCAGCGGCAACAATTGCAAAAATTGTTGTTGCCTGTCGGAGAGTACGCTCAGGGTTCGCTCAAGGCGAAGTGCATTAAGCGCTAAAAAACGCTGCTTGATTTTATTGAGCTGTTTGCGGTCCACGCCTTCATTATTATTGTCGAGATCGGACATTATCAGCCTGACTAAAAGTTAATCTGGTCAAAAGTTAATGTTGGCCGAGCGTGTGGGGGCGCAGCTGATCCGCCAGGGTGCGATAGAGCAACTCTGGGTTAATAGGTTTGGAGAGATAAGCATTCATCCCCGCCGCCAGGCAGCGCTCGCGATCACCGCGCATGGCTTGGGCAGTCAGTGCCACTATGGGAATGTTGGGCATGTTGCTGTGCGCGCGAATTTCCTGCGTTGCCGTAATGCCATCCATCTCCGGCATTTCCAGATCCATCAACACCAGATCAAATGGATCCTCTGCAGTGTTGATCGCTTCTATAGCTTCAATACCATTATTAACTACCACAACTTGCATGGCTTTTTTCTTGAGTACGCCGCGCACCACCTGTTGATTAACCAGATTATCTTCCGCCACCAGCACCCGCAAATTTTGCAACAGACTATCCTGCTCTGCAGTCTGTTCACTCAGTGCGCTGATTTGCTGCAAGCGCTCATCTTTACTAATCAAGTTGCTTACAGTTTCCAAGAGGCGCGATTCGCTCACAGGCTTACTTAGAAATTCATCCACATTGAGTGCATTATTGTCGCTTGGCGAAATTTCATCGCGGTGATAAGCAGATACCAAAATCACATGGGGAGGAAAGCTCAAATGATTTGCATGTTTTAACGCAGCCGCTGCCTCTATGCCATTCATACTGGGCATGCGGTAATCCATCAAAATCAGGTGGAAAGGTTTTCCCTCCTGATTAGCGTTGTTGATTTTATCCAGCGCCAGTTCCGCTGTTTCAACCGAATCCACCGCAAGGCCAATGCTTTTGGCGGTACTGGTCATGACCGTGCGCGCAATTAAATTGTCATCCACAATAAGCGCGCGGATATTTTTCAACTCACGGGTGTGCCTGTGCAATAGACGCGCGCCCAAATGGCTGTGCTCAAAGCGCGCGGTAAAGGTTGTGCAACAGCCTTTTGTGAGTGCGCTCTGGATATGCATATGACCATTCATCAAGCGCACCAGGTGATCGCAAATACCCAGACCAAACCGGCGGCGACCAGCCTCGGTAAAATTGGCGTGATTACACAGGCTCTGGTTAACCTGCGCCAGGCGATCCGCACTCATACCTACACCAAAATCCGTGACCGAAAATTCCAGCTCGATAAATTTGATGTTCGCCTCGCGCAGTTTTACACCCACAATCACCTCACTGGTTTCGGAAAACTGCAGCGAGTTACTGATGAGTTGATCAATAATCTGACTCAGGCGCGCCGCGTCGCCGCGCAAAAAGCGCGGAACATCAGCTTTGATATCGTAAATAATGCGAATGGTTTTGTGGATCGCGCTTATTTCAAACAGACGCGAAATTTTTTCGAACAGTTGATCGAGATCGAAATGTGAGTGCTCAAGAATAACTTTGCCGCTGTCGATCTTGGAGAAATCCAGCAGCTCGTTAATGATATGTAGCAGTGAATCCGAGGCTGAGTTCAAACTGTTGAGATAACTTTTTTGCTGCTCGTTCAAGCCAGTGTCTTTGAGCAGATAGCCCAAACCAATAATGGCATTCATGGGCGTGCGTATTTCGTGGCTCATGCGCGCCAGGAATTCACTCTTGGTTTTGTTGGCCATATCGGCCTGGCTTTTGGCGGCAAGCAAATCTTCCCGCGCATCCATAAAATCGGTGATGTCAGTGTTGAGCCCTACGCAGCGGGTAGGTTTGCCATTCGCATCAGGCTCGCAAAATTTTGCACGCGATTGCACCCAAAGCAATTGCCCGGATTGATGCTGCATGCGGAATTGCAAATTAACCGTCATCTCGCCTTCGGCAATGGCGGCGTTGTAGCGCTCCATCACCATAGCGACATCATCGCGCGCGAGAAAATATTCGGTAAGCGTGGTGAGATTGCCTGGTAAATCCTCATAGTGATAACCAAGCATGCGCAGATAACTACGGCTGAAATAAATTTTGCCCGTATCTATATTCCAGTCCCAAAGACCATCGTTGGACGCTTCGATAGCGTAGTTAAACCTGATGTCGCGGTCGCTCAGTTTTTGCACGAGTTGTTGGCGATCGTGCAAATTAAACAGCGCCGTACCTATAAACATCAGGCGCCCCAAATCGCGGGTATACCAACCGCGCGCGTCGCTACGATGCAATACCACAAAGCCTTCCAGCAGGTTGTAACGCAGTACGGGAACCAGCAGCGAGCTAAAAATATTGAGCGCGCGCAAAGGTTCGGTAGCTTCAGCCACATCGGGATCAGCCGCCAGCAGGGCCACGGGTTCACCGGCATTAAGCGCATCGGCCAAATGGGAATCGTCGCGCCAGATACCGCGTAACCAATCCGCTTCACGCAAACCGGGTACCGGGTCTTTTTGCCATTGGCCCAGGCAATACCAGGCGGCGGTATCCAGCCCAGCGACGGGTGCCGAATGCATACGCCAAAGGCTGCAGTCGACTACGTCAAAGAGTTTGCCCAGCTCTTCCAAGGCGCCGCTGATACTGGCCTTTTCGGATTCCACCAGCAGGTATTGGCCAAAGGGAATCAGCCAGGAGTTTTTGATCAGCCCGATTTCAGGGTGGGGAGTCGCTTGGGGAGACGTGGGAATTGGCGGCTTCACATTTGCATCGTGCAAACGGCCCCGCAAGAGCTGTAGCTCCTGTTCGAGGTCGTGCACTCGCTGCTCCAACGCTTCCCTGGTAAGGGATTTCAGATCGCGCTTGCTCATGTGTCGCCCTGAAGTTGGCCCGATCCACTACTTGAGGAAGATGGCCAAAAACTGTTTATCCAGGAAATCCGTAAGCGGTTTGTGCATACCCGAGCTGCTGCTACGATGGCGCACAATTTGTTCAAATTCCCTACCAGGACAAGCTTTTAGCAGCTCTACATGCTGTATAAAAAATGCACTGTCCGAGTATAAATCCTAGTTCAATTTGGTGCATTTGCCACAAATAATTCCCTGGTGTGACTTGGTCAGCGAAAAAATTTTAATGATTTAAGCGACAAACAATAAGACAGGCTAATCCAATAGTTTTCCCCAATCAAAATTGGCATCGCCTAACGCCAGAAACCAGGGATTGTAGAGAGTGTCATTGCGGTTACACCGCAATGGTTCGCGGCTACAGGCATTGACCACAGCTCCACCAGCCGCGCAGAGCACGGCTTGCGCCGCCGCCGTATCCCATTCGCAAGTGGGTGCCAAGCGCGGATAAAAGTCAGCGCGGCCCTCGGCAATCAGGCAAAACTTCAGTGAGCTGCCCGCACTCAAGCTGGTGATAGCTGCTGGCCAGCGTGTCTGAAGGCGATCCAGCAACTCCACCTGCTCCGGCGAACCATGACGCTTGCTAGCCAGGACTTCAAAAGGTTGCTGCTGCTCGAACCGCTGCGTGAGGGAGCGCGTCTGTAAGTTCACGTTAAATTCACCGGTGCGGTATTTTTCCGCTCGCGGTTGTCCATCGGCGGCCACGTGCGCGCTTACACCAAGATAAGTTTCATCGCTGACAGGCACATGCACTACGCCCAACAGTGGCTCTCCATTAATCACCAGGGCGATATTGACGGTAAATTCGCCGTTGCGGGCGATAAATTCCTTGGTGCCATCGAGCGGATCTACCAACCAATAGGGCGACCAGTCGCGGCGCTCAGCCAGGCTCGGTAATACGGATTCCTCTGAAATCACCGGCACATCGAGCAAGCCGGGCAGCTCGCGCACTATCAGGCGGTGGGCTGCCAGATCAGCGGCAGTCAGGGGTGAATCGTCACTTTTGGTATGGACTTGGGCCGCTTCAAGGCGGTTATAGATATCCAGAATGGCATCGCCAGCAGCGCGGGCAATCTGGATAAGACGATCAGTAAACGCACGGTTCAGCTGCAAATTATCACCCACGAACACACTGTCACTCATGCCGGCCACCGGCGGCCAGCCATTCACGGGTTAAAAACAAGGCGGCTATGCTGCGCCCCTCGCAAACATCGCTGCGCATGCAAAAGTCGGCCAGGCCATCTAGCGCTATGGGAACTACTTCAATTGGCTCCGGCTCGTCGCCCTGCAACCGTTCGGGGTAGAGATCCTGGGCGATGATGATATTGATGCCGTGTTCCATATAAGAAGGAGAGAGATGGACTTTCTTAAGGAAGGTGAGCTTGCGTGCACCGTAACCCACTTCTTCTTTCAGCTCGCGATTGGCGGCTTCCAGCAGGGTTTCGCCCTGGTCGACAGCACCTTTGGGGCAGGCGAGATGATAGTCCTCCAGGCCGAGGGCGTACTCTTTCACCAACAGGATAGTGTTGTCATCCAGTAGGGGTACAATAAGAACGGCGCCATTGCCACCGCCGCTAACCAGCTTTTCGTAGCTGCGTTCCTGACCATTGCTAAAGCGCAGCTGCACTGAATCGGCCCGAAACAGGCGGGTACGCATCAGGGTTTCGCGCTTTAATATCTCGGGTTTTGTCGGCATACTGCCCTCATCTTTTACCTATGACACCGCCTATGACCAAACCGCCGCTACCCGCGCCCACATTAGATTGGAGCGCCATTGATACGGTTATGCTCGATATGGACGGCACTTTGCTCGATCTCCATTTCGACAACTACTTCTGGCTCGAACACCTGCCCAAGCGCTACGCCGAAATTCATGGGGTAGATTTTGCCACAGCCTCCCAACGTTTGACGGAAAATATCCGCGAATATGAAGGAACCTTGCAGTGGTATTGCCTGGAATTCTGGTCAAAACAGCTGGAAGTGGATATCCGCAGTTTAAAAGAAGAAGTCAAACATAAAATTCAGGTTCGCCCTCATGTGCGCGAGTTTTTGGAGCGTTTGCGCAAGCTGGGCAAAAAACTCCTGTTGGTGACCAACGCCCATCCCCAGGCCCTGTCGCTTAAGTTAGAAGTTACCGCCATCGACAAACACCTGGACCTGATTTTTTCATCCCATGAGTTCAACCATCCCAAAGAGGCCCAGGCGTTTTGGCAGGCACTGCAACTGCGCGAAAATTTTGATCCGGCGCGCTGCTTGTTTATTGATGACACCGCCCGCATTTTGGAGTCAGCCCGTACCTTTGGCATCAAATACCTGGTGGGTATCCACCAACCTGACAGCCAACAGGCGCGAATCATGGAGAGCTTTCCCGCCATCCATCACTTTGACGAAATTATGCCACCGCTATGTTAAAACCCTATCTCGACAGCAAAGTGCGCCTGGATAAATGGCTCTGGGCCGCGCGCTTTTTTAAAACCCGCAGCATCGCCAAGCAGGCGATTGAAGGCGGCAAAGTGCATTGCGACGGCCAACGAGTAAAAGCTGCCAAGGAAATCAGTGTGGGCGACATGCTGAGCATTCGTCAGGATCTGGATGAAAAACTCGTGCTGGTCACGGCATTATCCGATCAGCGCCGTGGCGCACCCGAAGCGGCCCTGCTCTACCAGGAAACGGAAGAGAGCAAAGCCCTGCGCGAAAAGCGCGCCGCCGAACGCAAAGCGGGTATGGCGAGCTTTATCGCCAGCGACACCAAACCCGACAAAAAAGCGCGCCGCCAGATCCATCGCTTCCAGCGAATCAACTTGCTTGGCGACGATGACTAACGTGAAGCACCTGCTCTTGGCCGAACCCAATTTTTAATCGAAGACATCACTATGCCCAGCAATGATTTATTGAAACGTTTTATTTTTGATGACTGCGATATCCGCGGCGAAATCGTCAGCCTCGGCGACAGCTACCGCGAAATCCTCAGCCACAACCACTATCCACCGGCAATCCAGAAACTGCTCGGCGAATTTCTCGCCGCCATAGGTTTGTTGTCATCCACCTTAAAATTCGACGGCATGATTATTTTGCAAGCGCGCGGTGAAAGTGCCATCTCTACCATCATGGCCGAGTGCAACCATCACAATAATATTCGCGGCATAGTACGTTTGAATCCCGCGGTGGAATTATCCAGCGAACTCGCCGAGCGCGGTGGCTTGCAGGATTTGTTAGGCAAAGGTGTATTGGTCATTACCATTGAGCCAAAGCGGCGCGAAAATTTTGCCGGCAAACTCGAACGCTACCAGGGCATAGTGCCACTGGAGCGCGACACACTCGCCGGCTGCCTGGAAGATTATTTCCAACAATCCGAGCAGCTCGCTACACGCCTTTGGTTCGCTGCGAATGATCAACAAGCGGGCGGACTCTTGTTGCAAGCATTGCCACAACAATTGATCACCAACGCCGATGACAACCAGGCCCACTGGGAAACCATCGCAACCTTGGCCGATACCATCACCGACGATGAATTGCTGGAGCTAGACCAAGATACAGTTCTGTATCGCCTGTTCAACGAGCAGCCCGTGCGCTTGTTTGAACCCAAAGCTTTGAAATTCGCCTGCAGCTGCTCGCGGGAGCGCAGCGAAAGTGCATTACTCTCGCTGGGCAAAGATGAAGTGGAATCTCTACTGATTGAAAAAGGCAGCATCAATATCGACTGCCAATTCTGCAACCAGCATTATCACTTTTCGGCGGAAGAAGTACGCAAGTTGTTAGGTGGAAACGTTCTGCATTAATCATATAGCGCGAAAATTTTATGGATATTTATATTGGAATTGACCTGGGTACCTCTAACTCTGCTATCGCCTGTTTTGATGGCAGCGAGGTACAACTTATTCCCAATAGCCGGGGCGAAACCACCACACCTTCGGTTGTGCGCTTTACGGAAAGCGGCACAGTAGTGGGCGCCAAGGCGCGCAATTTTTTATATAAAGATCCTCAACACACCCACAAGGAATTCAAACGCCTGATGGGTACAGGAAGCAAAACCAAAGCTGATGATTTTGGCAATCAATACAGCCCCGAACAGCTCTCCTCGGAAATATTAAAATCCCTGCGCAACGACGCATTAAAATTTCGCGATCTGTTGCCGGAGCTGGCGGTCATTACCGTACCCGCGCTCTTTGAATTGCCGCAAAGCAACGCCACCGCCGAAGCTGCTCGTCTTGCCGGGTTTAAAAAAGTCGAGCTCCTTCCCGAACCTGTTGCCTCCGCACTCGCCGCTGGTTGGTCTGAGCAGGATGCGGAAAAACCCTGGCTGGTATTTGATTTGGGCGGAGGCACTTTTGATGTGTCATTGGTAGAAGCGCGCGATGGTTTATTGCGCGTGGTAGGCCACGATGGCGATAACTTTCTCGGCGGTCGCGATATAGATCGCGCACTGGTGAATTGGCTGCTGCAAAAATTACAGCAGGAAGAATCCGTGGTCGTGGATGAAGATGCCGAGTCGCACAAGATTGCGCTGCGCCATATCTATCAGGAAGCTGAAAACGCCAAGATACGTTTGTCCAATAATGAACGCACATCACTGGAATTGGATTTCACACTCGATGGACAACACATAGAAACTGACCTGCAGCTGACACGCAACGATTTGGAAACTATTACCGCTCCCATTGTCGAGCGGGCCATCAGTATTTGTTTGCGTTTGATTGCACAACATGGCCTCAGCCGCGAACAAATTGGTCGCATTGTATTGGTGGGCGGCCCCGCCCATATGCCTATCATCAAAACCCGGGTTGCCGAACAGCTCGCCGCACTCGCCGAGGGTAATGGCGACCCTATGACACTGGTTGCGCGCGGCGCGGCACTTTATGCCGCCACTATTGGTTTAAAAAATCAGGCCGTCGTCGAGCAAACGCAAACACCGGAAGCCTGCGAAATCTGGCTGCAATATCCCAGCGTTTCCTCCGACCTTATGCCCGACCTCATGGGGCGTATGATCAATGCCAAACATTTCAAGCCGCAGCACATTCAGTTTTGCCATCAGGATGGGTTATGGGAATCGGATAAACTCGAGCTGGATGAACAAGGCATTTTTATGGCCGCGCTAAAGCTCACTATGGGTAAAAGCAATCGCTTTAACATCAAACTTTTTGATGCAGTGGGCCAGGCAATTCCTGTTACGCCCGACTATATCAACATAGTTCACGGCATCACTATTTCTGATCCACCGCTGTCGCGCTCTATCGGCGTTGCCCTGGCGACCGGCAGCAAACGTACCTTTATTGAACGTGGCACACCGCTGCCGGCCAAGCGCACATTTATTCAACACACCTCTGCTACGTTGATCCCGCGCTCAGGACAAAAATTAAATATCCCCATCGTCCAAGGTGAGCGCAACCAGGCGAGATTTTGTCGCAAGGTGGGCAACTTGGTAATTAATGCCGATGAGCTTCCTCAACAATTACCTGCAGGTTCTGCAATAGAAATTACTATCGAAGTTGATCGCGGCGCGAACCTGAAAGCCAGCGCGTTAATTGTCGATCAGAAAAAAATGATTCAAGGCGTAGCTGAATTGATGATGGCCAGTGCCGATCCACTTGTGTTGCGCGCGAGCTACACGCAATTACAAAACCGTCTGGTACAACAGCAGCGCGAAGCTTTCGCCCGCCGCGATCAACAGACCATAGCAGTATTGGAAGAACTCACCTATCGCTTACAAGCCGCAGGAAAAGATTTGCAAGTCGCTACCCATGATGAAGATGCCTGCTTGCGCGCCCAGCGCAATTTGATGGAAGTGGAAGCGGAAATAGAGAGCTTTGAAAGCCGCGATCAGTTGGAAGATTTGTTAGCGGAATGCCAGCGCTCCTATATGAATGCCAGCCTGATTGTGCACGCTCATGGCAACAGTATAGAAAAGCAAATGCTCTCCGAATGTGAAGCGCGCTTACAGAGCGCGTTTACCTTAAAGCGCACTGGCGAACTCGAACGCCTTATTGAACAGATGGACGCCATCAATAGTGCAGCCTATAAACGCAGCCCGGAATTCTGGTCAGATCAATTCGATTACTCCGCGGCTCGCATTCACGAAGCGAAAGATTTGCGCAAAGCCAACCAATTGATTGAGGAAGGCCGCCAATGTTTAAAAAACGGTAATCAACAGCAAATAGAATCCATCGTTCGCCAATTGTGGTCACTGCTGCCCGATCGCGCACAGGAGGGCAAGCAAACCCATGACTCTGGAATTCACTAGTCACCCACTCTACTCTTGTTGGCCCTTTTGGGCGCTTGAGTTGCAGCCCGACGCCGACGCACGCGCCGTTGAAAAAGCTTACGCAAAGATTCTTGGCCTGATCAAATTACAAATTCCCGATGCGGATAAATTTGCAACGCCTGCCGGCATGCAAACACGCGATGAGTTTTTGCTGCGCGATGCCAAAGCGATTTTATTGGACCCCGAAAAACGGGCAGTGGCGGAATTCTGGTATGTATCACCCGATATCCACCACCGGTCAGCATTCGCAGAAACCACAATATCCAGCGAGCCTGTTGTTGCTCCCGACTGGAAGAAATTATTAAAAACCCTTTAATACAATCACGATAAAATTATTAGTATGGGCATAGTCGGGGTCATTTTTTTATTTTGGATCATTCGCGCCATTGTCAATGGTCGCGTTACTGTAGGTTCAAATGGAAGCACAGCCAATAGCGCACCGACCCCTTGGTTCCCTATTCGATTTTTTATGTGCTGGGGAGCCATTGCCGCAACCGGCGCATGGATAATGCCCATATCACCTGTTGCGGCAAGCATATTCACAACAGCCGGCACGTTGATACTCTGCTTTCCCTCCTGGGTGGCACAAGTCACCATTCGCCTGGGCTGGGTAAAAGCCAGCTACTACCTTGGCGGCCATGCACAGGCAATTCACACCAAAGATCCCTACAGCGGAGCATTATTTTACGGCTGGCGAGCGCTGCAACATGTCAAATCGGAAAAGCGCGAGCCGCTGCGCGAATGGTTGCAAACTCGCCTGTCCAATCGCAAATCGGTTTTGCGT
Source organism: Cellvibrionaceae bacterium (assembly GCA_021151695.1). Classification (GTDB taxonomy): domain Bacteria; phylum Pseudomonadota; class Gammaproteobacteria; order Pseudomonadales; family Cellvibrionaceae; genus Cellvibrio. The sequence continues at coordinate 40,112 of JAGKWU010000012.1, read as the reverse complement.
TCGGGCACCATGGTGGTCCAGGTATTGCTCAAACATGGGCAGATCAGCGATGAACAATTAATGGAACAAATGCGCCTACTTAGTGGCTGCAACAAGCGTTTGATTCCCGGCAATATCAGCCGCTATTGCCTTCGCTATATGCTCGCACGCGATTTGCCCACCGGCGATTGGCGATTGATTCGCGCTACCACTGTGCAGTGGCTTGACGCTGGATTTAATCCCCTCGCCAGCTGGCTCCACGAATTTCATTGGAACAAAAATCGCGCCCACAGAATCGGTACACGTTTATATTTGTTTTACAAATATTTGCTCGCCGGTATGCCAAAAATTGCCAGACATCTTCCACCCGGTGAAACCTACGATATTGAACACACTAGTCAGGCCCAGGCTACATCGTTGGAAGATTTGAAATTGGCTGAATGGCTTGCGCTAAAATCCGGTCGCCCCATTGATAATGCGCAACAATGGAAAGAATGCATTCAAAACCAGCAAGCTCAATGGCGCACACGCCTGCAAGAGTTGGGTAGCTATAACCCCGATGAAGGTTTTGAAAAAATCGCCCAATCAGTACGCGACCTGATGGCTTACCGAAACAGTAACGATGCACTGGAAAGCGAGCAAGTATCAGAAGAACGCGACCGGGATTTCCGTTTGCTGCGAATTAAAATAGATGCAGTAAACCAGCGCCTACACGCCCAACAATTAATGACCGGTGCACAAGAACTGGAAGAGTGGTTCGCCATGGCCCATCTCGCGCAAAAGCTGGCAACCGATGCTACCAGCGAATCACAGGTTTTCTATATGCTGCGCGGCTGTTGCTGGAATTGGATAGCACGACTGTGGAACGACGCAAACAACAAACCCCTCGCGTTTTTAATTTGCAGCTACATGAGCACCCTGGCTTACAACGCATCGGATACCGAAGCGCTGGAAGTTTTTAGCGGGATAGTGGCGGATAGGTATAAATAAGACGGCCTCAGTTTTGGATTAACTTCAATTCATCCAGCGCCGCCTGCACACCTTCCTGCGCCGCTTGTTCAATCAATTGACGTCCTCTCAATTTCTCCCGCGCGGAACTATTAACGCCATAATACAAATTAAAACCATAGGTAAATTTGGTATGCGAGTGCCCCTGTGCAATGGCTCGCTCGAAGTAATCGTTGGATTTTTGCGAATCTGGCGAATCCCCATAAAGATAAAGCACACCCAAACGATAGGATGCCTCACCCAATCCACCCTCTGAGGCCTCTGCTAGCAACGCTGCACTACGCGCTTCAAATTGCTCATCGCTTTCGTTCAAGCGCTCCAAACTAAAACTGGAGTAGAGCAATTGCGCGTAGGGATCTTTTGCAGCGAGAAAAGGTTCGATCAATTGGTAGAGTTCTTCAACATCGCCATTTTCAAAAAGTTCGTCAGCTTGTTGTCTAGTGTGATTTTCCATGTTGCTCCGGTAAGGCAAAATAAAATTATTAAGGCAGGTATTTATCACCTGTACGCGCCGCCGCTTCATAGACGCGCGGCAAAGCAAAATGGTGCTCGCGCATTTTTGAGCCGCTCATGGTGACGATAAATTCTTTTGAGGTGACTACAGGCAAATCCTTTATGGCTTTGCCATCCAATGCAATGGCTAAAGCGCGCTCCGCCGCTATTTCACCTTGCTCATAGGGCGAAGTACCTATGGAGAGCATACCGCCGTCTTCTGTATAAAAGCCGTTACCAGAGAACACGGGGATGGGCGAATTATGTTCTGTCCATTCCACCACTTCTGTTGGCGGCATCAACTTCTTGCCATTCGCTTCGCGCTTGAGTCCACGATAGCCGGTTACCAGAATAATGTCGGCTGTTTTACTTAAATCCAAAACCGCTTGCTGCCATTGGGCAAAGTCGCGCACATAAGTTGCGCCTAAAAATTCGTGGGGTGACCAATTAAAATTTTCTATCTGGCGTGCATCGCCCGCCACAGTAGCGGATTCATCACCGAGATAAGCCATGCGTATTGGACGATGTAATTGCTTAAAATTTTCAGCACTCGATAGGGTCTCGCTCATGGCAGCCAGGGGGAGACGTTCGAGTATACCCGTTACATTAGCAGCTTTATCGTAACCATAATCTTCGGCTTTATTATTGATACCAGCAAAGACTATTTTGATGTGTGGATCATTAATGAAATAGCGCGCAGCGTATTGCTGCGCATCGTCATCCACAGCAATAAGTACATCAGGATTGGTTTGTTTGATCACATTGCGCGCCGCTATGCCGGCACTCTTTTTGAAGGAGTCGTCGGGATGGCGTTTGGTATCCATGTAATACCAATTCAGCTGGTAGAGATATTTATTTTTCAAGCCGCGCGCCAGGCCCACGTTTACGTCGCGGGTCCAAGCATAATCTTTATCGTAGGAGTGCAAAATTAAAATGCGTGGTTTACTCATGTTGTACCAACCGAACAGCGCCAGGGTGATAAACATAAACAGGCCGGCGAGTGCGCGCTCCATTGACCATGATGTTGAACTGAAGAGCGACAAGGACATCACAGAATCCCCAACAATTGCCAGAATGGAATGGATGCGTAGACGGCGGCTAGCCGTGCAAAATTCATCAGCGCATTGAAATACAGAAAGGATTTTTCGTTGTAGTAACCACCTTTCTGATTAATCTCCTGCAATTGCAAATAGTAGGAGCACTGGTATGGCATAAACCAGCTCTCGGAAAACATCAAAATAATAAAACCGACTACCCAGCCACTAATACCCGCCACCTGGGCGACGGGAATCAATATGGTGGCGAGAATCACAATAGTGGCATTGATAGGCACCGCCAAGCGCACCAGGTTGACCAGCACAAAAATCAGCAACACAAAACCATTAAAATTTGCGTGCATGTAATCACCCAAGCCCGGCAGCGCGTGGCCGAGATCTTTATCCAATCCGAGAAAATTAAATGCCGCGACTATGCCGGTAATGCCGCTCAGGTAGAGCAGGAAAATCCAGTCGACCTTTTCCTTTAATTCTTTTTTATTAAGCGTGCCGCATAACAACAAACCAAACAGCACCGCAAAGCCAAGCCATGGCGGTTGCACTTTGTGAATTGAACTGGTCACCAAGCCCACTACTAAAAACACCAGGCCCGCAATGGCTGCCCATTCGCGATTTTTAATGGGCCCGAGTAATTTTAATTGCTCTGACACACGCGCTTTTGGCAAGAGCGGCTGTTCACTATTGCGATACCAGATAGCCGCCACCAAACCATTGACGAATAGCAACACGGCTCCTGCAACCAGGGAGGTAAACACCCAGGTTACCCATTGGAAATGATCCTGCTCTTGCGGCGAGAGCAAACCAAACACCGCGAAATTAACGGATTTGCTGGTGAGAAATACCGCAGAAAATAAACTGATACTGCCAAAGAGCGCCAGCGCCAGTCGCGTTGACGCGCGCCCTTTATGTTTGAGCTGCAATACCTCAACCATATCGGTATAAAAGGGTGATACCAGGGTAATGCGCCCATTGGCCGTGGGAATAATGGGTGTTAATGCAAAGCCGAGCATGTACAGGCCGGCGTTGTGCCAGAATTGCGAATTGGGCAGCAGTCGCAATAGCGACAACATAACGCGATAACTCAAGCCGGAACTCACCACCACTGTGCCAAACGCGAGCGTACTCAAGGCCATTAAAAAACCATCGGATGCAAAGCCCGATAAAATCACCGGCGCCGGTACCAATCCCGTTACCAACACTGCAAGCACGGCAAAGAGTGCGGGAATATAGTCATCCACCAGACTGAATACCCACATCACAACACTCACAGAAAAAATCGCCATAAACATAACGCCACTGCGCGCTATATCTATGTGATGCCCATAAGTCAAAATCAATAGCGGCAATACCAGCGCAAGTAACCAACCAAAAATCATTTTGGGCTTCACGCTATTATTTGTTGATGCACTTGCGGTGGCCACTTGCCGAGCCATTTTTTCACCGGTGAGATGACTGGTGAGTGACAGGAGCAAATCGGTTTTCAACAGAGGATTTGCGTTGATCAGTTCTTTCATAGCTGATCGAGGTACGGCGAGCACGCGGCAGTCAGTTATCGCTTGCGCATGGGTGAGATAGTGCGCTGCATCCGAGCCAGCCTCTTCACCAAAACGCGCCGCCGCGAGGCTGACTTCGCGCCCCTGGGCGGAGGTCAGTCTTATCTCGCCATTTACTAACAAATAAAAAAATTCGGCTTTATCGTCCGCACTGTAGATGCGCTCACCGCTGGCCAGTTGGCGTTCGGTAATTTTTGGCAACAAGCGGGCAAGGCTCTGCGCATTGCTTTTTGAAAGCAATTCATCGGCCATCAACATATCAATTGCGCTGGTGGACATAGGTTATCCGGTTAATTGCAGTAGTCATCCGTGGATGTAATTGCCAGAACATTGACCTGGCTTCTGGGGGCAAGCAAAAATTCCGAAGCACCATAATGTTTTTTTGTGACAGCTTCAGGACTCCAGTCGTAGGTATAACCCAAACGCGTAAAGGGATAACCCGGACCTTTGGGATTATCCACCACATAAGAGCCCGCCATTTGCTGCATCACAAACTGCTGCAATTCGGCCGGTGTACTCGCTTGCGTATCCAGCGTGCAAAGGGGTTGTTGCGCATTAGTGTTATCCACACCAAGACATGCGCGCTGCAAATTAGCACTGGTAACTTGCATGGCAACAAATCGGGTTTTGCGATATGGCGGGGGCGAACCCGGCGGCAAACCAAGCAGCTGCTCCAATCGCTCGCGCAAGGCATCGCCGTGCAAATGCCAACGGCGACATTGATTTTGCACTTCCTGATCCAGGGTAACCCAAATGCGGTAATCACCCGTCTCATATTGGCATCGATCGGCACCGCCACAGGGAATTCGATTGTCCGCCACCCAGGAAATAACGGTCACTTGCGGCGTGGAGGGTAAAGGGAGCAACGGCAATATTTTGGTTGGGCTCACCACCGCCGCGTCAACGATGGATTGCCGGTAAAGCTCGTTGGGCGTATGTGGCTTGGGGGCCAGATTTGCGCAGCCGATCAAAGCCCAGGAAAAAATGCCGAGCACACATGCGCGTAAAGGATGACGAATATCAAGCATATTCCAACCTGCTGCGGGTATCGCTAATAACCAATAACAACTGCTCGGGCAATTGTGCGTTGGTAAAGGTGGCTTTAGTTAGTTGATGCAAGGCAGCACTCTTGATAGCAGCCAATTGCTGTAAAAATACTTCTCGCTCCTGGGGAGTCACCGAACCGCGAGCAGCAAGACGGTCATATTCGAGCTCTATACCCAACACATTTTCTATATAAACTGCAAAACGATCATCATCGGTTGGCGGCCGCTCTGGTTCCATGGGTTCGCCTTTAAACCATTTTAAAATCACCAGCAGGGTTGACCCCACCGACAACACCAATCCAAAAATGGCTTTAACCTGGTCCAGTGTTTCATTGGAGAAAAATGGATTATTGCGATCCATATATTTCTTGGTTCCCTCTGCCAATGGAAAACCAGCCGAGGTAAGGATATTTTTCTCGTCGATTTTAATCTTCAAGCGCACTTCCAGATCAGGGCTGAACAGCGTCTCCAATACTTTAAATACCGCGCGCGCTTCTACATTTTTATTGGCAATCAAATGCAAATTTACACCTACCGTTTTTACATCCCGAGCCGGCACCGGCGGGTCTACGCTGTAGGTGTAAGCGAGAATTTTGCTGTCCGCCACCCAACCAAGGCGCAGTGACAGTGATGAGGGAAAGGGAATTTCCAATAACTGGTAGTCGCGATTTTTAATCAAATAATCCGCGATGTCAGAGGGCACAAATGATGTGATAACGATGGCATCCGGCATAGCCTCTGCGCGCATCGACAGGAGTGTTTCTGTGGCTATGTTGGATTCAACATAATCAACACCCTCTTCCAGACCGGAAAATTGCAGCACTTGTTTGGCAATAATGCGAGTGCCGCCTTTTTTACTGCCAAGATTAATGCGCTTGCCGCGCAGGCCAGCCATATCCTTTATTTCTGTCCGTACCAGAAAGTGCAACAACTCAGGTGCTACAGTCGCTACATGTACAATATTGGGATAGGTTAAATCCAACCCGCCTTGTATAAAGGCAAAATCCAATTTGCCTTGGGATACTTTTTCCAAAGCCTCTTGCGAACCGTCGGTAGGCGTAATCTCCAGCGCTACGCCGTTTTTGGCAATTTCCTCCTGCAGCGCCTTCGCCAAATAATGACGATTGCTCAGGATATTGCCGCCGGTAATCTTTAGCGAATATTCGCGCGGTATTACCTCATAAATAAAATATCCGGCAATGCCGGAGAGAATCAACAGCAAGCACACCGCGAGGCTTTTGCGGATAACCGCATTTTGTTGCAGGCGCTTTAAAACATCATTCAGAATTTTATCGGCTTCATTGGCCATGGCAGATTCCTGTCGCTAATTGCCTTTATAGTTGCACATTATTGTTGTGTTAACAGACGGGCACAAAACCCTGCTCAGCTACTATGGTTTGCCCCTCGGGACTGCGCGCAAATTTAATAAAATCAAATTTGGTGCCCTTGGCTTCACCGGCTAGCAACAAATAATAAGAGCTGGTGTATGGGTAACGGCCCGACAGTACGGTAGCATCCGAGGCTTCTATTCCATCGATACTGAGCGTGTGAGTCACCGCATCACCCGCATCGTTTTTTGCTGCTATATAGCCTATAGCGTTGATATTGTTTGCCACTCTGGCCGCTACCTGACGGGTGCTTTCCAACTCGATCGCTGTGCTGGCGAGCTCGTTGTGATTAAGCACCACATCCTCCATAAACTGACGGGTGTTGGAACCGCGCAAGCGCGAGATCAATTGTATGGGGGCATCATTGCCGCCCAGCTGTTTCCAGTTTTCAATATTGCCTGTAAAAATGTCGCGCACCTGTGCCTGGGTTAAATTGCGCAGCGGTGACTGTGGATGAACAATAATAAAAATATTACTGCGCGCAATCAGATAATTGTGACTGTCCTGATCATCTTCTTCATTGGAGAGATCGCGCGAAATAGCAGCAAGATCTATAGCGCCGCGTTTAACGGCGATGATGCCCTGCAGCGAATCGCCATTTTCAATCACTATATCGGTCAGCGGATTTTTACTTTCGTAGCGCTTTTTAAACGCCGCGCATAAGTTGGTCATTGAACCTGCAGAAGCAAGTAAGAGTGAAGTGCGCAGCGGTTGTTCGGTCCAACGCCAGCGCACACCACCGGCATTGAGTGCAGACCCCACCGCCAGCGCACTGCCGCTGGCAAAAAGAGCAGCGAGAAAATGACGCTTATTCATGGTACTGCCCCTCATGATACTGTCCCTCCAACGCAATCAGATCCAATTTTGAATCCTGTGTCTGGGCAATAAAATAATGAATAAAGTCATCAACATCTTTATTCGGTTTGGCGCGGGTCACTAACATCAAGGGCGCCCGCAACGCATAGGTACCTTCGCGCACATCTTTGGCAGTCGCTTCCGTGTGATCGATGCTGAGAATTTTTACGTGGGACAAATCACCGTTATCGCGCGTTAAAAAAGTAATCGCATTGGGTTCTGCGGCTACCGCAGCGGGGCGCTCCATATTGCTTAGGACTTTACCGGAGGGCGTATAGGAATCCTCGTCATCGAGGATCAGTGATTTCCAGGTATCGTTAATACCACCCGTTGGCGGACCAACATAAACACTGATGGGAGCATTGCGACCACCCAGGCTTTTCCAATTATTGATACGGCCGGTAAAAATTCTCTTGAGTTGTCGCAAGCTCAGATCATTCACCGGATTACTGGGATGCACTACCGCCAATAAGGTGGCATAACCCACCAGGCTGCTTTGCAAAGAGATGGCTTGTAGCTCACGACGGTTTTCGAGATCGGAAGGGATAAAGCTGCTGGCCATGGCAATGTCGGCCGTACCATCGATCACCGCCTTGTAGCCGCGCGCGGTTCCACCGCCACTGACAACTACCAGCTTGCCAGGATGGCTCGCCATATAATCTTCGGCAATTTTTTGGGCAACTGGCTGGAGTGTAGTAGACCCGCGTATGTGGATCGCGGAGGAATTAGCGATGGCTATAGCATCCACGGCAACGAGCAGCATCCCTGCCGATAAAAAGCGCGCGCAAGTTTTTAATATCCTTGTCATAAATAAAATCTGCCTTTTATGATTTTGTGCTTTTGGTTTTTATTGTTGTCAATTTATAACGAGACGGTGCAGTGGCCGCATCTTAACAAAATTTACAATTTGCGTGCGCGAAATTTCCGGCCTTTGAGCTTGCCCTCTTGCAGCTGCTGCAGTGCCTGTTTTGCTATAGATTGGTGCACAGCCACATAGCCACAAAATTCAAACATATCTATCTTGCCAATTTTTTCAAAAGGCAGGCCCGCATCTTTCGTGAGTGCACCTATGATATCACCGGGGCGCAGCTTGTCTTTTTTGCCACCGTCGATATTGATGGTCACCATCTCGGGCATGATATTAATAGCACCATCGCCTTGGGGCACTGGCTCAAGGCTGAGCCTTGTTTGCAAATAATCTTCAAGTCGATTTAAACGCCCCAATTCTTTTGGCGCTACCAAACTCAAGGCCAAGCCAGATTCACCCGCGCGACCGGTGCGACCAATGCGATGCACATGCACTTCACTGTCGTGAGACAACTCCAGATTAATCACTGCATCCAAACCCTTCACATCAATGCCGCGGGCTGCAACATCAGTTGCAATTAAAATCGGGCAGCTTTTATTGGCAAAGCGCACCAGCACCTGATCGCGGTCGCGCTGCTCAAGATCACCGTGTAGCGCCAATGCACTGATGCGCTGTCCACGCAAACTGTCGCAAATTTCCTGACACTGGATTTTGGTGTTGCAAAAAATAATGGACGCTGCCGGTTTAAAGTGCGCGAGCAATTGTTGCACGGCGTCAACTTTGGAGTCGCCTTCCTGTAATTCATAAAAATGCTGCTCGATATTTGCCTGTGTGTGGAGTGATTCCACAGTGACTTCAACCGGATCAATCTGGCAATGAGCGCTGATTTTTTTTATTTCATCGGGATAGGTAGCGGAGAATAGCAATGTCTGGCGATCGCGATTACACGCAGCGAGCACCGCATCTATATCTTCTGCAAAACCCATATCCAGCATGCGATCTGCTTCATCCAGCACCAGCTGTTTGAGACCATCAAGTTTTAGCGAACCTTTGCGCAGGTGGTCAACCAAACGCCCCGGTGTACCTACGACAATGTGAGCGCCGCGCTCCAGCGATCCCAATTGCGGCCCAATGGCAACGCCGCCACAGAGCGTTAGAATTTTAACGTTATGAGTGAAACGTGCGAGGCGGCGCAATTCTTTCGCTACCTGATCAGCCAATTCCCGCGTCGGGCAGAGCACCAGTGCCTGGGTATTAAATTTTTTAACATCCAGTTGCGTCAACAGGGCAATGCCAAACGCCGCCGTTTTGCCACTGCCGGTTTTGGCTTTGGCAATTAAATCTCGGCCTTGCAATATCAATGGCAAACTCTGCGCTTGCACGGGGGTCATTTCGTGATACCCCAGTGACTCCAGATTGGCGAGCATTTCGGCACTTAAGGGCAAGGTTGAAAACAAAGTATCGCTCATAATTTTCTCAATCGTTTTGGCAACATCGTTAAGTGTTAGCCAGCAATAAAATTTATCGGCACAATAGCGAAAATCCACCAATACATGGCGCACTTGCTATGACCAGGTTGTTACTCATCACCACGTTCTTATCTATTGCTGCACTGGTAATTCACAGCCAATCGGCAAAAGCCGATGAATCCATCGACAAAAAATGGGAACTGGGCGTCGGGCTCGGCAGTGTCTATGGCCCGGACTATCGCGGCTCCGATGAATACCGCAGTTTTACCAGTGCCATTCCCTATGCGATCTATTACGGCAAATTTATTCGCGCCGATCGCGAAGGTGTGCGCGCACAATTTTTTGATTCGGACCGCTTCGCCTTTTCCATTAGCGCCAATGCCTACATCTCGCCAAACTCTGATGAAAATAAAACGCGCGAGGGCATGCCTGCACTGGGCTCAACGCTGGAGCTGGGGCCATCCCTGAATATTCGCCTTAGCGGTGACAGCTTGCGCGAAGGCTGGCAATTGCAATTGCCCTGGCGCGCTGTGTTTGCACTGGGTGGCGATAGCAATAAAATGATCGGCTCCGTACTGCAACCGCAACTGGTTTACCAGCACGAATTTTCGCAGTGGCGTATGCGCTATAGCACAGGCGTTATTTACGGTAGCGATGATTACCACGATTATTACTACAGCGTTGCACCGCGCTATGCCACAGCGGAGCGCTCCGAATACCAGGCTCATGCCGGCTACAGTGGTTATATGAATAACCTCACACTCAGCCGTCAGATTGATATTGGCAACCTCAAAACCCGCTTCGCATTTTTTGTACGCTACGACAATTTACAGGGTGTCAATTTTGATACGAGTCCACTCTATCAAACGCCCCAAGTATGGCGCGGAGGCGCAGCTTTTATCTGGGTTATTCGTTAAGATTTTTTACAACCGACGCAACACACCCAAACTTTTTACCAATGGCATTGCTTCAAATAATCCCGATTCCTGCGCGAGCTTCCAGATTTCAAACGGTGGGCGACCACCATCGGCGGGATTGGGAAATACATCGTGAATCGCCAACAAACCACCGCGCATCACCTGCGGCGCCCAGCAGCGATAATCCGTCAGCGCCGCAGCCATGCTGTGCCCGCCATCAATAAACACCATGCTCAAGGGGGTGGACCAAAACCTTGCCGCCAGGGCGGAGGGCGCCACTACTGGCACAACAACATCTTCCAGATTCGCGCGAGCCAATGTGTGGCGAAATTGTGGAAAGCTATCCATTTTCTCAAAGCGCGCATCATAGAGTTCCGGATCGTGATAACCCTCGCCCGGTTGATGTTCTTCACTGCCGCGATGATGATCCACCGCAAACAACACTGAATTGCGTTGCTTGCAGGCACTCGCCAGATAAACCGTGGATTTGCCGCAGTAGCTGCCCACTTCTAACAATGGTCCCTGCATTGCTGCAGCCAATGCATGGCGATAAAGCACATCGCCCTCTTCTTTATCCAAAAATCCTTTCACGCTGTCGATATCCAGCGGCAGGTTGACATCAATTGGCAACATCTCGGCTCTCACGCATAATGAAGCCGCACATTCTACCAGACTTGCCGATACCTTCATGCGCCGCAACAACACACCCTACTTCATCAAACGCCTGCAAACTGTCATCAATCGCTGGTATGTTGCGCGCTTTATCGCCCCGCAATTCGATAGCCTAGGCCGCGATCTGCAAGTGGCCCATCCGCGCCAGTTGGTGATCTTCGGTGGCAATATCCATATAGGCGATTTTGCGCAATTGATAGCCGCACCCGACAATTGCATCCGATTTACTACCTGGCCCAGTAAAAAGCATGGGGCAGGAGCCGGGGGCAGTATCAGTATTGGAGATTACTGCCTGGTATCACCTGGTGTGCGTATTTCCGCCGAGCAATCTATCCAAATCGGCCACAATGTGATGTTTGCAGCCAATGTCTATATCAGCGATAGCGACTGGCACGGGATCTACAATCGCATACGTCCCTTTCGCTGCTCAAAGCCAGTGGTTATTGCCGATAACGTCTGGTTGGGCGAGCGGGTTATAGTCAACAAGGGAGTCACCATTGGCGAGAATTCCGTGGTGGGCTCAGGCTCGGTGGTCACCAGGGACATACCGCCCAATTCAATTGCGGCTGGCAATCCGGCGCGAGTGATCAACACTATTAATCCCAATCGCCGCATGCTCAAGCGCGAATTGTTATTTCAGGATGCGGAACACTATTTTTACAACCAGGACCAACTGGAACGTTACCTGCTTGGCAAAAATTCACTGTGGAACTGGTTACGCAGTTTGATAAAACCAAACCAACAGGATTAAGATTGGTGATGCAAGGCCGCACCGGTTAACTATTGGATTTTTGCAGCAGCCACTTCGTTTTTTTGTGGCCAGTTTTTACTGTGAAATAGTGCATAGGTGACAATAATATGAACAAGGTCAGTCCCACCCAAACACAAGCCCCACACGAATTGGCCCACTTGGGTTTCAAACGTTATCTGCCCCACGAATACCTGCGCCCCTGGATACAATGCTATTGGGTCGCGCAACAATATCATCTCCCCAATGGCGGCTTTACTGAAACACTTTATCCCGATGGTGGCAGCAGCCTGATTTTCAGCTTCACCCAAAGTCCCATTCCCGACGTAAATTTCAACGCCAGTCGCACCGCCAGCAAAATCTTATTCCAACAACATATAGACTGTATTGGTATACGCTTTAATCCGGGCGGCGCGTTTAAATTGTTCGGGGCCAATATGAGCGAATTGATCGGCAGCAATCATCAGACGGATTTTTTTGATAAGAATATTTCACTGCTGCAGCCCCAGTTGAGTGAACTGAAAACGGTGAGCGCTCGATTGATGCTGATTGAAAGCTGGCTACTGGCAAGAGCTCGCCAACAACATGTCCACGTCAGTTTTTTTGACGACTTCGTTCGCCATTTTTTGCACAGCGACACTGAGTTCCAAACCCTGATCGAGCAGCAACCGCTGAGTCGCCGCCAATTGGAGCGTCGCTTCCAAATGGAGATAGGCCTTTCACCTGCCCATTTAAAACAATTACACCGCGTGAAGCGTGCCCGTCAGATGATCGCCAGCAATCCTTGCCTGCAGCTCACTCAGGTAGCGCAAGACTGCGGCTTTTACGACCAGGCACATTTCATCCGCAACTTCCAGAAAATCACTGGCCAAACACCCGGCCAATACAAACAGCGCAAGATGTCGCAAATATACAATTCGCATCCCAACTGATTACCTAAGATGAAGCTCCTGAACCGCGCTATCCGGAGCCATCATGAACGAACCCTATGCATACATCTATCAGAGTCAGCCTGTGCTGGCGCAATCCCTGATAGGCATAGGTGAAGCCGCTCTATCCTCCGGACTCGAACCATCGCTCTACTATCTGGTGAAATTACGCGCCGCGCAAATTAATGGCAGCGCGTTTTGTCAGCACATGCATGTTAATGAAGCGCGTCGCATTGGCGAAAGCCAAACCCGTTTGGATGTTTTAGCCGCCTGGCGCGAAGTGCCAATTTATACGGATCGCGAGCGCGCTGCACTGGCCTGGACTGAAGCTCTGACCCAAGTCGCCGGTAAAGACGTCGCGGAAGAGGAATTTGCAAAAGTTGCTGCTGAATTCTCGGTAGCTGAAGTGGTAAACCTTACCGCAATCATAGAGGCAATCAATAGCTGGAATCGCGTCGCCACGGGATTTAATTTTACACCCAATCTCAATTGATCAACTTATCGCACAGGCAAGTGCGATGCAATTTTAAGGAGACAACCATGGAAACTCGCCTGACATTACAACAGGTTTACGCGCTGCAACCTGCGATACCCGAACACATTATCGCGCTGCAATCAGCCGCTAATGCCGGACTGGATATGACGCTGGTGTACCTTGCCAAAATTCGCGCATCGCAAATCAACGGCTGCGGTTTTTGCATCACGCTGAACACCAAAGATGCGCTCAAAAATGGCGAGCAATTCCAACGCCTTGATCACTTACCCCAATGGCGTGAATCCACTTTATTTACTGCCAAAGAAAAAGCCGTATTGGCCTGGACCGAAACCCTGACCATCATCCATGAGCAAGGTGTAAGCGACGAAGATTACATTGCAATTCGCGAATTTTTTTCCGAGCAGGAAGTGGTCAATTTGATGGCGGTGATTGCCGCTATCAATAGCTGGAACCGCATTTGTATAGCGGCAAAAATCCGCTAGACAATAGAAGTAGTAGATCAAGGAGGGATAGAACAACCAGGATGTGCCGGAACAACCATGACACAAATCGCTGCAGTGAATCCATTCGCCTTTTATGCCCATGAATGCGTGAATGAATTGAAATGCAGCGAGGTATCACCGAAGGATTGGCCCCTGAGTGAATGAAAAGGACTTAGGGAACTAATTAGCAAGGATGCTAACCCCTGTTAACGTCTCCTCCTTTAGCTGTATAGCGTTGCGGCCTGTCTCAGGCCTTTTTTCTACTCATAATTTTGCAATGCCACACGCAGCAGTGCCGCCACGGAAATGCCATCGGTAATTTCACCACGTTTAACCATCTCTATCGCTTCGCGCAAAGGTAATTTTTGATATTCAATATCTTCGCTGGCTTCAAGCTGCTGTTGGCCCGCAAACAAATCACGCGCTACGAATACCACGCAAAATTCGTCAGTGACCGAATTGGATAAATGCATTGTCATTAGCTGTTGCCAATCGCGCGCTTGCAAGCCCACCTCTTCCTCCAATTCACGCTTCGCGGCATTGAGCGGTTCTTCGCCGTGCGGACAACCACCCTCAGGAATTTCCCAAGTGTATTGGTTGAGCGTATAACGACTCTGCTTGACCAACCAGGTATTGCCTTCACTATCTATAGGGACTATGCCTATGGCGGTATTTTTGAAATGAACAACGCCGTAAATACCGTCAGTTCCCTTGGGAGTTACAACCTCTTCATGGCAAATCTTAATCCAGGGATTTTCGTAAGCAACGCGAGAGCTTTTGGTTTGCCAGCCACCCGTTTTATGAATGGGCCAGTCACGTGTATCTTGAGGGGAATCTGTCATGGTAAATCCTGCGAAAATTAGTAATCGTCTTTAAATTTTTCGTAAGCGACGTCGTTTTCGAAAATTAAAAACTCGGCAATAAAATCCGGATTGTCACAGCTGCTGCCATCGGTGAGTTCGTAGAGGCCCTCTTCTGCTGGCTCATAAAAATCCTCATCGCGCGGCAGGTTTTCCAGTTCGCCATCCGCTTTTTTAACCACTATGGCCTCGTCATTAACACTATCGACCTGGGCAAAAAAATTGTCGAAATAGACTTTGCCATCTTCCATGACCAGCTTTTTGGAAACAAAAATTGTTTTGTTGAGAAAGTCCATGATTGTCTCTCGCTATCTGTTTTCGCGTAATTAGTGAAGGCGATGGGGGTCGAGGTTTACATGTTGAATGCGATTGCCCAGCATAAATACCCGGCCAAAATAACGATCCTCGCCCGTCGCAGTAAATTCAAAATAGTATTCGCGCATAAAGCCCAACTGGCCGCGCTCATTGCGTTTGAAGCTGAGTTTCTTCAGGAAGACAGTCTGGTCAAGAAACTGCACTTGCATCTGCTCACAGTGATGCTCAGCAGCTTTAGTGGCTATCTCCTTGGTGCGCACAGCCTGAATCCAGTAAAAGGCTATTACTGCAATAAAGGTCAGCCAGACCACAGAATTGATGTCAAAGATCATGATTGCTATCGACAGGAAACGGAACGGAACAGGGAAGATGGGGACAGCCAGGCACTAAACAAGGCCGCGAGCTGGTTTGTAACCATAAACAAAAAGGGCGATTGATTGCTCAACCGCCCTTTTCTGCCTTAAGGCTTAACCCATCTTACAGAGGGGTTACGTTTTCCGCTTGTGGACCTTTTTGGCCAGCAGTAACTTCAAAAGTCACTTTTTGGCCTTCTTTCAAGGTCTTACGGCCTGTGCCGTTGATTGCGCGGAAGTGAACGAATACGTCTGCACCGCCTTCACGCTCAATGAAGCCATAACCTTTGTCATCATTGAACCACTTAACAACACCAGAGACTATATCTGACATACTTTCCTCGTCTTACTTTAAAACGTCAGCAAAGCTGACCGAACAAAAAAACCGACTTTACTAAAAGCCAGGGTGAAATAGCTTGTTAATAAAGCTATTGCTCAGGTCGTGGTGCGTCCAAGGGTCTTGAGCAAGCGGTAGTCTTACAAAAGCGTGATCTTGGGTCGAATCTCAATCTGCAGCAGTTCAAAATTAAAGCACTTGTGCCCCATGAGTTCAAGCGCTAAAAGAGTAAATTACTTAATTTCCTGCAGCAGTGACCAACCTGAGCCAAACATGAGTAAGGAGCACACAATTTAGTGCGGCATATTGCGGCGGTCTGTTTCATTTGTGACACTTTTTTGCGCATTTTTAGCCTTGGGCTTTGCCAACACTTCGTGCAAAAACAGTGCAACAGGTATCACAACGAAGCCTGCAATCATTACGTAGCGTTTTACATCCTGAAATTCATAGCCCTGTTTTGCGAGCTGAAAACAAGCTAAACCCCATGCAGCAGCCGCAAAATAGCCCAATCGGTGGTTTTTATAAACACTAAACGTAATTAATGCAGTAACTGACGCCAGAAAAACGCCATAAGCATTCAGAAAAGATAAAAAGCCTGCAACTGATGCGAGCAACAAACACAGCAACGCAATCTTCAATATTTTGGCTAACAACAATGTTTTGGTCATGGAAACGTCCAACTACTTCAAGTGTTACTTTTTTACACCTATCATTCTTCGGAATTGCCGTTACTCTTCGGCTTTTCAAACCAATCCTGATATTTTTTATGTACGCCACGCGTTAATGTCTGCGAATAATCTTCCATAGTGTCTACGCCCACCAACACAAACACCACCACGATCGAGAGCTTGATGGCGATGATGTCATAGCCAATCGCGATACAAACGCCTATAGAAGCCAACGACCAAATGGTTGCTGCCGAGGTGACACCCAGCACCATACCGTCACGCGCCAACATAACACCAGCGCCCAGAAAACCTATACCGGTGATCACTTGCCCGATGATACGAGAGGGATCAGTCGCCGCATTGGACACCAGCATGGAGGCGGCGATGAAAATATAAGTACCCAGCACAATTAAGGCTGAGGTGCGAATACCCACCGGTTTGCCGCGCAGCTGACGCTCAAGACCGATGATGCTACCGCACACCAACGCCGTGCCTACCGCTTGCCATTGAAAAGGGGCGATGGAAAAAATTTCTGCAAAATTCATAGTGACTCCACAACAACTGCAACATAGCTAATGCAAACTCCTGCGGGGCTATTTCAACCCCATAGCACTGCGCACGATAATTTTTTTCAGTGCTGTAAAGGAGTCTAGCTGGCGCATGCCGGAATTGCGTAGCCAATTCATTGCCAGCGAGTCGCTGCCGAACAGTCGCTTGAAGGCCTCCATAGCACTCATCATACCGAGGTTGCCCGCGAGACGTTGACGCTGGTAGCGGCGCAGCATGGAAAAATCATTGAGCGGAATATTGCGCTCCAACGCACGGTCAATTTCAGCCACCAAAGCCGTGACGTCGAGCAGCCCCAGATTAACCCCTTGGCCAGCCAATGGATGGATATTGTGCGCTGCATCGCCAACCAGGGCCACACCCGGTACGCAATATTCTTTAGCGTGACGTTGACGGAGGGGAATCGCAAAGCGCTCGGCGGTGTGCACCACATCGCCCAATTTATATTCAAAGACGCGGCCAAGGCGGCTGCAAAAATCCTCATCGCTTAACTGCATTATCTCGTCCACACATTCAGTATCCAACGACCAGACAATGGAGCAAAAATGTTTATCGTCGATAGAAGGCAGCGGCAAAAATGCCAACGGACCCGTGCGCATAAAACGCTGCCAGGCCGTGGACTGATGGGGGAGCTGGGTCTGCACAGTGGTGACTATCGCCATCTGGTGATAGTCCCATTCGCGCGTATCAAAATGCGCAAGCTCACGCACCTTGGAATTAGCACCATCGGCAGCAATCACCAGTGCAGCCGAAATGATTTGACCATTATCCAGTTGCAAGCTGGGCGTTGGCGACAGCTCCATGCGCGTTACGCGCGCGGGTTGGATCAAACGGATGTTGTTATGTTGTGTTAATTGTTGGCGCAGTGCGGCGAGCACCACCGAGTTCTCCACTATGTGGCCCAAATGACTTGCACGCACATCCGCCGCATTAAAATGAATTTCCGCCGTGCCTTCGCCGTCCCACACCTGCATGTCCGTGTAGGCGCAGGCGCGCGCACGACAAATCGCCTGCCACGCACCTATGCGTTGCAATAAATCTTGTGACGCTTGCGTGAGCGCTACTACGCGCGGATCAAAATTGTTACCTTCAAAATGCACAAGGCCTGTATCAGCTTCAATCAATGCAATGGATAACGAAGTCGCGCGCGGCAATTGCGCAATTGCACAGGCCAACGCAGCACCTGTAAGGCCAGCACCTACAATGATCAGATCATATTGATTGTCTGGTTGTTGTTGCATTGCGTTAACCTCACACTGCATTTTCTAAAAAATAATTACATCAAATCCAGCGATAAAAACGCCGGCTGGTGCCGGCGTCTGCTGAATCGAGTTAGCCTTGCTGGCTTTCACTCACTTTCATATAGTCATCGAAGAATTCGATGTAGTTATCCAGGTTATGTTCCAACATGGATTTGTATTGACCCAAAAAATATTCCAGCAATTCATCGCGACGATTTTGCATTTCCGCTTTGGTTTGCAAATCAGCAGCACTTACCCAGGCATTAAAGCGGGCGGCAGCGAACATCAGCGAGGCGCCTACCTTGCCACGCGCTGTATCGGCCAAGTGCTCATTGGCCAGATGTATATAGGCATCAGCGCGATTAAAAAATTTTTCGTCGGTATCTTCAGTCATTATTCTTACCTTCAGGATTGTGTTGTTGGACGTTATTATAAAGATGTTGCGCCGGCTGTTCCCATAGTCTGGGCTGCAAAGCGGGTTTTCACCGCTGGTAGCACATCCAGACCAATAAAGCCCAAATGGCGCAAGGCAATTAACGGCAGTGATGCGCTGCTGAACAGACGCACCAGCTTGTCGCTAAATTCGGTTGTCAGCTGTTGGTCCAGCTGTTGATGTTGTAAATAGGATTGCAACACACTTAATTCACCTAATGGCTTTCCAGCACTCTCGCCTTGCAATAGCGCATCGGCAAGGCACAGGCAATCGCGCAGGGATAAATTAAATCCCTGGCCTGCCACCGGATGCAAATAATGCGCTGCGTTGCCCACCAGGGCAATATGGGAGCGCACCTGTTCACTGGCGCTAATTAATTGCAAATCGTAGGCATAGCGCTGCCCAACTCGCATAAATTTTCCGAGGCGATAGCCGAAGCGTTCTTGCAAGTGCTGCAAGAATTCTGCATCACTCATCGCCATAGCATCTTGTGCTACATCATAGGGAAGCGTTAATACCAGTGCAGATTCGCGCGCGTTGGTGCTTTTTCCGAGCGGCAACAGCGCCAGCGGTCCTTTCTCTGTAAAGCGCTCATAAGCCACACCTTTGTGAGGCTCGCTAAAGGCGACATTAGCGATAATTGCCTGCTGCCCATAATCGCGCGCTTGTACATCTATACCTAATGTACCGCGCAGCGGTGAGTCGCTGCCGTCAGCAATGACGGCGAGCTTACTTGTGAATTGCTCGCCCGAGACTAACTGCAAACGCACACCGGATTGCAGCAGTGTCAGCTTGTCTACCTGTGCAGGCGCGAGCAATTGGATATTTGCTTGCGTTTGCAATTGCGCATCGAGCACCTGGCCAATCCAGGCATTGGGAATTACGTAGCCAACAGCATCCAACTGGTAGTTCTCAGCATTTATCAAACCACCCATAAAATGGCCGGCATCGCTGACATGGACTTGTTTGATAGCAGTGGCTTCCTGCGCGAGCGCAGACCAGATGCCCAACGTCTGCAAAATTTCGACGCTGCCATAAGAAATAGCGGTGGAGCGCGCATCAAAACTGGGGCGATATTCCCCGCGCGCAATGGCGCGTGCTTCGAGCAGTACAATTTTCCACTGCGGATTTTTGTGCGCGAGCAACAGGGCAAGGCTTGCGCCTACCATGCCGCCGCCAACAATGGCTATTTCGTAGTTGTTGGATACTGTCATTTTGAAAAAACAAACATTCGTTTATACGTTTGCCATCAGCGCTTCAATGTCTGCTACCGTTTTCGGAACATCTTTGGTCAGCACTTCGTTGCCATCTTTGGTGATCACCACATCGTCTTCGATACGAATACCAATACCGCGCCATTTTTTGGCGACGCGTTCATTGTCCGGTGCCACATAAATTCCCGGCTCAACCGTCATCACCATTCCAGGCTCCAGCAAACGCCATTCACCGCCGACTTTGTAATCGCCAACATCATGTACGTCCATGCCCAGCCAATGGCCAGCGCGGTGCATATAAAATTCTTTGTAGGCTTCGGATTTGATCAGCTCGTCCACATTGCCTTCAAGCAAACCAATATTCACCAAACCTTCAGTAATCACGCGCACGGTGGTTTCGTGGGGATCGTTCCAGTGGTTGCCAGGTTTTGCCACGGCAATTGCCTCAAGCTGCGCCTGCAAACAAATTTCGTAGAGAGCTTTTTGCTCGGGAGAAAATTTTCCGTTCACCGGAAAGGTGCGGGTGATATCCGCCGCGTAGCTTTCGAGTTCGCAGCCGGCATCGATCAATACCAGATCGCCATTTTTTAGCGGCGCGCTGTTTTCAATGTAATGCAGGATGCAACCGTTTTTACCACCGCCAACAATCGTGTTGTAGGCCGGAAAGCGCGCACCGCTCATCTGGAACTCGTGCAGGATTTCGGCTTCGAGTTGATATTCCATTACCCCGGGCTTGGAAAGTTTCATCGCACGCACATGGGCGCGCGCGGAAATTTCGCCCGCCTCTTTCATCACGCGCAATTCGGCGGCGCTTTTAAATAGACGCAATTCATTGAGGAAATGGCTGAGGTCGAGAAATTCACCTGGCGGCGTTGCGCCGGAGCGCACTTTGGCGCGAATGGTGTTTACCCAATCCATCACCTGCTTATCAAATTCGCTGTCTTTGCCCATGGCGTAGTAGACACGCTCACGGCCTTCGATCAGGCCCGGCAAAATATCGTCAATATCGTCGATGGGGAAAGCATCGTCCGCTTCGTATTCTTTACAAGCACCCTCCGGGCCGGCGCGATAGCCGTCCCAAATTTCTCGTTCGCGATTGCGCTCGCGCACAAACAATACGTACTCGCCGTGATCGCGACCGGGGATCAACACCAACACTGCTTGCGGCTCGGGAAAACCGGAGAGATAAAACAGATCGCTGTCCTGACGATAGTGGTGCTCGGTATCGCGGCTACGAGTCCGCTCGGGTGCGGCCGGCACAATGGCGATACTGTTAGGTTCCATCATCGCCATCAAGGCTTTACGGCGACGGGCAAATTCCTGCCTGGTGATTCTCATAGACGTCTCTTGGTAAGAGTGAAGGGACTTGGATCAGATCCGATGTTGTAATTGGCGCCACTTAGGGCAGATGCCCTGCCTCATTATCCATGGCGCAATATCTATCCGCAACCGACACGCCAGGCGGACCAGGACGCAACTGTGGAGTGCCAAAGCCATCAAGCGAACAAAAAATAAACAACACTTTTGTTTACGCAATGACGATTTAAATGCACATTATCTAATACCGGGTGCCGGCAGTTTAGATGCCACTCATCTTTCAAATTCATTGCAAACGATTGAGTACCTGGTGTTAACCCTAAACCCAGTGTGATTTATCAATTAAGGAAACTTCCTATGTCAGCATTATTACAACGTATTTCTGATCGCCAAGCCAAACTGGAAAAACACAGCTTTTGCCAGCACCTCTTGGGCTGCAGAGACGTTTCTAGTCAAGTTTATAGTTTCGTTCCACACATGACTTTTTTTGTTTTAGGCTTTCGCGATATCTTAGAAGAAATCCGAATTAAAGATCCAAAAAATGATTTTGAGCTTTCAATTAACACCCACTGCGACGAGGACTCCGATCACTGGCTTTGGTTTATCGAAGACTTGGAAACATTGAATATGAATGTTGAATATTGGGGAGGAAATGTTTCTTCAGTCTTAAAAACACTATGGTCAACAGACAACTATGCTATTCGCGAGATGGTTTACAGGGTTGTTAGCCATATCAGAACCACCAAAACTGCCGAAGAAAAAATGATGATTCTCGACTGTCTGGAAAGTGCATTTTCTGTATTTATTAACAGTCTTAATTCTGTTACTCAGAAACGAGGGGATTTTCAAAAATTGAAATATTTCGGTTCTGAACACTATGAGGATGAAGCAAGCCATTCAACCGGCAATTGGCTGGAAGGCGAAAAGGATTTCTCGCATTCTCATTACTATGACGTTCAGCGTTTTCGCTCCCGTCACATGAGTACGGTTATAGATGATATTTTCTCAGGCTTTGAGCAAGTGTTCAGTCGCTGGTATAACACCTTACAGACAGACACATTTATCGAAATCAACATAGCGGTATAACGGGCCACGTAAGGGCTATGACAACTCATCACAGCCCTTACATATTTAATCCAGATACTCCCGTAATTTTGTTTTTATTTCAGCAAACATAGCCGGCTTTCTTAAATAATCCGTCGCACCCACTTGCATGGCCGCAGCAACATCTTCATCAAATGCAAAAGCGCTGTAAGCCACTATCGGAATAGTCGCGTTATGTTGTCTAAAATATTTTATCAAATCAAATCCATGAATATCGGGCAGCTGAATATCCGTTAAAATCAGATCTACAGCTTTATCTTCAAACAGCTTTTTGGCGGTAACGCCGTCCTCTGCCAACAAGCAGTGATAACCTGCCTGCACCAGCAAAGTAGCAATGGTTTTTAAATTCAATACATTGTCATCGATTACCAACAGATTAACTTTTTTGGGTTTTGTCGCAATATGCGATGACGAGTCTACGGAGGTGGTGGGCGGCGTATTGGATTCGCTGGCAATAGGTGCCGGGATTTGACAAATAAACTCCGCGCCCTTTCCTATATCACTTGTGACTGAAATATTTCCCTGCATTAACGTAACGAGCTGTTCAACAATGGCTAAACCCAGGCCAACACCTTCGGTTTTTTTATGCTTTTGCTCAAAGGGATGAAAAAGCCTGCCAACTATATCGGGGGAAATTCCAACACCATCGTCCCTAACAGCGATATTGATTGCACTTTTATCAAAGTCATAGGTTAAGGAAAAGGTAATCACATGGCTCTGACTATATTTAAGTGCGTTATCAATTAAATTGAAAACAATCTGTTGCAACTTGCCTTTATCACCAATAACAGCTGTCGGAGCCTCCCCATCTATCAAGCAGGTAATAGCAATGCCGCTTTTATTGTGGCGTGCATAATGCCCGCTTACTTCATTCACCATATTGTGTAAAGTGAAGCTCTCCTGTTCAAGTACCACAGTACCTGACTCCAGCTTGGACAGATTAAGCACATTGTTTATTATTCTTCGCAATTTTTGGCTTGCATTGGCGATATCGGAACAATATTCCCGCTGTTCCGGATTTAACTCAGTGGTCAGCAACAAGTCATTAAGCCCAATAATACCTGTTAGGGGTGTGCGTATTTCGTGGCTTACATTGGCCAAAAATATTGACTTCACATTCGCCAAATGTTCTGCCTTGATGAGAGCTATAGCAAGGTCATTTTCAACCTGCTCTCTTTTTTCAATCTGTTGCAGCAAGTTTTTGGTTAGCTGATCTGTGTGGTATTTACTTAAGATACTGGGCAGCAGCGCTGCAAAACATATTGAAAAAATAAGGACCAGGCCAAAACCAAAAATCGCCATTTGGGGATCAGGTCGTAGAAATGGATAATCTAAAAAGTGAAAACCATTCAGAAGCAATAACACCGCATAGCTATTGCTGAATTGGGTTCCGGTATGGCGATATTTTATTAATTTTTGTAGGCCGAAGAATATTTGCGGTGCAGCCACACCAATAGCTACAGGCAATGCGATTAACGTAAAGCTATCAGTCAGATGGTATAAAAAAGTACTCGCCGCAAGACTCAACACATAAACTATGCCAAATGGTTTCCATCGAAAGGGCATGGATGAAGTTTCTGCCAATAAAGAGCAGGCGTAATAGGCTACGGCAATATAGGTCGGGAAGGTAAGCAGGCTGCCTATAATGGATTCGGAAACTAACCCTTGTAGCAAAAAATTAAGGGTGGTTAGCAACCATAAAATAATTAATTTTTTATAGGTGGATGTTTTATAAACGAGCCAAAACTGCAGTGAAAATATCGAATTTAGCAGTAGCGATATTATGTATACCAATAAAAGTGTTTGAAGTGTTGTCACAATCTCACCACCATGAATGCCTCGTTAGTACGAATCTACAATATCAGTCTTATTATCTGTATCAGATATAGAATTTCACGGATGTTAAACATTTTTCACTATAAATTTTCAATAAGATTTTGCAATTCATCCAACCGCAATGGCTTCTCAATAAATTCACGGAACCCCTGTTGCAACAATTGTTTTTTTTCAGCGCCCAATGGTCGATTCGTCAATCCGATAATGAGGGGGGAAGATGTTGTTAAGGTCATGATCTCGCTGGCCGCTTGCACACCATCCATAACAGGCATATGCAGGTCCATTAATACCAGGTCATAGGATTGACGACGGCAATAATCCACAGCTTCGCGACCATTTGCGGCTATATCGACCTGATGGTGCGACGATAAGAGCCTCGAGGCAATCTTCTGGTGAATTTCATCATCTTCAGCAACCAGGATACGCAGTGGGGTTGTTAGCGACAGGGCGTGTTTGGCGAGAGGTACTTGTGTCGTATCTTGTTGGTCAGCGGGATGAATTTGCCGGTCTACCTGTTGCCAGTAATCTTTGGCAGCATCATTGACTTGTTGCACCAAGGTTTTGATATTGGTCGCAGAGGATTGCAAGGCAAGTAATTGCTCAGGTGGGATTTCCTCTAGGTCCCCGCCGTGGGTTTTGAGATGTTGATAGGCCAACAAAGCCGCTGGCAAATGAGCCTCAAGAAGACCAGCCAAAATCTGGATGCTGGCAAGGGGTGTCGCTATATCGTGTATGAATTGCGCACTCAGCTGGGTAATAGTTTGCTGGTGTTGATCACTCATATATATTTCCTTTATCTAACCCGCGTCAAATATTGGAAAGGCGCCCCGGATTAACGAAACATTACTCCCCAAATACCTGCGCGGCTGTGAAGCATCCCTGACATTATTGCTATTGCCAGGTCTAGTGGATTTGATCAGATGAGGGCGGCGCTATAGTCGCTTTCGCAGCCTGCAATGCTTCAGCCCCATACTCCAGAAATAATGACGCCGCCAGCATACGTACGTATTCGCTTACTTCGGCAAAGTCGGCCTCATCGGCATCGTCTTCACCATCTTCAATGGCGATTTGCGCAATAGCCGCCAGATCGCGCAAGCCGTCTTCTACATCGTCAGTCAGCACACGGTCAGCTTTGCCAGCGGAGCCGAAGCCCGTGAGGAAACCATAGCACCATTGACCGAGGGCGGCGGTACGCTGGGACAATTCCACCTCGTCATCGGGCAACATGAGCTTAAGGCTGAAGCCATCCCCGAGTTGCGTCAGGGATGTTTGGTAGAGCTGGGTCAGCGCGTTGCGTACACGCTCGTCGGGCGCCTGGGTGAAATCGAGGAACTCTACTGCATCCAGCAGCCAGTGCACTTCGCTGAGCTGCGCCCCGCCACAAAGTTTGCCACACAGCAGGCCGTGGAGCTCGGAGGGGCTATTAATAGTGCCAAGCGGGACCAACAGGTCGCAGAGTTCGTCAAAGTTCAGTGGAGGGAGAGTGGTATCAGTCATGGTAGTTACGGAGTACTTTGTTGGGATCATTCGCAAAATTGATCAGCGAGCGCGGAAATAAAAAGCGAATGCTATCACGACAGCGGCTTATCCGGTTGATTGGCGCTTAATGATGACGTTGAAGCCACTTCTCGAATCGACTTTAATTCTGGCCGCCAAGCACTGGCAATCATTGACCCTTTATAGCTCCCGCAATATAGTGACTGCTTCGCGTTAATTTTGCCTTGTTATTGGTCACCACATCATGTCTGACGAACTTTTACTCGCATTGGAAACCAAGCTGGACCGCTTGATCCTGCTCACCAACCGCCTGCAGCAGGAAAACGCCGAACTCAAGGCTCGCGAAGTTGCCTGGCAGCAGGAGCGTGTGCGCTTGATCGAGAAAAATGAGTTGGCCCGCAGCCGCGTAGAAGCCATGATCACCCACCTGAAAAGCCTTGATGCCGAATAAGGCCACAGAAAGAGAAGACCACCATGGCGAACGAAACTGTTTTTGTAAAAATCCTCGATAAGGAATACCAGGTAGCCTGCCCGCGCGAAGAGCGCCAGGCGCTGATCGAGTCCGCCCAGTTGCTGGACGAGCGTATGAAAGCTATTCGCGGCTCGGGCGCGGTGATCGGCCTGGAGCGTATCGCCGTAATGGCGGCGCTCAACCTCAGCCATGAACTCCTGCAAGCCAAATCCGGCGCTGAGCCTGCCACGCCAAGTGGTATAGAGCGCGCCGATCTGCAACGCCTGAATGATAAAATCGAGCGAGTGCTTTCCGGGCAATAGTCCCCAATACCTTATTTGCACCTATCAACGCCTGCACTTGCAGGCTTTTTTATTGGCGCGTAAAAAAGAATAGAGAATGTTGGCTGACGGCATTTAGAACAACTTGCACAAGCGCTGCACTGGTGTGGATTACCACTGAGCGGAAAAGTCGTTTTTTGCACAAGTTCACCCTGTTTTAATAATGTTTTCGCCTAAATGGTTATAAGGCCCAAGCTTAATATCATTTGCGGACTGGCATATTTATTAGGTTATACTGCCAACAAGCCCTGGAATGTTTGCAATCCAACATGTCCTTGAGCCGATAAATGTAAAACCGGCAGTAGCTCGTTGTGTTTGGTGTGCATGTCCGCCTGACGGAAAGCCTAAAAAGCCACAGCTGCAGCCACCTTGAACCTTAGGGTTCAAGGCCCGCTTGGTAGCGGCATTTCGGGGTGGCTAATTTCTGCTGGCTGAAAGGATCTTCTGGTCTTTTCAGCCAGCACTTCAACTCTCTTCGCTTTATCCTTATTTACTCCTTCGTTCCTTATTCCCCATTTTTTGTTGCCATTGCTTTAGGGCTATCACCTAGAATGTGAGTTTTAGTCTCAGGCTTTATTTCATGTCTACCCAAGACCAGCGCCAGCAATTGCGCACCGAGCTGCGCCAGCGCCGCAAGGCCTTGTCACCCACACAACAGGCTGCCGCCTCGGCCTGGGTGCTGCGCCATTTGACCAAGTTGCCGCAATTTATGCGCGCACAACATATAGCGCTTTACCTGGCTAATGATGGCGAAATAGACCCCATGCCCATCGCCGAGCAATTGTGGAAGATGAACAAGCACTGCTACCTGCCGGTGTTGCACCCTACCCAGCCGCGCCAGTTGTGGTTTGTGCCGTTTACCACCGACAGTCAGCTCACCCCCAACCGCTTTGGCATCCCGGAACCAGATCACAGCGCTGGTCACAAGATGCCGCCAAACCTGCTGGATATAGTGCTGCTGCCGCTGGTAGGTTTTGACCGCCAGGGCGGTCGCCTGGGGATGGGTGGCGGTTTTTACGACACGACGTTTGCTTTCCACCAAGGCAAGAAAACCAAGCCCTGGTTGCTGGGGCTGGCCCACAGTTGCCAGGAAGTAGAAGCGCTGGAACTGGCCGCCTGGGATATACCGCTCTACGGCGTAGTAACTGACAAGGAATTGATTGTTAATAAATAAGAGGGGGTAAGAAAGGGATTTGGAGCACTTGTATCAGGCCACATCCCAGCGGCCTGACGCAGATATATGGATCAATGGGTTTCAGCGACAACCACTTCGGATTTACTCTCACCAAACACCGACTTGGCCTCTACCGCCAAGGTCACACATACGCCACAACAAAATGCGAGAACAACAACGGAGATTACATCAAGTTTCATAACTCACCTGTTTCAACTCACCTGTGATGCTTCATTATTATTGGGAGCCGAGCCAGCTTGCTGGAGAGCAACCAAGCCCGCCATTCACCTGGCACCGCAATCTATAACCAAGCGAAAATCAAGCATAGACACGCTTATTTAAAAAAGATATAGACGCATTGATCTTTTTTCGCTCAATTAATGAATATTACGTCACATTCATTAAAGTTTAACGACAAGATGCAGCTTTTGTCGCCAAAGCTGCATCTTATGTGCGGGGATTAGCGGAGAACTGGCGTAGCCCGGCCAGCTTTGTCACCCAAACGACTGCGCAGCAACAATTGCCCATTTGCAGTTACTTCACCGCTGTAGGACTGCCAGGTGGCACCTCCATCCAGGCTGTATTCCAGTGCCAAACCCGGATAGGCCACATTAGCGCTCAACTTGCCATTTTCCAGCTGACCACCGGGTGGCGGCAGGTAAAAGTTGGCGCCGGTAGCGGCCAATTTGGGCAACTCTTTTTGCGCCAGTGCAGCAGCGAAAATCGCCCAGTCGCGCTGGCGCGGGATCGCATCCGGTTTGTCGCCCTCCCAGGCCGCCTTGTGCCAGGCGCGCTCGGCCAAGGCGAACAGCCTCGGGTAGATCATCTGCTCGAATTGCTCGGGCGTGCGTATAGTTTCGCTCCATACCTGGCCCTGTATACCCACCAGATTTTCCGGGCGACGCAGCGGCGGCAGTTCGCGGCCCACCATGGCTTCCAGATTGGTGATGGGTGCGCCGGCGTTGGTGCGGTCGGCGTTGGCATAGTAGTTATCGGGCATAAAGCCGAATACCTTGGCCGTATCGCTGTAGCGAGTCGCCCAGTAGTAGCCGCGCTCTTCGGGGTTAGGCTCGTAGGGATGGTCAAAATACAGATGGGTACCGGGCGACAAAATCACCTTGTAGCCAGCATTGGCCAGACGATAGGCACGGTCGGCAACACCCCACTCCCAGATATTGTCCCAAGCGTTAGCGTACACATTGTCGTTGCTGAATTGCTTGCGGTTGAAGGTGGTCGCGGGATCGTACATCAAGCCATCCTCCCAACCCGCCAGATCCAAGCCGCGAGCGCGGGTGATATCCGCCACTTTGGCCACGAAATAGGGTTTAAAGTCGGCCACGCCAGCCAGACCCGCTTCGCCTTTCTGGATCAACGCCTTACAAGCAGGCGATTCCGTCCAGGCGCCCTTGCCCACTTCATCACCACCCATGTGGTAGATAGCCAGTTTGACGCCCGCCGTGCGGTACATCTGCTGCAGTTCGTAAACCACCTTCTCCACAAAAACATAGGTAGATGGCAGGCAGACATTCGCGGCGTTGTCGGTGTAGTTTTGCACGGAGGAATAGACGGACTTATCCAGTGGATCTGACAGCAAATACTGGCCGGCCTCGGCTTTTTTGCCCTCCGCCAGCAGGCGTTTGTAGCGCGCCTCCATCGATTTAATGGCGGCACGGGCATGACCGGGCATATCTATTTCTGGAATGACTTCTATGTGGCGAGCGTTGGCGAATTTGAGGATTTCAACAAAATCCGCCGTGGTGTAAAAGCCGTTGCCCGAGCCACTTTTGAGCGGGCCAGTGCCCAGCTGGGTGAGCAGGCAGGACTGTTCGCTCAGGTCAAAGCAGCGGGCACCACCCACCTCAGTCAGCTCCGGCAAGCCGGGAATCTGCAGGCGCCAGCCCTCATCATCGGTTAAATGAAAGTGCAATTTGTTGAGCTTGTGGCGCGCCATTTGTTCGATCAAACGCAGCGTCACCGCCTTGCCGTGGAAGTTGCGCCCAACGTCATAATGCATGCCGCGCCAGTGGTAGCGCGGACTGTCGTCGATCTGCAGCTGCGGCAATTCCACCTGCACCAGCTGCCCGGCGGGCAAAAGTCCAAGAAGGCTCTGGATGCCGTAAAAGCTGCCCGCATTGTCACTGCCCTGGATGCTGATTTTGTTGCTGGCGATAGTCAGGTTATAGCTTTCTTCCCCGGAAACCTCTTTGGCGAGACTACCCTGACCCGTCGTCAAACCTCCGGCTTTCAATTCGATCACTTTACCCGTGGCAGGCACATTGTCCGGCTGGCTATCCAGCTTGAGGCCCGCGGCTTGTAGTTGCTGCTGCAAATAAGCAGCCTCGCCTGTCAGGCGGCCGGCGTAGCGAATCTGCCAACTGCTATCGAGACTGGCGCTACCGGAGCGACGCTGCAGGCTTTTGGGGCTGGGAATAATGCGCTGGGCGACATCTTCGTTTGTCACTTTTACAGAGGCGAGAGGCGCGCTGTCTTTATAGCGCGAGGCCGCTGTGGCCACGGGATAAAGATCCTGCTTACCGCCAGCGCCATAGCGCAGTTGCTGTTCGCGACTGGTGATAGGTGATACGAAGGACTGCAGATTTTCGCTATCGGTATTGCTGAAGGCCACCGGGTTCAAACCCGGTTGGGCGATAAAAGCGCGCGGCATAAAATCGGTGTAACTCACCATCCACTCACCACCGCCATAGGCAAATTGCAGGCTGGCGCCTTTGGCCAAACCGGGAAAATCCGCCTTGGGCGCCAGCTCGTAAAGGTCACCCTGGATATGGCTCAGGTGCAGCCCACCTGCATCTGAGCCTTTGATATTGCGCACCGAGTGAAAGTAAATCCGCCAGTTACCCGCTCCTGCCGGCAGCGCCGTCCCGGATTGATTGCTTAATTGCAGCTGGGCTTTGAGGCCATCGGCCGTCGGGGTGAAATTGCCTAGCAGGTTGAAGGTGACTTGGGCGTGCGCACCCAGTTCATCCAGTTGCTGTTGCGATAAATTTTTAGTTGTAGCGGTTTGCGCCAGGGCAGAAGCCGCCAGCAGACCTATCACAGCTGTACATAAGGGAAATTTGTTCATCTGGCGATTTACTCTTATTGGGCAAAGACAACGTTGTCTAAGATTACATCATTAGGCAAAAAGCGCCAGTGGCAGAGAGTAAATATTCGTCAAAATGATTGGCGCGCCAAATTTTCCCTGCGAATCCTAACGGTGATAGTTTTTTCGCCCAAGACATCCTAGATTAGGTTGGTTTGTCACACAAAGGACGTGTTGTGGCCAAGGTGCACACGTCCGTTATTCCTATAAACAAATACAGAAAGGACAATGCTATGGTTCCGTTTATCGCTGGTTTATTGAGCTCCGGCTTGCGGTTGATCGCCAACGCCGCCCTGGTTAAAGGTAAAGATTTCATTAAGGAGAAAACCGGGGTCGACCTGGAAGCGGGTCCACTGAGCGAGGAAGATACCTTAAAGCTGCGCCAGTTCCAGGCCGAACACGAGGAAGAACTGCTGCGCATGCAGCTTGAAAATAACAAGCTGGATCTGGAAGAGACCAAAGCCTACCTGGCCGACGTGCAGGATGCCCGCAAAAACCAAACGGCCGTGCAACTTGATGAAAAGGCGCCCTGGTATGTAAAAGGTATACAACCTGCACTGGCCATGATCGTGGTGGTGCTGACTATCGTTGTCTTCCTGCTTTTCGCCTATTTAAGTGGCGACTTTCCCGATGGCAAACCCAAAATCAATGCCACCCAAAAAGACATCATTATTTACATACTGGGTGTTCTCTCCGCCGCCTTGACCCAAGTATTGGGCTACTACTTTGGCAGCTCCCAAGGCAGCGCCAATAAATCCAAAGCCCTGGATGCCGCCATAATGCAGCGCAGCGGAGGCGACTCCAAATGAGCCTGATTGATGAGCAAGCCGCCTTTTTAAAACATATCCGCAAGCTGCTGGATTTTGCCGAACAGGAAGGATTTCTGGTAACGGGAGGCGAGCTGGAGCGCACGCCAGAAGCCCAGGCCGCCTTTGTACGCTCCGGTGCCGAGCCCAGTATGGATAGCCCCCATCTGCGCAAATGCGCCATGACCCTCAACTTCTTTGAAGTTAGCGACGCCGACCATTACCAACTCATCCAAACGGCGGCCAAACTCGCACCCCTGGGTACTTTTTGGGAAGCCCTTGACCCGCGCAACCGCTGGGGTGGCCAGGGTGGCACGCTGATCGATCTCAACCGCTTTGTACGCGACCTGGGTGGCTGGCAGTCAGGGCGTATCGCCACCCTCAATCCCCATCCGGCCAACAACATGGCCGTGGAGGCTGTGGCTACCGCTGACAACATCCGCCCGAGCCTGGTGATGCTGCCCAAACCGGACGCCGCCATGCCAGTGCTCAAACCAGGGGCGACAGACAAGGCCAGCGTGCTCCATCTACAAAATCTGCTGGTAAAAGCCGGAGCGACCCTGGAGGTGGACGGCGACTTTGGCGCTGCCACCAAGGCGGCGCTTATCGACTTTCAACAAAAACAGGGATTGATGGCCGATGGTGTCGTGGGTGAAAAAACCTGGGCCACGCTGCTCGCGCCGGCAACACCGAACGCGCCCGCGGATAACAAATTTATCGGCGAGGCCGATTTTGCGGCCGCCGCCGCAGCCTTGAAGATCGATGTCGCCACTATCAAGGCCGTTTATAAAGTGGAGTCCAACGGCAAGGGGTTTGTTGGCGATAAACCCAAGATTCTGTTCGAAGGCCATATTTTCTGGCGCCGGTTGAAAGAGCTGGGATTGCGCCCCGAAGCCTATGTCAAAGGCAATGAGGACATACTTTATCCTACCTGGACCAAACAATTTTATGTGGGCGGCACCGGCGAAAACCGGCGACTGGAGCGCGCCATGTTGATCCACGAAGACGCCGCGCGCGAATCGGCCTCTTGGGGCCTGTTCCAGATTATGGGCTTTCATTGGAAGAACCTGGACTACGCCTCGGTGAGCGATTTTGTCACCCGTATGGAAACCCACGAGCGCGACCAGTTAGAGGCCTTCTGTCGTTTTATCACTAAAACCAGAAACCGCGATGGCAAAAACCTGGTGCAGCTTTTGTCCGAAAAAGATTGGGCGGGATTTGCCTACTCCTACAACGGCGCCGGCTACCGCCAAAATGCCTATGACGACAAACTGCGCGAAAATTACCGCAAGTTTGCGTGAGACCGGCCACTTATCCATCGCTAAAAAACAACAAACCCCACTTAGGTGGGGTTTGTTTTATCTGCTGAACGCGCAAGTTTGAATTGCAGATTTTCTTTCACGCCGCGCCATTCATGGTTAGTGATACTAAAAAGCACCGAATCGCGCACACGCCCATTGGGCATCACCATATGGCTGCGCAAAACCCCCTCTTCCTTGGCGCCCAATCGGGCAATAGCCGCGCGCGATTTACTGTTGAGAAAATCCGTCAGTAATTCCACGCGGTTTAATCCCAGCGTCTCAAACGCATGTTGCAGCATCAGGAGTTTCGCCTCGGTATTGACCGGTGTGCGCTGCCAGCTTTCACCTAAAAAGGTAAAACCGATTTCGACGCGCTTGTTGGGCAAGTTGGCTTTCATAAATCTTGTAGAACCTGCGATTTTGCCGCTGCGTTTGTCGATAGTCGCAAAGGCGAGGCTCTCACCCGTGTTATACCAGTCATCCGCCTGGGCAAAGAATGCGTCCAGTTGGTCGGGGTGAGGAACCAGGGTCACAAACAAATTCCACAGCTCGCCATCGCGAATAGCAGCCTCCAGGCCGGATTTGTGCGTGAGCGCCAGAGGTTCGAGGCGCACAAATTCCCCTTCCAATACCACCTTGTTAAATCTTTCATTCATAAAACCTCTCCTTATCGGGTCGAGACGGCAAAGCGCAAATGGCGCACTATAATTGAGCAATAACCATCAAGCCACTGCTTATACGGAAGGAGTTGCACCTTGGACACACGCGAACAGCTCAGCCCGACTACTATCGCCCTGCATTGGATTATTGCGCTCACCATTGTGTGTCTGCTCGCCGTGGGGTTTTATATGTCCATGTACGAGGCCTACGGCCTTTATGCGTTGCACAAATCCATCGGCATCTGCATTTTTGCGGTGATACTGGTGCGCGTTATCTGGCGAATTAAAAATGGCTGGCCCGTGCCCGTGCGCGACTACCCCACCTGGGAGCGCAGGCTCGCGCGACTGACATTCTGGGTATTGATTTTGGGAACGTTGATCATGCCCATCAGCGGATTTCTATTTTCCGGCGCGGGTGGTTTTGGTGTGGAAGTGTTTGGCTTGACTATCGCACCCGCCAATCCAGACCCTATAGATCCCACCAAAGTAATTCCTTACAACGAAGTGGTTAGCGACATAGGTCATGAAGTGCATGAGAGTGTTGGCTATATATTAACTATCGCACTCTTGCTGCATATTAGCGGCGCGCTTAAGCATCACCTTATCGATAAAGATCGCACGCTGTTGCGCATGCTGGGGAAATAAACCACTCCTGTTGCAGGAGTGGTTATCGTCAGGCATTAAAACGCTTTATTAAAATCTTTCATTAAAGCCTTTCATTAAAATAAAGGCCCGCAGGGAATTTTTCCTTTGCGAATAGCGTGACCGCTGGTTTCCGAATCATCGGCCCAGAAGAAATTTTTAATACCGCTCACACACTCGGAGGCTGGCGCCATGGCGATGCCTTCGTTGTTGATATTCGACATGCTCGACGGGCGCTCATAGGCTTTGCGCACAATAAATTTTCCGTATGTCGATGAACCTACAGTGGTATCAATACCGAGCAAGTGTGAACGGTTGCTGCAATTGTTATCGCAGTAGGCCCAAAGCGCACCGCTGTCCCAATCAAATGACAAATCCATAATGCTGGCATGGCCGCTGTCAATGGTTGCAACACGCACATAAGATGAATCTGAATTCAGCGCGTAAGCATAAATTTTTCCGTTAGCTTCCAGGCCCACAAAAAACAGACCCGTACCGTGCAAGGGATAATTGGCGGGATCGTAAGTTGCGGCAAAATGCTCGTCGATAAAACCATTCGCTTGCAAGTAACTATCAGGCACCCAGGCAATAGCTTCCAGGCCAAGGTTGGTAGAGCCTACACTGGGCAGATCCGACGTCAAATTCCATTCGTGGGTGGCATTGATGGTAGTGGCGGTGCCGCTAGTGTCGTAACGCAATACGCTGAAACGATTTGAACCGCTGCCATCGCGCTCGGTAGAAATGTAAATATCAGTACCCGACAATTCCGCTTTGGTCACGCCCTCTGCATCTGGCGCACCGGAGCCATTGGGATAGCGCAATGTTTTTCCGTTAGTCCAACCGTTAGACGTGCTTTTTACAAAGGTATTGCTACTGCTATTCCACACCAGATTATAGAGTTTTGATGGCGAATTTTGCACGCCCCACAGCACAGCAGCTTGCGCACCCGCCGCAGGTTGGTAATACAAGCCACTGAGATTTCCGCCAAATTGATTGGAGCCATCGGCCGTAACCACCGCGGTAGAGTTTGGCCAGGCAACATAAGTAATTGCCGATGCGGCAGAGCTCACAGCCACTGCACAAATACCCAAGAGTCCCAGGATGGAAGCATTAAGATTTTTATAAGCGTTCATTTGAACATCCAACAAAGAGGATAGCGATAGTAGTGGCATACCGCTCATCCCGGCGCATGCCAACCCAGTTGCGGGTCACCTCCATGTTGTTCGCGGGCCGGATTCTAGCCAGCCTCTGTGTCTGATTTTTTTCAACTCTGTGACAGATCGACGACGAGTGAGACTTGTGTTTGATTTTTGCAAACCATTGTCGCCAATATCAATGTGCCGCCAAAAAAGTAAGCACTTCGCGGTTGAAGCGTTCGGTCGCAGAGAACATGGCATAGTGGCCAATATCGGGCAGCATTAATAACGTCGATGATGGAATTGCAGCAGCAATTTCTGCCGCGTGATCAGGGCGAATGGCCTCTTCTGTTTTGCCATCCATAATCAGGGCTGGTGTTTTGATACTGGCGAGTTGCGCTTTGGTAAATTGCGGTTCGACCAGCCACATCACTTTTATTTTTTGTACTATCTCCGGCAAACGCTCGGGCTCTTTGGTCACTTGCAAAAATTCGCGGCCCAAATCTTTTTCCAGCTTTTCTTTACTGGCGGTGCGCAGGTAATTCATAAAGTCCGGCTGCAACCCTGCAGGGTTTATATTGGCCCCATAGGCTATAAATGATTTCACGCGAGTTGGATGGTGTATGGCCATATCGATGGCGATATTTGCTCCATCGCTCCAACCCACAAAACGCGCCGATGTCAATTGCAACTTATCCATCAGCGCTACCACATCTTCCGCCATCAGGTGATAAGTCAGCGGCAACTTGCCATCAGTAGAACGCCCCTGGCCGCGGCTATCTATTCTGATGACTTTGTATTTTTTGCTGAACTCAGGCAGCTGTTTGTACCATGATTCCCCACTGCCCAAACCACCATGCAATAAAATCAGTGGCTCGCCTTTGCCCTGTTGGTCGACATAGAGTTTTATATCCCCAACCGGAACTAATTCCCCGGCGAAAACGGCAGATGAAAGAAGCGAGAAAAGAAGGGAAAAAATAACAGCAGTTATACGCATGAAAAGAGGCTCAAGAATCAGGACTGACTTAAGGATAGCACCAGAGTATTCCAATAGCGGCCTTTAAAGAAGCAATCCTGTTCACGCTCGGTTTCGCGTTGCAGGCCAAGTGACTCGCAAAGCTTGATCGCAGGTTTGTTTTCGGAAATAGTCTCCGCGTAAATTCGGCGCAGCTTCAGTGTATCGAAAGCAAACGCCAACATAGCCGCACCCACTTCGCGCGCGGCACCTGAACCTTGCCAAAGCCGCGCCAGCTCGCAACCGACCGATGCGTCTCCTTCAGCTTCGATGCGAATACCAAACGAACCTATCACTTCACTGGTATCCGCAATAATCGCCAACTGGAATTTGGTGCGCGGTTGCTCTTGACTCCAGCCGATAAACATCTCAATTAATTGCGCCGATTTTTCGGGTGAGCAATCTTGTTCGTCGTAGAAGCGTTGGAATTTTTGGTCTTGGCGAAAGAGCGCATAGCTTTCGAGATCGCCAAATTCAAAATCGCGCAGGAGAAAATTTGGTGTTTTTATTTGCATTTGATGTTCACGTATTCTGCTCCCCACGAGCCTGCCGCCGCTGCGCTTCTTCGTACGCACTTGCGTAAGTCGAACCCTGTTGGTTTGTTGCAAAAATGCACGCACCGTAACCCAAACCGGATAGTTCATTTTTCCATTTGACATGGCCAGTCGCTGCATCCAGACAAAATAAATGGCCCGCCGCGTGGGCGAAAATTAAATTGCCGTCTTGAATGATATTAGTGAGATCAGCTGATTTTAATTTCTGCTCCCACTGGATATTGCCGGTGGCTTTATCCAGGCAGACGACGTGGCCTTTGACGCCGATGTAGAGTTTTTCCATGACGCTTTCCTTGGTAGGTTGGGTCGGGCCGCGTAGGCAGTTATGCCCAACATGCGATGATCAAATTAAAGATAAACTTGCACTGAGATTGCGAATGTTGGGCATGGCTGCCCAACCTACGTTGAACCACACACATGTGTAGTCCTTTACGTTGAAGTGCATTCCCAAGTTGGAGCTTGGGAATTCACATTACTGAAACAACAATGTTACTTTATCGTCCCACGTAACTGAATTTACGAGCCATTCGTCTTTCGGCTTATAAAATGTACAAAAATAGCGCACCGCATGTTTCTCAAATTTTACAACGAATGTATGCTGCACAAAGCTAGTTCCAACCAATTTGGTCGTAACAAAATCTGAGCCTATCATCGCCCCAAATCTTGAGGACACCATTTTGAGCTGAGAGTCAGTTTGATACACAAGATTATCAATTTCTTCCGAAGGCAGTGGCCAATAAGGCTTTAATACTTCGGTAGATTTTTTGGTGTTTCCTTGTGCAAAAAAATCTACGGATTTTTGACATAGATCTTTCGTACCCTCAACTCCTTTTATTGGATCCGCGTTAATATGCATGGCAACAATGGACAACACAAAAAATAAATATTTTTTCATAACTTCTCCTTTTTACTTAATTTTTCCCAGTATTGCCCTACCCCAAAAAGAACTTATAAGCTTCATTTTTGGTTTCATCCCAGTAGGGATAATTCAGATCATTTAAAAACGCTTTTAATTCCGCGTATTCTTTTTTTCGGCACCTGCATCCCTACCAGCACACGCGCTAAGGCGGAACCTTGGTTGCGGTAGCGGTGGTCAAATTAAGAAAAATCTTTGCTGATGTTGCGAAAGCTGGGCATCGCTGCCCAACCTGTCTGTAAATGGAAACTCTTGAGATGAATGAAATACTCATTACACAGAAATTATTTATTTCGAAAAAATTGCTCTTTGCCCTGTAACCAAATCAACAACTACAACCGAATCCAGTGCTGAATCAATTAAATAAGCAATATTTTTTTCCTGGTCAATTGAAATAGTGGATTCATAAGGATTGTTCTTTGGAATCTCGCCGGGAATAGGCGTTCGCACACCGGTGGATAAGTCAACGAAGACTATACGTTCAAGCGAATCCAGCACCAAGGCTCTATTGCGGCTCACATCAATCGTCAGAGTGTTAGGAGCAAGAAATGGATTTGACGTATCTGGTACGCTGTTACTGGATAATATTGTGCGATCACCCGTGGTTAAATCAATCGCTATAATAGATCTGGAAACAGTTTCCGCAGATAGAAGGCGGTTATGGGCAACGTCCAGAGCTATCTCCGACATACAGCTCATAGGATTATTCGCATTGGGTGTGGTGTTATTTGATAATAACGACGATATGCCGCTCATTAAATCAATAGCGAATACACAGTCATATGCATCATTGACCCATATTTTATTTTTAGTGGAATCTAACGCGATACCAAATGGATAGGGCGCTGGGATATTATTTTTAGTCCAAAACATGGATCGCTCGCCGCTTGTCATATCGATGCTAACGATTCCGCCCAAAATACCATCCGCAATTAGCGCTCTTTTTCTAGCCTTATCTAATACTATTCCATGATAATTATGGAGCCCAAGGTTATGTGGTCCCGCTGAAATAATTGAGTGAATTCCCGTATTAATATCTACTGCAAATAACGTGTTTTGCTCTTCATCCATCAAAAGAAGATTGTGATTAGCATCATCCACTACAAGATTTGTTGGCGTAATATAAGCTGCTTTTCCAGTGGGTAAACTATTATCGCTTAGTACTGAACGCTGCCCACTGGCAAGATCAACTGTCAGTATTGACCGTTCAACTCCATTAAGAACTAATAGACGATTGTGCGCCTCGTCGAGTGCAATACTATATGGGCTTGTGAGCGGGTATTGGGCATTTGGTATTTTGTTATCTGACAGGATTGTTGGCGAGCGATAAGCAAGTTCCACCGCAGTTACTGCTCCCCCTCCAACACGGCCATTCGTGTTTACAATAAACGCTTTATTTTTATCGCCACTTAAAACCAATTCGTCCATAGAATTTTCGGGCTTGGTATATAAGGGGGCAGCGACGCCATAGGTGGGCCCTGGAGACAAATCGATATAAACCAAAGCGTCTCCAGTACCAGTGTCAGTTATTAACGCTCGGTTGTTCTTTGAATCAATGACAATTCCCTTAGGGCTGGTTAAATAATATTGCGTTCCAGGCGTAGAATGGTCTGATACTACAGCAGCAGCACCGCTCGATAAATCGACTTCAACAACCGATTGATCTCCTGTAAACAAGATACGATTTTTTGATTCATCTAATGCAATGGCGGTAGGCTGGCCATATTTATCTGGATACTTAGCAATCGTCGCTCGTTGACCCGTACTCAAGTTCACTGAGACAATGGCTTTAACCCCAAATCCATCATCTAATATCAAGGCTCGATTATTTTTGGCATCCAAGGTTATGCATACTGGATTCGAAAAGGGAGTTGAATCGTTGCGCAGATTATCTGAAAGTACACTGGGAATACTTGTGACTAAATCAACAGCAATTAACGCTTTTAGTCCGGCATCAATTACCAACGCCCTATTTTTAGCAACGTCCACCGCAATGCCTGTAGGATTTATCAGAAGGATCTTACGGATAACCTGAATCTCGGCTGCCTTGTCAGAAGTATTACCGACAGAGTCGCTGGTGCTGACAGATAAAGTATTTTTTCCCATACTTACGGGAACTTCGACTTGCCACGTAGAATAGTTGTCTGTTGTAGATACATCGTATCCGTTCACTTTTACGCTGGTAATTTTATTTTTATCATCACTGGCAGCTCCACGAATCAGAACCTTATCGGATTCCGTCATGGATACAGCAGTGGGGAACATGATGGATGCAGCTGGAGGATTCACATCGGAATTCACGGCAGAGCTGGAAGAACTGCTACTTGAGGTTGACGTAGCCATTGAAGAAATCGCTGTGCTGTTGCCACCGCCACCGC
>JAGKWU010000109.1 GCA_021151695.1 Cellvibrionaceae bacterium | reverse complement strand
GATCAAACTCAATAGGAGTATATGTATTCTGTTGTATTGTTTGACCTAGATTGGTATAGGCATATACCGCTACAGCAGATGGGAATGTACCTCATGAAGATCAGTTTGATGCCTCAAGAACTCTTCATTGTGCATCAATAGTAACATTTGCATTAAGATATGTTCAAGGAGTTACTGTGGTATTTGCTAATGATATAGTTCTATTTGCTGATAGATTACCACCTCCAGATAATCATGTTCATGCAGATATTATTATTCCTGTTGACGCTTTGCTATTTAGCTCTGCTTGTAAGTCAGACTGAGATGCTATAGATCATGTAATACTTCACCATGTTGCACTTCATCCTCATCATGAAGAAGTAGATGTAAAAATATCCTTCAAATCATTAAGCTCTCAAGCAGCATTAAGCGTATTAAGATCTTCTTTTGAAAGACTTGCTAGTGGAGTTTGTTTTAATTGAAGGATACTTGCCATATATTTAATTTACTTTTTCCATAGTCATGAACGAATAGCTTGAGATACAGTCTTCTTATCTCCAATACCTTTCGTTCATTCTGGTAGTGATTGTTTAATCTTTCATTTCTGCGTTAGCTCTCAATGCTTATCTAGATATCCATTCTTTTGAAGAATAGATGTTGCAAGTGCATAAGCATCTTTTGTTCCTTTTGATTCCAATTCTGAAACCAGTCGATCTAATAGTTTAGGCATTAGTTAGTTGAATTAGGTGATACATAATCATTCGTAGATGAATTCGTTTCTATGATATGCACTATTGAGTCAAGATAAAATCAATTTTCTCAAACAGATTCTATTACTAGTTTTGATGCGTAACAACTATCCTTAATAGTTGGAACTGTCTTGATAATTGGAAGTAATGTATCAGCTGGATTATTTGTTCATCATGTTATTTCAGCTCCTGTTACTCATGTTCCAAATGATGATGTACCAGATATCTGCGTGATATTAAATATCTTTTTAGCAGTACTTCAAATCTTTCAGTCTAGCCATTTGAATGTAGTCACTCATGCTGATTGAGTAGTTGGCACATTCTCAAATACTAACTTTTACGATTCAAATTACTTCTTATAAAAATGGCTATACACCAAACGATTTCATGAAAGAGTTAGAAAAAATAAATTCAGCAGAGAAAGCCGTTTCCGCTATTGGATTTAATTTTCCGAAATCCATTTCAAATAAAA
>JAGKWU010000108.1 GCA_021151695.1 Cellvibrionaceae bacterium | reverse complement strand
GTGTTCAAGCCTTACCATAGCAGAACACAGCGGTTTGCCTCGATTGTCGCCCATCGCCGCGCTGGCAAGACGGTTGCAACGATTAACGACCAGATCAGGCGGGCGATTGAGTTTCCCCGGCAGGATGGCCGGTTCGCTTACATTGCGCCATTTCGCCAGCAGGCCAAAGACGTGGCTTGGTCTTACCTCAAGTTCTACACGGCGCCGATCCCTGGGATTGAGGTAAGCGAGAGCGAGCTTCATGTAACGCTGCCGACTGGTTCACGTATCAGGTTGTATGGCAGCGACAACTATGACGCCATGCGAGGCATCTATCTCGACGGTGTGATCATGGACGAGTTTGCGGACCATCATCCGCAGGCATGGCGGGAAGTGGTGCGACCGGCTCTTGCGGATCGGCAAGGCTGGGCAACGTTCATTGGCACGTCAAAGGGCAAAAACGCCTTTTACGACATGCAGGTTTTGGCGGAATCGTCGCCTGACTGGTTCGCCGCGCGGATGAAGGCAAGCGAGACGGGATTACTTCCGGCAAGCGAGCTGGAAGCGATGCGCCAGACGATGAGCGCGAACGAGTACGCGCGGGAAATGGAATGCGACTTCGACGCGGCGATTGAAGGCGCATACTTTGCGGACCTGATTGCCGAGGCGAAGAAGCAGGGGCGGATTGGCCGGGTGGCCAAAGACCCGAACATGGCGATCCGGGTTTACTGCGACCTTGGCGGTTCCGGCGCGAAGGCCGATGCGTTTACGATGTGGGTCTGCCAGTTCATCGGGCAGGAAATACGTGTCCTCGACTATTACGAGGCGCAAGGGCAACCGGCTGCGGAACACTTTGCATGGCTGCGGGAACGGGGGTTTGCCCGCGCGGAAGTATTCTTGCCGCATGATGGCTTGACGCAAAGCGGGCCGGGTTCGGCAAGCTGGGAAGGCGCATTTAAGGAAGCCGGTTTCAGCGCCACAACGCTGCGCAATGCGGGTTCCGGTGCCTCTGGTGCCAAGTCGGTGCGGATCGAGGCTGTACGTCGCTTGCTGCCGCGCGTGTGGTTCAATGCCGATACGTGCCAGGGCGGTCTGGATGCGTTGACCGCCTATGCCGAGAAGCGGGACGAGAAGCGCGGGATCGGCCTCGGGCCTGATCACAACTGGGCAAGTCATGGTGCCGATGCGTTCGGCCTGATGGCGGTTGATTACCGGGAGCCGACGACGAG
>JAGKWU010000107.1 GCA_021151695.1 Cellvibrionaceae bacterium | reverse complement strand
GTGTCCATAGGGTCGCGTATGTTACTGTAACTCTGCCTCGCAGACACCCGGAAACCATCATTACTCTAAAGAAACCGACTATGCTTTCACGCCTGATTTCCCTCTCGCTGCAATCCTGGCTGCTGGTTGCATGCCTTTGTGCCAATGCAGCCGATGACCCTTTCGCGCCCAAAAACCAGAGTTTCAACCAGTCCCCGGTATCGCTGGACAATAAAATCGCCGCGCAAGATGAGTTTCTGCCGGTAGGTCAGGCATTTATTCCAGCCTTTTCCATTGAGCAGGGCAAGCTCTTGCTGCATTGGACTATCGCCGATGGCTACTACCTCTATGAGGAGCGCTTCAAATTCAAGGCGGACGAAGGCATCACTCTTAGCCCCAGCTACACACTGGGCAAAATGAAGTATGACGAGCTATTCGAGCGCGAAACTATGGTGCACTACCATGAGGTCAGCGCCAGTTTTGACCTGGTCGGAATCGATAAACCTTTTGTGCTTAAGCTGGAGTTTCAGGGCTGTGCCGATGCAGGCCTTTGTTATCCGCCACAAAAGAAAAGCCTGGCAATTGATCCTGCCAATGCGCTGGTGGTTGAACAATCTAACGTGGCAGCCACACCAACACCCGGTGAAACTACCAATACACCGGCCACTAGTGATTTAACGATATCCAATCCTGCAACTTCCAGCCCCCCAACAGCATCCACCTGGCTACTCCAAGCCGTTATTTTTGCGTTGCTGGGCGGCATCATCCTGAATCTGATGCCCTGCGTCTTTCCGGTGCTTTCTATTAAGGTGATGAGCCTGGCAGCTGCTGATCGTGCGCGCCTGGCGATTCACGGCTGGGTTTACACCCTGGGGATTGTGGCCTGCTTTGTTGGCTTTGCGATTGCCCTGCTGCTCGCCAGAAAAGGTGGCGAAGCGATTGGCTGGGGCTTTCAGTTGCAATCGCCCGGTCTGATTGCCGCCCTTGCCTATTTGTTTTTTGTGATGGGCTTGAGCATGTCCGGATTAATTCATTTTGGCGGCAGCCTGATGGGTGCAGGGCAAAACCTGACGCAAAAGTCCGGACTAAGTGGCTCCTTCTTCACCGGCGTACTCGCTGCAGTAGTTGCCAGCCCCTGTACCGCTCCGTTTATGGGAACTGCGCTGGGCTTTGCCCTGACTCAACCCGCTTATGTGTGCATCACCATATTTGCCGCCCTGGGTTTTGGCATGGCTCTGCCGCTGTTA
>JAGKWU010000037.1 GCA_021151695.1 Cellvibrionaceae bacterium | reverse complement strand
GTTGAACAGTGCTGGGTTTTCCTTCTCTAGGTCTGACATAATTTTAGTAATATCAGATGTTTGTGTAAGTCATTCCGTTGCTCCATTCATTCTGAAGAATGTTCCGAGTTGCTTATTTGATGCAGCTTCTGTATTTAGCATCTTTGGAATTTCTTTAGCTATGATATCTGCTGCATCCTTATCTAGTCACATTCTCTCAAGGAATACAGAGATTGTTGCAGGTCATTTATCCATTGCATCAATAACTGACTTAGCTGAATACTGCTCTACTCGATTCTTCTGCGCTTCTCACATAGGCATTACTCCTGCAATGTTTGACTGTAGAGTAGATATTGGTCGATAGATATTTCCAAGAAGTTTTGATGCGTTGTATGCGATTGGTCATACAGTTGGTCATAGTTCATTTTGGTATTCTAGACTTCCTAGCTTCTCGTATAGCACATCCTGTACTGCTCGATCTGTATTATATCATGCAAGCTGCTTTAGCTTTTCACTAAATGAATCTGGTTTGATTCCTGTAGAATATCCGAATGCACTCTGTGCTTGTGGGGATATAGAGTTTGTAGCACTTGCTAGATTGTCTAGTACCGTCTTATCATTGATTGCGAGAGATATGAGATCAGCTGGCTTTGTAAGTCCAATCTGCCCAAGTAATGATTTAGCAAATTGCATTCCAGCATCCTTCTTTTCTGCTTCATTTCCAGGTGCTGCCATATATCCTAGCGCTACAAGTCATCTAATTCCTGTAGCAATCGTAGAGAATGTTGGAGTAGAGATAGCTCACTCTATTACTTGC
The DNA here is from genome assembly GCA_021151695.1 of Cellvibrionaceae bacterium. Classification (GTDB taxonomy): domain Bacteria; phylum Pseudomonadota; class Gammaproteobacteria; order Pseudomonadales; family Cellvibrionaceae; genus Cellvibrio. Next base: position 4,808 of record JAGKWU010000037.1, on the reverse strand, counting down.
TTCGCATTTGCTAATGGATTTCAACCAAACTGGTTTTGTACTGCATTTGATGCAATCTTATCAGCGAGTTCTTCTGAATATCATTCATCTTTTTGGAGTGCAGATGAGATGAGTTGTGTAGCAATAAGGAATGTTCCTATATTAGCTATCTGCCTAGACATTGGTCATACTGCTTCTTTCGGTTGTCAATCAAGAAGAGAGTTAACTACCTTGTTTGCATCACGAGTGAACGCATTTACTTGACCGAATAGATATGGCTTGAGTGCCTGCATTCCAGTATATGAGATAGCCTTGATTGGAGTCTTAGACATGAATCAAACATCTCCAAGCCATCTAAGGTTTCACTCAATCTGATCTCTTCATTTAAGGAACGCTTCTTTATTTGCTGGATCTGATGACCATTCTTTCCATGCTCGTGATATTCCAACTGGATCTGTCTCTGATTTACCAGTCATAGCCTTGATATCTACATTGTTGTCTTTAAGGATTGACTTCATCATTGATAGCGATGCAACTGTCTTCGTAGCATTTTCTATTGGAGCACCAGTAGAGATTGATACAGCCTTATTTAGTACTCATTCAACTGGTCATTGATCTATAAGTTCAAACTTTCCAGTAAATCCATCTGACTCTAATTGACGTTGTACTTCTCTTGATTCAGCATCCTTTCATGCAATGACCTTCGTAGTCTTTCATAGATCAATTCGTCATCCGTCTGCAATACTTTTAACTGCATATAGCATTGATCATCGAAGTCCAGTAGATGTAACAGCCTGAACCATTGTTGGGATATTACCAAGAAGGATTCATTTTGAAGTTGCTGATGCTATATCTTGTAGAGGATTTGCTGTATTTCATAGTCCAAGCATATCTGCAAGAACATTGTTAGTCATCTTTCCTCCAAACATAGATGCCACCTGACTCTGAACATTCTTATCTTTTGATTTCTGTATAGTCTCGAAAGCTTTAATAGTATCGTAATCTCTTAGAGCCTTTGATACATTTTCCGCATAGCTAAGTGTACGTATGAGTGGAGACTGGAATCGGTATAGATCAAGGTCTCAACCCTTCTCTTTGAATATTGAATACACCTTTGCTGCTGACTCATCAATCTTTTTATTGTTTGCATTTCATGGGAGCCTTCGGATGCTATCAATAGCGATGAGTGCTTGTACTGGATCTTGGAACTTTCTGATACCAATTCAAGGAAGATCAATCTCTAGATCTTTTCACTTAAACTTATCGGTGAATTGCTTTGATAGGAAGTATCGAACGTAATTCTCATTCCCTGCCTGCTCTTTTGTGAGGAGTCATCGCTCATTAAGAATCTTACCTAGAGTGAGATTCGTAGCTCGCTCTGCTGCATACTGCGCTTCTCTTTGTTTGATCTGTTCTGGAGTGAAATACTTAGCAAGAACTTCTGGTCGATCTCTATTTGCTGCGTAGAACTCTCAATTAAATGCTTCATTCTGTAGGTTCTTTGCATCAGCATCTGATAGATTTCACTTAACTCTTTCAAGAGAGTCAGAGAATTTACTAAGAAGTAGAGGTAGATTTTCATTTGTAATTTCAGTAACCTTTCCAGTTTCATCATTTACAATCTTTCATCCGATCCAATCTTCGCTAGATACTGGAAGTTTAGCTTCGTCTAACTGGCTTACTCAAGCCTTATCTTTGAAGTTATTGATAACTGTATCTTGGAATGATACTGCACTTGATCTGATTCCTCGAATAATAGATGATAGATCCTTTCCTCAAATCTTAATAGCATCTAGAACTCAACCGTATGTAAGGTTTGGAGCTTTTGTTTCATATACATTACCAACACTTACCTTTGATTCCTGTGGGATTTCATTACGAGCAGTAATTGTATTTATCTCATTATATAGATTATCATCTACTACTCATGTCTTAGGAGGCTCAGATCACATCTTAGGTGGTTCTGTAAACTCTTTCGGAACTATAGTATCAACATTAGGTTCCGCTATAGCTTCCTTCGGCTGAACTACTTTACCAGTAGATATAGCTTCCTTTAGTTTGCTTTGCTTAGGTACTTTAACTTCTTGAGACTGTACGGTAGGAATATTCTGTTCTTGTATAACAGCTGGCTCGATTACCTGTGTCTGTGGTGTTACTATATCTTTCGGCTGAACTACCTTACCAGTAGATATTGCTTCCTTTAGTTTGCTTTGTTTTGGTGCTTTAATTGCTTGCTCTGCTATAGTTGGCTTAATATCCATTGAAGTCTGTGATGCTCGTGCTATTTCGCTATCAAGCATATCTTTGGCAATAGCAGATACTTCTTCCTTACTCTTCTTACCAAGTCATCAAGCGATTGGTGAACCAGCAATAATGGATGCAGTAAGTGGAACGCTAATTCGTCATAGATCAAATGCTCGCTTATCTCATGAACTCTTATTAAACTCTTCTGCTACGATTGTTGTAATATCTGGAAGAGCAGCTTGTACTGTTCCACCTACTACGTTAGATAATCCTCACTTTGAAGCAGTTTTTGATCACTTAATACCAGCAATCATTGATGCGATTCATAGAGATGATATAACTCATTCCTTAAATGAGTCTCTATTTTTTCATGTAATTCCGAAGGCATCTGCAATTTCGTCAGCCATAGAAGTCTTAGCTGATGCAAGCTTTTCATCCGCTCATGATAACTTAAATCCAGTTTGAATAAGAGATGAGAATACTGGAGCTACAGTAGAAAATGCAGCTCATGCTCATGACTCTCATGCTTTTGCAATATTTGAGAATACTGATGATGTAAAATCTCATACTGATTTATCTCATACAAGAAAATCATTAGTTGATGATTGTATTGTTGATAGATTAGTGGCTATATCTCAAGCTGCCTTTCATATATTTCATGGAATCTTACCTATGTTTTCTAGTGTAGTTCAAAATACTTGTTTTCAAAGATTTGGATTGTAATCAGGAACTCAAGATGGCTTTCACTTTACAGCTTGGTATAAATATTCAGGAACTACATTAGTAGATAGATCAGTAAGTGTATCTGGGATTGCTCCAATTGTTTCTCAGATTGCCTTACCTACCTTTCATCCTATATCTGCAAGTGCCTCTCATCCAGCTGATACTAATTCTGATGCCGAGTTTGCTGTATCTGTTGCAAAATCTGAAATAGATTTCATAGCTGATGATTTACCAGCGAGTATTTCTGAAAGTTTTGGCATAGTTTATTTATTATTTTGGGATAATGTTTCATTTCGCAATCTCTGCATCAGCCATTGCAGGTGTAAGTCATACTGCATTTGGGTCAATTGCTCGTCATGCTACAGTTCATGATGCAATTGCATTTAGTGATTGTGCATATGTCAATGTCTTTGGTGCTTTAGGTTTAGATGAAGCTGGGGCAGATGCCTTCTTGGCTGCGGCTAAATTCTTTGTAACCTCAGACTGGAGTTTCGCATTCTCTGCTGTAGCCTTGGCTGCTGCTGCCTCTTGAAGAGACTTAGCAAGTTGTGTTGCATACTTACTAAACTCTGGATCATTCGCAACTGTCTTATAGATATCTGCTGGACTAATTCATGCAGTAACAAGATTCTGATATCGCGACCTGAAAGCTGATGCGATAGTAGATGGAACTTTTGAAAGGAAGTTTTCGATAGTATTCACAGCAGTAGTCTGTTTTGCTTCTTTTGCTGTTTTTGCTTTCTCTACAACCCCGAAGATGTCATTTACATATTGCTTCTGAATCTCATTCTTAGTCTTATTGAATGTTGAATCAATAGTAGTCTTTAGTGTATTGTATTCCTGATCTGCTACTAGTCCTTTCTGCTTTAGATCATTGAGCTTAGTAGTAAGTGCTTCCTGCTTAGAATTGATAGTATCAAGTGCATTCTTCTTATCATTATAGATATCTCCAAATGCGGCAACTCCTACTTCGTCAGAAAGTGCAATAAGTTTCTCTGGTGGAATCTTTGATATATCAATTCCAGATGCTGCAAGTCGTGCTCGGATATTACCAGTAACTTGAGCCTTACGTGTACTTTCATATTCAGTACTCTGCTGTTCTCGCTTTGATTTATAATCTTCAAAGTCTTTCTGGATAGATGCTCCGATGCTATTAGGATTATCCTTATTTATTGTCCCATCTGCATTGATGCCAAGAACAGATCGGAACTTGGTCATGTTATCAGATGCTGATAGCAATGACTTATTGTAATCATCTTGTAATGCTTTCTCATCACGAGCTTTAGCATCGAGTAATTCTTTCTGCTTAGTAGCTTCAATCTGTGCATCTGTTGCTCATAGGATAGCAGAGCTAGTTGTATCTACTGGTTTATTACTAGTCTTAGGAGTTGATACTGGTCGAGCAAGAATAAATGCTTGATCATCAGTAATTCATGATGGAGTAGTGGTAGCAGTCTGATTAGTGGTAGTTGCGGCTGGAGTTGTAGATTTCACATTAGGAGTTCTAATTCCTCATGCTGTAACTGATGATGATGCTGTAGGTTTTGGTGCTGATGCAGCCGCCTTCTGTCTTTCCCGTTCTGTTACATTAACAAAATCGCCAGTCTTTACACTATTCATAAACCGATCTGATGGATTCATAAACTGATTCCTAATATCAGCATTAGCTGGTATAGAAGTTGGAATAGAACTAATATTTGGATTTGCCGATGAGGGGTTAGTAGATCATCAAAAAGACATAGGACTACTATTAGTATCTGGAGGAGGAGTTCAATACTCTGGCGTAAGAACTCACCTATTATTTACTTGTGTATTTGTTGCTTTTGCTTTCAGACTATTTATAAAGTCTGCCACCTGAGATG
>JAGKWU010000106.1 GCA_021151695.1 Cellvibrionaceae bacterium | reverse complement strand
TAATATCCCTATGTTTATGGGTGTGTTTACTAATTTTAGTGAGCGTGCTCGTTCCTACAATTCTATTACTGCTGTTGGTGATGATTTTGCCACTACCAGTAATGTGTACAAGGCTGCTGAAAAGCTGTTTGGTCAAGATACTTCTCCTTCCACTATCATTATTGGTCGTCGCCAATCTGATGGTATTGATAATGGTAGTGTAGCTACTTTGGCTAACAATACTGTCTACTCGATTACTATTAATGATATTCTAGTAACCTATACTTCTGATGGTACTGCTACGGCGGCTGAAGTAGTTGCTGGTTTGAAATCAGCTTTTGACACAGCTAAAACTGCTAATACTGGTCTTGATCCTAATCTGGATTCTATCACTTTTACTAACAATATGGACAACACATTTGATATTAATGTGAGTCCTTCCGGTACTGCGTGGAGTTGTATTGGTACATCCAATCTTAACCTCCCTGTTAAGACCCCGACTGAAACTTGGACTGCTGCTCTGAATGCTATTGAAGCAGAGAATGACACTTTCTATGCTTTCTCTTGTGAAGATCACACTGATGCAACTATTCTAGCTTTAGCTGCTGCTGCTCAAACTCGTCGTTCTGTATATTTCACTAGCTCTCAGTCTTCTGGAATTATTACTAATTCTACGAGTGATATTGCTTCTCAATTGAAAGCTCTGAATTATTCTCGCACTGTATTGGTATATCATCCAGAAGCTAATACTTATTTCCCTGAATGTGCATGGGTAGGCAGTCAGATTACTAAGACTCCCGGTAGTAACACTTGGGCATTTAAAACTCTTATTGGTGTTCCTGCTTACCGTCTATCTGATACTCAAGTTCAGTATGCTAAGAATAAAGCCTGTAATATCTATCGTTCTATTGCTGGTCAAGATGTGACTACTGAAGGATACACTGTCTCTGGTGAAGATAACTTTATTGATAGTGTAATTCTTTATGACTGGATTATTGCTCGCACGCAAGAACGTATCTGGAGTCGTTTAGTTAATAGCTTGAAAGTGCCTAACACCAACGTAGGTTATGCTCTAATTGAATCAGATATGAGAGCAATCATGGCTGAAGCTCAGGTTAATGGTGGTGTGGCTACCTCTCCTGCTCCACGTTATGTCATTCCTAATGCGCAAACCATTTCTCCAACCCTCAAAGCACAACGTAAAGCTGAACCATTCCAAGTGTATTTCACTATTCAAGGTGCAATTCACCATATT
>JAGKWU010000105.1 GCA_021151695.1 Cellvibrionaceae bacterium | reverse complement strand
CAGCATGCTACCCAAAAACGCATCTCTCTCCTCACTCTTGCTTGTGATAGGCCTGCATGCCGGTATTCTTGCCGCCGTGGTTATGGCGCGCACCGAGCCTAAACCGATTGAAGTAGTAGTTCCCACGGTTCAGGGCGCCATAGTAATGGCCGCGCCTGAGGAGCCGCCACCACCGCCTCCGCCGGAACCTCCACCACCACCGCCCCCGGAACCAAAACCGGTCCCCAAGCCAAAGCCCTTACCTAAAGCGCCGCCTTCCGAGCGCGCAGTAAAAGCTCCAGAGCCGCCACCACCGCCGCCTGTTGAAACACCGGTTGAGCCGCAAAAACCGGCTGAGCCACAACCCGCGCCAGTGTTGCCACCTAATGCGGATGCCAGTGAACTCAACAACCCCGCGCCTGGTTATCCGGATTTGTCGCGCCGCTTAGGTGAGAAAGGCACTGTGACCCTGGAGATTCTGGTGAAAGCCGATGGCACAGTTGGCGAGGTAAAAATCAAGGAATCGAGCGGTTATGCGCGCCTCGATAAAGCTGCAGTTAATGCCATAAAACGCTGGCGCTTTGTTCCTGCAAGCCAGGCAGGAGTTCCCATTGATTATTGGTATGAAATTCCCTTTGAGTTTGGCATTCGTCCAAACAAATAAATTTTCACCACAAAAAATATTTTATTGAACAACAAAACAACGAGGTTGTTATGGATTCACCCTACGGAATTACCGCCCTCTGGGCACAAGGCGATGCATTAATTAAAGGTGTTGCCGTGATCTTGTTAGTCATGTCCATCGCCAGCTGGTGGGTAATTGTGGTGCGCGCCTGGGGCTTGTTGCGTTTGCGTAAATCCGAACAGGGTTTAAATGATTTCTGGCACGCACAAAGTTTTGCCGAAGGCCTGCGCACCCTGGGCGAAGATCGCGCAACCCCTTTCCGCCATTTAGCGGAAGAAGGTCAAGCGGCGCTGGATCACCACAGCAATCACAAAACAGATTTGCACGGTCACTTGCCACTGGGCGAATGGTTGACTGCCTGTTTGCGTGGCTCCATTGATGAAAGCGCCGAGCGTTTGCAGCGCGGCCTTGCTATCCTCGCATCGGTTGGCTCTACCGCACCTTTCGTGGGATTGTTCGGTACCGTGTGGGGGATTTATCACGCACTGGTGGGAATCGGTGTTAGCGGTCAGGCCAGTATCGATAAAGTTGCCGGCCCGGTAGGTGAAGCACTGATTATGACTGCGTTTGGT
>JAGKWU010000036.1 GCA_021151695.1 Cellvibrionaceae bacterium | reverse complement strand
CACTCACTTACGAACAGCTCAATACAAAAGCCAACCAGTTAGCGCACTACTTAATTGCCGAACACAAAATCCAGCCAGATACCTTGATCGGCCTGTGCATGGCGCGCTCACTGGATATGTTGATTGGCTTGATTGCGATTCACAAAGCGGGTGGTGCTTATGTACCGCTTGACCCGGATTATCCGGCGGCGCGTTTAAGCCAGATGTTGGAAGATGCGCAGCTGCAACTGGTGTTGACCCAAACACAATTAATCAGCCAAACACCTATTACGGAACAGCAAGCGCTCTGTGTGGATGATGAAGCCCTGCAAGCAAAACTCGCGCAGCTCAACGGCGACAACCCGCAACATCCCACATTAAACGCAAGTCATCTTGCTTATGTGATTTACACCTCCGGTTCTACGGGAAAACCTAAAGGTGTGATGATTGAACATCGCAATGTTGCGAGCTTGCTCAGTTCGACTAAACAGGATTTTGATTTCAAAGCTGATGAGGTGTGGACTATGTTCCACTCCTACGCGTTTGATTTTTCTGTGTGGGAAATCTGGGGCGCGCTCGCGCAAGGCGGTCGACTGGTCATAGTGCCTCAGTGGATTGCGCGCTCGCCGGCTGATTTTTACCAGTTGTTACAGCGTGAACAAGTTACAGTGCTTAATCAAACGCCCAGCGCTTTTGCAGCTTTGATGGCAGAAGATGCGCAGCAGCAAGCACCGCTTTCATTGCGCTATGTCATTTTCGGTGGCGAAGCTCTTAACCTTGCTGCATTGGCGCCCTGGTGTGAACGTCGTGGTTACGATCAGCCACAACTCATTAATATGTACGGCATCACTGAGACTACCGTGCATGTGACGTTTCGTCGTTTGTTTGCAGATGATATCGCCAATGCAACAGGTGCGAGCCTGATTGGTTATCCGCTTAAAAATTGGAAACTGGATTTGCGCAACAACGCGGGCCAATTAGTACCGCAAGGCGTCGCGGGCGAAATGTATGTCGGCGGTGTCGGTGTTGCACGCGGCTATCTCAATCGCCCCGAGCTTACCGCTGAGCGTTTTGTGCAGCTGAACGATCAACGCTTTTATCGCAGTGGCGATGCTGCCCGCTGGCTGCCGAACGGCGATTTGGAATATCTGGGCCGACTTGATCAGCAAGTTAAAATTCGCGGTTTCCGTATTGAATTGGGCGAGATAGAGCAAGCGCTGTTGGAATTGCCTGACGTCGATACTGCTGTAGTTATTGCTCGCGATAGCAATTCTGGAAAACAACTGGTTGCCTATGTTGTCGGAAAAAATACTACGTCGGACTTACGCCAGCAGCTCGCAAGTCGTTTACCGGATTACATGGTTCCCGCTGCCTTCGTTGTGCTGGAAACACTTCCTCTGACCAACAACGGCAAGGTTAATCGTGCCGCGTTACCAGCGCCGGATATGGCGCAATCACAAACTGATTATGTGCCGCCCTCCACCGCTACCGAACAATTGCTGTGCAGTATCTGGCAGGAATTGTTGGGGCTGGAGCGCGTAGGTATTAACGATAATTTTTTCCAGTTGGGCGGGCATTCGCTGTTAACCGTACAAGTGGTAGCACGTTTGCAAGCGCGCGGAATTATCGCCAGCGCACGTCAATTATTTTCAGCCCCAAGACTTGTTGATCTTGCGTTTGACCTGGATGCATGTGTGCAGGCTCCTATGTTTGTGGCGCCGCCAAATTTAATTCCCGCTGACGCTGAACAGATTACGCCCGAGATGTTGACGCTCGCGAATCTCACTGCAGATGAATTGGCTTTGCTTGTAGATAAAATCCCTGGCGGTGCGCGCAATATCGAAGATATTTACAGCCTCGCTCCCTTGCAGGAAGGCATTCTGTTCCATCATTTGCTGGGCGGTGAGCAAGACCCTTATATCCTTCCCTCGTTGTTCAAGTTGCGTGATGCCAGCGCATTGACTCGTTTTATCGCAGCGCTTGATCAGGTAGTGAATCGTCATCCTGTATTGCGCACAGCTATTATCTGGGAAGGTTTGAGTGCACCTGTGCAAGTGGTGCTCAGGGATGTGGACTTGCCCATTAGCCGTCTGGCTGTCAACGAACAAGAATCCAGCGTGGAAGAGCGCATGAAAATACTCTGCGCATCGCCTTGCCTACCTATGGATTTAACACAGGCGCCGCTGATTAATTTACAACTGGCGACTGACTCTCGCACTGGCGAAGAATATGTGCTGCTGCGTTATCACCATATTATTTCAGATCACCTCGGGCTTGCGGTAATCCAGCAGGAGCTTGCACTTTTGCAATCGGGTCTTGTGGATCAATTACCGGAACCCGTGCCCTATCGCGAGCAAGTGGCTTATTGCCTGCAACCTCAGTTGCGTGGCGCTGCAGAAGATTATTTTCGTAAACAATTAAGTGAAATTGATGAGCCAACCGCGCCTTTCGGTTTGCTGGATATCCGTGGCGATGGCAGCAACCTGAGTGAATGGCGCGAGTCAGTGCAGGCCGATGTTGCGGCGCACATTCGCGATCTCACTCGCAAGCTGGGCGTTAGCCCCGCTGCGTTTTTCCACACCGCCTGGGCGATGGTGGTTGCGGCCTGCGCGGGGCGTGAACATATTGTGTTTGGCACTGTGATGTCTGGCCGTTTACAAGGTGTGCAAGGTGCTGAGCGAGCACTGGGTGTATTTATTAATAGCTTGCCCTTGGCAGTGCAACTTGCAGGACAAACGGCAATAGCGGCCCTGCATCAGGTACACCAACATCTTTTGAATTTGCTGCCACACGAGCAAGCTCCTCTGGCGGACATTCAGGCCTGTAGCAATTTGCCCAAAGGTTTGCCGCTGTTCAGCGCCTTGATGAATTATCGCCACTCCGCTGATGTGAATACGCCGGCAGGGGATGATTTTGTATTGCTGGATGGCCGTGAGCGCACCAATTATCCCTTTACACTTTCTGTCGATGATCTGGGAGTTGGTTTCGCGCTGGAATTGCAGCTCGACCAATCGTTGGATGCATCCCGTGTGATTGGCTATCTGCGTCAATCGCTCGCTGTACTAACCGAGGTTTTAACAAAAACACCGGAAACACCTATCAGCCAGCTTTCCATTTTGCCTGCTATTGAACGCGATCAATTGCTGGTGGAGTGGAATAAAACTGTGGCTGATTACCCCAAACAATTCAGTATCCACAATCTATTCGAAGCGCAAGTTGCACTTACACCACATGCAATTGCCGTAGCGGATGGCGAGCGCCAAATCAGTTACGGCGAACTCAATCGCCGCGCAAACCAGTTCGCCCATTATTTGTTGAGTGAACAACAACTTGCACCTGAAAGTTTGGTGGCTGTGTGCATGCAGCGTTCATTGGAGATGGTGATTGCACTGGTCGCTATTCTCAAGGTGGGTGCTGCTTATGTGCCGCTAGATGCAGATAGCCCACCGGCGCGACTGACGGCGATATTAGAAGACACAGCGGCCACCTGTCTGATCACTGACAATAGTTTTTCTGATAGTGGGTTGCGTGCAATTCCAAATATTTGCCTGGCTGATTCCCAGCTGCAAATACAGTTAACGCAACAGCTCGACACTAATCCGGAGTTACTCTGTACAGCTGATCAACTCGCCTATGTGATCTACACCTCCGGCTCTACTGGAAAACCTAAAGGTGTCATGGTTGAGCACCGCGCTGTAGTGCGTTTGGTGCGCAATAGCAATTACATAAACCTGACGCCTGCAACTGTAATAGCGCTGGCTTCCAATATGGCCTTTGATGCCATGACCTTTGAGCTTTGGGGTGCGTTGCTCAACGGTGGTCGTGCGGTAGTGGTGGCGCGCGATGAGCTGATCAATGCGCAGCTGCTGCAAGAAAAAATTGCGCGCGACAACATTAATTGCCTGTTTATTACCACTGCACTTTTGCACAGCATTGCACTGGATCAACCTCAAGCCTTAAGTGGATTGGAATATCTGTTGTTCGGCGGCGAAGACTGCTCGCTGCCGTTGGTACAAAAAATTGCACAGATCGCGGCCCCGCAACATTTGCTGCATGTATACGGCCCCACGGAAAACACAACCTTTAGTTTGTGGAAGGAGCTGAGTGCTGATTATCTGACAAGCACAAACAAAATTGCTCTCGGTCAATCGCTCAGCAATGGAACGGCATATGTTCTTAATGCCGCTGGCGAACCTGTGCCCTTGGGTGTGCAAGGCGAATTGTATCTAGGTGGCGATGGTTTGGCGCGCGGTTATTTACATCGCACTGATTTAACGAACGAGCGCTTTGTCGACAACAAATTCGGTCAACGCCTGTACCGCACTGGCGATCTCGTAAAACAACTCGCTGATGGCGATCTTGAATTTGTGGGACGTGTGGATCACCAGGTAAAAATTCGCGGTTTCCGTATTGAGCTGGGCGAGATTGAAGCTTGCCTGCGCAATCATGAACTGGTGCGCGAGGCCCTTGTGTTGGCGCGCGATACTTTTGCAGGCAGTGGCGATAAACGCTTGGTAGCTTATGTTGTCGCTGCTGCAGAGGTAATAGATTTCTCTGAGCAAATTCGCGCTTACCTGCAACAACAATTACCCGTTTACATGCAGCCATCGGCGCTGCTGGTGTTGCCAGCGCTGCCGCTCAATGCCAACGGTAAGCTCGACCGCAAAGCATTGCCCGAGCCTGAGTTACTGAGTCGCGCTGAATTTATCGCACCTGAAAGTGAAACCCAGTTGCGCTTGGGTGCTTTGTGGCAATCCTTGTTGGCGGAAGAACAGATTGGCGTGCACGACAACTTTTTTGATCTTGGTGGCCATTCACTACTGGCCACTCGCTTGCTGGCACAAGCTAATCGCGAGTTTGGTATTACGCTTGCGATTCGCGATTTGTTTGCGCTGCAAACATTAGCGGAGCAGGCCGCCTATATAGATGACCAATTGCACATGGAGCGCGGCCTTGCCGGGCAAGCTGCTGATGAGAGCCTTGGCGAAGAAGGAGCTGAAGTATGGGAACTCTAGAAGCGATTAACGCAGTCGCAACATCATTAACTGCTGAGCAATTACAGCAGGAATTATTGCGTTTGATCCGCTTGGGTATCAGCTTTGACTTGTCTGGGGACAAGCTGCAGGTAAAAGGTAATTTGCAACAGCTGGCAGACGCAGACAAAGATTTTATTCGTAGCCACAAAGATCAAATTCTCAGTTTAATTCGTGCGCGTCGCCAAACGGCTGTGCCGGTGATTGAACCAGTTTTCAGTGAAAATAATTTGCCGTTGTCTTTTGCCCAGCAACGCCTTTGGTTACTCGATCAAATCGAAGGTGGCAGCAGCCATTACCATATCGCCAATGCGCTGAAACTGTCGGGTGAGTTAGATGTGGCTCGCTTGGAGCGTGCTTTTGTCCGTATTTTGAATCGCCACCAAAGCTTGCGCACCTGTGTCGCGGCCGATGAACGCGGTGAGCCTTACCAAGTTATTCAACGTATTTCCGATTTCACGCTGCCCTTTGCGGATTTGTCGTTACTGGCTCAGCCCGAACATGAAGCGGCCTGTGAGGATTTGCTGCAACAAACCGCCAGCGAATCATTCGATTTAAGCGCTGACTTAATGCTGCGCGCGCAGTTGATCAAGCTTTCGGCTAACGAACATATTCTTGCC
>JAGKWU010000035.1 GCA_021151695.1 Cellvibrionaceae bacterium | reverse complement strand
GTCACTGTAGTTCCGACGCCGGTAGCAGACGACCCTGCGGATGTAACGGTTTGCAACAGCTATACGCTTCCGGCGCTTACCTCGGGAAGTTACTATACGGGTACAGGTGGCACGGGCACGATGCTCAATGCCGGGGATGCAATCACTACCACGCAGGACATTTATGTGTATGCGCAGAGCGGCACCGTGCCGAACTGTACAGATGAGAAAGTATTTACGGTAACCATCAACCAGACCCCTGTACTGGGCACGGCCACGCCTGTGGCGCTGTGCGATGACAATACTGATGGCTCGGCAGTATTTAACCTGACGGCTCCTGTGGCACAGATTGTGAACGGGCTTACCGGTATGGATGTTACCCTTCACAACAGCCAGGCCGATGCCGATGCCGGGGTTAACCCTCAGAACATAGCTGCTTACACCGGTACCACGCAAACGGTATACGTGAGGGTAGTACCCCAGGGCACCACTACCGGCTGTTATGCTGTAGGCACGATCAGCCTTACGGTACACCCGCTTCCGGTAGCCGATGACCCGGCAGATGTATTTGAGTGCGACAGCTACACGCTCCCGGCGCTAACCTCGGGAAGTTATTATACCGCTACCGGCGGTACGGGTACGATGCTACCTGCAGGTACCGTGATCACTACGACACAAGATATCTATGTATATGCGCAGAGCGGCACAGTGCCGAACTGTACCGATGAGAACGTATTTACAGTAACCATCAACCAGACGCCTGTACTGGGCACCGCTACCCCGGTAGTAGTGTGCGATGACAATACCGACGGCGCGGTAGTATTCAACCTTACGGCTTCGGTAGCCCAGATCGTAAACGGGCTTACCGGTATGGATGCCACGCTGCACACCAGCCAGGCCGATGCCGATGCGGGGGTAAACCCGCAGAACATAGCTGCCTTTACCGGTACTACACAAACTGTATATGTACGGGTAGTGCAGCAGGGGACTACAACCAACTGCTATGCTACAGCGCCAATCTCCCTTACAGTAAACCCTAAGCCGGTAGTGGGCGCCATTACCGACTATGTACAGTGCGATGTAAACAGCTCTCCGGATGGGGTAGAAGTATTTGACCTTACCACCAAGGCAGCCGAAGCGCTAAACGGCGCCACAGGTACTGCGGTAACCTACTATACCAGCCAGGCCGATGCTGAGGCAGGTACCAATGCTATTGCCAACCCATCTGCCTACAGCAGCGGCACTGCCGTGATCTGGGTAAGGCTGGTAGATGGCAACGGCTGCTACGGCACAGGCTCTTTTAATGTAATTGTAAACCCGCTTCCGGTAATCAACCAGAGCACCACGCCTTACCATGTATGTGAGGTAAGCGCAGGGGAGGCCGGTTTTGACCTTACGACACAAAATGCACAGATAGACGCCACGGGCGCCTACACAATACGCTATTATGAAACCCTTGCCGATGCACAGGCCGGGGGCACCAATGATATCCAGGGGCTTTACACCTCGCCAAGCACAACGGTATACGTAAGGGCAGACAATGCCACTACGCTGTGCTGGAACACCACCACACTTAGCCTTGTGGTAGACCCGCTGCCAACACCGGGGGCCACTACGCCACTGGTATTGTGCGATGACAACACCGACGGCACCGCCACCTTCGACCTTACCCCTGCGGGAGCAGAAGCGGTAAACGGGGCATCGGGCATGCTGGTAACCTACCACCAGAGCCAGGCCGATGCCGACTCAGGGGCAGGTGTTATCGGCAATGCTTCAGCATACAACAGCACTACCGGCACCGTATATATCAGGGTGCAGGACGGTGCTACCGGATGCTATGCCACCACTACGGTAACCCTTACAGTAAACCCTAAGCCGGTAGTGGGCGCCATTACCGACTATGTACAGTGCGATGTAAACAGCTCGCCTGACGGTGTAGAAGTGTTTGACCTTGCCACCAAGGATGCCGAAGCCCTTAATGGCGCCACAGGCACTGCGGTAACCTACTATGCCAGCCAGGCCGATGCTGAGGCAGGTACCAATGCTATTGCTAACCCTACAGCCTACACCAGCGGCACGGCCGTGATCTGGGTAAGGCTTGTAGATGCCAACGGCTGCTACGGGGTGGGCTCGTTCAACGTGATCGTAAACCCGCTTCCGGTGCTTAACCAGAGCGCAGCGCCTTACAGCGTATGCGAGACAAGCACAGGCCAGGGCGCGTTCGACCTGCCTACGCAGAATGCACAGATAGACGCTACAGGCGCCTATACAATACGCTATTATGAAACCCTTGCCGATGCACAGGCCGGGGGCACCAACGATATCCAGGGGCTTTACACCACGCCAAGCACAACCGTATATGTTCGTGGCGAAGACCCTGTAACCGGATGCTGGAATACCGCACCGCTCAGCCTTGTGGTAGTTCCCCTGCCAACACCTGGGGCCACTACGCCGCTGGTAATGTGCGATGACAATAATGACGGCCATGCCTCGTTCAACCTGAACCCGGCAGGTACAGAAGCCGTGAATGGGCAGCCGGGGTTACTGGTAACCTACCATGAGACACTGCTGGGCGCCCAGGGCGCAGGCATACCCATAGCCAACCCATCGGCACACAATGCCATTACGGGAATCGTATACATCAGGCTGGAAGATGCTGCCAGCGGCTGCTATTCTGTAACCAGCGTAACCCTTACGGTAAACCCAAGGCCGGTAGTAGGCACGATAACCCCTTATGAGCTTTGCGACGATATGACAGCAGACGGCTTCAGGCCGTTTGATTTGACCACCAAGCAGGCCGAGGTACTGAATGGGGCTACCGGAACGGTAACCTATTATACCAGCCAGGCCGATGCCGATGCAGCCACCAGTGCGATAGCCAACCCGGTATCTTATGTAAACACTACGGCCTTCGGCCAGACCATCTGGGTACGGATTACCGATAGCAACAACTGCTACGGCACAGGCTCATTCAACCTTGTAGTAGACCCGCTGCCAACGATCAATACCAGCATGCCACCGTTCTATGCATGTGAGAATGCACCGGGGCAAGGACTTTTTGACCTCTCGCAGATGGATACCGTAGTAACCAATGGCGCAGCAGGCTACGTAGTAATGTATTACGAAAACCTTGCCGATGCACAGGCCGGCAACACCAACTACCTGCCAATGCCGTACCTCTCAGGCAGCAGGACCATCTACATCCGCGTATCGGATGCGGTAACCGGGTGCTGGACCACCACCCCGCTGAGCCTTCAGGTAATCCCTGGCCCTGTAGCCCCTGTGCTGGTGCCGCTGCATGAGTGCGACTTCAATAATGACGGGGTAGCGCCATTCAACCTGATCCCTGTGATCACACAGCTGCAGGCCATGATGGGCAACGTGACCATTACCGCATATGAAACGGCCGAAGATGCCGAGTTCAGCGCCAACCCGATACCGGCTTCAGCCTGGGGCAGCTACACCAACGTGAACGTGACCACAGGCGTGCCTATGATATACTTCCGCATACAGTCGAACCTTACCGCCTGTTATGATGTGGCCCCGCTGCAGCTTATCGTGCACCCTGTGCCGGTAGCGGTAGCCCCGCAGCAGTATGAGGTATGCGATGATAATACCGATGGCAGCGCCATCTTCGACCTGACCACGCGCAATGCCGAGGTTCTGGGCACTATGAACCCTGCCGACTATACGGTAACCTACCATACCCAGCAGGCCTACGCCCAGGCAGGCAGCCCTGCCATACCAAACCCTGCGGCCTACGCGTCATCCAGTGCCACGATCTGGGTACGGGTAACCGAGAATATCACCGGCTGCTACGACATCGTAGAGCTGAAGCTGGTAGTGAATCCGTTGCCTGCGGTAAACAACCCGGCGCCATACACACTGTGTGACGTAAACAACCCGGGCGATGAGCGCGAGGTATTCGACCTGACCACTAAAGTGGACGAGATCACCGGTGGTGCCTTTGGGGTAAACACCGGCTTCTACCACAGCTATGCCGATGCACAGGCAGGAGTGAATGCTATTACTAACGTTACCGCCTATACCAATACAGCTACGGTGGAAACGCTTTTCGTAAAAGTAAGCAACGCCGCAACCGGCTGCTTCAGGATCGTGCTGCTTGACCTTAGGGTAGAGCCGCTCCCAACGGTAGATATCGCAGGGCTTAACCCTGACGATGTAACCGAGTGCGACATGGATGGCGACGGCTTTGCGCAGTTCGACCTCCAGGCGATCGTACAGGGGCTTATCAACAACGGGCAGAACCTTGTGGTAAGCTTCCACGAAACGGCACAGGATGCACAGGACAACCTGAACCCGATAGCCAACCCGGCAAGCTATACCAACATCAACCCACTAACACAGACCATTTATGTAAGGGTAGCCAATACCGTGACCGGATGTACCAACTCACAGGATATCCCGATCACCCTTGTTGTGCAGCCGGCGCCACAGGTACCGGACCTTCAGGACATCACCCTGTGTGACGATACCGATACCAACAACCAGAATGCCCAGACCGCTGTCAACCTAACGGTACAGACCACGGCGATCGAGGCGGTTCTCGGCACAGGCTATACCATCCGTTACTTTACCAGCGAGATTGCTGCCAACAACGGTGCACCGAGGATCACCAACCCGGGCGCTTACAACGCCAGCAACGGCCAGACCATCTGGGTAAGGGTAGAAGATGCCAACGGCTGCTACGGAGTGGAGAGCTTCAAGGTGATCATCAACACACCGCTTGCCCTTACTACGCCAACCCCGCTTGCCCTGTGCAACGAGGCGCTGCCGAATGACAACACCACGGTGTTCGACCTTACCACCAAGGACAACCAGATCCTGGGCCCTGCCGGCATCGGCGCAGGCTATACTGTAGCGTACTACGAGGTGAACCCGCGCACAAACCCTGCGGCCACCCCGATAGCCAACCCTGCGAGCTACACCAACCCGGTAAACCCGAAAACCTTGTTTGTAGTAGTGACCAGCCCTGAAGGCTGTAAGAGCTACACTACACTTACGATCAAGGTGCTGCCGCTGCCAACCCCGAGGATGAACCCGGATGCGCTGGAGCTGTGCGACTACACCGGCAACATAGGGGAAGAGACCTTTGACCTTACCCTTGCTGCGCAGCAGATACGCAACAACGACAGCTTTGCCCAGCTTAGCTACTACACCAGCCAGGCAGACGCCGAGCTTGGCGTGAACGCGATAGCCACCCCAACAGCATGGACCAGCGCAAGCGCTACCATCTATGTACGGGTAGAGGCAGGGGACAGCAATGCGCTGAACCCAAGATGTGCGGTAATCGTTCCGCTGCAAATTATAGTGAACCCGCTACCGGTACTGGGCGACGGTACGCAGATCAAGCCGTATGCTATCTGTGAGCCTGCTACTGACGGGTATGCCACGTTCCTTCTGAACTCGAGGATGGGCGATATCCTGATGACGCAGAACCCGGCAGACTACAACGTTAAGTTCTTCTTCAGCCAGGCTAATGCACAGGCAAACAACAATGCACTGCCAAACCAGTATGTGAACCAGGTAATGGGCCACCAGGTGATCTGGGTAAGGGTACAAAACCTTACTACCGACTGTATCACCATCATGCCTTGGGACCTTTATGTAGAGCTTGAGGCCGTAGCCAATGCTGCGGGCAACCTTGCTACCTGCGATGACGACGGCACC
>JAGKWU010000104.1 GCA_021151695.1 Cellvibrionaceae bacterium | reverse complement strand
CTTTTCTTGAAATGATTGAAATGTATGAAGCATTATCAGAAGAAGATAGACTTAAACAAGAGCAATCCAGAAAAGATGATACACCTCTCAGGAGATAATGATGCAAGAGGGGACAGTAGCAAGACTTGTAGCTGAACTAGGGTTTAAGATAAATCAATCCACTCTCAATAAGTTTGAGAAATTGATAAATAAAACTGCTGGTTCAATGGAGAAGTTAGAACAGAAGTTCACTTCCACATTTAGCAAAGTAGAGAAAGGATTAGCTAGTAGACAATTAGCTGAGAAGCGTGATCTTGATATTCAGATTAAGAAACTTAAAGCTGAGCAAGAGAAGACAAAGCTAAAGCAGATAAATAAAAAGCTAGATGATGTAAGTAGAAAGCAACAGATACAGATTGCTCAAGATCAAGCTAAGATAGATCAAGCTAATTCTAAATCTAAGCAAGCAATGGAGAAAGGACAAGCAGCTTTTCTCAAAAATGTTCAGCAAATGAAAATGGATGCTCTAAATCTTGAGCATTCAGCTAAACTAAAAAACTTAACTCTTGACAGAGAAGCATTGAGAATTCTTCAAGAGCAAGCTAGATTATCTGCTATTAAAGCTGCTGCTGAATCGAGGACTAAAGTAGACCAAGCAAGAGCTAGTGCTATCATGCAGAAAGCTCAGGCTCATTCAGAGTGGATGAGTGCTAGAACTGCTGCTGTAGGACAGAGAGGTGGAAGTGGTGGTGTTCCAAGAGGAGGTGGTTCTAAAGGAACCCCCGGACATGCTGCTTTTGGTGGAGGTCTACTAGGATACTCTCTTATCTCCGGCCCTCACTTAGCTGGAGCTGTAGGTGGGTTTGGTATTGGTTATGGCTTGAGTCAGATGAATAATCTGGTCAATGAAATCAATGCTCTTACACTTTCTCTCTCCTCTATCACTGGTAGTGCAGGTGATGCAGCTAAAGCATTAGATTATCTAAAATCAGAATCAAATAGACTTGGTTTTGATTACATGCAAGCTGCTACAGGGTATAAGAACCTTCTAGCTACAACTGCTAAGACAGAAATTGGAGCTAGAGGTGGTCAACAAATCTTCTCCGGTCTAATGTCCTTTTTTACAGCATATGGTGCCACAGAGGATCAAAAAGGAAGAGGAACAACAGCCATCACTCAAATGTTATCTAAGAAGCGTATTTATGCTGAAGAGATGACCCAACAGTTAAAATTAGCTGCCTAATACAGTGATGTATTAGTGAAAAATTTA
>JAGKWU010000103.1 GCA_021151695.1 Cellvibrionaceae bacterium | reverse complement strand
TCTCTTTAGACTGGCGCCATTTTGAATTCACACCGGTTTTTTTGCGGTATAAGAGATCGCCATGCCAAACCAATTACCCGCTGGCTCAGTGGGTCTTGTTACGCCACAGACGCATCATTTCACCCAGCCCTTGCTGCTCGCCTGCGGTAAAACCCTGGATGAATACGATCTGGTCTATGAAACCTACGGCCAGCTCAATGCGGGCAAATCCAATGCTGTCTTGATCTGTCACGCACTATCCGGTCATCACCATGCGGCGGGTTATCACAGCATGGATGACAAGCGCCCCGGCTGGTGGGACGCCTATATCGGCCCCGGCAAACCAATCGATACCAATAAGTTTTTTGTGGTGGCACTCAATAATCTTGGCGGCTGCCACGGCTCTACTGGCCCGCGTTCTATCAACCCCGCAACTGGTAAAGCCTGGGGAGCTGATTTCCCCATGGTGCGTGTACGCGATTGGGTGGCGAGCCAGGCGCGCCTGGCGGATGTGCTGGGCATTGAGACTTGGGCGGCGATTATCGGTGGCAGCCTTGGCGGAATGCAGGTAATGCGCTGGGCGCTGGATTATCCGCAGCGTGTACGTCATGCGGTAGTGATCGCTTCGGCGATGAAACTCTCCGCACAAAATATCGCGTTCAATGAAGCCGCGCGCAAAGCGATTGTCAGCGACCCGAATTTTTTTGATGGCGATTATCTTGCGCACGACACCATTCCCAGGAACGGATTGGCGGTGGCGCGCATGATTGGCCACATTACCTATCTGTCGGATTTTGCGATGGGCGAAAAATTTGGCCGCGATCTGCGCAGCGGCAGTTTTGAGCTGGGCAGCGATGAGCCGGTGGAATTCCAGATTGAAAGCTACCTGCGCTACCAGGGCGACAGCTTTGCCAACAGCTTTGATGCCAATTCTTATATTCGCATCACCAAAGCACTGGACTATTTTGATCTAGCGCGCGAATTCAACGACGATCCGGTTATCGCCTTCCAGCAAACCCGGGCAAAATTCCTGGTGATTTCTTTCAGCACCGATTGGCGTTTTGCGCCCGAACGCTCGCGCGAAATTGTCAACGCACTGGTGGGGGCAAATCGCGCCGTGACCTATGCGGAAATTGAATCCAATCACGGCCATGATGCCTTTCTATTGCCCGATGAGCGCTATCAACAAGTCTTTGGTCGTTACCTTGCTGGAGTGACTGTTTGATGCGTATTGATTTAAATGAAATCCAGCATTGGATTACCCAAAACAGTC
>JAGKWU010000011.1 GCA_021151695.1 Cellvibrionaceae bacterium | reverse complement strand
TGTCGGTCGTTTGGCTGCGCACAAAGCGGTGCTTTGTAAACGCTTGCCTGCACCCAACTGAGCTACAGGTGCGTAAAAAGGTTTTCTAAACAAACTTGCGGTGATTTCTAACATGGCAGTGCTTCGCGCTGCTGCTACTCCCTTCTCGTTGCTCAGGTCCTGCCCGACACCATAGTTGTCGGTCGTTTGGCTGCGCACAAAGCGGTGCTTTGTAAGCGCTTGCCTGCACCCAACTGAGCTACAGGTGCGTATAAAAAATCGCTTGCCGCACCCAGCTAAGCTATAGGTGCTTCTTTGCGAGGCCGCGATTCTACTTATCTGCGGCCTTCGCGTCTATTCGATTTGCCCAATTTATGCGGTTGCTTGATCTGTAAACAAGTCAGTGATGTTCAGTGTTTTGGTGATGGCGACTGAGCCCAGGCTTTGGCTGATGGTGCCGAATTGAAAGTCGTCGATCATGCGTTCCAGACGCGGCAGGCAGCGTTTTAAGTTGGTGTAGTGGCGGAAGTTGCTGAACCAGCTTGCGTTGGGGACGCGTGGTTGGTCTGGATCAATCTCCCAGGGGTGCAGGTAAAAAATTTGCGGCTTGCTTTGGTTGAGGCTGGCGCGGTCGAATAACCAGCGTGACAGCGCGTAAGGGTATTGGCGGAAGTAGCCGCCGCCGGCTGCAGGTACGGCTTGGCCAAATACTTTGGCGGTGGTGAGCGGGAATTCGGTCAGCACAGCGCCGTTGGTGGTGATGATTTTATAAGGCTCTTCCGGGCTGCCGGGGATGCCGTAGTTGTCGTGGCGCGTGGGGAAGATGCTGGAGTCCCAGGTAAAGCCAAGCTCTGCGAGTGTGTCTAATGCCCATAAAGATTTACGGGTAATGGAGTAGCTAGCGGCGCGATAGCCGGTAACGGGTTGTTGGCCCAGATCTTCGAGGATTTGTTTGGATTTGGCGGTTTCAGCGCGAAAGATTTGCGGGTCTTGTTTGTAGATCAGCTGGTGGCTGTAGCCGTGTGAGGCTATCTCGTGGCCTTGGGTGCGAATGGTTTTGACCAGATCAGGATAGCGCTCTGCTACCCAGCCCAAAATGAAAAACGTGATCTTGATATTGGCGTCGTCGAATAATTGCAGCAAGCGATGGGTGTTTTGCTCGACGCGACAAGGCCAGTTTTCCCAATCTTCCGGTTTGATAACTTTGTTAAAAGCAGCAACGTGGAAGTAGTCTTCTACGTCGACAGTCATGGCGTGGGTGATGGCATTTACTTGCATGCGAGTCCCTGATAAGTCGTTAGTGACTAGTCGCTAGTTAAGTAGGGAGTCGTCATCCTCGCGTAGCGGGGATCCAGCTTTGTTTTTGAAATTAACAGCAACAGCAAGAACTGGATCCCCGCTACGCGAGGATGACGTTGTAGAGAGTACGGCACAAACAATTACACTTGTGCGCATTCAACTTAAACCTAGTATTTAGACCTTGTAGTAATCGCGATACCACTTCACAAAGTTTTCGATACCAACTTCTACTGGTGTAGTGGGTTTGTAGTCCACATCTTCCATCAGTGCATCCACATTGGCATAGGTGTCGGGCACATCGCCGGCTTGCAGTGGCAGCAGGTTTTTGATGGCTTTTTTGCCCAGGCAATCTTCCAGTACTTCGATATAGCGCAGCAGTTCAACGGGGTTGTTGGAGCCTATGTTGTAAATGCGGAAAGGCGCTTTTGAAGTGGCTGGATCTGGCTTGTCGCCACTCCACTCAGGATTGCGCGGCGCAACGTGATCGAGGGTGCGAATTACGCCTTCTACGATGTCGTCGATGTAGGTGAAA
The DNA here is from genome assembly GCA_021151695.1 of Cellvibrionaceae bacterium. Classification (GTDB taxonomy): domain Bacteria; phylum Pseudomonadota; class Gammaproteobacteria; order Pseudomonadales; family Cellvibrionaceae; genus Cellvibrio. Next base: position 138,589 of record JAGKWU010000011.1, on the reverse strand, counting down.
TCACGGCGGTGGTTGCCGTAGTTGAATACATCGATGGGTTCACCGGCGAGAATTTTCTTGGTGAAAATAAACAGTGCCATGTCTGGGCGACCCCAAGGGCCATACACGGTAAAGAAGCGCAAGCCGGTCGTTGGTATGTTGAATAAATGGCTGTAGGTGTGCGCCATCAATTCATTGGCTTTTTTACTGGCGGCGTAAAGGCTCACCGGGTGGTCCACATTATTGTGAACTGAGAAGGGCATATTGGTGTTGGCGCCGTACACGGAGCTGCTTGATGCGTACACCAGGTTCTCAGTGCCGAAGTGGCGACAACCTTCGAGGATATTCAAAAAGCCGGTGATATTCGCATCAATATAGGCTTGCGGATTTTCCAGCGAGTAGCGCACGCCAGCTTGCGCGGCCAGGTTGACGACGCGATCGGGCTTGTGGGTTTTAAATACATTGTCGATAGCCGCTTTGTCTTCCAGGTTGCAACGAATGTCAGTGAAGGCGCTGTTGGAAGTCAGATGTGCGAGGCGATCTTTTTTGATCTGCACATCATAGTAATCGTTGAGGTTGTCGATGCCGACGACTTCATCGCCGCGTGCGAGCAGACGCTTGGCGAGGGTGGAGCCGATAAAGCCGGCGGTGCCTGTTACTAAAACTTTCATGGATGTTCCTTTAACAATAATGTACCTGCGGCTTAGAGGCGCGCATCAACTGCTTCTTTGGGCAGTATGTGTTTTACGTCGAAGAGTACATGGTTGGGTGTGCCCAGCTTGCGAATGGCTTCGGCGCCCATGCTGCGGAATTTCTCGTGGCCCACACAGAGAATGATAGCGTCGTAGGCGCCGGCTTCGGGACTGTCGATCAGATCGAGGCCGTATTCGTGTTGCGCTTCGGCTTTGTCGGCCCAGGGGTCAAACACGCTCACATTGGCGTGATAGGTTTTCAGTTCGTTGATGATGTCGATGACGCGTGTGTTGCGCAGGTCGGGGCAGTTCTCTTTAAAGGTCAGGCCCATGATGAGGATCTTGGAGTCCACCACGTGGGTTTTGCGCTGGGTCATCATCTTTACAACGGAATCAGCAATAAAATTGCCCATGTTGTCGTTGATGCGACGGCCGGCAAGAATCACTTCGGGGTTGTAACCGACTTGCTGGGCTTTATGGGTCAGGTAGTAAGGATCAACACTGATGCAATGGCCGCCCACCAGACCCGGGCGGAAGGGCAGGAAGTTCCACTTGGTGCCGGCGGCTTCCAGAACTTCCAGGGTATCTATATTCAGGCGTTTGAAAATCAGGGCCAGCTCGTTGATCAGGGCGATGTTGATATCGCGCTGGGTGTTCTCGATCACTTTGGCGGCCTCAGCCACTTTGATGCTGCTGGCTTTGTGGGTGCCGACGACCACGATTTTGCGGTACAGCTGGTCTACATATTCAGCCACTTCTGGCGTGGAGCCGGAGGTGATTTTGGTAATGTTGTGCACGCGGTGTTGCTTGTCGCCCGGGTTGATACGCTCGGGACTGTAGCCAGCGTAGAAGTCTTTGTTGAATGCCAGGCCTGAGCCTTGCTCAATAATAGGTACGCAGATCTCTTCTGTGCATCCAGGGTATACGGTGGATTCGAACACGACTATGGCGTTTTTGCTGATCACGCGAGCGAGCAGGGCCGAGGCTTTTTCCAGCGGAGTGAGATCGGGCTGTTTGCTATCGTTGATAGGGGTTGGCACTGTGACTATGTAAACGTCCGCACCTTTGATATCGGCTTCGCTGGTGGTGTAGGTTAATTGAGCGGCTTCGGCCAGCTCGTTGGAATCCAGTTCCAGTGTGTGGTCTACGCCTTCGCGCAGGGCATGGATACGGGTCTGGTTGATGTCAAAACCTATGGTCTTAACCTTTTTGCCGAATTCGACGGCTAGCGGCAGGCCCACATAGCCTAAGCCGATGATACAAATGGTGGGATTGCTGGCGAACATGAATAATTTCCTTAGCAGTCGGTGTCCAGAGGCGCGCTAAGTTATCACAATTAGCGCCCCAATTCGAAAAAAACGCTGGAAAATTGCTGTTCGGCCCCTGAAACCGACCAACAGGTAATTAAGTGACAGATTTACGCCGTGAATGGTCGAGTATTTGTCATAAAAGCCGCTATAATGCGCGGCTCGTTACAGCGAGCGCTGTCTACCATTTGTGCTACGTGAAGGAACCGGGTTTGTCGTACATTCGTCTCAATAAGCACTATGTGCATCTTCCCTATCTGTTTTTAGGCATAGCCGAAGCGTTTCTACTGGCCTTGGCTGCTTGGCTTGCGCTGAGTTTTATCCAGTCTGTTGGTCAACCTGAGCCTGCGTGGCACATGGTTGAATTCGAATGGCCATCGGCCTTGGTGTTTTCCCTCATATTGAGCTGCTGTACCTTGTCCATGGGGGTCTATATGGCCATGGTGCGCGAAGGCTTCCGTAGCATGGTGTTGCGCACTGTAGTCAGTTTCTTTTTTCTAGGCAGCCTCAGCCTCTATTTTCTTAGTCTTGTCACCCCGCGCGAGCTTATCCATCAGGGGCTGATTTTCTGGGGCGTTATTTTTAGTAGTGTGTTGGTCGTTATCGCCCGCGTGTTTTTTATGCTGGTGGTGGATACCGCCAAGCTCAAGCGCCGTGTGGTGATTTTTGGTGCGGGCAATCGTGCGCGCAAACTACTGGACGAACTCATTCCCGAAAAAAATGTGTTGGGTGTAGATGTGGTGGGCTGTGTGCCCAATGCCAATGAAACTGTGGTGGTGGATGAGCGCATGGTATTGCCCCTGCCATCGGACTGGCTGGACTTCGTCAAACGCAATCATATCTCCGAGATAGTGGTCGCCCCCGATGAGCGTCGCCGCTCCGAAGGCGCCGCTGCTTTCCCGCTCAATGAATTCCTCGATTGCAAACTGGCTGGCGTGCCCTCCTGCGATGCCCTGAGTTTCTTCGAGCGCGAGCTGGGCAAAATCGATATCACGCTCCTGCAGCCCAGTTGGATGCTTTATTCTGACGGCTTTAAATATTCCCGTCGCCGCATGATCGCCAAGCGCATGTTTGACGTTGCCTTGGCTGGCCTGTTCTTTTTGGTGCTTTGGCCTTTTATGTTGTTGACTGCAATCGCGGTTAAATTGGAGAGTCGCGGCCCGGCGCTTTACCACCAGGTGCGGGTGGGCTTGAATGGCCGCCAGTTCCGTATCTACAAGTTCCGCAGTATGCGCCAGGACGCCGAGAAAAATGGCGCTGTCTGGGCGCAGAAGAACGATTCCCGAGTGACTCGTGTAGGCGCCTTTATCCGCAATACCCGCCTGGATGAGCTTCCCCAGTTATACAACGTGCTCGCTGGCTCCATGAGCTTTGTGGGGCCGCGTCCCGAGCGTCCCGAGTTTGTGACAGATCTAGCGCAGCAAATTCCTTTTTACGATACGCGCCACAAAGTGCAGCCTGGATTGATGGGCTGGGCCCAGCTCAAGTATCCCTATGGCGCCTCGGTCGAAGATGCCAAAAACAAATTGCAGTACGATCTCTACTACACCAAAAACCACAGCTTCCTGATGGATATGCTGATCATGATCCAGACGGTAGAAATTATTCTCTTGGGCAAAGGCGTCCACTAAGGGCCGCACAATTTAAGGAGCAGGATGTATGAAGAAATTTGCGTGGCTGAGTATGTTAGTGGTGGCAGTGCTGATGGCTGCCTGTAGCGGCTCTAAAAAGGTAACTGCACCGCCGATTACCGATCAGGGCGTTCTCAGCGAGTACCGCATTGGCGTGGGCGATGCCTTACAGATCAACGTCTGGCGCAACCCCGAACTCTCAACCTCTGTACCTGTGCGTCCCGATGGCAAGATTTCCCTGCCGCTGGTGGGTGACATCATGGCCGCCAACCTCACGACTGAACAGCTTTCCGCCAACATAGTTGCCGGCTTGACCAACTATGTGCGCAGCCCGCAGGTCACTGTTATAGTGTCCAATCCAAGCAGCGCCGACTTCCAGCGCCGTGTGCGTATCACTGGCGCAGTGCACAGCCCGCAATCCATTCCCTACCGCGAGGGCATGACGGTGCTGGATCTGGTGCTGCTCGCTGGTGGTCCCAATGAATTTGCCTCGGCTAACAAAGCCAAGCTTTATCGCAAAGTGAACAACGAGACCAAAGTGTTTCCAATTTACCTGAGCGATCTCATCGAAAAGGGCAATGTGGATACCAACTACCAGCTGCAGCCCTCCGATATAGTGTCGGTTCCTGAACGTTCTTTTTAATGAATAGCCTTTCCTGTTAGTTAATAGCGTTCCCCTTTTAGTTAGAGAGATTTCATGGATACGGTTTATTTAAAAGATTTGATTTGGGCGCTCAAGGCTGAGCTGATCCGTTTTCGTTTTTGGGTGGTGGCGCTGTTAATCGGCCTTAGCTTTGCGATCTTGGCGTTGGGCGCACTTTGGCCCAAAAGTTACTCCACCAATGCGATGTTGTTTGCGGATATCACCAATATTATTGAGCCGCTGATGAAAGGCCAGGCAGAGGTAACCAAGCTTGATCGCTCCGAGCAGGCGCGCGATACCATCTATACACGCCGGATTCTTGAAGCCGCTGCGCGCGAGCGCGGTATGATCACCAAGGACACCTTGCCAGAACAGCAGGAATCCATCATCAAAACCATCCGTGCGGCGCTGTTGGTCAAATCCGAAAAAAGTAACAGCTTTCGTGTGACTTATACGGCCAATGACCCTGATAAATCCTTCGAGATGCTCAATAGCATCGTCAACGTCTTTATCGCTGATACCGAGAAGAAAAAGCGCGACGAGAGTCTTGGGGCCTACAACTTTATCGATGCTCAGGTGCAATCCTATAAGCACCAGTTGGAACTCGCCGAAGAAAAACTCAAAGAATTCAACTCACAAAATGTGGATGGCAACGAGGCTTCCGTAGCGGGCCGTATCAACCAGCTCCGCAATGATATTGAAAGTCTGAAAATCACTATCGAAGAATCCCAGGCACGTGTAAATACTTTGCGCCAGCAATTGGGTAGCGAAGGCCAGTACCAACACGCCAAAGGCCAGGTGGATGAGTTAAAGCAGCGTCGCCTCGCATTGAACACCCAGCTTGAACACCTTTTGCTTACCTATCAGGAAGGCTATCCGGATATTGTCTCTCTGCGCTCACAAATTGCAGAGCTGGATGGTTCCATCAACAAATTGCAGGCGTCTGGTGAGGTGTTCACCAATTCGGAAAAAGTGGAAAATCCGCTTTACGAGGAGTTGCGTAAGCAGCTATCAAACGCCGAGCTGGAATTGCGTTCACAAAAGCGTCGTATGGAATCTCTGGTAGGCCTGCAGGAACAGGAACATGACCGCGCCGAGCGCGTTGCATCCAATCAGGCACAATTCTCCGAGCTAACGCGCGACTACAATGTTATTCGCAAAACCTACGAGGAAATGTTGCAGCGCAAAGAGGCGGCGCGTTTGTCCATGACGTTGGATATCGAAGGCCAGGGTGTGAGCTATCGCATACAGGAGCCGGCGACTTTCCCGATTAAGCCCTCCGGTTTGAGTTTTATTCATTTCATGATTGCTGGTCCATTGCTTGGTTTGCTGTTGCCACTTGCGCTGCTGGTGGCTTATGTGATGTTTGATCCGCATTTGCGTTCTGCGCGCGTACTGCAAAAGCAATTGCCTGCCGATATTGAAATGCTGGGTGTGATTCCACACTATCACTCACCTTTGGGTGAGCGTCTGCTCAAAAAAGATATGGTCGCCATTTTGGTGGTCACCTTTGTCGCCATGGCGGTGTATTTCCTGGGCGCCATTTACTGGCAAGTGGTTAAGGGGTAAGAAAATTGGACAAATCCAAAGAGAACAGTCTGAAGCAGTTAATTGAAACCCTCGACGACGGCCTTACAGAGTCATCCGATAGCCTGGTAAAAACCGCTGTGCTTGAGCATCGCAAGCGCGAACAAATTAAAAACATGGCGCTGCCAGCGCTCTGGACCCAGGAAGAACTTTACGAAAAGAAAGTGGTGTTCGCCGGCATGCGCCAGCGCGAATTGCTCAACGCTTTTCGTGAAGTCCGCATCAAGCTGTTGCAAAAAAGTAAATCCGACAACATAGTCGTATTGGTGGCTTCGGTGAGCAGTGAAGGTGGCTCCAGCTTTTTCGGTTTTAATCTCGCAGCAACTTTTGCACTGGATCAGCATAAAACCGCACTTTATGTGGACTGTAATCCCTACGGTACTTCGGCTGAACGCTACATAGTGACGCCAGTGGAGTTGGGGCTTACGCAATATCTCACCGACTACAACATCCAATTAAAGCGCATTATTTATCCCAGTGGTATCGAGCGCTTGCGGGTAATTCCATCGGGTGGCACTAGCGAGTCAGCCGCAGAATTTTTTAACTCCAAACGCATGGAAGTGCTGGTACAGGAAATAAAAAACCGTTATCCCGATCGTTTTATTGTGCTGGATGCGCCCTCAATTCAACAGTCTACCGAAGCGCGTATTCTCGCCCAGTATTGTGATCACGCCGTGTTAGTGGTGCCTTTTGGTAAAGCGGTGACGGATGAAGTGTTGGCAGCCATAGATGCAGTAGGCAAAGAAAAATTTGCGGGCCTGGTATTCAACAACTAAGCAGGAGGCGGGAATGAAATCAAATCACATAAAATGGTTGCCGCTTTTGATCTTCGTTCCAGCCAGCGGTGTAATGGCGCAGCAGTCTGGTGGTAATCACAACCACCTTTCCGCGGAGATCAACGCGACAACGGAGTACACGGACAATGCGACCAAGCAGGAACTTGATGAAGATAAAATCAGCGAGCAACAGGAAATTTATAATTTAGGTGTGAATGCAGGCTATGCCAATGACTGGTTGATGTTTGGCACTGCATACGATGCCTATAAGATGATGTTCGATAAGGATAGTCAGCCGGATTATTCTTATCTCGAAGGCTCAAGCTCGCTAACTCTGGGTAATCCCTATCAGCCGGTAAATCTGCTGTTATCACATTCCCGTCGCTCTGTTCTCGGTACTCCTGACGCTGTGGATTTGACTACTAACCGCGACCAGCGCGACATAGTCACCGCGCAACCCATGGTTAAGTGGCACTTCACCGATGCGGATTTATTATTGCTGCGCGGCTACTGGTCAGACGTTACCTATCGTGAAAACAAGGATAAAAAATCCAATCAAAGCGGTGGCGAGGTAGCCTGGGTGCGCACCATCAGTAAGGTGGATGAGCTGCAATTAATCTATCAGCAAAATAAAACCTCCTTTGATGCTTTCCCTGCGGCGGATTACGAATACAAGAGTCTTATGGCTCGTTACTCCGCTAATCTCAATCATTTTTCCTATATGGTTCAAGTGGGGCAGGATAGCGCCAAGCCTGAATCCCAAAAGGACACTTATAGCAAGCCTTCATACCGTATCGAAACTTCTTACGATACCGGTATCAATACGTTTAAAGCGATTGCCAGTCAAACGATTAGTAACTCGTCTGTAGGTGACGGTAATAGTCTGGGTTTGGGGAGTGGTGGCTTATCGGGCAATAGCAAGAATATCGATTTGATGACACTCAGTAAGCTTGAATTGTCCTGGCTTTATCGCGGTGTGTGCGCACGTTGTACGCTTACACTCGGCGGCTCCAGTGGCCGTGAGGACTATAAGGTTATTCAAGAGGATGGCCACAACTCCAGTGTAACTGCGGGCTTCAGTTACAAATTTGTACGGGAAGCGACCCTTGGTTTGTCCCTGAGCCATCATGATAAAAAGTTTGCTGCAAATAGTGGCTTGAGTTCTTATAAGTCTGACAATGCCAAGCTCTCATTTGGTTATGAATTTCATAATGACCTAAGCCTGCGGATTTATCAGGAATTTGAAAAGCGCGATGGCACAAGTGCAAGATCACGTAAGTACGATGAGAATATAACGGGGCTCAACCTCGCATACCGTTTCTAATTATTTTATCAGTGGCGGTGGGTGCCGCCTAAAAGGTCAGAAAATGAAACTAAAACAACAAACCAGATTTTCGTCCATTCACGCAGCAAAAAAAATATTGTTGGCTGCTGCTATTGGTTCGGCACTTGTGCTTGGCGGATGTAAAGACGGATCTTCAGAAAATAAAGAAGAAGCGGCGCGTTTTACGCGTTCAGCGACCACCTATCAAGAGCAGGGCCAGTACCGCGCGGCCATGCTGGAAGCAAAAAATGCTATTCAAAAGGACCCTAAAAATCCTGACGGCTACATATTGTTAGCGCGCATCTACAATCAGGTGGGTGCCTATGCTTCAACACAAAAAATGCTGGAGTCGGTCGTTAAGAAAATGCCATCTGTCAGCCTGGAATTGGCTGATGCCTATGTGTCCAGCAAAAAATACCGTTCTGCCGTTAACATTCTTTCTGATTTTGATGTAAGCAAGGCTGGTGCTGATGATCAGGCTCGCGCGCAAGTATTAATCGCTCGCAGCCAGATTCACCTCGGTGATAAAGCCGGCTTTGAGCAGGCGTTGGCCCAGCTGCAAAAAATTCCTGGCAAACAGGATGATGCAGTTTTTGTAGAGTCAGAATATTTGGTATCCCAAGGGCGCGCTGAAGAGGCTCAAGCCAAGCTGGATACTCTTGATGTATCCAATATTAAAAATGTTAAAACGCTGATTACCCTTGGTAATTTCGCCATGCAGCGCAACCAGTTGTCCAAGGCTGAAGATTTTTATACCAAAGCCTTGGGCATGTTGCCAAACACTGACGTGTTTACCGTGGATAAAACCATGGCTCTGGCTCAGCTGACCGAGTCTCTGATTCAACAAGGCCGTACTAGCGAAGCTTATCGCTATCAAAAAATTCTGGCTGAGGCTAATCCCGAAAGCCAACAAGCACAGCAGAAATTTAACGACGCCATGGAGCTTTATCGTCAGGGCAAATTTGATGAAGCTGCAAAATTGTTGAGCGAGATTCGCGAACAATTTCCGCAGGATAAAAACTCAGCGATGCTCATGGGGCTTGTGCAGTATCAGCAAGGTCAGGATCAGCAGGCGAGCGAACTTTTCGATAAGTTTATCGATCCTGAAACGGCAACTCCCACCGTTATCCAGGCTGCAGCTTTGGCCAAGTACCGCTCCAATAAAATGGATGAAGCTCTCGCACTGTTAAAAAAATCTGTAGAGAGCCAACCTGACAATGCGGAAATTCTGGCTACTTATGGTCTGGCCTTGCTGGATAAAGACCCAACCAGCACCGAAGCGGAACGAGCGCTGGAAAAGAGCCTGGCGCTCAACCCCAAGCAAACGCGTTTGCGTTTGGCCTTGGCCAAACGCCATATAGCCATGAAAAATCAGGCTCAGGCAATCGCCCAATTGCAGAAAGCCTACAGCGAAAACCCACAGGACTTGATTGTCCAGGAAACCTATTTCAAGGCGCTGTTTGCCGATGGCAAATTGAATGAGGTTAAAAAGGAAGTTGCGGAATATCAGAAAGCCTATCCTACCAATGCGCGTGGAGCCTTCCTTGAAGGCTGGTACAAAATGGTAGAAAAGGATTACGCCGGTGCCCAGGCCGCGTTTGAAAAAGCGCTCAGTATAAAAGGTAACACCGAAAAGGTATTGTCTTACTCAGGTTTGGCTCAGCTTTATACCGTACAAAAACAATCGCAAAAAGCCCTGAGCACCTGGCAGGATTTATTGCAGGAAGATCCTACACAAGTGCCAGCCTACTCGCAGTGGTTGAGACTGGTGCAAGAACTTAAACGCACTAAAGAAGCTCAGGTGTTTTTGCAAGGTTTGGAAGACAAAACCGATAAGTGGCAGCCTTCTGTGGTAATGGCGCAATTGTTGTTTTCCCAAGGCCAGGTCGCAGAGTCCATCGCTCATGTTGAGAAAGCGTTGGAACGCAGCAATAACGCCGCTCAGGTGAAGCAAATTGCGGCGAACCTCTATCACGGTCAGGGAAATATGCTGGCGCGCGACAATAAGTTTGCCGAGGCCAAAACCTATTTGCTGAAAGCGCTAACATTCTTCCCTAGCAATATGAATTATCTGGCAAGCCTGATTGAGCTTGAGATCAAACAAAAAAATATTCCGGAAGCGCAAAAATTGCTGGATCAATTCTCCAGCTCAGAAGATGTTGCTGCCGAACACGATTATTTACAGGCGGTGATTCGCAATGCCGAAGGCAAGCCGGATGATGCACTCAAGCTTTATTTCGAATCCTGGAATAAAAAGCCACTGGATGTTTCTGCAGAGGCGATTTTTTCCCAGTATCAAGCTACGGGCAAAAAAGATCTGGCTAACAAATTTGTGGATGAGTGGGTTACCAAGTTGCCTAACAGCGCACGCCCTGCGTTGATCAAAGCGGTAGATGCCCAGCAGAAAAATGATTCTGCTGAAGCTATCAAGTGGTACGAAAAAACTGTGGCACTCGCGCCGCAGCTACCTGCGGCTCTGAACAATCTGGCGTGGCTTTACTACGAACAGAAAAATCCAAAATCAATTGAGTTGGCGAAAAGAGCTTACGATCTGGCGGGCAGCAATCCACCTATTATGGATACTTACGGCTGGATTCTGGTGGAAAACAATCGCGTGGCGGAAGGTATAGATATTCTGGAACGTGCTGCTAACTTGTCACCCAATAATAAGGAAATCGTTGATCACCTTAAGCAAGCCAAAGCCCGTCTGAAGTAATGTCGAAGCCGCCGGCTGTGGTCGGCGGTATCCTCTCGCCTCGTAGAATTATGGAAAATTTTCCAACCAATGCCTCGCAGACCATTGTTGCTCCACAGGCTCGCCTGAAGGAGAGTAATAGTTCTGTGTCAGCGAGTGTCTTTCGTACACGAGCCTGGGTACAGGCCTGGATTGATCAGTGGGGTAAGCATCCCGCCATTCAGCTGATTGATGTTGGTGGTCGCAATGATCCGCTGGAACAGATTTATCTTACGCGCATGCGTATTAAAAAAATTCTGCCAGCAAATAGTGTGTGTTTGGCCGGTGTTGGCTCGGGTCCAGTAAGCACGCCGCGGGCAGAATACAATCATTGCACTGAGCTGCTTTTGCAGGCGGGTGGCTCGGCTGAATTGGCGAAGTTGTTAAAGCCATTGGGCTGGCAACAATTATTGCTGTCGGATCTTTGCTTGGATGCTGAAGCAAATGCGCGTGCACTGGCTCAGGCGGCAGGTTGTTATGTGGCTGTGCAAAAGCGTGAGCCAGCATATAGCGTGCAGTCAGCGTCGCTGGATGCCTGGCTTGGCAGTCTTGGCGCCAATACGCGTCTGGCTTATTACAATCGCCGCAGCCGCCTTGGAGAATACGGCAAAATAAGTTTTTACGATTATCCCTTGGCCGAGTGCGAGACTTTTTTTGCACAGTTAAATGCGTTCCATATGAAGCGTTGGGGCCCACCTTGTTATTCAGCTGACTCCAGACGATTTATGGCTAACTTTGGCGAGCGACTAGTGTCAGATGGGGGCCGTTTGGTTATGCAGTCGATGAAAGTTGATGATGAAATTGTCTCCGTACTCTTCGATGTTATATGGCAAGGGCGCCGCTACAACTTTCAATCGGGCTTTGCGGAAAATCGCTTCCCCAAAATTGCGTTGGGTGCATTGCATATGGGCTATGGCATAGAAGCCGCCATAACGGCTGGCCAGGTTTATGATTTTATGGCCGGGCAAGGCAAACACGCCAACTATAAGGAAAAAATTGCAGATACCTGCATCAATATCAGCTCACTGGTATTGGCCCGCGGGCTTTTGAAACCCCTGTATATGATCAGGGATCGACTTAAGGATTAATTCACGCGCACTCTACGCGCAAACTGATTGAGACATGTAATGAGTAATACCCCTGCGGTGAGCGTATTGTTCGCCACTTACAAGCGCGGCGATATTCTGGATAAAACCCTGGCGAGTCTTGCAGCGCTGGCACCGTCCGATTTTCTTTACGAAATATTGGTAATTGATAATGCCGGTGAGGCCGCTACCAAACAATTGGTGGAGTCTTATAGAGAGCGCATGCCAGTGCGTTACCTGGTTGAAACTACGCCGGGGAAAAATTCAGCACTTATTGCAGGCTTCAAAGAATCGCGCGGACAATTATTGGTATTTAGCGACGATGATGTGATTGTCGACCCCCAGTGGCTCAATAAACTTTACGAAGGCGTAAATCGCCATCCAGACGCTGCACTTTTTGGTGGGCGCATATTGCCGGACTATCCGCAGGATTACCAAAAGCTGGGTGGCGATATCGACTTCAATCACTGGTTTTTGCGTTCCGCTTTTGTCATTGCTGATTGGGAGCAAAAAGAAGGACCAATCAAAATTGGTCATATCTGGGGGCCCAATATGGCAGTTCGCCGTGAAGTGTTTGATGCGGGTATTCACTTTAATCCGAACATCGGCCCCAATGGCAAAGATTATGTCATGGGCAGCGAGACTGAGTTTTTGCGTCGCGCTAATCAAGCGGGTTTTCAGGGAGTGTATTTGCCTGAATCCCTGGTTTATCACCAGATTCGCGCCGAACAACTGAATCTCAAATGGATCGAAGGGCGAGCCTATAGATCCGGCAAAGGCCAGGCCGCCGCCGCTACGCTGGATTGTCCAAAACTCTGGGGTGCTCCGCGTTATTTGTGGAAAAAATACGCACTGACATCCCTCAAATCTGCAGTGGGCTTTTGGTATAACCGCGACCAGCGTTTCGACAATGCCATAGAGCACTACATGCTTAAAGGTCAGATTGATCAGCATAAGAAGATGCGCAATGAGTAACGCCAACCTATTATTACGCGGTTCGGTACTGCAAGCGCTCGAATCCATTGTTGCCATAGTGGTGGGCTTTGTCACCCTGCCATTGATGCTCAAACATCTGGGGGCCGATCTCTATGGCCTATGGGTGCTTGTCGGTGGTTTTACCACCTTGTTATATATTTTTGACCTGGGTTTTGCGTCGTCGGTTACGCGCAGTGTTGCCAGCACCATCGCGGTTAAAAATTATGAAAAGACCAACTCAATCGTAAACTCGGCTTTAGTGATTTATTCGGGATTGGCTTTTGTCATTTTGGCGGTAGTTGCCGGTATCGCGCTATTTTATCAACTGGACAACCAGGTTATTTCTCGCAGCCAGTTTCAATGGGTGATCATGATAGTCGGGTTGTCTATCGCCATTGAATTTCCGTTCAAGGCTTTTGCCGGGCTTACCAGTGCACATTTGCGCTACGATCTGGTGGCCAGCTATCGCATTATCACCAAGCTGCTCAATACGGCTGCTCTTTTTTATTTGCTGTTCAATAATTACGGCCTGGTTGCTATTGCGGCGTTGCAGTTGGTGACCGGAATTATTTCCAATTTGTTTTTCTTTTTTATGGCAAGGAGTGTCTATCGCGAATTAGAGGTCGCGCCCCACTACATTAGTCGCGATATTATGAGGGAGCTATTTCATTTCAGTGCCTGGGCATTTCTTATCGATATCAACCGTATGCTTAAAGAGCGAATTGATTTGTTCTTTATCGGCGGCTTTGTATCGCTGGCGGCGGTGACTATCTATTACGTACCTGTGCGCCTGGTTGAGTACACATTGCAGTTGCTCTACAAGGCACTCAACTTGTCCCTTCCTGTACTTACCGGAAACTCCTCGAAAGGTGAGCCGGAAAAATTCCGGGCCAACCTGATTTTGTTTAACCGGATAAATGTTTATTTTGCGGTACTTACTTTCTTTTTCTTCATGCTATATGGAAAAACCATTCTCTATTATTGGATGGGCGCCAGTTTTGATTTCGAGTCTGCTTATTTAATACTCCTGGTGTTGATGGGGGCACGTTTGAGTGCGCTTTCTTCCAATGGCTTTAATAATGCACTCTATGCCCAAGCCAAGCACAAGGTCATTGCCTATATCAATTTTATGGAAGCTATTGCTACGGCGATCTTGCTTACTTTGTTTTTGGTTGTCGCTAATAAGGGGCCATTGGGGGCCGCGGCGGCAATTGCTATTCCGCTCAGTTTAGGGCGCTTGGTATTGCTACCCTGGTGGGCATTAAAAATTCTGGAGGTGCGTGAGGGTGCTGCAATGGTATGGCAATCCTACCGTCCTTTGGCGCTGCTGGTGCTTGGCTGCATGGTCTATGGGTTTATACCATTGAGTGCGCAATTATCACTTGCCCATGTGATTTATGGGATTGTCTGTTTGCTGGCAGTATTGGCTTATGCCGCCATGGAGTTACAGTCGCGTGAGCGCGAATATCTGCGTGGTTTCTTTAAGAAGATTGGCGGAAAGTTTTCTAACGCCTGAGTTCAGGTTGCTACAGCATTTTTTTGAGAGGCAAGGTTTGGTGGATATATCGGTAATTATTCCGGCCTATAACGCGGCGCAGACTATAGTCGCATCAGTGGCAAGTGTATTGGCGGCCAAGGCGGATTATCAGATAGAAATTCTGGTGGTGGACGATGCTTCCAGCGATGATACCTGGGCGTGCCTGCAGTCTTTATCTGCGCAGCATCCCGAACTTAAACCGTTGAAAAATGCTCGCCGCAAAGGCCCCTCGGGCGCACGCAATACCGGGCTTGATGCAGCAACTGGCCATTACATTGCTTTTTTGGATGCTGATGATGTCTGGTACGAAAATCATTTGCGACTTGGCCTGGCGTTTTTGCAAAAGCATCCAGAGCAGCATGCGATTATTTTTGATCAAGATATCTATGACGCAATAACAGCGCAAAAAATATCAAGCTGGATAACAGAAAAAAAAATCTTCCAAACGATGCAGCAATATCCTTTGGGTGATGCGGCCTTTGCATTGGATGATAATATTGCGGCGTCGCTTCTGAATGAATCATTTTTGCATTTGCAAACCCTGGTGGTGCGGCGATCCGCGATTCAAGGTATACGCTTTGAGGAAAATGTTTTTCGGGCAGAGGATCTCGATTTTGGCGTACAAATGTATTTGCAAAATTGTAAATTTGCCTATTCAACAGTGACCACGGGTATCTATTATCGCAATAGCGATAGTCTTACTGCCAAAACCTATGAGAATGACATTAAAACGGCAGGCGACATGATGTTTATTCTGCGCAAATATCTCCAGGCTCCGGAATCATACAAGGTTCCGGTCGGGTTGCTGAGAATAATGGTGAAAGAGAGATTGCTGAGAATAGCCTACGCACAGCGTAAGACAGGAAAAAAATACGAAGCCTTTAAGTCAGTTTGTCATAGCTTTAATTACGGCTTTTCTTTGCGTCAATGCAAGGAGATCCTGAAGACTGTGGCTTCCTTTGCAGCTTAGCATTGCAGTTATTTGAGGTTTACTCATGTTCAAGGTGATATTCAATCAGGCTACTATTGATCATGTTGACGCCTGTATTGGCGAGCAATATGAAGGCCAGCTATCCATAAGCCCAACTATTTCCAGTGCAACCAGCCTGACCTGCACAAGCATTGAATATTCAACGGTTACCAAGTCTGTTGTTGTTAAATCGGCTATTGGAAATCCTTTGCCGCTATTTTGGGGCTGGCGGAATGATGATCTGGTAATAACAGACAATGCTGCACTTACACTGTCTGTTATTAAGGGTAACGATAGTGTTGAACTGCAGGATGTAGATAAGGTTGCTTTGCTTGAAAGTATTTTGTTCGATGGTCCGCTAGTCGATAGAACCTTGTTTTCACGCGTAAAAAAAATGCAGGTGGCTGAAGAGATAACCTTTGATCTTGTCCACAAAACCCTGATGCGCAGTTGGCGATGGTTGCCCGCGATACAAGTAAATCCAACACTCTCTTATGTCGACGCTAAAGCCCAGGCAGAAAAGCAGATTTTACGATTGAAGGAAAAACTGGATAATTTTTCGCAGGGTATAGTGCTGCCCATTACGGGTGGGCTGGATTCGCGCATGCTAGCGGCGCTGGCAAGAAGTAAAAGTCAGGCACCTATTTATTCCTATACATTCCAGCGCGGCTGGTCGTTTGAAAGCTGGTGTGCAAAAAAAGTAGCTCGCCAATTGCAGGCGAATCATTCCATTTTTAATTTAGGTCCGGACTGCTATAAAACCGTTGCGCGCGATGTGGTTCGCCGTTCGGGAGGTATGGTTACCGGCATGCATACCCATGGTATTTATTGCTGTGAAGCATTGCTGCCAGACTCGCAGAAAAAATTGCCGCGTATGTTTGGTTTTTATGGCGATCCCATTACCGGGGCCATGACCGAAACCCGGGAAGAAGGCTTGGCTTCTAGCTCGCCTATGGCTATTTTGAAAAAATATAAAAATAGCTTGTTTCCCGACCAGGTTAATAAATATCAGGATCAAATACTTGCAGACTTACAACAGACCGCGGCTGCATTTGAATTGTCGGGAAGTCCAGCACACTGCTTCCATGAATTTTGGAAAATACAGCAGCGTCAAAATAACCTGATTACACATTTGTTCCACTACCATCGCTCCGTGCATGGAGTTAGGGTGTTGGAGCCATTTATTGATCAGGAGTTCATCAACTTCTTCTTGGGCTTGCCTATGGAGTTGCGTTTCAATCGCCGCTTATTTAAAGAGGTTAGCGCCCATCTATTTCCTGAAAGCTTTGGCTTGCCTTCAATGCATTACCCTGCAGGTTCGCTATTTGCCAAGTTTGAATTCCTGTGTGAAAAAATAGAGGACGTGGCGAATCGGATTAGTATTCGTCAGGAAGTTTTGCTCAGTCCCTTCCGCTATGAACACCATGATAAAAATCTTCAAAATTATTTGCAGGATGATATAGCTCATGGCGTGGAGTTGATGAGCGCATTGTTTTCCTGCACTCCTGTGGATATTCAGTATCCTCTCTGGAAGCATTCATCGTCCGCCAAAGAACATTATCGATTGGCGGCTCTGGGCTATTTGATCGGCAATTAATCGTTATGCAATCACAACCTACCAATAGATTTCATTTGCTGGATTTCCTCCGCTTGGTTGCCGCCTTCGGTGTAGTCCTCTATCACTACTGCATCTATCTGGATAAGCAGGACTCTGCGCTTTTTATGGCGCTGTGTGATTTTGGTTATCTCGGCGTCAACTTCTTTTTTATGTTGAGCGGCTTTGTAATTATGGCTTCAGCCGAAAATCGCAGTGCGTTAGCGTTCGCTATATCGCGGGCCCAACGTTTGTATCCGGCATTTATTGCGTGTTTGTTCATTACGGCGGTCGCTGTTTGGTGGATGAAGGGGTATCTCATATCACCCGCGCAACTGTTCTGGAACGCAACCATCCTTAACGATTACCTTCGTATACCCAATATCGATGGTGTTTATTGGACGCTGCAGGCGGAGTTGAAGTTTTATGGTTGTGTGTTTGCATTATTGCTTTTAGGTGTTTTGCCCCGTTGGCGCTATTGGTTGGTTGTTTGGCTATTAATAGCAATTGCATTTCACTTTAGTCGACAACCATTCTTTATGGGGTGGTTTATTAATCCGGAGTATTCGTTCTATTTTATTGGTGGTGTATGCGCGTATTTATTGCATAAGCTTCCCGGTAACCGTTTGTTGCAATGTATT
This sequence comes from Cellvibrionaceae bacterium, assembly GCA_021151695.1. Taxonomy (GTDB): domain Bacteria; phylum Pseudomonadota; class Gammaproteobacteria; order Pseudomonadales; family Cellvibrionaceae; genus Cellvibrio. The sequence continues at coordinate 121,114 of JAGKWU010000011.1, read as the reverse complement.
TTTGTGGTGAGCATGGTGTTTGCTGTATTTAAAGCGGGGCATCAAACGCAGGAATTTATGACACAAGTTACGGCGGTTGATCGCGTAATTGCGCAGGGAATTGTTGTTGGTTTTTTTGCATTCTTTTACTTGTTGTCGCTGGGTAAAATGAATTTACGCAGTGTGCCCTGGTGGTGGGTTTATTTGGGGGCTTTAAGTTATCCGCTTTATTTAATTCATAATCGTGCGGGTAAGGCTTTCATTGAACATTTTCGTGGGCAAATGGAAATGGGCTGGCTTCTGGTAATCGTCATTGTTGGTCTGTTAACGGTTTGCCTTCTGGTTCATCTGGGCGTTGAAAAACCTTTCAATAAATTGGTTAAGCGCTGGAAGCCCTAGTTGGCTTTAATGACGGGTCTGGCGATAGCTATGCCGTTGGATATTTGTCCGCGAGAGTCGATGACATATAAGTAAATGGGTTCGCCACGCAGCGCGCGCAAGTTGTGTAGGCGAAACCTGATTTCATTATCAATCCAATTGTTCGCAGCAACGTATTGCAAGTAGCGCCGCGTGCATTGTGCATATTCCGGAGCGTTGCAGGCCTCCACCCTCGCTTGTGTATTGGCGATATAGACATCATCAAACCAGGAATTACCTGTTTCAATGTCTTCTGCCTCATATCCTAATTTCACCTCATTAAAACCATCTGTGGTATTGCTTAGCGTTTTGGTGGAGGCTATAGATTGATTGTCTAGCCAGACGTTAATCGACGATCTTTGCAGATCAATCCACAGTTCCCAATGTTGAAATTTATTTGCAGTTTGCGTAATGCAGTCCTGGGAAATATTGGTTGTTGTCTTCGAGGGTTGAGCCAATTTACCTTCAAGTTGCCAGCATTGGTTGGAATTGTTTCCAAGTGAAAGTTGCGGTGCTTTTATTTTTCCGAAAAGTTGCAGTTGTTGATGATGTCCACTGGATGGAACGCCATCCACACGTCGCCAATAATTAATATACAGCCTGTTGTAAAAATCTTTTTCCTTCCAACCGAAAAAAGCCGCTTTACCCAAATTCCAATTCAATTTTACTGACTGGCCTCCACTCACAGAAAATTGCTGATCAATGAAAGCTTGAGCACTTCCTTCGCTCGACCAGCTATAGCCTTCGATTGGCAAAGCCTTATGTAGGGGGGATGCAGGAGGTTTATCATCAAAATGATCCCAGCTCAGCACTTTGCCATCAAACTGGCCAAAGCCGGTACCGCTTAAAACGGTAAATTCATTAGCAGACTTTGAGAGTTGCAGGTTGGTGATGTTGGGTTGGGCATTGGTAGTCGGGCTAGCTAACAATAAGCCAGCGACTAACAAACGTAACAGAGGAAAGTGAAATAAACCGGGGGCTGTAAGCCAGCTATTAGCGTTGTGTAACAGGCTGTAAATTCGCAATTCTTGTGGGGTATTCAGGTTAACAGACATAACATCAGCAACCTCAATAGCGAGGCCGCTCGATTGCGACCCCGCTCAACTTTCGCAGTTATTTCACATCAACGCATTGCTGGACAAAAAGGGCAGTTCACCTTGAAGCCATTAGCATTCACGTTGCCATCTTTATCTACAACATAAATGTAAACCTGATTATTCAGGCGTAAATAACCGCTAATAGCCTCGGTCTCAATTTTGCCGGCTGCCCAGGTTTTAATAGGTAACACTTCGGTTTGGATACTGGTGGACCATCTCGAGCTGGCGGAAACCAGTGCGCGGGCTTGGGTGTTGCCTATGTAGATATCATCCAGCGAGGTGGTTTGGGTTTGATAGGCTGTCGATCCATGGTCAAAACCGAGTACCTCAACATAGATTGGTTTTCCTACCTGGGTTGGATCTTTTTCACAGGTGGTATCATGAGCGATTTTGCCGTTAATTTTGGCGACGACTTTTTTATCGACCAGGTTTACATAAAACTCGTGGTGGTTCCAGTCGCCAATCTTGCCGTTCCAGGTGTACCAATCGGTAGTGGTACCGCAGGTCAAATGCATTTGGGTCCAGGATATACGTGTACCTGTACCGTTAGTATCGTCCCACACACGAATGAACTTATTGGAGCCGCCCTCATCACTTACGCTTTTACCTGGCTTGTACCACCAGGACACATACAGAATGTCAGACACTGGTCCGGTCATCTTGGGTTTGGACAGAAAACCGCTGTGATCAGCGTTGTAATAAATAACATTGTCCTTGTTCGCGCGGGTCTGGGATTTTTGAAAGGTCATGGGTGTGTGCCACTGGTTACCGTTTTCACCTGACCAAAGCTTGCCCGAACCGGAAGGTACTACATCGCCGATTGCTTCCCCGGAGGCGGAGAAGTTGGCTTCATTGTTATCCCAAAATACTTGGGGGTTGTCCGCGCCAAAGCCTGACCCAACAATAGTAATTCCCGTCTGATCTAAAGTGGCAGAGGTTATCGCTGGAATTGCATAAGCGGTAGTAGATAAGAATGCTAGGGCTGTGATGAGTATTTTGGCCACTTTGGCTCACCTCGTTGAGTTGAAATCTAAGCCATCCAATTTAACTTCTATAGTATATACCCTAAAAAAACTTCCATTTGGAAATCGAAAAAATTAGAGGTTTATACAGGAAATTTAATTGAATAAAAAAAAACCCGCTTCGCCTTATTATGCATAAAACATGAAAGGCGTTGATGCCTACTATAGTCAAGAGGACAAGTGAGTAAGCGCATTTTCCAAATTTTGTGAATCAATCGACCAGTTATATTTCTGTAAAACGGCTCGGTTCCCGTTATTGCCCAAAAGTTGACGCAATTCTGGATCTTTCAGCTTTAACAATTGGAGATAAATGGAATTAATGTCTTTATCGCTGCTGGTCAGGCCGCAGTTTTCTTCGCGCAGGATGCGAGAAATAGGAATGACGTTTGTAGCAATAACCGGCAACCCCTTAAGCATATAATCGAATATTTTATTGGGGATGGTATTGTTCCAATGGCTGCAGAATCTATACGTAAGCGCTCCTGTATTGGCGGAGCCCATAATTCTTTTAGCATCCTCGTGCTCAAGCCAGCCATGGATGGTAACGTGATCCTTTAAATTCAAGCGTTCAACCATTTGTTCCAGTTCTGCTTTTGCTGCGCCCTTGCCAATAACATCCAGGCGGATATTTTTTCCACCGTCAGCTGCATTCACAAATTGGTGTATAGCGGAAATCAACAGATCTATCCCTCGCAATCGGGTGACAAACCCCACATAGATAATGCGTAATTCGTCACTTGAGTGAGTTGTTGGTTCCGGTTTGTCTTGCACTATAGGTGTGTTGCTTACAATGGTAATTCGGTCCACAGGTACCCCTAAGGCAAGCAGGCGATCACGAGATTCCTCAATCATTACGAAAATATGGTCGCAGTGATGAACTGCGTATTTTTCATAAGCACGTGTAATTTTCTCATTTTTTAAAAGTTTGTCTGCCAGTGATGGCTTATCGAGCTGTGCTATTGACAGATACATCTCTGGATAGCATTCCGCCATATCCAATACAATTTTTGTATTTAACAAGCGAGCGACTATTATGCCGCTGAGCATTAGGGGGAGATCGCGGATAATAATGAGTTGGCAGTTATTTTTTTTAACCGCTTTGTAAATCGCATAGAGCCAAAAAGGATTAAACCATAGCGCTAAATTGATGAGTGCCTGAAATGGCTTTGGTAAAAAAGCTGTGTGCGGTAAGCGATGAATAGCAAAACGGCCGGTATCTTCTCGGGTGGCTCGCTGCTCGCGATTCTGGCATACCAGATCAACGCTGTGCCCTTTGTCGAGCAAGGTGTTAATAATCTTTTCAACCCGAACATCCCAAGGGTAATCTTCTTTGTAAACAAAACAAACGTTCAATTAGTGGTGCTCCCCGTAACAACTGTCAGTCGCGTCGCAAATTTTTGTATGAAATTGGTATTAGGATAATCGTTGAGAAATTTTCCAGGCCAGAAATCGCAACTTGACTTTGGTTTCACCCCGCAACAAATTTTTAAGAAAATAGACGATTTTGGCCAGTCCTTCATGGTTGGTCTGGGGAATATCCGCATCTGAAAGAACGTGCTCGCCTTTGGTAAGTGGGATGGCCTTTTTAACAATTTGGGGTATGCCATTGCCATCAAGCCAGAGTTTGTTGTGGCAGACATGATGAATTTTTTTGTTGGTAATTTGAACCTGCAGCACTGTGCTCTCTCTATTGAGGTAGCTCCAGCATTGGTCAAAGACAAAGTTGCCCAAGCTAAATGCAATCAGTGAGTCCTCTTCAACAATAACGGGTTGAAGAGAATGGGTGTGATGACCAACTATCATACTTGCTCCCGCCGTGCGTAATGCGGTTGCTAACGCTCGCTGCTCGGGTGATGCCAGGGTTGTGCCCTCAATCCCCCAGTGAATGTAGACCAGAGTAAACGTACCATCCTGACTCGCATTGCGCACTGTATCAATTAACTCCTGTTCGCTGGGCGCAAAATAGGTTTGTTGGGCTGTGTCTGTATTATCCCTGATAAGCGAACAGGAAATTACCGCGATAGTACCTTCTGCCGTTTCAATGTAAGTAACGGGTTTGGCTCTCAGCCCTACAACGGTTATTCCGGCAGCTTCGAGGATCGCGATAGAATCATTTACTGTCTCAACACCGTGCTGGACACTATGATTATTGGCGACCGTTAATACATTGAAGCCCGCTGCTTTTAGTTGATGCACCGCTTGCGGCGAGCCTCTGAAGACCCGGCTGTGAGGTGATTCAGGATCATAACCCACATCAGAAATAGGACCTTCGAGATTACCAAACACCAGATCGCTGCCTGTAAATAATTCGCTAACCCCATCAAAAATTTTCTTGCCACCTGTCATTGTCGAGCGTGCACCATGGCCGAATGACAAATAGTGTTCTCCCAAAGAAACATCACCGACAAAGGAGAGTTTGATCATGATTGAATATCCTTTTTGAAGTAGCTGATTACAGGTCTGAATTTGCCATTGCGACTTTTATTGATGGCTTCTACCAGCTCTATATTGACAGGTGTTTCACGCCCTAAACGTTTTATCAATTCTTCGCGCAACGACTCGCCATGAGATGCTTTAAAGCCCACGTCAGGCACGAGCTTTAACAGCACATCGCCATTTTCCGATTGGATAATTTGCGCGTACTTAATACCATTGCCGCCTTTAAAAATAGGGTCTAGTCGACCAACGGGTGTGCCAGATAATGTATAGATAAGGTCGTCGGTGCGACCTTTTACCGAAGCCAATATTTGCAATCCATTTGCATCGCGCACTGCAAGGTTAATGCTGTCGCCAATGGCGTAGCGTATCACCGGCATGGAATAATTGATAAAGCCGGTTGCAATCAGTTCACCTTCTCCCTGGTCAGTTAACAGTCCCTCAGGAGAGCGCACCTCGACATAGCCGTGCTCAGGGTGAAACTTCATGGTTCCATCCGGGTAGTCCGAGCAGAAGAAAGCCATTTCGGTACAGCCGTATTGATTCACAATGGGCGCTCTGAACGCTTTGGCAATAGTATCGCGCTGCTGCGGTAATAAATTTTCGGCGGTGGTCATCACTAATTTTAGCGGTAATGGCTCGAGTTTTTGCTTGACGATAAAATCCGCTAGCGCAAAAGCACTGGAGGGATAAGCGAAAATTTCCTGAGGCTTGTAGTCTTCAAGCTTGCGATAATAATGCAGTAAATTATTGCTATTAAGATGGTAAGACGACATCAATAAATTGCGCTGCATTGCATCGTAACGCCAAAAAGGAGGGTGTTGCTGTTCTGCCAACATAATAATGCGGCCAAACAAGGTTGCGCGTTTGTCGTGAGGGCTTAAGCCATAGTTGGCGCGAAGCCGGGAAAAAAATGCGTAGTGGCGGCTGCGTGAATCTTTATCGGTATAAACGGTTAAGGGGGTTCCGGTAGTGCCACTGGTATGCAGCACAAATTGTTTGGCTGTTAATTCGGGAGCGTTGGATCTGAAGTCATCGGCATGCTGGCGTAGATATAGTTTTTCAATAACCGGAAAGCGTTTGATATCTTCCAGGCTTTGTATGTCCTCGCTACGCAGGTTGTTGTCTTTTGCCCATTTGCTGTAAAACCGGGTGGTGTTTATGGCATGGCGAGCCAAATCAACAAACGCCTTGGCTTGGTAATCTTGCATCTGCTGCGTATTGAACGATTGGCTTTTATCTAATTCCCTCTCCATATCGCGACCCGCGGCGGTATAGCGCTCGCGCATGAGTTTTAATCCCATCAGCGATACCGCAATGTTTTGCGCAAATGTGGGAAATCGATAATAGAGTTTTTCGAGCTTGGAGTTCATGGTCAGGCTTGGTCTGTTGAGGGCGGCGTTTGGATCAGTTTTGTAACGGCTAACGTAATGCCCAAGGCGAGCCACCAATAGATTTCGTAGAGATCCATACCGAAGACGCCAAGCAACAGGCGCATAAAAATGAATCCAAGCGTCGCCTTGCTCAGGTTGAGCAGGAAATGTTCGCTCGGTGATAACTCAGTGGGATTTCTGGATGTTACCAGCTTGATGTTCGCCAGATTTCTTTTGATGAGATGATACACAAAGACTGAAAATATCACGAAGCCTATGGGGCCTATATTGGTCAGAACCTCCAAATACAGGTTGTGAGTGTTTTGCGTGGTCCCAAACATTTCGTTGCGAACTTTACTGAACGCCTGAACCCCCACACCCATAGGGTGAGTGGTATAAATCTCCCAGCCTTCCTTCAAAATAGTTTTGCGAGCCTCTGTGGAGTGGCCTTCTTTTTCTTCGCCGGTAAATATGGATTCGAAACGCCCTTTGTAGGAGTCTGGAACGTAATTCAAACCAATAATAATAATTGGAATGACGATTAAAAGCGTTTTAAGTTTGTGTTTCTTCAATGTGAAAAAAAAGTAAATGCTACCCAGTGCCAAGGCGAGATAGCCTGTTCTGGAGCCGGTGGCCATAATGATAATCAGGGCAAAACCTAAAATAAGAAGCAGCCCCATGCGCAAGCAAATATTTTTGGTGCACATAAATAGAAATACTGTGAAAGGCAAACAACCTACGGCAAAACCGCTGAAGGAGTTGGGATGTCCCAACATAAATGTTGAGCCGTGCAAGCGTGGAATACCCTGATTTTCCCACACGAGATTTCCGGTCGCCCATCCAATAAATCCTTCCGAGCCAATTTTAAGCCAGGCTAATAACATAAAGGCAATAATGACGCGAAGATCTTCGACAGTGCGTGTGGCGGCATAGATAAAAAATGACACTAAAGCAAATTTGACAACTCGGTCACTGAATACCCTTATGGACTCATCCCTGTCGTAAGAAAAGATCGTATATATACCGAGGATAAAAATTAGCGCTAGCGCAGCTTTGGTGACGCTGTTAAGCCCGTAGCTGGTTGGGGATTTCATGTTGGCGGAAAGGCAGCATAAGCCAACCAGGGCACCATAGGTAAATTGAAAGCGAATAGTCTGCAGGAAAGTTATGCGGTAATGCAGCTCCAGGTAGAATGCAAAAATATAAAAACCCACCAGATAACTGGCTAGTTGCCCCTGAAAAAGGGCTTTTAATTCATGGTTGAATATTAGTTTACGCACAATGTATCTCGCTTGATGGTTTCGCAGGATCAGGACTTGTGATCGCGATAAGTCCAATATTTATGCACAACGAAATTCCACACCAAAATCACCAGAGTGGCGACAACCTGCGCAACCAGATAGTGAGCGCCCAATTTAGTCAGTGCAGCTATGATCCCGGCGTTAATCAGCAAACCTGATCCTGCAACAGCGGAAAACTTGGTTGCTGCTGTGCGGTGGCTGGCATCACTTTTGAAGGTCGCGTAGTAGTTCAGCAAATAGTTATACACGCTGCTAATGGCGTAGGCGATGCTAGTGGCTACTACCGGACTGAGTCCGGCAAACTGGACAAAAACAATGAGCAGCCCATATTGCAATGCTGTTGCACTGCCGCCCACGATTAAAAATTTAACTATTTCCATAGCTTGCTCATAAATGTTGTTCAGCGGACAAAGCGCCGCGATAAAAGTCGTCGTGTCGGGCGATACAGATATCCCAGCTATACTCCTGCGCTACCTGGATTCTGGCCTGCTGTGCGAGCTGGATGCGCAGCTGGGTGTTTTCGACCAGCTCTGCAATCGCTGTAGCCAAAGCCTGTTCATCATCTGGTGGAATGAGTAATCCGGATTGCTGGTGATGGATCAGCTCAGGGTTGCCGCCTACCTGGGTGGCGACGGACGCCACGCCCTTGAACATATATTCCAGCAGGGCGTTGCTCAGGCCTTCCGAATCCGAGCAAATGATACCTATATCCAGCTTCTCCAGATACGCAGCCACGGCGTTCACCCTGCCAGCGAAGTGGATTTTGTCGAATACACCTCGCTCTCTGGCGAGTTGCTCCAGTTCGCCGCGCATATGCCCATCACCCAGGATGTGCCAGGTGATTTCCGGGTGTGCTTTAGCCACTATGCCGGCGGCTTTGATAAACAGATCGGTGCGCTTCACCTGACGGGTCATGTTGCCCACTATGCCCACGTGCTGGCAGGGTTGCTCGTGAGCTACGAAGGGCAGGGCGCTCACATCGATTCCATTGCGCAATACCTGCAGTTTTGCAGGATCGAGGTTAAAACGTTGGACGAAATGCTGTTTAACTATATCCGCGTTGCAAATAAACCCGGTCATCAGATTATAAATTTTACTCAGCACCAGTGCCTGCTTTTTGGTCTGCCAGAAGCCCAGATCGCGAAAGCAGGCGATGCGTGCCGGGGTTCGGGCCAGCCAGGCAGCGAGGCCGCCGAAGATGGTGGAATCCTGAAAAAAAGTTTGCACGATAGAAATTTTTTCGCGGCGCAGGAAGCGCACCAGTTTATAAACTGCGAATAATCCCTGCGGCGAAAATAATTTGGGCACATGCCAGGCGAGATGCGTGCAGTTAGCTGGCGTCAAAGCTGGGTCCGAATCGCGAATGGTGAGCAAATAGGGCTGATACTGGTTGAGATCAAGTCGCTCGATCAGGCCGATCAATTGCAGTTCGGTTCCACCGCGTAACAGATTATCAATGCAGTAGAGAATTTTTATGGGCGCTTTGGTTTTTGCGGCCTGATTTGTGGCGTGTTGATTCATAGCGTGCTTACACTGTGCTTAGTAGTTCGCGGTAAATTGCTTGATAGCGTGTGCACATGGCATCGCTGGAATATTCTGCGCGCATTTGGCGATTGACAGATACTGCCAGGCGCAGAGCAAGCGCAGCATCATCCTGCAAGGTTGCTATAGCGTCGGCCAGTGCCTGCGGATTTTCGGTGGGGATGATGACTCCACTCTCGCCTTGGCGAATCAGCTTGGCTATGTCCCCTACTGCGGTGGCGACTATGGGTTTTGCCGCGGCAGCAGCTTCAAGCAAACTCATTGGCATACCTTCATCCAGTGATGGCAGCGCAAAAATATCGCTGATTGCCAGCAGCTGGTTGATATCGCTGCGAAAGCCGAGCAGCTTTACGCAATGACTGACATTGTCCTCTGCAATTTGCGCTTCCAATTCAGAGCGCAATCCACCTTCACCGACAATCAGCACCTGAATTTTACGACCTTGCTGTTGCAATATGCTTGCAGCCTTCACAAGTATCCATTGTGCTTTTTGGCGTACGAGACGGCCGGAGTTCACGATAACCAGATCGTCAGGCGCCAGGCCAAGTTGTGAACGTAAGGCTAGTTTTTGCGAGTCGGTGAGCTGTATATCGGGGATATCCACGCCATTGCGTACGAGATCCAGTTTGTGTGCAGGTAAGCCTGCCTGTGCAAGAACTTCTTTGATTGGATCGGATACCGCAATAATTTTGGGAAAATAACGATAGAGTTTTTTTTCCATCCAAATCATTGCGCGCATTTTGAGCGGGCCACGTGTTGGATCAAACCAGAGGTGGCACGTAGAAATAATGGGTATGCCAACACGGCGTGCGATAAAAAAACCAAATACTGAAGGTTTATAACCGTGTGAATGTATAAGGCTAATGCCTAGTGATTTTAATTGCTCGGCAGCTTGCGGAATATCGCGCAAAAGTTTGCTGTTAGCGATGACAATTTTATGTGCTTCGATACCCGCCGCCACAGCGGCATCGTAGAGCGGATTGGCCGCCTGTGCATTGCCGACAATGCAGCCAACGACGGGAATAAATTGTGGTTGTGCGAGCATTTTTTGTGAGAGATTTAAAATAACTCGCTCGGCGCCATACACACCTTCACTATCAATAAAATGCAATATCTTTTGCATTAAGGATTCCTTGCATAAATATCGTAGGCCAGGCCGCCAGTACCAGCCCTGCCGCCTGGTGCCGTCACTGAGGCAACTTTTGAAAAATTCACTTGCAGTTTTTCCAGGATCGCTTTGGCTTCCGGTGTTTTGTAACCGGGGTCCACCACAAAGTATTGGATATCGGCAAACTCTACTATGCCTTGCAAGTCTTCCAACGGTGCACCATTGAGACTGTAGTAATTAAACCCAACGTCGGAGCGCACATTGAGCATATCGATCAATTGCAATTGCGAGCGCTCTTCCCACAAACGCACGTGACGGTTGGTAAAACTATCCTTGTCAGACAACGCCTTCTCCAACTGATGCTCAATCACTTTCTTTTGATTGGCGAGTGCCTGGGTATTTTTGGGGAGGAAGAGTGTGTCATAGCCCACTATGTAAATCGGTGCTCCAGGTGACACATGCGCACTAACCCAATCTTGTAATTGATGGTATTGCGCTTTGGAAAAATCATTGACTTGTTGGTAACACTGCGCTGCTGTAATGCCAAAACAGAGCACAACGAAGCTGGTCTGCAAGGCTTTATTTTTAACCAATACCAGAAGATAGGCCGCAGCGAGATAAAAGAGCGGCAATGCTGGCAACATCCAATAGGCGCGCATAACGCGAATACAAAAGAAGACAGTGCCAATTAACAGAGCAATAAAAATCACACTGCGAATTTGCGGTGGGGTTTGGATGCGTTTGCCAAATACCAGAGCACCAAGTGCGATGCAGGCAGGAATAACCACCCAGCCAGCACCGCGCAATACAACTGCAAATTGGTCGCCCCATTTCAACCATGGGGATGCATCGTCTATAGCGTTAAGTGCGCGCAGTTTTACGTAGAGCAATGGATCAAACAAGGGCGAACCGGCTACCACCATAAATACGGTGAGGGCGATCAAGCCAAAGGGAAACATTACCGCTGTAGCCTTGCGCCAGGGTAACTGACGATATAAATCAGCGATCGCGAAAATAACAAATAGTGCAGCATGTAATTTAAATCCTGTCGCGCAACCCAGTGCAATTGCTGACAGATAGAGATAGCTCATGCGGCTTGCAGCGGCAGACTTGATATAAAACAGTATGCCGAGTGTGGTGAGTAATGCGGTGGCCGTATCGGGGCGTGCAACTATATTGCACCAGATGGTGTTGTAACTGAGCAGGTAAAGCCCGGCGGCGAACACTCCCAGCCAACGCACCGCTTGGTGCTGAGCAAAAACTACCAGCGCTATCTGGTACACCAGCCAGGCAGTGATTAGGTCCAGAGCTAACATTACGGCGCGATAGCTCAATACAAACGGCGTTGGATTTTCATGAAACGCGCGATAGGCATCTGCGATTATGTTGATTCCCAGCTGATTGAGATGGCCGGATTGCACTAGTTGTACAAGATAGGTACCAATCGATGTTGCACCAACAATCCAGCTTTCAAAATACATTCGCTGCGGTGGAGCCTGGCCAAACCACACAAGGAATCCGGCGTTATAAAGTGTGTAGTCATCAATGGTGACGTAGGGCGCCCCCAAGTCAAACACGCTTAATTTAAAGGCGAGTGATATCGCGGCCACAAATATCAGGCACGCATAAGGTGTTAGCGGGGAGCGCAAACTTTTCTGCAAGAGCGTTAAATTATTCATATCCAATGTCGGGCTGGTATCAGGAAAGAACGGATTTGCCAATCAATTGATATAGCTGTGATCCTCCGGCTTTTGCCGATAGGAAAGAGTCCAACGGAAGTAATCAAAATTGGCGTTGGCAGCGAGGCGGCCTATACGAAATACATCATCCCCCTGAATCGGCAGGTTGCGTGCGAGCAGGCCGTATTCATAACCCTGTGCTTTTGCACACTCTATTACCTGTGGTGTTATATCAATCAGGCGTCCATTGGGATAACACAAGCCTTTGGTGGTTACATTCAGTTGCTCTTTAATGCGTGCTGCCGATTGCGATAGCTCTTGTTCAATGCGAGTGTAATCCAGCTTGCTGAGTATGGGGTGGGTTACGGTATGGCTGCCCACATCCAAACCTTGTGCGCACATAATGCGTAATTGATCCCAGCTGACGCCCGCAAAAGGCGATACAGGTGATGAGGGAACTTCTACCGCACATTGCTGTGCCAGATTATTCAGGAAACGCTTGCGCTCTTCAGTATCCAGTGTGAGGCAATAGTCGCCGAGCTTGTGCCAGTTGCTGATGAAGTTGTCTTTGTTGGCGGCAACCTTTCCGGCACCAGGAATAGTAATACTGTCTTGTTGATTGTGGATGATGATGTATTTTAGATGGTCCGGCCACAACCAGTAATCGCGATCAATAAAGCCCGTGGTCACATAGAGGCTTGCGGGCAAGTTATAGCGTTGCAACAGGGGCCATGCGTGATGAAAGAAATCTGCATGGCCGTCATCAAAGGTCAACGCGAGTGTGTAGGGCTTTACTTGGTTGCTAGCCTGTTCTTGTAAGAGTTGTTCAATAGACACTACACGAAAATATTTGCTCACATAGGCGAGATGTTTTTCAAATTCTGCAGGGGCCAGCCCCGCGCAATAGGCTTCGTCCGTGATGCGGTGATACATCAGTATGAGCGGCTTGTTGCGGTTATACCATTGCAATGCGCGAAAGCCACCAGAAATATCCAGCAGCTTGATAATGGCCTTTTTTATGGCGTACATCATGAATGTTTGCCTAAAAAAAGTTTGATTAAGGATTTCCAACCATAAATGTTCAGCGGGTCCAGACACAAACCATGCAGAAAATTTCGCAAAGGCATAAAAAACAATCGCTCGTTTTTGGCGTAAATGCTTGCCTTGCGAAAATAAATGTCTGCCCAGGCTTTTCTAACAGAGGAAGGTTTGAGCTTGTCTTTATTGTTGGCAACAAACTGGGTCAGTATGCGCGCTGCAAAATCGTAGCGACCACGGTAGTTGGTAGACATTTGGCCCGACCAAACGCGATAGATATAGGTGCGCTCCGGGGTGTAGGCAAACTCCCAATCCAGCGAGTATCGCAACCACAAATCCCAATCTATACCCATGCGGAATTGTTCATCGAAAATGCCATTTTTTTCGATGCAGGTGCGACGTATGACTGAAGTCCCAAAGGGGACGAAGTTTTCAAGCAGCATTTGGTCGGTAATCTTCCCTGAATGGCGAACCTCGTTCGGCTGTTTGGTGTAACGATTGTTGTGCTCATCAATATTGCTGACTTCGCTGTAAACCACACCCACTTTGGGGTTGGCAAACAGCGGCATCTGTACTTCGAGCTTGTTGGGTTCCCACATATCGTCTGCATCGCAGAATGCAATAAAATCGCCTTTGCTATTTTTAATACCGCAGTTCTTGGCTTTGGGTTGGCCCTGGTTTTCGTTGCGAATATAAATGACGCGCGCATCGCCGGCATATTGTTGCATCATATCCGGCGTGTGGTCTTTTGAGCCGTCGTCAACCACAATAACTTCGATATTTTTCCAGGTTTGCTCCAATATGGAATCCACCGCCTGGCCGAGGTATTGCCCCATGTTGTAGGTCGCTATGACTACACTGACCAGTGGTTGTTCTGTTACACCTTGCATATTGAGAACCTGTATTTACCGGATTTTTCTTGCGGGATTTTTTCAACATCCTTAATGATCAGGTTGATACTCGGCTCAAACACTTCTCTGAGCTCGGCAATCAACGCTGGATCCGTCTGTTGATTAAATTCAGGTCCCTTGACGCGATTGATGATAATTTCGTGCAGGTCTTCCTGCACAAATTGCATTTGTTCAATGCCGGGAATTTTGGTGAGCGTGCGCTCAACCAGGGATACCCCAGCCACTTGCCCACCATCGGGTTTTTTGAGGAAGTCCGCTACGCGGCCTTCGAGGCGCTCCAGCATTTGGCTGGTGCGGCCGCAGTTACATTGGCGCTCACTGATAACGCCAACATCTTCGACGCGATAGCGAAACAAAGGCATGCCGTAATTATTCAAGTCTGTAATCACCAGTTTACCGGCTTCACCCGGCGCTGCTGGCTGGTCGTTAGCATTGAGGCTTTCGAGAATAATATGCGGACTGTTGATGTGCATGCCTTGGTGTTTTTCACACTCAACGCCTATTAGTCCTACTTCCTCACAGCCGTAGCGATTGCCAACCTTGCACCCAAAAACATCTTCAATCAGGCTGCGTTCGTGATCGAGCAGCATCATGGATGTGCCCACTATGCCGCGCGGCCGTAAATTGGTTATGCCATGCTCATGCAGGTATTTTGCGAATATGTATATAGAGTGAGAGTGGCCGAAAATCATCTCCGGTTCAAACTCATTCCAGCGTTTTACAAAAGCGTTCATGGACGTGGGATTCAAATCCATAGTGTCCAGATAAATCATGCGGTCGAGCAAAAAAGCGCGAACTTTTTGTTGGGTGCCGTTAGGGATGGGTGGGTTACCCCAAACCGCGGCGACACGGAGGCCCGGTTCCCAGCCGCTAAATGTATCTGCATAAATTTGCGCGGCGTTGCGCAACTGTTGGCAGCGCACATCAAAAAACAAATTCAGTGAGACGCCGGTGGAGCCGCCGGTTTTGGCTTTACGCAAGCCTTCCACAGGATATTGGCTGCTGATAAACGCCGATGTATTTTCGCGAATATGGGTTTTGGTCGTTATCGGAAAGCGTGCCAGATCCGCAAGCGTTATGGGTTTGGACAAATCCAGCTTGATGTCATCGATAATTTTGCGATACCAGCTGCTGGTTGCATAGGCGTGGTGAACCAGTTTGTTGAGCTTTTGCGTTTGCAAGTTGCGAATTTGATCGCGCGACCAATATTGTTGTTCGCGCAAATTGGCCCATTCTTCCAGGCGTACGCCGCCCTCCTTGGTGTCCCAGGCGACATAAGCCAACTTACCTAAAAAACGATCAAGCACTTTCAAACCAGATTCTCCTTACGGTCAATTTGCATCTGTAGTTATCCTACCCTGGGTTTCCACAGAACAATTTTTTCGCCCTTGATAAATTTAATAAAGGCCATGGCTGAAGCGATATTGATCAGGCAAAAATAATTGGCCAGACCCAACCAACGATTATTGGTGCCATCATTGAGGACAACAAATGCGGCGGCGCCGTAAAACAGGATTTGTACCAGAAATGTAAAAGAGTAGAAGCTGCTGTAGCCAGTGATAAAGCCGTTGCTGATCAGCGCCAGCAGCAAGGGAATGAATGCGAGGTAGCGCAGCAATTTATGCGAGGTCAACTGCAGTGTAAAAATGCCGTAGTTAAATGGGTTGAACAGATGGCGCATATCCCACATAGCCCAGTATGCGCGCAGTGACACTCGTACACGCATGCGAAACTCCGAGGTGGAATTGCTCAGGGATTCTTCGTTGAGTAGTGCCTTATCACAATAAATTACGCGCTTGCCTTGGGTAACCACTTTTAGTGGCAATACAAAGTCCGGCAGTTGGTCTGCGTTCATGGGTTGGTAGAGTGACTTGCGGATAGCGTCCACACCACCATCCACACCCACAACAGAATCCACTTGAGTTTCCAGCTCGCGCATGTGATTTTCGTATTTCATATAAGCGCTGCAGCCGTCGCCAATGACGCTGCCATCACTATTTACGTAAATCATTTTTCCGGTCACATAACCTACCTGTGGGTCGCTAAAGCAGGCCACGAGATTGGCTATGGCGTCTGGTGCGTAGTGGCTGTTGGCATCGGAAAAAATAACGATCTCACCGGTTGCATGTGGCATAGCGAGATTGAGGCCAGATGTTTTACCCTGACGTGGGCTTTGGCGAATCAAGCTTACGCGGCTGTCACTAGCGGAAATGCTATTAACCAGATCGTCGGTACCGTCTTCGGACTCATCAGAAATAACAATAACCTGCAGCAGCTCAGCGGGATAATTCTGCGTGAGTTTATTTTGGATTGTCTCCGCAATGACCTTGGCCTCGTTGAAGGCTGGGATCAATACGGTCACGGCTGGTTGTGAAGCATTTTCGCTGTCAATCATCAAAGGCTTTTTGGGTAATACGCGTAGCAACAATGGATAGCCAACATAAATATAAATTACCAACAGGGCGCTAAGCCAAAAGAGTAAAGTCATCAATCAATCCGTATCAGTTATGGTTGGCAAAAATTCGGGGCAACTTTTCCAGCATCAATGCTTGTGCCTGGGTGCAATCGTCCTCTGAACACTGGCTTTGCAGTGTAACAATTTTGAATGTATTGGCCCCGTTTACCAGTGCCGGGATTTGCAGGAGTTTTGCGATTACCAGAGAAGGCGTCTTATAGCTTCCAACTTCCAGCCACTGGATCTGCAATATCTCGCGATTGGATGTTTTTTGGCGGAATCTGGTCAGCTTGGCATTGTGGTTTGCTAATGAAATATCACTGTTGCTGGCCAGCCATTCCTCGTTGTTGTATAGCCGGCCAATATAGGGCACCAATTTGTCAGTTTTATTGATTCGTTGATATTGATGTACCTCAACAAATACCGAACCTTCTGGAGCTGTGATCAATCCCTTTTCTACAAAGGCCTGTTCTGGTGCAGTGATTGTCACAGGCATTTTTGAATTGGCGAATGCTTGATGCTCTGGTGGAATCAACGGTTGAATGGCTTCCTGTTTTGGTTGTGCATCTATAACCAGGCTAAGCAATGGGCCAATAGCGACAATGAGCACTGGCAGCCACACCTTGGGGCGTTGGCTGCTAACTGGAATTTTGTTATCGGCAGCAACTTTAATCACAGGCGCAAAATAAATTGCCGGCAAGCACATCGCGCCAAATAGTGCCCAACCAAAATACTCGTGATCAGACATGAGTGAACTCTGCATTTTGGATTGGTAGCCGATAATCACCAGGACAAATATGCGAATCCAATTCGCAAACAAGCCAAGGACAGCAGCTACAACCAAGGTTGGTAGCAACTGTTTTTCATTGTAATGATTGAGAAGGCTGATGATATAGGCGAGTGCCAATGCAATTTCAAAATAACGTAAGCCAGAGCAGCCATCTGCGATGACTATGTGGCCGAAAGGAATAAAAATGCTATTTCCTTCGATAACGGCAGGCATATTGATAGCTTGTACCATCTTGCCCACCATAAAGCCGCTGAGATTTACCAATGGCTCATTAAGTTGATCCCACACAGGAATAATAAAAATTGGCAAAAAGAGCAGGAGGCGATGGCTCAAAACTGCCTTTAATCCACAAGTGCTTGCAAGTAATAACGTAAATAAGACCAGCAGCAACAGCTGCTCAAAAATATAAATATTGGAGAGTTGAAATACAAACCAGGCGCAGGAGGCACAACCTAACGCGGCTAACAATAATGAATTGAGTAATTTGGAGTTGAGACTGGTTTGCCACGGGAGGCTGCGATAGAGGAAATAAACAAAAATACCTGCAACCAGCAGGCCGTGTGACAGGCTTTCATCCCATCTGATCCAGCGTGAATACAGGCCCGCAAAGGTGGAGTGGAACAGGCCGATAAACAGGACAAGCAAAATGATCGGAAGAAAAAAATGGGCTTTTTTCGGGTAATGCAAGTTCGAGTCTGTAACATCCATGCGCGTGCAACCGGCTTAAAAAAGGTTCGAGATTTTACCTGATATGCCTTTTCTTTAACAGGTTGAGGGCAAATGCGCAGGCATAAAAAAGCCGACCCAAAGGTCGGCTTTACGGTATCGCTATAGGTTGGAATTAGTTGGCTTGAGTGCGACGACGAGCGGCGCCCAAACCCAACAAGCCCAGACCCATCAACATCAGTGCACCTGGCTCTGGTACGGAACCGATAGTGATGTCATCGATACCCCAGCCGTCGCCACCGTTGCTGTTGTTAAACACAAGCTTGCCGCCGATGATGTTGCTGGTGCTGTATACAGACACATAACCGAGATTGCCATTTGACTGAAACGCCGGGATAACCACTGAAGTGGTTGCCCAGGAGCCGTCCTGGAATTGCAGGGTCAAAGTGGCGCCTTGGTCGGTGGCGTCAGCGATATAGAAACCAAAGGCGTTAAATGAACCTTTCAGCGGTGCGCCGAAAGTCCACTCTACTTTTTTGGCATCGTTGGCATCCAACCACAGATCACCGCGGTGAGTTGACAGTACTTGACGGCCGAATTCACCAGTGTTGGCGCTTTCGATCATAAGTTTGTCGTTGTGGATGTTGTCATGGGCAGTTTGACCTGGAACGGTCAGGGTAAAGGTACCAACAGCGGTGTTGAATGAGGCGCCTTCATTTTCCCAAGACCACTGTTGTTTGTGGTCACTGCTGCCAGTGGTGGTGTACTGGTGATTGGCGGCGCTGTACATGCCGTCAAAATTTTCTACCACCAAGGGGCCGTTCAATGAAGCAACAAAAGCGGCTTCAGCGGCGGCTGCGTTGGGGTCAAAGCTGATAGATACAACGCCTGCCTGCGCTGCAGCTGTTGCAGCAAAAAGGCCGCCAGCGATTACAGATTTGAGTAAGGTTTTCATAAGTATCCTTCCATAATGGACATAAGTGAGTTCAGGTTTTACGTAAAAGGCTTACGGAAACTCAATTAGCAATGTGCGTGCCAATAAAAAAAATCCATATTGATCAGGTACTTAATGATGCATTTGGCGTCAGCGAAAGGGGTGGTGTAAGAAATATCGACAACTATGGCGAGGGTGTCATTTGTGATGCAGTTATCTTTTTTGAGAAAAACTGCATCACAGGATTACGTTTATTGCGGCGACAGGGATTTAAAATCGCTGTAAAGATTGTTGGTATCTATAGCGGCTATTTCAAATTGATAATCGCCTGAAAGGTTGGGGATTATGTACAGCAGGGTGAGTTTGCTGAGCTCAACATAGGTATAGTCAGTATCGGTTTGACGCTTGTAGCGAAGCTCGAAACCGCTGAGTTCCCCCATGGACAGTGAGGAGCCGTTGGCGCGCTGGATCGGGGTCAGCCAGATTAGAGTGACATCACCGGCATTGCTGGCTGCTGGTGTGGTGACAAAAAGAGTCTGTTGCGCAGACCAATTGCCTGCGGCATCCCCTGCACTCACGCCATACAGATATTGATGGCTGGCTTGTACGGCGGTGTCTGAGAAGCTCAGGATGTCGCCAGCTACAGTTCCTATAGGTGTACCGTCCCGGTAAATTTTGTAGCCCGTAACTCCAGTATCATCTGTTGCTGTATTCCAGCTTAGGTCTACGTGGCTTGCAAGTGCCGCGTCTTGGTGAAGGCTGGTGGGTAAGCTTGGGGCTGCAGTATCCGCAGCTGCTGAAGAGCGGCTACTAGAGAGGCTACTAGAGCGGCTGCTAGAGAGACTGCTGGGGCTAATTGAGGAGTTGCGTGTTGAACTGTTGCTTGAATTGCTATTGGCTGAAGAGCTGGTGCGGCTGCTTGTGGAGCTGGCTGACTGGATGGGAGCACTGGGTGTTTGAACTTCGGTGGAGGTCAATGGCGACCAATTGTTCACGGCATCGCCAGCGCTAATGCTATAGGTGTATGTGCGATTGGGCGCCACATCAAAATCAACAAAAGAATCCTCTGGTGCCCAAAGTGTATCTACAAGCGCCTGGTCGCGATAAATGCGGTAGTAGACAACGGCCACATTGTCCGTGGCGGGCCCCCAGTTGAGCGCAATGCGGTTATATAACGCCGAGGTAGATATTTTGCCGGGCGCTGTGGGTGCCGTGGTGTCTATAACTGCACCGGCACTTGAGCGCTTACTGGAGCTGCTGGATTTGGAGCTGCTGGATTTTGAGGTGCTAAGCGATGTGGCACTTGAGCTGGAAGAGGTTTGAGGAATCTCTCCCGCGATATCGGAGCTTTGGGCGGCGCTGGTGGTCGCCGTGGAGCTTTGTGGCTTGGTATTGTTAGGGGTTGAGCCAAAGTTTTGGCCTCCCCCGGCGCCACCGCCACCGCCACCACATGCCGCAAGGGCAACGCTCACTAAAAGAGCTGCGCAGGAGTTGCGATTAATAAGAGGGAAGCGGCCAAAGCTGATCATGGGGTGTTACCTGGATTTTATATATGAGAAACAGTGCTGAGGGCGAATGTCCGTTTTCACTGTTAGTTTTTAGCACTTTTCTTTTGCAATAGGGCGTTTATCGAGGGTGGATTTCCGGTTTTTCGATGGACTGCCCAAAAAACATGACGTATGGTTTTGCGAGCCAGGCGGCTATCTAGCACCTTCGGTTATAAGTGGCTTTGGGTGTCAGGGAGGCGGCTGGATCGAGGCGCGTCAATCGTCGTTATTGGCTGTGTTATTGGCGGCTATGGGCATGTCGTATTTCTTTACAAGGTCGTAAAAAGTTGGTCGGGTGATACCCAGCAGCTTGGCAGCGGCTGAAATATTGTTATCAGTCATGCTCAGCGCGCGAAGTATGGCGTTTTTCTCTGCCTCTTGGCGCACGTGGCGAAGATTGAGTGACAGGTCGCCGGCTTCAGCCAGGCCGAGGTCTTCGCGGGTGATATATTTTCCATCTGCCATTATGACGGCGCGTTTGATTTTGTTTTCCATTTCTCTGATATTCCCTGGCCAGTTGTAGCCTTCTATTGCTTCTATGGCGTCGGCGGTAAAGCCAACAACGTTTTGACTGAGTTCACTGCTGAACTTGAGTTGAAAGTGACGTGCAAGCAGGGCTTTGTCTCCCTGGCGCACTCGCAGTGGTGGTATGTCTACGGTCATTTCACAGATACGGTAGTAGAGGTCTTCGCGGAAAGTGCCTTCCTGCGACATCTTCTGCAGATCTTTATTGGTAGCGCAGATCACCCTGACATCCACAGGGATTTCGGTGCGGCCGCCAACTCGCTCGATAACTCGCTCTTGCAGGAATCTCAGCAGCTTGGCTTGCAGATTCAGCGGCATGTCCCCTATTTCATCGAGAAACAATGTCCCTTCATGAGCTGTTTCAACCTTGCCTACTGTGGTTTTGTTGGCTCCGGTAAAGGCGCCTTTTTCATAGCCAAAAAGTTCGCTTTCGATCAGGTTTTCCGGCACGGCAGCGCAGTTGATAGCTATAAAACGATTGTTTTTGCGGGGGCTCAGTTGGTGAATGGCGCGAGCCATGACCTCTTTGCCTGTGCCGCTTTCGCCCAGCAAGGTGCAGGTGACTGTGGTGGGGGAAATTTTTTCCAGCTGGCGGCAAATTTTGAGCATGTGAGGATCATTGGTGATCAATCCTGCCAGTGGCGCCTGGTTATTCAGGCTTAGGCGGCGGTTGTCGGATTCCAGCTCATAGATATGAAAGGCGCGTTGGACGATCAGATCCAGCGTATTGGCATCAACGGGTTTCTGATAGAAGTCATAAGCGCCCATGCCTACCGCACGTATGGCATTTTCATGATCCGTCTTGCCGGTCATCACGATGATTTTGCTAGTGGGAGAGATGCGCAATATGTCTTGAATACACTTGAAGCCTTCATCTGTACCATCTTCATCAGGCGGCAGCCCCAGATCCTGGATAATCACCGAGGCTTCATGCAGGCGCAGGGCGGCTATGGCGTCCTGGCGGTTTTCGGCAAATACGGTTTCGTACTGATCGAAGTGCCAGCGCAATTGGCTTTGCAGGCCGCGGTCATCTTCAACAATCAGCAGGATAGGCTTTTGGTTCAGGGGCTTAGTCATGCAGGGCAATCAATCCATCTTATTTAGGGGCAGTGTAATGGTAATAGTGGTGCCTTCACCCAGGGCGCTCATGACGTTGAGGGAGCCGCCCAGTTCGCTGATATATTCACGCGACAGGTAAACACCTATACCCATTCCTTTGCCGGATTTTGTTGTTTCGAACGGTTTGAACAGACGATTGTGGATGAAATCCCAATCCATGCCTGAACCTGTGTCTTCTATGGTTATGACCGCCCGATTATGGTCGAGCGCGAGTGTAACATGAACCCGGCCGCCGACAGGGGTGGCTTCCAGCGCATTTTTAATGAAATTTGTGATGGTCATCACCAAGCGAACTTGATCTGCATTCAGTGTTGCTCTGGATTTTTCGACGCTGCTGCTGAGCTGAGGATTGTTTCGGCGACATTCGTTGACGGCTTGCTCCACTATCTCGGTGATATTCAGGCATTTAACCAAGTCAGATTCGTCGCGACGTAGCTTTTTCAGCAAGTTATTCATTCGGTCCACCGAGTTGCTGATGGTTTGAATGGCATCTTCCACGAACGCTGGGTTGTCCTTATGTTTTTCGGCATTTTTAACCATCAATGCTTGTTGGGCGATAAGGTTGTTCAGGTCGTGAATGATGAAGGCAACCAGCTTGTTGTAGGTATCGAATTGCTTGCCTTCGGCCAATTGTTCGGCCTGATGGTGGCGCTTGAGGTAGCTGGCCAGCTGGCGGCCAATTGTTTTAAGAAGATCCAGATCCTCCCAGTTGAGTGCGGCGTCGTCCTCGGGTTTGGTCAGGGCCATAAAGCCCACCAGTTCCTCACCCACAATCAGTGGGAAAATTAACCAGAGATTGGGGAAGTTGCGTGCCCAATAGGGCAGCAAGTCGTTGTTTTGACTAAGGGCCTCATTGTCACCGCTATCTGGAAAGTAAACCCATTCATTGTCCAGAAAGACTTTGCAGAAGGGGCTGTCCGCCGGCTCTTCTTCCAGGCTGACCAGGCGAGGTAGATTGATTTGGTAGACGGGTTCGTAAAAACCCTGTTTCAGGATCCAGATCGCGCCTCCGGGAGCCTTGGTCGTAGAGGCTACTGCAAAAAAGGCGCGCTGGTTAATCTCGCTGCTCTCGGCTGGTTGGGCTAAATAATTGATGATGCGCAACCATTCGCTGCGATAGTCGTATTTGTGGCGGAACAGATGCTTATTGATCAACACTGACAGGCGCGAACGCAGGCTGCTCGAAATGAATACAGTGGCGATGATCAGCACTGCTGCCACCAATACAAAGCTGTAAATAACTGTGCCCCAGTTGCCACCGTAGAGTCGTACGTAGTAGCCACCGAGGGAAAGCAGGGTGATAAGTAATCCGACACCTACCAGCGATGTGGTGTAAAAGGCGATAGGGCGGGAAATGTTGAAGTTGGCCGCGCGCTGGGATTGCTGCAGTGGCACTAGCACACCCAAGGCCATAAACAGGCAGGTGGCAATAGATACCGCGGCCCTCGACTGCCAAAGCAACGGGTCTATCACCTGGAAAATCAAGCCATGGGTAAACAGATAAATGTCATAAATGAAGATAGCCCCGAGGTTCATGCACATGAGCTTGATCTGGCGATCATTGACGGCAGCATAGCGATAGAGTTGTTCGACGCTGACTAGGCTGATAACCGCCAGCCCTAGTCCCAGCCAGGGGGCGAGGTTGGCAATTGTGCTTGAAGGGGAAAGGGCACAAAGAAAAACGATGACGGTAAAGGGCCAGCCGCAGCCAAAGAGCAATTGCAGGCTGCGTGGCAAATGCTGGCGTTTATTGTGATTGCGCAAGGTGATCGCAATGGCTAACACCCAAACGTTGTAATGAAGGCATTCCAGAAACAATAACCAGTTAAGGCTCAGGCTTACACTGGTAAAAGAAGAGGCAACCGCGCTCAAATGCACTGTGTGCACGACTGCAGCCAAGGCAAACATGCGCGCGCGTTTTTGACGGAAAAATTGATAGATGTAAGCGAGGGTCAGCAGGGCGGCAACTATGGCGGCGCTCAGATAGGCGGTAAAAGTTACGTCGACATATTCCATAAGAGCGTCATATTGTGAAATTTTTATCCCGCGCAGCATAGCATTGGCTTGTGATAGATCAACTTGTTTCAGTAAATGTAGGCGCCAGGGGTAATGCTTTCGCCATAGCTGCTGCGCAACCGACACTAGTTTGGCTATAATGCGGGCCTGCCTCTGAGTCTTAGGGCCACCGGTTGCCGGGGTTGATCAGTGGCTACAGGCCGCCGCTGCAGGCGCACCTATATAAACGAGGAAATAACCGTGAGTTTGATGAAGAAATTATGTGGAATTTTGGTAGTTGCCAGCCTGGCAGCTGCATCTGGTTTTGCGTTCAGCGAAGAGAAGGCGGTTGAGACCGTTAAGGATCGTATTGCCCCGGTAGGTAAGACCTGTATGTCAGGCGAACCCTGTGCGGCGGCCCCTGCGGCGCCTGCTGGCAGCGGCCCAAAAACGGGCAAAGAGCTGTTCAGCACCGTTTGCACTACTTGCCATGGCACTGGTGTGATGGGCGCGCCCAAGTTTGGCAACGCCGCTGATTGGGGCCCGCGTGCCGCCAAAGGCCTGGACACGCTTTACACCCACGCGCTGAATGGCTTCAACAGCATGCCTCCTAAAGGCACCTGCGCTGCCTGTAGCGATGATGAGATCAAAGGCGCTGTGAAATATATGGTGGACAACAGCAAGTAACATTGCTGGAGCCATAAAAAAAGCCAACCTGCGGGTTGGCTTTTTTTATGGGCGGGGAATAGATGTTTATTGGTTAATCAAAGAGATTTAGCAGGCTGGAAATGGTTTCTTCCGCTCGCGCAACATTCTTTTCCGGGCTGTTTTCACCAAAGCCTTCACGTTCGACGTCTTCTGGCGGCAGCTCATCCAGAAACCGGCTCGGCGTAGTGGCGCTCAGCTCGCCAAACTGTTTGCGCTTGCCGGAGAGTGTCATAGTGAGAGTCTTCTGGGCGCGGGTAATGCCTACGTAAGTGAGGCGACGCTCTTCTTCTATGTTGTTATCGTCGATGCTGTTGCGATGCGGTAACAGGTCTTCTTCCAGTCCCACCATAAACACGTGGGGGAATTCCAGACCTTTGGAGGCGTGCAGGGTCATCAATTGTACCTGATCGCTTTCATCTTCCTCTTCCTGGCGCTCCATCAAATCGCGCAGTACCAATTTGGCGATGGCATCTTCAATACGCGCTTCGCCGTCTTCATCGTCGTCGGCGGTTTTGGCCAGGCTTTTTTCCAAAGATTCCACCAGATAAAACACATTCTCCAGGCGTTTTTCGGCAGCTTTCGGCGTGTTGGAGTTCTGATGCATCCAGCCCACGTAGTCGATATCGTCGATCATCTCACGCACGGCGGCGACCGGATCGCTTTGGGCGCAATTGCGCGCTACACCCCGCAGCCAATGAACAAAGCGCTGCAATCGCTCCAGGTTTTTTTCCGGGATAAGACTGGCAATACCCACTTCTTCAATGGCGGCGAACAGGCTCACTTCGCGCTGGCTGGCGTAATTGCCCAGCGCTTCAAGGGTGCTGGTGCCTATCTGGCGGCGCGGCGTATTGATAATGCGCAAGAAGGCATTGTCATCATCCGGGTTCACCAACAGGCGCAGGTAAGCCATGATGTCCTTGATTTCCGTCTTGGAGAAGAACGACGAGCCGCCGCTGATCTTGTAGGGAATCTGGTGATGCTGCAGCTTCATTTCCAGCAGGCGTGCCTGGTGGTTGCCGCGATAGAGCACGGCGTAATCGCGAAATTTGTTCTGTTTGCGCAGGCGTTGGGTAAGGATTTCAGTGGCGACCCGCTCAGCTTCTGCATCTTCGTTGGCGCAACGTACCACGCGGATGTGATCGCCCAGCCCCATTTCGCTCCACAGCGCTTTGTCGAATTCGTGCGGGTTATGTGCAATTAAATGGTTGGCAACCCGCAGGATTCGGCTGGTTGAGCGGTAGTTTTGCTCAAGCTTGATTAGGCGTAGGCTGGGGTAGTCGACCTTCAGTTGCACCATATTTTCCGGCCGCGCACCGCGCCAGGCGTAGATGGATTGGTCGTCATCGCCCACCACGGTCAAGCCGCCGCGATTGCCCACGATCAGCTGTACTAACAAATATTGGCTGGAATTGGTGTCCTGGTATTCATCCACCAGCAGATAGCGGATGCGCTTCTGCCAGCGCGCCAGAATCTCCTCGTGGTCGCGAAACAGGTTTACGGGGATCAGGATGAGATCGTCAAAATCCACCGCGTTGTAGGCGCGCAGTGCCTGGTTGTACTGCTGATACACCAGTGCGACTGTCTGCTCGCCCGGGCTCTGGGCCAGCTCGAGCGCGCGTTTGGGAGTGATAAGGTCGTTTTTCCAATTGGAGATTTGGTGTTGCACCATATCCAGGTGATCTGTATCAAGGTCACCGTCACGCAGCATTAGTTCTTTCAGCAGCGAGCGGGCGTCTTCGCTGTCAAAAATTGAAAATCCCGGTTTGAAACCCAGGCTTTTGTATTCACGCCGAATGATATTGAGGCCGAGGTTGTGAAAGGTGGAAACCGTCAGGCCCTTGGCCTGGCTGCCTTTGACCAGGTTACCCACGCGCTCTTTCATCTCGCGAGCGGCTTTATTGGTGAAGGTCAGGGCCGCGATATGGCGGGCTGGCATGTCACATTGCTGGATCAGGTAGGCGATTTTGCGCGTAATTACACTGGTTTTACCGCTTCCCGCGCCAGCGAGCACCAGGCAGGGACCATCAATGTAAAGTACGGCCTCTTTTTGACGGGCATTTAACTGGGACACGGAGCCTCGGCAAAAATAAACTGAAGGAAAGGGCGCGCATTGTAACAAGCGTTTGCTAGTCTGTAATTATGCATTGTTTATAACTTCACATTTTAAAAAAACAACTAATCCTTTGATTTGTTATATGGGGTAAATATTATTTATTAACACGAAGCTGCCGTGTAAAGTTTGGATATCAGCTGTGACTTGCCGGCGACCTTGGTCGCGCGAATATGTAGTACGAAGGTGAGGGAATTGGGAGCATGGATAAAACGATAAAAATTCTATTTATCGACCGGGAACAGGGCGAGTATCTGCTGATTGCCGATATTCTGGCCCAGGTTCGTCACGTCACCTATGAGTTGGTCTGGTGTGACCAGCTGGAGGCGGCATTACCACAAATTTTGTCTAATGACTTTGACGTGGTTTTACTGGACTTTTTCTGGGGCGACAAGAGTGCCCGCGATCTGTTAAACAGCGCCAAGGTACAGGCGAATAAGACGCCTATCGTCATCATGACGGACGAGATGGAAAGTGAAGTAGATCGCGACGTCATTCGCGCCGGTGCAGCGGACTACCTCATAAAAGGCCAAATCGATTATCAATTGCTTGAGCGTACTTTGCGTTACGCGATCGAGCGCAAACAAACCGAACTGCATCTCGCGCGACTTGCCCATTACGATCAGCTCACCGACATTCCCAACCGTATTTTATTTCGCGATCGCCTTGAGCATCTCATTCATCTTGCCAATCGCGATAAAACCTCTTTTGCGCTTTTATTTATTGATCTGGATGGTTTTAAACAAGTTAACGACAATTTTGGTCACGATGCGGGCGATGCCATTATTCGTTTGTGCGCCAAACGACTGACCTCTTGTATGCGCCGCAGCGATTCAGTTGCGCGCATGGGCGGGGATGAATTCACACTGCTTTTGTCGCACATCGAAAATCACACAGATGTGGCGCACATTGCACAAAAAATTATTGCACTGATTTCTGAACCGGCAGATGTCAATGGTTATGAGGTGGTGGTTGGTTGCAGCATAGGCATTGCGATTTATCCGCAAGCGGGACGCGACGCCGAAAACCTGCTAAAAAATGCCGACATGGCCATGTACAAAGCCAAGCAGGAAGAGGGCAGCAGTTTTTGTTTTTTTACCGATGTGATGAACAAAAATGTTCGCCGCCAGTTGCGTCTGGAATCCAACCTGCGCAAGGCGCTCAAAAAAAACCAATTCTTTTTGGAGTACCAACCGCGCATTGATGTTGAGACCAATCAAGTGGTTGCACTTGAGTCGCTTTTGCGTTGGGACAATCCTGATTCCGGTGTGCTTAGCGCCGCCGAATTTATCGCCACGGCTGAAGATACCGGCTTGATCACCGCGATTGGTTATTGGGCAATTCGGCAGGCGTGCAGTGATTTAAAGCAAATTCACGCGCACTTCGGCAATGGCATTGTGATGTCTATCAATCTTTCAATGCGGCAGTTCAAAGACGAACGATTGGTGCATGAAATAGCGGCAATTTTTGAAGATTATGAAATTCAAGCGGGGGACATTGAGTTTGAATTGACTGAATCCTCGTTTATGGAAAATATCGATCTGGTCAGCTTGTGCATGCGCCCCCTGGCATTTTTCGGGATCAATTTTGCGCTGGATAATTTTGGGACCGGCAGCTCTTCGTTTTTGCATTTGCAGCGCTTGCCCATCAGTTCGGTCAAACTCGCCTCGCGGTTGCTCAGTGAATTGCAGCGCAACTCCAGTGATCGCCGCCTGGTTGCCGCCATGATTAATCTTGCCCACAATCTTGGCAAAATTGTTGTGGCGGAAGGTGTTGAAACATTGGAGCAAAAGCAGTGGTTGCAAGATGCGGGTTGCCGTCAAATGCAGGGCTATTTATTTGCTCCACCCCAATCCCTGGCTGAGGTTTGCAACACTCTCAGCCGCTATCAACAGCAAGGTCTTATTGACGATCCAATATTCGATAACTCAGTGCTTCGCTGATGTTTTCGGTATCCGGTTGGAGCTTGCCCTGCATGTCGGCCAGTGTGCGCGCCACTTTCAATACGCGATGGTAGGCACGGGTCGACAGGCCGATTTTTTGTATGGCGTGTTCCAATAGCGCCTTGTCGCTGTCTGCGAGTTGACAATGCTTTTCCAGATCTGGCGCGCTGAGTTGACAATTGGCTTTGCCTTGACGCTTTACCTGTACGATGCGCGCCTGCTCAACTCTTTCGCGAATATCGAGGCTGCTATCGCTGTGTTGTTTGCTGTGAATTTCCCCTTGGCGCAGGGCGCGTACAGGCACGTGCATGTCGATGCGATCCAGCATTGGACCCGAAATGCGATCCCGGTAGCGACGCACTTGGTCCTGCGTGCAGCGACAGCGATCATCCTGATTGCCGAAATAGCCGCAGGGACAGGGATTCATCGCGGCAATTAATTGGAAGCGCGCCGGGTAGCAAGCCTGACTGCGTGCGCGCGAAATCCTGACCTCTCCGCTCTCCAGAGGCTCACGTAATACCTCGAGCACTTTGCGATTAAATTCGGGCAATTCATCAAGAAAAAGTACACCGCAATGTGCAAGCGAGATTTCGCCAGGTTTGGGTGTGCTTCCCCCTCCTACCAGCGCCGTTGCCGAAGCGGTGTGATGTGGATTGCGAAACGGTCTGCTTCTCCAGGGTTGCCCCTGTGATTGTGCGGATACTGAGTAGACGGCCGCGACCTCCAGCATTTCCCGTTCATTAAGGCGTGGGAGGATTCCCGGCAGGCGGCTGGCCAGCATGGTTTTGCCGGTTCCTGGTGGGCCAAAGAATAATAAATTATGGCCGCCGCTGGCAGCTATTTCCAAGGCGCGTTTGGCTTGGCTTTGACCTTTTACATCGCATAAATCTAATGGGGTTTCCGGCTCTAACGGTTCAGGTGCGCTCGCTTGAAATAAATGTTCTCTATCCTGCAAATGAGCGCAAACCTGCAGCAAGCTTTCTGCGCCGAACACTCGCGCGCTGCTACTCAACGCCGCTTCGCCAGCACTTTCGGCGCTGATAATCAGTTCGCGCTGGTTGTCGGCGCAGGCCATGGCGGCAGGCAGGGCGCCACTAACGGCACGTAGTTCGCCAGACAATGCCAATTCGCCGAGAAATTCATAACGTTCAAGCGTCTGCGGCGGAATTTGTCCCGAGGCGGCGAGGATGCCGAGGGCTATAGCTAAATCGAAACGGCCACCCTCTTTTGGTAGGTCAGCCGGGGCCAGATTGATGGTTATGCGTCGGGCCGGAAATTCGAAATGGCTATTGATAATGGCGCTGCGTACCCGGTCTTTGCTTTCTTTAACGGCGGCTTCTGGCAGGCCGACGATGGAGAG
This sequence comes from Cellvibrionaceae bacterium, assembly GCA_021151695.1. Classification (GTDB taxonomy): domain Bacteria; phylum Pseudomonadota; class Gammaproteobacteria; order Pseudomonadales; family Cellvibrionaceae; genus Cellvibrio. The sequence continues at coordinate 91,059 of JAGKWU010000011.1, read as the reverse complement.
GCTCGGTAGGCCGGCGGAGAGGTGGACTTCTGCGGTAACTAGCGGGGCATTAACGCCGAGTTTGGCGCGGGTATAAACAATCGCGAGCGACATAAGCATTCCTTGCAGGTTTGAGGTGATGTGCCGTCAATGGCGGACGCGCTGAAGATATACAAGTTGCTATTGGAATGCAAAGCGCGAGGGCGCGGCTTGCGGTTTATCTCTCACTGTTTTTGAGTTGAATCCAGATGTTGTTCAAGTTGAGCGTAGCGTGCTTCCAATTGTTCGAGACGGCTTCGGGTGCGCTGGAGAACGGCGGTTTGCGCATCAAATTCCTCGCGACTCACCAGGTTGAGTTTTCCGAGTGCCGATTGTATTGCGAGCTGCAACTCGCGCTTGGGTAATAACTTATCCAGCATTGGCAGAGCTTGCTGTAACTCCTGGCTGAGGCGCTGGGCAAATTCGCTGATCATGGTTTTGCTTCCGTAGTTTTGAAAGGGATGGCAACGGTTTGGTGCAGTTTACCCCCTGCGAACCCGCGCGAAAACCTGCTTGGGCATTTAAAAATTGCCTGTTTTTGGTGAATGTTGGGTTGATTTAGGTGGCAGCGTGAGTGGCATTGCTGCGGCTATCCCATTTTGGTGCTATGCGCACGCGGTAGTGGTCGCTTTTGGTGCGCATTGTCTGGTTTAGTTTGCACTTGGGCTTGGTTTTATAAGTGCGAAAAATCGCATCCTGTTGATTTATAAAAATAAATTTTAATTGGCCTGCAAAATGCTAAATCGTCATTGAATATAAAGTCGTATTCCTGATGGGCTGAAACGAGACATCCTGGTGCGATTTTATGGGGACCCTCTCAAATAAAGTGGTATTTCCGGTGCTTCTTGCATCCAGGTGTGCAGGATTTTTTAGGAGTACAAAAAATGAAGTTAGTAACAGCAGTCATTAAGCCGTTCAAACTTGACGCCGTGCGTGAAGCTTTGTCCGAAATTGGAGTTCACGGTATGACAGTGACCGAGGTTAAAGGGTTTGGGCGCCAGAAGGGCCACTCTGAACTCTACCGTGGCGCTGAGTACGTGGTCGATTTTTTGCCAAAAACCAAGGTGGAAATTGCAGTAGCTGAAGGTGAAGTGGATCGTGTAGTAGAAGCTATTACCAAGGCCGCTAACAGCAGCAAAATCGGCGACGGGAAGATATTTGTATCCAGTCTGGAGCAGGTGGTGCGTATTCGCACTGGCGAAACTGGCGACGAAGCCCTTTAAACCAATAACAAGTCAGGAGAATTTCCCGTGATGAAATTTGTTGAAATGAGCCGCAAGCTCGCTCTTATTGCCGGTGTGGCTGGGCTGTTGCTCTCCGCCGGTGCCGCTTTTGCGGATGACGCCGTACAGGCTGCCAGCAGTGCTGCTGCCGAGGCAACCGCTGTTGCTGCCGCTCCCGAAGCTGCTGCTCCCGCCGCCGATGCACCTGTGGCTCCAAAGTTTGAAAAAGGTGATATCGCCTGGATGTTGACCAGTACACTGTTGGTATTGTTCATGGTGTTACCAGGCTTGGCGCTGTTCTACGGCGGCATGGTACGCGCCAAGAACATGTTGTCGCTGTCCATGCAGATTTTTGTGACCTTCTGCCTGGTTAGTGTCCTCTGGTCGATTTACGGTTACTCGCTGGCGTTTACGTCAGGCAGTGCCTTTATCGGTGGTTTGGATCGCCTGTTCCTGAAAGATATGTTGGATGCTGCCGGTAACCTGACCGCCGCCGCTACTTTTAGCAAAGGCGTCTACATTCCTGAATATCTTTACGCTGCCTTCCAAATGACCTTTGCGGCTCTGACTCCTTGTCTGATCGTAGGTGCATTTGCCGAGCGTATGAAGTTCTCTGCAGTGCTGCTGTTCATGGTGCTGTGGTTCACTTTCTCTTATCTGCCAATCGCACACATGGTGTGGTTCTGGGCGGGTCCAGATGCGTACACCACTGCTGAGGCTGGTGCTGCTGCGACTGCGACCGCTGGCTTGCTGTTCCAATGGGGGGCACTGGATTTCGCTGGCGGTACCGTAGTACACATCAACGCGGGTATCGCTGGTCTGGTAGGTTGTTTGCTGATCGGTAAGCGTAAAGGTTTCGGTACTCAATCACTGGCACCGCACAACCTGCCGTTCACTATGATTGGCGCTGCGCTTCTGTGGGTGGGTTGGTTCGGTTTCAACGTAGGTTCAAACCTGGAAGCTAACGGTTTTGCCGCACAAGTATTTATCAATACCTTCCTGGCAACCGCTGCTGCTGTATTGGCCTGGACTTTCGGTGAGTGGATTCTGCGCGGCAAACCAACCATGTTGGGCGCTGCTTCTGGTGCTGTAGCGGGTCTGGTTGCAATTACCCCGGCGTGTGGTTGGGTTGGTCCAATGGGCAGTATTGTGATTGGTGTACTGGGTGGCTTCGTTTGTATGCTGGCAGTGCTGAAACTGAAAGCGGCACTGGGTTACGACGATAGCCTGGACGTATTCGGTGTTCACTGTATCGGCGGTATCCTCGGTGCGCTCTTGACCGGTGTGTTCAACAGCCCGGACCTCGGCGGTACTGGTGTGTACGACTATGTTGCAGGCACCTGGGGCTTTGCCGGTATAGGTACTCAAGTGCTGGCGCAAGCTAAAGCTGTGGGTGTAACTCTGGTGTGGTCAGGTCTGGTATCGCTGGTTGCCTACAAGTTGGTTGATGTCATCATCGGCCTGCGTGTGAGCGACGAAGTGGAAACCGAAGGTCTGGATACAGCAGAACACGGCGAGCGCGCTTACCACTCATAATTGAGTGGTTTGCAAACCTGTTTGCTCTTGTAAAAGGCTCCTTGGTGGTTTTTCCAAGGGGCTTTTTTTAAGCCTGGAGTCTGGCTTTTGTGTTATGTATTTTGAGTGGGTGCGACAACTAACAGCGCGGCAGGTTTAGCGTGTCTATAATGCAAAACAGGCGGCAGGTGCTTTTCGCAGTCCCAAGGTGTATCTTAGCTTTTTACTCAATATCTTGGCTCTTAATCGATAAGCGGATGAAATCTTTGGGCTTTGCACTCTATGGCCTTTTATGTCACGCACCGCTAGACTGAATGAGACGATAAATAAAGGATCACACAATGAAACTGATTACTGCTGTTGTAAAACCGTTCAAATTGGACGATGTGCGTACCGCTTTATCTGAAGTGGGTGTAACAGGCATGACCGTAACTGAAGTGAAAGGTTTTGGTCGCCAGAAGGGCCACACCGAACTCTATCGCGGTGCCGAATATGTTGTGGATTTTTTGCCAAAAGTAAAACTTGAGCTGGCTGTGGATGACTCCATGGTTGAGCAGGCGGTAGAAGCTATCAGCAAAGCGGCTCACACAGGTAAAATTGGCGACGGTAAAATTTTTATCGCTCCGCTGGAAGAGATCATTCGTATACGCACTGGCGAAACAGGTTCAGAAGCTATCTAATCAAGCTTCGCTACCAATTAAAAGCGCACCATAGGGTGCGCTTTTTTTTACTTATAAAATGACCAAATTCGATTCGAGTGGCTGAATTTTGGGCGAAGCAAAACTGTCATAAATAGTTTTGGCACAGGCTTTGCCCATCAAAATAAGCCCATTTTTTTGCGGGCGAAGGTGTTGCGCTTCGCGGCTGCACCAGTAAAATGCCGGCGATTGCCCAGTTAATAACTGGAATATTTTGACGGCTTGACCTTAAGAGAAAAAAAGCCTAAAAATTTGCAATCGCTTGGATGACGTCTATAAACCTCTGAGCTATAAATTAGGCGAAGCCGAGGGTTACACCGGTTAGCTAATTAGATTGACCCAAGAAATATTGAATGCAGGTGAAAGTATGAGCGATGATCTCATTAACGAAGAAGACGAAATCGAAGAGCCGATAGACGACGGTGATGTCGAAGACGCCGATGAGGAGTCTGGTGATAGCGACGACGCCGAATATAAGTCAGGTGGAAAGGCGGCTGCGGCTGCGGCCACTGAAGCGCTGGAGGATTTCAGTATTGCTTCACGCCAAAAGGCGCGCGATGAGCTGGAAGACCAGGTTGCAGCTTTCCTGGCTCGCGGTGGCAAGATCAATGAGATTCCACCCAATGTGACTGCGGATCCGCCAAAGAAGCCCGCCCCCGATTACGGTGGTCGCCCCATTTAAGAACACTCCTTCCAGACTTTGGCCTCGCACTGCGGGGCCAAGTTCTTTTTATCTCCTCATAAGCTCTGGTTCCTGCTCGTTGGCGACTGGATTTTGTGCGCAAAATTTTATTAAAATGCATGCCGCCCGGCGCCAGCCGGCGTCCCGGCAACTAATGCCGGTTTAATGGATCCGAGAGTCCCTTATCCATCAATAAAACCTGCAGGCAGTGCCAATAAAAAATCTGCAGGTGAGGACAGCAATCGCGATCATTTCTTCCCACATATTTTTTCAGGTGTACTGACAAGGTGAGAGAGCTGCGCGCCCCACTTCAGGCCGGGTTTTTGCTTTCAGATCAGGTGCCAACTTTTTTTGAATTAGCCAAGGGGCCAGCATTATGTTGTTAAGTCTCGTTTTCCTGTATCTGTTTTTTACGATCGCCATAGGCCTGTGGGCTGCCAGACGAGTTAAAAATACCGCTGACTTCGCTATTGCTGGCCGCCATTTGCCATTGGTGATGGTGATCACAACTACCTTTGCAACCTGGTTTGGTTCCGAGACTGTGCTGGGAATTCCTGCGCGTTTTGTCGAGTCAGGATTGAACGGCATCGTGGAAGATCCGTTCGGCGCCGGTACCTGTTTGATTTTGGTGGGAGTATTTTTCGCAGCCAAACTCTACAAGATGACACTGTTGACGATTAGCGACTACTACCGTGAGCGCTATGGTCGCAGTGTGGAAGTGATCTGTTCTTTTACGATTATTTTGAGTTATTTGGGATGGGTTTCCGCTCAGGTTACCGCGCTGGGGCTCGTGTTTAATTTGCTCTCTGATGGTGCTATTACCGTTCCTGTCGGTATGATTATTGGCACAGCATCTATTCTCGCGTACACATTGTTCGGCGGTATGTGGTCGGTGGCAGTTACTGATTTCGTGCAGATGATTATTTTGGTTGTGGGGCTCACGATTATCGCGGTGGTTGCGGCCAATCTCGCCGGCGGTGCTGACAAGGTTATCTCCCTCGCACAGAGCAAAGATCTCTTCCGCTTTATGCCTGAGCCCAGTTTCAAAGAGGTAACCTTCTTCATTGCGGCGGCCATCACCATGATGTTGGGCTCGATTCCCCAGCAAGACGTGTTTCAACGGGTGATGTCTGCCAAAGACCAGCGCGCTGCTACCCATGGTCCAGTCATTGGTGGTTTGAGTTATATTTTGTTTGCGTTTGTGCCTATGTTTTTGGTGACTAGCGCGCTCATCATCATGCCGGAAAAAGCCCAGCAATTGATCTCTGAAGATCCGCAAAAAGTAATCCCTACGCTTGTGTTGGAGCATATGCCGTTTGTGATGCAGGTAATTTTCTTTGGTGCGCTTCTGTCTGCGCTCAAATCCACCGCCTCTGCTACGCTGCTCGCGCCTTCCGTTACTTTTGTTGAAAACATCTGGCGACAATTTTTTCCGCGGGTGAGTGACAAACAGGAATTGCGCACCATGCGTATAGCGGTTTTAACCTTCAGCATTTGCGTGTGCGGTTATGCGATTGCACTGCAGGGCACTTCTATTTATGAAATGGTATCCAGTGCCTATCAGGTGACTTTGGTGGGCGCATTTGTTCCGCTGGTATTTGGTCTCTATTGGAAACGCGCAACAACGCAAGGGGCAATTTTGTCGATCGCTTTGGGCCTGGTTACCTGGATAGCGTTTTTGGCCACTGATTTGGGTGAGGCTTTCCCCGCGCAGTTGGCCGGCCTGTTGATGGGCACTATCGGCATGGTGGCAGGTTCATTGGCTAAGCAGTTGCTCGCCAATAAGCATGGCAAGCACTACAAACTGGCGGAAGGCGTCAGTATTTAATAGTCTCGGGTCTGGTTTGAGGAGCGCCAGCTACATTCAGTAGCTGGCGTTTTTTATTAAGGGTAACTGGTTTCAACCACTGCAGGCGATTGCCTGCAGCCCTTTGTTCACTTCAGGTGTTATGATGCAGCCTGAATTTTCTTACCCCCTTGTCTGTGATGTCCGCCTATGTCCGCACCTAAAGCCCGCCTGCGTATCGCCACCCGTAAAAGCCTCCTGGCCCTCTGGCAAGCAGAGTACGTCAAGGCTGAGTTACTTAAACATCATCCCCAACTGGATATACAACTGGTGCCGCTCACCAGCCGCGGTGACAAAATCCTCGACGTACCTCTGGCGAAAGTGGGTGGCAAGGGTTTGTTTGTGAAAGAGTTGGAGCAAGCGCTGCTGGCGGATGAGGCCGATATAGCGGTGCACTCCATGAAAGATGTGCCCATGGAGTTCCCCGAAGGCCTGGGCCTGGCGACCATTTGCCCGCGCGAAGATGCGCGCGATGCGTTTGTATCCAATCATTTTAAAGCGCTGGATGAGTTACCCGCGGGCAGTGTGGTGGGTACCTCGAGCTTGCGTCGCCAATGCCAGCTATTGGCTGCGCGGCCGGATCTGCAGGTTAAATTCCTGCGCGGCAACGTGCAGACCCGTCTACAAAAACTCGATAACGGCGATTACGATGCAATTATTCTCGCGGCTGCTGGTCTCATTCGCCTTGAGTTGGGCGAACGTATCAGTTCGCTTATCGCGGTAGAAACCTCGCTGCCTGCCGGTGGACAAGGTGCTGTGGGTATCGAATGCCGTATTGGCGATGAGGCTACGCGCGCATTGCTGGCACCTTTGCATCATGTGCCCACGGCACAGCAAGTACTGGCCGAACGCGCCATGAATCGCCAGTTGCAGGGCGGTTGCCAGGTGCCTATCGCCTGTTACGCCATTCATACCGACGATGGTCTCTGGTTGCGTGGCTTGGTGGGTTCTCCCGATGGTGAACTCATGTTGCGCGATGATATTCGCGGTGGCGTCGACGAAGGTGAGCTTATGGGAGTTGCGCTGGCGAACAGACTGCTGGCCGCAGGTGCGGATAAAATCCTGGCGGATGTCTACCAAAGCGCGGACGGCGCCGCAGAAGACTGATGGCAAGCAATGAAAAAATAACGGGCGCGCTGAGCGGAGTACAGATCGTTGTGACTCGTCCGCTCGCCCAGGGGCTGCCTTGGGCAGAGCAATTGCGCGCACAGGGGGCCCAGGTGGAATGCATTCCCCTGCTGGATATACGCCCCTTGCATGAACCCGAAGAGCAGCAGGCGATCAAGAATGGTGTGCTGGAGCTGGACCGCTACCAGAAAGTTATCTTCGTCAGCCAGAACGCGGTGGAATACGGTTGTGACTGGATTGAAAATTACTGGCCGCAGTTGCCCATAGGCGTCGCTTTTTTTGCGGTGGGCGAAACCACGGCGCGCCAGTTGCTGGCGCGGGACTTTCCGGTAACGGATTTGGCCAGCAGCCAGACCGGCGCTATGACCAGTGAAGCGCTGTTGCAAGCGCCAGGTTTACAGCAGGTGGCAGGTGAGCGGATTTTGATTATGCGTGGCCGGGGCGGTCGCCCGCAGATGGGCCAGGCGTTGGCAGAGCGCGGTGCCCAGGTCGATTATTGTGAGCTCTATCAGCGCTGTTTGCCGGAATCTGCTGCCGCAAGCTTTGCTTCGCTGATAGCCTCTACAACTGATCATCTACCGGTCATCATTACGCTGCACAGTGGTGAGGCATTAGAGAATTTGAAAATTGTGCTGGGCGAGCGCCAATCTGTGCTAAACCATTGCTATCTGCTGGTGCCCAGCCAGCGAGTGCTGGAACTGGCCCGCGCTGCCGGCTTGACAAGAGTAATGGCAGCGCACAATGCAACTGATGCCTGTATGTTGCAGGGACTGATAGATTTAAACCATAACCTAACGCTTTAAGCTAAATCTACGCTAACAAAAGGTGTAAGACCGTGAGTGATCAGAATACTTCAGTGCAAACTGATGAACCCCGTCTCCCCGCTACTGCCCCCAAAGCCAAATCCTCCTTTGGGCTTTGGGTTGTATTGCTGTTGGTGGTTGTGGCGGTGGCCCTGGCTTTCTGGTGGCAACAACAGGAGCTGAAAAAACTCAAAAATGGCCTGGTAACGCAAGCGACGGTCAATCAACAGGCGCAGCGTGCCCTGGAAGCCAAATTGGCTGACAATCTCGCGCTCCAGCAAAAACAACAGCAGGGTGATATCACCGAGCTGACTCAACGTTTGGATAGCACGGCGTCAAAAGTGCTCGCGCTCACCAATTTGAATCGCGACGATTGGAAATTGGCAGAAGTCGATTACCTGCTGCGCATGGCCAACCAGCGCATCCTGCTGGAACACGAAGCCCAGGCATCGCTCGCGCTGGCGGATTCTGCTAACGGTGTGCTCGCCGAATTGCAAAGTGCAGATTTGTTCCCCGTGCGTAAAAAACTCACTGAAGAAATTGAAGCGCTCAAATTGGCGAACAAAGTGGATCGCGAGGGCATTTATTTACAACTCCTCGCACTCACCCAGCAAATTGAAAACCTGCCCCTGATCGAACCGTTGGTGGCGGAAGATGAAGAGACCGCCGCGGAATTGGATCAAGGTGAAGACGCGACTAATCCGAGCTTTGGTCAACGCGTGAAATTGTTTGGCCTGCGCGCCTGGCACAAGTTGAGCGCCTATGTGCGTGTGCGCGACCAAGGTCGCCGTGTGGACGCGATTTTGCCACCGGAAGACCAAATGTATCTCAAACAAAATTTGCGCTTGATGCTGGAGCAAGCCCAGATAGGTTTGCTGCGTGAAGAGCAGCATGTTTATCTCGCCAGCCTGGACAAAGCGCAAAACTGGATTCGCGATTACTATCCGCTGAATGATCAAGCGCAAATCGTGCTCAATGATCTGGATCAGATGAAGAAAAATAATGTGCAACAACCGCTGCCGGATTTCTCCGGCTCGGCAGCGCTGGTAAAAGATTATTTGCGGCAGAAAGATCGTTTGGCATTTAGCCGTCAGGGAGGCAAGTGATGAAACGCTTGCTCGTCTATGGGCTCTTGCTGATTCTGCTGGCGCTCTGGGGCTTTGATATTATCGGCCCCGACGCTGGCTATGTACTGGTGATCCTCGGCCAAAAAACGGTGGAAACCAGTTTGTGGTTCGCCTGTTTTGCCGTGCTTGCGATTGCGATTATCTGGTGGCTGTTGCGCCGTTTTGTGCATGTGAGCTGGTCCATCGCGCAAAACATTACTGACTTTTTTGTGTTTGGCACTGCCGAGCGTGCGAGCAAGCGCAGTGCGAGTGGCATGATCGATTTTTTGTCGGGCGATTGGCTGCATGCGCGCAAAAAATTATTACGCACCGCCAATAAAGTCGAGTCGCCGCTGGTGAATTACCTCGCTGCTGCGCGCGCCAGCGTCGAGCTGGGCGATCAGGAAGAAGCATTGCGCATTCTCAATGAAGCGCAGAAAAAACACGGCCAGAATGCAGTGCCCATTGGTGTTGCCCAGGCGCGTATGGAAATGGCTAGCGGCCGTTACGAGCAAGCCAAAATTATTCTGTTGGCACTGCAGCAAAAAGCACCGCGCAATGCGATTGTCATGAGTGCACTGCGCGAAGTTTATGAAGCGCGCCAGGATTGGATTGCGCTGGGCGATATACTGCCGCAAATCCGCAAATACAAACTCTGCCCTGTCGCAGACATCCATGAAATGGAATCTTCGGTTGCCGTGGGGCAATTGCAATTGGCGAGTGAGTTTGCAGCGCGTGCGGCAGTCGTGGAGCGCCTGAATATTTTGCGCAAAGCCTGGGGGCGGGTGCCGCCTTACCAGCAGCGCGTTGCTCGTGTCATCGCCGCCTATGCGCGTGCGCTCATCGATAACTTGCAGGATCAGGAAGCGGAAACCCTGCTGCGCAAATCCCTCGGTAAAAGCTGGGATGACCAATTGGCAGATCTCTATGGCTCGCTGCGTGTTGCCGATTTGGGCGATGCCATGCGCGCGGCGGAAAGCTGGCTGAAATACTATCCACAAAATGCTGCACTGCTGCGCACCTTGGGCCGCCTGAGCTTGCGCAACCAGCTTTGGGGCGTTGCGCGTGATTATTTCCAGCGTAGCCTGGCTGTCAAAAAGGATCCGGAAACCTACGGCGAGCTGGCGCGTCTGCTGTACAACCTGGGCGATACCCAGAAAAGCATGGAAGTCTATCAAGCTGCCCTGCAACTTTCCTCACCCACGCTGCCGGATTTACCCCAGCCGACCAAGGGCTATTAAGTCCTTCATCCAGGCCACTGCAGTTGCCGCTTTTTTCATCCCAGGCGGCAGCTGCATAGCAATATGTACGCATAGCCAGTAGAATTCAGCCTTGTTTTTGATCCCCCCTGGCAAATGCTTATGGAACTCTCCTTTCTTCTCGACGGCCTCAATGACGCCCAACGCGAGGCGGTATCCGCCCCGGCCTGCAATCAGCTGATTCTGGCTGGCGCTGGCAGTGGTAAAACCCGTGTGCTGGTGCATCGTATCGCCTGGTTGATCCAGGTGGAACGCTTGTCGCCTTACTCCATTATGGCGGTGACGTTCACCAATAAGGCTGCACGTGAAATGCGCGCCCGTCTCGATGAATTGTTTGGCTCGCAACATCAACATATCAATACGCGCAGTATGTGGGTGGGGACTTTCCACGGTATTGCCCATCGCCTGCTCAAGGCTCACTGGCAAGACGCCAATCTGCCGCAAAATTTCCAGATACTCGATAGCGATGACCAGCTGCGGCTGATCAAACGCATCTGCCAGAATTTGAATATCGACGAAGACAAATGGCCGCCCAAACAGGCGCAGTGGTATATCAACGGCCAAAAAGATGAGGGCTTGCGCCCGCAACACATCCAGGAGACTGGCGATCCTTTTGTGCGTGTGATGCTGCAGATTTATCGCGCCTACGAGGCCGATTGCCAGCGCGGCGGCATGGTGGATTTTGCGGAAATTCTGTTGCGCGCTCACGAACTCTGGCTCAACAAACCGCACATTCTTGAGCATTACCGCAATCGCTTTCCGTTTATTCTCGTCGACGAATTCCAGGATACCAACAGCGTGCAGTACGCCTGGCTGCGTATGCTCGCCGGTACCAGTTGCTGTGTATCCGCCGTGGGTGATGATGACCAATCCATTTACGGCTGGCGCGGCGCCAAGATCGAAAATATCCAGCGCTTTGCGCAGGATTTTGCACACACGCAAACAATTCGACTGGAGCAAAATTACCGCTCCACGGCCAATATCCTTAACGCTGCCAATGGTGTGATTGCCAATAACGCCGGGCGCCTTGGCAAAAATCTCTGGACCGAAGGCGACAAGGGCGAGACCATTTCGCTCTATGCCGGCTACAACGAACAGGATGAAGCGCGCTTTATTGTTGAACGCATTCAGGACTGGACAAAGCAGGGCAACGCCAAAAATTCCTGCGCGATTTTATATCGCTCCAACGCCCAGTCGCGGGTATTGGAAGAGGCGTTATTGCGTGAGGCGATTCCCTATCGCATTTACGGCGGCCAACGCTTTTATGATCGACTCGAAATCAAAAATGCTATTGCGTACATGCGCCTGATTTCCAACCGTCACGACGACACTGGCTTTGAGCGTGTGATCAATGTGCCGACGCGTGGCATAGGTGGAAAAACCATTGAGGATATTCGCAGTTTCGCGCGCGAACAGGGTTGCTCACTCTGGCTGGCGGCGGAAAAAATGCTCGCTAATCGCGTGTTCAGCGCACGTGCCGGCAATGCGGTGCAGGGCTTTTTAAATCTCATCGAAAAGCTTACCCATGATGCCAATGAAATTGATGTTCATGGTGATACTCCCGGCCTGGATGAAATCGCCCAACGCGTATTGGAAGATACCGGCCTACTCGAGTTCCATCAAAACGAAAAAGGTGAAAAAGGCCAGGCTCGCGGCGAAAACTTGCAGGAATTGATTTCCGCGTGCCGCGCATTTGATGCTGATGACAGCGAGGAAGATGCGAGCGTGCTGCAACAATTCCTCGATACCGCGGCACTCGATGCGGGTGAAACCCAGGCGGATGAGTTTGAAGATGCGGTGCAATTGATGACGCTGCACTCGGCGAAAGGTTTGGAGTTTCCCCTGGTATTTTTGGCTGGCGTGGAAGAAGGATTGTTTCCGCACAAAATGTCGGCTGATGATCCTGACCGACTGGAAGAGGAGCGACGCCTCTGTTATGTGGGTATCACGCGCGCCATGAAAAAATTATTTATCAGTTACGCTGAAACCCGTCGTCTTTACGGTGCGGAAACCCATAACACTGTCTCGCGTTTTGTGCGTGAAATCCCGGCAGACTGTATTCAGGAAGTGCGTTTGAAAACGGCAGTTACTCGTCCGGTGAGTTTCCAGCGTAGCGGTGGTCGCGGGGAAGCCTTAAGCGGTTCGCGCCTGAGTGACAGTGGCGAGGATTCCGGATTTAAACTGGGCCAGCCAGTGCGCCATCGTTTGTTTGGTGAAGGGGTTATTATTCGCTTTGAGGGCTCTGGCCCTAACGGCGTTATTGAAGTGAATTTTTCTGAGGTCGGCAAAAAGCGCCTGGTGGCTCAGTACGCCAAGCTGGAAGCTATGTGACATTATTTGCATTAGCCCCTAAAAAAAATCCCTGCAATTGCAGGGATTTTTTTTTAGGGAAATTGGCACTCAGCGATTACGCCAAACCTTTGGAAACCAACTCTTGCTCGATAAAGTTCAAGGCTTCGTCAATCAGCAGCAGCATTGAGTGTTTGGCGCGCTCGGGGTTGCGGTTTTTGATGGCGCTGAGCACTTTGGCATGGTCTTCAAATACCGCCATATGGTTGCCTTTGATGGGCGTGGTGTGGCTGATACTCACACGCAAGGCGGTAGTGATGAAATCGCGCAAGCGGATATAAAAACGGTTTTGGCTGGCATAGAGGATACTGACATGGAAAGCGATATCCGCATCCAGATCTTCCGCAGAGCCTTCCGGAGCAACACGCATGCGTTCGAGTGCTTCTTCAATCGCGGCAATTTTTACCGGGTCGGCATAACGCGCGGCAAGGGCGGCGGCCTCCGGTTCAATCGCGATACGCATCTGCAGAAATTCTTTCAGTACCTTCATGGAAGGATTGCTCTCGAGCGACCAGCGCAACAAGTCCGGGTCAAAGATATTCCAGTTCTCTTCCGCCTGGATGCGAATACCCTGGCGCGGCTTACTGGTGATCAAACCTTTGGCGGAGAGCATCTTCACCGCTTCGCGCACGGCGCTGCGGCTTACACCAAATTTGTCGCAGAGTTCGGCTTCAGTAGGAAGGCTGGCATCGTCGGCGTATTCGCCGCAGATAATGGATTTACCCAGCTCTTGCACCATGCGTTGGGACAGGTTGAAGTTGCGATCCAGAATTGCCATAGGTATAGCTCGAGTTATTTAATGTTTGTATCAGCTTATCGTCTTGGATTTAAGAATACAATATTACAATTTGGCGAAAATTGGCATCTAAAACCTAAACGTTCAAAAATTCTAACAGCTCTTTCTACAATGCTAAATAAGCATATTTAAATGGCGAAAAAATAATGTGTTTCGTGATATTTGACGCCATTTTTCTTGCCAAATGCACCATATCCCTAACAGGAACGGGCAGATTTCAATTTACTGTAGTTGCTATCAAGATGCAGCTTCACACCGGGGTTGCCAAGCTTTTTTATTAATAAAATCCACTTTATGTTTATCGCTGTTTGGGATTTAGCAGTTTCCAATCAACTATAGCAGGATGGAAAAAGCCGCAGTCGCTATAGGCCTGGCGAATAACGCCTCGTTCTTCTAGTAGGATCAAACCTTTTTCCAGTGCCTCGTAAAAAGCTTGCCCATCCGGATGTTTGCGGCTGATTGGCCAGTGGCGGCTGCCGGACAGGGCAACCTTGACGCCGGGCACTGGCACCAGTTTTATGCCGCCTACAGTGATACTCATATCGGGAGTTTGCTGGAAGGGGGCAAGTGAGATGTCGGCGCGGCCCGCCGCCAGCATGCGCACCATATTCACCCAGCTGGGTGAGAGAATGGGGTGATGTATACCCAACTCGGCCAGGGTTTTGATATCGGTTTTCCACTGGGAGCTGGTGACAGCGGTCAGTCGGCTTATGGCTGTCTGCTCGCCAGCGGCCAAGGCTTTGTGGTTGGCAGGTGAGGTGTAGATCCCCACAATAAATTCGCCGTCTTTAACCAGGGCCCGACTCGTGTAATAAGCGTCCGATTGGCCGGCAATATCGCTCTGCCAAACGAGGCCGGCGGAGGTGATGAAACGGCCATCGGCAATGTCGCGCAAACTGCGCAGGTAGCTTTGCTCGGCCTGGAGTTGTATCTCCCGGGTAAATCCGCCCAGCCTGACCGCCTGTTGCAAGAGGACCAGTTCAATCACATCGCGACGGGCGCCCGGGCCGCCGTAATAGCTCACCTCATCGGGGCTACGTCCCTGCAGGAAACGATAGTAGTCGGGCAGTATGTCTTCATTAACGGCGATGATGGGTGCGGCAGCTGCCAGCCAGCTGGCAAATAGCCCTAACAGAAGGCCGCAAAGGCGGAGGCCGAAAAAGCGGGACTGCGGTAACGTCAAGCGCATCATAGCCGGGCAACAACTCAAGGCTGGAACAAGATGGCGGGATAATGTGCCAATCTGGCTGGCGCGTCCAGAAAAAGCGTTTTCAGAACGCTCATAAGCTTGCGTTACAGGCTGTGATTCATTTCCTGTGCCGGCTTATTGCAGGTGTGTACACCCACCTCTTTGGCGGGGACGCCCGCAACAGTGGTGCGTGGGGCTACATCTTTGAGTACCACGCTACCGGCTCCTACCTTGGCGCATTCGCCGATTTCGATATTGCCCAGCACCTTGGCGCCTGCGCTGATCAAAACACCACTGCGCACTTTGGGATGGCGATCGCCGTGCTCTTTGCCGGTACCACCCAGGGTGACCGACTGCATGATGGATACGTTGTCTTCCACTATGGCAGTTTCGCCAATCACTATGCCGGTGGCATGGTCAAACATGATGCCTTTGCCAATGGTGGCGGCCGGGTGGATATCTACCGCAAACACGCAGGAAATGCGGTTTTGCAGGAAAAGCGCCAGGGAGTTGCGCTTTTGTTGCCACAGCCAATGGGCTACGCGATAGGCCTGGAGTGCGTGGAAACCCTTGAAGTAGAGGAATGGGGTAACCAGCGAGCAGCAGGCGGAGTCGCGCTCACTTACCGCCAGCAAATCGGCACGCACCGCGAGGCTGATGGTTGGATCGGCGACCAGAGCTTGTTCAATCACCTCGCGCACCAGCATGGCGGGCAGAGCGGGACTGTCGAGTTTGTTGGCGAGGTGAAAACTCAGGGCCGCCTCAAGGGTGTCGTGGTTGAGAATGGTGGCGTAGAGGAAGCTGGCCAGCACTGGCTCTTGCTCGGCCTGCTTGCGCGTCTGGCTGCGAATGGAGTCCCAGAGGGTATCGAGCGGTATGGCGGGGACAGTTGCGTTCATGGCGGCCTCAGCGGTCAAATGCCGATCAAAAATTGATCGGCGTCAATAGCGGAATTATTGGGGCTTACCCAGGTGCTGGCAAGTGGCAGATGTCAGTTCCGGGTTTGGCTGTTATCGGTCTTTCTGGAACAGCCGTTGCTTTTCGCGCGCCCAGTCGCGCTCTTTCTCCGACTCGCGTTTATCGTGCTCCTGCTTACCTTTGGCCAGTGCGATTTCACACTTCACCAGATGTGCCTTCCAGTACATGGCGGTGGCTACGACGGTATAGCCCTTTTGTTGCGAGGATTCGATCAAACGGTCGATTTCGCGGCGGTTGAGCAGCAGTTTGCGCATGCGGCGCGGGTCTATCACGTAGTGAGTGCTCACGGTTTGTATGGGGCTAATCAAGGCCCCGTGCAGGAAAGCTTCACCTTTATGGAAGACCACGTAGGAATCCACCAGTTGCAGCTTGCCGGCACGCAAGCTTTTCACCTCCCAGCCTTGCAGCGCCAGGCCGCATTCAAAGCGGTCGGAGAGGTGATAGTCGAACTTGGCTTTCTTGTTCAGGCCTATGGTGGTGCCACTGTTTTTTTGCGAATTCTTCTTGGCCATAAGGGCGCTAATGCTCCGGGGACATTCAGCTCAACAAGAGCGGGGGCAGCTCGGAATAGAGCGGGCGGGCATTATACGCTGAGTCTGTAAAAAATTTCCCCTGTGCGGATTTTTGTCCGTCGCTGGCATGTAGTGTGGGGCGACACACTTATCTTGGCCAGCCAATCCCGATACAATTCCCCTTCAACCCCGCACATTGGGGATACCGGCTTGATGGGGCATTCTGTGAAACGATTGAAGCAACATGCAATTTGGGGGCGGCGCGGCAGCTTTATCCTGGCGGCCAGCGGCTCGGCAATTGGCTTGGGCAATATCTGGAAGTTTCCCTATATCACGGGCGAAAATGGCGGCGCTGCTTTTGTGCTGCTGTATCTGCTGTGCGTGCTGCTGGTGGGTATTCCCATCATGATGGCGGAGATAATGATCGGCCGCAAAGGCCGCGCTAACCCTATTTCTGCCGTGCAATCTATCTGCGCCGATGCAGGTCGCACGCAACTCTGGACGCTTATTGGCTGGATGGGTGTGCTGGGCGGCTTCCTGATTCTCTCCTATTACACAGTGATCGCCGGCTGGACTATCGATTACCTCATTGCCGCCGTATCGGGCAGTTTTAATGGCCTGAGTGGCGATGCATCCAACGCCCTGTTTAATGATCTGCTCGCCAACAAAAGCCGGCTGGTGCAGTGGCATACGCTGTTTATTGCGGCCACATCGCTGGTATTGATGTTCGGTGTTAACAAAGGTATCGAAACCGCTATCCGCTGGATGATGCCGACATTGTTTGTGCTGCTGTTTATCCTCGTAGGCTATGCCTATAACACTGGCGAAATCGCCACCAGCCTGCGTTTTATGTTCAGTTTTAATGTTGAAGACCTGTCCTGGAATGCCGCTTTGCTGGCCCTTGGCCATGCATTTTTTACCCTGAGTTTGGGTATGGGCGCGATCATGGCTTATGGTGCCTACATGCCCAGTACGGCGGCTATTGGCAAGACGGTCATTGTGGTTGCCCTGCTGGATGTGTTGGTAGGCTTGCTTGCGGGCGTGGCGATTTTTGCGTTTGTCTTTGCCACTCCCGGTATCACACCTGCCAGCGGCCCCGGCTTGATGTTTGTGACTTTGCCCGTTGCTTTTGGCTCCATGGTGGGTGGGACTTTTATCGGCGCCGCCTTCTTTTTGATGGTGATACTGGCGGCCTGGTGTTCGACGATTTCGCTGTTGGAGCCGGGTGTGGCTTACCTGCACGAGCGCTTTGGTTTCCACCGCATCAGCGCCTGTCTGCTGGTGGCTGGCTCTGCCTGGCTACTGGGGTTGGGCTCTGTGCTCTCCTTTAACGAGTGGGCCGATCAGGAAATCCTCTGGGGCATGAATTTTTACAGCTGTCTGGATTTCCTCACCACCAATCTCTTGCTGCCCAGCGGCGGCCTGCTTACGGCGCTGTTTGTTGGCTGGGCTATGAGCCGCGAGTCTACCGCCCATGAGTTGCAACAGGATCACCCGCGCTTGCTGGCTATCTGGCGCTGGGTGCTGCGCTACATCTCGCCGGTGCTGGTGTTGGTGATCATCATCAATCTCTTCTACCCGGTAGCCAGCCGGTTTGTGGCGGAGTAAGCCTGTTGACGCATAAGATTAATCGCTCGGCGTTAGTCCATTTCACGCCCCGCCAGATGTTTGATCTGGTCAATGATATAGAGACTTATCCGCAGTATATGGACGGTTGTCAGGAAGCCACTATCCTGGCCAGTGGTGACGGCTGGTTGGAGGCGCGGTTGGTGTTGAGCAAAGGTGGCATTAGCCAGAGCTTTGTTACGCGCAACCAGTTGCTTCCACCCGAATCCATGACCATGAATCTGGTGGATGGACCCTTCAAACAACTGCAAGGTTGCTGGCGCTTTACGCCTTTGGGCGATAGTGCCTGTAAAGTCAGTTTCGACCTGAGTTTTGAATTGCAGAACCGTCTCCTGGGGATGGCCGTGGGCAAGCTGTTTGAAACCGTGGCCGGCAAGCAGGTGGATGCCCTCTGCGCTCGCGCGCAAAAAATCTATGGCAGCAAGTGAGCCCCTATAACTATGGCCGATTTCGATCTCATCTCCGTTGAAGTGGTTTACGCGCTGCCACACCAACAAAAAATTATCGCTCTCTTGGTCAAGCCGGGTACTACCGCGCAGCAGGCGGCGCAGCAGTCGCGCATCACCGATTATTTCCCGAATATAGACCTTGGCAATGCGGCCATGGGGATCTTTGGCCAGACACTTGGCACCAAGGGCCTGGAGTCTGCTGCCAATCATGTGCTCCACGAGGGTGATCGGGTTGAGATCTACCGTCCATTAATCGTCGACCCCAAAGATGCCCGCCGTCGCCGCGCCGAAAAAAACGCCGGCGAAAAAACATCGGATACCAGCGAATAACGCTGAAGGCCCCAGCTTTTCCCGCCCTTCAAAAAATCTGCACTACACTGGATAGAGATATTTTTGCCTCCCGGCAGAGGGCGTTGCTTGCCCTGCAATTTTGCATTTGAGGGAGGCTTGTACCCTATAAAAGTTGCTCGTTTAGGGACCGCTCTTGTCTGGAAGCCCTTTTAATGGATGTTGAGAATAAGCGCCTTTATTCCTGGTTGCCCTGGTTTATTGCCCTTGCAATAAGCGCTCTTTTTTTTGTGCTCTTGCGCAACGAGCTGACGCGTCTTGACCAAGCCTGGCAACAGCGCTTGAGCCTGTATCAGGAAACCGTTGAGCAGACCCAGCAGGTCGCCGAGCGCGACGCTTTGCGGCAAGCCAGCTTACTCGCGCAGTTGTTGGCCCAGGAGCCGACCCTGGTCAAGATAGTGCGCGAGGCGCGCATCGCGCATGAGCGCGAAGGTGGCAATGGCGGCGCAGACGATACCGCCAAGCTGCGCGCGCAACTCAATCAACAGCTCCAAGGCTGGTGGGCTCGCATGACGACCCTGGGGGTGCGCGAGCTCAACGTCTATGTAGGGCCTGGTGCCACAGTATTTTTGCGTATCAATCGCCCCGACCGTTTTGGTGACGATATCAGCCAGCAGAGCCCGCTGGCGGCTACCAGTATGAGCCGCGCTCAACTGGCTACCGGTATGGAAGTAGGGCACTTTGGGGCCGCTTACCGTGCGTTTGCGCCGGTCATGGGGCAGATGGCTGGCGAGAGCCCCCAAACCGTGCCTCTGGGGGCTGTGGAAGTCGGTATGTCCATAGTACGGGAGACGGCTCCCAATTACGGGCAAGCGCTGCTACTTCACAATTCACTGATCAATGACGTGCTCTGGGGCAGTGTGCGTCAGGATGTTCAGGCTAATTCCAACAATATCCACACCCAGTGGGGTATTGAGACTTTCAGCAATCCCCTTATTAAATCCTGGCAGACCAAAGGTATTCTCCCGGCGGTGATAACGGATGATGGCGTGCCCTGGACGCTACAGGAGCAAAATCACACCTGGTTGGTATCGGTGGTGGGGCTTGGCAGCGCCAGCGATCCACACCTGCCTAAAGTCGCTCCCAAAGTGTTTTTGCTCAATTGGGAGGATATATCTACCGAGCAAACCAGCTACCGAACCGGACGGCAGGACCTCTACCTGCGCTATATGATCGGCTGGCTGGTTGCGCTGGCGGTACTCTGGCTGCTGTTTCGCTACAACCAGCGGCTGGTGTACCAGATGCTCAATGCGCACAGCGAGCAATTGCAGCAGGAGCGCGACTCCAGCGAGCAATCCCGCCAGCGTTTGACCTTGGCATTGGTCAGCAGTGAATCCGGCTTTTGGGAGTGGAATATCACCAATAATCGCGCCGTCTTTTCGGCCGAATGGCGAGCACTCTGCGGGCTGCCGGCAGATGACAGTCGGGCAGATATCGAGGAGTGGCTCAGCCGCGTTCATCCCAGCGACAAGCGCGCCAGCTATACAGAGATGATTCGCCACATCAAAGGCGAAACCCCCATGTTCGAAAACGAGTACCGCCTGCGCATCGCCGACGGCAGCTACAAATGGATATTTACCCGCGGCAAGGTGGTGGAATGGCAGCCGGATGGCAAAGCGGCGCTTATGCTGGGGGTATACACCGACATCACCGATCGCAAGAAAAACGAGATCATCGTCATTCGCCAGCAGGCGGCATTGCGCGCCCTCAATGAAATTGCCTCGATTCCTGTGGTGGATGCGGAGGATCAACTGCGCCGCGCCCTGGCCATAGGCTCGCGCTACCTCGGGTTGCCCATGGGTGCCGTCAGCCGGGTCCAGGGCCACAGGTATCAAATCAAAGTAAAAATTGGCAGCGGCGGCATTGAGCAAGGTGCCGTAGATGCGCTCTCCAATTATTTTTGCGAGCTCACCCTCGGGCGCGAAGAGGTATTTGCCCAGGACGATATATCACTGGGCAATCACGCCAACCATGTAGCTCACTTGCAAGGGCGGGTGGAGAGCTACATAGGCGTACCCATCTGGCTCAAAAGCCAGATATACGGGACGCTCTATTTCGCCTCCGAACGCAGCCGGCATCAGGCGTACGATGATCTGGATTACGATTTTATGCGGCTGCTGGCGCGCTGGGTGGGGGTGACTCTGGAGCGCTGGCAACACCAATCGGAACAGCAGGCCCTGCTGGACCGTTTTGCCAAACTTTGCGACCAGCTGCCGGGTTTCCTCTATCAATTCCAGCTCTTCCCCGATGGTTCCAGTATTTGTCCCTATGCCAGCGCCGGCATAGAAGATTTGTACTGTGTCACGCCGGAAGAGGTGATGGAGTCCGCCGATAAACTCTTTGATCGCCTGCACCGCGATGACCTGGGTTGGATCAGCCAGACGGTATCGCAATCCGCCAAGACACTTACACCCTGGATTGCCTCTTTCCGTATATTGCACCCCAGGCGCGGTGAAATCTGGGTACATGCCGAATCGCGTCCCGAGCGATTGCCGGATAACAGCGTGCTCTGGCACGGCTTTATCGTCGACATCACCGAAAACAAACGCGCCGAATTGCGCCTGCAGGAAATCAACGCGCTGCGCGAGGCAATTTTTGATGCAGCGAGTATTGCGATTATCTCCACCGATCCCAAAGGTTTGATCAAAACTTACAACAAGGGCGCAGAAGATATGTTGGGCTTTGGCGCAGGCGAAGTGATTGACATACTCACGCCGCTGCCTTTCCATCTCACCGAAGAATTGGTGACGCGCGCGCAAAAACTGGCCAGCGAATTTGGCCGCGAAGAAATAGACCTGTTGGGGCAGGGGTTCAGTTTGTTAAGCGCACGTGCACGCGAAGGCGACGAGGATGAAAACGAGTGGACCTGGGTGCGCAAAGACGGCAGCACGCTGCCCGTTATTTTGTCGGTGACGACGCTGCGCAGTTCCGATGGTGAAATTACTGGTTATCTATTGCTGGGGCGCGACATCAGCGAAATCAAACGTATTGATCGCATGAAGAGCGAATTTATTTCTACTGTAAGCCACGAGTTGCGCACGCCACTGACGGCTATCAGCGGTGCACTCGGTATTATTGTCAACGGTGCAGCGGGAGCCATACCGGATACCGCCACCAAAATGCTCAACATTGCACACAAAAACAGTTTGCGATTAATCCATCTCGTGAATGATTTGCTGGATATGGACAAGCTGGTTGCTGGCAAAATGTTTTTCGATGTAAAACCCCAGTCACTGCTATTCCTGGTACAGCAAGCCATTGAACAAAATGCATCTTACGCAACACAATTTCAGGTTAAATTTGTAATGCGCAACCTGGTGGGCGAAGATGTAAAAGTCAATGTGGATGCTCACAGGCTGCAACAAGTACTCGCCAACTTCTTATCCAATGCCGCCAAGTTTTCTCCCCAGGGCGAACAAGTTGACGTGTGTATTGAGCGCGTGGGCAATGCAGTGCGTGTCTCGGTCATTGATCGCGGTCCCGGTATTGCCGATGATTTTCGCGGGCGTATTTTCCAAAAATTTTCCCAGGCGGATTCGTCGGATACACGCCAAAAAGGTGGCACGGGTTTGGGCCTGGCCATCTGCAAAGAAATTGTGGAGCGCATGGGCGGTCGCATAGGTTTTAATTCCGAAGCGGGCCTGGGGGCGCAATTTTATTTTGAGATGCCAATTGAGGCCGCGCAGCAAAAGCTGCTCGAAAAATCTGAGTACCGCCATCATCAAACGGGCGACCGCCTGCTGGTGATTGAAGATGATCCTGAAGTGGCTGAACTGCTGGCGACTATTTTGCGCAGTAATAATTATCGCGTCGATATTGCCTATACCGGCGAAGCGGCGATGGAGCGAATTGCGCTTTACGGTTATCAGTTGATCACCGTGGATTTGAAGTTGCCCGATACAAACGGATTGCAACTTATTCGACAATTGCGCAGCGATGCAAGCACCCAACGCTTGCCGATTATCGTTATATCGGCCAACCTTGACGCTGAGGAATTCAGCAGTCGCAATGATCCCTGGTTTACCGGTATCCAATGGTTGCAAAAACCACAGACCGCCGAAAATATTATCGCCGCCGTCCAGCGGTCACTCGCGCCTGAGCAATAAGTCACTATGAAAGCAGAGTTGCCCATCAACGAAATTTTGCGTATCCAGGCCCTGCATGACCTGGCGGTATTGGATACGCCGCGCGAGCAGAGCTTTGATGATGTAGCCCAGGTTGCCATGCAGTTGTGCGATGTCCCTACTGCGGTAGTGTCGCTGGTGGATCGTGATCGCCAATGGTTTAAAAGTTGTCTTGGCCTGGATGCAAGGGAAACACCACGCGATGTTGCCTTTTGTGCGCACGCCATTTTGCGTCCCGAAAATGTATTGGTGGTGGAAGACGCTACCAAAGATTTGCGTTTTTTTGACAATGCGTTGGTTACTGGCGCTCCCTTTATCCGCTTTTACGCCGGTGCGCCCCTGATCACGGCAGAGGGGCACGCACTGGGTACCTTGTGTGTTATCGACTACAAGCCACGCACACTCAGCGATGGTCAGATAAAAGCGCTTCAAGCCCTTGCTCGCCAAGTGATGCAGCTATTGATTTTGCGATCCACTCACGACGCTATGCAACAGCATTCGGCACGCTTGCAATTTATTGCAGATAACGTTCCGGTGATGATTGGTGAACTGAATGCGCAGCGCCAATACACATTTGTTAATAAAAAATACGCCGAATGGTTAGGGGCTAAAGGGCGCGATTGTCTCGGCAAAAAACCGGGGGATATTTACCCCATTAAGATTCGTCAGCAATTGGATGCAGCGCTGGCGAGTTGCTTTGCCGGCAATATAGTTAACACCCAAATAATTCTGCCCCAGGGACGCGCGCTTGATGTAAATCATCTGCCGCAATATAGCGGAAAAAAAGTCAACGCCGTATTGGAGGTTGCCATAGATGCCACTGAGCGCAATGCGCACCTGCAAATGATGCAGCGTGAGCGGGCGCGGTTGGAAGCTATTATCGAAGGCACCAATATTGGCACCTGGGAATGGGATATTCCCAGTGGCAACGTCCTGATCAACGAGCGCTGGGCCACTATGCTGGGTTACAGTTTAGCGGAGTTGGCGCCTGTCACCGTTGAAACCTGGTTGCGTCTGTTGCATCCGGAGGATACGGAAGCAACCTACCAGATACTTCAAAAACACCTCGCCGGCGAAACGGATTTTTACGCCTGCCAATTCCGAATGCAACGTAAGAGCGGCGATTGGCTGTGGGTACAAGTGCACGGCAAAGTGGTCGCGCGCGATACCCAAGGGCATCCGTTGGTGATATCGGGTATGCACACTGATATCAACGAAATAAAAGCCACTTATGATCGCCTCAAAGAGCGCGAAGATTTATTGCGCAGCCTGCTCAGTAATTTCCCTGGCGCCGCTTATCGCTGTGCCAACAACGCCAGCTGGACCATGTATTACCTGAGCGATGCGGTTGCGCAACTCACGGGCTATAAGGCGGAAGATTTTATCGGCGACAGCAAGATCACCTTCACTGCCATTACTCATCCTGACGATGTACCGCGCATTAGCACTCTGGTGCAGCATGCACTGGATGAGCATCGAGTATTTGATCTTGAGTACCGCATTTGTCGCGCCGATGGCGAATGGCGGCACGTACAGGAAATCGGGCGCGGTGTTTACGGGGAAAATGGCGCGCTGCAATTTATTGACGGTTTTATTTGGGATGTGCAGGAGCGTCACGACAGTGAGCTGGAAAAACACGCCATGACCACCAAGTTGCGGCAGCTGTTTGAAATGGCTCCTATAGGTATTCTCCAGGTGGGGCAGAGCGGCAGATTTTTGGAGGCCAACCCGGAGTTCTGCAGGCTCATAGGCTACAGCCAGGAAGAGCTCACGCAAATGACCTTCCTCGACATCACCCCTGAAGAAGATTGGGAAAAGAGCAATGCCGCCGCAGCAGAAATACAGCGCACCGGGCGTTTCGGGCCCGTTGAAAAACGCTACCGTCGCCATGATGGCCAGTTATTACAAGCGGAAATTAGCGGCTCGCTAATTAATCAGGGTGAAGGCGACCGCTGCTGGTGGACACTGGTAAAGGATATCAGTGAGCAAAAGCGCATAGAGCGCATGAAAAATGAATTTATCTCCACCGTCAGCCACGAGTTGCGCACACCGCTAACCTCTATTACCGGCGCCCTGGGTTTGATGACTCACAGTATGCTCGGCTCGCTGCCAGAAAAAGCCCAGGGCATAGTGTCTATTGCTTACAAAAACAGCCAGCGGTTGGCCGTGTTGATCAATGATTTGCTCGACATGGAAAAACTGCTGGCCGGCAAAATGTATTTTGATTTTAAAGTCCAGCCGGTACGTCCGCTGGTGGAGCAGGCCATGGTTGAGAATCAGGCCTACGCGGACGGTTACGGTGTGAGCTTCATTCTTCAGGACCAGGCACCGGCGGCGCACATCAATATAGATGCTTTTCGCTTGCAACAAGTGTTCAACAATTTGCTATCCAATGCAGCCAAGTATTCACCGCGCAACGGTCATGTCGATATCAGCTTGCACGTAAAGGATGACTGGTTACGTATATCGGTGCGCGATTATGGTGCCGGTATTCCTGCGGAGTTTCGCGCGCGAATTTTCCAAAAGTTCTCCCAGGCCGATGCCACCAATTCCCGGCAAAAGGGTGGCACAGGCTTAGGGTTGGCCATCAGCAAAGAATTGGTAGAGCGTATGGCGGGACGCATAGGCTTTGAGAGCGAGACGGGGCAGGGCTCCTGCTTTTTTGCAGAGTTTCCTTTGATCCAAAGTGAAGGAACGCAGGCATAAAAATTGCGACTAAACTGTGGTAAGAGTTTGAAATTGACCAGCTGAAGGACACAAGGTATGACGGCAGCATTGCAAAAGATTTTGTATGTAGAGGACGACCCGGACATCCAGGCCATTGCGGTTATGGTGTTGGATGCGATTAGCGGTTTTACCCTGGAGCCCTGTTCTTCGGGAAATGAGGCGCTCACCAAGGCGGTTGCCTTTGGCCCCGACCTGGTTCTGCTGGATGTGATGATGCCCGGTATGGATGGTCCGGAAACCTTCCAGGCGTTGCGCAAAATGCCAGAGCTTGCCAGTACCCCCGTCGTATTTATGACCGCCAAAGTGCAGCCGCAAGAAGTGCAGGGATATCTCGACCTGGGTGCGGTAGGGGTCATCGCCAAACCCTTTGATCCCATGACGCTGGCCGATCAGCTGCGCGAGATTTGGGCAAAAGTAAATCGGGTGGAATAAGCGTTATCTAGCAGTAAATTGGCGTTTCCTAGCTGGACATCCACAGGTCATCCAGATTGCGAAACCCCCAGTCCTCAGGGGATTCGCGTCCCAGAATCTTGTCTTTGCCCTGCAGCTGCGAGAGATCCAATGTCTCTTGCATGATGGGCGTTTTCATTTTGATCGAGAAGAACACTTTCACCTTGGGCGCGAGCAGTGATGCTTCGCTCTGCTCAACCACCACTCCCAGGCGGCCGCTTTCCAGCCGTACCAGTGAACCAGTGGGGTAGATGCCCACGGTTTTTACGAAAGCTTGAAACACAGCTTCATCAAAATGCCCCTTGCTCCACTCGGCCATCTTGCGGATGGATTCTGCGGGCGACCAGCCTTTTTTGTAGGGGCGGTTGGAGGTAATCGCATCATACACATCGCAGACCGCGCCCATCTTGGCGAACAGGCTGATGTGTTCGCCCTTGAGGCCGTGGGGATAACCGCTGCCGTCGACCTTCTCGTGGTGATGCATGATCACATCCAGCACCATGGGGCTTACCAAAGGATTATCCATCACAATATTGGCGCCGATTTCCGGGTGGGATTTGACTACGCCAAACTCGTCATCGGTGAGCTTGCCGGGTTTGTTGAGGATTTTGTTGGGGATGCCCATTTTGCCCAGATCGTGCAGCAGCCCGGCCAAGCCGGCTTCGTGCACCATGTCTTCGTCCAGGGCGAGCTGCCGGGAGAGGGCTATCATCAGGGCGCAGACCGCTACCGAATGCATATAGGTATATTCGTCGGCGTTTTTCAGGCGCGCCAGGCTGATCAGCGCATGGGGCTGACGCAGCACAGAGTCTGAAATTTCTTCAACCAGTGCTTGCGCTTGTTCTATCTCGACGGCGCGGCCCATGCGCGCATCGTTAAACATATCGATTACGGCATCCTTGGCCTTGGCGCAAATGCGTTTGGCCGCCTGCACCTCATTGTCCATGCTGGTTTTATCCTGCAAGCGAGAGCGCACGGAGGACTGCAGCATTTGTTCGGTTTCGCGCTCTACCTCTGCAAGGGTTTTGGCGGGTACTTCTTCGGCATCAAGCCCTTTGGCGGTATCGATCCACAACTCTTTAATACCGCTTTCGCGGATGCTGTTGAGGTCTTTTTCGTCGTCGAGCAAAAACTTGGTTTTCCAGAAAGGATGTTCCATCCATGAGCCGCACAGCTCGGTAATAAACATGCCGAGGCGAACATCTTTTACGGCGATTCGTTTGAGCATTAGGTCGAATACCCCGACGCTGCGTGAATTATTAATGAGCCCACTTATGTGGCCGGCGCCCGGCCTGACGATAGCTTTCTGTAGGGTGACGATAGCGTCTTGTAGAGTATAGATAAGCTTTTAAGGCTGGCTGGCTTTAATTCGAAGCCGTTTGTTTTTGATCAAATTCGCGTGCAAAAGCCATGGCATCCTGCAGCGGCATGGGCCGGCCAAAATGAAACCCCTGGGCATCCGAACAACCGCAGGCGCGCAGAATTTCCGCCTCCTGCAAGGACTCTATACCTTCCGCGGTGGTGTCCAGCTTGAGTGCTTCCGCCAGGCGAATAATCGCGTTAACGATGGCGAGTGCACTTTCATCCTGGGTCAGCGCCATGACAAAACTGCGGTCAATTTTGAGTTTGTTGAGTGGAAAGCGGCGCAGGTAGGCGAGTGACGAATAGCCAGTACCAAAATCATCCAGGGCAATGCGCACGCCCAGTTGGCTCAGCGCGGTAAGGGTTTGCTGCGCCGCCAGGTTGTCGTGGATCAACAGGGATTCGGTGATCTCCAGCTCCAGCCGTTCGGGCGCAAGGCGGCTGATCTGTAGCGCCCAGCGCACTACATCCACCACATTGCCCTCGCGGAATTGCACTGCCGAGAGATTTACGGCAATGCGCCAGTTGTCCGGCCATTTAGCGGCGTATTTGCAGGCTTCCACTAATACCCAGGTGCCTATGGGAATAATCAGGTTGGACTCTTCGGCGAGAGGGATAAATTGCGCGGGCGGTATCAGGCCCAGCTCCGGGTGGTGCCAGCGAATCAGCGCTTCAAAACCCATAATCTGCTGGCTGGCGAGTTTGATCTGGGGCTGGAAGAAAATCTCGAATTGGCCGCGAATAGGAGTCTGCGGCCAGACCAGGTCCTCGGTAAAATTCTTGTGCAGCAGGCGACTGGTGGACGCGTGCTCCTCCAGTGCCGAACGCATGTCGTTGAGTAAATGCAGCTTCTGGCGCGCCACCACATCCATGCCCGCCTCATAAAACCGGAAGGTGTGGCGCCCTGCGGATTTGGCGGCATACAAAGCCATATCCGCATTGCGCAGCAAGGTTTCGGGATCATCGCCGTGCTCCGGCGCCAGGGCGATCCCAATACTGCAGCCCACCTGCAATACCTTGCCGTTGATGATGCAGGGCTTCATAAAGGTATCGAGCAGGCGCTGGGCAAGCTGGCCGGCGCGAATAATGGAATCCTCCCCGTAGCTGATAAGCGCAAACTCATCGCCGCCCAGGCGCGCCAGCAAATCATTGCTGCGCACGGCAGCCAACAACCGCTGCGCCACTGTCTGTAGCACTAAATCGCCAACACCGTGGCCGAGGGAATCGTTAACGTTTTTAAAGTTGTCGAGGTCGAGAAAAAACACCGCACAGGAGTGAAAATGGCTCTGCTTTTTGAGGGTTTCCAGCTGCACATAAAACTGATGGCGGTTGGCCAGGCTGGTGAGTGAATCGTAATTGGCCAGGCGGCGCATCTCCAGCTCGGCAGTGCGCTTGTGGGTTACGTCGGAGCCAACGCCGCGCCAGCCAATGGGCTCGCCATTATTGTTGAACAGTGGTTTGGCCGTGAGTTGCCACCAGTTGCGCTCGCCGTGGATCACAATGGGCACAACCAGCTCGCGAAAGGCCACCAGCTCTTGCAGATGTTGGCGCAACTGGGTGATGGGGTTCTTGTCGCCGTATTCCTGCTCTGCAAACGCGTGATCAAATAGCTCGATAAAAGCGACCTTGCCAAGGCTGGGGCCGCGCACACCGAGAATGTTCAGCAGCTTTTTGGAGGGATCGATCAGTTGGCCCTTCAAGTTCAACTCCCACAGCCAGTCGCTGGTATGGGATTCAAAATCGTGGAGCAGCAAACTCACAAGCTGTTGTTGGTGAGCAGCCTCTGCCTCGGCCATCAGTCGCGCGCCAAAGGTGCGGGCACTGGCAATGACCGCCGAGCAGATAATCAGGGCGTATATGCCCAGCAGCATCTCCAGGTACCAGTAGTGGGCCGGGTCCAGCAACAGTGCAATTTCGCAGCCCAGGGCCATCATAACAACATAGCCTGTCGCTGCCTGGGGCACAGTTGCCAGCGCAAAGCCGCCGGCGCAAATCATGCCGGTGCATATGGTGGTCAACAGTAAGGTGTTCGTGGGATCGCTGCTGTCAAAGGCGACTATAGGTAATAGCCCCCAGATAAAGCCCAGAATAACGGCGTGTTGGGTCGCCCGGTTGAGCCCGCGGGTGGATACTCGCTCTGGCGGTGGGCGGCGACGCTGCAAAAGCCAGGCGCGGGTGCCCATAACGATACAAATACCCAATGCCAATACCCAGCCCAATATCCATTCAAACTTATCGGTACCGCGATACATAAGTACCAGCACGAAAGCATTGAACAGATTGGCGACCATGGTGAGTGGGGTGAGTCGCAGTATGGCTTTGACCTGTTGTGCGCGAAAGCCTGCCGCTACAGCAGCTTCAGCATCATAAAGACGAAACAGCGCGCTCGTTTTTCGCACAATGTAACGCCAGCGTTTGGTCAGGAAATCCATCGTGGGCCAGGTGCTCTCGCGCAAGACAGGGGACAGGGATCGAGCGGAGCGGCAAATAAAAGAGAGTTATTAGCAAGGCGCCACTGGCAACGACCAATGCTTTCAGCCTAGTTGAGGGGGGAGGAGTGTCAAGCTAGCCGTCAGGCTGTAAAAAGGGGGGGGATAATGGAGGTGCAATGCAGCAAAAGAAACAGGCAGCTGCGTATAACAGCTGCCTGTAGATGAGCTTATTTCTGCTCGTCGCGCGGGTCTTTCTTGGTTTCAATATTGGTTGGCAGCGGCATATCGCGCTTGCTGTTATCCAGGTATTTCTCCGATTTGTCTTCGCTCAATGGCGCTGGGCCCGGCAGGTAGTCACCTTCCATTTTTACCAGCTTGTCGCCTTCAAAATACACGGTAAACAGGTGGTTGGTTTTACTACCGTCGCGGCCGCGTTTAAGGCTGTAGTAATAGTCCCAACGGTTGTCGTTAAAGCTGTCGGGCAGCAAAGTATTGCCCAGCACAAAGCGCACTTGACGCTTGTTCATGCCCAGTTTCAGCTGGCTGACCATTTCAGGGGTGATAATGTGGCCTTGTTGGATATTGAGTTTGTGAACGCCCGGGAAGATGTTACAACTGGCAAGACTGACACATATAGCGACCAGCAAAACGCGACTGGCTAATTTCATAAGAGGGCTTCCACTAAATTATTTGAACACGGATAATACCCGAACCACAGGAATACTGAGAAGGTTTTGGGGGAAAAATGGCGGACGAAAACCAGGAGCTGCGCAAAGCTGGCCTAAAAGTCACCTTGCCGCGCATCAAGATTCTGCAAATGCTGGAATCGGCGGAGCAGCACCACATGAGCGCCGAAGACGTTTACCGTGCGCTTATCGAGCAGGGCGACGATGTCGGGCTTGCCACTGTCTACCGGGTTCTCACCCAGTTTGAAAGCGCAGGCTTGGTGGTCAGGCACAACTTTGACGGCGGCCACTCAGTCTTCGAAGTCGCTCGCGGTGAACATCACGATCACATGGTCGATATAGATAGCGGAACCGTCATAGAGTTCCATAACGACGAAATTGAAGCCTTGCAGCGTCGTATCGCCAATGAACATGGTTACGAATTGACCGATCATAGTTTGGTGCTTTACGTTAAACCGCTGAAAAAGTGAGATAGCGCAAATCCTCTTCCGCTACCAATAAAAAAGGCGCAGTGAGCGCCTTTTTTATTTTTCGTTGTTGAGCTGAACGGCAGTCGATTTTACTTGGCCGTTAAAATCTCCCGCGCATGCGCCAGTGATTGTTCGGTGACTTTCGCACCGCCGAGCATGCGCGCGATCTCGGCCACTTTCTCTTCACCTTCCAGTAAACCCAGTGTGGATTCCGCGTTGGTTTTGGTAGATTTTTTACTGACTAATAAATGCTGGTGGCCTTTGCTGGCAACCTGCGCGAGATGGGTTACGACAATCACTTGCCCTCGATCACCGAGTTGACGCAGCAGTTGGCCGACGACATCGGCAGTAGCACCGCCAATACCTACGTCTACTTCGTCAAACACCAGTGTTGGTGTTGCGGAGGTTTGCGCGGTGATCACTTGAATTGCCAAGCTTATGCGCGATAGCTCGCCACCTGAGGCAACTTTTGCGAGGGATTTTGGCGGTTGGCCGGGGTTGGTACTGATCAGGAATTCGACTTCTTCCAAACCGTTTGCTGATGGTTTGTCATTTAACGGAGCGAGGTTAACGGTAAGTTTCGCATGCTCCATGGAGAGCAATTTCAATTGGGCGTTAACTTGTTGGCCCAAAGTTGCCGCCGCTTTTTGGCGTTTATTAGAAAGCTGTCCGGCCAAGTGCAAATAAGCTTTTTCCACAGCATCCACTTGCTGTGCGAGTTGATCGAGTTTTGCATCGCCACCTTGCAGCTGCGCCAGTTCGGCACTCAAGCGATTAATAAGATCTGATAACTCTTCCGGGCGCACGCGATGCTTGCGCGCGATATCGTAAATTGCGCTCAAACGCTCTTCGACAATTTGCAGGCGTTCAGGATCGAGATTGAAAGTATCTATGTGGTGATCTATTTCGTGACGCGCTTCTTCTACTTGAATTTGCGCGCTCACCAGTAATTCTTCAGCAGCGATAAGCGATGCTGATTTCTCCGGCATATTGCGCAATATATGCAGCGCGCGATGGAGGTTGATATCCAGCCCTTGTTCATCGTCATTGCAAAGTGCGAGCAATTCATGGCTGCCTTGCAGTATTTCGCCAGCGTTGGCGAGCGAGCGCTGCTCGGCTTCGAGTTTTTCCTGTTCGCCAATTCCTAAATCCAACTGCTCCAGCTCATTCACTTGATAGCTGAGCAGTTGAAACCGCGCGCTCACTTCGGCGGCGTTATCGCGCAAATGCAAATAATGTTCGAGTCGGCTCTGCCATTCGCGATAGGCGAGTTTTACTTGCTTGGCGAGCTCACTTTGTCCGGCAAATTCGTCCAGCAGTCGGCGGTGGGTATCTTTCAATAATAAGGATTGGTGTTCGTGCTGGCTGTGGATGTCGATCAGCATTTCGCCGAGGGTGCGCAATTGTTGCAGTGTGACAGGTTGACCATTGATCCAGGATTTGGATTTGCCTTCGTTGTTAATCACACGACGCAATAAACATTCGTGAGGATTTTCCGATTGCTGCAAATCGTTGTTGATCAGCCATTCCTGTGCGCTGGTGATAGCGCTGGTGTCAAAAGTAGCGGTGATGTCGGCGCGCGCGGCGCCCAGTCGCACGCGATCCGCTTCGGCGCGGTCGCCCAGGGTTTGGCCAAGGGCGTCTAATAAAATGGATTTGCCTGCGCCTGTCTCACCGGTGATCACCGTCATCCCCGGTTTCATATCCAGGTCCAATTGGTCGACAAGGGTAAAATTCTGGATATTGAGATGGGTGAGCATGGTGGCTCCCTATGAAGTGGCAGGCTGAAGTGTCGGGGATTTTATCTGGCTTTTTATACAGTATCCAGCCTGCCGGGCAAACTCTCTTTTAAGGCAATTTCTCCCTTAAATGGTAAAACCCTCCAACATATGGCTGAGCTGGTCGGAGGCGCGGCGGATATCTTGCGAGGCTTCGAGCGTACCCTGGGCGGCATCTTTAGTGCCGAGGGATGACTCTTCCACCTGGCTTACATAGTCGAGAATCATACTGCTCGCCGTCACATGCTCCACCAACGCCTGGCCGATCAGGCGCACAATGCTGGCCACTTCGTCGGTCTCCTGTTGGATGCTCTTCACCGTCTGCCCGCCTTCGCGGGTTTTCTGAATGCCTTGCTTCAGCTGGATCACCATCTCGTCCATCTGCTGTTTGCTGGTGCGGCTGCTTTCCTGCACCGTACCTATGGTTGCGCTAATTTCTTTGGTGGCCTGCGTAGTGCGTTGGGCGAGGCCGCGCACTTCATCTGCCACTACGGCAAAACCACGACCCTGTTCGCCGGCGCGGGCGGCTTCAATCGCGGCGTTGAGTGCGAGCAAATTGGTCTGGTTGGCGACTTCGCTGATCACCGAAACTATGGCGGAGATACTGTCGATCTTGCGCGCCAGCTCGTCAATACTGGATTGGGTGAGAGTCACGCTGGATTCGATTTCCACAAAGCTACCGACGGCTCCCGAAATCAACTGTTGGCCTTGAGCGGCAGTGCGCGACGCGGCATCCGTCTGGTTGGTAGCCTGTTTTGCCTGTTGCACAGCGGCCTTGGTCTGTTGGTTGAACTCTTCCGCCGAGGCGGCGATTTTGCTGGTATTAACGCTTTGGCTTTCGGCCATTTCACTGCTGGCTTCGGCTTTGTGGACGATCAGATCGCTGATGTTATGCAGGCTGGCAACGGCTTGGTTGATGCGTGCCATCATGTCGCGCAGGTTATGGCGCATGCGCAGCACCGAGCCGTAGATGCTCTCTTCGGGCGCGCTGAGATAAAGGTTATTTTCGCGCAGATCACCCGCCGCCACTTTACGTACCAACTCCAACACGTCGCGCAGCTCGCCACCCAGCCCGCGCTCCAAGCGAAAGGCGAAGATAAATACCGGCAACACTATCACCAGTGCCACCAGCACGCAGATCAGCAACTGCCAGCGCGCTGTTTCCCAAAAACGCGCATTGGCCTCGTTAAATCCTATGCCTGTCCCTACCACCCAATGCCATTTGGGGGTTACGCGAGCGATGGAGAGTTTATCTTCTATAGAGCCGTTGGCTTGTTTTTGCGTCCAGTGGTAGCGCGCGAGTTTTCCGTTCGCCGCATTGACCGCGTTTTGCAGAATATCGCCCACACTTTTGCCATTACCGTCTTTAAATTCGTGGAAGCTGGTGCCGTGCAACTGAGGGTCGAGCGGTGTGGCGACAAAGTTGAGTTGTTCGTCAGCCACATACACATATTCGGAGTTGTGGTAGATATTGTTGCGAAGGATTTGGGTGGCAAATTCTTTGGCTTTGGACTCGTCCAGCTTGCCCGTCGCTGCCAGGTTTTCCATCTGGATGACGCTGGCGTAGGTGCTATTGAGTAGCTGTTCTACCCGCGCGCTGTTGTCCAGGTTGCTCGCGTAGCGCAGGGTGAATAGGCCTATCAGCATGATGCCGAGCAGGCCGACAAAGATAAGACCGGTAAGAATCCAGATTTTCAGGCGCAAGGACATAACAACCTCCAGCAGGGCTGGGTAAAGATAAAGGGGGCGATCACTAATCGCTCAAGTTAGCTTATGCACGAGAGACAACGTTGTCAAATGCAATTTGATTGGCGTATAAAAAATTATTAATACGTCAGATAAGTCATGTTTTTGATAAAACCTGTGCGGGTGCTATGCGCACAAAACCCGGTATTTTGGCTATAAACCCTCAAGGACAATTGCTGCAACTATGGCGAATGTGGTCAACTTTGTAGCGAGAGCGCAGCGGCACGAGCGCGCCGACTTTTCAGGGAGACTCTATGGCTGTTTGGTCCTGGTTTTTGCGCGGTGGTTTTATGCTGCCGCTGTTGTTGCTAATAAGTTGTACGAGTTTGAACAGCTCCAGCTGGGATAGGGCCTATGGCTTGCCGCACGCGCGGGAATTTCGCCCTGCACCGGTATCGCCGCGCTATAGTCCGCTGCCCGCCTACAGCTACCAGCACGATATCAAGCCTCTCATTGAGCAGCGCTGCACCGTCTGCCATGGCTGCTATGACGCTCCCTGCCAACTTAAGCTCGATTCCTATCAAGGGTTGCTGCGCGGCGCCAATTCTACGCGCGTCTATGATGGCACTCGCCTGTTGGGTGTAGCGCCTACCCGTATGTTTGAGGATGCCACCAGTACACAGGGTTGGCGCAACAAAGGCTTTTTCCCCGTGCTCAACGAGCGGGGCAACAGCGTTGACGCCAACACTCGCGCCAGTGTGATGGTACAAATGCTTAACCTGAAGCAAGATAATCCGCTGCCGGCAGATCCTATACTGCCGGCGGATTTTGAATTTGCCCTCGATCACGACCAGTATTGCCCCACCATTGAAACCTTTGCGGCATTCCGCGAACGCAAACCCTTGTGGGGTATGCCCTACGCATTGCCCGGGTTGCGCCAGGATGAACAGGCGCGCCTGATTGCCTGGCTGGCACAGGGAGCACCTTTTGGTGAGGTGCCGGTACTTAATCCGGTGCTGCCGCCGCAAATCGCCAGTTGGGAAAAGTTTTTTAATGGAGACAGTCTTAAACAGCAGTTGTCCAGTCGCTATATGTATGAGCACCTCTTTCTCGCACAGCTGTATTTTGAGCAAGCGCCCGATCAGTATTTTCGTTTGGTACGCTCGCGTACGCCGCCCGGTAAACCCATTGATCGCATCAGCAGCGACCGCCCTTACGATGATCCAGGCGTAGCGCGCGTCTACTACCGTCTGTGGCGCGATCCATCGAGTGTGGTGGTAAAAACCCATATGCCCTATGTGCTTAACCAGGCGCGAATGGACAAGTGGCGCGCGCTGTTTTTGGATGCGTCCTATCAAGTGACACAATTGCCGTCATACGCGCGTGAAACAGCGTCCAATCCATTCATTACCTTTGCCGAGTTGCCCATCAATGCGCGCTATCGCTTTATGCTGGATGAGGCGCGCTTCACCATCATGAACTTTATCAAGGGCCCGGTGTGTCGCGGTCAGGTAGCGCTCAACGTCATTCAGGATCACTTCTGGGTATTTTTCTTTGCCCCGGAGACCCAGGGCTCGGAAGACAATGCCAAATTCCTGGCCGACAACAGCAAGCATCTGGAGCTGCCCGCGGAGGTGGGCAATAACAGCTTGCTACCGCTGAATAACTGGATGCGCTACTCGGATTTACAAAAGGATTACCTGCAATCCAAAGCCGCCTTCGTGCGCGAAAAAATGACCGGCGAGGCCGGCCTGGGATTGGGCGTTATCTGGGATGGCGACAAGGGTACTAATCCCAATGCCTCACTCACCATCTTCCGCCACAGCGATAGCGCCAGCGTTTATCAGGGGTTGATCGGCGAATCACCCAAGACCGCCTGGGTCATCGGCTATCCGCTGCTGGAGCGCATTCACTATCTGCTGGTGGCGGGCTTTGATGTCTACGGCAATGTCACACACCAGCTGCTCAGCCGGCTTTATATGGACTTTTTGCGCATCGAAGGTGAAATGAATTACATCAGTCTGTTGCCGCGCGCCACCGAGCAAAAAGAGCTGGCTTTCTGGTATCGCGATTCGGAAAGTCATGTGCAGACGTTTATCGACCTTTACCTCAACCAGATCAAGGCCAACACCAGCATTAAATACATCACTGCCGATCCCAAGCAGGAGCTGTTCGATATGCTCAAGTACCGCCTGGGCAAAGCGAGTGAGTCACCCCATCACATTCGCGGCAGCGGGTTGAGCGGGGAGGAGTTGGCGCTCTATCAGCAATTGCAAAGCGCACCCGGCAGCGCTATCCGCTTTTTGCCGCAGACAACCATCATCCGGGTACCCGAAACCGGGCTCTTCACCCTGGTACACAATAATGGCTATAGCAATATCTCCTCACTCTTTGGTGAGGAGCGTCGACGTTTGCCCGACGAAGACTACCTGACCATCGCCCGTGGCATTATTGGTTCCTACCCCAACAGCTTTATGCAGGTGGCGCGCGCCGATTTACCGGATTTTGTCCAGCGCGTCAGCCTGCTTAACAGCGAGGAAGATTACCGCGCCCTGCGTGACCGCTACGGTATCAGGCGCAGCAACCCCGATTTTTGGGCGTTTAGCGACCAATTATTAAGCGACTATCGCGCCAGCGATCCAGGTGATGCGGGCATTCTGGACTACAACCGCCTGGAAAACCGCTAACAGCAGCCCCTTAGATCACCCCTCATTATCGTAAGCGCGGCGGAAAAATCCCCGCCGCGCTTGAATCTTTGCCAGCCAGCCCCATATAACGCCCACTCAAATTTTCCGGCCGGCTTTTGTCCGGCCAGTCGTTACTTTTATCAGGATTGGAGATAGCCGTGTCTACTGAAGACTACACCGACATTCAAAACGCCACAGACCCTAAAGCCGCCGAAGCTGCTGCCGCGCAAGAGCCGGCCACAGAAGTCAGTATCGAGGGTTTGCAATCCCAACTGGCGACCTTGGCTGCCGCCTACGAATCCGCCAAAGAAAGCTCACTGCGCGCCCAGGCTGATGCCCAAAATGCCCGTCGTCGCGCCGAGCAGGATGTTGAGAAGGCCCACAAATTCGGTCTGGAAAAGCTGGTTAACGACCTGCTGCCAGTAGTGGATAACCTGGAGCGTGCGCTCACTTCTATCGATGCCAGCAATGAAGTCTTCGCTTCGGTTATCGAAGGTATCCAGCTGACTCACAAGACCTTTGTCGATGCCCTGGCTCGTCATCAGGTGCTGGTGGTGAATCCCGAAGGTGAGCCCTTTGATCCCAACCTGCATCAAGCTGTTTCCGCTGTGCCCAATCCCAACGTAGAGCCAAATACTGTGCTCACTTGCTTCCAGAAGGGCTACACACTGCACGGTCGCCTGGTGCGCCCCGCGATGGTGGTTGTTTCCAAAGCATCATAAACCACGTCTTTTGTAAGGATTTTTGCGAGCTGGCCTTGAATTACATTTGTCAGCTCCAATATAGAAACCAACTGTCGATGAAGCCGCATACAAGTGCGTAAAGCATCTGACGAGTAACCAAACTTTTTGCGCGGGTGAATCATCCGCATAGCAACAGAGCAATTTTCAGGAGCAATATCATGGGTAAAATTATCGGCATTGACTTGGGTACCACCAACTCTTGCGTATCAGTATTGGAAGGCGGCAAGCCTAAAGTTATCGAAAACGCCGAAGGCGATCGCACTACGCCATCCATTATTGCTTTCACTAACGACAGCGAAATCCTGGTTGGCCAATCTGCCAAGCGTCAATCAGTGACCAACCCGCACAACACCCTGTACGCAGTAAAGCGTTTGATCGGCCGTAAATTCCGCGACGACGTAGTGCAAAAAGACATCTCCATGGTGCCTTACAAAATCGTTGCAGCTGACAACGGTGATGCCTGGGTAGAAGTGAAGGGCGATAAAAAGGCCCCGCCACAAATTTCTGCCGAAGTGCTGAAGAAAATGAAAAAAACCGCTGAAGATTATCTCGGCGAAGCGGTAACAGAAGCGGTAATTACCGTTCCTGCTTACTTCAATGACTCACAACGTCAAGCCACCAAAGATGCTGGCCGCATCGCGGGCCTGGATGTAAAACGCATCATCAACGAACCAACAGCAGCAGCATTGGCGTACGGTTTGGATAAAGGCGTGGGCGACCGCACTATCGCGG
This sequence comes from Cellvibrionaceae bacterium, assembly GCA_021151695.1. Classification (GTDB taxonomy): domain Bacteria; phylum Pseudomonadota; class Gammaproteobacteria; order Pseudomonadales; family Cellvibrionaceae; genus Cellvibrio. Next base: position 52,657 of record JAGKWU010000011.1, on the reverse strand, counting down.
TATACGACCTGGGTGGTGGTACTTTCGATATCTCTATCATCGAAATTGCCGACGTAGATGGCGAACACCAATTCGAAGTACTTTCAACCAACGGCGACACTTTCCTCGGTGGTGAAGACTTCGATATGCGTTTGATCGAATTCCTCGCAGAAACTTTCAAGAAAGACACTGGCATTGATCTGCACAACGATCCACTGGCCCTGCAGCGTCTGAAAGAAGCTGCTGAAAAAGCCAAGATTGAATTGTCATCAGCACAACAAACCGAAGTGAACCTGCCGTACATCACTGCTGATGCCACAGGTCCAAAACACTTGGTGGTAAAGCTGACGCGCGCCAAGCTCGAATCATTGGTAGAAGAGCTGGTAACTCGCTCTATGGAGCCAGTGCGTCAAGCGATCAAAGATTCCGGTATCGACATCAAAGCTATCGACGACATCATCCTTGTTGGTGGTCAGACTCGTATGCCTTTGGTACAAAAAGCCGTTGCGGATTTCTTCGGCAAAGAGCCACGTAAAGACGTAAACCCTGATGAAGCTGTAGCCATAGGTGCAGCGATTCAAGGTGCGGTATTGGCGGGTGATGTAAAAGACGTTCTGTTGCTCGACGTAACTCCACTGACCCTGGGTATCGAAACCATGGGCGGTGTAGCGACTCCGTTGATCGACAAAAACACCACCATCCCAACCAAAAAGTCACAAGTGTTCTCCACCGCAGAAGACAACCAAACTGCTGTGACCATTCACGTTGTTCAGGGCGAGCGCAAGCAGGCGTCGCAAAACAAATCGCTGGGCCGTTTTGACCTGAGCGACATTCCACCTGCACAACGCGGCATGCCACAAATTGAAGTAACTTTCGACATTGACGCTAACGGTATCCTGAACGTAAGCGCAAAAGACAAAGCCACTGGCAAAGAGCAATCCATCGTGATCAAAGCCTCTTCCGGTTTGAGCGATGCCGAAATTGAAAAAATGGTAAAAGATGCTGAGGCCAACGCCGAAGCTGATCGCAAGTTTGCCGAGACGGTAACTGCACGCAACACCTTGGAAGGCTTGATTCACGCCACCCAAAAAACCCTGAAAGAAGCTGGCGACAAAGCTACTGCTGAAGAGAAGGCTGCGATTGAGTCAGCCATCAAAGATGCAGAAGCTGTTGTAAAAGGTGAAGACCTGGCTGCAATCGAAGCTGCCACTACCAAGCTGACAGAGGCTTCTGGTTCACTGGCGCAAAAGCTCTACGCTGAGCAGCAAGCAGGTGCTCAACAAGGCGCCGGCGCGCAACAAGCGGGCGGTTCCAGCAGCAAAGCAGCGGACGACGGCGTGGTAGATGCTGAGTTCGAAGAAGTTAAAGATCACAAGTAATTAGTGCGGGGAATTTCCCTCACCCTAACCCTCTCCCATTAGGAGAGGGGATAAAAACAAATGCGGGCTTGCCCGCATTTGTCGTGTAAGAAGATCTGATTTATTAAGTGCGGCTTCCTATGTATTGCTAAGCGTAAATAGTAGGGAGTCGTCATTCCCGAAGGGAATCCAGCGCCTTGAAAATTAAAACTCAAAGTCACTGGATCCCCTGCGGGGATGACGAGTAATGACATCTGCAAAATATTCAGCCAAAAGTAAAACTCGTAAACTGGTGTAATCCATGGCAAAACGTGACTACTACGAAATTCTCGGTGTCGAGCGCGGCGTATCCGCAGCCGATTTGAAAAAAGCTTATCGTCGTGTGGCGATGAAATATCACCCTGACCGCAATCCCGACGATGCCTCCGCTGAAGAGAAATTCAAAGAAGCCAGTGAAGCCTACGAAATTCTCTCCGACGAACAAAAGCGCGCGGCCTATGATCAATACGGCCACGCCGGTGTCGATCAGCAGTCCGGTATGGGCGGCGGTGGCTACAGCAACTTCAGCGATATTTTTGGCGATGTGTTCGGCGATATCTTCGGTGGCGGACGTGGTGGTCGCGGCGGTCCTGCACGCGGCTCTGATCTGCGCTACACCCTGGAGCTGAGCCTGGAAGAAGCCGTAAAAGGCACCACCGTACAAATCAAAGTGCCCACGCTCGTCTCCTGTAAAACCTGCGACGGCTCAGGCGCGAAACCTGGCAGTCGCCCAGTTACTTGTACCACCTGCGGTGGCCACGGCCAGGTGCGCATGCAACAGGGCTTCTTCTCTGTACAGCAAACCTGTCCCAACTGTCGCGGGCGCGGCACCATCATTTCTGATCCCTGCAAAAGCTGTCACGGCCAAGGCCGCACCGAAGAGACCAAAACCCTCTCCGTTAAAGTGCCAGCCGGCGTGGACACAGGTGATCGCATTCGCTTGTCCGGTGAAGGTGAAGCAGGCTCAGACGGTGGACCATCCGGTGACTTGTACGTACAAGTCAGCGTACGCAAACACGAAATTTTCCAACGCGAAGGCGCGGATCTTTATTGCGAAGTCCCCATCGATTTCGTGGACGCAGCCCTCGGCGGCGAACTCGAGGTTCCCACACTCGATGGTCGCGTAAAACTAAAAGTCCCCGCCGAAACCCAAACCGGCAAGCTCTTCAAACTCCGCGGCAAAGGTGTAACGCCAGTGCGCGGCGGCGCGCAGGGTGATTTGCTCTGCCGTGTAGTGGTTGAAACGCCGGTAAGTCTCACCAGCAAACAAAAAGAAATGCTGAGGGATTTCCAGGCAAGCTTAAAAGGCGGAAAGTTCTCGCCCAAGCAATCGAGTTGGTTTAATGGGGTGAAGAAGTTTTTTAACGAGTAATTAAGCGTTAAATCGAGAGCGGGTCAGTTGAGAAACTGGCCCGTTTTTCTTGCAGCAACAAATTCGGATATTTAAAGGTTGGCTTGTTGTATTGTGAACAGGAGAGCGGTTATGTATGAAGAATTTAATGAATATGCAAATGAATTGGCGGATGAAAGTGAAAATGAACTAAAACATTTAGAGGTTAAAGAAAAGGAGCTTAGGGCTACGTTGGAAGAAATCAGGCATGAAAAAGAAAGGATTAATAATAGTTTAAAACAACTTCGTAGCTATGTATCAGCCAGCCATGCCTTGCAGCAAAATTGTCCCGGATGCTTTAAGGTGGGACATGTTGAGGTTATGAGGCCTGTTTCATCAGATACAAATGATGATAATTTTGAATGTTCTGTATGCGGGGCGTTTATTATTGTAAGTGCTTGATATGTTTTTTTTGATTTTCAAGGAATTGCATTTTTATTCAGGGGTCTATGAAATAGGGAGTCGTCATCCTCGCGTAGCGGGGATCCAGTTCTTGCTCAAGCTTTAAAACATCTCCATCTAGAGTGCGCAGCACTGGATAGCTATTCAAAATCAAAACTTCCTTGAAAATCCAAAAGGCGAAGAACTGGATCCCCGCTGCGCGAGGATGACGATTCCCTATTTAACCGAATTTTAACGGTTGCTTAGGGCATGCTTTAGTCGCTAACAACCTTTATGTGCGTCATTGAATAAAAAGGAATTTAAAATGAGGCAACCAGCTGTTTATATCCTCGCCAGCAAAAAATATGGAGTGTTGTACGTGGGTGTAACAAGCAATCTCCCTCAGCGAATCTGGCAGCATAAAAACCATCTTGCCGAGTCATTTACTAAAAAATACAAAGTCACCAGTTTGGTTTACTTTGAGCTGGCAGAAACGATGGAATCCGCTATAGGGCGGGAAAAGCTCCTCAAGAAGTTGGGGCGAAGTGAGAAAATAGATTTGATTAACGAGAAAAATCTCGATTGGCTGGATTTGTATCCATCGATCCTTTGAGTGTATTTACTGTTTGCTGAAATATTCTTGACGTGCGTAGGTCGTGATAAGCCTGCGCAATCTACGCGTCCCAGCCCAACAAATCTGAATCGAAATTCTATTTAATCTAAACTCAGTGACCCCTTTCACCTTTTGGTAAGTTTGTTTCCTAATCAGCTTAATGTAGACTTTCCCTGCAAGACGATAAACCAGATAGCAGTTTCTGGTGTTTGGCTTGATTGGCCAAAATAAATTTCATAAAAAAATAAAAATATATGGCTTCATACATCACCATTTTAAATGGTATCTCTAGGAGGAGTTTGTATGGGTATCTCGCTTGTAATTCCTGCCCACAATGAGCAGCAGTTTGTCACCAAGGTTCTGTATCGGATTTTTTCACTATTGGAAGGTCGTGCGGAGTTTGAAGTGATTGTGATTGATAACGCCAGCTCCGATAATAGCTTGTCCATCTTAGAAACCTTTGCCGATATCAAGTTGATCGCCTTGCCATGCAAATATACCGTCTCGGCTGTGCGCAATTTGGGTTGGCAAAAAGCGATTTATAAAGTCGTCGCTTTTATTGACGGCGACGTGCTTATTGCCCGGCAATGGGTAGATGAAATATTGTCATTAAAAGGTGCTGTGCTCGAAAAACAAATTTTGATGGGCGCTACTTATGGCCTTTCCGAGCAGCCGGGTTGGATCGAAACATCCTGGTTTGCCGGCATGAAATGCCAGAACCGCAAGTATATTAACGGCGGTAATTTAATTGCCAGTCGAGCGGTGTTGAAGCGACTGAATGGATTTAACGAGCAATTGATATCTGCAGAGGATGTAGATATTTGTCGCAGGGCCAGGCATCTTGGTATTGATGTTTGCATCAATGGAAGGCTACTGGTTTTGCATGAGGGCTATCCAAAAAGCTGGAGCGCCTTTTTTCGACGAGAGTTATGGCATGGGGTTGGTGACATGCAAAGTTTTCGTCGCTTTATAAAATCCAAAACGGCACTGGCCGCCGTTTTTCAAATTTCCCTTTTTATGTTAAGTGTAGTTGCTATGCTTGTCTCGCCCGGTTTTTGGGGGATAGGGGGTGTTGCTGTATTTTCCTTGTTGAATGTCGTGCTAGTATTTAAAAAATTCAACGTTTCGATCAAAGGGAACTTGTTGCAATTATTTGCACTTATGTCCATTTATCATTTGGCAAGATGCTTATCGATTTTTCGGAAGCATTGGATATAGTGCGCTACTGAAATAGTTTTGGGATGGCTTTAGCCGCTGTTGTCTCTGGGCTTCAGTGAGTAATATTTAATAAAAATACTATTAACTTCGGCATTGGTTCTCGGGCTTTTATCAAGGCGCATCCATTGAGGTGTAGATAAAAATAGCTTGGGAGGCATTTTTGTGCATTCTTTTTTAATTGGGCTTGTTTTGTTGTCTGGCGGTGCTCAGGCTGCAGAGTTGAATTATGGTGAATGGGTAACTGATTCCATTATAAAACGTTACCAGCCGACGGTAGATATAATGACCCACCACGGGTGGGATCACTCCAATAGTGTGATTTTGCATGGTATTGAAAAAATCTACCTGCGCAATCGCAATTCTGCTTATCTCGCCTATATAAAAAAATATGTCGACGACTATATTGCTGATGATGGCAGTATCAAAGATTTACAACTGACTCTTGATAATATACAGCCCGGTGTGTTGTGTTTGTTTTTATATGAGCAAACTGGCGATCAAAAGTACAAATTGGCGGCGCAAACTATGCGCAATCATTTGTTGGGTAGTGTTAGCTCGCCAACCGCATTTGGCAAAACACCGGAAGGTGGTTTTTGGCATAAGACGGATCAGAAGTACCGCAATGTAATGTCAGTGGATGGCCTCTATATGGCATATCCGTTTCTTGTTCGTTATGCGATGCAATTTAATGATAGAACTGCATTGGATGTTGCAGTGCAGCAAATCCTGATGGTGTCATCACATTCTTTTAATATCAAAGCCGGTTTGCCGTATCACGCCTGGAGTTATGATCATCAAGCGCCTTGGGCTAATCCAATTACTGGCACAGCTTCGCAATTCTGGTCGCGTGCTGCAGGCTGGTATGCGATGGCATTGGTGGATGTTCTTGAGTTTTTTCCAGCGGATCATCCTGCATATAATAATCTTCTTTTCGCTCTGCAAAGTCTCGCCCAAGGACTTAAGGCAACGCAAAATCCAGCGGATGGTTTATGGTGTCAGGTGCTGGATGCTTGCGGAAAATTGCAAAATTATTCTGAGGTGAGCGGTTCAGGTATGATCATTTACGCATTACAAAAATCGGTAGATTTAAAATTACTGGATACTTCCTATGAAACTGTAACCCGTAAAGCATGGCGTAGTTTTAAAAAGCATATAGTGCGTTTTGATGATGGTGGTCCGCAAATTAATTCAGTCGCGCCACCAATGAGTGCGCAAGTGAATTACGCTGCTTATGTTGCTTTTCGCCCCATCAGTATTCCTGCACCATCGGGTCCTCATCATGCACATGGTTACATGGCTGCACTTTTGGCAGCATCGGTAATGGATGTTCGCTAGGAAAATAATACACATGAACACAGATTGCGATACGCGTAGGCTGTGTTCATTTATTAGTGCTCGTGCGAGGTTGTTATTTGATCATGTTGTCGTAAGACACCTAAAGTTTAAAAACTAATCTAGTTTTCGTGTAAATCTACTTCAGCTTTTATTCAGTAAACTCCCCTCAAAATCGCGCCGCCTGCACAACAATGGATACCAGATGTTGTGTTGCATTTCATCTATTAATATTTCAAGGAATTCTTATGAAAAAGCTTTTGGCTATTGCTGCGTTGTCATCTGTTGCGAGTGTGCATGCTGCTGATTTCGGTGTCGGCGCCAATATTGGGTCTGACAGCAGTACTATTTATGCACCTATCAATTTGAGTGAAGGCTTTCGTATTGAGCCATATTTGTCCGCTTATAAGTCCGACTATGATAATGCGAGCTATCGCCGTTCCGAATTGGGTGCGGGTTTTTTTAAACTCGAAAAAACAAGCAATCAAACGGATGTCTATTGGGGCGCCCGAGTGGGCTACATTGATGGTCGCGACACTGATAAAGAGGATTTTGACGGTTATTCAGTGGCGCCTGTTCTCGGGTTTGAATATTTTCCTGTAAAGAATTTTTCTGTGGGTGGCGAAGTTGCTGTGGAGTACAACCACCTTAATAGTGACTCGATTAACTCTTTCGATAGTGCGAATACGACAACAACCAGAGGCAGGGTCGGCATTAAGTTCTACTTTAATTAACTGCTGGATTTTTTTTGAATCAAAAAACAGTTGCTTCGAGAGAGGTGACTGTTTTTTTGTACCACTAAAACATAGGGTTAATCGGGCGCTAATAAATATAAAAGCCACTATCGGGATTTCATCATGAGCTTATCCAACTCTGAGGTGTAGATGGTTTGCATCCGTGCTTGTGCTCTATTGTCACGAAATAGGTTTGTTTGTATTTGGATTATGCCTTGTTGTTAACGGCTTCTCGTTTCTGTATGGGCTACCATGATATTCATAAATCATTCAGCTGTCGGGGCTAGGCTTGGCCTCTCATCCGCTTGGTAAGCATTCAAATTAATTCACAAAAGGAGATTTATATGGCTCGCCGCACAGGTTTTTTATTGTCAGCAATGGCGCTGGCATTTTCGCCGTTGGGTTTCGCATCTGATAAGGCCGATCATCCCATGATCCAGCCCTACCCAAAGGCGGAGCTCAGCGCAACGCTGCGCCGGGCCTATGAGCCCTTTGATTTGCCCGCATCCATTCTTGATATTACAAACAAGCCATTCGTTTATAAGCGCGTAGAAACCAAAGGTGATTTGTGGCAGAACTATTACCAAATCAAAGATGTATCCAGCTTAAAGGTCTACGAAAATTATCTGGAGGCTGCAAAAAAGCTGGGCTTCAATATTATTTTTTCCTGTCAGCTGGAATCTTGTGGGACCACCCAGCAGGCCATCGAATTGGGGGAGTTGATTTCCGCACGTGGCAGCGTCTATAACTTTTACCGAAACCCTTATTATTTCTTGGGCGAAAAGCAAACTCCGAAAGGAAAAGCATATGCAGCCTGGTTTATAGGTGCTTATGAAAGCGATGTTGCGGTACAACAAATAATTTCTGATGCGGTTACGCCCGATAACAATCTCATCAAGGTTGATGCTGCTGCGCTCGCCAAAGGATCTGCCACGGCGCCGGTAGAGAACGCTAGTGCCGAGGAATTGGCTCGCGATCACAAATTATTTGCGCGCTACCCAGGTGCGAAATTGAGTCGGATGCAGCACGCAGATTCGGAAGCTTATGCTATTCCTGCCGCGCCAACCGCTACAGACAAAGCACCGTTGAATGCAACGGGGGATTTATGGCGGTATTCATACACTATTGGAGATGTATCTACATTAAAAGTCTACGAAAACTATAAGCAAGCCTTGAGCAAGGCTGGTTTTACAGTGTTATCCAAGTGTGAGTTGGACGAGTGTGGTGGTGACAGAAACGCGTCTGAGTTAGGTGAAAAAATATCTCCCAATAACGCCGTCTATAATTACTACCGCAAAGCATATTATGTAGTTGCAAAAAAGGCAGCAGACACTGGTGATATTTACGCTGCTTTTTTTATTGGTGCTTACGAGAGTGAAGTGGGGGTACAACAGCTTATCCTGCAAACCAAGGCCATGGTTACCAATTTAATAAAAGTTGATGCGGATTCACTGAAGTCACAAATTGATGCCGACGGCAAGGCGCTGATTTATGGCATTTATTTTGATACAGGAAAGGCGGTAGTGAAGTCTGAATCAAAGCCGACGCTCGATGCGATTGCGCAATTGCTAACAAAAAATAAAGACTTGTTGCTTTATGTGGTGGGCCACACAGACGATACCGGAGCGGGCGCTGCTAATCTTGAATTATCGCGTCAGCGTGCGATAGCAGTGGTGGCGGAATTGGTAAACGTTTACAAAATCCCTGCTGTGCGTTTGCAGGCCCAGGGCGTCGGTCCTTATGCTCCGGCTGGCAACAATACCAGCGAGGCGGGCAAGCAAAAGAATCGTCGCGTGGAGCTGGTAAAACGTTTGCAATAATTGCTCTGTGACCTGTTCGTTATTAATGGCGTATTGATGTCTATACTCGATAGATAAGCTATTTATTTCGAGGGGCCGACTACGTAAGATAAGTGGAGGCCCCTTGATCCCAGATTATGCGGGAAGGCTCTGTGTGCTCTGGCGTCTAAAGTTGTTTAAAAGGGAATCTGCTAAGGTTTTTTTATATCTGTTGTTTGCAGAAATATTGTGGCCGTAACTAATTAAGGAAATAAGAAAAGTGAGAGGTGAATAGTTGCACCTGTTCATTTGGACAATAACTGCTTTGGGAGAAGACAATGAAACCTGTTCTGTTAATAGCTGCGCTGCTTTTTTCATTTGCGCAAACATCTCAAGCTGCAATCGTTAATTTGCACATGGGAGACTTTAGTTTCCCTATCTGGAATGAAACCAAAACTGAAATAATTGATCAGGGTACCGGTGGTGCGCTCAATCTTTTGATTGACGATGCCATCGCAGATGCCGATATTCGCACCGATGTCGGTTTTTTTGCGGGCGCTATTAAAGGCGGCTTTTGCAAAGAAGGGCTCAATGGTGTTGAGTTTAATCTGGACTTGAACCAAACCACCGAAGTGCGCACATTGGTTGATGGTATAACCAGCATTGGTTTTCGCGGCCACATGAAAGATGGCAATGGTAACTCCGCCTTGTTTTCGCTGTGGTTTGAAGGTGGTTTTTCCCCTGATGCGGGCGATTCATTGGTCAATATTGACTATGCACATCGCACCTGGTTTGACTCGATTTATTTTGAACTCAAAGGTAGCTCTGTAGATTTTACTGCTGCCGTGCCTTGTTATTTTGATGCGCTGCCCGTCAATGTAATTGAACCTAATGCTGTATGGCTCTTGTTGGCGGGAATTATGAGTATATTGGTGGCGCGTCCCAGACCGCGTGTTTAGTTTGCTGTATAGACAAGCGGCGTCGGGAGACCTCGCTTGTTTTGTCATATTTGCCATCGCAGTAGATTCCCTTCCTGTTCGCTGTTCTAACACTTTCAAATTGTAATTAACAAAAATTAACCCCTTGGATGGCGCGAAAACCGGTACCTTGCATTCGTATCTTTGCTCTGGGCATAATCGGGCGCAAAGCCCATAACTATAGCGATGGAGGTTCCCATGAGAACGCTGAAAGGCCCCGCCATTTTTCTCGCTCAATTTCTAAGCGATACCCCACCCTTCAACACCCTTGATAGTATTGCCGGTTGGGTTGCCAGCCTGGGTTTTAAAGGTGTGCAAATTCCCACGTGGGACAAGCGTGTTTTCGATCTCGAAAAAGCGGCTGCCAGCACCGAGTATTGCGCGCAATTGCAAGCAACCTTGGCCAAGCATGGTTTGGTGGTGACCGAGTTGTCTACCCACTTGCAAGGGCAATTGGTCGCGGTACATCCTGCTTACGATGAAATGTTTGATGGTTTTGCGCCTGAGTCTGTGCGCGGTAATCCTATTGCTCGTCAGGCCTGGGCAGTTGAACAATTAATGCTGGCGGCGCAGGCGAGTAAAAACCTTGGTCTTAAAGCCCACGCGACTTTCTCCGGAGCGTTGCTTTGGCCCTATTTGTATCCATGGCCCCAGCGTCCCGCTGGTTTGGTGGATACCGGCTTTGCGGAACTGGCCAAGCGCTGGATGCCAATTCTGGATGCATTTGAAAAGGCTGGTGTTGATGTGTGTTATGAAATTCATCCCGGTGAAGACTTGCACGATGGCGCAACCTTTGAACGTTTCCTGAAGGCAGTCAACAATCACCCGCGCTGCAATATTTTGTTCGATCCATCGCACTTTGTATTACAGCAACTCGACTACCTCGGCTTCATTGATCGCTATCACGATCGCATCAAAATGTTCCATGTCAAAGATGCGGAATTTAATTCCTCGGCGCAGCAGGGTGTTTACGGTGGCTACGAAAACTGGGTTGATCGCGCTGGTCGCTTCCGTTCATTGGGCGATGGCCAGGTTGATTTCAGCCAGATTTTTTCCAAATTTGCTGCTTACAATTATGAAGGTTGGGCGGTGTTGGAATGGGAGTGTTGTTTGAAGCATCCGGAAGTGGGGGCGGCAGAAGGTGCTCCGTTTATTGCGAAGCATATTATTAAAGTAACTGAGCGTGCGTTTGATGATTTCGCGAATGCCGGTACTGATGATGCAGCTAATCGTCGGATTTTGGGTTTGAAATAAATTGTATTTTTTAAAACATAACCATTTTATTTTGTAGATTTTGTTTCGCCCTCCTGGGCGAGTCACTTTTCTTTGTCTCGCCAAAGAAAAGTAACCCAAAGAAAGGCGACCCCACAATCGCGCCTTTTCCTGCGCGCTTCAGAAATTTGCTGTCGTTCCGACGAGCCATCCATGGCTCGACGTCACTCAAACGCACTTCCTGCGCGTTTGCCACCAAATTTCTTCCAGTGCTCGGGGCGCTCAAATGGGGCCCCGTCTTGGTGCCTCTAGATATAATTTTTATAGGAAGAGAGTTATGACTACTCCAAAAATTCGCTATGCAATGGTCGGCGGTGGCCGCGGTGCTTTTATCGGTGCGGTGCATCGTATCGCCGCGCGTATGGATGATCGATTTGAATTGGTCGCCGGTGCTTTTTCGTCGAATCCTGAAAATTCAAAATTGTCGGCAGCAGATCTCCACGTAGCTGCTGATCGCGCTTACGGCTCTTATCAGGAAATGTTGACGGAAGAGGCGAAGCGCCCTGATGGTATTCAAGCGGTGGTAATCGTTACACCTAATCATATGCACTTTCCCGTTGCTAAAGCTTGCCTTGAAGCTGGCCTGCATGTGATTTGCGACAAGCCTGTTACACGCACGCTGGAAGAGGCGCAGGAATTGGAAAAGGTTGTGAAATCCAGCAAAGGCTTTTTTGCATTGACGCACAACTACAGTGGCTATCCATTAGTACGCTATGCGCGTGAATTAGTAGAACAGGGCAAGTTGGGCAAGCTGCGTATTGTGCAGGTGGAATATCCGCAAGAATGGCTGACGCAAGCCGCAGCCCCCGATAACAAGCAGGCTTCATGGCGAACTGATCCAGCGAAAACCGGCGCGGGTTGTTTGGGAGATATTGGCACTCACGCATTCCAGCTCGCGCAATTTATCGCGCAGCAAAAAGTGACCAGTGTGAATGCGGATATCAGTAGTTTTGTTGATGGTCGCCTGGTGGACGACAACGCCCATGTGCTGTTGCGTTTTGATGGCGGTGCCAAGGGTATGCTCTGGGCCAGCCAGGTGGCGCCGGGTTGCGAGAATGGTTTGCGCATCCGCGTGTTTGGGGATCAAGCCAGCATTACCTGGGCACAAGAAACGCCTAATGAGTTGTGGTTTGCCGAATTGAATAAGCCGCATCAGCGCATCACTCGTCGCGGCGATATCGGCAGCGAGATTGCCGCGCGTGGTATGCGTGTGCCTGGTGGTCACCCTGAGGGTTATCTCGAAGGATTTGCGAATTTGTACAAAGACATTGCCGATATCATCATCGCGCACGAGGCTGGCGAGCGTCACTTCCTGCAGGATTGGGTGCCCAATATAGAAACGGGTGTGGATGGTATGCGTTTTATCGACGCGGTGTTAAGCTCTGCCCGCAACGACGGAACCTGGACTAAACTCTAATCCAGATATTCCGCTTCAATGCACAGGGACTGTGCGACAAAAGCGCAATGATTTCTATAATAAGCGTGTAACGGCCACTAATAACAAGGTAAAGACTTATGAATATGTCGCTTCGGCTAAAACTATCCACCATGATGTTTCTGGAGTTTTTTATTTGGGGCTCCTGGTTCGTCACTATGGGCACCTTCCTCTCCAAAGCGTTTAATGCTACCGGCGCGCAAACGGGCGCGGCTTACAATACCCAAGCCATAGGTGCCATTGTTGCGCCTTTTATTATCGGCTTGATTGCTGACCGTTTTTTTGCCGCGCAAAAAATTCTCGGTGTGTTGCATTTGATTGGCGCTGCGCTCTTGTGGTTTGCAGCGACCTCAGACAGCTTTGATATGTTCTATCCGCATATTTTCATTTACATGCTGCTCTATATGCCTACGCTGGCGTTGGTGAACTCTGTAGCCTTCCGTCATTTGAGTGATCCTTCCACGCAGTTCTCGCAAATCCGTGTATTCGGCACAATCGGCTGGATTGTGGCGGGCATGTTGATTGGCTATTTGAATTGGGAATCGCAAAACTTGCTGAAACTTACTTTCCAAATGGCTGCAGTTGCGTCGGCGGCATTGGGTGTATTGAGTTTCTTCTTACCGCACACGCCTCCGGCGGCGGATAAAAGCTCCAAGGTCAGCATGCGCGATATTCTCGGCCTGGATGCGATTGGTTTGCTGAAAGATACTCGCTACCTGATTTTCTTTATTGCTTCAATTTTGATTTGTATCCCGCTCGCCTTCTACTACCAAAACGCCAACCTGTTTTTGAACGAAGTGGGCGTTGCCAACGCGGCGGCCAAGATGTCTTACGGCCAGGTTTCTGAAACCCTGTTTATGCTGCTGCTGCCAATTTTTATTGGTCGCTTCGGCATTAAAATTTCGCTGTTAGTGGGAATGGCGGCTTGGGTATTGCGCTATGTGTTATTCGCCTATGGCGATGCTGGCGATAAAATGTGGATGTTGATTTTGGGTATTGTGTTGCATGGTATCTGCTACGACTTCTTCTTTGTTACCGGCCAAATTTACACTAACTTCAAAGCCGGCGAAAAAATCAAAAGTGCAGCCCAGGGCCTGATTACGTTGGCGACCTACGGTGTAGGTATGCTGATTGGTTTCAGTTTGGCGGGTAAGATCAGCGATCAGTATGTTATCCAGGGCGGTCATGCCTGGACAAATATCTGGTTAATTCCTGCTGGTATTGCCGGCGCTATTCTGGTGTTCTTCCTGGTGGCCTTTAAAGATGAAAAGGTATCGGCGGATCAGCTGAAGCACTAAGTTGTTTGAATTAAAAAAGCTCCCTAGGGAATAATTCCAGGGAGCTTTTTTTATGGCTTTTATTTTTGCGGTGCATCCAGTTTACGAATCAAATCCGGTAGAGGCATAGGTTTTCCAAACAGCCAGCCCTGCGCGTACTCCACGCCTTGCTCGCGTAAAAAATCGGCTTGTGCTTGTGTCTCCACTCCCTCCGCAATCATTTCAAATTTCAAATCTTTGCTCATCTTGATGATGTGGTTGATCACCTGGCCAGTGACTGCTTCGGTGCCTATGGTATCCACAAACGATTTATCAATTTTGAGTAAATCCAGATCCAGTGTCTGCAAATAGGAAAGGCTTGAATAGCCGGTACCAAAATCGTCTATGGCGATGTTGATATCGCAGGCATGTATGTCGCGAATAATTTCCTGTGCAAGGCTGGTATTGATCAGGCCGCGCTCAGTAGATTCAACAATAATGTTGTGTGGGCCTGCCTCCAGTTTGTTTTTCATCGCTTGCAAGAGTCGTACAGTCTCTTTGGATTGCATGTCTTCATGGGATAGGTTTATGGCGATATGAAAATCTGGATGCTTTTTAAAAAGATCGCGCGCATCTTCAGCGACGGTTTCCAATACATAGCGGGTGATCAATCGAATGATGCCGGACTTTTCGGCCATGGGAATAAACAGATCCGGGTTGATGGTTTCCCCGATGGGGCGGCGCCAACGAATCAGGGCTTCGGCGCCGATAAATGTACCCGTGCGTAAATCGACGATGGGTTGGTAGAGCAGGAAAAATTCTTTGCGGCGCAGTGCAGTTTTCATCACAGAGGTGACGGACAGCTGCATGCGAGCGAGATAGAGAATCGCCAGTGCAACCATCAATCCAGAGATGAGCCCAATAGGAACCAACATGAGCGCAACGTCTTTTATCTGTGAGTTTGCATAGGCCACCGGCACAGTTGCCAGCGCTACAGTGAGATAGCGTTGGGAATGTATCAGTGCCACGACATGGCCTTGATCGACAAAGGCCGCTTCTTTGTGATCGCCGAGTCGCTCAATCCAGGCAGGGGCTATAAAACCTCGCGCAGTGAGTGGTCGCGGACTGCGGGTAGAAAATATGGCGAGAGATACGTCCTCGTCGCTGAGGGTAATATCCAGTGGTAAATCCTTATGGATAATCGCGGCGATACCATCTCGCTCCACCACTATAAAGCGATCATTAGGGGCAAAACTAAAGGCAACATCTGTGCGGAAACTGGTGCGACTGCTGGTAACGAAATCGGCTGGGCCCAAGGCAAGATTTTGGATGCCGAGCGAAGAACACACAAGGGTGTTGCCCTCTACATGGCCTATGGCCTGTATGTAGCTGGAGTTAAGGTCAATCTGGCGCATGACTTCTATGGCGGCGTCGCTGCAGGGAGTTTCCCGGTAGTCACCAAGCAGGCGGGCAACGCCTGCGGTGATCTGGTCGGCGGTTTTATCCGAGCGCTGCATTATGTCGCGAGCGTAGAGGAGGGCGCGGCTTTTAGCGGCGTCCAGGCCTTGCAGTTGCGCTTGATGCAAAGCGAAGAAGATAGGCATTCCAATGGCAACCGCGGCCAGTACTATGGTCAGTGCAATGGCTTGTGGTTTGGTAAGTGGGTGGTGATGCCAGACCCTGTTGTGCATATGTGGGGAATCCCTGTTAATGCTTGGCACGCGCATAGGTTTTATTCAATAAGCTTAGGCCAAATCGGCGTCAGTCAACTGGGTCTGGTAACAAAAGCGGGCAAAAAAAACCCGGCTAAGCCGGGTTTTGGTATTACTGCCACGAATAGTCTTTGGGGGGATATTCTTCCATATCCTGCTCGGCCATATCGCTCCAATTATCGGGCGGTAATACGGGCAGGGGGGCAGGGGTTTCCAGCGGTGGATGCTCAACGGCAAGGAGACGTTTGAGGTCCGTCAGCACTGGATCTTCGTTGGTCTCAAAGGGGCTCACGAAAATACCGTGCTTGCGGCAGTCTTCACCCAGGGTAAGGCTACTGGAATAGCGCACTATAGGTGCCGCCAGTACCAGGCCGGTGAGGATTGGCAACAGCCACCAGAAGAAGATGGGGGCGTAGGTCCAGGTCATATAGCCCCAGGCCAATGCCACCAAGGTAGTGCGCAGCGTGCGCGCAAAACTTTCCTTCCAGGTGAGCAGGCGGCCTTCGCGATCCTGGGCGTCCCAGTTCACTTTAAAGCCCAGCAGTACTGACACCACAAAGTAGGCATGGAAGGCCATCATGATGGGAGCAATCAGCACAGCAAACGCAGTCTCTACCAGGGTGCCGCGGATAATCGCCTTGGTGCCGCCAAATTGTTCGCGTCTGTGTGCCAGAGTAGTGATGATGCCCATCACTTTGGGGAACAGCAGCAAAATGGTGGTAAGCGTAATCAACGCGATAATCAGGCCGGTTTTGGCGATGGGCCAAATAGGTGCCATGTGGAAATCAATAGACCCTATGGCGCTTGCGCCTGTGGCGAAGTAAACGTTGCTGTTAAGTGCGCGTACTACCGCATCAGCGGTGCTCAACACCAACATCATCAGCCATATCAAGGAAGAGATGTAGGCGGTTGCACCGAGCAAGAAGTGCAAGCGGCTGATGGGGTGCAGGCCAGCGGCGTCGATAATGCCCAGATGCTGGATATTGCCCTGCACCCAGCGACGGTCGCGGGTAGCGTAGTCGATGATGTTGCAGGGAACTTCCTCGTAGCTACCTTCCAGATCGGCCAGAAGGAACACATCCCAGCCAGCGCGGCGTAGCATGGCAGCTTCCACAAAGTCGTGGCTGAGAATATCGCCACCAAAAGGCGCTTTACCGGGCAATGTGGGCAGGCCGCAATGATCGATAAAGGCTTTGATGCGGATAATAGCGTTATGGCCCCAGTAGTTGGCCGCGCCGGTTTGCCAAAAGGCAATGCCGGTAGCCAGCATAGGCGAATAGAGCACGGCAGCAAATTGCACAAAGCGACCAAAGAAGGTGGTTTGGCGCACGGGGATAGGAACGGTTTGGATCAGGCCGGCGCGCGGGTTGATCTGCATGGCGCGCACCATGCGCAGCAAGCAAGTACCGCTCATTACGCTGTCGGCATCCAGAACAATCATGTTTTCGTAGTTTTTGCCCCAACGCTGCAAAAATTCAGCGATGTTGCCCACTTTGCGATGCAGGTTCTTTTCGCGACGACGGTAGAAAGTGTGCTTGCTCAGATCGCCAATGCGGGACGTGAATTGCTGCCACTGGTCGCGCTCGCGCTGGGCGATATCCAGCTTGGTGGTGTCGCTCAACATAAAGAAATCGAAGTGCTCGATTTCGCCAGTCGCCACCAGTGAATTCAACGTAGCTTCAAAGCCGGCTATAACGCGATGGGTATCTTCGTTATAGATAGGCATCACTACCGCCGTGCGTTGTGTGATGGGCAGGCTATCGTCGTAAAACTGGTCGATGGGCTTCAGGGTGAGCGGATCGCGGCGCATCATGAGCAGCACAAAGCCGAATACAGCGCTCCAGAAGGCGGTGGAAATCCAGCAGAAGGAGATGGCGAACAGCAGCAGAATCACCGCCTCAAGGGTGGTAACACCATTGGCGCTGAGGATATCCCACATCATGTAGACGCCAGTGACAGCGGTGATCACCGTCAGCAGCGCATAGACCCAGCGGCGCAAAGACTCACCTGGCAGCCGGATGTGATTTTCCGGCAGCAGGTCGCGGTTAATGGGCTTGGCGGGTTGTACCGGCGTTGAATCGGGCGATACTGGAGTTGAATTATTAGATGTCATCTGGGTACCAGACATAACTCCAAACCTCACTCAAGCGTTTGTTGTTGGATTTAAGGAAGACACGCATATCAACCACATTGTTGCCATCTGGCTCCAGCTTGAAGGAGGCGCGATAGGTTTTTCCGTCCGGCAGCTTACTGACATGCAGGTCGGTAAAAGTGCCGGAGTTTTTGCCCAGATCTGCCTCAACGGTTGCGTTGGCAGCCAGTTTATCCAAATCACCGCCCTGGAAATCGATGGCGAACTGACGCTTGCTCTTCGGTGGTGGGTTGCCCTGTGCAGCTACGGCGCCCCAGCCAGTGCGGGTGCGAACTACCTTGGCGACAGTTTGCTCAGCAACATCAGCATCCACTGTGCGCAGGGTGTATTTGAACTCGCGGGTCTCGCCAGCTTTCATGGCCTGGTCTGGTACCCAGTAGGCCACTATGTTGTCGTTGGCTTCGCTATCGGAGGGAATCTCTACCAGTTCTACGCGGCCTTTGCCCCAGGTATTGTCTGGTTTGATCCAAATGCTTGGGCGCTTCTCATACTTGGCTTCGGTGTCGAGATAATTGTCGAAGTCACGATCGCGTTGCATCAGGCCAAAACCTTGCGGATTAGTGTCGCCCAATGAGGACACGTGCAGCGCGCGGTGGTTGCTCAGTGCGCGCCAGATCCACTCGCCGGAAGCTGCTTGCATCAACAGACCGTCGGAATCATGTACCTCAGGACGGAAGTCATCAAACTTGTGCACGTTAACGCTGTTCTCACCGAACAGGTACATACTGGTCAGTGGTGCAAAGCCTACTTTGTTCACGTCTTTACGGGCAAAAACGCGCGCGGTGATTTTCACCTGGTTGGGGTTGCCCGGGTACATGTCAAAGCGATAGGCACCGGTGATGGACTGGCTGTCCATCAATGCGTAGAGCACCAGATGCTTTTCAGCCGGCGTTGGCTTGAGCAGCCAGAACTCGCGGAATACCGGGAATTCTTCACCCTTCGGCTCGGCGGTATCTACAGCCAAACCGCGTGCAGACAAGCCATAAGCCTGGCCGGGACCAACCATGCGGAAGTAGGATGCGCCCTGGAATACGGCGAATTCATCTTTGTATTGATTGTTGTTGAGGGGGTAGTGCAGGCGGAAGCCGGCAAAGCCTATGTCTTTCGGGGCTATGCCTGCCAGCGGGGCGGCTTTGCCATCGTAGTTAAAGAACTCTTGCTTGAACTGCAGAGGGGCATCGCCACTCATGTGCAGAACGACGGGTTCTTTAAACAGGAAACCTGCGTGAAACAATTGCACTTCAAACTGGGCTTCGTTGCGCCACAGGGAGGCGTCAGGGCGGAAGCGAATGGAGCGATACTGGTCGTAGTCCATCTTGGCCAGCGCTTCCGGGATGTGGGTAACCAGCGGCTTGAAGTCGCCCTTGGCCAGGAGTTTGGCACGGTTGGTTACTGTGTCATAGAGGCCGGCTTGCGAGGCCTCGCTTGCGGAGGTTGGGGTAATAGTGGGTTGGGCGCTATAGGCCGGGGTGGCGCAGACTGCCAACAGGCAGCTGGCGGCTAACATCATGGTTTTGTGCAGAGGCTTGAGGCTAAATGCACGCGCACCACTATTGAGTAATTTACTCATCCGCTTTTCTCCGTACAGGATTGTTTACGCATTGCTGAGAGATCTTGGCGCATCCAGACCCGGACCCAGACATAGTCGGCCTGAATGCGCGCGTTATTCGTTGCCTTGCGGTCCCTGTACTGCCTACACAGGGGGCCGTTTCAAAGCCGGCGCATTGTAATACATTCGCGCACAAATATAGGTGTTAAAACAATGCCTTGGTGAATATTTTTAGCATGGCGGTGGCCTGCTTGCGGGCTATTGCGCGGGTTTTGTTAAAATGATCCTGACTATTAGCAGTTTTTGGCTCGGCCATTTCCACGCCAATGCGGCTTGGTTAAAAAGGGTACATAGAGTAAAACTGCTGCTACAATTTTTTTAAATGCCAGCCTTGGCTTAAGCCTTCACCGCAAACGCGGAGCCAGGTGCTGCCAATCCATGCCGTCGGGCCGAGTTCTCACTATCCATGTTGAATATCAGACGCTACGCGCGCGAAAATCCCATTGCCTTTCGATTGCTTGGCCTGATAGTGGTCAGTAGCTCGCTGATCACCCTGTTTGCCATTTTGCTCCAGCTCTACGGCAACTTTCACGATGATGTTTCCTCCCTTGAAAAGCGCCTGGATCAGGTGCGCATCAGTACCCTTGCCAGTATCACCAAAAGTCTCTGGGGGTTTGACCAGGAACAGCTGAATATCCAGATCAACAGCGTGCTGGACGTGCAGGATGTGGTGCAGGTGCGCGTCGTCTGGCGCGATTGGAACAACACCGAGCAGACCCTGGTAGCGGGCACGGCTTACAGTCAGGAGGAAATTGACTCCAAAAAAAGCCAGTTCCTGGTGCGCGAATACCCGCTGACTTACGAAGATGCCAGCACACCGGAACAGCGTCTTGGCACCCTGCGTGTTACAGCATCCCTCTCCAGTATTTACGACAAGTTGTGGGAGCGGGCGGTGTTTATCGCCATCGTCCAATCCACCAAAACCCTGCTGATTTCGCTATTTATCCTCTGGCTGGTGCACGCTCTGCTCACCCGCCACATGGAAGCTATCGCCAACTATGCGCGCAACCTCAATCTTGAAACCCTGACCAAACCTTTGCGCTTGCGCCGCGTTAAAGCCGACTCCATGCCCGATGAGCTGGACAATGTGGTGAATGCGATCAACCACATGCGCGAGACATTGCTGGAAGATTTGGAGCAGCGCCGGACCATGGAGGCGGCCCTCCAGGCGGAGCAGGCCGAAAAAATGGAATCGCGCCGGCTGAAAAACGCGGCGGAAGATGCCAGTCGCGCCAAGAGCCAGTTCCTTGCGACTATGAGTCACGAAATTCGTACACCAATGAATGGTGTGATAGGCATGTTGGAAATGCTGCGTGATACACCGCTCAACGAAAACCAGAAGCACTATATAGATGTGATTCATCGCTCCGGTGAAACCCTGCTCGAAATCATCAACGATATTCTCGATTACTCCAAAATCGAGGCGGGCAAAATGCAGCTGGAAGTGGCCATGTTTAACCTCGATGATTTAATCGAGGATTGCCTGCAGTTATTTGGCGCCACCGCCAGCAAGCGCCACATTGAGTTGGTTGGAGGGGTAAGGCCGAGTACACCTATACTGCTGCAGGGCGATCCAACCCGTCTGCGTCAAATCATCATCAATCTGTTGGGCAATGCCTTTAAATTTACGGCTGAAGGTTTTATTGCATTGGAGGTTGGGCTTGCTCCCGGTTCGACGTCGGCGCGTCCCAGATTGCGCTTTTCCGTGCAAGACAGCGGTATAGGAATAGATCTGGCGTCCAGTGGCAATCTGTTCGATTCATTTAATCAGGCGGATGCTTCTACTACGCGCAAATACGGCGGCACAGGCTTGGGGTTGGCTATCTGCAAAAGTCTGGCGGAGCTGATGAATGGTGAGATTGGGGTCAACAGTGCCAAGGGGCGCGGCTCGACCTTTTGGTTTACCGCAGAGTTTGCTCCCTCGGATTTTATGCTGGAAGAAACGGCTCACGAGCGCGAGCTTACCGAGTCCTTGCGCGGCAAAAAATTATTGCTGGCCGGTGGCAATACCAAAGTGTTCGAATTCCTTTGCGAACACACCAATGACTGGGGAATCAGTAGTGTTCATGCCAGCTCTGCCAAGGTCGCCATGACGACCTTGCTGCACGCTGCCCACAGTGGTGAGCCCTTTGATTTTATATGTGTGGATTCATCGCTGCCAGATATGCCGGGTGTCGATCTCGTTCGGCAGGTGCGCAGCAATCCCGATATTTTGTCTATTCCGTTGTTTATCGCATCGGGTAGCGATGTTTATCTTGATCCGCAGTTGTTGCGGAGATTTTCCATACACGCGGTGTTGCGTAAACCCGTCTCCGGCAAGGCGCTCAAATACGAATTGGCGGCGCTTATGGGGTATGAGCCAGCGCCGGTAGAGGAGGTAGTCGCTCCTGTACCTGATGAGGATATTTTCTCCCATATGCGCGTGTTGGTCGCGGAGGACAATGCCGTAAATCGCATGGTGATAAAAGGTTTGTTGGGCAAGCTAAAAATTCAGCCCGAGCTGGTGGAAAACGGCGTTATGGCCTTTGATGCGGTGCGTAAAGCCATGCAGCCTTATGATGTGATACTCATGGATTGTGAAATGCCGGAAATGGATGGCTTTGAAGCCACTCGCAGCATTCGCGAATTCGAGCGCAATCGCAATTTGACCCAAACCGCCATAGTGGCATTAACGGCACATGCGCTGCAGGAGCATCGCGAGGCGGTATTTGCCAGCGGTATGAACTACTACCTCTCCAAGCCTGTCACACTGGATAGTCTCACTGGGGTGTTGGAGCGTATTGCTCGCCGCACGCAGCATTAATTTAATTTATCTGCCTGTCATTTTCTTGCTGTGCCCTTTTCCTGCCGAATGGTTACTCTGCTATCACCTGCCATTGGGCGCTGCTATGGCCACTATAGGTTTTTTCTCCTTGCGGTCATTTGAGGCAATCCCTATGATGCCCCCAATCGATGAATATTCAGGAGATTTGATATGAGTAACGATGCCATTGTTCATGTAACTGATGCCAGCTTCGCGCAAGATGTACTGAGCGCTGATGTGCCTGTGCTGGTGGATTTTTGGGCGGCCTGGTGCGGTCCATGCAAAATGATTGCCCCCATCCTTGACGACCTGGCGGAGCAATATGCCGGTAAGGTAAAAATTGCCAAAGTCGATGTGGATGCCAATAAAGAAGTACCCGCCAAGTTTGGTATTCGCGGTATTCCAACGCTGATCCTGTTCAAAAACGGCGAAGCGGCAGCGACCAAAGTAGGTGCCCTGTCCAAAGCGCAATTGGTTGATTTCATCAACAACTCAATCTAATTTGCAGATGTTTGCCAAAAGCCGTCCTTGCGACGGCTTTTTTATTGCAGCAGTTATTTGTCGGTGAATTTTTGTTCAATCTGCCGGTCGCAGGTTAAGGTCGAGCTGTGTAATTGCCTGCTTGTGCCAGTTTTCCCGGGAGCCGTCTGGCTTTTTTCAGTTTTGTTTTTGCACTTGTCAGATTTAGTCGCTATACTCGGCTCATCTGCTTATCCCGCGTTGAACCTGCTCCAGGCTCAGCTCCCCGCCGGATAAGATCTAACTCCCTGCTGTTTCTTACCCTTTAACAGAATACATTCAGCCGAGTTTCCGAGCTTTATTACCGTAAAACTGCTAGCGACGAACAACAAAAATCACGCAACAGGTTTAACCCTTAACGATTCAGCCTCACGGCTAACTTTCCGCAATAACCATCTACAAAGTCCTACTTATGAATCTTACCGACTTAAAACTCAAGCCCATCGAAGAACTCATTGATATAGCGCGCGAAATGGGCCTTGAAAGCCTGGCGCGTTCCCGCAAGCAAGACATCATCTTTAATATTCTCAAGCGCCATGCAAAAGGCGGTGAAGATATTTACGGCGATGGTGTGCTGGAAATTCTGGTCGATGGTTTTGGTTTTTTGCGTTCCGCTGACTCTTCCTATCTCGCGGGGCCCGACGATATTTATGTGTCGCCCAGTCAGATCCGCCGTTTTAACCTGCGCACTGGCGATACTATTTCCGGCAAAATTCGCCCTCCAAAAGAAGGTGAGCGTTATTTTGCGCTGTTGAAGGTTAATGAAATTAATTTCGATAAACCGGAAAACTCCCGCAACAAAATTTTATTTGAAAACCTCACGCCTTTGTTTCCTGATGAACGCCTTCTGTTGGAAGCGGGCAATGGTTCTACCGAAGATCTAACCGGTCGTATTATCGACTTGATCGCGCCTATCGGCAAAGGTCAGCGCGGTTTGATTGTGGCACCGCCCAAAGCGGGTAAAACCATCATGATGCAAAATATTGCGCAGGCGATTACGCGCAATAATCCTGAGTGTCATTTGATTGTATTGCTGATCGACGAGCGTCCTGAAGAAGTAACTGAGATGCAGCGTTCTGTGCGCGGCGAAGTGGTTGCCTCTACGTTTGATGAGCCCCCCTCGCGTCACGTGCAGGTTGCTGACATGGTGATCGAACGTGCGAAGCGTCTGGTTGAGCACAAAAAAGATGTAATTATTCTGCTCGATTCGGTAACTCGTTTGGCGCGCGCTTACAACACCGTAATTCCCTCCTCCGGCAAAGTGTTAACCGGTGGTGTGGACGCCCACGCCCTTGAGCGCCCCAAGCGTTTCTTCGGTGCGGCGCGGAACATCGAGGAGGGTGGTAGCCTGAGTATTATTGCGACCGCACTGGTAGATACCGGCTCCAAAATGGACGAGGTAATTTACGAGGAGTTTAAAGGTACTGGTAACCTGGAATTGCATCTTGATCGCAAAATTGCTGAGAAGCGTGTGTATCCTGCCATCAATGTGCGTCGCTCTGGTACTCGCCGCGAAGATCTGCTGATGAAAGAGGATGAATTGCAGCGCGCGTGGATTCTGCGTCGTCTGTTGAACGACATGGAAGATGTTGCCGCAACTGAATTTCTCATCGACAAGCTGAAAGATTTCAAAACCAACGACGAATTCTTCCAGTCCATGAAGCGCAAGTAAGAGGCTTCAGACGTTATTGTCACGCATACAAAGCACCCAATGGGTGCTTTGTTGTTTCTGAGCAATTGTTTTTGAATTATTGTTTTTTAAAAAGGGAAACCCTGCATGACTCAATATCGAGACCTGCGCGACTTTATCGCCCTGCTTGAGGCTCGCGGCCAACTCAAGCGCATTAAGCAAGAAATTGACCCCTATCTTGAAATGACGGAAATTTGTGATCGCACATTGCGCGCAGGTGGGCCGGCGCTTTTATTTGAAAATCCAAAAGGCTATTCCATTCCTGTGTTGGGCAATTTGTTTGGCACGCCTGAGCGTGTTGCTTTGGGTATGGGGCAGGAGTCGGTCGCGGCCTTGCGTGAAGTGGGCAAGTTGCTCGCCTTTTTAAAAGAGCCGGAGCCGCCCAAAGGTTTTAAAGATGCCTGGGAAAAATTGCCAATTTTCAAGCAGGTTTTGAATATGGCGCCCAAGGTATTGGGCAAGGCGCCGTGCCAGGATTTTGTGCTTGAAGGTGATGCGGTGGATCTGGATAGGTTGCCGATTCAAACCTGTTGGCCTGGCGATGCCGGCCCGCTGGTGACCTGGCCTTTGGTGGTGACGCGCGGCCCGCATAAAGAGCGGCAAAACCTCGGCATTTATCGCCTGCAAAAAATTGGAAAAAACCGGCTGATTATGCGCTGGCTTTCCCATCGCGGCGGTGCGTTGGATTTTCGCGAATTCCAGATTCAAAATCCAGGCAAAAATTTTCCAGTTGCGGTTGCCTTGGGGGCTGATCCCGCCACCATTCTCGGTGCCGTAACGCCTGTGCCTGACACGCTTTCTGAATATGCTTTCGCGGGATTGTTGCGTGGCGATAAAACCGAAGTCGTGAAATGCCTCGGCAATGATTTGCAGGTGCCGGCGTCAGCGGAATTTATTTTGGAGGGCTATATAGCGCCTAATGATATGGCTCCGGAAGGCCCGTTCGGCGATCACACGGGTTACTACAATGAGGTGGATAGTTTTCCGGTGTTTACTGTCGAAAAAATCACCCATCGCAAGGATCCGATTTACCACAGTACCTACACTGGGCGCCCGCCCGATGAGCCGGCGATTTTAGGTGTGGCGCTCAACGAAGTGTTTGTGCCGATTTTACAAAAACAATTTCCGGAGATTGTAGATTTTTATTTGCCACCGGAGGGTTGCTCCTATCGTATGGCGGTGGTGACCATGAAGAAACAATATCCTGGTCATGCCAAGCGTGTGATGATGGGGGTGTGGAGTTTCTTGCGGCAATTCATGTACACCAAATTTGTCATAGTCACTGACGATGATGTGAATGCGCGCGACTGGAATGATGTTATCTGGGCTATGACAACGCGAATGGATCCGGCGCGCGATACAGTGATGGTAGAAAATACGCCGATAGATTATCTTGATTTTGCCTCGCCGGTTTCAGGGCTCGGCTCCAAGGTTGGTTTTGATGCAACTAATAAGTGGCCGGGTGAAACCACTCGCGAGTGGGGCACGCCTATAGTAATGGACGAGGTCGTGCGCAAGCGGGTTGACGACCTTTGGGATTCGCTGGGGATAGATACGCCGGCAGCCTATTGATTATTACCGGACGGGAAGCGCTATGAATTTACTGGAAGAGTGTCATGCCTATTGTCCTTACTGTGGTGAGTCCATTAGCCTGGTGGTGGACACTTCGGTAGACGAACAGTCTTATATAGAAGATTGTGAGGTCTGCTGCCGGCCCATGGTGGTGCAGATCAGTCTGGATGAATCGGGTGAAGTGAGCTTGGAGCTATTCAGTGAAAATGATTTACACTGAAAGTTCTGGTGCTGGCGCACCGGTTTATCCTGTGGTGCTATCAATTCTGCTTTCTGGCAATAAAAGGGGATTTGTATGGGTCTGTTAAAAGAATTCAAAGAGTTTGCCGTCAAAGGTAATGTTGTTGATATGGCGGTGGGTATTATTATCGGCGCTGCTTTTGGCAAGATAGTGTCTTCGGCTGTTGCCGACGTTGTAATGCCTCCGATCGGCTTGCTTATTGGTGGCGTAGATTTCAGCGATCTGGTGATTACCCTCAAAGCTGCAGAGGGCTCTGCTCCCGCCGTGGTTATTTCCATAGGAAAATTTATTCAGGCAGTAGTTGATTTCACTATTGTGGCGTTTGCGATTTTTATGGTGATCAAGGTGCTTAACAAGTTGCGCCCGAAAGATCCTGCTGCTGCGCCAGGGCCAACAAAGGAAGAAATACTGCTGACAGAGATCCGCGATTTGCTACGCGAGCGTAAGTAGAGTGGCTTCAACGTTGATTTCGGGTATAGCAAACGCGGCTCTAGCCGCGTTTTTTGTTGCCTGCCTATACCCTGATTGTGCAGTATTTAACAAAATTTATGGACGCCAAAACCAGTTGTGCTTAGTGTGGTCATAGCCACCGGAATATGATGTTAAGCTTTCGCTTTTATTAAAGGGATAGAGTAGAATCCAGCGCTCTATAACGATAATGAATATGTTCGATGCTCATACTCCGCTGCACATTGAACTCTAGACTGCGACTATCCGCGAAGGACTTAACCCAATTCTTATGTCAGTTGATCGCTCACTAATCAGCCGATTTACCCTGCCGCAATCCAGTATTGACTGGGAGCTTGCCTTTGCCCGGCTATTGACCCTGCCCACTAAAGTTTCGTTGGGTCGCTGGCAATTTCTGGTGCGTTTGCTGTTGGTAATCAGTTTAAGTTTCAGCCTGGCGCGCCTGTTTTGGCTGCTGTTGCCATTGCCCACAATTCCTCCTGCCGCTGTGGCGATTGCGACAGTAACCAACCATGCCGGCAGCGATGGCAAGCTGGTGGATATAGCTCAACTGAAAGCCCTTCATGTATTTGGCAAAGCCGCCGAAACTCCCAAGCCGGATGCGGCTCCTGCCGTTATCGAAAATCAGGCAGTTGATACCCATCTGAATTTGGTTTTGCTCGGTATAGTAGGTAGCAGCGACGAAAAACTCGCGCGCGCCATTATCTCTTCCGGCGACAAACAAGATGTTTATTCCGTGGGTGCAACGCTGCCGGTCGGCAATGGCGTAACCCTGTCTAAAGTGCTGGAAGATCGCGTCATAATTAATAACAACGGCCAGTACGAATCGCTTTGGCTCTACCAAAATGACCCCAATGCTCCGAGTTTCAGCCGCCAAAACACAGCTCCGCCACCGCCGCCACCCTCTACTCAAGTGATGCCCCCTGGCCGACCCGGGCCTATGGGGCCACAAATGCAAAGTCCTGAGTCGCCTGAGCAAGCCGGCGACCCGGGTATGGCGAATGCGACACGCAGTTTGTCCGATGTGGTGGCTATGAGTATCTACCGTGAAAACGGTCAGGTTGTGGGTTACAAAATTCGCCCCGGACGCGATTCGGAAAAATTCCGTGCGCTGGGCTTGCAGACAGATGACATAGTCACCGCAGTCAATGGCATGCCATTGACCAACCCGGCCAAGATTATGGAAGTGTATAAAAACATGGGTAATACCACCTCCGCCAGCCTTGAAATCAAGCGCGGTGGTAGCGTAATAACAGTCGATGTGGTGCTTCAGTAAAGTGAGGTTTGTGCGGTGAAAGTAAAATATTTAAAAAGTGCACTGTTTTTGGCCCTATTGAGCATCGGCAATCCGCTGATGGCGGCCGAGCCGAAAGTGCCGGAACAAACCTGGACTCTGAGTTCCAAGGAGTCAGACATAGTTGAGGTGGCGAAGGTCATCCAGGAAGTTATTGGCAAACCCATGATTGTCGACCCGAAAGTGCGCGGTCCGATCAAGCTGATCTCCAGCAAACCACTCAATAAAAAGGAGCTCTATGAACTCTTTTTGGCGGTTCTGGATGTCCATGGTTTTACCGCGGTAGAGAGTGATGGCATAGTTCGTATTATCGCCAACCGCGACGCGCGCCAGTTTGCAATTCCCACCGAGCAATCCATCAAGGATAAAGACGACGGCTATATCACGTCGATTATCCAGCTCAACAATATCAGTGCGGCTAAAGTTCTGGCCGCCTTGCGTCCGCTGGTTCCGCAATATGGTCACTTGACTGCTTATGAGCCCAGCAACGCCCTGATTATCAGTGACACCCGCGCCAATATCTCGCGTATCAATGATTTGATCGAGCAGATGGATAAAGCTGCCGTACTTGCAATTGATGTGGTGCAACTGCGCTACGCCCAGGCGACTGACGTGGTTGCCATGATCAACCAGCTGGAAAAGCCTGATCCAAACCGCGGTGTTACTACTTCGCCGCCTATTATTGTCGCGGACAAGCGCATTAACGCGGTTATCGTCAGTGGCGATGAAATGTCACGCCAACGTATTAAGGGTGTAGTTGAGAGCCTTGATCGTCCGCAGACCAAAAACTCTAATGTTCGTGTGATTTACCTCAAATATGCCAAGGCAGCTGATGTGGCCAAGGTATTGACCGGTATGTTGCAGGGGCAGGGCGCAAAACCGGCTGATCCAAATTCTGCCAATGGCGGCCAATCTAATGTGCAGGCTGATGAGGCCACTAACTCGGTATTGATTACGGCCGATAATGATACCGCCCAGTCATTGCTGGCGGTGGTGGATAGCCTGGATATTCGCCGCGCACAGGTACTGGTTGAAGCGATCATTGTGGAAATTACCGATGGCATTGGTAAAAACCTCGGGGTTGAGTGGAGCTATGCCAGCAAAACTGACGGGTTTGGCGGCTTTAGTGGCGGCAATAGCAATCTGGCTGCACTGGGCGCTGGCGCGCTGGAGCTTAAAAACGAAAATACCTATGACACAGGTCTCGGCGACCTTGCTAAAGCGCTTTCTGCGTCTGCAGGAAATACCTTCGGTGTGGCACGTTTAGGCAATAACACCAGCTTTGTTGGCATACTCAATATGCTAAACCAGAGCAGCAGTGCCAACGTATTGTCCACGCCAAACCTGCTTACCACAGACAATACCAAAGCCCATATCAATGTGGGCCAGAGCATTCCTATTAAGTCTGGTTCTTATACGGGAAGCACTACAGGTACGGGTTCCAACAGCTTCAGCAGCCCCTTCAATACCTATCAGCGTGAAAAGGTGGGGGTGTCGTTGGATGTGACTCCACACATTAACGAAGGTGATCGTGTTGTTCTCGATATCAAGCAAAAAACCTCAGGTGTGGTGGATAAAACCAACCCGGATGGCATCATCACCAGCGAACGTGAAATTGAAACCCAAATCCTTCTGGCCGACGGCCAGACCGTAGTATTGGGTGGTTTGATTCAGGATAACGTGTCCATCGGTGTGACCAAGGTTCCGCTGTTGGGTAGTATTCCGCTGATCGGCAAGGCTTTCCGCACTGAAAAAACCACCAAAGATAAAACCAACTTACTGGTATTTATCCGCGCAACCGTTATTCGCGATGACGAGGTGCTGGCGGGGGCTACAGCTGAGAAATACCAATATATCCGCAATACCCAATTGGAAAACCGTCGCAAGCTGAAAGAATATTCCAACTCCAAGTCCATACCCGTAGTGCCTGAGTGGAAAGACCAGCCGCTGCCGGAAGAGAAAAAGTTGGAGCGGAAATTGACCCCTGATGCCGCTACCCCCGCTGCCAATACGGCTCCTGTTATCACCCCGGCCAAGAGTGAATAACCGTGACCACTGCCGATGAAGTTGAGGCGGGTATCGCCGAGTTAAAGGCCCACGAGGCGGATATAGATCCAGTTGAGGGGCACCTTGAGGAAGCTGAGGCAGAACAGTTCCGTCTGCCTTTTGGCTTTGCTTCTACCCACGGTGTCATGTTGGCGGATGCCGATGGCAAGCTGGTCTGGCATCGCCCCGGTTTGACGCTGGAGGTTATCCTCGAGTTGCAGCGCTATCTGGGTGAGGGTTTTGCGCTGGAGGAGATTTCGGCGGATGACTTTCAAAAACGCCTGACCAAGGAATACCAGAGTGGTGAGGGTGCGGCACAGCGTGCAGTAGATGATCTGGGCGCTGAATATGATCTGTCATCTATGGCAGAGGATTTGGCCGAGCGCACAGACTTGCTCGCTGGCGATGACGATGCACCAATCATTCGTTTGATCAACGCTATTCTGTCGCAAGCCGTGCGCGAAGGTGCTTCGGATATCCATTTGGAGCCTTTCGAGGACCGCGTCTCCGTCCGTTTCCGTACCGATGGTGTACTTAACGAAGTACTCTCGCCCAAGCCTGAATTGGCACCGGTTCTGGTATCGCGTCTCAAGGTAATGGCGCGTCTGGATATTGCTGAAAAGCGTTTACCACAAGACGGCCGTATCACTGTGCGCCTTGCTGGTCACGCAGTAGATATTCGTGTGTCGACCATCCCGTCAGCATTTGGTGAGCGTATCGTATTACGTCTGCTCGACCAGTCAGCCGGCACTCTTTCGCTTGATCAATTGATGATGCCCAAGCAGGTACAGGATCGCCTGAGTCGCGCCCTGTTGAAGCCACACGGCATTATTCTGGTAACCGGCCCTACAGGTTCCGGTAAAACCACCACGCTTTACTCCGGCCTGAGCCATATCAATAGCCGCAGTCGTAACATCCTCACTATTGAAGATCCGGTGGAATATCTGTTGCCGGGTATTGGTCAAACCCAGGTTAACCCTAAAGTGGAAATGACGTTTGCCCGCGGTCTGCGCGCTATCCTGCGTCAGGACCCGGACGTGGTGATGGTGGGTGAGATCCGTGACGGCGAGACAGCAGAAATTGCGATCCAGGCATCGCTTACCGGTCACTTGGTATTGTCGACCCTCCACACCAATACCGCCATTGGTGCCGTGTTGCGTTTGAAGGATATGGGCGTAGAGCCCTTCCTGCTGGCATCGAGCCTTGAGGTGGTGATGGCCCAGCGTCTGGTGCGCTTGCTGTGTAACCACTGTAAAGAGTCCTATCTGCCAGTGGATTCCGAGCGTGACATGCTCAAGATCCCGGCCAATACCCCCATATTCCGCCCAGTGGGTTGTTCGCACTGTAACAACCAGGGCTATCGCGGTCGTAAAGGTATTTACGAACTGATTGAAATTAATGAGCGTCTGCGTCACCTGATTCACGAACAGGCAGGTGAGCAGGAATTGCTGGCCGAAGCGCGCAAGCACAGCCATTCGATTAGCGACGATGGCCGCCAGTGTGTGCTCGACGGCATCACCAGTATGGAAGAAGTACTGCGTGTAACCACGCAGCTGTAAATGGTGATCTAAATGGGCGCATACAGTTACAAGGCACTCAACGAAGCGGGCAAAACCGTCAAGGGTATCCTCGAAGGCGACTCGGAACGTCATGTCCGCAGTTTGTTGCGCGCCAAAAAGCTCAAGCCGCTGGAAGTTGAAAGCGCCAGTAACCAGCCCGAAAAAGCGGGTAGTGACGATGGTCTCGACCTGACGGGCTGGCGTCAGCGCTGGGCGAGCCGTTTGAGTTCGCGCGACCTGAGTATCATCACTCGCCAGTTGGCATCTTTGGTTCGCTCCGGCCTGCCTCTCGACGAAGCTCTTCATGCTACCGGCAAGCAAGCCCATAAACCCAATATCAAGCGCGTTGTTCTTGGTGTGCGCACCAAGGTGCTTGAAGGTTTTAGTCTGGCCCAGGCATTGGGCGAAAACCCAATCGCTTTCGACGATATGTACCGCGCGCTGGTGCGTGCAGGTGAAAGTTCTGGTTATCTTGGGCCAGTGCTGGAGCGGCTGGCCGACTACACCCAAAACAGTCAAGTGATACAACAGCGCCTCAAAATGGCGATGATTTATCCAGTAGTGCTGATGGTGATCACCATTGCGGTAATCAGTGGCCTCATGGCGTTCGTCGTGCCCAAGCTGGTGGGAATATTTTCCCACGGCCATCGCGAACTTCCTCTCCTTACTCGTGTACTTATTAGCACCAGTGATTTCATCGTCCACTATGGTGTCTTCGTTTTACTGGGAGTAATAGGTATTTGGTTTGGTATTCGCAAGCTGCTCAAAAATGAATCCAACCTGCGGGCATGGCACAAAGTGCAGCTTAAGTTGCCAGTGATTGGCGAGCTGGTGAGCCAGATCAACGCTGCGCGCTTTGCCGCAACCCTTAGTCTCTTGTCCTCCAGTGGTGTACCGCTGCTGCAGGCATTGACCATTTCCGGTCAGGTGATGACCAATAAAATTTTGCAAGAATCCTGCGAGCAGGTGGTGAATGCCGTGCGCGAGGGTAGCAGTTTGGCGCGCGCCATGGAAAACGCCGGGACTTTTCCTCCGCTACTGGTGCAGCTGGTATCCAGTGGCGAGGCCAATGGTACGCTCGCCCAGCAGTTGGATAACGCCGCCAAAGACCAGGAGCGCGAGCTTGAGATGGTACTGGGTATGGCTATGGGCTTGCTGGAGCCCCTGACAATCCTGTTTATGGGCTTTTCAGTATGCCTGATAGTACTGGCGATACTGCAGCCAATTTTCGAAATGAACACAATGGTATAAATGCTTTAAAGGAGTCGCTATGCGTCAGTTAAACCAATCGCAATCACAGAGCCGCAGCCGCGGCTTCAGCTTAATCGAAATCCTGGTGGTGGTCGTCATCATCGGCCTGCTGGTGAGTATCATCGGCCCAGTGGTGTTTGGTCGTGTAGAAGAGGCACGTATCAAGAAAGTGCAGGCCGACTTCAAAGCCATACAGACAGCACTCAAGCTCTACAAACTGGATAACTTCGTTTACCCAACTACCGAACAGGGCCTGCAAGCGCTGGTGGTAAAACCTTCCCAGGCGCCAGTACCGCGCAATTGGAAAACCGGTGGTTATGTGGAAGTGCTGCAGCAAGACCCATGGGGCAAAGACTATGTC
This sequence comes from Cellvibrionaceae bacterium, assembly GCA_021151695.1. GTDB lineage: Bacteria > Pseudomonadota > Gammaproteobacteria > Pseudomonadales > Cellvibrionaceae > Cellvibrio. The sequence continues at coordinate 19,618 of JAGKWU010000011.1, read as the reverse complement.
TATATGAGCCCCGGTGAAGGCCACGATTATGACATTTATACCCTCGGTGCCGATGGTGTAACCGGTGGTGAGGGTGAAGCGGCTGATATCAGCGTATGGCAGCAGCCGGAAAAAGCTCAGTAATCCAAGCCTTTTGGCGAATTGTATTTGTGAATAACACCATGGCAGCCAGGCAGCAACAGCGGGGTTTCACCCTGATCGAAATGCTCATCGTCATGGTGATTATCGGTTTTAGTATCAGCGTTATTGCACTCTCTATCGGCAAGTCCAATGATGAGGAAGGCTTGGTAAAAGAGGCTCGCTTGCTGATGACGGCAATAGATTTTGTCAGCGAACAATCGGTGCTCAATGGCGAGATTATCGCCATGTTTGTCCAGCCCAAAGAGGAAGAAGAGGGCAAGCGCTGGTGTTACCGCTGGCAGCGTTATCGCGATGGTGGCTGGCAAGCCTTGCCAGACGACACCTTGAAAGAATATTGCATGCCGGCAAACGTGCAGTGGGATTTGGTCGTTGAGGGCCGTGTGTGGGCCTATGATCCGGAGCTGAATCCACAGCCGCCGCTGCTGTTTTTCGCCCCTAGTAGCGAAACCACGCCGGTGGAAATGGCCATTTTTGAGCGCGGCAGCGATGTGCCCGCCCAGCGAATTGAAATCGACATGATGGGCAATGCCCACTGGCGTAACCAGGAAGAGGCCGACCAAGACAATGGCCGCTAGAACTCAGATACAAGCCCGCGCGGCGCGCGGATTTACGCTGGTGGAAGTCATGGTGGCCCTGGCTATTGTGGCAGCGGCCCTGCCGGCGCTGGTAACACTGGTGTTGGCACAGGTGGATGGTGCCGGCCACATACGCGATAAAACTTACGCCATGTGGGTGGCCGAAAACCAGTACACCCGTTTGAGCATGCTCAACAATAAGAATTTTTTCCCCACCTATAAATTATCGGAAAAAGATTCCGGCAAGGTGGAGATGATGGGGCTCCAGTGGCAATGGCGCTATGAGACCAGCAAAGAGGAGCGCGTACCGGTTAATGGCTTGTTGCGGCTGGATATGTCCGTTGCCCTGATAGGTATACCAGGGGCGCCTCTGACCCAGGATGTCGATAAGATAGATCCGCTCGCTAATCTCACTGGCGATCTGAGCGAATAGCCATGCAGCAGACAGCGAACCTCTATCGGATAAGCTCGAATCAGGCAGCAAAAGCCAACCGCAACCAGCGGGGCTTTACGCTGATCGAAATGCTAATTGCCATAGCCCTGACCGCCATAGTGGCCGCCATGGCTTACCAGTCGTTGGATGGTGCCAGTCGCAACGCCCAGCGTACGCGCGAGGTGCTGAGCGATATTAATAAGCTGGACCGCGCCTGGCAATTGATCGCCCAGGATATGCGCAACATAGTGCCGCCCAACGCCCAGGCACCAACACCCAATCAGCGCTTTGAGTCGGCAAGCCTGAAAAGCAAGGGCAACCATAGCTTTCAGGTGGTGATGGTGTTTGAGCGGCGCGGCTGGCTCAACCCGTTGGGGCGTTTGCGCAGTGATCTGCAGCAAGTGAATTACCGCATTGCGGAAGGCCAGTTGTGGCGGGACTATTTGCCCGAGCGCAATATGCCTCCGGAAAATATTGATTTTGAGCGCGCCTCCCTTCATCAGTTGCTGTTGGGCAACGATGGTAAGGAGCGTATACGTGGTGCCGGGGATAACAAGGCATCACCCGGTGACGTGATTGATTTCCAAGTGCGTTATTTGTCGGACGCCAATATCAAGAGCAACGGCAAAAGCGTACTTGAAGGTGACAACTATACAGATTCCTGGGAGCCCACCTGGCCGCCGCTTAACCCTACGGGTGGATCGCTTATGCCGGTGGCTGTGGAAATAACCATTGAAGTGGAAGGGGTAGGTCGCAGTGCTCGCCTGTTCGAATTACCCCACTAAACCCCTCCCGCGCGAGCGCGGTGCGGTCCTGATTATGGCGCTGCTGATAGTGGCGCTGGTTGCGGGCCTGGGGATTAAATTTGCCGGTGATTACCAGTTTGGCCTGGTGCGCGCCGAAGGCCGCTGGTATGGCGCCCAAGCACGTGTATACAGCCTGAGCACAGAAGCCGCCGCCATCAAATTGATGGAAAAAGACGACCCCAATTTTGACGATGAGACGGAACAGTGGGGTGCAGTAAAAGAGGGTTACAACATCGAGCTGGAGGATGGCGCTGGCAACTTGCGCGCCATATTGGAAGACGCTAACAGCAAATTTAACCTGAATAGCCTTGCGGGTGGGCAGCCATTGGATCCGGCGCGTGACCCTAACGATCCCAAGGCCTATTCACCCAGCCAGCGCATGTTTATCCGCTTGCTGCAGACCTTAAAAAATCCGGATGATCCGACCATGCCCCTGGTGCAATCGGTATCCGAAGCCACCGCCATATTAGAGGCCATGGTGGATTGGATGGACGGCGACAAAACGGAGTCAGGATTGAATGGGGCCGAGGTGGGGTACTACACGGGTTTGCAAGATCCCTATCTGCCAGCGGATCGCCCCTTTACCAGCCTGGATGAGTTGGCGATGGTTCGCGGGATGACGCCAGTGCTGTTGCGCGCGTTGCGCCCGTTAGTCACAGTGTTGGACCCGGCGGAGCGGATGAACATCAACACCATTGATCATATCGAGCTATTTGCCTGCATCAATGTGGCGAGCGACCTTAAACCGCTGGATGAAGCGCGGGCCAGCTCGCTCAAAGGTGCGACGCCCACCGCAGGCTACTATGCCCAAACGGCGGAGATAGATACCTCGCTCACCAGCGTTTTTGGCGGTGGTGAACCGGTGGATAAAGAATTGACGGTGAAAACCAACCTGTTCTGGTTGTACACCATAGTGCAGATGGGTGATCAGCGACGCATGACGCGCAGCCTGCTTAAACGTGGCAATCCGGCCTTTACGGTGGTGAGCCGCGAAGATACTTATGATATGTACTAGCCGGGGCAAGTCGGCAGGACAAACAACCAATAAGAACCTGTAAGGTAACAAGAAGAATGGCTCCACAATTGGTAATTTCCATCAACAGCGCCGCCGATCATTTCCGCTGGTGCTGGCTGCAAGATGGCCGCGCCGAGACAACGGCTGCAGGCAATCTGGAGGCTTTGCAAGCGGCTATTGGCCAGGTCAGCCAGCAAGTCTGGTTATTGTTACCCGGTGCCAAAGTGGTTACCCGTGAGCTGGAATACAGCGAAAAAGAGAAAAAACACCTGCGCAGCTTGCTGCCTTACCAGCTTGAAGAATCGGTGGTGGGCGATGTGGAAGATCTGCACTTTGCCTTGGGTGAAGCCAAGGCTGGCAAGATAGTGGTGGCCTATACCGACCGCGATTGGTTGCGCTCTGTATTTGCTCTCTTTGCGGGTATTGGCGCGGAAATTACCCGCTGCTGGTCCGCTCCTTCACTGTTGCCACTTGCGCCTGCCGCACCGCTTGAACCACAAGAGCCAGTGTTGGTGGAAGCTGAAGCTACCCCTGAATCTATTTCTGCCAGCCCAGCCGACACCTGGGTACTGGCGCTGCACGACAATACTCTGAACTTCCGCGCCAGCGCCCAACAGGCATTCAGTATTCCCTTCGCACAGCTTGGTTTTGGCCTGCAGCTATTAGCGGGCGAGCACAAAGCTGACGAGGCGCAACCGCGCATTGCACTGCGCGCTGCAGACCAGGAGCAATTGGAGAGATTGCTGCAAGCACTGCCCTCTCGCTTTAAAGAAGCCGTTGTCAGTCAGACCTTGGCAGATGATTGGGAATTGGAATACCAGGGCCAGGCGATAGACCTCTGCCAGGCGGAATTCTCTCAGCGCTTGCCGCTGGAGCGTTGGTGGAAGCTCTGGCGCAATGTCGCGATACTCGCCGCCGTCACCTTCGCGGTCTATGTGGGCGTTTCCCTGTTCCATATTCACAAGCTCAAGGTACAAAACCTCCAACTGCGCCAGCAGATGGAAGCTGTCTACCGCACGGTGGTGCCGTCCGGTCAATCGGATGACCCGGAAAAGCGTCTGCGCATCAAGCTCTCTGGTTTGCAGCCCAAAACCCAAACGGGTGGCAGCGTGGTGAGCATGCTGGCAGGTATTTTGCCGCTGGTGGCGAGCAACACCGATGTCAGCGTCAAACTCATCTCCTATTCGAGTGACACAGGTGAGATGAACATCAACGTGCAGGCTGGCTCTTTCAGTGCTATCGATGCTTTGCGCCAGTCGATCGCCGGTCAGGGGTACAGCGCCGAGTTGCTTACCGCCAACGCCAATACCGGTCGCCTTAAAATCAGCAAGCCTGCGCAGTAGGAATTTTGTATGGATAAATTACTGGCATCACTTTCCAAGTTTAACCGCCGCGAGCAGACGATTCTGCTGGTGGGCGCGCTGGCTGTTGGCCTCTACCTCATTTGGTTGGCCATACTTGCGCCCCTGCAAAAAACGCGCGAATCCCTGTTGCTTACCAATACGGCGACCGAGCAGTCCCTCGGTCGCGTGCGCCTGCTGGCGCGCCAGATTGAAGTGCAATCGCAACAGGCCAGCCACAGTGGTGGCGGCAGCGAGAATGTTATAGGCACCATAGATGCCAGTCTGCGCAGCAATGGTTTGACCATGGGCAGCCTGGTGCCAGGTGCTGGCGGCGAGGTGCGTGTGGGTATTACCAAAGCCAATTCCGATGCGGTGATGCAGTGGCTCTATGATTTGGAGATCAAAGAGCATCTGGCTATTCGCGATCTCAACCTGACCACCTCCACCGAGCCGGGCCAGGTGGCCGTCAGTGTCCGTTTGGTCAAACCCTGATAACGAGTTATGAAGGTCGATATGCCCATGAGTGTTCCCTCCCTCAATCTACCCAGCCTCAACTGGGGGCGCAGCAAAGCTTTCTGGATCAGCCTGGGGCTGGTGGCCTGGCTGTATTTTGTGATTAGCCATATCCCCGCTGCCTGGGGTGCCTGGCTGTTAACCCGCGGTGGCGACCTCGCTATTACCGGCCCCACAGGCACCCTGTGGAATGGTCGTGCAAGCCTTGCCAGCATCAAAATTAAAGGTGTTGATCACTCCCTTGGACAAGTCAGTTGGACACTGGATGTATTGCCCCTGTTTATGCTGAAAGCCTGTGGCCAGGTGAATGCCCAGATGGATAACCAGCAATTTGAAGGTTATGTCTGCGGCGGTCGCAATGGCGCAGTGAGTGTAAAAGGCGGCACGGCAACTTTCCCGGCAACCCTTCTACAGCAGCTTTTACCTCTGGCAATTGAAGGGGAATTTTCCCTGCAACTGGATACTCTGGAAATGAAAGGCAACCAGCTGGGAGACTTGCGCGGCAAGCTCAGCTGGCAGGCAGCCAAAATCTACAATGGTTCTAACTGGATGACGCTGGGTGCCTTTGGTGCCGATCTGGTGGATGATGACAAAAACGGCCTCAGCGCCCATATTTTTGATGTGATGAGCGCGGCCCATGTGGATCTGGTATTGGCGCTGACCGCGCCTTCTGGTGGTTTTTTGCGCGGCGGTATGAAAGTCCCAGAGTCCTTTGTTAAAGAGGCCAACGCTGGCGCCTGGCTGGCGATGTTTGCCCAAGCCCAACCAGTAGATGCCGAAGGCAATATCAGTTACGCGCTGGATGTCGGGTTGTAAGCCGTGAAGTCATTGCGCGCTATAAAACTGCTGCGCGCCCTGTGCCTGCTATTGCCTCTGGTAGCGGCTTTCTCATTCACGAGCGCACCCGCCTGGGCCGGCTGGCACGGCGACACTCAGGACATTATGGGGACAGTCGTCAACGTTACCCTCTGGCATGAAGATGATGAAAAGGCCGAGCAGGCTATAGCGGCCGTGATGGCCGAAATGCGCCGTATCGACCAGCAGTACAGTCCCTTTATTCCTACCAGCGAGCTCTCTCGCGTCAACGAGCAAGCCCCCAAGGCCACTGCGGCCAAACCCATGGCCATTTCCGCCGAATTGGCGAGTATCATTCGCAAGGCAGAGCACTACAGTGAACTCAGTGGCGGTGCCTTCGATATCACCTTTGCCTCGCTCGCGCGCTACTACGATTACCGCAACGGATTGAAGCCTACTGACGCCCAGTTCAAAGAACTTGTACCGCAAATCAATTACAAATTTATCCATCTGGATAGCAAAAACAACACCGTCTACTTCGACCATCCCAAGGTGTATATCGATCTGGGCGGTATCGCCAAAGGCTTTGCGGTAGACCGTGGTGCGGAGATTTTGCATGGCTTTGGCATCACCCACGCCAATATCAGTGCTGGCGGTGACAGCCGCATCATAGGCGATAAATTCGGCAAGCCCTGGCTGGTCGGCATCCGCAATCCGCGTACAGAAGATAAAAATGCAGTGGCCATCACCCTGCCGCTGGAAGACTGCGCTATTTCCACCTCGGGCGATTACGAGCGCTTCTTTATCGATAAGAATGGCGAGCGCATCCATCACATCATTAACCCGCGCACCGGTAAGTCCGCCCACGGGATAATCAGTGTGAGCGTTATAGGCCCCAATGGCTTTGACACAGACCCGCTCACCAAAACCATTTTCATCCTGGGGCCGGAAAAAGGCCTGGCACTGATCGAAAGCTTGCCCGGTTTTGATGCTGTCATCATTGTGGAGAGCGGCAAGGTTCTCTACAGCAAAGGTTTAACGCCACCTTGATCACGAAATGAAGATTTGTCTGGCGGAATAATCCGCCTTGTCAAAATCTCCGGCTATCCTTAACCAGCGATAACGCAAGGCCGGGAAGTCAGTAGCGAAGCGGCTGGTGTAACTGTGGATGAAGTCACACCTGTTGTTGCTTTTGGCTTCTAGAATTGCATTCCCCTAACCGGAACAGCACCAAAACAAAAATTGGCACGACATAAGGCAGAGTGCACATGGCGATCACATTTCATTTCTCACAGCGTCTGGCATCTTATCTACTCAGCATCAGTTTGCTTGTTTGCTCCGGTTTCTCCCATGCGCAAGAAACCGCAGCCGCCAATAGCGCCCGTGAATCTGTGCAGCAGCCTGCAGCGGCGCCGCAAGTGGAAAACCTCAAAGAGTCCGTGCTCACCCTTAATCGCGATCTGTTAATCCTGGAAGAAGAGTTACTGTATCCGCCCAGTAATCAGGTCGCGGTTTATCTCTCTATGGACCTCGGCCAGTTTTTTAATCTGGATGCAGTAAAACTCGAAATCGATAACAAACTGGTCGCCAGCGAGCTCTACACAGACAAACAAATCAACGCCCTGTTTCGCGGCGGTGTGCAGCGTCTGTACATCGGCAACCTGAAAACCGGTGAACACGAAGTCAGTGCATTTTTTACCGGCCGCGGCCCGCAGCAGGATTACAAGCGCGGTGCCAAACTGGTTGTTAGCAAAACCCAGGAGCCGCTGGTGCTGGAATTGAAAATCATCGATTCCTCTGCACAACTGCAACCCACCTTTGAAATCAAACAATGGAAAGCTGAATAACCATGGCGTCCATGGAATTGTTTGACGCTACTCGATGGCGTTGGGCACGCCGCTCGCTGCTGGCCGCCGCACTCGTAACAGCACACACGGCGATTGCAGAAAAAGCACCTGCCCCCAAAACCGAAGTGGCCGACTTGCGCTACGGCGTCGCGCTCTATCACTACTATCAACAGGATTACATCCCCGCCATTAGCGAACTCATGGTTGCTGACGCGCGCGACGGCATCCAGGGGCACGGCAATAATCCCGAACTGATTGCCGGTGGTATCAGTTTGGCTTTTGGTATGCAAAGCCATGCGGAGCAATTATTCGAGCGCTTGCTCAAAGACGAAAGCCGCCCGCAAGCCGTGCGCGATGCCGCCTGGTTTTACCTCGGAAAATTGCAATACACCCGCTCGGATTGGAGCGATGCCGCTATCAGTTTCAGCCGCGTCAGCGACAAATTTAGCCCCGCCATGCTGCGAGAAATGCACTCGCTGCAAATCAATCTGCAGATTAAAAATAACCAACTGGGCGATTTGAGTCTCAAAAATATTGAGCAGCAAAAGCTTGAGCAGTGGACGCCTTATGCGCTCTATAACCTGGGTGCTGCCCATGCGCGGAATGGCGATACCAAAACAGCGCAAACATTTTTTAACGAGTTGGCTGGCCTGTCGTTTGATAGTGATCGTCAATCGCGCAGCGAATATCTCGCGTTGCGCGACAAAGCCTACACCGCCTTGGGGTACAGCCATCTACAGGAAAAAAGCTATCTCGGTGCGATAGAAGAGTTCCGCAAAGTTCGCCTCGAAGGGCTCGAATCCAATCAGGCATTGCTCGGTTATGGTTGGGCCGCTATAGCGCAAGAAAAATACGCCGAGGCCATCAAGCCCTGGCAACTCTTGCAGCAGCGCAGTCTGCTTTATCCTGCGGCGCAGGAGGCACTGCTTGCACTGCCGTTTGCCTACGAAAAGTTAAATGCGCCGGGCGATGCTCTGCGTGAATATGAAAATGCAGAGAAATTACTCGAGCAGGAAATGAATCTGGTGCGCGATTTGCGCGCAACGCTCACCCAGGGCGAGTTGCTTACGCTGGTGAGCAGCAAGCCCGTTTCTGATAAAGAGCTGCACGAGCGCGAAAAAAATAGCGAGCCGGGCACGCTTACCGCACTGATCACCGACGACGGCCAAAACTGGTTGAAGTTAAGCGGTACCAGCGTCATAAAAACCCGCTCGATTTATTTGCGCGAACTCTTTGCGCAAAACGAGTTTCAAGCTGCTGTGCTGGATCTGCGCGATCTGCTCAAACTGCAAAAATTATTACAGGACTGGCAGCCAAAATTGACTGCCTATTCTGAGTTGCTACAGCAGAAACAAGCTTGGCGTCAGCAAAAAGAACAGCAGTTGGCCCAGCAATCCTTGGAGCAAAAACAAGCCCAGCTGCAACAGGACCGGGATACTCTGGCTGCACGCATCGAACGCATTAAAACGAATAGCGATTACATTGCATTGGCGGACACGGCGACCCGCAAAGATTACGCCGCCGTGGAGCGCTCGCAACAAACTCTGGAACGCATGAAGGCAGCCGGACAGGACACCAGCGAATACGAAGATCGCCTGTGGATGACGCGCGGCATTTTACTCTGGCGCGCTGCGCAGGATTTTGCCCCCAACCTTATTAGTCTTGAATCTGATCTGGCACGCAGCGACGAAGCCCTCGCGCAAATCAAAGCCACTCGTGCGAAGCTTGCCAGTATCACAACAACAGGGCAGGACCTGCAGCCGCTGCAAGCGCGCATTTCGCAGCAGCAAATCCAGGTGGTCAGTCAATTGCAGGATACGAATAAAGTTATCGATCAGCGCGCCGAAAAATTGCGCGTGCAAGTTGATAAACAATTGGCATCCCACGAAAAGCGTCTCAATCGCTACCTCTCACAATCCCATCTGGCAGTTGCGCGACTCTACGACGCTGCGCTGAAGGATTCCGCCGTGAGGAAGCCGCAATGACATTACGACTTTCATCCTCGCGTGCATTTCGCCTGAGTCTGCTCTGCTCCAGCTTGTTGCTCGCAAGCTGCCAAATGCTCGGCAAAGATAAAGAAAAGACGCTGGCTGATATGCCCGGCGCTACCATTCCCGATGCAAAAAATAAAGTCCAGTTGGTCGATCGCGAAAAAATAGCAACCAGTTATGAAAAAGCGCTGGCGTCAGCAGAAGATCCTGTATTGCGTCAGCAGATAATGGCGCGCATCGCCGACTTTGAAATGGCGCGCAGCGAAGAGCAGCAGCTTAAAGCCACCGAGGTCGGCCATTATTTTGCAAAACCCATAGCGCTCTATCGCGAATTAATTGCGATGCAGGAAAAATCCGGCCAACCGGTAAAAGGCGTCGAGCTGGACCAGTTGCGTTACAAGCTCGCCAAAGCATTATCGATGGATGGTCGCACCGACGAAGCTGGTAGCGCGCTCGATCAGCTTGCGCAAACTGCACCGAAATCCGGCTTTATGGGCGAGACACAATTTCGCCGCGCCGAAAAAGCCTTCTCGGATGGTGATTATGCAGCGGCGGAAAAACATTACAAAAGCGTAGCGGACGACAAAAGTAATCCGCTGCAACAAAACGCGCTCTACATGCAGGGCTGGGCCGAGTTTAAGCGCGCAGATTACGAATCTGCGTTGCAGTCATTTACCAAGGTGGCTGACAATCTGCTATCACTCGCGCAAAAACCCGAACAAGTGGCGCAAGCGGTAGAGCAGTTGACCGGTGCACAAAAAACCATGATGGAAGATACCTTCCATGTGATGAGCCTCGCCTTCTCTTATCTCGAGGGGCCACAGTCCATTCGCAATTTGCAAAAAGATATGGGCGATCGCGCCTACGAACATTTGCTCTACGAAAATTTGGGCCAGCTTTATCTTGAGAAAAAACGCTTCAGCGATAGCGCCGACACTTACAAACATTTTGTCGAGCACAATCCCCTAAGTGATTTTGCCCCATCCTTTTCAATCAAAATGATCAGCGTTTACGAACAGGGGAATTTCCCCAGTTTGATTTTGCCTGCCAAGCAGGAATATGTTGAGCGCTATGGCATTAGCAGCAGCTATTGGACCCAACGCAATGGTGTTATAGGTGTAGGTGCGCTGGATTATCTGCATCAATCGCTGATTGAGTTGGCGGAATATGAGCACGCACAAGCGCAAGAGTTAAATCAAACTAAAAAATCGGAAGCCAAAGCAGCTTTCGCCAGAGCGGCTAACTGGTATCGCGAATTTGTAGCGACCTTCCCCAAGGATACGCAAGTATCCGAAATGACTTTCCTGCTGGCGGAATCATTGAGCGAGGCTGGCGATTACCCGCAAGCTATCTCCGCCTACGAGCAAGTTGCTTATCAATATCAGGATAAAACCCGCGGCCCCGATGCCGGTTATTCCATCGTATTGCTCGCCAATGAAATGGCGACTAACCAATCGCTGGCAGAAACGCAAAAAGCGGCCTGGCAGGAACGCAAAACCAATTACGCATTAAAATTTGCGCAGCAGTATCCTGCGGATACCCGTGCAGCTGCTGTGCTCACACAAGCGGCGCAAGAGTTGCTTGCACAAAAACGTTTTTCAGAAGCGGCCAGTGTGGCTGAAGAAATTATTAACCTGAAACCGCCAGCCGAAGCTAAATTGCAATTCACTGCCTGGCTGGTATTGGGGCACGCGAATTTCGATGCAAAAAATTACGCGGGTGCCGAGAAGGCTTACTGGCAAGTACTCAATTTGTTACCCGCTAATAGTCAAACGCCCGGAGCACCCACCAACCAGCAAATTCGCGAACGTATAGCGGCAAGTATTTATCAGCAAGCACAGAGCGATTTGGTGCTCAGCCAAAAAGATTTGGCTGTACAAAAATTGCTGCGCATAGCCGAGGTTGCACCTGATACAGATATTGCGATCAAAGCCCGCTATGACGCCGGTGTCTATTTAATCGAACAGCAAAAATGGGCCGAGGCTGAACAGGTTTACACCAGCTTCCGCCAGCAGTATCCCAAGCATGAGCTCACGGCATCCATCCCCGCCAAAATGGTGGTGATTTACCAAAACCAAAGTAAATGGGCGCTGGCTGCTAACGAGTTGAGTGTGATGGAGCGCAGCAGCAATGATCCCAATGTGAAACGCCAGGCGTTGGCGTTGGGGGCGGAGCTTTACGATAAATCCGGCAATAAACCTATGGCGCTGGAGCAGTACCAACGCTACGCCAATGAATATCCGCGCCCCGTGGCAGAAGCCATGGAGGCAGAATTTAAAATTGCGCAGCTCTATGGCGAATTGCAAGACAATAAAAAACGCCAGTACTGGTTGCAGCGGATGATCGATGCCAATGCCTCTGCCGGATCACAAGCGATTGACCGCACCAAATATCTGGCCGCGTCTGCTACCAATGAATTGGCTGATATTCCCTATAAAGATTTCACCAGCACACCGCTAACCTTGCCGTTAAAGCAAAGCTTACAGCGCAAACGCGCCACACTGGATAAAGCGCTAAAAGCGCAGGAAGCTGTATTGGCTTACGGTGTTGCGGATTTTACGACTCAGGCGAGCTTCCGCATTGGTGATATCTACGCGCAGTTGAGCCAGGATTTAATGAAATCCGAACGTCCCAAAGATCTTGATGAGTTGGCGTTGGAGCAATACGACGTATTGTTGGAAGAGCAAGCGCTGCCTTTCGAAGAAAAAGCCATCAGTATTCACCAGGCGAACGCCGCTCGCGCCGCTAAGGGTGTTTATGACCAATGGGTAAAACGCAGCTACGATGCCTTGGCGAAATTATTGCCCGCCCGCTACAAAAAATCCGAATCGGTGTTGGAGGTGAGCAATGAGATTCAATAATGCATTGCCACTTTGCGTATTGATGTTTGCAGGTTTACTGAGTGCCTGTAGCACCCATAAAACATCCACGGAATCTGTTGCGCCCAAGCCCGCTGTTGAAGCGACGGCTGCCGTAGCCACTGGCTCGGCGACAAGCGCTGTGCCTTCGTCTGTATTGCCAGTAGGTCCTCGTACGCCCAATCCCTATTCACAAAATGTGCAGAAATATAGCGAGCAAGTTGAAGTGAATTTCCAGGATGCCGCCAATGCCATGCAGCAAAAAAACTGGTCGCGTGCCGAGTCGGTGCTGACATCGCTCGCCGAAAAAAATCCCCAGCTCTCCGGCGTACATTTGAATTTGGGTATCGTCTACAAAGCCAAAGGCGATAGCGAAAAAGCCGCCGCTGAATTTAATCGTGCTATCACGGCTAACGGAAAAAATGTTGAGGCCTACAACCATCTGGCAGTGTTAAAGCGTGAGGCGGGTGATTTTGCCGGTGCCGAAACTCTTTATCAAAAAGCGCTGACTATTTGGCCGTTCTACCCGGATGGACATAAAAATATCGCCATACTTTATGATCTTTATCTGGCCAAACCGGAGCAGGCCTTGCCGCACTATCTCGCCTATCAACAATTGTTGCCGACGCCCGATAAACAATTGGATAGCTGGATTGCGGAGCTGCAGCGTCGTCTGGGAATTAAGCCAGCTGCGAAAGCAGTGGAAAAACCAGCCGAACCAGCGGGAGAAAAACCTGCTGAAGCCACAACACCCAACGAGGCGAAGTAATATGAGCAGCCGCGTTATTTATCTGTGTAGTTTTCTATTGGCGCTGAGCACGCAGGCTTTTGCCCAGAATGCCGAGCCATCCGCAACTAATGTGGAAGCAAAAAAAACAGAGCCGGCAAAACCCGTGGCCAAAACTGCTAACAAGCCCGCAGGTGATGAGAAAAAGCCAGCGATGGTGCAGCAGGCCACGCTCAATAATTTGCAAATGACGGTAACTGGCAATCAGGAACAGCCGCGTGTGCTTTATATTTTGCCTTGGCAATCGCCCGCGACTACCGATGTGGATTTCGAACCGCTGGATAGCGAGCAAAAGGCGGTGTTCAGTCATGTGGAGCGCGAAGAATTGCGCCGCGAACTGGAATCTGTTGGTGAAGGCGAGTAGCGCCCTAGCCAGAGTATAGCGCCCTAACCAGAGTGTAGATTGGCACAACATGGATTGACGCAGCGGGATTTGCACAGCAAAAAATATCAACCCCAACATTTGTTTGTTTTGAGGATTTACCCATGACTATGACCACCGTTATTCGCTTCTTCCAGGACGGGGGCATTTTTATGTTTCCCATCGGCATCATCCTGATTGTCGGTTGCTCCATTGTAATTGAGCGGTTTATTTTTTTGGGCAATGCCAAAAAAGCCAACCGCGATATTTTTGATCGCATTTTGCAATTGCTGCAAAAAAAGGATTACCAGGGTGCGCTTAATCTGGGCAAATCTTCTGAAGCGCCAGTGGCAAAAATTATCAGCGCCGGTTTGATGCGCATGGCGCAATCCAGTCGCCGCGAAGATATTGAATTGGCGATGGAGGAGGGCGTTATGGAAGCCGTTCCTCGTCTGGAGCGTCGCACAGGTTATCTCGCTACTCTTGCAAACGTCGCCACACTGCTTGGTCTCTTAGGAACCATCTCCGGTTTGAGTGAAGCATTCAGCGCGGTGGCTAATGCTGATCCATCTGAAAAAGCGGCCATGCTTTCAGCCAGTATTGCGGTAGCGATGAACGCGACTGCATTTGGTTTGTTTACGGCAATTCCTTTGTTGCTCAGTCACTCCGTTATCCAGAGTCGCACCCTGGAAATTATCGATAGCCTGGAAATGGCGGGCGTTAAGTGCATGAACATATTGACTCATGCCCAGGATCAAATGAAACAACGCGCAGATTCTCCTAAACAGTAATTCTGGTTCAAATAATAACCTTTGGTGTCCAGGTGTTTACAATCCGGCTGCCAATGCAGGTTAGAGGAAAAATCTAATGCGTCGACAAAAGAAACATAGCGAAGCAGCTGATGTTGATGTGACGTCCTTTATCAATCTGGTGGTAGTGCTGGTGCCGGTGCTGCTCATGGGGATGGTGCTGTCGCACATCACCGTACTGGATTTGAAATTGCCGGACATTCCCGCATTCAACAGCGACCAGCAGGAGCCGCCCGCCCAGCTGGAGCTCATTATTCGCCCCACTTATTTTGATATTAATTATCCAGCCGGTATTCGCCTGAAGCGCATCGAAAAAACTGCCGACGGCAAATATGATTTTAAAAACCTGCGTTTGTATTTGCAGGAGATCAAACGTCAGCTGGGTGATAAAGGTATACAGAAACGCGATATTTATTTGCTGTCGGAAAAGGATACCGATTATCAAACACTGGTAGAAGTAATGGATACCGTGCGCTCCTATCGCGCTGTGGTTGCGACTTCAGTAGTGAATGCCGAATTGTTTCCAGAGGTGTCTCTGGGTGATGCGCCGCCAGAAGGCGAGCAGACCCAGGCAGTAGCGCCCGCCGCAGGAGGTTCGCAATGAAGCAATCAATGCGTGCCAAGCGCATGGCAAAACATCGCGCACGCTTAAACCTGGTGCCCAAGTTAAACCTGGTTCCGCTGATCGACTGTTTTACCTTGCTGATTTTCTTTTTGCTGATTAACTATTCGGCCGATGTGGAAATCTTGCACACGGATAAAACCATCAAACTACCGGCTTCCATTTCAGAAACCGCACCGGGCGAGACAATTGTAATTACCGTGAGCGCGACTGACATTATTGTGTCCGGCCGCAAGGTAGGCACTGTGTCGGAAATGATGGCGAATACGTCTGCGAAATTTGATCCACTGGAAACAGAGCTCAAATATCTCGCCAGCCAGGCAGCACCGCTGGACGAAAAACAAAAAGCCGACGGCCGCCCTATTACCATTCTGGGTGACCGTACTATTCCCTATGCGCAGCTGAAAAAAATCATGGCTACCTGCGTGTCGGCAGGCTACCGGCAAATAGCACTTGCAGTCTCCCACAAAGAGGCCAGCAATAAAGATACGAGTGGAGGTTGATATGACTATGCACAGCATATCAACCATGGAATTGCCCTGGTCATGGACTGATGATGATTCGCGCTTTAAAAAAATCCTGTCTGCAGGTTTGGCAATTTTTTTAGCGGTTGCAATTCCTTTCACTGTAATGAAGTTGCCTGAGCTGACGCGTGCCGAAAAAGCTGAGTTGCCACCACAACTGGCGCGTGTGATGTTGGAACGACAAGAGCTACCTCCACCACCGGTCATTGAACCGCCCAAAGTGGAAGAGAAAAAGCCGGAAGAAAAAAAGCCAGAACCAAAACCGGATGTGAAAAAGCCGCTTGATAAACCCCTGCCTGCGACTAAAAACCCGGTGGAGCCGAGCAAAACGCCGACGACTCGAGGCGAAGCCGTAGAAAAAGCGCGCGCACAAGCTCAAGCGCAAATTTCCACCTTCAAAGATGATTTGATGGAAATGCGCGAGGCGCTCAAAACCGAAGCCGTAGAAACGGCAGCCACCAATGTGACTAATGGCAGCGGCCCCTCCGCGCAAGTTGATCGCTCCATGATTAACAGCGGCGTGACCAAAGGCAGCGGCGGCATCAATGTGGGCGCTTACGCAAGTCATGATACGGGTGGTGTAGCACTTTCAGGTCGCGAGACTACCAAAGTGAAAAGTGGGCTCGCGGATGCTGCTAAAAAAGCGACTGGCGCAACCGGTGCTGGTGGTGGCAATAGCAATGGCAGCGGTGGTGCAGCGCGTAGCGAAGAAGAAATTCGCAAGATAATGGAGCAGTACAAAAGCCAGATTTTTTCTATCTACAACCGTGCACTACGTGACGATGCCACCCTCCAGGGAAATCTGAAGGTGCAAATGGTGATAGATGCATCTGGTCGTGTAACAGATGTGACCTTGGTATTCAGTGAACTGAAAAATCCTGAACTCGAAGCAAAAATTTTGCAGCGCATCAAGTCAATCTCTTTCCCGGCAGCTAATGTCGAGAAAACAACGGTTCCTTACACCATCAATTTCCAACCGCAATAGCTGTCATTAATAACTCTGTTGTTAATAACCCTGGTGGAGTTTGCCAAGTGCAAGTTTCACCAGGGTTTTGTTTTTATCATCGAGCTGAAAAGAGTAGAATCTTGTAATTTATTTTTACGAGTAATTTTTATGTCAGTAAAAATCATCGCCACCGGCGGCACCTTTGATAAACATTACGATGAATTGACGGGTAGCCTTATCTTTGCCGATACCCATTTACCTGAAATGCTGAAGCGTGCACGAGTGGGGTTAGCCTGCGAGTTGCAAGTGTTGATGCTGAAAGACTCGCTGGAAATGACGGATGCTGATCGCGCGGAAATTCTGCGTGCTTGTGAGTCAGCTGCAGAAGATCAACTGATTATTATCCACGGCACGGACACTATGGTGGACACTGCAAAATATCTAGCAGCTGCAAGTCCCGCAAAAACAATTGTTCTTACCGGCGCTATGATCCCGTATCAGGTCAATCGCTCCGACGCCATGTTTAATTTAGGTTTTGCGCTGGGTGTGGTGCAGACATTACCGGCAGGTATCTATGTGGCAATGGACGCACAAATTTTTGCCTGGGATAAGGTGCGCAAAAATCGCGAGCGTGGGATATTCGAAATCATTCCCTGATTTCATTGAAATTAAAAAATAACGAGTGGCGGCTCTTGTAGTGCGGCCATCTGCTCGCGCAATTCCAATATATGCTGGGCCCAATAACGCTCGGTGTTAAACCAGGGAAAGTGGTGCGGAAATGCCGGGTCGCGCCAACGGCGGGCCAGCCAGGCGCTGTAGTGCATAATGCGCAAGGTGCGCAGTGCTTCGATCAATGCCAGTTCGGCAAAATCAAAATCGCAAAACTCCTGATAACCATCCAGAATTTCACTTAACTGCGCGGTCTGTTGATCGCGCTCGCCAGATAACAGCATCCACAAATCCTGAATCGCCGGGCCGTTGCGTGCATCATCGAAGTCGACAAAGTGCGGCACCTCATCGCGCCACAAAATATTGCCGGGATGACAATCGCCATGCAGTCGAATGGATTGGTATTTCACACGCGAAAAAATCGTATCGCAGCGCTGGATTAAATCGGCGCCCAGGGTTTCGTAAGCAGCTAATAAACCACTGGGAATAAATTTGTTGTCGAGTAAAAAACGGTAGCTGTCGCGCGCAAAGGTTTGCACAGAGAGCGTAGGGCGATGTTCGAACGGCTTTGCTTTACCGAGCGCGTGAATGCGCCCGAGCGTGCGGCCCAAACTTAACAGCGCATCAAAGTCATCAAGGTTGGGCGCATGGCCGCCCTGGCGCGGATAGAGCGCAAATTCAAAGCCGGCAAATTCACGTAGCGTATTGCCTTCATCGTTTGGCAATGGCGGCACTACGGAAATTTCCAGATCTTTTAACGCTTGGGTAAATTCATGCTCTTCCAGAATTTGCGCACGGCTCCAACGCTCCGGGCGATAAAATTTTGCAATCAGTGGGCTGCTGCCCTCTATGCCGACTTGGTAAACACGGTTTTCGTAGCTATTCAGCGCAAGAATACGGGCGTCGGTTAGATAGCCTTGTGATTCTATGGCATCCATAACGAGATCAGGGCTGAGTTTTTCGTAGGGATGAGACTCAGGCGTGTGCTCAGCGGGAGGTGTTTCCGGTTCGAGTTTGTTACTCATGGCAATCTC
This sequence comes from Cellvibrionaceae bacterium, assembly GCA_021151695.1. Classification (GTDB taxonomy): domain Bacteria; phylum Pseudomonadota; class Gammaproteobacteria; order Pseudomonadales; family Cellvibrionaceae; genus Cellvibrio. The sequence continues at coordinate 1,549 of JAGKWU010000011.1, read as the reverse complement.
TAGAATGGGTGAGGCTGGTGCGAGCCAAGCGGGGGCGCTGGTGACCATTAGCCCTTTATTCTCGCTATGATAACCAAATGCGACTTTATTTGCTGTTACAAGCTGGGAATTAAATAACTATAACCCCGGCCAACAGCTGGGTAATTTTAATAAAAGGATTCATTAATTACCGAGTAGGTTTGCACCAAGGCTAAAAACGACAGAGGCTATGCCTTTAGCAGGCAATACTTGCAATCTTCTCTTTGCACAAAATTTCCGCTAACTCCTGTAAAAGCTTAACCCACTCACCTAACCACAACAGCTCTTCGTTGGTAATTCCAAGCTTGTTGCAGTAGCACCATGTCCTTCTGGCCGATGCGAGTAACAATTTTATTTCGCACAGCCATAAGGAAATCAATCTACCAAAGAAATCGAATGGGTTAATAAATTATTGGATAAAGCAGTTAGTGAAATTACTAAGTGGCAGCGTACGTATGAAATCCTAAGTTCCCCCTCCCCCCTGGTATTGGTGACGGAGTGGCATTTACCTTGTTAGGTGAGTTACTTGAGCTGGGAAATCTTTCCGCTCGGAAAATTGCAGCGCTGTGTGGCTTGGCACCCTTCAATCGAGACAGTGGCGCAATGAAAGGTAAGCGTCGCATTCAAGGTGGCCGCGCGCCGATACGTGCGGTGATGTTAAGCGCAATTCAATGTAACCCCGTGATCAAGCGGTTCTACCAAAAGCTGGTAGCACAGGGCAAGCACAAGAAGGTCGCGCTCACCGCATGCATGCGAAAAATGGTGATGATTTTAAATGCCATGGTGCGGGATAATCGCGCGTGACAGGTCAGTTAAATTTGTATTGCAGGTATTGATTTTTTGCCGCAGTCGCTTGTTATGAGTGTTTTAAACCTGCATGGCTGCAAAGTGCTTCTAAAAATTCTACGCAGGCTTGAATTAACTTAGGAAATTTATCTTGTCCTAAGTATGTACAGTCATGTGCTAAAAGATTTCTATATTCTACTGCGTAACTAACCAATTCAAATATTGATTCTGAAACTAAAGGTTCACATGATTTTAAATTGCAATATTTTTTATATAGGCCTTTAACGCCAAAGTTTTTGTACTGTTCATACAAAGCCGCATCAGGTGAATTGCCGCCAGCCTCAGCCCAAAGAACAAGTGAACGAAGCATACCTTCAATGGCAGAAACATGCGTAATTAATAAATTAGGGCCGTGCTCTGGATTTTGAATACGCTGCCTAGCAATATGTAACCGCTGCGAAGGAGAAGCCTTAAAATATTGCTCTCTCAATTTCTCCAAATGTTCTGCATATTCCATACGTGTACTCATAACGCCGAGTTCAGCGGCAGTTTTAAGTTGTGGCTTTATGGAATACTTTTGCGCAGCAAAACCATAAAGCCGCGACTTAAAAACTGTCCAGCACGCGAAGCGTGCGATGCTGCAACGACTTGTATGATTGATTTTCCAAGTTTCTATTCAATTAATAACGCGATAAGGTAAGCCTCGTACTTGCAGCAACAAGTATTCAGCAAGGTAGCCCGATGA
>JAGKWU010000102.1 GCA_021151695.1 Cellvibrionaceae bacterium | reverse complement strand
TTTTCGTAGTCCCGAGCAGATTTGAACTGCTGACCCCTACATTATCAGTGTAGTGCTCTAACCAACTGAGCTACGGGACTAGCTTATCTTGTTCATCTCTTTCTCTCGGTCCTGCTCCCTTAGGGGCGGGCACTTTCTTCTGATGTTTTTTCTTCTTGCAATCATATGTAACGTGACGAGCACCGATCTTCGATACTCTAGAAAGGAGGTATTCCAGCCGCACCTTCCGGTACGGCTACCTTGTTACGACTTAGCCCCAATTATCGGTTTTACCCTAACACGCTCCTTGCGGTAACATGCTTTAGGTACCCCCAACTTTCATGGCTTGACGGGCGGTGTGTACAAGGCCCGGGAACGTATTCACCGCGTCATTGCTGATACGCGATTACTAGCGAATCCAACTTCATGGGGTCGAGTTGCAGACCCCAATCCGAACTGTGAATGGCTTTTAGAGATTAGCATCATATTGCTATGTAGCTGCCCGCTGTACCATCCATTGTAGCACGTGTGTAGCCCCGGACGTAAGGGCCATGATGACTTGACGTCGTCCCCACCTTCCTCTCTGTTTGCACAGGCAGTCTGTTTAGAGTCCCCACCATGACATGCTGGCAACTAAACATAGGGGTTGCGCTCGTTGCGGGACTTAACCCAACACCTCACGGCACGAGCTGACGACAGCCATGCAGCACCTAGTTTCGTGTCCCGAAGGACGAGTGCGTCTCTGCACTCTTCACTAACTTTCAAGCCCGGGTAAGGTTCCTCGCGTATCATCGAATTAAACCACATGCTCCTCCGCTTGTGCGGGCCCCCGTCAATTCCTTTGAGTTTCACCCTTGCGGGCGTACTCCCCAGGTGGATAACTTAACGCTTTCGCTTGGACGCTGGCTGTCTATCGCCAACATCGAGTTATCATCGTTTAGGGCGTGGACTACCAGGGTATCTAATCCTGTTCGATCCCCACGCTTTCGTGCATCAGCGTCAATACCAGCTTAGTGAGCTGCCTTCGCAATCGGAGTTCTAAGACATATCTATGCATTTCACCGCTACTTGTCTTATTCCGCCCACTTCAAATGGATTCAAGCCCATCAGTATCAAAGGCACTGCGATGGTTGAGCCACCGTATTTCACCCCTGACTTAATAGGCCGCCTACGCACCCTTTAAACCCAATAAATCCGGATAACGCTCGGATCCTCCGTATTACCGCGGCTGCTGGCACGGAGTTAGCCGATCCTTATTCTTCCAGTACATTCAGCT
>JAGKWU010000101.1 GCA_021151695.1 Cellvibrionaceae bacterium | reverse complement strand
TTCGCGAGCTATGTATTGATTGTCATGCTATTATCACTCACTCACAAAAAACAGGGCTTTCATTTGAGAAAGCCAAGCTAGACAAGGAACGTATAATGCAGTTGAAACAGCCTGTAGAGGTCAAGAAAGCGTTTCTAGAGAAGGAAGGCTATCATCCTATTCCCAAAACTAAGAAGGGACTTGATGAGGCTATAAACAAGCTGTATGAAGAGAGGAGTAAATGATGTCAAATGAATATAGTCCTGATAATGTAGTAGTTACTTTTAAAGATAATGAAGGTAATATTCGTGTTTTAGAAGCATGTACTGAGATTGTAAAGAGAGAACCTTGGTATTATATTGAGGAAGTAACACCCGTTACTACCATACTTCATTGTAAGACGCTTCAAGGTTCGTGGACAACATTATCTTTTTACAATGATGCTGAGGGATTGAAGACAATACTTGACTCAAATCCTTATGGTGAACCTTTAGTTTCATTGAAAAGGAATAAAGAGGTGTGTAAATAATGGTAGCTTTATTTACATTTATAGCTGGATTAATTCTTAAAGCTCCAGCATGGTATTTCATTATTGGATTCTTGTGTTTACTATTGGAAGGGAAGGTAGGTATTAGAACATGTTAAAGTCAATTAATGTATTTATTTGTGAGGTAGTTTTGTGTGCATATTTATTGATTACTTCCATAATGTATGGTCGTATTGCACAGTTAGAATATGATATTCAGAAGTATAATCCCAGTGTCCCTAAGTTTCAAATTAGTAGTGTAGACAAATTCATATCATCTCTTAAATGGCCTATTATGCTTTTTGAAGATGAAGTTAATCTTCTGAAAATTACTTGCAATGAGGAGAGTGGGTGTGAAACCACTAAAAGCTAAAATCTCTTTTGATGAAGAGAGATTTATGGAAGATTTTCAACGCTGGATTGATGGATGCAGCTTGCACGACGAAGTTACAGAAAGAGATTTGAGATTGTATGTCAACAAGAATATACACCATTATGTTAGTTATGAGATTGTAGTGGAGGAAGAAGAATGAGTAATTCAGAAACACAACTGCTTTGTAATGGGTCTGTTAAAATTACAGACTGTGCAGGGAGTTTTACTCGCACTACAGAATATCAATACTTCACTGATTACCTAATTGATAAAGGTAAGCTGGATAACATATCAGATATTCATTATGTGTTTGGGGATTTCAAAGAGGCTGTCGAGATGTCTAATTTTCTCAAAGAAATGAGAGAGGGAATCAAAGAGTGAGTAAAA
>JAGKWU010000027.1 GCA_021151695.1 Cellvibrionaceae bacterium | reverse complement strand
ATCACCCTTAGCTCAGGAATGGAAAAGACCCAATCTGAAGCCGTCGCACAATCCATCTCGGCTTCTACCTTGTCAAACACTGCGGCATCTTTGGCAGACGCGATCCAGAAAGAAGGCCGCTGGGGTGGGTTGACTTCATGGATGGGCGAGAAAGCCAAAGAAGTGGCAGGCTTTGATGGTGGTGTGAGTGAACTTCGCCGCGAGTTCATCCGCATCCGTAACCAGGGCGTTTTGGATGGCTTGCCACCAGGGCCGGCAACTGACAAAGACATTGCAACGATCAAGGCCGGGTTTCCTCCTGATTCCGCAAGCTCTGAGACCGTCTCCAAGTGGCTGAAATCCTTCTCCAATGTGAAGAAGGCTGAATCCCAAATGAATGACGCCAAAGCGGAATGGATTAGCCAGTTTGGATCAATGCGAAATGCTCCATCTGATGCTGAGATAATGGGCAAACGCATCCCCGCTGGCATGTCGTTCACTCAGTTTGTTCGCAAGGGCTTGAGCACTACAGCAGCGCCAGCGTCATCCACTCCAAGCTATCTACGCCATGGCCAATAACGATTACCGCGATCCTCGGTTTGATGAGCTGGACAAGAAATACGCCGATCTCGTCGGTGTCCCTTATGGCTTGATGAAGTCCATTCGTGTGGCTGGTGAACGCACGAATAACGATCAAGTTGCAAAGGGAACCGGCGCGAAAGGCGTCAACCAGATCACCCCACAAACACGCGATCTGTTCCTGAAGAAGTATGGCGTTGACGCTTACCTGTCAGATGCCAATGCGGCACACGTCAAAGCCCTGCACCTGAAGGAATCTCTTGACAGGAACAATGGTGATGTAAAAGCTGCGGCCATTGAGTACATCTCCGGGCCATCTGGCAAGAATCGCGGGGCAGTTACGGACGCATACGCTCAACGGGTCACCAGATCATTGACGGCTGATCTCGCTCAAGCACGCCAAAGCACATCACAGATCGCCAAAATCTACGACGCATACAAGTCAGGAAGGATGACGCCTGATGAAGCAGCAGAATTTGAGACTGATGTGCGTTCTGGTCGTCTTGTTCTGCCTGAGTCAATGCCGATCAAGGAAGCGCCAAAGGCTGAGGCTCCAAAGGTAGACAAAGCCAAGATCATTGAGGCATACCAAAAAGGCCGGATGACTGAAGAAGAATCCGCAGCGTTTGAGGCCGACCTTGATTCAGGCGCGTTCACTCTGCCATCAGGTGTAAAGCGCGAAGACGTACAGCCCCCCGGCATCATGGCTCGCATTGGTGATGTGTTCACAGGCGGATTGCGCCGCACAAAGGAAAGCGAAAGCCTGCCTGAATGGACTGGAATGCCTGAACTCAATCAGCTTTCTATGGCATCTGCTGCGGCTGGCTTGGGCACGATGTTCGCCGGTTCTGATGAGGCTGTGAATGTGCTCAAGTCTCAGTTTCCTGGCTTGGGTGTTCGTCAAGATGAGGCAGGGAATTACATCCTGAAATCAACCGTTGACAAGAAGGAATACGTGATTCCTCCCGGTTTGCGCATGGGCGACATTCCTCGCTTGATCGGCGGGGTGGCGGCGTTTACTCCTGCTGGCCGCGTTGCATCTTTGCCAGGAACGATGGCTGCAAGTGCTGGCACCCAAGCAGCCATTGAGGCATCGCAAGCCGCTACAGGTGGAGAGTTCAATGCTACAGACGTTGCCCTAGCTGGTGGTGCCGCAGCATTGCCCGCAGTCGTGCAAGCGACAAAAGCAGGCATGAAGCAAGCGGTTAAGCCTCTCGCTACTCGTGTTGTGAACGCATACGATGCACGTCAGGCTGCAAAGGCTGGCGCTACTACCGGAGCACCTACTACCGGAGCGCCGCCTGCTACCGGAGCAGCTCCGGTAGTTCCCCCAGCAGCCGTTCCGCCTGTTGCCCCTGTCGCGCCAGTCGCGCAAGCCGCAGCAGCAGTACCAGAGATGGCCGCTGAAGATGTCGCGCAGCTTGTAAAGAAGGCATCACGTGGAGGCATGGGTAGCGACAAGGCAAAAGAGCAACTAGCGCAGATTGCCAAGATCAACCCTGAAGCCAAAGCAGCAGCCGAGCAACTTGGCTTCGATCTGCCTACAGACATCTTCAGCGATAACGCGATGCTGAAAGAAACAGTGGGGCTTACTCGATCCGTTGCAGGGTCTGAAGCATCGGCAGCATGGCGTGAAACGGTAGAAGGCGCAGTCAATCGCGCCGATGATCTGATGGGGCAGCTTGACGCATCCAAAGACTTGGCAAGCGTATCGCAAGGGGTCAAAGACACACTAGGCCGCACTCAGCAGGAATTGAAGGACGCTGCAAAGGCGATCTATGACGACATCGACGCGCAAGTGCCAAAGGCTACCCGCGTTGAGATGCCAGCATTACAAGAGGAATTGACCAAGATCGCTTCAGAGGTTGGCGAAGAAGGCTTAAGCCAGACTGAGCGTAACCTGATGAAGATGATGGGTGAGGATGTCACCTATGGCCGCCTGTTGCGTGAAAAGTCCTTGATCGGTGCCGCGCTGGAAGGCAAGGTGACTCAGAACCCATACGGCAACCTTGACACAGCCTCATTGACAAGACTCTATCGCGCATTGGCTGACGACCAACTCAATGCTGTTGAGGCTATCGGCGGCCAAGAACTGCGCGATGCACTGCGAGGCGCAAACCGATTGACGGCACAGCGCAAAGCACTCGAAAAGCGCATCGTTTCAGCTTTCGGCAAAGAGGGAGAAGGCTCCATTGCCACGGCCATGCGCACCGCCATTACATCGGCCGCAAAGGGTGACGACAAAGGTCTGACGAAGCTCATCAAGGTTGTTCCGCCAGAACTTCGCAAGCAAGTCATTGCATCGGCGATTGCTGATGTTACCAAGTCCACCAGGGCAGGCCAAGTCGGCTTCGGGTTCAACGAATACGCCAAGATGTACCAAGGCTTGCGCAACAACTCGCCCGTGTATGCAACCATTGTGCGTGAGTTGGGTGATGGTTCTGACGAGATGCTGACGAACCTTTACAAGGTGTCAAAGCGAATCAATGAGGCCCGCGCCAATGTTCTGACAACAGGCAAAGCCAATCAGGCCATTGTGCAAGGGTTGAACGCTGAGAGCATCATTGAGAAGGTTCTGGCCTCCACTACAGCACGCGCAGCAGCTACAGGCGTAGGTGCTTTAGGTGGTGGCCCTGTTGGTGCAGTCGCAACAAGCGCACTTACTCAAGTTCTGGCATCCGGCAAGAAAGACGCGATTCAAGCGGCAGGAAAGTTGTTTGCTTCGAGCGAATTCGAGCAACTGCTGAAAGAGGCAGCAACCAAACCAGCGCCAAGCAACGACGCCATCAAGCGTGTTGCAGCCTCTCGTGCGTTGCGTGAGTTTGCACGCCATATCAAGGCTGATGTGCGTACACCTACAGCGCGCGAAAAGTGGGTACGATCAACCATTCAGCCTGCACGCCAGACACAATCTAACGACAACCGGAGCAACGACAATGCTGCCTCGCCTCAATCCTTTTGAGTTTTTCACCGAAACAGACGGCTCCCCATTGGATGGTGGTAAGGTCTACATCGGCACAGTTAACCAGAATCCGAAGACATCGCCAATCACGGTGTACTTCGATTCGGCCATGACCATTCCAGCACCGCAACCACTGCAAACGGTGGGCGGTCGAATCGCCAAGAATGGCGCTGCGGCTGCGATCTACTCCAATGCCGCTTCATTCTCTTTGCTTGTAGAAAACAGCAACGGCCAACAAGTATCGTACAGCGCAGCAGTTGAATCTGATGCGGCCGATCTTCGATCTGATCTTGCGCTGAGTTCTGGTTCGTCAATGATTGGGTTTCTTCAATCAGGTACTGGAGCCATTGCTCGCACAATTCAAGCAAAAGAGCGTGATCTGGTTAGCGTTAAAGACTTCGGCGCAACGGGAGACGGGTCAACAGACGATTCGACCGCTTTGAACGTTGCCGCGACAGCAGCGAAGGCCGCCGGAGTCGGATTGCTTGTCCCTGCTGGGCTCTATGTCACAACAACGCCTTGGGTCATCCCTGTTGGTGTGCCGATTGTCGGTGTCGGTCAATCTTGGCCCGTTCCAGGAACAAACCCAACGGCAAAACTGTATGGTGCAGTGATCTGGAAAAAGCATGGAGGAAATGGAATTACCATCACAGGCGGGTCTGCCTACGACTCAGCCGCGCCAATCCAAGACATCACAATCATCAGCAACAAAACCACATGGCCCACTGGCAATGGTTTTGTCATGGATAAGGCCACACGATGCCATCTGATCGATTGCAACGTATGGAGCGTTGGCGGTGATTCGTTTGTGATCGGCGTGACTGCTGGAGATGTCACAGGCCACAACTATCTCACGCGATGCTACTCCAACAATCCAGGCGGCGCGAACTTCCGAATTCGTGCCAAATGGACTCGCTGTGACACCATCGTATCTGATGGCGGCACATGGGGCGCCGTACTGGATTCGGCTCCAGAAACAGAGATCAAATCATGGCACTTTGAGGGATACTCGACCGGGTGCATTGATGTGACCAACGGATCGACATCTTTTGCTGCAACCGGCAAGGGATTCATGGGCAACACTGCGTCGGCCCTGATTGGTATCCGAATCAAAAACGACGCAGGCAATGCCGGTGCCCGAATCGAAAATGTATACGGTGCCGGTGGCGGCACTGCTTCATCAATCGGTGTTGACGTTGTCGGCGCTAGTGCTGAAGACGCGATGATTTCAGGATGCCTGTTTGAAGGGTGGGCAACTGGGGTGCGCGACACGTCAACCAACACACACATCGTCGACAACAAGTTCTACAACAACACATTGCCAATCTCCGCTGGGGGCACAGGATCAATGATCCGAGGCAATCGCACCCAGAACACCACAGGCGGCTGGTCTATTGACCATGTTGCCGGTGGCTCCGGCATTTGGGAAGCCAATAACCTAGATCAAGCCATCAAGGCAACTAGCAGTGGCGTAAACGGTAACTTCGGGACAAACCTTGTAACCAGAAATAAGGGGTTCAAGACGAGATCCGCTGGCATTACACCGGGCGTTTCGTCGTCGCCATACACGTTCCCGCATGGCTTGGCAGGCATACCATCGACTCAACTTGTCTCGCTTGTAGGACTGGGCGGGGCAACCAACATCTACGCGTCATCAGATGCGACCAACACCAGCATCTATTGGACTGGTGCAGGCACATTCCAATTCACATGGGATGTCGCCTTGACGTGTGAGCGTCAGTTCTAATATTCAAACACATCATCGCCGGTACTCAACCTGTCTTCAGGCACAAAGTACTGGCGATCTGATGCAAGCGGCTTGTTGCCTTGCCCAATAGGCATGGTCGATTGATACTGCACTTGCGGGGGTGCACCGCGAGCGATCAGCAGCGCGTTATAGCCGTCCTTTGCCGTCTTGAATGTGCCGGGTTGCACTGTCTTGCCAATCGTTGAAGCCATGTTGATGGCTAGATTGGATGCAAACGCCATCACAGCAGTGTCAGGAATGCCTGCATTCTGGTCTAGGTCGCTGTCGGCTGGCGTAGCTGGCAGGTAGTACCCAACACGAATGCCGATTCCGTCCCACTGCGCAGCGAGGCGATCCAAACGGCGCAATGCGGCCTGATACTCGTCTGCACTGGGATCGAAGTTGTAGACACCCATCCCGAGTTCTTCAAAGGCCAACTCGACAATTTCACGCTTGGTTGCCATGATCCACCACTTTCTTTGGTCGCCCTGGTTTGCGCTTCTCGGTGGCCTTTTCCTCTTGCTCCTCAATCGGAGATTCTGAGGGCTTCACGGTTTCGAGTGGCGTCAACTTCCAGCCTTCTGCTAATTTTGCCTGAACTTCGCTTTCTGGCACGATCACATAATCGACCATCACACCATGCAATAGGTGAGACGATCCGGCAATGTAGAGCATTCGCATACGATTCCCCATAAAAAAAGGGGCAGCACTTGGCCGCCCCTCGATTCAGCTAGTCATCAGGCTTGGCTGAACAACTCAACACCCATCATCTGCGTATTCAGAGCCACGACACCGAAACGAGTATCGAAACGATAGCGAATCTTGCCGGTCTGGATGTCGCCTTGCTTCACCATGACCAGTTCCAAGCCCTGATCGGTGGTGCCGCGCATGACGTCCATGCCTGCATTGTCTGGGAAAGCGATGCGACCGGGCAGCAGCTCGATTGCAGACTTGTGCCAGAAGGGGTTCAAGTAAGCGGCGGCGGTGTTCAACCAAGTGATTGCAGCACCGTTAGCGGGGGCGGCAGTCACGTTCTTGTACTCCAGTTCCGCATCAGTCGAACCACCACCGGAGATGATGGGAGGAGTGATTTGGAGAGTAGTACCGTTGACAACGGAAACCACGCGGAAGGTCATCAACTGACCGGTGTCGCCCTTGGTGATGTTGTGAACAGCGTTCACGCCAGCCAGAGTGAAACAGTCGCCAGCCTTCACGTTGGCGGTAGCCGAAACGGTCAGGTTCTGGAAACGGTTATCGACGTTGGAGGTTTCGCCAGTGCCCGCAGTGCTGGTAGCCTTGGGGGTGTAGTACTGGTTGGCACCGTTGACGGTGATCGCACCACCAGCAGCCGAGGCCAAGTATGGGGTGTAGTCCATCTTGAACACGTCAAAGCCTGCAATGTTGGAAGCCACGCGAGCACGCTCGTAAGCGGTCTGTGGATTGCCTTGCATGGTTTGACGACCAGCCAAGTTGCTTGCCATGCCGTTGTAATCACGAGTGGAATACGCGGCATAACGGTCGCCCATTGATACGCCGCGCTCGTTCATGATTGCATCGCACTGGGCAACGTCATCGAAGCCAGTGGCAGCAACGGTGCGCTTCACGACCAAAGAGCCGTAGTAGCTGGCCACGTTGTTCACAGCCACGTTCACGTCAGAAGCCAGCTTTTGCTTGGCAGCATCGCCAAGACGACCTTCTTGCAGCGCATCACGCAGTTCCAGAGCATCCAGAACAAACGGGACAGACTTTTGAAAGCCGATGGTTGCAGGCACAGACAACTGAACGTAGTCTTTGAAGTTGCCAGTTTGATCCAGACCGTTGAACGACTGGGAGATGTACGGCATTGGACGCCAGATGGTATCGTTGGTGCGAGCCATCGTGGTTTGGTCGGTGCTGTACTTGTTGACCAAGCTGGACAGAACCAGATTGTCTTGGAAGCCTTCGAGAACGTTCTCAAAAGCAACCTTTTCTTCCTTGCTAAATGCGTTTGGCATGATATGGGCCTTTCAAATGTGAGTTACTTGCCCGCGCGCATCTGCTTTTTGTAGGCCAGCAATTTGGAGTAATCGCCAGTCTTCTCGGCTTCTTCGCGCAGTTTGTCCAGCTTTCCATCAACTGCGGCGCCTGTAGTTGCGGCACGAACGCGAGTTTCAGGGGCTGGTTTTGCCTTTGGTTGAGTCTTCATTGCTTCGAGCTTTCCATACAGTTTGCCCGCCTCAAATGCAAACTCTGCGGGATCGACAATGGCGGCAAGTTCCTTCAGGGTCTTTGGGCTTTTCGCAAGGGTAGCGACAAACTCGGCTGGCTTTTTACAGCCCTCCACGATCAAAGCTTGCTGAACTGGATTCAGAACGGATTTAACCTCGTCCTCCAATTCCTCGTAATCAGGAATCTCCAACTCAGCACGGGACTGAATATAGCGATCCTGTTTGGCTTTCATCGCCGCTTGCTTCGCTTCGAGTTCGCGCTGCTTTTCCGCTTCAGCTTCAGCAACTCGCAATTTCTGCGCGTGCCAAGCATCCAAAGCCGTAGCAAATGCGTCCTCGTCAAAATCAAAATCAGCCAGACGCGGTTTTTCTCCGAGTTTTGGGATATCAGCCGGAGCATCTCGCTCTTTCAGCTTTTCTTCCAAATCACGGATACGCTTGGCGTCTTCCTTTGATTTCTTGCGTAAGTCCTTCACCCACTGGGGCGCTTCTTCCGCTTGAGGTGGCGAGTCCTCTTGTTCATCCAAACTGACAACCGCCGGAGAATCATCAGCCTCCACCGTTTCAGTCGCCTCAACTTCAGGCGCTTCAACAGTTTCAGCTTCAGTTTCGACTTCGGTTTGCAATTCGTCCTGAACGTCTGCCGTGTCTAAATTCATGTGATCCCCATAACTCACGGTTTAATGGCCCGTGGATGCCATAGGGATATTCTATCAACGAATCACATTTGATTGTCAACGGGTATTGATTGCGCCACTTGAGGCTGCTGCGATGCCTGCATTTGCTGCAATAGCTGCAAAACCATGTCGAGTTTTGATTGGTCAATCTGAGTGGCAATCTGTGCAGTTTCTGCGCGGTATTTGTCAGTCTGAGCCCGATCCTTCTCGGCTTGAGCGATTTCCTTCTCTGCCGCAGCCTGGAGATATTGCGTATTCGCGTCAGGCTGTTGATTCTGCGCGGCCTGCTGCATTTGCGCCTTCTCTTGCTCGTTTGGCTTGACTGCGCCAATTGCCAAGAGTTTCTGACGTTGGTACGCCTTCAGGTCTTCCAGCCCTTCGCCTTCCAGGTTCATCACGATAGACCCGGCGATTGCAGTGCGGTCAGATGGGTCTTCGACAAACTGAAGCATCCCGGACAAACTGCGCACAGTCGAATCACGGCGGGTTGTCATGCTTGGGCCTACATCGGCGTACACGTCATAAACGCCAGATTGCAGGTCAAACTCAGTGATCGAGTTCCCTTGCTCGTCGATATTGGGTCGCTTGAGTTCAATGGTCGAATCATCGCCAGCTTGGGTGACGACGCGCATTTTGCGGCCCTTCTCGTCATACAACTCACGAGCCATAGAGAGCCAAATCTGACCGCCACGGCGCATCGACTTGGCCATGTTGTCCATGTAAATTAATGTCTGCATGTCCAAACGGTTTTGAATCAACTCCACCGCTTTGGCTGAGACATTGCTGACGACTTCCTCCGCGCTTTGCTGAGCTCCAAGAACCTCCTGCATGTCTGCACCGAGGATCTGGATCAAGCCAGCCAAAGCAGGCGGAATAGATGGGGGCTTTGTGTACCCGATTGGGCCGTTCTGCACCGGGTTGCCTGCGGCATCCGTCACGGCATTGGTGAGCAGGAATGGGTAACGCTTGACGTTATCCTCGGCCCACATATACTCATGCCCCGCAACTTGTTCAGGCGTGAAAATGGGCTTTTCAACAGGAGACAGCGTGGCGATTTCAGCGATCATGCTGATAACCATGTTGTACAACTGCTGAGTGTCACGAGCCAAGCGGCCATGACCCATCACGCGCTCTACGTTGTCGACAAACAAACGGCGGGCATAGAACGGGACAATCGGGATATGAGATCCGGCGATTCTTCCGCAGTCCTCCAGCACCTCATTGCCGTCGACGATGTATTTGTTCACGACATAGCGTTCAACCTTCTTCTCGCGCGCCAACTGGTAACCAGTCGCCTCCAGTTCTACGAGCTTCTCGGTCAACGCTTCTTCGTCCATATCGTCAGGAGTGATCTTCACTTCATGGCCTGTTGCCAACTGACGCCACACCTGAACCTTGTAATACTCCTCGGTTCGTTCGTAGTATTCGCCAACATAAACGACATCAGGCGTGAACCAGTCGAATTCAACGAGGTTATCTCTCGCCAGGGTTGTCGGCTCACGGTCATATTCTTCGCGATACGCATCAGGCGACATTGAGAAGATGACCATAGCCCACTTAGCGTCGGACTTGTCATAGCGTTTTGCATCAGGATCAAACCAAACCGACACATCAGCGTCAGTGATCGGCTCGATCTTGATTCGTTGTTCTTCCGAATCCTCGTCTTCCTTGTCTTCGTACTCAGCGCACAAACGCCACGCACCGAAACCACCGGCCAAACCCTCATCGAATGCGTTGTCGTATGCCTCTTGCGCACCGGAGTCCATTTCATCGGCGCGATACAGGCCATCAAGTGCATCGGCAATCTTGTCAGATGCTTTGTCGTTCTTCGGGCGGAAGTCAACGCTGATGCGGTTGTTTCGATATTCCGAGTAGATCCGCTGGATCGAAAGCAGAATCTTGTTCACCTCGAAGCGAGGGCGATTCTCGAACTGATCCTCTAGCCCGCCTTCCCACTGTGCGCCAGGAATCGACGTAAACCGGCGATCCTTCAGGCACTGGAGCCGGATCTCTTGCTGGCACTCATAAGCCTTGTCATAACGCTTGATTGCCCGTTCATGGACTTGTGCGAGTTTCTCGGCTTTAGAGATGCGTGGCATTTGGATAACCTCTCGGATTCAATGCCGTCATTATATCGGGCGGGTGTTGATATTACCGGCGCCCCAAATGGTTCACGATTGGCATTGGTCTTGACGTATTAACCACCGCTGGCGCTTTCTGAACGTGGGAAATTGCGTCAAATAGCGGGTCTAACTGGTCGTCATGTGCACCACCAGGGAATGTGACGGCTTCTGCCAATAGATCATCAACGAATACCCGATCCTGAGGCAATAGCACGTTACCTGATGCGATGAATGGTGCGGCGTCATAAGCGCGGGAAACCTTGTCTTTGTCTCGCTGGACTGGGATCACCGGGATTCCCTCTCGGCGCAACGTCTGGATCAAACCAGTACCGGACACCTTATCTTCCACCATCATGGCTCGCAGAGTCGGGCCACTTGAATCCCGCATCTTGAGCCAGAATTTCCGCGCATTCTCGATGAGTTCCGGCGCTTCCCATTTGCCTCTGATCTGATCCAGTAGAACCGCTTGACCAGTCTTCGAGCGCCCCCAGCACTGAAAAACACTGTAATCGTTCTGCTGCGCTGTTTTCTGGGCCGTGTCTGCCGTGATGAACCTGAATTCAAGTGCCGGAACGTGTTCATAGTATTGGAACCACTCACCCTTAATGATCCCGCCACCACGAGGCGCCGGACGCTGCTGCAACTGGCCCGCCGATCCGTATGGGCCCAACGTCTTTTTCAACTCATCGACTTGAGCTTGCCCGAATCGCTCAGGGAACATGAGTTCACCCGGCGTTGTGCGAGGGTCTTCCCATCCGATAGCCGTCCTGCACTTGCGATCCGGCTCATACTCCATCGGAATGCACAGGTGAACATAGGGCAGGCCCATCTCTAGGATCACGCCAGACACATCAGCTTCATTGAGGCGCTGCATAACGACCACAATGGCGCTTTTCTCGGAGTTCACCCGAGTTGGTAGCGTTTCGGTAAACGCGATCTTGACCGCTTCCAGCTTTGCCGGACTGTTTGCGTTGTCTGCGCTGATAGGGTCATCGAGGATAACGCGATCCCCACGAACACCAGTCATTGAGGTGAACGCTCTAGCCTGCCGGATACCCTTGCGCGTGTTACCGAATTCCCGCTTTCCATCCAAATCTGCGGCCAATTCAACCGGCCATAGCTTCTGATACCACTCGGACTTGATGAGATCGCGGCATTTCCGGCTGTCGCGCACTGCTAGGTTTTCTTCGTGCGCAGTTCCGACAAACCGCATCTCAGGCATGCCACGCGGCCCCCATTCCCACGCAGGCCAGATCACCCCAGTTAGGAGCGACTTCATCGAGCCAGGGGGAACGTTCATCAATAGGCGAGTAATCCGCCCATCTGTTACCGCTTCTAAGTGCTGACAGATCGCATCAAGTGCCCACCCCCATTTCAATTCCGCAGCAGGCTCAAGAACCGGCCAAGCACGACGAGCGAACTCTGCCAACGATCTGCGGCAAAGTTCGCGCTCGACGTTTAGGAGATCAGTCTCGCTTAGCTGCATCTCTAGCGGCCATGATTGCCGTCAGAACGTCAGTCGGTAGGTTTGACACATCCAGCGTGTTTTCAACCTCCAAAGGCCCGCCATCCGCGCCAGTGACCTCAGTCCTAGCAAGTTTGGGGGCAACGTACTCAGCCAGCCCGGCGATGATGTCCAAAGCCTTGCCTGGATTGGGCTTGCAGTGCTCAGAGCCATCACCCTCGGCGACTTGAGTCAACCAGCGTTGAAAGTTACCGGCGTTGTCCTCAAGCAATTTATTGATGACGGATCGAAACTCGGAAGTAGCCTTGTTTGGCGTTCCCGCTTGCCTTCCACCTGTCTTGATGCCCTTCGCCATCTACCTTGCTCCACTTCAGACAATTTGCATTGTCACTTCTTCGCTTTCTTCTTTGCCTCACGCTGCACGCTCAATGCGATGGCTACAGCTTGTTTCTGAGGCTTTGACTTCATTTCGGTCTTGATGTTCTTCGAGACTGCTTTGTCTGATTTTGACTTGATGAGAGGCATTTTTACAGATCCTTTCTTTGCTCGTCTCCAGCCATTGTTTTCATGGCCTTATTGATTGCGGATTGTCTTGCCTTTTGCTTTTGCGTTGTGATGTCGTTTGGCTCCCAAGGCATTGCGATGGAATCACCAGTGAAAACATGACCACCACGAAGCACGATCACACAAAACATCGTTCTGAATTCTGGTTGACCAGCTATCCCAATCGTGAATGGACGAAGAATGCCGTCCGGGCTTACCTCATTGTAAGCGGCGCCAGCCATTCCATCAAATGCGGTGAAGTAATGTTCACGATCAACTAGGCAGTTGACCCGGCCTTCGCTAATTGATTCTTGATATGTCATGTTTTCCTTTATTGGTGGCCCTGACGGCAGAGATCTGGAAACGCTATCTTGTGTATGTTGTCGAAAGAATAACGACGCTGACCTTATCGCGCCGACACAAGCAAAGCGACCGCAGAACGTCAGGGCCATAACTCGTTAACTGTATCAAAACGCCAGCGCCCACCGCAATAGCCCTGAGGAGCAAGTCTACCGCTTCCCAATGTGTCGCTGGCTGCTGCTGATTGGCGAACCCGATTCACGTCAATGCGCTCAGTCAGCTCACGCATGGACGTTGTTGGTTAGATTAAAGCATCAGGCCACTGTGCGAGCCTGTCGCGATGCATTTTTTGTTCCAGCTCTTTGCGTTCGCGCATTTGTGATGGGGTGAGTTGACCAAACGGCCAGAATGGCTTGCGGATTGGGCAGTCTCGGCCTTGGTTGCAGTTTCCGTTGCAGCATTTCATCTTAGAACTCCTTGCGGTATCCGATGAAGTCGTGACGAATGATCCAATTGACAGATGCCACGCCGATAGCCGCGCCAATCGCGTTATAGGCCATGTCTTTGAAGCTGGCGCAACCGTTTCCACGCATGTCGTGCAACTCTTTTGCAATGCCTGGAACAAGAGCAACGGCAAGCGCTGTTTTGTTGTCGTCAATCATTGACCGAGACACTGCACCGATAGCAGCAGACACAGTAAAGTGCTTTTGCTTGTCTTGAGTGAACTGCATGGTGTCTTTGCACGCATGTGCTGAGGCGCAAAGCATGAGTGCTATTAGTACGGGTTTCATCTCATTTGCTCCGGCTGGTTAGTCGATGAAATGAATTCTGCCGACACACGATCACACCGTCCAATTGAAAATTCCTATCGGTTTGCGCTTTCGATTGCTTTTGCCTTGGCTCTGAACTCGGCAATGATCTGCTTTAGGTCTTCGATTGTGTACTTTCGTGGCGTTTGATCTGCCTCCAGTTCTTCGACAAACTCAACCCCATGTCTGTCAATGAGTCCTTTACGGAACTCAACCACTCGACCAGCTCCGTATCGGTTGCACTTTTTGCACTGCCCGGCAGCGTTACGCGGGTCGAAACGGAGATGAGGGGCCGATCCCACGGATCGAAAATGGCCGCAGTCATATCCACCACCAATGACGACTTCGCGTGCCAACTCAGATTCACACGAAATGCACAGTCTGCCCGCGTCTCTGAGCCTGATGTAACGGTTGAACTCTCGTTGTGCATCTTTCATCCAATCTGATCTTGTTTTGAGCTTTTCACGCTTGGCCTTGTCTGCCTTGCGCTCGTCTTGCCGCTTTTGGGCCTCTTGGCTGGCTTTTTTCTTGGCAACCAGGGCAGAGGCACACTGAATGGAGCAAACCGATTGCAGAGGCTTTGATGGCGCAAACTTCACCTTGCAGGCTTTGCAGGTCTTTAGCTTTTTGCCATCCATGCTTTCATCCGTTCTGCTGCTGCCTGCCATTCGTCGCCAAACTCTCGCTGTAGGGTTGCTTTGATGGCTTTGTGCATCTTCCCTGCCTTGGCTGATTCAAAAGCCATTGGCGAGCCAGCCAAAGCGCGGAGAGTGCATTCCTTGCATGACCTTATGTAGATGCCTTTGTGCGGGTTCTGGCAGGCTTCGCAAGTCATTTGGTCTGGCCTTGAAAATACTTCATCGGCTCAGGCTTCAAAGCATCAACCCTCACCAGATACGATAGGCCGAGGAATGGATCGGCGATAGGCGCAACCTTTACATGACCACTTGACGCATATTCCAGCGCAATCACGGACACGCCGCCATGCTTGTATCTGTGCCCCTGGCGAATCATCGTGCCACCCATGAGGCAGCACTGACACCAGCGTACAGAAACACCCCGAAGATGATCGCGCAGCCTGAGATAAGCAAAGCCACGGACGCCGCAGCAAAACCGGACTCAATGCGATTGGCAAACGTGTCGTCAATCGGAAAAACGAACGGCCGGCAGAATCCAATCACGAACGCGACAACGACGAAGCCAACGAAAATCCAAAACAGCATGACGCCCTCCATTTGCATTTTGACGAATTGTGGCCAGACGCCCCACATTTCACGCAGTAGTTCATAGGTCTAGCCCCATCTGACGAGGATCGACCTCTTGCGGCTGATCCTCTGGTTTCACAAAGTTCACGCGTTCAGGCTCTTTGATTAGCCCGGCCTTGCGCGCACACACTGGCCCCATGACAAGCGGGCCTGATCTGGTTTCGATTGACGCACAAACGTGGATCAATGGCCTACCGCATCTCACGCATTGCATTGGTGTGACTCCGCTTCACGTTTCGACATCGGTATTTTCACTCCACGATCAGCCGCAACCATGTTGAGGAACTCAAGCCACTGAGAAAACTCGTCTTCTGTGAATTTACTCGTTCTGGCCCCCAACATCACCACGCCGCCATCTAAACCCATCGCTAAACGAGTCGTTTCCTGCTTGAATGCAGCCGTTAGAACGTCTTTCCATTCGTCCGGCTCCATCTTCACCATGCGGCCATTTACCGGCCACTCAAGCTGCTGTGAAAACGCCTGCAATATCGGCCATTGCGCCTTATTTTGCTCCAGGCTGCGGGTGTGCTTTTCGATTTTGAGTACGTACCGCTTTCCGTCTTGCAGCAAAGGTTTGAGCTTCGACCACACATCCAAGATCGTGGCGTAGGCTGCTTTTGCATCGCTCAGATAATAGGTGGCCATGTCTGCCTGCGGTGCTTGATGTAAAGAGCAATTGCAGCCATGTGCAGCATGCCTACAACCCATCCAGAGATAAAGTAAATGGCCTCATTGCTTGGAATCATGGAGCCTCCACAACAATCGCGCCGGACTCTTTGCGCAAAGCTCTGACGATTCGGTCATGCGTCTTTTCTTCGCACTGGAGATATTCGGCCATCGTGACGCACGATAGAACCTCTACCCACAGGTCTCCCATTTCGCGCAGGTCTTGCAGTTCTCCGGCATAGAGTGCACGCGATCCGGTCGCCTTCTGCCTGTTCAGAATGCGCTCGATGACGCCTTGCATAGTGCGCACGTAATCTGTGGCCCCTTGCATGACCTTGGGCATGGTCGAGAACGTATCCAGCATGTTCGCCACGTCAAAGATCGCTTGCCAGTCGGCTCTACTTGCCCGGCCCATGCGAACATTCTCAAGCGCAAGATTGCAAGGCGCCGCGAATCGTTCCTGATCGTCCTTGCTTAGTTTGGATTGCCCCATCACAGCGACTTTCCACGCCATTGGGTTACCTGGCTTTGCTGGTCTTCCTTTGTGCTTTTTCATTGCTGCACCTCCTTGAGCTTGGCCGCATAGTGGCGAGCCTTCTGCGCGTCTTCCGAAGCATCACCTTTGCGACCTTGGCGCATGGCGTACTTGATGGCGTTGCCCTTGAGGAAACCTCGGAATTCCTCGGGAGTCAGGATGGCTTGCATTAACTCCCAAGGCTGAAGTTCCATGTCCTTGTAGTGGGTGCCGCCGACTTGGGTTTGATCTGCACTCATGCTAACCCCCTGAACTCAAACACACTAGCCGCAGTTTTCGGTTTAGTGGCCCATCTAACACCCCGATCAATGTCCTCGACTGTTTTCCGTGAAACGCCAAGAGACTCCGCGATAGAGATGCGGTAGTTCGATTCCCCGCGATACTTTGCCTCGAAAATGGCCAGCTTGATCTGGTCGGCTTTGGCTTCGTCAATCTTCGCCCATCCTTTGGCCTTTGCCGTTTCGCGTGACTTGGCTTTGTGAGCATCCATATCACGCGCCCCACTATCCCATGACCTTTTCGGCATATCTCGCTTGGCAACCTGAATCAAATGATTCGGCGCAACGCAACACTTATCGCCGCAGGTTGAAACGATGCACCATTTGTGCTTAATCGTTCCTCGTGCAGCCGTATATACAAAACGGGCAACAGTATCGCCTTTCCCGAAAAACGACATATTCGGATAGCCTTGGCTGGTTTTGGATTGATTCCAAATCCAGCAATCTCCGACCATTTCAACGCGACTAGAAACACGCCGCATCAATTCTTTCTTTTGTTCCTCATCCATATGCCAAATCCCAAACAGATCGAACACCAATGCAAGGCGGATCACAATCCTCCGCTTTGCGCCAAATGTGGGTGAATGTCTCAGACATCGTTTCAACGTCATGGCGTTCATGCTTTTTTGCATGCGGGCGAGTAACTTTCAACGTCATAGCCCTAGCCATAATCGTGTCAACCGTCCGGCCATTCAAAAGGTCACAGCAATACTTTGCGCCGTGACGTTTATAGAAGCGACGAATAATGTCGTCTTCGTTTTCAGTCCACGCGGCATTTTTGCCAGAAACAAGCCTTAGTTTCATGTTTTCCGCCTTTTTGCGAACCTGAACAATTGACTTCTCCGGCAATAACGCCGCGCATCCTCTTGCACCAATAGCCGGATACTCTTTGCAAAGTATGTCGACCTCTGATTTTGTCCAAACACTCATGGCTTGTTAATTGCCGGAGCCGTCGCCGTAGCCGTAGCCGTCGCCGGAGCCGTAGCCGTCGCCGTCGCCGTAGCCGTAGCCGTAGCCGTCGCCGTCGCCGGAGCCGTCGCCGGAGCCGTAGCCGTCGCCGGAGCCGTAGCCGGAGCCGTAGCCGGAGCCGTAGCCGGAGCCTTCAGTAAACGTTTTATTTTTCACTGATCGACTCCTGTGCTAGTTGAGTTGTCGGGATCAGCTCACAAACACCAGTCAAATAGATCAGCGGGTTTGTTGCGTCAACTTTGCTATCTGCCTTGATGCCAAATTGAGCCACACCAGAAAGCGCAATTCCGTCCTTTGCTTTCCACGACCACAGTCTGCGTGAGTTTGTCAAAACAACATTCTCACCATCGACTGATTCAACGGTTCCAGCATGTACCCCAGCCGCATAGCATCGAGCAATCACAAACCTCCCGATGAACGGATGTGGTTTTGCGCTTGCTTGCAGTGGCGATTGAGTGTTCATCATTTGCGCAATTTGCTTCAGCTCGCCAAGTGTCAGATTGTCAATGTTCATTTAGTTTCTCCAGTCCGTTTATGACGTTTCTATTTTCACGATCCACCGCAACGGTGTCTAATTGGTTTTTTCTATCGCTTTGCAGTTGTCGTTAGTTAAGTCTCCGGTTGTTCGAAGCGCCCAATCAACAAGTGATGCCTTGACGTACTCACCAGCCTTTAGGCGGTCTAGGATTCGGTGCGCCATCGCTCTAGCTGTTGTGTCTGTGTCGGTGCTTCGTCCGCTGCGTCGGGGATATAGGTTCATTCGGCTCCCTTTCGCGCCATCGTCCGATAGCTATCCCAATCAAATGGCACCCACCGACCAATCTCTTTCAACCGGTCGTGGCATCTGTCGCCAATAAATTCACGGAAGCCCTTTGCGTCTTGATTCGTCAGCAAAACAACCGGCATCTCCTCACGATAACGTCTGTCTAGGATGTCAAAGATGATTGTCTGTTCTCCATCCGTTCCATATTGCACACCAACCTCATCAATCACTAGTAGATGAAGTTTTGTCAACTCATTGAGTAATTGCGTCTCACTCATTTCGCTACCCTTGCGCCATGTGTCCCGAATGCTTCGGATCATGTCCATGCAGGTCATGTATCGAGTGCCATACTTCGGCATCAGTGCGTGCATGATTGATGCCGCCATATGGCTTTTACCAGTTCCAGGCTTCCCCGCCAGAACCAAAGAACTGCCAGATTGCAATGCCCTATCAAAATTCTCTGCGTACTCAATGCACACGTTCAATGCAGACTGTTGCGCTGGCGTTGACGCAACAAATGTGGAAAACCGTCGAGATTGGAACCTAGAAGGCATGCCGGATGCGCCTAAAGCTGCGTCCAGCCGCCGCCGAGCCATTTCATCGGCCTTCTCTATTCGCTCCGCCTCTTCTCGCTCTTCCGCATCTTTCAAGCATCGCGGGCATTGGGCCCAGATTTCCCGCCCCGCCCCGATATTTAGCTTGATGCCTTTTGATGTAAACGGGCCATGCACCTCGCACTCTTTGATAGATTCGCCAATATCTGTCTTGAGTGATCCGCCTGCAAGCGAGATGCTGCGTCGCTGCATCTGATCTAGGCGCCTCGCGTTACTGGAATGATCCGTCATGATTAACCCCCTCCGAGTAGTCCAATGAATCAAAACCTTGATGTTTTCCAGACTTTTGCGCCTGATGTGCTGGCTTGTCCATCCATGAAGCCCTGAACCCCTGCCATGTGTTCTCTGCTGCAATCTTGACCGCATCAGCCGGCGTTACCCCCGCTTTTAGTGCTTCTGCCTTTACAGCATCCCATGCAGTTTTTGTAAGGGATTTAGCGCCTTTGCTTTTACGAGCCTTGAACCAGTCTTTTGCGTGCTGCTCATCTACACCTTGGTCAACCAGATCAGCAACAGACAGACAGCCGTCAGGCTGGGCCTTGCGCTTTGCGCGAGGCTTTGTATTTATATCTATTGGTTCTTGGTTATTGGTTATTGGTTCTTGGTTAGCATCGAAAACACTAGCGTCAGCACTGCGTTCGGTATGCGTTCGCATTGCCTTTGCATTGTTCCAGCGTGCAGACGCACTATTTCGAGCCTTGTCCTTCTTTGCTCTGTACTCTTCCAGCTCTCTATCACACCGAGAATGGTGCCAGCCATCATCATGCTCAACGAAGTAATGGCGAAGAAGCAAACGCACCGTTTTTTCATCCGAACGCATTGCGAACGCAATATCTTCGATGTCTCCGGCGATTGGAAGTTCTGTATCGTAGTAGGCCCACAAAAGCCGCAAATACGTTGCTAGCTGGTGGTCATCAAGGTTAGCTGTGTCCTTGATGAAGTCGCCAATATGGTGCTGGTAGTAGTGCATAACTTTTCCAAGCGACTGATGGGAGAAGGCGGGGGCTTCACAGCCCCGTGCAGATCGCGGGGTGCGGCCCTTGCGGGTTGCGCTTCCCACCACCTTCCATCAGTCGCCCATCTACATTGCGTTATCCACCGGCCTGTGAAACCGATGGGGCTTAGGGCTACCGCATTGCGCGGCATTGCCATTTTACGATGATTGCAGCGCAGCGGCTGCCTTCTTTTCTGCTTTCATTTGCTTGAATCGCTGATAGGCTTGGCTCTTTGGTTGAGTTTGGCCAAGACCTTTGCACCAGTAATCATTGCGCAAGATGCATTTGGCCATTCTCCGCCACGATGGCGCCCATTGTTTTGATTCAAGCTGAGGCGGCGCTTCGTCTGGAATAACAGAATACCCTCGACGATGCCAGCCGACAATGAACTTTTTAAACCTGATGGCGTAATGGTTCCTTGTCTTTGGTGGCAAAGTCTTCAACAACAAATTTGTGAAGCTTTCCCACGTATGCCCTGGAGGCAATGTAACCTTGTCATATCCGTTGATATTTCCAGTTTCGTTAATGTAGAGCGCACCACTATTGGCTCCATTAACGCGAGCAACTAGTTTGAACCATGTTTCTGGCTCAAGGATGTGATAAAGCCACAACCCTCGCCTTTGGTCGTCGCCAAACGGCTGGCAAAGCCGTTGATCAGAAAGAGGAACGCCAGCCATTTGCATTTTGTCGTAAATGGTGTTGTGCAATTTGTCTGGGTTATGAGCGTGAAACCGCCAGATGTCCTCAGTCAACCAATCGTATATTGGGTAGACGTTGTAAACGTCATCAATAATTTTTGTTGTCCAGCGCCATCCTTTAATCATCAAGTCCTTCTTTTCCCAAGTTGCAATGGCGCAATATCGGTGCAGGCTTTCTTGTGCTCGAATTCCAATAAACCCGGCAGTTTTTTTGCCTTGCCCATACCATCGGCCAAACAACACAATGAATTCCTCGAACTCAATTCCGTCAGCCATGTCATCCATGATGAATGGGTAATCCTTCACGCCTTTTGCAAACTCTGGCTTAGGCCTGATCCAGTCTTTTTCTCGTGATGGGTCCCATGCAATCCATTGCGGCTCATAGTTAGTGAGCGCATTACGAAGACGCATCGGGACACAAATCCAGTGCGGATCAATGTAATCCTTGTACATATCGAACATCTCAAGCGTATGCTTGATGGTGTCGGCGTACTGAGCCTCCATGTCGATATACATCACGCCAACCTTAACGTTGCGTTTCATGGCCTGCTCCATAACCAAATGGAACATCACGCTGCTATCTTTCCCGCCTGAAAACGCGATGTAAACACGCTCGACTTCATCAAATGTTTTTGCAATGCGCTCGCGTGACGCTTCCAGCACATTGATTGGCAAATAGTGCTTCTTACCCATCAGTAAATCTCCGCTTGTCGATCTGGAGCAGCATCGTCAATACTCACAGGATCGCGCCCATTCATCAGCATCCACTTGTTCAAGGCATTCAATGCGATCTGATTCGCTTCTGCCTGCTGCTGCTCAGTCAGCAAAGAGAACCCACCACGGAACTCAGATGGAATGCCTTTTGCGATGCATAGAGATGCTTGACCAAGCCACGCAATTCGATTCATTGCTGCATTTGTCAGGTAGTGCTCACATGAGTGCTTCCACTCTGTTATGACTCGCTCTAGTGCAGCCTCAAATTCTTGCTTGTTAGAAAGCAAGTCTCTGTAGATGATCTTGCAATCTTCTGCGGTCAACCCTTTTGGCGGCTTTGACTCATAAAAACCTGCCTTATTGCATTCCCACTTGTCAAACGTGTGGAAAATGCGCTGATCATCATCAGTATTCGCCGTTCTGACTTCGATCTCAATATCTCTGTAATTTTGAGAGTCGCCGGAAATGTCCTCAAAATCCTCTGGGTTGAATGCGCCTTGAGGCTCCCATGCTTTAGAAAATTCCTGGCCAGAGAAAATCTCGGAAAGACCACTGATTTGGCAAAGACGCAAGACTTCATCTTTGTCCATGCCAAGCTCTTTGCAGATACGCTCATCAGTCCAGTTTCGGCGCTTCAATTCAATAACCATGTCGGACATGGCCTCAACCTTGTGTTTGCCTCGTGCGCGGTTGTGTCGAACGGTCGACGCCATACGGCTGGCCTTATCCGTTTGACTTGAACGAATCTGCACCAATGGCAAATAGCCATGAACACGAGATTGAATGTCCGTGCACTCTTTGCCGACACGATGACGGTGGAAACCGTCAATCACTTCAAACTTCCCGTCATGCTGCATGGAGACAATCGGCTGTGTGTATCCGTCAGCAGAGATTGACAAGCGCAACAATTCCATTTCCGGCGGGGCTACGCTGTTGGGGTTGTAGTCGTTTGCATGGACAAGAGGGTTTTTAACCCATCGAACAAAGTCAACCGGCTCAGTGTTGAACGGTGAAACGTTGTGCAGCTCTTCGCGTAGTTCATTGATGATGTCAACGCGATCATCTAGCGCGACATCTGACAATGATCTGATCCAGGCAACAACGTCAGACTTGCTAACGCACAATGCAAGAGACATTTGACGGGTATCGAATTCGGTTTGCTCCATGATTCCTCACATTTGGCTAGGTTTCTTCAGTTTGTGGTTTGGCTTGATTCCACTCAAAACGCCGATAGTTCCGCTCGCTGCTTTTCTGACTTCAGGGTCATCTGAATCCATTCCAGCCTGCCGGTTTTGGGAGTGAGTTCGGCCAGTCTTGTTTGCCAGAACAACGTCAGAGAGATCAACGACGGGCTTGTAGTCTTTGGAGAATGCGTTTGTCATTTGATGCGATATTGAGGTTTTAGTGATCCATGCGAAGACACAGCAGGAGCGAACGAGACACAACGAAGAAAGCCGTCAGCCTTTAGGGCTAAGATCACCTCGCCCCACCATCTAAGATCGTTAGGTTGTTCGATTGAATCGCCGATCTTGAGCCTGATTTGCTCTGCGGTGAATGGCTTGGTTTCCTCTCGTGCGAACTTGATGAACGCACGGTAAGCCGATGATTTCCATTTGTCTTTGTCCATTACAGCTCCTGCCGGAATTGCCTGATAAGCCAGTTTTCAAGACGCTTGAGCGGAATCCGAACCTCACCACCTGAGCGGTGAGTCAGAACCAGCTCATTGCCTTCAATCCTGGCGCTGATCTTTGGGGTGTTGATGATGTCCATGACCTGAAATGTGATTGATTGATGCGGATTCGTCCAATTGAAAATCTCAATTACTGCACGATAGCGATTGAAACAATCAATTGGACGGTGTGGCGACGATGCGAGAAGATACACACATCGACAACGCAACCGGAGCAAACAAATGACACCCGACTACGGATCAATTGGCAACCGCAAAGGCGCGGCCATGTACGACAAGCGTGCAACCCGCGAAGAACAGATTGACGCGATTCACCAAGAATTGCAAAACGAGATGCGCAAGGCTTTGACAGGCGAGCAGTCCTTTGTGCCATCGTGGCATGTCTCGTTCACCGGTCAAGTGTCTGAGAAGCTGCAAAGCTCATTCGACGCAATCATGGAAGCATGCGAGCACAACAAGACACCAGAGGCCGTTTTGGCGCTGTTTACGGGCCATTGCAATGTTGAGACACTGCGCGAATCCATCATCAATTCGTATGCAGACCTGAACGCTGAACAAATCTGGGAGGCTCGCCAATGAAAACCGTATGCATCAACGTGCGCGGATCGGATTGCCTGATCCGTTTTGAGTACCACGCGGAAGACTTTGACAACCCCGCATGCATCGAAATTGATGAGGTTATGTCTCAAGGTGTTGTGCGCGCCATGCCTGAAGCCTTCTTGACTGAGGCCGCGCGCGAGATCATGGCTCAGTATGGCGACCGTCTGCGCGATGACGCGGCAGAGGTTTATGCAATCGAGCAATACGATAAGGCTTACAGATGAACAACGCATCACTCAACCTGACAGACGGAAAAGCGATGGTTTTTGCTATCCGTTGGCTTGATGTCCACCACTCAGTGTGGACAAACCAAAAATACACCGTCTGCATGTACATCTTCGGCTTCGCAAACGAACTTTATCGCGCTGTCGTTGACGACTTCGGAAACCTTGTGAAAGTTGACAAATGAACGAACGCCTCAAAGACGCACTTCTTGCCATTGCCATTGGCATTGCACTTCCCGCCATCATCATTTATGGCCCAACCATCATTTACAGGTGAGATCATGGAAAAACAAATCTTCGAGCCATACGAAATGGAGTACTACCGCGAGCCAATGAGCCGCACTGAGAAGTTGGCACTCGTTCTGCTTCTAGTGTGTTCTGGCGCTTTCTCTGTGTGGTGTTTGGTGAAGTTGTGGGAGTTGGTGAAATGAGCGAAACAAAGAAAATCTATAAGGCCATGCAAGGCGTTATGAAAGATGTCTGCGAGACTGGCATTGGAAAGAACTCCAAGAACAAAGACCAGGGCTATAACTTCCGAGGAATTGAAGACGCCATGAACGCACTGGCCCCGCTTTTGGTCAAGCATGGGATTGTCTGCGTACCAAAGCACGGAAAGCCTGAACGGTTTGACCGTATGACAAAGAGCGGCGGAACGCTATCGTTTGTCACCACTTCGAGCGACTTTGATCTGATCCATGTTGACGACGGATCATCCGTGACCGTCACAACCAATGGTGAAGGCATGGATAGCAGCGACAAGGCGACAAACAAGGCCATGTCTATGGCGTTCAAATACGCACTGTTTCAGACGTTCGTTGTACCTACTATGGCCGTTGAGGCTGATTGGGATGACGGTGGGTTATCTGAGGCTGAACTAGAGGCAGAACGCGAACAATGGATCTCATCGCTTGAGAACAAACTCAAGTGCTACACAGCATCCATTGAAGTTCTGAAACAAGCGTGGGCAGACATCAAGCGTCAATGTGAGGATCGCTCAGACCGTGACGCGGCAGAACGATTGCTCAAGGTTTATCGCCGTCTTGCAAATGAGATCGCAGATCGCCAGGAGAAGAAATGAACATTACGCTTTACAAAGCAGCCGAAGAACTGCAAGACCTTCTGAATCAGGTAGATCCTGAAACTGGCGAGATTATTGAAGGCCTTGATTCTGCACGTGACATCGTTGCCAAGAAAGCCGTCAACGTAGTTGCATACCTGAAAGACACTGACGCAAAGATCGACTATCTGATGCAAGCGGCAAAAGAGCTGAAAGATCGTGCAGAGAAGCAAAAAAAGCGCAATCAATGGTTGCGTGAATACCTGTCATTTCACATGAAACAGACGGGCATCACTCACATCAAAGACGATTCAGGCATGTTTGAGGCAAAGCTAGAACTTGAGCGAGATCAGTCCGTTGATGTCTTCGATGAAAAGCAACTGACGCCTGAATACTTGCGAGTGATTCCAGAGGTGCAAGAGCCAGACAAAAAGCTGATCGCGCAAGATCTCAAAATCGGAATTGATGTGCCCGGCGCACGACTCATCAAGAAAGATCGACTCACTATCAAATAGCTGAGTCGATAGAAAAAACCAATTGGACTAGATCGCTCAGTGTTGAGATGATCTAGTCATATTCACGGCCCGCTGCACATTCCCAAGTGTCGTTGTTAGCAGTGTGGCGGGCCTATTTATTGGAGAGAGAAGATGCATCCTTTTAACTGCCGCGTTGCGTGCACATCAGACACATGCAAATGCCAGCCAACGCGTCAAGATTGGCAATCAAGCATGTCTCGTTCTGAATGGCTTGCTCTGATCCTTGATGCAATGCCGTATGTAGAAGGCTATGCCGAGGACATTTGCGAGGCGCGAGATCAACTCCGCCGCCTGGACGCCATCGAGCAGGAGTTTTACAAACTGCAAGAGACTGCAAGTGGATGGGAATCCCTTTCGCGCAGTGCAGCAGCAGAACTTGAGGCCTACAAAGAAGCATGCATGAAGGCAGAGCACAGAGCAGAGAAAGCGGAAGGCGAAGCAAAGCTACTCCGCGCAGTCATTTGCCATTGCCTTGCGGCACTCAAAAATGGTTCTGGCGCATCGCCAGAGTGCAGCATTGAATTTCTGACCCTTGCACCGGAGGAAGTTGGCGCAGAGGTAGGCAAACTCCGCGCAGAGCTTGAACGACTGCAAAAGGAGTCCGAGGCTGTGAGGAGGGATGCTGATCTGGCTTTTGACCTATTGAGTGATTTCATCGACCTGTACGAAAACGGCCCAAGCGTCTATGAATATTGTGACGCATATGGTGACGCATATGGCGTGCATATGGGCTACTCGGTGAAGCTGCCTGACGAACAGTTCAACAGCGCTTGCGATCTGATCAACAGGGTTCGGCCACGTGCCGCCATTGACGCAGCCCAGGCCGAGCGGGCGAAGGGAGGGGAATGAAGCCAATCGAAATGGCAGCGCATTGTGCGAAGGCGATGGCATCCCCAGGGGTTCTTGGCGTTGTCCTAACAATCCAAAGAGGATCAATGCCAAAGGGGTTCCCTCGCGGTGAGCTTCTGAACGAAATGGAGCGCAACGGTCGCATCGAACGCACCTATCACTTCAGTCCCGAAAAGGTGATTGCGTGGCTGATCAAAAACAACCTGATCACGATGGAAAGAACCGGCGACAACACATTGTCTTTTTGCGAAATTCAACAGGAGCCAACCCCATGACCCGCGACCAGATCATTCAGTGGCGCAAAGAGGCCGACGATTGGGCCGAAAAGCACCTTGGTTGCGAAGGCGAATTTCACCCAGATTTTCACGCTGTCAGTGACGAACGCTTCGCCCAACTCGCCCGCGCAGATGAGCGGGAGGCTTGCGCGAAGGTGTGTGATGCCACCGCTGAGGAATGGCGGAACCCCAAGTACCACTTTGCAACAGCGTCTGCCAAGCAGTGCGCCGCAGCCATCAGATCCAGAAAGGACGAGGAATGAACCAAAGTATTGATTTGATCGGAATGCTGCTTGTTTTCGGATTTGGAATGGTTGCCGGAATCGCGGTTTTCATTTTTGGGGCCATGTTCTGGAAGGAACAAAGCAAATGACCATCAAAGAACTACTCGCCTTGATGCGACTGCTTTCTGCGCTTGAGTCGTGGGGCTTTTCGACAAGCAACCGATTCCCCGACTACCTGCACGACGACCTGTGCCGCATGGTGCAGAAATTGGAAGACGAGATTTTGAAAGCCAAGCCATGAACCAAAACCGACTGCACACGCCTGGGCCTTGGAGCTTGCGATATGTCGCTTCAACACCCGGGGCAATCATAGGCGGCGTAACACGCAAATACACAAACGGTGAAAGTCAAGATCATCTATTCATGGTTTGCTGTGTTCAACCAGACAACGGAGGCATGAAAGCAATGGAAGCCAACGCCCGCCTGATCGCAGCCGCGCCTGAGTTGCTGGAGGCGCTGGAACTTGCCAGGAAATGCCTTGGAGGAAGCACAGACAAAACACTACTGCCGCGCACTTGCAAAGCAATCGACGCCACCATCGCCAAAGCAACCGGAGCCAATCATGAGTGAACAACTGCTGCCAGCCATCAGCCTTACTCGCATCGGCATTGATTGCGTCGTGTCAATCGAGATCAACGGTGAATGGGTGCCCGTCATCGTTGATAACGGCGGAGCCAATCATGAGTGAACAACTGCTGCGCGAGGCGTTGCAATCTGCGGAGCACGCATTGTGGGTGTGCAGCAAGCACAACGCACTACATCACGGCCCAACGCACAACACCATCACCCTGGCAATAGACGCACGAACCAAGGTGCTCGAAGCCCTCGCACAGCCCGCAGAGTCGGCCCTTGAGAAATACAAGCGTCTTGAAGTTGATGCAGAGGAAACATCACCAGTTGAGCGTCTGCGGGCCTTTTGCGCATTCGCCATGAACGGCCAAGACTGGCTTGATGTTGAGCCGTTCTTTGATGCACTAACCGCCCAGCCCGCAGATGGCGGGACGACCGCCGCGGTATGGCTGGCCCAAGAACTTGACGGCCACGCTCGCGTAGTGCTCGAAAGCGCGCACTTGGCTGCACTTGCATACCTCGCCCAGCCAGCCGGTGCTGTGGACGCTGAACCCGTCAGCACAATCATGCATCTGGTAACCGCGTTCGGCGCCAAGTGTGTGGCGGGTGAATACGCGGGCGGCGCTTTGCAGCACGTCGAACTGGCCTTGAAAGACGCGCTTTCCAGAAACACCCCACCCGCCAGCAAGCCCGCAGATGGCGGGGAGGTGGTGGCGGTTGTGTCATCGGTGACGGGACCGGGTGAGAATGGCGTAAGAGTGAGGTGGCTACGCGGCTTCCCTCAGATTGGTGACAGACTCACCCTCGCCACCCCACCCGCCAGCCAGGAGCACCTGCACAGCGCGAACACGCTTGAGCAGGATCGCCAAACACAATGGCGACTTGGCTACGAAGCCGGGAAGAAAGCCAGCCAGGAGCAGGCACAGCA
>JAGKWU010000100.1 GCA_021151695.1 Cellvibrionaceae bacterium | reverse complement strand
CCGTATTCCATTTAATAGCATGGTAATGCTATACAATCTCACCCCTTGGTGTGAATCTATAGCTGAATACTCAATTAGATATGGAATTGATATTCTGACCTTATCTTATGCTCTTAATTCCAAGAAGTTTTGGAATTGTAAGCTACAAACTGGTAAACGAGGTAAGGGGATTCATTGTGGAAGTAATTGGTTGAAGTCCAATATCCAATTGAATTCATGTGATCCTGTTTTAAATGCTAACATTGAAAATAGCTTTATTAATTACTTAGAAGAACAGGTAAACTATTTTCTACACCTGTATGACCATCTTCGTTGTGAAGATGATACTTATGCACTGGAGATGTAGGAGGAGAAGGGTAATGAATAACTTTTATGACAGTGTATATTCACAAGAGAATCTCGCCCCATCGCCGCGAGGTTGGATACAGTGGAAAGGGACAGATATTTGCATAGACCTCCACTGTGGGTGTGGTTATATGGGTCATTATGATGGGGATTTTTTCTACTTCTATGAATGTCCAGTGTGTCACACTCGCTATGCTGTAGGCCAGAACGTAAAGCTCATCCCTCTTACAGAGGAACAGTCAGCCCATGTAGAAACTAAGCATGTAGGTTTTAAAACGTGCGATTTAGATGAGTTTTAACATTTATAGGAGCCTTAATTGGCTCCTTTCTTTTGTCTAAAATTTGTTGACAAAAATAAATATCTTGTATAAGATAACAAGAAACATAGGGAGAAGAAGATGAATAACCTAAAATCATTTATTGTAGGATTCCTACTTGGAATTGTTATATTGCTATCTGCATATCAGAATATGCAATTGAATAATGTAAAACACAAAGTGGATAATGTAGCGGAATTTGCTCAAGAAGCAAAGGCTGATACATCCAAGATTATCAGTGAAATGACAAGAGCTAATAAATGCACTCTTGATACACAATGTCTAAAGATAGCTGAAGCCTTATATTTTGAGAGTGGAAATAATTCTAAGCAAGATAAGATAGCTATTGCAAATGTAATTAAGAATCGTTTGCATCTCTCAATAGATGGAGATGAAACATATATTTCAATTATTACAGAGAAACACAATAAGAAATGTCAATTCTCATATCTATGTGAAAGAAAGACATTCACTATTGAAGATAAAGATATGTGGAAGGATAGTGTTGACGCTGCAAGCCTTGTGTTCTATAATCTTGTTCCAGACAACACAAATGGAGCTACACACTACTATGCTCACAAGAAAATAAAGAAGCCTTGGAAATTTCCAATAACACTA
>JAGKWU010000026.1 GCA_021151695.1 Cellvibrionaceae bacterium | reverse complement strand
GGATATGTCTGGATGAGTGCTAGTGTGGGGTTGGGCACTTTGCTGGCGTTTTTAAGCAAAGAAAATGGTGTGCTTTTGCCCTTACTTGTTATTGTTGTCGAGTCCTGTTTGCCGGCAAGTCTTAGTAAATTAAATAGATTATGGTGGGTGTCCTTCCTGTGTCTGCCAACACTGGCGATTATTTACAAATTAGCCGGTGAAATAAACCTCTCTCCTGACGCATGGCCGAATCGTCCTTTTAATCAGGTGGAGCGCCTGATGACCGAGCCAAGAATTATTTGTGAATATTTGTACCAGCTATATGTGCCGCATATTGAAACGCGTGGTTTATTTCAGGATGGATATAATTTTTCACGCGGCCTACTTAATCCGGTTTCTACACTATTTGCACTGATTTTTGTTGTATTTCTTGTGATTGTCTCGCTGCTGATGCGTAAGCGTTATCCGCTATGGAGCTTGTCGATACTTTTCTATTTTGCGGGGCATTTGCTTGAGTCCACCGTGGTTGGCTTGGAGCTATATTTTGAGCACCGAAACTACTTAACATCTGCATTCCTCTTTCTCCCTATTGTTGATTCATTGGCCGGGCTTTCAAAGAGAAAGCAAATCTGGATCGCACCCTTGGTCATATTTTTTATCCTGTCTGTAATTACCTTTTTTACCTGGAAGCGGACGGAGTTGTGGTCGAATACGAAGAAGCTTGAGATATATTGGGCGGCATCCACACCGGAGTCTCCACGGGCACAAAATAAGCTTGGGTCATTTTTGTTGGAGGTTGGAAATCTGGATGGATCGCTGGAGCATATGAACAAAGCGATTGAGAAATTCCCACAAAGTAGTTTATTGACAATTAATCGCTTGCTTATAGAGGTTTACGTAAACCGGGCAGAAAGACAAGACTTTATAAAAACTGCCAATTTAATAAAATCCCAGCCATTTGATGCCCAAGCTGTAGTAGGGCTTCGCAATATAGTTGACAAGGTGGTGCAGCCCCCTGTGAGGACGGAGTATGCAAAAAATTTATTGGAGCTGCTCGCTATAATTAAAGATAACCCCAGCTATGCTAAATTCCATTTATTTAACAAGTTAATTCCCTATTTGAATGGACAGTTGTATCTGGCATTAGAAGACTATGATCTCGCTTATCAGCAGTTTAGCATTGCTATTCCAATGTATGATGATACAGATTCGGCGCTGAGTATGATGGCAGAAATGGCGAATGCGGGCAGGCCGGTTGAGGCTATGCTGTTATTCAAACAGGCTGAAATAGTGTATAAAAAGCAGCCGGATAAGTACTTAAAGCGCTCTAGGGAATACTATGACGCTGAGTTTATTCGGCTTCGGAAGATGCTGGATGAGGGGCTTCGTGATATCGGAATTAATCGAGTTGTAGAAACCCAAGAAAGGTAAAAATTGTGCTTAGTATTGTTATACCTGCCAAAAATGAATCTAAAGGGTTGCGGCAAATTCTGCCTCTATTAACGGATTTATATCCTGATGCGGAAATCATCGTAATAGATGATGCCTCTACTGATGATACTATTGATGCCGCCAAACAGCTGGGCGCAAAAGTGATTCATCATCCCTATAGCAAAGGTAATGGTGCGGCTATAAAAAGTGGCCTGCGTGCTGCTAAGGGGGATGTCTTGGTGTGTATGGATGCTGATGGGCAGCATCAGCCGAAAGATATCAGTCTCTTGCTGGATAAAATGCAGCAGGGATATGACATGGTTGTCGGTGCCCGTAATAAAAAAGGGCAAGCCAATATCCATAGGGGGATCGCCAATAAATTTTATAATTCCTTTGCGAGCTGGATGGTAGGCCATAGGGTGGATGATTTGACCTCCGGTTTTCGTGCAGTAAATACCCGTAAATTTAGAGAGTTCTTAACACTCCTGCCAAATAAATTTTCATATCCAACCACGGTTACCATGAGTTTTTTCCGTATGGGATATTCGGTAGGCTATGTGCCAATTGAGGTATTACCCAGAATAGAGGGAACACAAAGCCACATCAAATTATGGCAGGATGGGGTCAGGTTTTTGCTAATTATCTTTAAAATAGGTACGCTCTTTTCTCCATTAAAGTTATTTTTTCCAATAAGTTTAAGTTTTTTTTCGACCGCATGTGCATATTATCTTTATACACTCATTAGTTTTGGTCGGTTTACTAACATGTCCGCATTGCTGTTTACTACGTCTGTGTTGGTGTTTCTGATGGGGCTAATTTCAGAGCAGATAACTTCTCTAATCTATAAGGACACAAACATTAACCGGAGAGGTCTTCCTCCGGAGGAGCAGTAATTGCCCGGTTGGAGAAAATTTTGGGAGCTGTCCGCTAGCTTTAGAGGGAAGTGAGGTATAGATGGTTTAACTTCTTTCCGTGTTCATGCCAATCGTCGATTTCCAGTGCGGGCCTATTTGGATGCTCAAGTTGATGTTGAAGGGCATTTGCTAAATCAACAGCATCGTCTGCGGTATACAACTCATTTTTACTCCTGCTAAATAAAAACGACATATCGCCAATATCAGCAACAATCATAGGTATTCTACAGGATGCCATTTCGTAAGCTTTTTGGGGGAAGCTAAGTTTCCCATAGAGCGTGTCTCTTAGATAAACTATCCCTACATCAAGTGAGCAAAACAGCTCCGCAACCTTTTTATGCGGCAATTTACCGAGGTAATGTATCCTCTCGTGGACTGGTGGCGGACAGCGTTTATCGATGGGGCCAGCAACTGCGAAATGAACATTCGGGTTTTTCTCAATGCATATTAGCACCGCGCGATATACAGTTTCGATACCCTTTTCTTTTGTGAGTCCCCCGGCGGTACCAATAAGAATTTTATTGTTGGGTAAATTAAAGCTCTTTCTCGCATATTCTTTGTTCATGGGATGAAAGACATCCTTATCTATTGTGCTTGGTAGGGCCAGAATTGTAGGTTTATTACCAACTAATAACCTTATGTGATTTGCCAGGCTTTGGGATACGCAACTAATCGTACGAGTCTTCTTCAGGGCTCTTCTATAAAAATATTTTAAAAACGGCAATTTTGCCAGGCCAAAGCTCTCATAATCATCATAAAGATCAGCTGAAAATAAGCAGCCAATTTTGTTAGCGAGCCATTGTGCAAGGGCAACATGTAGGCAATCTGAGGAGCCTACAATCAGATCAGGTTTGAATGCTCTTGCAAGAGCTAAAAGTTTACTCGGGTAAAAAAGCAAAGAAGTGCGCAACCGTCCGCTGGAGTAGCCGACCCATTGTATGGAGCCTTGGCCCCCTGTGTGAGACTCATTTTTTTTTTCGCAAGGGCGATAGCTCAAACAAACTCCCAAAACATCATTCCCTAATTGAGATAATTGAAAAGGCTGTTCGTAGAGTCGAGCATATCGATCTTCTATAACATCGTGATTCATATAGTGGCGTTTGCAGAGGTAAAGAATACGCATATTATTTTTCTACGCTGATCGATTTTATATGGAATGTATTGTATTTAGTATTTGAAATAATATTGCTATGAAAAGTGAATGTAGGCTTTTCAATATGCTCGTTGTCTCAATAGCTTGTGCAATCTTTCATTAAGGAAAAGGAGTGTATGAGGTAGATTCAGATTTCTCGTCACTCCATGAAAGTTATTGCGGTATTTTCCAGCGGGAGTGTCGATTTCCAGTTCTGTTTAGCGCACCATCAATTAATCCGGCAAGGGTTGCGTAAACTTGAAGAAATTTGTTTGGGGTATATGCGATCCCGATTAGCATTCGTAGAAAAATTCCTGGTACGGTCTCGCTGAAAATCTTAATGCCATAATATTTTTTGGCAATAAATATTTTATTGCGAGTATTATAGTAGATCTTCCAAGGAGGGATGCATAAACAGTCGAGCGACTTAGTAAAAATTTTAAATTTTATAATATTTGCTTTTGGGTGATGGATTTTGCTTTTTCCAGCTATAAATATTAGGCTGCCTTTCGACTTTGCTCTAAGGCAGTATTCAAGATCATCGCCCGCAATGAAAAAGCCACTGTCGGGCAGCCCTATTTTCTTAACTAAGTTTGAGTGAATAAAAAAACCTAAAAAAGGAATGAAGTTGGCCTCAACCATATATGGTATTTCGTTGGCTCTGTTATAAGTTTTTTGGCCTGACTCAGTGGTGATTGTCGTTGGCCAAGATGTGTTGTCTCCATTGATTGCTAATGATCCATATATGTTGTTAGGTGTTAGAGGTAGTTTGAGTAGTTGTTCGAGGGCATCCTGCTGAGGGAGCGCATCGTCATCCATAATCCACGACCACTCAAAGTTATTTTGCTGGGCGTAACTCAATCCCGCATTAAACCCGCCGGCGCCACCAATATTTTCGTGTAGGTTTAAGTAAATAAAGGGCGTTGGTGTATCTAAGAGGTTGTTTGTAACCCAGTCCTCGGTATCATCGGTCGATGCGTTATCGATAATAACTATAGAGTGCAATTTAACTGTTTGGTTTCTTAGAGCTTCTAAACACTTTTCAAGAAGGTTTCTGCGGTTATAGGTGACAACTATCGCTGCAATTTTCATATGGTCTCTAAATATAACTGGAGTGAGTTATGGAGCTACTTTTTATCAAATAGAAATCTTATTAGCAAAAGTAGCCAAAATCCGGGCAAAAACAACCAGCTACTCGCAATTGGTGAGAGACCCATTTGGTAGCACGCTTTGTAAATGCGTGAGCTAGGTGTGCTTGCTTTGTCTAATAGAATAATTTGCTTGCCAACTTGGGACCATTTGGTTGGGTTAAATTTAAATCCTCCAATAAAGCAATTCCATAATCCTGCTGCGATAGCTTGATTTCTTTCAGGATGACTATTACTGAGAGAGTTGCTAAGCTTAATCAATGCATCGGCCACTGCTATTGATGCCATATGTGTTGGGCGGGGGCGAGAGAGCCTGGATCTATTATGTTGAAACCAAACACCTACTACAGAGTTTGAGCGTATCCAGGAAATATTTTGGGTCGATAACAAATTTAAAAGCCAGACTGTGTCTTCGGCTAAGTTTAGGTTCTCTTGCCAGGTGCATTTCTGTGCTACAGATGTTTTGTACGCAAATGACAAAGGGATTTGCAAGCGAGCTGGTTGAGTTAGTGCAATTATGCAGTCATTTTCCTCAATAGGGTAGCGAGTTTTGGTTTGCTGTCCATCTTCATTGATCAGGTCGATGGCGTAAGAGCTTATATCAGCATTGGAAATCAATAACTCTTTGCATTGTTTAATTGCAATTTTGGGATAAAGATAATCGTCATCATCAAGAAATCTAACCAGGTCACCTTTAGCTTTCTGAAGTCCAAGGTTTCGAGCCCTACTGGCTCCAGAGGGAGATGAGATTAGGATTTTTATGTCAGAATTGTTTGCAAAGATATAATTTAGTGTGTCTAATTTTTCTAAGTTTTTATTTAGTACTATAAGAATTTCGATGCTATTTGGTTGCCAGCCGAATAGCGCTGATTCTACCGCTCTTTGCAGCCAATCGATTCGCTCTCCGGTGGTCGGTATTACCACTGACAGTATCAGGTTGGAGGGTTTTGATGTGGGCATTAATTCTTCATGCCTAAAAGTGAGTATTTTAACCAGCTAACACATAAGAGAGCTATTTGTAGTGTGGGGCGCTTGAAAAAAATACCAATTTTCCAGTTTATTTTTATAATTTCAAAAACAAGTTTTGTGCGATATTTTTTGTTGTCACTGATTCCACCAGTTAGCATTTTTGTCACACGAATATTCATATCTTTGCCATGGCCAGCCATAAGCTCCCTTAGTACAATTTCACTGTCGGCCGCAATACGAAAGCTTTCGTCATAAAAAGGATGCTTAGAAAATAAATTGTGACGGTGAAAAACTCCTTGATGGCAAGGAATTGATGGTCTTCCCAGCTCCCAAGGCCCCCCTACTCCTTTCCATTTTTTTTCATCTGGTATTCCTATGTGCGAATCGGGGGTGCTCACTCTTAACACGCCCCCATAGCAAATCGAATCTTTCGAGCTTGTGTTGTTTTTGATCCAATAATGTACATTTTCTAGCGTTGTGTCGCTATAAAGAGTGTCGCCAGCTCCAAGAAATATTACCCACTCACCATCGATATGCCTCAATGCTTTGTTCCACGCATTGTAGATTCCAGTGTCCTTTTCTGATCGAATCAACGTGTTCCGAAGGGGGATGTCTTTAATTCTTTGAATTGAATTGTCGCTTGAAAGTCCATCGCTAATTAGCCATTGTACATTCTGGAATGTCTGCTTATATATAGACTTAGCAGTGGTTTCAAGATCGCCGCCTGAGTTAAGGTTGGAGGTGATGATGGTGAAAAAAAAATCTGACATTATCTCTTCTCTATGTATGGGTAGAGGTGAAGTCTTTGTAAGCCGTTTCTAATCCTAAAATTAGGTCAATTGTTGGTGTCCATCCTGTAGATTTTAACTTTTCTGTATTTAATAATTTTCTCGGTGTGCCGTCAGGCATGCTTGAATCGAAAATAATTTCCCCTTGGTAGTTAACTACTTTTGCTATTATTCTGGATAATTCTGCAATACTTAAATCGTAGCCAGCTCCAACATTTAGGTGTGAGCACATAGATGATGTAATAGATAGCCATTTAGATTGCGATAAATTCATTATGTGAATTGCTGCTTTGGCTAGATCATCGACATGTAAAAATTCTCGCAGTGGTGTACCAGAACCCCAGACGGTCACTGATGACCGAGACTGTAATTTGGCCTCGTGAAAACGGCGCAATAGCGCGGGTATAACATGGCTGTTTTCAGGGTGATAATTATCGCCAGGACCATATAGGTTTGTAGGCATAATGCTGCGGTATTCGCGATCGTGCTGTCTGTTTATCGCTTCGCATAATTTAATGCCGGCTATCTTGGCAATGGCATAGGGCTCATTTGTTGGCTCAAGTGTGCCTGTGAGTAAGTATTCTTCTTTAATTGGTTGGTTTGAAAGGCGTGGATATATGCAGGATGAACCAAGAAATAGCAATTTATTAACATTGTATCTGTTTGCTGCATTAATAACATTGGTCTGAATTTGTAAATTCTGCACAATGAAGTCAGCGGGATAATTTTTATTTGCCAGTATGCCCCCCACCTTGGCTGCTGCTAAATATACTTGGTCAATTTTGTTTGATTTAAAAAAATCATTCACTTGCTGTTGATCGCATAAATCTAGTTGTTGTCGAGAAGGCGTCAATAGTTGGATATCGGTCTCTTTCTGTAATTCTCGGGCTATGGCAGAGCCTACCATTCCCCTGTGCCCAGCGATATAAATGACTGTCTGCTTCATAGATTTGCCAATATTAATGTTCGTGAGCTTTTGGGCTAGAATAACCATGAGTTTTTAATAGTGCGCAACGACGCGCATCTTGGAGGTCGCTGTCAATCATTTCGGATATGAGTTCATCAAAGGTGATTTTGGGGGTCCATCCTAACTTGCTTTTGGCTTTGCTGGCATCACCAACTAGGGTTTCTACCTCGGCGGGCCGAAAGTAATTTGAATCAATTGCAATAATGACATCCCCTACTTTCAATGCCGGAGCTCTATCTCCCGAAATTGAAGCAACTATGCCTTGTTCATTAACCCCTTGACCGACAAATTTAATTTCAATTCCGAGCTTTTTTGCAGCACACAAAACGAACTCTCGTACGCTATATTGATTTCCTGTGGCGATTACAAAGTCTTCTGGGTGTTGCTGCTGTAGCATGAGCCATTGCATCTCTACATAGTCTCGGGCATGCCCCCAGTCACGACGAGCATCCATATTGCCCAGATAAAGACACTGTTCAATTCCTTGCGCAATATTTGCCAGCCCCCTTGTTATCTTTCTTGTTACAAATGTTTCGCCACGCCTGGCGGACTCGTGATTAAACAAAATGCCGTTACATGCATATAGACCATATGATTCACGATAGTTTACGGTAATCCAATAGGCATATAGTTTTGCAACGGCGTAGGGGCTGCGCGGATAAAAGGGCGTGGATTCGCGTTGAGGTGTTTCCTGCACCAAGCCATAAAGTTCCGATGTAGAGGCTTGATAAAATCGGGTTTTCTTTTCTAGGCCTAAAAATCGTATTGCGTCTAATATTCTGAGAGCACCTAAAGCATCAACATTGGCTGTGTATTCTGGGCTTTCAAAACTAACCGCTACATGAGATTGAGCACCTAAATTATAAATTTCATCCGGCTGAACCTGTGCAATGATTCTTGTTAGGTTCGACGAATCAGTTAAATCGCCGTAGTGCAATTTTAATTGAGGGTGTTCCGTGTGAGGATCCTGATATATATGATCTATTCGTTGCGTATTAAATGAAGATGCTCGTCGCTTTATGCCATGGACCTCATAGTTTTTTTCGATGAGTAGCTCGGCTAGATAAGAACCATCTTGTCCAGTAATTCCGGTTATTAATGCAATTTTTTTTGCCATGACAAGTTCACTTATTGATGGGCTTATGTTGCAGAGTAATTTTTTTTGCACCTATAAATCGTTTTATTAGTCCATCAATAAGCGCAATTTTAAATAGTCTGATAATAGATGGAAATGGTTTCGTTGCCTTTGAGTGATCGGTGTAACCTGTGTTTATTAACGTGGGGTTTATAAATATTTTTCTATTTTTTTTACACATCTGCTCGTGCAAATGAACGTGTTCACAAATTTCTTCCCCATTCTCTGTTTTTCCAAGATAGCGAAGCCCTTTGAGGGCGGCCTTTTTATATAGAGCCAGTCCTCCAAAAGCGGATCTCACGGGTATCCAGCTTTGATATGTAGGGATTGATATCATACGCCCGAACACGGCCACTTCAAGTGCTTTGGCAGTTGAATAGTTGTTTTGCTTTAGAAAATCATATGTTTTCCAGCAGTCATTTGGACTCCATTCCGAATGGCGTAATGCCCATATATCGTAGTAGGGACCATTTTGATTTGCTGTGCATGCGTCCCAATCATTTCTTTTCCAGCAAGATTCTAGTGCTGAGCTATTCAGTTGATTGTTTACACCGTCGAAATCGGCAATCAATACGTAGTCAATATCTTGATATGCTTCATTTTCTTCAAGCTCACGTAAGTAGCTGTTGCGACAATAGGCAATGCGCTCTGTTCGAAGCGTAATTCGATCAGCAAGCCTCCCGAGTGTAACGAATCTGAATCTATCGATTTCAGCTTCCAGTCTTAGCAGCTTTTCTATGGTTCCATCCTGAGAGTCTGATTCAACAATTAACCAGTGAACCTCCCTAAAATTAGATAAAGCATTTTGAATTGCCTGTATTTCCTTGGCGATTGTGTTTTCACCATTTCTGATAATTCCCGTGACAAGAATTTTTAAGCGGTACATATCGTATTTTGTTGTCACGACTAGTGCCCAGTGTTATTGGATAGTTTGCTTATGTATTCACTGATAATTTTTGAAAGCAGGGTTGTATCTTGCTGAGAGCAAGAAAGAATATCGAAATAAAATATAGTTCTTGAGGAGCCGCTGTTTTTTTGTCGCCAAATGTATTCAATTAAATTGGATATTTGTAACGGCGAACTGGTGTGGAGAAGCAGCTCGCCAAAATTATCGAATATCCAGTAATCATTATATCCATTTGCAAATAGCCAGCTAATTGTTTCTACATATCCAGATTTTTGATTACTATTGGTATAATCAGCCTCAAAAAATAGAATAGGCTTGTGTTTATCGATGATGTATTTTGCCGAATTTATTACATCATAATCATATCCATCTACATCTGATTTAATGAAATCTATTTTTTTTACTTCAGATCCAAAAATGTCATGCACTATGGCATCCAATGTTTTGGATTGGTGGGGTTGACTACAATTGGAAGTGTGCAAGGTTGCTGTTTTCGTTCCACCACTCCCTGTTAACATGACATTTGAAACGGTATCACCAACCAGTGACTTAGCGGTTGTTACACTGCAATTGACTTTTGATTTTATATTGGAGATGTTTTTTTCGAGATACGCGAAAAATGTGTCATCCGGCTCTATGCATAAGTATTGAAGCTGTGAGTTCTGGGAGACCATTGCAGCGAAGCTATCGCCGCAATTTGCACCTATATCAATAGCTATTGTGCCTGGAGTTAAGTATTTAACAAGATGCGGCAAAAACTGATCATAGTTTTTGTGTGCTTTTTGATATGCGGGCAACAAATGATCAGTGGGTAGTGCAATGCTAAAATTTGGATATTGATAGGTTTGATCACTATGTAGTCTTTGCTTGAGCTTATCGGATGGCCAACGGTAAAGGCAGGATATGATTCTCGCGAGCTTGTGTGTTGCCTTTACATGTTGCATTAGTTGGCTCTCAGTAGTTAAAAGCGGGGCTGGATATTGCATATTTAGGGTATTTTATTGGATGCTGTTGTATGCGTAAATCAAGGAAATTCCAGCTTATGATCATGTCAGTGCTTAAAAAGTATACTCGCTATTTAACCTGTAAACCATTCGATACTGCTACTTCACATGGAAGAGAAGAGGAGCGATATCGTTTGGCTGCGTGGGCGTCATTGGCGAGTCTATTTAGCAACGCTATGGCAATGTTGGGATTGCTTGTCACTGTACCTTTAACGCTGCGTTATTTGGGGGCAGAGCGTTTTGGTGTATGGATGACTTTGTATAGTGCTGCAACGGTTTTGTCATTTCTCGACCTTGGGATAGGTAATGGATTGGTAAATTATGTTGCGCGAGCGCACGCGACCAAAAATCATCGTGAGTTGGGTGCTCTTGTAACTTTTGCTTTAATGCTATTGACCGGAGTTGGATTTGGAATTTGGCTTTTGACATCTTTGGTGGCAGTGCAATTCCCTTTGGATTCCGTCATCAAATTAAAGGGTAATACAAACATTGACGAAATTAGGTGGGCTGCCTACGTATTTTTGTGCGTATTTTCAGTAAGTATTCCGTTGGGAGCGATAGGAAAGGTGTTTCAGGGCATGCAAATGGCCTGGAAATTCCACATTGTTACCGGGGTGGGGGCGGCGTGTTCTATTGTGGCGGTGTATTTACTTGCAAACGAACGAGTTGAGCTTGTTTCCCTTGTATTGGCTACATACGGTATCCAGACTTTCTTTTTGATATTTCTAGTTTTTGAGCTGGTGCGACAGAAAATACTGAGGGTTGCTAACCTTCAATTTGAGCAATGGAAGAAAATGATTGCTCAGCTATTTCATAGTGGCGGTATCTTTTTGTTGTTGCAAATTGGAGTTCTTATTATGTGGAACA
Organism: Cellvibrionaceae bacterium; assembly: GCA_021151695.1. Classification (GTDB taxonomy): domain Bacteria; phylum Pseudomonadota; class Gammaproteobacteria; order Pseudomonadales; family Cellvibrionaceae; genus Cellvibrio. Next base: position 16,107 of record JAGKWU010000026.1, on the reverse strand, counting down.
TTGATTCCCTGATTATAGCTTCGACCTTAGGTGTCGCTAGTGTTGCAACGTTTGCCTTGGTTCAGCGTTTATTTCAAATTATTTTAGTGCCATTATCAATTATTAATTCACCATTATGGGTAGCGTACGCCGACGCCCAAATTAAAATGGATTATGGCTTTATAAGAAAAACTCTTCTGCGCTCGCTTTTAATTACTACTTTCCTTGCGACTATAGGGACAGTGGCCATATCCACGTTTTCGCATCAAATTTTTTCTTTATGGACACATGGAGTGATTGCTGTTTCCGAATCTCTGGTTTGGTGTTACGGAGTTATGGTTGTGATGATGGCGGTTGGAAATGCCTTCGCAATGTTCATTAATGGAATGGGAGAGCTTCGGATACAGCTAATAACGGTTTGTCTTTTTTGTAGCTTGGCCATAGCGTTAAAATATTATTTGCTTGATTATTACGGTATGCTGGGGCTGGTTTTGGCAACGATTTTCGCCTATATACTTGCGGTTTTCGTGCCTTATGCAACAATCTTTAGAAAAAAATTGAGTTTATATTTAACTTAAAGTCATGGTTGTAATTGCAAAAGAAGCCTCATCGATAAGTCCACTGCTTTTACATGTTTTGTCAATGCCCCTATAGATATGTAGTCAACGCCTGTCTCCGCTATTAAGGGAAGGGTTCGCTCATTCACATTCCCCGAAGCTTCAAGTTTAGCCCGCCCCTTATTAAGCGCCACTGCGGCGCGCATATCATCCAATGAAAAGTTGTCCAACATGATGACGTCGGCTTTTGCTGTGAGAGCTTGTTCAAGTTCTGTCAGGTTTTCGACCTCAACCTCTACCGGTTTACCGGGGGCGAGATGGCGCGCATTGGATACTGCTTGCGCGATACTGCCGCAGGCAGCTATATGGTTCTCTTTGATGAGGAAGGCATCGTAAAGGCCTATGCGGTGATTGTGGCCGCCGCCGCAGGTGACTGCGTATTTTTGGGCGTCGCGTAAACCGGGGATGGTTTTACGTGTATCTAACAGTTTGACTGTTGTGTGAGCGACCAGGTTAGCGTAGTAGTTACTGGTGGTGGCTGTTCCAGACAGGGTTTGCACAAAATTAAGCGCGGTGCGTTCACCGGTAAGTAAGCAGCGCGCGTTACCTGTGATTTGGAACAATTTGCTATCTGCTTTTACCGATTGACCGTCCTCAACGAACCATTCTATTTGTACGCTGCGGTCCAATTGTGCAAACACTTCGATTACCCAATCTTTGCCACAAAACACGCAGTCTTCGCGAGTAATTACCGTTGCAGTTGCGGTTTGTTCCGCAGGGATGAGCATGGCGGTAATATCCCCCGAGCCCATATCTTCGGATAATGCGGCTTTGACATTTGCAGAAATGGATTTGGGCAAGTTTTGGGCGAAATTTAGGCTCATTTGTACGCAGATTTATCTTAAAAATGGAGTGGGGATAATACCTTAAATGCCGTGCTGGAAGGATATATCGACATAAAATGGCGTATGAATTTTTATAGCGTTGAGTTTCACATAAACATTAATCTTTTGTTAAATCATATAAGAAAACGGTCAACTTATCGCTATTTGTGATATGTCTCTCGCCTTGAACATTTGACGCTAGAGTGAGCATGGGACTTGGTTAATACTTGCATCACCCAAGCCTTCTGTTGATGGTAAGTATCATGTCTGAACAGACCCGCCTAGAATCCAAGGTAGTACAACTAAATGTTGACCGCAGCACCGGTGCGCCAGCGCAGGTGGTATTGGCACGCTTGCCAGCGGCTATGCACTCCCTTCGCGATAAGGCCCGCCAGCAACTTCAAGGCCTCTTGCGCGATCTCTTTGATAAAGTCGATGACGCCATGTTTGAGCTGGCAGATAAAGCCACCAATAACCATGATCAAAACATCTTTTTTGATTCAATGCGCGAAGTTCGCCTTCGTCGTCGCACCATGGAAGCTGCCTTTTTCCGCAGTATTGATATCCGCTTTGCCCAATTGCTTGACCACAATGCTTACCGCGATGAAACCCAGGGGGAGGGTAAGGACTTTTCCCTTGATGATCTGTCATTGGTGAAAAATGACGATTTGGAAGAGATGGTCGCTATAGATGGCATGATCAATAAGGCAAATGAACAGTTTGCCGAGCCAATCCAGCACCTTACGTTGCGTATTGATCATTTGGTGCCTATCAAGGTGTACCAAAAAAATAATCCGCTAGGTGTTGATGTTATTTGTAATGCCTTTAATCAGGCTGCGAAAAGTCTTCATATTGACGTAAAAGCCAAGTTAGTACTGTTCAAGCTGTTCGACAACATGGTGATGACCAAGCTGGGCGGTTTGTTTCAGTCGCTGAACCAATTGTTGATCGAAGCCAATATTATGCCGTCGCTCAAGCCGGGCGCGGTGCGGACCAAACGGCCTGCGCCTGCGGCTGCTGATCAATACGGTGCCGGCCTGTCTGCGAATATGGGTGCTCCTGAGTATCAGGAATCCAAGACCGAAGGGATGCCAGTGGCAGGTGGCACAGGGTATGACGATCAAACCAATCAGGTACTCCACACGTTGCGCGGGTTATTGGCATCTCGTGGTGGTGCTCCTGTTATTCGTCATCCCGGGGAGGAGTTGGCCACACCGGATCTGGTGCGCATTCTCTCGTTGGCGCAACAGCAAAATACCTACAGTCAGTTGCCTTTAACGGCTGGCTCAGCCCAGCTGAATATCCGCGAATTGTTGCAAGAGCTGTTGCGAGGGCAAGATAGCAAGGCTCAGGCAATCAATCAGGTTGATGACGATGTGATCAACCTTGTAAGTATGATGTTCGATTTTATTTTGGATGACCGCAATCTCGCGGCACCTATGAAGGCGTTGATAGGGCGTCTCCAGATTCCAATGGTCAAAGTTGCTATCGCTGACAAATCCTTTTTTAGTAAAGGTGGCCACCCGGCTCGCCGTCTGTTGAACGAAATGGCAATGGCAGCGTTGGGTTGGCAAGAATCCAGCGAGGAAAATCAGCGTAAAGACAATCTGTTCGCCAAAATGGAGTCGGTAGTTCAAACGATCTTGTCGGATTTTGAAACCGACATGAGCATCTTCCAAAACTTGTTGACTGATTTTCGCTCGTTCCTGGATAAAGATAAGCGTCGTGCCCAAATTCTCGAGCAGCGCACCATAGATGCGGAAGACGGCAAGGCTAAATCCGAGCGCGCTCGCGCCCAGGTGGATGCGGTACTTAACCGCTTGACCTTTGGTCATGATTTGTCGTCGCCAGCGCAGAAACTGCTGCGTGAAGCCTGGGGTAATGTCCTGTTTATCACAGCCCTTAAGCAGGGGATCGAAAGCGCGGATTGGCAAGGTGCTATTCGCACAGCCCAACAATTGGTTTGGAGTCTGACGGCTCCTATGACCAAAGAGAATCGTCAAGGGCTTTTAAAGCTTGTACCAGAGTTATTGCAAAAGTTGCGCGAAGGTCTGGAGGGGATTTCTTATAGCCCCTTTGAGACAACGCAGCTGTTCAAGCAGTTGGAGACCTTGCATTTGGCTCGCCTGCGCGCGGTGCCGAAGATGGCAGAGTCTGAAAACAATTCATCCTCTATCAAATTGGCGGCCGAAAAACTACTTCAGGCACGCTCTGCGCTTAAAGCCGTGGAGGAGGCGAATGCCAAGGGCCAGCCTGTTGCATTGCAGCCCTCCACAGTGCCAAATGACAATGCTATTAAAGTAGCTGAAGTTGCTCCACCGGAAGCACCAGCGGCAAATGATGCCCAAGTTGTATCGGCTGAGGCGGTGCAGCAAGTTGAAATTGAGTCGCTGCCGCCTGTTGTTGAGCCAGCTGCAAGTGAGCTCACCAATGAGCTGGTAGTTGCACCGGTTGCAGCTGACGCAATTGCCGCCGTTGAGGCGCCCTCCGAAGTACAAACTGTTTCTGAAGTGGAAATCAACCCTCTGGTGCCCGTGAATGCATCACTCGAATCGTTGGAAACGTTCGTGGTAATGAGCGATGAGCTGGAATCGGTGGTTGCAGAGCCAGAAACTTTGCCAGAGGGCGATCAGCATTTAGCGCTGGTCGGCAATATCACCCAAGGCAGCTGGTTTGAAATGCAATCTGACGATGGTCAAAAGTTCCGCTGCAGATTGGCGGCTATTATTCGCGCAACGGGCAAGTACATCTTTGTAAACCGCTCTGGTGTGAAAGTGGCTGAAGAAACCCGTATGAGCCTGGCGATGGCATTGAAATCGGGCCGCTTGCAGGTATTGGATGACGGCATGCTGTTTGATCGCGCCCTTGAGGCAGTTATTGGAAACTTGCGTGCCAGTCGCTGAGTGGAGCGTGATTATTATTTAGCCCAAGTACTTCGACAAGAATTTACCTGAAAGGATCTTCTGTTTATTCGGATAAACTCGCAAGAAAGCGCAGGGATGACCGGGATTCATAGGGCGTTAGTCGTTTGAAAGATGTTCCAATGTGATTCGCGCATTGATAAATATAAGAGTCTTCCGGACTGTACAAGTGCAAACACATCCTGCTCCGTTTATGATGCCTGCTTTATAAATTATCAATAAGCGGGTGTTCCCTTGATCTCACCAGATGGTTGGTTGTCGAAGGCAATTCAATGCCCGTCCCCCAATTTTAATCAGCGCCCACCCGGGCGAGCTATAGATCTCTTGGTTATCCATAATATCAGCCTACCGCCGGGCCAATTTGGTGATGGATGCGTGCAGGCATTTTTCGCCAATCAGCTGGATATCAGCCAGCATCCTTACTTCCAAACTATTGCCGATTTAAAAGTCTCTGCTCATTTGTTGATCGAGCGCACCGGAATGGTTACCCAATTTGTCGCGTTTAACCAGCGTGCCTGGCACGCAGGTGCCTCCAGTTTTCGCGGCTTCGATAATTGCAACGACAACAGCATAGGGATTGAGTTGGAAGGATGCGATGATATTGCTTACACTGACAACCAATACGAAACCCTGGTGGCTATAACACGCGAAATACTCCGTGCTTATCCTGCAATCAGCCTGGACAGGATTGTGGGTCATAGCGATATAGCCCCGGGGCGCAAAACTGACCCCGGAGCTGCATTTGATTGGGCTCGATACCGGCAAATGCTGGGTTGAATGGGAATTTTTGGTAGCGAGAAGAACCTATGATTTTTTTCAGTTTGCTGGCGGTGTTGGCAATAATCCATTGGTGGCCGGATGCGGCCGTGGTGCAGCGTGATGGCTGGTTTGTATGGTTGCTGAATCGCTGTCGTAAATTACCCGCTGCGACTAGTTTTCCACTACTGCCGATGATTTTGGTTTTTGCGATCCCGCTCGGGTTGTTAATCGTTGCAACGCTGGCAGTTGTTTATTTCCTGTCCGCCAACTTCCTGTTTTTTCTCTATGTTCCTGTGCTGCTATATAGCTTGGGGCGCGGCAATTTTATTACTGAGGTTAAAGACTATATTCATATCGCCGAGCGCGGCGATACCGTGGCTGCCAGCCGTTGGGTGGAGGAGATGGGGGGGCGTGCGCTGGATGATCTATCGCTGACTAAGGTCAATGACTGGAAGAGCCTGCACACCCAGGCGCTCAAAGTTATTGCCTATCGTGGATTTGAGCGCAGCTTCGCCGTGATTTTCTGGTTTGTGATTGCAGGTGCTTTGGGAGCATTGTTGTATCGCTTGAGTGTTATATACCGTGAGCACACAGTGGCAGATACCCCCGATGCGGAGCTAGCCAATAAATGGTTGTGGTTGATCGAGTTACCCGCTGTGCGCCTGATGGGGCTGACTTGGGCTTTTGTGGGTAATTTTGATAGTTGCCCTTGGCGCGAGAGCTTGTTGGATACGGAAAATACGTCCATCCATATTTTGAATAACAGTTTGCGCGGCGCGCTGAGTGCACCAATCGATATCGTACAGCCTACTGCTGAGGCAACATCAGACGCGGTAGTCGTTGAAAATGATGTTGTCATTGACCTAGTTGCCGAGACTGTCGTGGAGAATGATGAGGCGGTAGCTGAAATTGATCAGGAGGCCGACGAAAGTGCGCAGGATGTGCTTGAGGATTTGACGGGTACAGCATTCAGTCCTCATTCCGAACCGGCTTACTCTTTTGCTCTGGTTAAATCCAGCCTGCCGCTCTACTCGCGATCACTTTTGTTCTGGGTGGGCGCTATTGCGTTTGCCACTCTGTTTATTTGATTAATTGTTTAATGTGAAAGTTTGAGGTACTGCTATGCCATCATTTGATGTGGTTTCGGAGGTTGATAAACATGCGCTCACCAACGCAGTTGATCAGGCCAGTAAAGTCATTATCAGTCGCTACGATTTTAAAGGCGTGGATGCCAAGTTTGATCGCAAGGAATACGAAATTACCATCACCGCGGATACTGAATACCAGTTGGATGCCATGCTGGACTCGCTCAGAACTGCGCTGCCTAAAAATGGCATTGGTGTTTCTTGCCTGGATATCAAGCAGATTAAAACAGCGGGCAAACAAGTAAAGCGTGATATTACTGTGCGTACCGGTCTGGAATCTGAGCTGGCGAAAAAAATCGTCAAAATGATCAAAGACGAAAAGATGAAAGTCCAGGCTGCCATTCAAGGTGAGCAAGTGCGTATCACGGGCAAGAAGCGTGACGACTTGCAAGAGTGTATCGCCTTCCTGCGCGCTGCCGAGCTCGACATGCCGCTGCAGTACACCAACTTCAGGGATTAGTATTGCTCATCTCTGATTGAGTCTTTGAACGAAAAAAGCAGAAGTAGTAATGCTTCTGCTTTTTTATTGGCTGTTAATTTTATTTCGCAGCCAGGCGAGTAAAAATAAGGTTGGCACAACGGAGATAGTGCTGAGGATAAAAAATGTTTGGTAGTTGCTGGCTTCCACAATGTAGCCCGACAAGCCACCGATAAATTTCCCTGGTAGATTGGCCAATGAAGCCAGCAATGCGTATTGGGTGGCGGTGAAGTTTTTATTCGTAAGGCTCGACATGAATGCGACTAGCACTACACCGGCAAAACCTTGCGAGATATTATCGGCACTGATGGTGAGGAAGAAAGACCATATTTCCCCCGGATAGGTCGCCATGGTGAGATAACACAGATTGGAGAGCGCCACCACAATAGCCGCTACTAGCAACATGCGGTGCATGCTGAAGGCCGCAACCGCCACTCCGCCTAAAAAGGCTCCTGCAATGCCAATCCATACCCCATATACCTTTGATACTGTGGCTATATCTGCTTTGGTGAAACCGGAGTCCAGATAGAAGGGGCCAGCCAGTACGCCGATCATTTGATCGGGCAACTTGAACAAGCCGACAAACAGCAGCAACCCTAACGCGAGGCTGACGCCATTGCGTTTGAAAAACTCCACGAAGGGGGCAATGAAGGCCTCCAGCAAATTAATGCTGTGAGTTTTCAGGTTATCTTCGGCGGGCTCTTTGGCGATAAGTGCCGTGATCAAAGGCAATGACATCAAGGCCGCCATAGCCAAATAAGTTTGTTGCCAACCGAATAATTCTGCCAAATAGAGTGCAATAGCGCCGGAAATAATTAATCCCAGCCGGTAGCCCAATATATAGGTTGCCGCGAGTGCGGCCTGTGACTCCACCGGTGCTATTTCAATGCGATAGGCGTCTACCAGAATATCCTGTGTCGCGGCTGCGAAAGTGGTGAGTGCCATCAACGATACAAAGGTCATTAGCGAATTGCTGGGGCCCAGGATCGCCATTGATGCCAGCCCGACAATTACCAGTAATTGCGAGCACACCAGCCAGCCTTTGCGTCGACCGAGAAAGGGCAGGGGATAGCGATCCAGCAATGGTGCCCAAGCGAATTTGAGCACATAAAAAAAGCTGGCAAAACTCACAAGGCCGATAGTGCTCAGCGCAATTCCCATATCGCGCAACCAGGTTGAGAGTGTGTAACCCACCAATAAAAAAGGTAAACCGGAACCCAAACCAAGAAATAGCAGGCTGAGTGCGGAAGGCGTGGCGAAGGCGCGTTTGATGCCGCTAAAGCCGGAATAGTCCGGCGCGTTCGCTGGTGCTGGTGAAGTGTCAGTCATGGATTACTCAGTGTTGGTGAGCTGGAGGTACAGCTAGTAAGCGTAAATAGATAATTTGATTTTGCCGTTTTTCACTTCAACGCCTTCTTTTTGCAAGCGGCGTATCTGCTCTTTATAGCTTGCAGAGCCCTCTGGCAGCGAAGATTTTCCCTGCGAATTAATCACCCTGTGCCAAGGCAACTGTGACCCTTCTGGCAGCGTGCACATGGTTCGGCCCGCAAGCCGCGCACCGCCGGGCAGGCCGGCAAGCTTGGCGAGGTTGCCATAGGTGATCACTTTGCCAGGCGGTATCTGTGCAAGCGCCAGATAAATGGCTTCACGGCGCTGTTGCTGGGAGTCGAGCATAAATCTGCCAAGGCCTTGTTAGGTCTGCGAGGGTACTAACTTGAATTAGAGGGAGCTAACTTTAATTAACATTTATTGATTTGCCTATCTGCACAGGCGCACCTTTAATGAGTTTGATTGTTTTTTCAGGTGCCAGTTGTGAAATATATAGCCTTGATCATGGTAATGCTGGGATTCCAGGCTCAGGCGGGCGTGCTCGAATTGCACAATGGTGATCGCCTTGAGGGCCAGTTGGTAAAACTGGATGGCGAGCAGCTTGTGTGGAAGAGTGCGAATTTCGGCGAGCAGACTCTCAAGCGCAGCGCTATCAAAGCCATCACTACAACCCAGATGCTCAAGATCAATGGCAGTGATGACGCCTGTAAATTGCTGGGGCTAGAGGGCGATCAAATCAAATATACCTGCGGTGAGGACGCAACCCAGCGACAGCTGCCCTTCCTTACCCTCAAAGTGATGACGCCTTTCGAAAATTATAAAAAAGACAGTCTTATCCATCACGGCCGTGTCAATCTCTGGGGTGCCTATTCGCGCGGCAACGAGGTGCGCGACGAGTGGAATTTACAATCTGAAGTGGATTTGCGCCGGGGCGAGTTTCGCCATGTAGTGGGCGTCGACTATGCCAAATCCTCCTGGTTTTATTCCGAGCCGCAGGTGCGCTGGAACGCGCGTTATTCGCTTGACTGGTTTTTGGGTGAGCGCTGGTTCTGGTACAACAATACGGTGATAGGTGCTGATCCGCGTCGCGGCATGGAGGATTATCTGCTGGTGGGGTCGGGGGCAGGGTATCAGTTCTGGGAGACTAAAAAGACCGCGCTTTCGCTGAAGGGTGGTATTGCCTATCTGGATGAAAACTATCTACCACCCAGTGCCACTACGGCCGATTTTGTGTTGTCAGATAATTTTATGGCGGCGCGCCTTGGGCTGGATTTTCGCTACAGCTTGCCATTTGGTGTCTCCTTCTTTCATAACAACGAGCTCATTCATTCGTTGGAAGATGGCGCGGATTGGCGGTTAAAAACTACCTCGGGGCTCAGCTCCATGATTTTGAGCCGGGTATTCGCCGAGTTCAAATGTGACTATTCCCGCGATAACCATCCCCAACCGGGCCGCGACGGCGAGGATTTACGCTTGTCTATGGGAGCAAGCTATAAATGGTAAGATGGCGCCCTTTTTTAGCGAACATAGCGTTGTGTGTGGGGGTGGTTTATGGGCTTGTTATGGTTAATCGTTATTGTCTGCGCCGAGGTCTGGTCGATCAGCAAGGTCGGGCATGAAATAGGTGCGCTGGCGACGTTGGTGCTGCTTGCCGCCGGTTTTATCTTTGGTTTGAAGTTGATGCGCAGCCAGGGCATCAACGCCATGATCAAAAGCTCCCAATCCATGCAGTCGGGCGAATCGCCCATGGAGCCTATCGCAGAAGGTATTGTGAAAGCCTTCGCCGGTATTTTGTTGATACTGCCTGGCTTTATCAGCGATCTGGTTGCGCTCATTCTGCTGCTACCGTTTGTACGTAAAGCGTTTGCACGCCATCTCGCCAAAAAAGGCCAGTTCCAGGGTTTTGCGGCGGGCAATATGGGGGGCTTCGGGATGTTTGGCGGTGGACTTGGTGGTTTTGGTGCTGGTGGATTTAATCGTCCCGGTGCGAACGATGGCGGTAATATCTACGAGCATGAAGGCTCGGCCCGCGTCGAGGATAAGGACGTGATTGAGGGACAGGTTATCGAGCACAAGCCGGAACGCAAAAAGTAGATTTCTGCAAAAGAACACCCGGGCTTGCCCGGGTTTTTTACGTCTGCCGTTTACTGCAACTCGGCGCTTACTGATAAACGCGAATGTAATCTACATACATACGTTGCGGGAAGGTGCTGCTGCCGTCCGGGTTACCTGGCCAGCTGCCGCCCACGGCCACGTTCAGGATGATAAACATGGGGTGATCAAACACCCAGTTGCCGTAACCCTGAACCTGGGATTTGGTCACGCTGTAGAACTTGTTGCCATCCACAAAGTAGTTAACCCCCTGGGAATTCCACTCCACTGCATACACATGGTAATTATTGGCCACCGACTCGTTCAGATAATTGGCGCCGGTGAACGGCGTGTTGCCTGAATAGTTGGGTCCGTGCATGGCACCGTGCGTAGTAACTGGCTCAAAACCAACGTGCTCCATGATGTCTATCTCACCGCATTGTGGCCAGCCCACGCTACCTATATCGTTACCCAGCAGCCAGAAAGCAGGCCAGATACCCTGGGTTTGTGGCAGCTTGAGGCGCGCTTCTATACGGCCGTACTGGAAGGTCTTTTTGCCGTTGGTATTCATACGTGCCGAGGTGTATTCACACTTGCCGTACCAGCATTGGTAGTTGGATGGGTTGTCTTTGCGCGCTTCCAACACCAGCACGTTACTGCCGGCCTGGGAGTCGTATTGGATAGAGGCATTTTGGCCCGCGGTGTAGTACTCGCGCTCGCTGTTGCCCCAACCTCCGCCGCCGGTTTCGTGGGTCCATACGGCGGTATTGATGCTATTAAATTCATCGCTCCACACCAGGTTGCTGCTGGCTGGTACGATTTCGATCCAGTTGAAGTTCCAGCCAGCGCTCTGCGCAAACACGCCCAGGTTATAGGTGCCTGCGTTGAGGGTGACTGTGCGGCTCACGGTGGTCCAGCTTTGCCAGCCGCCGGTAGCCGGGATGGCGAAGTTACCCAATTGTATGGCACCCGCATTAAGGTCCACTGATGCGGTACCGCCGCTGGGGCTGGCGACACGCATACGGATAATGTAGCTGCCGGTACTGGGAATGTTCAAGCCGTTGTAGGCCCACCATTCGCCCTGCTCGATCCAGCCTATGTTATAGCCACCACCCGTGTCGGTGGTCGCTTCAATGTCTACGTTGTCATTATGGTAGGCACCGCCACTGTTTCCGGCAGTTGTGTCGTTGTAGGCGTTGTAATTTTCGGCCTGGAAAATCACCGCTTGGGCGCTGGCCGAAATGAGCAGGGCGGCGCTGCAACTGGCAAGCCAGTGAAAGCTTTTACGCGTGAAATTTTTCATAAAAATGTCCTCTTTATTATTGAAGGCTTCAGACATGCGGATACGACATTGCTATGTCCCTGTGGTTGGAGAAAATAGCGCTACGCCTGCATTATTGTTGTGAAGTTCCCTGTTCTCATTGTGCGCAGCAGGGCGAGTATAGAAAGCCTCTCTCCCAATGAAAACCCGCCTGAATACCGGGGAAAACTGCAAAATTTTCATTTGTGAGCATATGTGTCGCCTGGCTTGGCTAGTCACTTTTTGCAAGCGAAAGTGGCAAGTGGTTTGAGTTTCTCCTCGCGATTGATCCGCGCTACCCGAATGCACAGTGGTGACGCTGAATATATTTTTTGGGGGGGCGTTTGGTAACGCTAACCAGCAAAAGAGTTACCGGGGTGCGATAGCTGTTACCGAAAATATTTCGTTCAAAAATGCAACGATTTTTACTGGTGACAAGACGGGCTTTTTACTGGGGAAAATGCCTGCTTGTCCCACGTTGTCTCAACGGCAACATGGGCCGTATCAGTTTAAAGGTGGGACGGATTCAGGCGCCGCTGACTGTGTGTTGGTGTCCGTGGTGATGTTGGTGGTTATAGGCTGTACCGATCAGTGGGCGACTGGTTGCCAGATCCTACTGGCGTTAATTTTTGTTCCATAAGGTTGAAATCCCCAATCGGCATCCCCACTTAGCTGTCACCTTGTGTTTTACATGGCTGGCGGGGCTTGAAACCCATAAATCCGCCGCTATATAGCAAGCACGCCGGGACGGCCGCTTGGCCGCGTCCCGCCTGTTGGCAGTAATGCCTTTCAATTAATGCCAATGTGATATGGCAACTTTGATTACGAAAGTTAGGAGACTTTGTCCATGAAAATTCGTCCGTTACATGATCGCGTTGTGGTTCGCCGCAAAGAAGAAGAAACCAAAACTGCTGGTGGCATCATCCTTTCAGGTTCTGCCAAAGAAAAGCCTAATCAAGGCGAAGTAGTTGCAGTGGGTAATGGCCGTGTATTGGCAAGCGGCGAACTGCGTCCGCTGGATGTGAAAGTAGGTGACGTGGTTGTGTTCGGTAAATATGCCGGCAGCGACACCATCAATATCGACGGCGAAGAGCTGGTGATCCTCAACGAGAGCGACATCAAGGCCGTATTGGTTTAATTACCAAGCCACTCAATCTAGCGTCATGCCCGTACGGGAATGACGGAAATCCGAATAGTAGAAATTCTGGAAGGAAAAAATCATGTCCGCAAAAGAAGTGAAATTTGGCGATAGCGCCCGTCAACGCATGCTGGTTGGTGTAAACGTACTGGCTGACGCCGTTAAAGCAACCCTGGGCCCAAAAGGCCGTAACGTAGTGCTGGAGAAATCTTTCGGCGCACCAACGATCACCAAAGACGGTGTATCGGTTGCTAAAGAAATTACCCTGAAAGACAAGTTCGAAAACATGGGCGCGCAAATGGTGAAGGAAGTTGCTTCCAAAGCCTCTGACGACGCCGGTGACGGCACCACCACTGCAACCGTTCTGGCACAAGCCATCGTAAACGAAGGTTTGAAATCCGTTGCTGCTGGCATGAACCCGATGGACCTGAAGCGCGGTATCGACAAAGCCATTATCGCTGCTGTTAAACACGTTCAATCTATTGCCCAACCTTGTACTGAAAGCAAATCCATTGCCCAGGTAGGTAGCATTTCTGCTAACAGCGATACTTCTGTAGGTGATTTGATTGCAGAAGCTATGGATAAAGTCGGCAAAGAAGGCGTTATCACCGTTGAAGAGGGTACCAGCCTGGAAAACGAGCTGGACGTAGTAGAAGGTATGCAATTTGATCGTGGCTACCTGTCTCCTTACTTCATCAACAACCAGGACAGCATGAGCGTTGAACACGACAACCCATTCATCCTGTTGGTTGATAAGAAAATCTCTAATATCCGTGAGCTGTTGCCAGTTCTGGAAGGTGTTGCCAAGTCTGGCAAGCCGTTGATCATCGTTGCAGAAGATGTTGAAGGCGAAGCACTGGCTACTCTGGTAGTAAACAACATCCGCGGCATCGTGAAAGTGGCTGCTTGTAAGGCGCCTGGCTTCGGCGACCGTCGTAAAGCCATGCTGCAAGATATCGCCGTATTGACTGGCGGTACTGTGATCTCTGAAGAAGTTGGCCTGGATCTGGAATCCGCTACTTTGGAACACCTGGGTACTGCCAAGCGCGTAACCATGAACAAAGAAAACACTGTGATTGTTGATGGCGCTGGTAAAGCTGACGAAATCAAATCTCGCGTACAGCAAATCCGCGCTCAAATCGAAGAGACTTCTTCTGATTACGACCGCGAAAAACTGCAAGAGCGCGTAGCCAAACTGGCTGGCGGTGTTGCGGTAATCAAAGTAGGTGCTGCTACCGAAGTAGAAATGAAAGAGAAGAAAGCCCGCGTTGAAGACGCCCTGCACGCTACTCGTGCAGCCGTTGAAGAAGGCGTGGTTCCCGGCGGTGGTACTGCACTGATTCGTGCTGTAGCTGCTATCGCTGATCTGAAAGGCGACAACGAAGATCAAAACGCCGGTATCGGCATTGCTCGTCGTGCTATGGAAGCTCCTTTGCGTCAAATCGTTGCCAATGCGGGTGACGAGCCATCTGTAGTGGCTGACACCGTGAAGAAAGGCACTGGTAACTATGGTTACAATGCTGCTACCGGCGTGTACGGCGACATGATCGAGATGGGTATCCTCGACCCAGCCAAAGTAACCCGCACTGCATTGCAAGCTGCCGGTTCTATCGCTGGCCTGATGATCACCACCGAAGCCATGGTTGCTGATCTGCCAGAAGACAAACCAGCTGCTGGTGGCCATGGCCACGATATGGGCGGCATGGGTGGAATGGGCGGCATGGGCTTCTAAGTCATGCACCACCAAAGGGCGCGCTCAGCGCCCTTTTTTTGTTTTTACCGTGACAAATTTTTAGTAAACAAAAACTATGGTGCTGATAAGCAAATATCAGGTTACGTCTGCAGCCTGATCTGTCATACAATCCGCACCCGCATAGAAAAGACTTTTCCCAACCGTGAATTAGGAGAATCCTCATGGCCTTTGAATTACCAGCACTTCCTTACGCAAAAGACGCATTGGCTCCGCACATCTCTGCTGAGACCCTCGATTATCACCACGGCAAACACCACAAAGCTTATGTGGACAAGCTTAATACTTTAGTTCCAGGTACCGAGTTTGAAGGCAAAAGCCTGGAAGACGTGATCAAATCTTCTTCTGGCCCAGTATTCAATAACGCCGCGCAAATCTGGAACCACACCTTCTACTGGAACTGCCTGAGCCCCAACGGCGGCGGCGCTCCAACTGGCGCAGTTGGCGAAGCTATCACCAAGGCGTTCGGTTCTTTCGATAAGTTCAAAGAAGACTTCACTAACTCAGCAATCAACAACTTCGGTTCTTCCTGGACCTGGTTGGTGAAAAAAGCCGACGGTTCTGTAGCTATTGTTAATACCAGCAACGCCGCCACTCCGCTGACTGACGCATCTGTTACCCCAATCCTGACCCTGGACCTGTGGGAACACGCTTACTACATCGACTACCGCAATTCACGTCCTAACTACATAGGTGCCTTCTGGTCACTGGTTAACTGGGAATTCGTGAACGCCAACTTTGCCAAGTAAGAACTGGGCCAAGTAATTGTTCGGCATTGCCAAAAAACGGGTCTCTAAGGCCCGTTTTTTTTGGCTTGGATTTCCCTTTGTTGGGGTTAACGCTTGTTTGTGGGTAGCGCTGCTATAAAATGGCGGTACTTCACACTTTGGCCCTGGCAGGGCATTTCAATTCAGGCAAGAGAAATTATGGAACGCAGAGAACCCACCTTATCCGGCGCCGCTAACGAGCGCGAGGAATCCACCTACCGCCGCCAGTCAGCCGCTGCCTATGACGATGGTCGTCAAAGTCGCGAGGCGCCTGTCTATAGTGGCGCACCCTCCAGTTCCCTGCCTGCTATCGCCTTGGCGATTGCCCTTATTGGCGTAGGTGGTGGTGCCTTCCTGGGCTTTCAGTTGATGGAAGCGCAAAAAGTTATTGAAAAAGATTCAGCCCGTATCGCCCAACTGGAAAGTCAGCTGAACCTTACCTCCAGTGAGTCCACCCAATCAGTGGCTGCCCTCGGCATCAATCTGCAAAAAGTGGATGCCGAAACCAAAAAGCTGTGGGACGCAGCGAAAAAATCCAATTCTGATCATATGGATAAGTTTGCTGGCCTGGGCAAAAGCCTGGAAAACGCCAAGGCAGAAATCGCCAACCTTAAAAGTGATACCAGCTCACTCAAGCAGGATTCACTGTCCCACAAAGCCAATCTGGATGAGGTGGCCGGCCATCTGGATATCCTGGATAAAGCCATCGCCGAGCAACGCAAAAAATTGCAAGACACTTCTGCCAGCCTGAACGCTGTGGTGTCGCAGGTGAAGAGTGCCGAAGGGCTGGCATCACGCATCACCAAAACCGAAGAAGCGATTGATGCGATTGATGATAACCGTCGCACGATCAATAAAGATTTGCTGCAGATTAAGCAGCAGCTTGGAATTAAAAACTAATTTATCACCAGCTTCCAATACCCCCCTCCCAGCCTCCCCCCTTTAAAAGGGGGAGGAGCTGAGTCTCGCGAGAATCGGTCCCCTCCCCTTGAAAAGGGGAGGGTTAGGG